>OY969900.1:0-452500 GCA_963704475.1 uncultured Alphaproteobacteria bacterium
AAGATCAAACTCCTTCCGAAATGCTTTCCTCGAAGAGGCAGCTGAAGTTTCAGGATAACCAGACGACTTTAAGTATTCGACAAGGAGGACATAATGGTCGTTCTAGAATAGGAAGGAAAGTAAGAATGGCGTCTAAGCAGAAAAAAAACTCAAGACACCATAGACATCAGCATTCTTTTGGATTTGCCAACGGGTGCTGGGGGAAAGAGCAGGACACAAATATTCCTAAGCCAAAAAGTCCTTTTAATCTAAGACCTACTCCTTCTAATAAAAAAAACAGGTTTTCTCAATATGTGGATTTTAACTTAAAACATTCCATTCGCGCCCCCCTTGGACAAAGGCTTACCTTTTTTGCCTCAACTAGAGGGAATGTTTCCAAAACAAATGGCTTTGGGCAGCCCATGAATGGTTTCAAGTCAACATGTTCTGAAGGTCAGAGGGTACGTGTCAGTGTTTTGCCGAGGATTGGTATGGACTGGAAAGGACCTTTTCTTCCTATTTGGTCAGGGAATCTTTCTTTTCAGCCAACGGGCTCACTTAGTACCCAACCTCAAAAACCCATAAGGCAGAAAACGCCTAACATGCGTGATGGACCACGTATGGGAGGGTATGGCCATGATCATGATCATCTTATGGGAGAGATGTATAACTTGGATCATTATCCAGGAGGGTTGGAGGGATCTTATCCTCCGCATGATCTGTCATCTGGAGAAGGTTTAGGAATGCCTTATAGTCCCGAGGGGAGTCCTCTAGAAACTATGGGAGGACCCTTCTCTGGTTCAGATGGTTTCCCCTACGGTGATGTGGGAGGTCTGTGTGGTGCTGATCATTTTCCTATGGGAGACATGGGGATGATCTCTCCCCTCTCTGGAGGTATGATGGGGAATAGCTTTGGAGGAGGCATGGGAGGATATGGTGGTCGAATGGGGGGAAGAAACCAAGCTATATATGGGGGAAAGTTTTTGGTAACCTTAGGGTCACTTGGGCATGGAACACTTTTCCTAGGACAGCAATACGCCCTCCTGAAAACCCCAACATCTCCCTATGCTCCCACACAAGGGGCCCCGCGGTTTTCTGATTATGTAGGGCATGTTGAAACGAATCTTTTAAGATGGTTGCGGCTTAATGCAGCCTTTGAAATTGATCGCAACTCTTTTCAATCACGTGCTTCTGGTATTGGTGGTTCTATTTATACGGAGAGTACAACTTTTTCTGTCAATTACACGATCACAAGAAATGTCATGAAGAATTTTGAAAGACCAGTTGGTAGGCCAGGAAATAAAAATCTTGATAAGGTAAGAAATCAAAAAAACTTTCAACAAACAGACAAAAGGATTAATTATAATTGTTCTTATCAATTCACAGATAATTGGTCTTTGAGAGGATCGTTGATGCAAAACTTAGAGGGGGCAAAGGAAAGAAGAGGACAATTTTCCTATAGAGCTGGAGTTAATTATAATTTCGAAAACTTTGGGATAGGATTCACAGTTTCTCAGCGCAACAGACCCGTGATAGAGAAAAGAAGCCCCCTCAAGGGAGGAAGGAACGTGAGGGAAGAAAGAAAAAAAAGATTCAAGAAAGACATTTGTTTTATGCTTACACTGAGTGTGAATGATGAAGGGGAGATCATGTCTCCTGTCTACGAAAACTCTATATTCACCTCTCATAGCCAATGAGAAAATTTCACTTAACTTAAACAAAAAGGAAACAAAAACATGAAAAAAATTTATTTAACCGCCCTCTCTTTTGCAAGTTTAAGCCTGATAACCCCAGCATTTTCTGAAGACATTGTTGCTGTGGAAGAAGTGTCCGAGGCTCTCTCTCCTGCTTTTACACCCGAACAAGAACACGCTTTAGAAAAGCTTATGTCCCGCTTCTTGGAAACCCATTCCCGTGAGGTTTTGGACGCCACGCAAGCAGGAATGAAAGAACAGCAAAAAGAAGCCATTCTAAAGATGGAAAAGTTTGTGGCTGAGAATAAAGACAAGATTTTCAAGGATTCTTCTTCTCCCACCGCAGGCAATCCTGAGGCACATCAAAGCATTATGGTCTTTACGGATCCTTACTGTGGCCATTGCAAAAAGTTTTATGGCGATCTGAGTACATTCCTGAAGGCAAACAAGGATGTAAAGGTTATTTTTAAAGATATTCCGATTATGAAAAACTCACTGATTGCTGTGAAAGCGCTCATGGCTGCTCATAGCCAAGGAAAATATGACCAACTGCAAAAGGTCATTTTTGAATCCGCTGCTCCTTTAACAGAGAAAGATATTTTGAAGGCCGCTAAAACCTTAGGATTTGACACAAAAATGCTCAAAAAAGATATGAATAGCTCAGAGATTCAAGAGAAAATCGACCAAACCCTTGCCCTTTCAAAAGAGATAGGTCTTCGAGGGACGCCTGCCTTCATTATCGGAGAGAAAAAAGTCGTTCCTGGATATAAGGGACTAGAAGAGCTTACGAAAGACCTAAAAGAAGCCTACGGTTTAGGATCTCCTTCTGAAGAGGATAAGCAAAAAAATATGCCTGCTTCTTAAGAAAATGGCTTTGTATGGATTTTCCTTCTTTTAATGCACCACCATAAAAAGAGGCTTTGTATAGGCAGACTCAAGAGTGATAATTTGATCAACCTTATGAGCCAAGAAAGGACGATGGGTGATGATGATTTTCGTTCTTTCGGGTAAAAATTTTTCAATATTATTTTGAATGATGAAATCTGTGTCTTTATCTAAAGATGAAGTGCTCTCATCAAAAATGCAGATCTTTGGCTTTTTCAGGAAAAGACGGGCAAGAGAAAGGCGTTGTTTTTCTCCTCCCGATAATTTTAAGCCACGATCACCAACAATGGTCTCAAGACCTTGGGGAAGATTTTTAATGAAATCCAGAAGGTGTGCGCGATCTAGTGCCTCTTTAATGTCAACAGATGTGGCATCAGGACAGACAAATCGAAGATTATTTTCAATGCTATCATTCAATAAGTAACCCTCTTGGGGAACCCAGCCGATTGTGTCAGATAAAGAGGAAAAAGAGAGATCTTTTATATTTCTTTGATTGATGGAAATATTGCCTTCTGTGGGGTCATATAACCGAAGAATGAGCTTTGCTATGGTGGATTTTCCAATTCCTGTGGGTCCGACAACCAAGGCAGTTTCCCCTGGCTCTATTTTAAAAGAAACAGTGTCTAAGATAAGCCTATCCTTGTATTTAAAGGATACATCCTCAAAACAAACTTGAAATCGCTCGCCTGATAAGACAAGGGGGCAAGGGACTTCTTTAACCTCACTTTGTGTTAAGAGCAGATCAATAATTCCCTTCATATCCACAAGAGCTTTTTTAACATCTTGAAACACTTGTCCTAAAATACTAATGGGGACAATGAACTGTAAAATATAGCCATTAAAAAGGATAAAATCCCCAACAGTCATTGTGTTGTCCAAAACGCCTTGTCCCACGCAATAGGTCAAAGAGGAAATCCCAACCCCTAGAATCAAGGATTGCCCTAAGTGAGAGAGGCTATACTTCGTCATAAACCGAATTTCAGTCCCTTCTCGTTTTTTTAACTCCCGCTCGCAGGTTTGAATGGCTAGATCACGTTTTCCAAAAACCTTAATGGCTTCATAATTTGACAACCAATCGGTAACAATTCCATCAACGTTTTTATCGACTTCATTGGCTCTTTCACGGTCTTTTAAGGCTGTCTTCATGGAGAGAGAGGTATAAAGAAAAAATGCGCCTAAGGTTCCCGCCATCAACAAGCTATAGATAAAGGGATAAAGGCTGGTGATTAGAATTATCACAAATAAAAATTCAAGAAGTGTTGGAATAACATAAAAAAATAATCCAAGTGTGATGCGGGGCACATCTTGTTGGGCTTTTCGAATGATATTCGTTAAAGCTCCTGGTTTTTGGTTAAGAAAATAGCTATGAGAAAGACTATAAAGATGAGACAAAACCTTTATGCCTAAAACAAAGGTGATCCGTTGCTCAATTTGATAGGTTAAAAGGGCACGAATATGAAGAGAGGCTTGACTGATCATCCAGATAAGGCCGTAGCTCAGCAAAATTAATGTGACGGAAAGGGAGTTTTCTGAAGAAAAAGATTCCACAATCTTCTTGAGAAGCAGAGGAATGGAAAGATTAGAGAGAATGCCAACCGCTAATCCTAGGAGAGCCAGGAAGAAACTCCATCGGAGTTTCTTGTCCTCAAAGGTGGTTGCAAGGACGTCTTGGACGCACTTCCCATATTGTTTGTAATGTTGTTTCTGGCTCATAAAATTTTTTCATCCCAATACTTAAAAAAGATTTCAGCTGAAGCAAGGTGCATAAAAGGCCATAGGTGATTAATGTCCCCGTTTCCGATAAGCATTATTGTTTCACGTAAGCCCTCTTTATCAACCAGGCCTTGCTTGACGAAGTATCCTTCAAGACAAATTCCTAAAATCTTTTCTAAGTTTTTCTTAACACCTAATTGAATTATCCCAGTGGTTTGACTTTTGTCTCGCCTCCAGACAGTCTCTGTTTTAAAACGTTCACTGATTGATTGACGCAGAGGATAGCGATCATGACCCTTATGGAAGAGCTCATAGGTTGGAAAAGAGAGGGCGAATTCAACAATAGGTTCGTAAAGAAAAGGATAATAGATGGGATTGACTCTGTCCATCTCCATATGAATTGAGGCCAGACCTTCATAGAGGGCATCAATTTGAGTGTATTTACCAGGAAGAATTTTTTTTGAAAGACTCCCATAGATAGGGTGGACAAAATCAGAGGATATTTTTTGACGTAAAGTCTGTGTAATCCAGTATGGAATTTTATCTTGTGTGTTTTTGGAATGTCTTTTTTTCTGACGTTGAGAAAGAGTGTAAGATCCCAAACCTATTACATTTTCTTTAAGAATTGGAAAAAGAGAGTCTCTGTAAAACTGAGTGATATTGTTTAACTGTCCTTTGGATCCTTTGAGACCTTTTTCAAGAATGTAATCCGAGACAGATTTTTTAGAGGGGGGGCGCATAAAAATATGATCACTGCCATGCCCGCTCAGAAAAGTACAAGAGGCCGTATTAGGAATACGATCAGAGATGTTCTCAAGCCACTTTAGACTGATAAGTCCGGGAAAGGGCTTATTAGGTCTGACGAGTTGTTTGTTTCGTGGAGTATCAAAGGGAAGAGAATCAGACGCATCAAGTTCAATGAGTTCAATGTCTGTTTCCTTACACACTTGACGTGCGTGTGCAACTTCGTTTGAAGATTTAACAGAAGAGTGAAAATAATTTAAAGCTTTCAAAGTTTGATCTTTTCTCACAATGTCTTTTAAGCAATACACAAGAGAAGAAGAGTCGAGCCCGCCTGAAAGGCTGACGCATATATTTTTGTAGGGCTCGATCCAGGGTTTCAAGGTATCTTGCAGAACGTTCGCAGCCCCTTTTTCTTGTATCTCTTGTTTTTTATAAGAATTTAGAGGGTTCCAAAAGGGCGCAGTCTTTCTCTCGTCTTTTGTAATTTTTAAGGAGCATGCAGGTGGAAGCTCAAAAATATTTTGAAAAGGCGTTTGAACAGCACTGCTATTGCTATACATCAGATAAGAGCAGAGATAGGTCCAATTGTACTCTGGTTTTTGACTAAGTGCCTTAAAAAGAATTTCAATGTCGGAAGAAAATAAAATATTCCCATTAGGAAAAATGTAATAGAACAAAGGAAGTTGTCCCGTTGAATCAATTATAATGTCAAAGCAAGTCCCCTTTGTGTTTGCCTGAATATAAACGTATTTTCCCCATATTTTTTCTAAAATCTCTTTTTTGTTGAGAGAAGACAAATTTTTAAAGTCTTTTTTCTGGAAAGAAGCCTTTGTGGCTTTATCAAAAATACGCCCAATGATAACAGAGTTTTCATTATCCCAAACCTCATCAACATCTTGGATGACTGAGAGTTTCCCATACACTAGCGTCAAAGATCTTTTGTTAATCACTACGGAAGGAGTTTTCGTATAGGATTCAAGAGCAGAACAAAGATTCTGAACTCTACAGGATTCTTGATTAAAATGAATAAGACCCACATAAATCATATTTTTATCTTTCTGAAAGGCTCATTCAAAATGATGCCTAGTCCTTCTCTTAAATCTTGTGAATCCATAACGACTTGCCCATTACATTCAACCCACGCGTGAGCCATGAAAGGATAGTTTTGAACGCCAACTTCAAGATTACATTTCCAACCCCGTTTCAAAGCCACTAAAACAAAGGTCATGGACCATTCTAAACACTTCGTTCTGGTGGGATAAATCAAACAGGCCTTATTGACGACATTCGCAAGATCCCGCAACTCCTCCATGGAAGGAATGATATAATGCTTGTTATTTTTACGAGATTTTTTGATTAATTGGATCGTGGAATAGAAGCCTCTGACCTTTATATAAAAATTCACCTTGGTAAGCGTCATGAAAGCCTTAAATACGTTAATGCTCAGACGCACCTTTTTATTTTCCAGAGGCAAACTCCAATCTACATTTGAAACCCCCTCGGAGCCAGGTTTTCGATCAATATGGAAAAGAAAGGGGGTGTTTTTTTTCTCAATGATGTGGTCATTAAGGAGGATCTCAATGGTGGCGAGATCTTCTGGCGAGAGGCGTGATTCTGAAGAGGTTACTTTTGAAGAAATCTGTTTCCTGTTCAAAAGACTAACTAATAATTCAGAAATTTCCTGAAAACAGACCATATACTTATCTTTTTTTGTATCCAATAAGATAAATTCATTCCTGAACTGCGTTAGATAAATATGGTCCCTAAGATGGTAGTGCATAGGAATTCCCTCTGCTAGTTCTAAAAAATACTTTTTAAACAATAGATTATCAAATTTGTACAAAATATAAAAACTATATTGAATAGTAGCTCTCTGTAAGAATGGTAACCACGGGATTTATCCGTGGTTACCGAGCTTGCTCATCATTTATGATAAATTATCCTATGTGGACTTTTACCAATGACACCGACTTTCTAAAAAAGTTTCACAAGCTCTTCCAAATGGCCCACTTATAATTTTTGCTGCATGATCAGGTTTCCATACCCCAATCTCCTTTTTTTTATGCTTTGTTTGTTTTATAATTTTATTGTTTTTCAATATTTGAAAAAATTTCTTTTTCATGTTAAGTCTCCTTTTTTTTGTTAGCCCTCGCAGAATCAGAGATGCGAGGGCGCTTCGTTACACGGGTCGGAAATTTCGAAGAGAAGGTCACTAACTTACTAAGTTCCGACACGGCTCTGATATTTTTTATGGAAAGAGAACTGGATGTTTTTGTGCATAATTTCAAATCTTTCTCCATGAATATCTGTTATCTACTTTCTTCTCCTTATATTTGATAGTATGTTTAGACTAAGTGGATAATTGTAAAATTTATATTCGTAAAAAATACGTAATGTGTTGAATGTTGTTTGCTGTGTAAGATTCTGTGACTGCTAAGGAAATAATTTTTTTTATGGGCATGTAGTTGACAGGCATACCTATATTTTTTAATTTAAAAAAAGAGGTAAAAGATGAACAATATACCCCTCGCCAATGAAAAAACCTTATTAATCAAGGATCTTAACGAAAGAAATGTTGTATTTTTGTAAGGAATTATGTATAAATGATGGATGAGAATTGAGCTAACAATTAAAGAAAAAGAAGAACTTGAATCACAGTATAGTAAAGAGAGGGATCGCCGTGTGGCGGATCGTATCAAAGCGGTTTTGCTGAATGCAGAGGGATGGACGCAGAAGCAAATCGCTCAAGCGTTGAGGATTCGGTATGAGACGGTTCAAGATCATCTCAATGATTACCAGAAGAGCAGAAAACTCAAGCCCGACAACGGCGGATCAAAAAGCCATCTGACACCTCATCAAACTACAGAACTCATCCAGCACCTTGAAGTCAATACGTACCTCAAAGTCGAGCATATCTGTGCTTATGTCCAGCACGTCTACGGTGTGGGATTCACAGTTTCTGGCATGATAAAATGGCTCACACGCAACAAGTTTTCTTTCAAAAAGCCTAAAGGAACGCCAGCAAAAGCTGACCCAGATAAACAAGCTACCTTCATCAAATATTATGAATATCTCATGAACACTCTACCTGAAGATGAGCCAGTTGAATTCTTGGATGCAGTGCACCCTACAATGGCAACAAAAATAACATATGGCTGGATTCGTCAAGGAAAGAAGAACGACAAACTCATTAAAACAACTGCTTCTCGCTCTCGATTGAATCTTTTGGGATCCCTTAATCTAGAAAGCATGGAAATCGCCATTGCGACTCATGAAACGATCGACAGCAAAGCTATGGAAAAGCATTTTGCTTCTCTGCGAAAGAAATATCCGAAAGCTCCAAAGATTCATCAGATTTTGGACAATGGGCCTGATAATACAAGCCAGGAAACGAAGGAAGCCGCTAAAAAGTATGGAATCTTGCTGCATTACTTAACCTCAGTTTTGGATAAGGGATAAAAATATGGTAGGCTAAGCCATTCTTAGAATTGGTAAAAAATAAGAAAGGAGCTTAGCCAATGAGATATAATATCACAGCATTATTTTTTTGCATCGATGAATTTTGCAAAGCCTATGAAGAATGGGAAAAGCATCGCCTTATTGATACGGGAAAAGAGCGCCATCGAGCCTGCGAAATGACCTTAAGTGAAATGTTAACGATTATGGTTATGTTTCACGTAAGCCCTTGTAAAGTATTTAAATATTTTTACACTGTTCATGTAGCTCATATCCATAAACAAGACTTTCCACACCTTGTCAGTTACAATCGATTTGTCCAGCTCATGCCACGCCTTTTTGTTCCCTTGAGTGTTTTGTTGAACAGCTTGTTTGGAAAGAAAACAGGAATTTATATTGCTGATCCCACATCTCTACCCGTGTGTCACAACAAACGGATTAATCGTCATCGTGTCTTCCAAGGACTTGCAGCCCGAGGAAAAACAACGATGGGGTGGTTTTATGGGCTTAAACTGCACATGGTCATTAATCATAAAGGGAGCATTATGGCTGTTAAAATAACTCCCGGTAATGTTGATGAACGAACTGTCTTGGATGAGATGACTCGAGACCTTATGGGAAGTATTTTTGCGGACAAAGGGTTTATTTCTCAGGAGCTTTTCAAAAAACTGTTTAGACGAGGCCTCAAAGTAATCACAGGGATAAGGAAAAACATGAAAAATTACCTTATGCCATTGATCGAAAAATTTCTCTTAAGAAAACGGTTTCTCATTGAAACTGTCTTTGACATCTTGAAGGTGCATATGAATTTATCTCATACACGCCATAGATCTCCTACGAATGCTTGCGTTAATATCCTTTCTTGCCTCGTTGCTTATCAATTGAGGCAAAACAAACCGGCCTTTAAATTTTCAAGCTCTCTTATCCAAAACTGAGGTTACTTACCGACCTATAGCCCCAATCTTAATCCAATCGAACGCGTCTGGAAGGTTCTGAACGAATTCACACGTAATAACAGAGTCTTTACGACTGTGAGCGAGTTTAAAACGGCCACTTTGACTTTTTTCAGGTCACGTGGCCTAAAATCTCAGCGTCCATGGTCGATCGTATCACGGATAACTTTCAGATCCTCAATAAGGCTTCTTGATGTCCGAGGGGTATAGCCATTCCTCTTAAAGAAAAGAAGACAAAGAAAAAACACAAACCGTCCTACTGCGGATCGATCTTTAAGGTACGTACGCTCTTCGTTTGTGATAGATTACTCATCATCAAACAATTTCTTCTCCCTCTAGCTAATCACAAGAGAAATATAGACTTTTTTCACAGATAGGCTATTTCTTAAGGATCATCATGTTCCAAGGAAAGTCTATAGAAAATCTACGTTATGCCTTCAAAGATTCTGTAAACGAGTACCTCTCTTGGTGTTTTAAACACGGAAAGTCTCCAGAAACTCCTTCAAATGATAATTCAGATAGAAAAGCCGATCAGGATAGCGCTTAATCGCATTTTAAGAGTGCTGGAGATGCTATTTTGATGTGGGATGATACCTTCTCCCCACTCACGGCGCATCCTAGGAGGTTTTGGAGTTTCTGAACACATGTCATTCAATGTTTACCCCATTTTCCCCCGGCAGTTTTTTGTCGTGTTTCCCGTATAACTGCTGCTTGCGCGAGTTTTTTTTGGAATTTTGTTCGTGTAATATTTCTACTTCCGTTGATGGGTGGTGGTGACCTTAACAACCATGGCGTACATGTACAATTTGCTCCAACTTGACACGTTTCGAGGCCAGGATTAAGAACATCAACGTCACAGTCTTGGCCAAATGAGCCAGATCCGGATCCTGATGAGCACCAGGCATTAGGGGAAATCACAACCTTTCCGTTTGAGCAACAGTAAGTTATTCCATTGTCTAGGTTGCAATAACCAGGTGGATGAGTAGGTGAGGCCGGCGGCGGAGTTTGCCCACTGGCTGTTAAACCAATGACGGTGCCTGCAATTGTCAATAAACACCCAATCATTTTCCAGACACGTGGGTTCTTACTGATGCAGTCATTCAGTGCTGCTTGGCCTTGAGGATTCGGCGGATCTGGTTCATAACGCATATGAGTTGTGCCGTAGCTGTCTGGGTGTAAGTAATCCGGGATAAATGGTGCGCGGCACGGTGGTGGCGCCATATGGACAACGCAAAAGACAATCAACAACATATGTTTTTTAAATGTCCGGAGGAATTTTTTCTGCATTTGGTTTTGTTTTTTTCTTTTTACAAGAAGTCATCTTAACCTGTACACCAAACATAAAGTCAAGTGCCTTTGTGCAAACCTGTCCGTAGCACATGATATGACCGAGTTAGTTAGCACTCCTTCGTTGATTATTGATTTTTTCATGGCTATCTCCTTGGGAAATAGTCCATCTTAATCGGTCAACTAACGTGCTAACTAACTCGGTCATATCATGTGCTACGGACATGGTATAAAAAAGGGCTTGACCATATAGTAAATTTATATATATTATTCATACTTACTATTGAGGAGAAAGAGTATGTGGACAAGAACCTATAGCAAGACTTTCAAAAATGTGGACAAAAAGACGATTTGGAAACTTTGGACAGATGTTAATAACTGGCCAAAATGGCATGGAGATTTGGACTATTGCATACTGGAAGGTGCTTTTGTTGTCGGCAATCATTTTATGTTAAAACCGAAGGGTGTTAAGCCTGTCAAAATCATGCTCACAGAAATTGAGAAAGGGCGGAAATTTACAGACTGCACCTCGTTTTTTGGCGCAAAGATGGTTGACACACATGAGCTAGCGGAAACGCCTGAGGGGGTGCGTCTTACTAATACTCTGACAGTGACTGGTCCTCTCAAGTTCTTATGGGTTAAGCTCGTGGCTCAAAATGTTGCTAAGAGCGTTCCTGGAGAAATGGAGGCGCTGGTTGAGCTTGCAAGATCCTAAGAAATCTACCTTTGGTTTTGAGGCCCCCGACGATAGCCCTGGGCTTTTGCTCTGGCAAACAACTGTTACATGGCAGAGGTTGATTAAGAAAGCCCTTGATGCGTATGACATCTCTCACCCTCAATTCGTCATTATGGCCATCCTGTTGTGGTTTGAGGAGCATCATGAAAGGCCAACGCAAATCGCCATCGCGCACCTTTCAAAACTTGATAAAATGACGGTCTCTCAATCTCTGAAAAAGCTTGTGTCTCAAGAACTTGTTTATCGCGTTGAACATGCAACCGATACGCGTGCAAAAAGTGTGTTTCTGACCGATAAGGGGAAAACGAAGGTACGTAAGTTAGTCCCCCTCGTTGAGAAAATCGATGCGGAATTTTTCGGCAAAGTGGGGAAAGAAGACCAAAGCTCTTTGGTAAAGATTTTGAGGAGATTGGCGGAGGGTACTCATGCGCTGCGCCCCAAAAACTGGATAGGTGAGTAAGCTCTAAAAAGGGCTCTGATGGTATGGCCTGAGCCCCTTTAACAAGCGTCAAAAATGAGGCAAGATAAAGGACTCAGACCATACCATCACAACCTATGTTGAGAGGGAAGAGGAAATCTTGTCTCCTATTAACTCAATCTTAACCACAGTATGCTATCGTTATTTTAAAATGACCATGTTAACTGCCACAAAGGGATGCGTTGGTGAAGTAAGCTGCCCCCATTGTCAAGAACACTAATACCATTTCGCATTCAATAGGTTGATATTCTGGATTGCTTCGCTTCGCTCGCAATGACGGAAATTGGCGTCATTGCGAGGAGCCGAAGGCGACGAAGCAACCCAGTTTTGTCTGCCACTTGATTGATAAGTGATATAAGCCGCTTTTTTTGAGGAGAGATTCGTCATTTATGGTGAATTTCTTCGCAATCTGTTGACACGGAATTTAACCCGCCCCGTCATCCCTGAACCTGATTGGGCATTTATCAACTTAATAAAGGAATATCAAAATGGAAAAAACAAAATTTCTGCGGAAAGCGATTGTAATTGGGTTGTTTGCTGTCTTGCCCGCGATACTAGCCACTAACGAAAATGCGTGGGGTTGTGGGTCCTATGGCGATGAGTGCAGAATAAATGGTAATGGCAAGGGGAAATGTTGCAGGGGGTACAAGTGCTACATTATGGAAAGCTACAGTGCGGGTGAGTGTGGTTTTCCTCCGAAAAAATAAACAGCAAGTTCTACATTTACTCGGAAAAACAACTGTAAAAGGTAATGTCATCTTTGAATCTGGAGAAGGGGTAATTGAACAAGGCCCCGGAGCAAAGATCGAAGGAAAAATCACAGGCGCTACGGTTCACAAAAGGTAAGAGCTTGAGAATTCTGCATGGAAAGGGGTTGAACTTCACAACCAAAGCAAATTAATCCAAAATCTGGGAGAGCGTAGATGCGATTTGTTTTAATCACGGCCTCCCCAAGAGAGGCCTCCATCAACCGTAATACATGAACTAAAGCTTTAAAAGAAGGGCAAGATCTTGCCCTTCTTTTCTCTGTTCCTACCTATGTCTTGAGTGGCGAAAACAAAGATGATCTCATGATATCCCCTTTGCTAGAAAGAGATATCATACACAATATCGTAAATACTTAAATCAAAAATGCTCTAGAATTTAGTAATTAGAAATTTCTAATTACTAATCTCTCCTGAATCAGCCGCCTTCTGTGCAGTTGGGCCTGAGTCTTTTCCTTTTGCTGTGAGGTCACGGTCAAGAAGTTCAACAATCGCCATTGCTGCATTGTCTCCCGCACGGAAGCCAGCCTTAACAATACGCACATAACCTCCTGCCCTTGTTTTATACCGCTCAGCCAAAGGTCCCATAATCTTTGCGGCAATTTCTTTGTCCCCTATCAAGGCAATGGCTTGACGACGGCAAGAAAGGCCGCCTTTCTTGCCAAGGGTGATCATTCTTTCCACAATGGGGCGAAGATCTTTAGCCTTTGGTAACGTCGTCTTAATTTGCTCGTGTTTTAACAAAGACGCAGCCAAGCCCTTGAAAAGCGCTTTTCTTTCGCCTGAATGCCGATTGAGTTTACGGCCGTTAATTCCATGACGCATAGCTGAAAACTCCTATTTTTTAAAATGGCTCATCGAGCTTTTTTATTAATTCCTCAATATTTTCAGGCGGCCATCCCGGAATATCCATTCCAAAGCCAAGTCCCATTTGGGAAAGCACTTCTTTAATTTCATTCAAAGATTTCCTGCCGAAATTTGGTGTCCGAAGCATTTCAGACTCTGTTTTTTGTACAAGGTCTCCAATATAGATAATGTTATCATTCTTGAGGCAATTTGCTGATCTTACAGAAAGTTCAAGCTCATCCACTTTGCGGAGGAGAGACCTGTTGAAAGAAAGCAAGGATTCCTCTTTTTCTACATAAGACTCTTTTGGTTCTTCAAAATTAATAAATTTCTGGAGTTGGTCTTGTAAAATACGTGCAGCCAAAGCAACAGCATCATCGGGACGAACGCTTCCATCCGTTTCAACCCGCAAGCTTAACTTATCATAGTTTGTCTGTTGCCCCACCCGTGTATTCTCAACTTTATAAGAAACTTTACGTACGGGGCTATAAAGCGCATCGATCGGAATCAATCCAACTGGGGCATCAGCCTTTTTATTGCTTTCTGCAGGGACATACCCTTTCCCTGTATTGATTGTCAGTTCCATAGAAATCTTTGCTCCTTGTCCCAGAGCACAAATGTAATGGTCTTTATTCAGGATCTCAAGGTCAGAGGAGGTTTCAATCATTTTCGCCGTCACATTACACGGTCCTTCAGCAGATAGCTTCACACGCACAGGACCATCTTTATGCAGTCTTGTCACGACGCCTTTAAGATTCAGAACTATGTCTGTAATGTCTTCACTTACTCCAGAAAGGGTTGAAAATTCGTGTAAAACGCCTTCAATGTGCACAGAGGTGATTGCAGATCCTTGAAGAGAGGAAAGCAATACACGTCGCAAAGCGGTCCCTAAGGTTGTTCCAAACCCAGGCTCAAGAGGATCCGCAGTAACGATAGCTACATACTGGGAATCTTCACTATGATCTAAGTTCAATTTATAAGGTTTAATGAGGGCTTGCCAATTTTTCTGTATCACGAGTTGAGCCTTTCAGTAGTCAATATTTTATTAATAACTTAAATTTATACACGACGACGCTTTTTTGGCCGACATCCATTGTGTGGAATGGGTGTAACGTCCCGAATAGACGTTATCACAAACCCAGTAGCCTGCAGTGCTCGCAATGCTGATTCACGACCTGAACCAGGCCCCTTTACTTCAACCTCAAGAGATTTCATCCCATGCTCTTGAGCTTTTCGTCCCGCATCTTCTGCAGCCATCTGTGCCGCATAAGGCGTAGACTTGCGAGAGCCCTTAAATCCTTTTGTTCCAGAAGATGACCAGGAAATCGTATTACCTTGAGCATCTGTAATGGTAACAACCGTATTATTAAACGTTGCATTGACATGTGCCACGCCAGAGATAATATTTTTTCTCTCTCTGCGACGAATCTTTTGTGCTGGTTTTTGCGCCATCTAAACTTTTAATCCTTACTTTTTCTTACCTGCAATTGCAACGGCTTTCCCTTTACGTGTGCGGGCATTTGTATGTGTTCGTTGCCCACGAACAGGAAGCCCCTTACGATGTCGAAGGCCTCGATAACACCCAAGGTCCATCAACCGCTTAATATTCATAGATACTTCTCGACGAAGATCGCCTTCTACTTTGTACTCATGGTCAATTGCTTCACGGATTTTTAAAACTTCCTCATCCGTTAATTGATTAACACGCCGCTCAACAGGAATCCCAAGCTTTGCACAAATTTCCTGTGCTTTTGAGGGTCCAATCCCATAAATTGACTGTAGTCCAATTTCAACTCTTTTTTGCGTTGGTATATTTACGCCAGCTATACGAGCCACTTACGTCTCCTTCATCCTATTTTTATTGAGAGCTCTCATAATCCCTGTGCGGAGTATAGGTATCCTGAGTTATCTGTCAATCCCTCTGTTGTAATTCCGAACTCGTTTCGGGATCCCTTGTCAAGAAATCCCTGAAACAAGTTCAGGATGACAACCGGGGGCAAGAGAGCTCAAAATCTTCTCTATTTGTTTATAAACATCTTCCACAGACTGCATGCCATCAACAACCTTTAAACGATTGCTTGCGCGATAATAGTCTGTCAATGGTTTTGCTTGCTCATTATACACATCCAGACGGCTTTTTACAGTCTCAGGATCATCATCTTTTCTTCGCATAAATTCTGTGCCCGAACATTGACCACACGTCGTTTGATGGTTTGAATAAGAAGCTCCACACGTTTTACAAATCGTTCGACTTGAAATGCGCTGAATCAATTCCTTATCATCAACAGTTAGTTGAATAATCCCATCTATTTCAAGACCCAAACGGTCGAACATAGCATCGATCTTTTGAGCCTGGTTGAGTGTTCGAGGGACACCATCAAGGATAACCCCTTGATCTTTTGACTGCAAGAGCCGTTCTTCAAAAACGCGAAGAATAATATCATCAGAAAGATAGATCCCCGCATCCATTTTTTCTTTAACCTCAAGACCAAGGGGAGTTCCCTTACAAACTTCTTCTCTTAATATCTCCCCTGTTGCAATTAAGGTGAGGTGATAATGTTCTTGAAGTAAACGGGCCTGGGTTCCTTTCCCCGACCCCGGCGCCCCCAAGAGGATAAGGTTCATGGTCGCGACCCTTTTAACAAACGTGTTTTCTTCAATAGCCCCTCATACTGATGGGCCAGAAGATGAGAATGAATTTGAGCAACCGTATCCATAGGCACACTCACCGCAATCAAAAAAGTCGTCCCTCCCAAATAGAAGGGCAAGGAATACACTGCATAGAAGAACTCAGGAACTGCACAGACAAAGGCTAAATAAGCAGCGCCCAACACCGTCAACCGGGTTACTACGCCATCTAAATACTGCGCTGTATTCACACCCGGACGATATCCCGGAATAAATCCACCATTTTTCTTTAGATTTTCGGCCGTTTCTTGAGGATTAAACGTGATAGAGGTGTAAAAAAAAGCAAAGAAAACAATTAAGAGAAGATAGATAGCGATATAAACAACGCTTCCATGCTGTAAGCCCCCTAAAATCCATTGCAACCAACCCGGACCTTGTCCTCCAGACAGTTGAGCAAGAGAAAGAGGCAAAAGTAGAAGCGAGCTTGCAAAGATAGGGGGAATAACACCCGTACTATTAAGTTTGATCGGAAGGTGAGAACTGTCACCCCCAAACATCTTATTGCCAACTTGTCGTTTGGGATATTGAATAAAGACACGACGTTGAGCCCGCTCCATAAACACGATAAAAGCAATCATCGCTACCGAAAAAACAAGGATGAATAAAATAAAAACATAAGACAAGGCCCCCGTCCGCCCTAGTTCTAGAGCATTGATAATAGACGACGGCAACGTCGCAACGATACCAGCAAATATGACGAGTGAAATTCCATTTCCAATCCCTCGGCTTGTAATTTGCTCACCAAGCCACATCAAGAAAAGAGTTGACCCTACAATCGTTATAACCGTTGTAAGGCGGAAAAAAAGCCCCGGATCCAACACAGCAGACCCTGCGGCACCATGCAGCGCTTCAAGTCCTACAGCGGCTCCGTACGCTTGCAATGTAGCAATCAAAACCGTCAAATAGCGGGTATATTGATTGAGTTTCCTTCGGCCTGATTCTCCTTCTTTTTTAAGCGCCTCAAACTGAGGCGACACAGCTGTCATCAATTGAATGATAATACTGGCTGAAATGTAAGGCATAATGTTAAGAGCCATAATGGACATACGACTCAAGGCGCCCCCTGAGAACATATCGACCATACCAAAAATCCCGCCCCCATGACTTTGCGCAAACTCGGCCATCACTGCAGGATTAATACCTGGCAAAGGAATATAGGTTGCGAGTCGATAGACAATCAAAACGCCAAGTGTAAACCAAATGCGTTTCTTAAGGTCTGCTGCTTTAGAAAAAGCCTTGATATTAATGTTTGCTGCGAGTTGTTCTGCGGCTGATGCCATTGTTGCCTCTTGTTTCAGGAGTCAGGAGTCAGGGAACTGGAGTCAGGAGTCAGGGAACTGGAGTCAGGAGTCAGGGAACTGGAGTCAGGAGTCAGGGAACTGAATTCTTTTTTTTCCTGCCCCCTGCCCCCTGATTCCTGATTCCTGACAACTACCGTCCCTCCCGCCTTTTCAACGGCGGCGACAGCACTTTTACTCGCACCGGTAATCTCCAGAGAAACCTTTGCTTTAAGCTGACCTTTCCCTAAAAGACGAATCCCATCTCGAATTCTACGCACAAGACCCGCTGCAAGAAGAATTTCTTCATTAATTGGTTTTTTAGCGTCAATCTTTCCCGCATCAATAGCTTCCTGAAGACGACCTAAATTTACTTCTACAAATTTCAAGGCAAAAATATTCGTAAACCCTCGTTTTGGCAAACGACGGTAAAGAGGCATTTGACCGCCTTCAAATCCATTAATGGACACGCCCGTACGCGCCGTCTGACCTTTTCCGCCTCGTCCCCCGGTTTTCCCTTTACCAGATCCAATACCACGGCCAATACGCATTAAAGGTCGCCGTGCTCCTGGATTATCACGAATTTCGTTAAGTTTCATCTTAATCTTCCACCTTTACCATATGCTTCACTTTTGCAATCATACCCCGAACAGAGGGTGTATCTTCCAACTCACGCGTCCGGCCAATCTTATTCAATCCCAACCCACAGAGCGTTGCTTGTTGTTTCTCATTACGACGAATAGGACTTCCTGTTTGTGTGACAATGAGTGTCTTTTTTTTAATCGTCATCACACCTCACCCTGGGCTCTGCGCCCTACAATTTCACTTAATTTCTTTCCCCGACGCGCAGCCACTTGCCTTGGAGCAGAGATCATCTGAAGCGCCTTAAAGGTTGCGCGCACCATATTATGGGGATTTGAAGACCCAATGGACTTACTGACAACATCTTGAATACCAACAGCTTCACATACCGCCCGCATTGGACCGCCTGCGATAATTCCCGTTCCCGGAACCGCAGCACGCATATGAACAAGGCCCGCGCCATAAGACGCAGTAACATCATGATGAAGTGTCCGACCCTCACGAAGAGGAACGCGTACCAACCCCCGCTTTGCTTTTTCTGTTGCTTTTTGAATCGCCTCCGGAACTTCGCGCGACTTGCCGGTTCCATGTCCTACGCGACCTTTTCCATCGCCCACCACCACAATTGCTGAAAAGGAGAACGTCTTTCCCCCTTTCTTTACATTCGTAACCCGGTTGATTGCGACCAACTTTTCGACTAACTCAGATTCTTCGCGACTATCGCGTGAAGACCGTGTGTTCTTTCCTTCTCGTGCCATTCTCATCTCACCTTAAAATAAGAGCCCAGCGCTGCGCGCTGCATCTGCCAATGCCTTTACACGACCATGGTAAAGATATCCCCCACGATCAAAGACAATTTCCTTAACGCCTGCTTTAAGAGCGCGTTCTGCAATAAGCTTACCAACACTTTCAGCCGCAGCGACGGTCGACGTCGTCTTAAGCTTTTTGGTCGCCTCTTTTTCTATCGTTGACGCAGACGCTACTGTATGCCGCGCTTCATCATTAATGATTTGAGCATAAATGTGTTGCTTCGACCGAAACACAGAAAGTCGCGGCCGTGCGGTTGCTACTTTCGCAAGTTTAAATCGTGTCCGGCGCTTGCGCCGTTCAAAAAGATCTTTTTCGTGACTCATTTCTCTTACATTCTCTTTCTTTTAGTCGTTAGAACCAACTTGTCATCTTCAGACGACTCTCTCTTATCATCCTCGATGACATCCCTCTCTTATCATCCTCGGGCTAGAAAAGGTTTGTTTCCTGTAAGGAAACATTATCTTTTCTTGAACCGAGATTCTTGTCTCCATCAACGAGATCCTCGATGAAGAAGTCCTAAAATTTGCTTTGCAAATTAAGGACTTCTAGCTCGAGGATGAAAAATCGGCGCATAGCCTTGAAATTTCCTCGGAATTTTCTACTTTCTGACTACCGTCTAACTTCTAGCCACTCCCTTACTTCTTCTTTCCTTCTTTACGAACAATATGCTCGCCTTCGTATTTAATTCCTTTTCCCTTATAGGGTTCTGGCCGACGGTAAGCCCGAATTTCAGCAGCCACTTGACCAACACGCTGACGATCCGCCCCCGTTATCGCAATGGCTGTCGGTTTTTCACACGTAATCTGAATTCCCTCAGGAATAGGGTAGAGAATATCATGGCTATACCCCAGCTGTAATTTTAAAGCTTTCCCTTCAACAGCTGCCCGATAACCAACTCCGTTAATTTCAAGGCGAACAGTAAATCCTTCGTTCACGCCTTGAACCATATTTCGAATACGATTCTTCCACGTTCCCCACAACATACGAGCTTGCTTAGATGCATCAGCTGGTCTAACAAGAATCTCGTTATTTTCAAATGTTACATGAACTTCCTTGCTCATCAATGCAGAAAGTTCACCGTTTTTTCCTTTGATCTTGATGTCCTGCCCTGCCAATTGACACGTTACCCCAGCGGGGACAGACACAGGATGCTTTCCAACTCGAGACATGGTCTAATCCTTAGAATACATTGCAGAGAACTTCGCCGCCTACGTTCAACTCTCGCGCTTTTCCATCGGAAAGAATGCCTTTAGGCGTTGAAAGAACGACGATTCCTAAGCCATTGTTAATGGGCTTTAAATCTTTAATTTTCGCATAAACGCGACGACCTGGTTTTGAAACGCGCGTTACCTGTTGTATGACGGGCTGATTTTCGTAATACTTTAACTCAATTTTAATTTGATCGATACCATCAGAAACTTTTTCACGAACGTAGCCTCTGATGTACCCTTCTTCCTTCAAAACTTCAAGGACATTCTCGCGAAAAGTTGAAGCAGGTGAGACAATGGTCGATTTTTGAGCTTTCTGACCATTCCGAATTCGGGTGAGCATATCTCCTATTGGATCTGAAAACGACATCTTTTTCTCCTACCAGCTCGACTTTGTCATCCCAGGGATAAGCCCTGAAGATGCAAGCGCGCGTAACGCAATTCTTGATAACTTAAACTTACGGTAAACTCCTCGCGGCCGCCCCGTTAGCTCACACCGCAACCGCACACGACAAGGTGAACTATTCCGCGGCAATTCGGCTAATTGGAGCCGCGCCTTGAACCGCTCTTCCATCGAAAGGGCCTTATTGTTTGCTATCGCCTTTAATCGCTCCCGCCGCGGTGCATATTGCTTCATCATTTTTTGGCGGTGGCGATTTTTTTCTATTGAACTTGTCTTAGCCATATTTTTTCTCCTGCCCTACTTCTGTCCTGTAAAGGGTAAATTAAACCCCTTTAAAAGGGCAAGGGCTTCTGCGTCTGTCTTTGCGGTTGTGACCAGCGTTATATCCATTCCTCGCATTTGATCAACCTTATCATAGTTAATCTCAGGAAAAATAATATGTTCACGAATTCCTAAAGAATAATTTCCTCGACCATCAAAACTTTTAGGGGAAATCCCTCGAAAATCTCGGACCCGCGGCATCGCGATATTCACTAACCGATCCAAAAATTCATACATCCTATTCTTTCTTAAGGTAACTTTTACCCCAATATTCATTCCCTCCCGTACCTTAAATCCTGCAATAGATTTCTTTGCTTTCGTGAGCACAGGTTTTTGCCCTGCAATTAAGGCAAGCTCTTCCAGAGCGTTCTGAGCTTTCCGGCTATCGGTGACAGCCTCGCCTAATCCCATATTAATAACAATTTTCTCAAGACGAGGGACTTGAAATGGATTCTTATACTCCATTTCCTTCATCAAGGAGGGTTTTACAACCTTATCAAAATGATCTTTTAATCGTGCCATTGTTCTACCTTATTCAATCGTCTCGCCAGATCGCTTGGCCACACGTACCTTACGTCCATCTTCAAGAATTTTATAGCCTACGCGTGTGGGCTTTTTAGAGACCGGATCCACATGCGCTACATTCGAAATGTGCAATGAAAGTTCTTTCTGAACAATTCCCCCTTCTTGAGCCATTGTTTGCTTCTGATGTTTTTTCACAAGATTAACACCTTGAACAACAAGACGTCTCTCTTCGCGAAGCACCTTTAAAACTGGACCAGATTTTCCCTTATCCCTTCCGGAGATGACACAAACTGTGTCCCCTTTTTTTATACGAAATTTCTGTGCCATTAGAGAACCTCCGGCGCTAATGAAATAATCTTCATAAACTCTTTCGCACGTAATTCACGGGTTACGGGGCCAAAGATACGCGTTCCAATTGGCTCACCTTGCGCCGTCAACAGTACAGCCGCATTATCGTCAAAACGAATAACAGTCCCATCTACACGGCGAATTTCCTTTGCGGTACGCACAATCACTGCGCGGTGCACAGCTCCTTTTTTGACTTTTCCACGAGGAATAGCATCCTTTATCGAGACGACAATAACATCGCCCACGGAAGCCGTTTTACGCTTCGAGCCACCAAGAACCTTGATGCACTGCACCCGACGGGCACCTGAATTATCAGCTACCTTCAAGTTGGTTTGCATCTGAATCATCTCTTACTCCTTATCAGGGTCAGGGATCAGGCGTCAGGAACCAAGGAGATTTTCTCCTGATTCCCGACTCCTGATTCCTGAGCCCCGTCAATTACTTCCCACGTCTTTCTTTTGGAATAAGGCTTGCATTCTTGAATGCTAACCTCTTCACCTTCTTTAAATCGATTCTGTTCATCATGAACTGCAAACTTCTTAGAGCGTGTTACAAACTTACGATAAAGCGGATGCTTTATACGACGCTCTACTTTTACAGTAAGCGTTTTGTCACACTTTGCACTAACGACCGTTCCTTTTAAAATACGTTTTGGCATCTTTTAATCTTCAACCTATCTTTGTACGTTGGTTCAACAACGTTTTAATACGCGCTATAGTCCTGCGAGCCACACGAAATTGATGAGTCTTTTCAACTTGCCCGGACACGCGTTGGAAACGAAGTCCCATTAGCTCTTTCCTTAAATCAATCACTTTTGCCTTTAAACCAGCGTCATCCATTTGTTTTACGTCGATCCACTTCATTATTCAATTCCCTTGTTCCATTCTGTCATCCCAAGCACACACTGTCATTCTGAACACACACTGTCATCCTGAAGTTGTTGCTCCCAAAGCATGGGGTCCCGAAACAAGTTCGGGATGAAAGTGTAAAGACATTATTCAATTCCCCTTGTCTCGCGAGAGATAAATTTTGTCGCCAAAGGCAACTTTGCTGCAGCCAAGCTAAAAGCTTCACGCGCAAGCTCTTCTGACACGCCATCAAGCTCAAACATAACCCGCCCCGGATAAACGCGACAGGCCCAAAATTCGGTCGACCCCTTTCCGCTTCCCATCCGAACTTCCGCGGGCTTCGCAGAGACAGGCACATCGGGAAAAATACGTATCCACACACGCCCCGCCCGCTTAATATGACGGGTGATAGCCCGTCGAGCTGCTTCAATTTGCCGCGCTGTTACACGCTCAGGCGCAATTGCTTTCAATCCAAACGCGCCGAAATTCAAACTGCTTCCCCCCTTAGCATTACCATGAATGCGCCCTTTGAAAGCCTTTCTAAATTTTGTTTTTTTAGGAGCTAACATCTGTCATACGCCTCAACTTGCTGTACGATTAACTGTATGAAGAGCACTACGCTTGTCAAAAGCCATGGGATCATGCTCCATAATATCGCCCTTATAAATCCAAACCTTTACGCCAATGGTTCCATAGGTTGTCTTCGAGGTCGCTTCCCCATAATCGATATCTGCCCGCAAGCTATGGAGCGGCACTTGACCATCCCGATACCATTCCATCCGTGCGATCTCAGACCCCCCAAGGCGTCCACTCACATTAACCCGGATTCCTTTGGCACCTAGCTTCATCGCTGCCTGCATTGCTCGCTTCATGGCTCGACGAAAAGTTACACGACGCTCAAGCTGTTGTGCAATAGACTCAGCAGCCAATGTTGCATCTAACTCGGGTTTGCGAATTTCTAAGATATTGAGGGTCACATCTGTTCCCGCAATCTTTGAAAGTTCAGCTTTTAGAAGCTCAATGTCAGCGCCTTTCTTCCCGATCACAATTCCAGGGCGAGCCGTATGAATTGTAACA
The DNA here is from genome assembly GCA_963704475.1 of uncultured Alphaproteobacteria bacterium. Lineage (GTDB taxonomy): Bacteria > Pseudomonadota > Alphaproteobacteria > UBA9655 > UBA9655 > UBA9655. Next base: position 23,623 of record OY969900.1, read on the forward strand.
CGAGCTTTTTTAGCAGGCCGTTCCACGACAATCTTAGAAACACCCGCCTGCGGAAGACGCTCTTTTATAAATTTTCTCAGCTTCAAATCTTGATGGAGAAGGTTTGCATACTCATGACGCGCAAACCACCTGGAATCCCACGTGCGGTTAATTCCAAGACGCAACCCTATCGGATTAACTTTTTGACCCATTACGCAGCATCTCCAATTTCACTAACAATAATACGAAGATTGCTGAACGCCTTTTTAATACGTCCCCTTTTACTCCGTGCTCTAATGTCTAGCCGTTTCATCACTAATGCTTTGCCAACGGTTGCTTCGGAAACATAAAGTCCATCGATATCAAGGCCGTGGTTGTGCTCTGCATTTGCGATAGCCGATAATAACGTTTTTTTAACGTCAATTGCAATTCTTTTTGGAGAGAAAGTCAGCTCATTGATAGCTTGGGCAACTTTCTTCCCCCGAATCATCTTGGCAACCAAATTTAACTTGCGAGGACTTACCCGCAACATACGTAAGTGTGCCATGGCTGAATCATCGGGCAATTGCCGGGGAGTTGCTGATTTTGACATCCTTATCCTCTTTTCGCTTTCTTATCTCCGGAATGGCCATGATAGGTTCGAGTGGGAGAAAACTCCCCAAACTTATGACCAACCATATTTTCAGTTACAAGTACAGGAATAAATTTTTGCCCATTGTAGACCCCAAAAGTAAGTCCCACAAATTGCGGCAAAATAGTTGACCTGCGTGACCATGATTTGATCACTTCCTTACGACCTGACTCACGACTAGCATCTGCTTTTTTAAGCAAATACCCATCCACAAACGGTCCTTTCCAAATTGAACGTGCCATCGACCCTATTCCTTTTTACTTGCGTCGCCGGATAATCAGACTGCTTGACGCTTTTTTGCGGTTTCTCGTCTTCTTACCCTTTGTTGCTTTACCCCAAGGCGTGCATGGATGCCGCCCACCAGATGTGCGTCCTTCACCACCACCATGCGGGTGATCGATAGGGTTCATGGCGACTCCACGAACGGTCGGCCGTACACCCATCCACCGTTTACGCCCGGCTTTGGCAAGGTTAATATTCTTTTGATCTGGATTAGAAAGCGCCCCGACGGTCGCCATACAATCACTACTAATTTTACGAACTTCCCCTGACGTTAATTTTAAAATCGCCATGGGTCCATCTCGTCCCACAAGTTGAATGTAAGTTCCTGCGGAACGGGCCATCTGCCCTCCCTTACCAGGCTTCATTTCTACATTGTGAACAATTGTTCCAATAGGCATATTTTTAAGAGGCATTGCATTACCTGGCTTAATATCAGCCTTTTCAGCGGCAATAACTTGATCCCCAACTGTCAACCGTTGAGGTGCCAAGATATAAGCTTGCTCCCCATCTGTATACTTAAGCAAAGCAATAAAGGACGTGCGGTTGGGGTCATATTCTAACCGCTCAACGTTTGCAGGAACGTCCCATTTTCTCCGTTTAAAATCAATTAAACGATAGCGTTGCTTATGGCCTCCGCCAATGTGGCGCGTTGTAATACGCCCACGATTGTTTCGCCCACCTGTTTTCCGCAAGCCTTCTGTTAAAGACTTGACTGGCGCCCCTTTCCACAACTCGCTTCGATCTATAAGGATCAAGCCTCGTTGGGATGACGTTACGGGGTTATATTGCTTTAAACTCATTTTCTATAATCCTGACGCGATATCAATGGACTCGCCTTCTTTCAAGGTCACAATCGCTTTTTTCCGCTCTAGTCTTTGGCCAAGAATTCCCTTAAATCGCTTTATTTTTCCTTTTACACGGAGCGTATTCACAGATTTTACCTGAACTTTAAAAAGGTCCTCAATGGCTTTTTGAATTTCAGGCTTTGTCGCATCTAAGCTCACATTAAAAGTAATTTTATTATACTCGCTAAGCGCTGTCGACTTTTCTGTCACAACTGGCGAGGTAATAATTTTATAGAGCCTTTCTTGGGCTAAGCTTATATTACTCATTTTAATCTACTCTCTAGGTTCTCAATGGCCGCTTTCGTCAACACTAAATGTTCGTGACCCAAGATATCATAAACATTGATACCCATGTAAGACAGAACATCAATCTTGGGAAGATTTGCAGCTGCATGTGCAAAATCTTTATTAACCTCGGCTCCATCAATAATCAAAGCTGAACGTAAGCCTAGACCTTTGAATTTTTGTTCGAGCTCTTTTGTCTTTTTCGTCCCCGCCTCTAAATTCTCAACGATAAGAAGCTCTCCGCTAGCTACTTTGCTTGAAAGAGCCGTTTTTAAAGCCAAAGCACGTATTTTTTTAGGGAGCTTATACCCATGATCGCGAGGGAGCGGTCCAAAAATTGTAGCACCTCCCCGAAATTGAGGAGAGCGCAAGCTTCCCGCACGTGCACGCCCTGTGCCTTTTTGACGCCAGGGTTTCATCGTGGTTCCACTAATCTGGCTCACTCCTTTTGTGGAATGAGTTCCAGCTCTGCGCTTCGCAAGCTGCCAATGGACCATGCGGGCCAAAATATCTTGGCGCAGTGGGACGAAAAATATTTCAGGGGTAAGCTGAACTTCGCCCACTTTCTTATTGTCAAAGTTTTTTACTTCGTATTTCATTTTACTCTGCCTCACTCACTGGAGAAGATTCTTCGCTGAGGGACTCTTCCTTCGCAGGCTCTTCTTTCAAAGGCTTTGACCCTTTAACAAGCGCTGCAGGATAAGGCAGTCCCCCGGGCGCCTTCTTTTTAACCGCATCAGACACGAGAACATACCCACCAGGATTTCCTGGTACAGCACCCCGAATCCCGAGAAGACCTTTTTCCGGATCCGTCAGAACTATCTCTAAATTTTGTATCGTCACTCGCTCATCTCCAAGGTGTCCCGCCATCTTCTTTCCTTTAAAGACTTTTCCTGGATCTTGGCGTTGACCAGTCGACCCATGACTTCGGTGAGAAACAGAAACACCATGGCTTGCACGCAAACCACCAAAATTATGCCGCTTCATGGCTCCTGCAAAACCTTTACCAATGGAGGTGCCTGTCACATCCACAAATTGACCTTTTAGAAAATGATCAACGGACACTTTGTCCCCTTCCTTGAGCACGGCATCGCTTGAAACCCGAAATTCAACGAGCTTCCGCTTGGGCTCTACCTTTGCCTTTGCGAAATGGCCACGCATTGCTTTTGATGTACGGTTTATCTTCGCCGTTCCCACGCCCAATTGCACAGCCGTATACCCGTCCTTCTCAGTCGTTTTGACTCCAACAACCTGACAGTTGTCGACTTTCAAAAGAGTAATGGGGATATGCTCACCTTTTTCTGTTAGAAGACGAGTCATCCCTAATTTTTCAGCGATCAGACCTGTTCGCATTTTATTCATTCCTTACTATTTGTCATCCTGAATTTATTTCGGGATCTCATTGTCACGAGATCCTGAAACAACTTCGGGATGACAATTGGCTAGAGTTTAATTTCAACATCAACACCTGCCGGAAGATCAAGCTTCATCAAAGCATCAACCGTCTGGGGTGACCATTCCGTAATATCTAAAAGCCGCTTGTGGGTTCGCATTTCGAACTGTTCGCGAGACTTTTTATCAACATGAGGTCCACGCAAAACTGTATATTTCTCAATATTCGTTGGGAGAGGAATAGGCCCACATACTTTCGCGCCCGTTCTCTTCGCTGTATTGACAATTTCAGACGTCGACTGGTCTAAGATTCGATAATCATAGGCCCGAAGACGTATACGTATGTTTTGGTTTTCACTCATCTTTTCCTCAGCTTAACAGGGAGCAGAAATCAGGGATCAGGAATCAGGAAACTCTCATAATAAGTATTTTCCTGACTTCTGACTTCCAGATACCTGACGCCTGATACTTATTTTAAAATCTTCGCCACAACGCCCGCACCTACAGTTCGGCCGCCTTCACGAATTGCAAATCGAAGACCTTCTGTAATAGCAATAGGCGCAATCAGCTCAACGTCCATTGTTATGTTATCTCCTGGCATCACCATCTCAACGCCTTCGGGAAGCTTAACCGTTCCCGTTACGTCCGTCGTCCGGAAGTAAAACTGGGGCCGATAGTTTGCAAAGAACGCCGTGTGACGTCCGCCTTCTTCCTTCTTCATAATATAGGCTTCACAGGTAAATGATGTGTGAGGCGTAATGGATCCTGGCTTAGCCAAGACTTGCCCACGCTCAACATCTTCCCGCTTCGTTCCACGAAGAAGAGCACCGATGTTATCTCCTGCTTGCCCTTGATCCAACAATTTACGGAACATTTCAACGCCTGTTATAGTCGTTTTTTGAGTTGGTCGAAGTCCTACAATTTCCATTTCTTCACCAACTTTTACAATTCCACTCTCAACACGACCCGTCACAACCGTTCCGCGGCCTGAAATTGAAAACACGTCTTCAATTGGCATCAAGAAAGGCTTGTCGATATCACGCTTCGGCTGAGGAATATATGTATCTACGGCTGTCATCAGCTCAAGAATAGCATTCTTTCCGATGGGGTCATCCCGACCTTCTAGGGCGCAGAGAGCTGATCCTTTTACAACCGGGATATCGTCTCCTGGGAATCCATAAAAGGACAGAAGTTCCCGAATTTCCATCTCCACAAGCTCCAAAAGCTCTGGATCGTCAACTTGGTCGACTTTATTCATAAACACAACAAGGGCCGGCACACCCACTTGACGTGCAAGCACGATATGCTCCCGTGTTTGAGGCATTGGACCATCGGCCGCGCTCACCACAAGAATTGCACCGTCCATCTGCGCCGCACCGGTGATCATGTTCTTTACATAGTCAGCGTGTCCTGGACAATCTACGTGGGCATAGTGACGATCAGCGGTTTCATATTCAACATGAGCCGTTGAAATCGTGATTCCACGCGCTTTTTCTTCGGGCGCCTTGTCAATCTGGTCGTAAGCTGTAAAAGTTGCTCCCCCTGATTCAGCCAATACCTTCGTAATTGCTGCTGTTAACGTCGTCTTTCCATGGTCCACGTGACCAATTGTTCCGATATTACAATGCGGTTTTTTTCTCTCAAATTTCTCTTTTGCCATCGTTTTTTCTCCTCTAGGCGTATTTAGATTTTACTTCGTCAGCAACATGCTGTGGAACTTGTTCATAGTGGTCAAATTGCATCGTAAATTGGGCGCGCCCTTGACTCATAGACCGCAATGTATTGACGTATCCAAACATTGCTGCAAGCGGTACAAAAGCATCGATAACCCGAGCATTACCCCGTTGATCCATGCCAGACACCTGACCTCGACGACTATTCAAGTCACCAATAATATCTCCCATATACTCCTCTGGCGTCACAACTTCAACCTTCATGATAGGCTCAAGGAGTTTTGGGTCTGCTTTGGGCACTCCTTCACGAAAAGCGGCGCGCGCTGCAATTTCAAAAGCAAGCACGCTCGAGTCTACATCGTGATAAGCTCCATCAAAGAGGGTAACCTTATAGTCAATCATGGGAAAGCCCGCGATCACACCAGTTTCGCTTGCTTGCAAAAGCCCTTTTTCAACGCCAGGGATATATTCTTTGGGAACAGACCCTCCGACAATCGAATTCACAAAAGCATACCCTACGCCAGCTTCGACCGGCTCGAAACGGAGCTTAATGCGCGCAAATTGGCCCGCACCACCAGATTGCTTTTTATGCGTGTAGTCAACTTCAGCTTTTTTCGTAATCGTCTCGCGATACGCAACTTGAGGCGCCCCTACGTTTGCTTCCACTTTAAACTCACGACGCATCCGATCAACGATAATATCGAGATGAAGCTCGCCCATTCCTTTAATAATTGTTTGCCCGGACTCAACATCACTTGCCACCCGAAAGGATGGGTCTTCAGACGCAAGGCGCGCAAGCGCTAGCCCCATCTTTTCCTGATCAGCCTTTGTTTTAGGCTCAACGGCTACTTCAATCACGGGCTCTGGAAAGATCATACGCTCAAGAACAATCGGCTTTGAAGGGTCACAAATGGTATCTCCCGTCGTTGTGTTCTTCAACCCACACAAAGCAACAATATCCCCTGTCCGCGCTTCTTTAATGTCTTCACGAGAGTTTGCATGCATTAAAAGCATGCGCCCAACCCGCTCCTTCTCATCTTTTATTGAATTCAACAGATAAGAGCCCGCGTTTAAAATACCGGAATAAACTCGTACGAAGGTTAAAGATCCCACAAAAGGATCCGTCATAATCTTGAATGCCAACCCGCTAAACGGTTCTTCATCCGATGGATTGCGTATGAGTTCTTTATCTCCCTCAACTGATTCGCCCTTGACCGCTCCAACATCTAAAGGAGAGGGGAGGAATTCTACAACCGCATCCAAAAGGGGCTGGACCCCCTTGTTTTTGAAGGCTGAACCACACAAAACAGGAACAAATTTTGCCCCTACGGTTCCTTTACGAATACATTTCTTTAAGGTTTCAATGCTTGGCTCTTCTCCATTAAGGTAGGCTTCAAGAGCCACATCATCTTGCTCAACTGCGGCTTCTACGAGTTTCGCGCGGTACTCTGCCGCTTTGTCTTTAAGGTCTGCAGGGATGTCTTCAATGACATACTCTGCCCCCATCGTCTCATCTTTCCAGCGAATTGCTTTCATCTGAATAAGATCGACAATTCCGATGAAGTCAGCTTCTGTTCCGATGGGCAAATGAATGACAAGTGGATGAGCCCCAAGGCGATCCACAATCATATCAACGGTCCGGAAGAAATTCGCTCCAATCCGGTCCATTTTGTTCACAAAACAAATCCGAGGAACGCTGTATTTATCTGCCTGACGCCAGACAGTTTCTGATTGAGGCTCAACCCCTGCAACGCTATCAAAAACAGCCACGGCTCCATCAAGCACGCGCAAAGAACGCTCAACTTCAATCGTAAAGTCAACGTGACCAGGGGTATCAATGATATTAATCCGGTAATCTTTCCAAAAGCAAGTCGTTGCAGCCGATGTAATCGTTATGCCCCGCTCTTGTTCTTGCTCCATCCAGTCCATCGTGGCAGCGCCCTCATGGACTTCCCCAATCTTATGGGACTTGCCCGTATAATAGAGAACGCGCTCCGTTGTTGTGGTCTTGCCCGCATCGATATGGGCCATAATGCCAATATTGCGGTATTTCTCAAGGGGAGTAAGACGTGCCATGTTAGAAGATTCTCCCTACCATCTAAAGTGGGAGAAGGCTTTGTTCGCCTCTGCCATTTTATGTGTATCTTCCCGCTTTTTCACAGCAGATCCACGGTTATTTGCCGCATCCATCAATTCCGCGGCAAGACGTGCCGTCATAGTTGTTTCTGAGCGTTTACGAGCACTACCAATAATCCAACGAATTCCCAGAGCTTGGGCGCGCACATGGCGCACTTCAACAGGTACTTGATAGGTCGCACCCCCTACACGGCGAGAACGCACTTCAACTGATGGCTTTACATTTTCAAGAGCATCGTGAAACAGTTGCAACGAATCTTGCCCTGTTTTTGTCTTCATATGATCGAGGGCTCCGTAGACAATCGATTCAGCCACAGACTTTTTCCCCTCATACATTAAACAGCTCATAAACTTTGACAAAACCAAATCGCCAAATTTTGCGTCCGGTAAACAGACTCTTTTCTCTGCAGAGTGCCTTCTTGACATATCTTTCTCTCCTACTTCGGACGCTTTGCGCCATACTTGGATCGCCGTTGACGGCGCTTTTGAACGCCTTGGGTATCCAATGTACCACGAATAATATGATACCTTACACCTGGCAAGTCGCGCACACGCCCTCCGCGAATCAGCACTACAGAGTGCTCTTGGAGATTGTGCCCTTCACCAGGGATATACCCTGTGACTTCATATCCATTTGTCAACCTTATACGCGCAACCTTACGCAAAGCCGAGTTTGGCTTTTTTGGTGTTGTAGTCATCACACGCGTACACACGCCACGTTTTTGAGGATTTCCTTGCAAGGCCGGAACTGTATTCCGCACTTCCTTATCCTGCCGTGGCTTTCGGATCAACTGGTTAATTGTCGGCATTAAAAACGGTTCCTTTCACATTTCATATCGCTCTACACTCCATTCCCTTGTTTGCTCACGATTCTTCTTCCTCATGATCGAAGCTCAAACCGATAGTCTCTCCCACGAGATCAAAGATTAGAACCTCTTCATCGAGAATTTTATCGATGAAAGCAAGCTTCTCGGCTCACGAAATGCTTCCTTATCTATATAAGAAAAAACATTTCTTGCCAAGACTGACAAGCATTACTGTCGTATGTAGCCAATTTTTTGAACTGCGTCTATAGCAGAAATCAAGAATCTGGGCAAGAGAAAGCCTTTTGCCGTTTCATCCGATGCGCTATACCGCCAGCTCTCTTATGACGAACGAATAGTAGTCTTATGTGCCCCCACGCGTCAAGCGAAAACAAACTGTTTACGCCCTAACCTTACCACCAATCAGTTTTGCGCAAAGAAAAAAATATAATATAAGATCCTGAAACAACTCCCAAAAGAAGGAGGCAGAATGTCAGGATATAAAGGGATTGTAGCAGCCATCGCAAGAGATCTCGAGAAACGACTTCCCGGCAAAGTAAGCTGCCGTGTTATGCTGGCAGGGGATCGATTTTATGGAACAGCTGAGTTAGTTGGATGGTGTTAGAAACAAGGCTGGAAGTATCGTCTTCGTCTTAAAGGAAATCTCTGTGTTTATCAGGATCAGGGACCGGACAAGACGCTTGATCAACTCAAAGCTGAGGGGAAGAAAACGCTTGAGAAAGCTCGGTTTCGATCTGGTATTATCACTCCAGTTGGGATCCTCCATGAACCAGGGCATAAGGAACCTTGGTATATTGCTATGGACAGTTTGCCGAATGAATATAAAACACGGGACTATGGGTTGAGATGGGGAATTGAGAATATGTTTTCTGATTTTAAGTCCAGAGGTTTTTCGTTGATGCAAACTCATATTCGTTTTGCGGACAGGTTGGAGAGGCTGATTCTTGTTCTCTCCATTGCGCTCCATTGGGCTGTCTCTCTAGGCCTTAGTCATGAAAAGCAGCATCAAGACCATGCTGAAAAAAGGGGGCCAAAAAAGCCTCAAGATCCCTTCTCTCTTCTTTTAAACGAGGCTTACGTTCTTTCCGAAGATGCTGCTTCCTTAACAAATCTCCAGGATCTCTATGGCTTTACATAAACTGATGGGTGATAAGCCTCATCTACTACACACATAAATGTTTCTTTCATTGCAACGTCTAATCCGGCATAATACTTCATTGAATGTCTCCTTTTTGGTTTGCTAATCAAAATTAGAGCTTTTGCTCCAGGAGACATTCTTGCCTCTTTCGAGGGGTACACTATGTAGTGTGGTCTCCCGTTAACGAAATCGTAACTTTATCGTGAGATGAATAGATTAAGTTAAGTAAAGAAACTTAACCCGCCCCATCATCTCTGATCCTGATCGGGCACTTATCAACTTAAATAAAGGAACCTGGGTATGCGGTTGACTCCACAAGCGAGACACCCTATGCAGCTGTATCCACTAAGCCTCAACTGCCGTTAGTAGTTTAGCTGGAATTGGGTCTATTTCAAGCGCTTGTTGGATTAACCTATAAAACAGTTTTCCTCTCGAGTTAGATGTCCTTCGATTAAACCTAAAGGTAAATTCATCCAAGTAATATGGCAAATTTTTGTGATTAATTGCACCGTGAAGCGTGCCCATTAGCCATCGTTTAAGTAATGCAGCAACAAGATGGGCTTGCTCGATTAGATCCTCATTCTTCACGTTGCGATTAACTATCTGCAAATGCGTGTATCCAAGCTTACTTAATCCGCTATATCCAGCCCAGCCATCGGTTCGTATTGTGCTACCCATCTCAACCATCTGCTGAACGGTATTGTCTAACACCGCACCGGAGGCATTACTGATGGGAGCCATTCTAATGCGTCCAATGCCCCATTGGGTCTCTTCCGCTGCTATTAAAACCAATGTTTTTCCCGTCGCTCCACGCCCTTTTTTGCCTGGTTGCTCGCTGCCAATCATCGTTTCATTTATTTCAATGGTGCCGCTCAATTTATCGCGCCCAGGCCTCACCATAGCTCGACGTAGTTTATGTAACCATTCCCATGCCGTATGGTAGCTGCCCAATCCAAGTGATTGTTGCAGACCACTGGCGCTCACGCCATTCTTTTGGCTCACAACATACCAAATGGCCTGGAACCACAATCGAAGAGGCTTATGTGTGTCTTGGAAAAGTGTATCGACAATCACTGATCCTTCGTATTTACAGGACTGACAACGATAGAGTCCTCGGCCTAATTTTAAGGCGCCTCTCGCGGAGCAACGCAAGCACTGATATCCATGGGGCCAGCGAATCATTGCCAAATAATCCAAACAGGCTTCCTCATCTGGAAACATGTTCATGAGTTCAACCGCATCTTCAGGGTAAGTTTTCATATCATGAAAAAACTACAAATAATGCCAAGTGGAGTCAACTGCAAAATTTTGTCAGTTTAGGCTGTTTGTGGAGTCAACCGCATACCCAGGTAAAGGAATATCAAAATGGAAAAAACAAAATTTCGGACATCAGTCCTGATTTTTGGACTAATAATAATTGCGATGCCAACAGTGGTCCTCGGTGGAAACGTGATCTGCAGATGCCTTCTGCCAAACGGTCAGGATGCAAAGGCACCGTGGTGCTTTAAGCAGAATGGGGGTTGCGAGGGGGGAGGTATGGCTAAGTTTTGTAATGACTCGTGTGTGAGTTTATGTAAAAACGCCTGGGGGGAGAGCTGCAGGGGTGTCTGCACAAACGGAGCGTGCAATTCCTGAGACGGAAATCGAGTAGGAGGAGCCTCGCGGCTCCTCCCTCTATCTATTTTTAAAGCTATGTCGGAATAAGTCATTTGTACTGGGTTGTTTCGTCGTTCCACTCCTCACAATGACGCATCATTTTGTTTCTAAAAAACAAAATTAAAACTTTATCCAGAACTCAAGTTAATTATCAAAAGCTCAGCGCATCCAATTCCCACAGCCCTAAGCTTTTATCCTGATACAGATCACCACTTTCAATGCATCCCTCCCGGATAATCCTCAGCGGCTTTGGAAAATTAAAAGGGGGACATTCCAGGTTTATCGTCCGCCAATCCCCTGTTGTAATATCTTCATTGGTTTTGCACGCCGTAAAAGTTGTCGTAAGCAAGTACCGACTGTTTGTTTTCTTAAAGTTTTTTAAGGTCTTGGCAATGTCTTCGAAAGAAAAATGAACAAAACAATCGCGACAAAGAATAAGATCAACCTCTGGCAGCCTGTCTTGAGACATATCTCCACAAATAAACGTGTGAAAATCACTCTCACCGTACTGTGTCAGGTGGCGCTCAATAAGTGGCGGCAAAATATCAATCCCTGTATAGTGAATGGGGGAAGATACACTCTCATGTAGCCACCCAAAATCACCACATGGGGCATCTAAAATCGATTGAATACTAAGGTCAGAAAAAAGAAGGGGTAATTCAGTCTTTAACGTTGATGTCTGTCGATTCGTTGAGCCCTCCCCTGAAATAGAGTCTGCTGCTCCCCAAAGATTGAGATCTTTAATATGCTCAAAAGCCTCGCGCATTGTGTAATGCGCGTCTTGCGATTTTCTTTTTTCAAAGTAAAAGGCATCAAAGGAGACTTTTTGGCGACGCTCTAGATCGTAAGTTTGTTCACGTTGACCATGAAGGATAGGGCAAAGACTCGTCATAGGCACACTTCTCTGATGTTACATTTATCAGTATGCCAGAATCGTCAAATTTTTTATTCAATTCTAATTGCCCATTTTGAGAAAAATTTTGCATTTATATAATACTTATGATAGTATTGTAAATGAGATTAAACACGTGTATTTCGTATGATCTCATAACCATTGACAGCAAGGCAACCCTTGCAGTTAAATAAAAAAAACCTAATAAAATATGGATCATAACATGTCTCTTAAAATTTCCTTTCAAAAATCGACTCCTCATAAAATTCTCTGCCTTGGTGTGTATGAGAACAATGAATTGCCTACAGTAACAAAAGAATGGGATAAAACCCTCAAGGGCCTCCTTACGGATGCCCTCAACAATTCAAAATTTAAAGGGAAGCTTACCCAAATGGTATCGGCATTCACCCCACAGGGAAGCCGCATTATTCTGGTAGGCCTTGGCAAAAAAGCAGACCAAAATGAAAAACAATGGCAAAAAATTGGGGGGTCTTTAAGTGATACTCTCAATTGCATCTCCCCCAATGGAGAAGGAGCGGTTGAAATTCATGGCCTTGAAAAACATGACGACGCCCATGTTGTATCTCACCTTGCCTTAGGTCTTCGCTTAAAAGCCTGGCGATTTGAAACCTATTTTACCAAGAAAAAACCAGAAGAGCTTTTCTCATTGAAAAAAGTCACATTTTTCACCCCCTCTCCTGAAAAGGTAGAGAAAGCTTTCGAGTCTCTTGCCTCTACTGCCGAAGGCGTCTTTTTAACCCGGACGGTTGTCACCGAACCCGCAAATGTCATGACACCCGCCACCCTCGCAAAGGTGGCGGCGTCTCTTGAAAAGGATGGGGTTAAAGTTGAGGTTTTAGATGAAAAAGACCTTAAAAAACTCGGGATGAATGCGCTTTTAGGCGTCGGCCAAGGAAGTGACAAAGAATCCAAGCTTGTTGTCATGCGCTGGGAAGGTGGCAAAAAGAAAGAGGACATCCTCGCCTTCATTGGTAAAGGCGTTACCTTTGATTCGGGCGGTATTTCAATAAAACCTTCTCAGAATATGGAAGATATGAAGTACGACATGGCAGGCGCTGGCGTTGTAATTGGGTTGATGAAAGCCCTGGCACTTCGTAAAGCGAAAGTAAATGCGGTTGGGGTGATCGGTCTTGTTGAAAACATGCCCTCGGGAACTGCGCAACGCCCTGGAGATGTTGTCACCTCCCTTTCCGGCCAAACCATTGAGGTCATTAACACAGACGCAGAAGGCCGCCTCGTTCTTGCAGATGCGTTGTGGTATACACAAGATCGCTTTAAGCCAAAGCTTATGGTCGACCTTGCAACCCTTACAGGTGCGATTATCGTAAGTTTAGGGTCTGAACGCGCAGGTCTGTTTTCATCGGATGAAGCCCTCTGTAAAAAATTAGTCGATGCGGGTGAAAAGGTTGGAGAGCTTTTATGGCCTCTGCCTCTTGATGAAGCCTATGATAAAGATATCAACAGTGATATCGCAGATATGCAAAACGTTGGAAGTGGCCGCGGCGGCGGATCTATTACAGCTGCTAAGTTTTTGCAGCGCTTTACCAATAACGTCTCTTGGGCTCATTTGGATATCGCAGGGGTGGCATGGGCAGAAAAAGACCTCCCCCTTTGCGCCAAAGGAGCCACTGGCTTTGGCGTGCGCCTCCTTGATCGGTTTGTGGCGGAGAATTATGAGTAGTCAGGAATCAGAGATCAGGAATCAGGAATCAGGAGTATCTTCTTTCCTGACGCCTGCCTCCCGTCCCCAGCCCCCTGATATCTCCTTCTACCACCTCACAACGTCCCCTCTTGAGCGTGCACTTCCGCGCCTTCTTGAAAAAATTCTTAGCAACCACCAAAGGGCCGTCATTTTGTGCGCAAGCCAAGAAAGACTGGATTCTTTGGATACGTCTTTATGGACCCTGGGAAAAGCAAGTTTTATCCCTCATGGAACTGCGAGAGATGGATTTGCTGAAGATCAACCTATCTGGCTCACCACAAAAGATGAAAATCCTAACGGCGCCACCTTTCTCGTGCAAACAGATAGCATTGACTCTCCTTCTCTTTCAACTTACGCGCGCTGCCTTGATCTTTTTGATGGGAATGATGAAGACGCCACAAACATTGCGCGAGAGAAATGGAAAAAATATAAAGCAGCAGGCCATACGGTGACCTATTGGAAGCAAACAGCCGCAGGGACATGGGAAAAGGGGGGATGATGACGACGGCATAAGATAAATCGCACCTTATCGCACCAAGTAAACATGAATATTATGGCGCGATAATGCCGATACATCATATTACAAAGAGTATTATTTTCCCACAAAATTCATTGCCCGCACTTTTGCCCCATAAAGCTTCCGCCTCTTGAGCTCTGTTTGGATGCTTATAACCAACGCACTCATAAAATAGAGGAAATAGGCCCCTGCCATCAAAAGAAGAGGGGTGAGCATAGTGTGGTGCAGAGAAGGCGCAGAGAATTTTGAAATACTTGCGGTCTGGTGGAGAGTATTCCACCACTCAACGGATCCTTTAATAATAGGAAGGTTAAGGGCGCCGATAAGAGAAAAAAGAGACGCAATCCGTATGCCAGCCTTCTTATAAAGCAACCAATATCCCCCATAGATCAGGAGAAGACAAAAAACGGAAGTTAACCGCGCATCCCACACCCAAAAGGTGCCCCAGATAGGTTTTCCCCAAAGGGACCCTGTTACAAGGCTTAAAAGGGTAAAAAGGATGCCAAGAGGAGCAGCACTCACAGCAACCACTTCTGCTAAGGGATGGCGCCATACCAAAACAAAAAGGCTCATCGCAGCAATAAAAGCATATATCATAAGCGCTAGCCATGATGCCGGCACATGGACATACATAATGCGGACTGCGTCCCCTTGCTGGTAATCAGGAGGAGAAGAAACGAGCGCCATATAAAGCCCCACAGCAAAAAGAAACGTCATAAGAATCAAAGAAAGGGGCAAAATAACGTCTGCCATTTTAAGGAAAATACGGGGACGCGCAAGGAGAATCCAGGAGAGACTCGGGATGGGAAGTTTTATACCTTCTGCTGGTTGAGCTTTTGTTGCCATTATCCCTCTCTTGTCAAAAACGTTGTTCTCATCTAAACTTAGAATAAGAAAGAAATTACATATCATATATCATGAAAATACCGCAAAAAATAAAAAAAATCCTCTCTTCTTACGAAAGTGACTGTCCCGGCACCAAGGCAAACCTTGCGCGAATTTTGATGCATGGACGTTTAGGTGGAACGGGAAAGATGATGGTTTTGGCTATTGATCAAGGATTTGAACATGGCCCGGGACGAAGCTTTGCCATAAACCCAGATGCTTACGATCCCCTCTATCATTACCAACTGGCAGTGGACGCGGGACTTTCGGCCTTTGCAGCTCCTTTAGGTCTCTTGGAGACAGGGGCAACCACATTTGCGGGAGCGGTCCCCTTGATTTTAAAAATGAACAGCTCCATCAGTCTTCTGCCCGGAGGAGACGATGCAGACCAGGCCGTGACAGGATCTGTTGCAGATGCCTTGCGCTTAGGATGCTCAGCCATTGGCTTTACAATTTATCCCGGCTCAAACGCGACACTCAAGATGCTTGAAGAACTAAAAGAATTGGCTGAAGAAGCAAAATCTGTCGGCCTTGCGGTTGTGGTGTGGTCTTACGCCCGCGGGAATATGTCAAAAGAAGGCGAAACAGCTATTGATACCATCAGTTATGGCGCCCACATCGCGGCTCTGATGGGCGCCCATATTATTAAAGTGAAACTCCCAACAGATTATTTAGAAGCACCAGAGGCTAAAAAGGAATACCTTGCCCACCAGGTAGATATAAAGACATTAACAGCCCGTGTGCGTCACGTCGTAGAAGCTTGCTTCCAAGGGCGGCGTTTAGTTATCTTCTCAGGGGGGGAAGCGAAAGATGTAGCCGGTGTCTACGCAGATGCGCGCGCTATTCGAGACGGGGGCGGAAATGGCTCGATCATTGGACGTAATTCTTTTCGCAGGTCCCGAGATGAAGCCCTGCAGATGTTCGATACACTTGTCAAAATTTATCAAGGAAAACTATAGGAATAAGCAATGAAAATTAGTGGAAACGCCATTCGACCTGGCAATATTATTCAACATAAAAATCGCTTGTGGGTGGCTGTAAAAACGCAACATACCCAACCTGGTAAGGGGGGCGCTTATCTTCAAGTTGAATTAAAAGATATTCGTGATGGCACAAAGCTCAACGAACGCTTCCGGTCAAGTGAATCCGTCGAACGGGTTCGGTTGGATGAAAAGAAATATCAATACCTTTTTGAAGAGAATGATTCCCTTACCTTGATGGATCTTGAGACGTTTGAGCAAATAAACATCCCTAAAGAAACCCTTGGAGAATCAGCAGCCTTTTTAGCAGATGGGATGGTCCTCACGGTTGTTTCCTATGAAGGCGATATCGTAGGGGCTGAACTTCCCGAAACGGTTGCCATGACAATTACGGAAGCCGAGCCTGTGGTCAAAGGCCAAACGGCCTCTTCGTCCTATAAGCCTGCCATTTTAGAAAATGGCGTGCGCATCATGGTGCCGCCACACATTGAAGTCGGCACAAAAGTTATTGTCAATACTGCCGATGGCACGTATGTGGAGCGGGCGAAGGAGTAGGGGGGTACCGTCATTGCGAGGTGGGGTAAGGCCCAACGAAGCAACCCAGTACAAATGACTTATTCCGAAGGAATAAAACATAGCTTTAAAAATAGATTTAAAAAGCTCTAAGCCCTTCGGGGCGACCTCTCCCACAAGGGGAGAGGTCTCAAGAGAGACCTACTCCATTAGCCGTTGCCACCATCCTTTACGTCCGCCAGCTTGCCTTTTTTTAGGTGCATCAGAAGATTTTTTGCCCTCTTCCTTTTTTATCTTTGTTTCCTTCACAGTATTCTCCCCAGTTAGTGCAAGAGGAGGAGGAGATTCTTGCTGAAGAATTTGCTGTGGCACTTGCTGAAGCAAAGGAGCAGTCTCTCCTGGAACGAAAGCCGCTTCTCCAGGAGCACCAGCGGGTCCGTCTGTTACTACTTCCACGTTCCTCTGTGAACGAGGAGTACGATCAAATTTACGGAATCTCTTGCGTGGTTTTCGAGCAACAGGTGTTGCTGCTTGAAGAGGTGCAGGGGTTTCTTCAGTCGAAATTTTTACTTCTTGCGGCTCACCCAAAGAAATTTCTTTAGGCGAGCGAATCTTATGCGCTTGCGGCGTGCGATGGTTTGGAAGCTGCCGATGAGGATGCCCTTGCCGATGTCTTTGCTCAGGAAGGCGCTGTTCTCCCTCAGAGAGAGCCTTTTGGTCTTCTGCTATTATGGGGGAAGAAGGAGCCTGATGGAGGCGTATCCTCTCCAACCGATAATCCGGAGGAATGAGAGTATCGTCCTGCGCAAAATGAACGAACATTTTCCATCGATCTTCAATATTTTGAATAGCTGCTCTTTTTTTATTAAAAATATAAAGAGCAATAGCCGTTGGAACGTACACATTGATTTCACTTGCTTTCTGCTGAATCGCTTCTTCTTCTATCGCACGAAGGACATGAAGAGCTGACGATTCGACCGAACGAATCATCCCACTGCCTCGACACGTTTGACAGGGAAAACTCGTGGATTCGATAATATTCGGGCGGAGACGTTGACGAGAAAGCTCTAAAAGTCCAAAAGAGCTGATACGGCCCACCTGAACACGTGCCCGATCATGACGCATACTATCTTTCAAACGCCGCTCAACCGCGTCTATATTACGCGTGTCATCCATATCAATAAAATCAATGACAACAAGCCCTGCTAAATCTCGAAGACGCAACTGACGGGCGACTTCTTCAACAGCTTCTAAATTTGTTTTAAAAGCCGTTTCTTCAATGTGACGTTCCCGTGTTGCTCGTCCGGAGTTAACATCAATAGCAACAAGCGCTTCTGTTGTTCCAAAAACAATATACCCACCAGACTTTAATTGAACGGTGGGGTTGTGCATGGCATCAATTTGGGGCTCAACGCCATACCGATAAAAAAGAGGAATTTTTTCATCCTTGTATTGCTTCACTTTTTTAAGGTGACTTGGCATAAGCTTATGGATGAAAGCTCTTGCTTCCTTATATCCTTCTTCCCCTTCAATCCAAATTTCCGTGATATCCCGGGTGTAATAATCCCGAATCGCACGTTTGATAAGATCACTTTCTTCATAAATTAGGCAAGGCGCCACAGAATGAAGGGTTTTTTCACGAATTTCATTCCAAAGCTTCGTCAAATAGTCGCAGTCTCTTTTGATCTCCCCTTTATTACGGGCTTTTCCAGCAGTACGCACAATAAGCGACATCGTGTCAGGAAGTTCCATAGATTCAATGATTTCGCGCAAGCGCTTACGATCAGCAACATTTGTGATTTTCCGAGAAACCCCGCCACCTTTCATAGCATTGGGCATTAAGACACAATATCGACCTGCAAGAGAGAGATAGGTTGTCAGAGCCGCCCCTTTACCTCCGCGTTCTTCTTTGACGACTTGGACCAACATAATTTGGCGACGCGTAATGACTTCTTGAATTTTATAATGGCGGGAAGGACGGGAACGCTGAGGACGAAGCGTTTCGATTTCTTCAACATCTTCTCCTCCCAAGGTTTCAACATCGGTGGGAGACGTTCTCTCCTCCAGTGTTTCCTCAAGGAAATTTTCCTGTTCTTCTGCCCTCTGTTTCATCAGAGCTTCTCGATCTTCAACAGGAATACGATAGTAGTCAGGGTGAATGTCGTTAAAGGCGAGGAAACCGTGGCGCCCCCCCCAAACTCTACAAAAGCCGCCTGAAGAGAAGGTTCAATACGAATTATCTTTGCAAGATAAATATTACCTTTTAGCTGCTTTTTTGTTGTCGTCTCAAAATCAAATTCTTCAAGACGATCATTTTCTAAAATTGCCACCCGCGATTCTTCTGCGTGGGAGGCATCAATTAACATGCGTGTTCCCATGGTTTAACTCCATTTCTCATCCCTAAAAAGGATGTTTTTGGCAATCAAAAACCGTGGACGCTTCGATTAAATCCCTAAGCCCTCATGTGACAGAAGAGATAAAAAAAGACATAAGCGAGGAACGCCATAGAGTGCATGCATGTAATGCCATGGTCCTTGTTCCTCAAATCCTTGTTGTGTGGTCGTATGCGACCTAATCGAATGTGTCATTAGTTTCAGTTTGCATTGTTAAATTAATGTCATACTCTTCACCTTTCAAGTTCCGGGGGATTTGCCCTCTGTCACGTATAAAAATACGCTCATTGGGCTCACCACTCGGGCGCCTACCCGGCTACTTGAAATGCTTTGAGTATATTCTTGATGTATGACAAAATTTTAAGCTCCCCCCCTTCTTTTTGGTGAGAGCTCAAGCACATCTTTTCATCAAGAAGTAATCTTTACATTTTTTAGCATACCTCTATCTTGACAAGGGGACAACCTTTTTATTTTTTTGTTTTAAAAACAAAGAGTTATTCCCTCAACTTCCCACCCGTATTTTGCGCCACAGCAGTCACAACTTTTGAGGAGAAAAGGTGAATCTCGTCATCCGTCAAGGTATGATCCTTTGGTTGCAGCCGCACACGGATGCCCAAAGATTTTTTTCCTTCTTTAAGCTCAAACACATCGAAAAGAGTGATATCTTCGATAAGCCCTGGGTCAACTTTTATAATTGTTTTTAACAGCATATCCGCAGAAACAGTGGGATCCACGACAAACGCAAAGTCCCTCTCCACAGCTTGATAGGGCGAGAGAGTGAGCTTAGGTTTTGCTGTTGTTTTCTTCTTCGGTAAAGGCAAAAGATCCAAGAAGATTTCAAAACCCACTACCGCCCCCTTAAGATCAAAGGCTTTCAGAAGACGTGGATGGAGCTCACCGAAATAACCTAAAACATGGGATCCTAACTTACAGGTGCCAGAACGCCCGGGATGATACCAAGACGGTGCTGCTGGCTCAACTTGGACTGAGCTGCCTAGGACGGAAAAAACATCTGCTTTTGCATCATACACATCAACAAGGCGTTTTTTCTCGGACCAGTTTTCAGGCTGAAAAGTGCCAGCTCGTATACCTGTCGCCATCATGTGTTGGCCTTGAGGTGTTGCGTCTGCATACTGGGGGCCAATTTCAAAAAGCCCCACCGCGTCTACCCCTCTGTTTTGGTTAGCAAGAACAGCTTTTAATAAATTCGGTAAAAGGCTTGGGCGCATCGCGTTCAAGTCTTGGCTGATCGGGTTCATTAAAACAAGGTTTTCAGGGACACCCCCAAAGAGAGCCGTGTCTTCCTGGGACATAAAAGACCAGGTCACAACCTCCAGTAATCCTCGTCCGGCGAGCTTGTCTCGCGCAACAAACCGTCTCGTCTGAAGAGGTGCAAGTGGCTTGCCTTCCGGTCGTTCCCCATAGGGCAGGGAAGAAATTTTATCATAGCCTTCAACACGCAAAATTTCTTCAACAAGATCTGCTTCCTGCTCGACATCAAACCGCCATGAAGGTGGAGTTACAGTTTTGTCGTCTACAGTAAAGCCAAGCACCGTCAAAATTTCTGTGGCCCGCGCGTGAGAGACTTTCAATCCTCCTAAGCTTTGTAGGCGCTCAAGATTGAACATAATCGGTTTACTTGTTGCAGGAGGGTGCCCTGCAACAACAACCTCGCTCGCTTCCCCTCCGCATAACTGCAGAATCATCTGGGTCGCAGCATGAAGTCCTGGAAGAGTGGAGAGGGGGTCTACCCCACGCTCAAACCGAAATCGGGCATCACTGAGGATTCCAAGCTGTCTCCCTGTTATTGCGGTTCGAATCGGATCGAAGAAAGCGGCTTCTAAAAAGACATTTTGGGTTGTCTCCTCACATCCAGAATGAAGGCCACCCATGATACCTCCCAAAGAAATAATGCCTGACTGATCTTCAATCACGGCCATATCATCGGAAAGGGTATAGGTCTTGTCATCTAAGGCCACAAAAGTTTCTCCCTCACGGGATAACCGTATGGTCAGATTGCCTTTGATTTTATCCGCATCAAAAACATGGAGGGGACGGCCGGTATTATAGGTAAAATAGTTGGTAATATCGACAAGCGTTGAAATGGGGCGCAGTCCAATTGCTTTTAATCTTTGCTGAAGCCATTCAGGACTCGGGCCATTTTTAACTCCTCGAATAAGCCGCCCTGTAAAATAGGGGCAAGCCTCCGGATCGGTGGTTAGGTTTATGGGACAAGGGAAGGTCCCTTTTGTGGCATCCGCTTTTAAAGGAATGAGTGTCCCAATGCCCGTTGCCGCTAAATCTCGTGCAATCCCCCGCACACCAAGACAATCGCCCCGATTCGGCGTTATTTCGATTTCGATGAGAATGTCATCAAGTCTAAGCCATGTGGCATAGGATTCTCCTAAGGGCGCTTTTGGATCTACCTCAATAATTCCGTGTGTGTCTTCACCAAGCAAAAGCTCTTGGGCTGAACACATCATCCCAAAACTTTCCACATCGCGAACTTTTCCAACTTTAAGGACTGTACGCGTTGAGGGAATAACTACACCAGGCCGCGCAAGAACCGTTTTCAGTCCTTTGCGTGCGTTGGGAGCGCCACAGACAACCTGAATAATCTCAGCCCCTGTATTGACGCGACAGACTTTAAGACGATCCGCATTCGGGTGCTTTGCTGCCTCCACAATCTCACAAATTGTAAAGGGAGCTAAAGCTTCAGCCTTGTTTTCAACCTTATCCACCACCAGCCCAAGGCTGGTGAGCTTCTCCACGATCGTCTCGAGGGATGCGGTTGTTTCTAGGTGATCTTTTAGCCAAGAGAGGGTAAATTTCATGGGTTACTCATAGATTTCACGACGATGAGCTACTCGAACAATCAGAATGAGCAACTCTTTATCTTCGATTTTACATATTATACGGTAGTCGTTTATACGATAACGCCAAAAATCAGAAAAATTACCCGAAAGAGATTTTCCTAAAATACGAGGATTTTTGGATAATAAAAGACGCATACGCAAAAATTTTTGAATGCGTTGTTGAGTTTGTTTGTCAAGCTTTTCAAATTCCTTCTGAGCAACAGAGGTAAACCGGACAAACCACTCAGTGTTTATTGTCATGGAGCCCAAGTTTTTCTTCTAATTCTTCAAGAGAAATGCTTTTTTTCCCACTCTGCAGGTACTCTTCATAACTCGCAACCGCAGCAAGATAATCCTCTTGTTCTTCAAGGAACTCTGCGACAGCTCGTTTTACATAGTAACTTTTTGTACGATGGGTCTCCTTAGCGAGGTGAGACAACCTTTGGGCCATTTTTTCAGGAAGCCTTACAGTCAACATGATTTGTTTCCTTATTATCTAGTTTTGAATGTATTACATCTATAGCAAAATGTCAATATTTACATCCGCGCTTCCGGATCAAAGCCATAGTAGCTTAACCACCTTACATCTGAGTCAAAAAAGAGGCGCAAATCTTCAATGCCATATTTAAGCATTGCAATGCGTTCAACCCCCATCCCAAAGGCAAATCCTTGATAAACATCAGGATCAATATCACAGTTCCGTAAGACGTTTGGATGAACCATGCCGCATCCCAAAATCTCAAGCCAACTGCTGCCTTTCCACCAAATATCTACTTCAGCCGAAGGCTCGGTAAAAGGAAAATATCCGGGGCGAAAACGCAGCTTAAGAGCAGGATCTTCAAAAAAAAGCCGGCAAAATTCTTCCAAACATCCCTTAAGATGGCCCATATGGGTGTGGGTATCAACCACAAGACCTTCTATCTGATGAAACATCGGCGAGTGCGTCGCGTCATAATCAGATCGATAGGTTCTCCCCGGCGCAATAATACGCAGAGGGGGTTTTGCCTTTAGCATTGTCCGAATTTGCACAGGCGACGTATGGGTGCGCAAGACAAGAGGTTGCCCACTTGGTCCTTCTGGCAGATAAAACGTATCGTGTTCAGCTCGTGCAGGATGCTCGGGGGGGAAATTGAGGGCTGTGAAATTATAAAAGTCCTCTTCAATATCGGGCCCCTCCACCACCGTAAACCCCATCTGCCCAAAAATATGAGCGGCTTGATCTATCGCAGAAGAAAGGGGGTGGACTTTTCCTTTCCGCAAAGGTCGCGGAGGCAAGGAAACATCGAGCTTTTCTTGCGCCAATCGTTCTGTCACCTCACGCTCTTCAAAATGATGTCGGCAGTCGTCCAACGCCGCTTGCAGAGCTTCTTTTATGGCATTCAACTCAGCACCGTAAACTTTACGGTCTTCAGGCGGTTGGTTGCTTAATTCTTTCATTAAAAGCGTAAGGGATCCCTTTTTCCCTAGCGCTGCAACCCGTACTTCCTCAAGTTCTGTGAGGGAAGCAGCGTTTTTTATATCTTTTAAGATTTTCTCTTTTAACTGCGCAGATTGCATGTTTCACCCTTCTTCTATTATCAACCGCTTCCGTTGATGGAAATAATGAAGATACCTTATTATTTTTCCCTTAGACTGTCACCTCAAAACCTTAATCTCTTTGGAGAACAGTGTATAAGCTCACTGGATTGACTGGTTCTCATAACAAATGATACATTTAATAAATGCACCCGTTAACATGGAGAATACAATGAATCCGTACTTTTTTTTGAGTCTTAGCTTTTTAGGTTTTTGTGTACCAAACCTCCCTGCTCTTGCCTCAGATCATCCCTCAACTTCTCCCTCAATTGCTATTCCTGAGAGTATTGCTAAGGACATTTATGGACCAGGAAAACATGAAGCAGTACTTACATGCTATGCCTTAGTTAACAATATGGTGCAAAATCAAGGACAAGCCATACCCATTTGTAATGAAGCTACGATTAGCTGCATACGTCATGGCTTGATTCAACAAATGATCCACTCTCAACTTGCACATGATAAAAGATCAGTTTTTAATATAGAGCAGCTCACGAAAATTCTAACATTTAGTACTCAAGAAACGCGCTATAGACTAGCAGGGTGTGCCGTGGGTATTGCAGTGAGTGGCGCCGCTGCTGTATCGACGTCTCTCTCTGAAGTAACCGGATTTGTTGCGCCCTAGCGTACGAACCACTTTATTATGACCAATTGCTAGAAAAATCAGGAAAGTGGCGCTGATTCTATCAAGATTTTCTATCTGAAATTCTCCTGCTAAGGAGATAAGCTTCATACTGACTTCCTGTCAAAGGCAAAATTCCATGAAAAAGTCCATCCACAGCAGTGTGAGGATTAAGCTCTACAACATAAGGCCATAAACCGATATTTTTTGATAAGTCATAGACATCAATCGCGAGTTTCATAATGATAAAGTTTACCTTATTTTTCAGTCCAAGTTGAACAAACTTCGCATACAATTCTCGATAAAAAGTTTGCAGACACACTTCCGCATTAGGTCTGATAAAGAGGGACTGTTGAAAAGAAGGATCAACATAAATAGAAGAACATTCCCATACATGCTCGTTCTGGGACGTGAGAGTTGTTACAAGGTCTCTTAAGTCTTCTTGAATCTCGTCAAGATTTTTCTTCAGAAGATAGGCCCCCCCAAAAAATTTTTTACCCTGACTTTCAGCAAGAATAAAAGTTTGATTCACTTTATTTTTCGAGGAGAATTCTATTCTCTGAGAGAATCTTATTTTTTCCTTCATTTCCTTAATGACTCTATTCCTAGAAATTTGCTGAACAGATTCAACAATCTCAAATTTAAACATAAGCACTCCCGCTATTGTTGTTAGACAATTCATTCCGCAAAAATCAGCTCTAGGAAGATAGATTTTTAGATAAAGTTGCTATATACTCCCTATAGTGCATGCCCTTTGAAGGGTTCTATTTATTGGACATCTGAAAATGTCTTGTTATAGGCTCAGTCGTGTCGCATTTTTGAGAAAATTAGGATTAGCTCCTCCCTAAGCTCTCTTTTTTTACTTCACTTTTTTTGATATTTTATATATCAGAAATTTTAAAAAATGCTAGCATTTTTTTATGTTGCTTTGGACTTATCTTCAGTGCTTTTATAGATTACCATTAGGAAAAGATTTTATTTTAGGTAAGTGGACGTATGACATCCGTAGTAAAAGAAAAAATTACTGAATACATGAAAGCTGAAAATCTCTCTATCGCAGAGTTAGAGAGACGAGCTGGGCTCAGCATACACTCTGTAAGAAATATTCTCAAAGGTCGCATAAAAAAGCCTAGCGCCCAATCACTTCAAGCAATCGCTCAGGCTTTGAATTGTTCTCTCTCAGACCTTATAAAGGCAGACAACATCACGTTCCTCCAAAAGAAAGAAAAAATAAGCCCCCCCATAGATTATCCAGATCTTATGCTAGAATGCACCAAGATTGTTTTAGGTCTTATTGTTGCCTCTTCATCTCAATCGTCCGTGGACGAATATTTAGATATCGTAAGAAAAGTTTACGCTTATTCCTCAAAAGAAGAACCAAGAAAAGCAGATCTAAAATTTGCTGAGTGGCTTATTGAAACCCAACTAAAGGTATAGTCGTTCCTCTCACGGACAGCACGTCAGATCACGCGAACTCCCGCCTCGGTTAAAATATAATTTAAAGAAAAATCATGGGGCTGATGAGGAATTTTTTCAATTTCTTGTCCCTTAAAGCCCACACCAATGGTTAGTGCCTTGTGATCAGAGAGGTAACGATCATAATGACCTTGTCCGTACCCTAACCGATGCCCACCTTTATCAAAAGCGAGTAGAGGTACAATAAGAACATCAGGCGTAATGCAAGGTGATGCTGAAGGAGGCTCAAATATGTGGAATTTTCCCTCTCTTAACGTAACGGAAGGATCCCATTCGCGGAAAGAAATTCCAACTGCTTCCATACACGGAAGAGCACACCTGAATCCTCGTTTAACAAGCTCATACAAGAGGGGGCGTATATCAAGTTCACTGTCTATGGGCCAATAAGCCCCGATACGAGTTTTGGAAGGAAAGTGAAAGGAGTCAAAAAAAAGATGCGCTATTTTTTCTCCTGCCTCAGGATGAGCATGAAAGAGCGCGGCACGCCTGTCTTTCATAAGGGGGCGTAAATTTCTTTTTTGGCAAGCTTTCATGAAGGGTTCCATTGTCAAGCATGCAAGAATGGTGATAAAGGGTGCCGCATAAACCGTCAGCGGTATGAATCCTCAAGTGGCCCGCGTATGCAGGTGGGAGCCATATGCCAAAATCCACAGATTATGGCAGAGACAGCCCCCGTAAGGTTCTTATCGGCCCCAGGGAAATGTACGCTTCAACGCATCCCGCAGCACCCTTTATAGATAAGCATAAATTAAAGAAATTCTCAAACTCTTAATTATACGGATCAAAAGGAGTGTTGAGCTGAGATCCATAGGTAAACGTTCTTATCTCACCCCGGATCCCTACCCCCAAAGGGATGACACGAGGGGGCGGGGATCCAGGGGCTGAGACACAATCGCGTTAACTATCTAAATGAGGGAATTGCAAAATTGAACCAACCCTTGTCATCCTCGGGCTAGAAAAGGTTTGTTTTTCGAAGGAAAACATTACCTTTTCTTGAACCGAGGATTTTGCTTCTTTTGAGAAGATCCTCGATGAAGTTCTAGGATGACAACCGGGAAAAAATTTTGCAATTCCCTCAAATATCAACTTTTTTCGTGTCTTTCTTTCCTTTGACAAGCCCATCACGAGAGGTGCGTGCGAGTTCTTCATACTTATTTTTGATATAATTCAGCTGTCCTTCAGTCAATTCTTCAAGATCGAGAAGGGAATTGTGCGCTCCCTTTTGTGCACGAATAAGTTCGTCCAGTTTAATCTGAATCGCTTCTCCCTCACGATTTTGGGTATTTTGGATCAGAAAGACCATAAGAAATGTCACAATTGTTGTTCCTGTATTGATAACAAGCTGCCAGGTGTCAGAAAAAGAAAAGAGACGGCCCGAAACAAGCCATACAAGAACAATCACACACGCAAGGACAAAGCTGATCGGCTGGCCCGAGATATAAGAAATAAACCTTGAAAAATTAGAAAAACGTTGTTGTAGATTCATATTAAGATACTCCTTTTTATCTGGAGAATATCATGATCGTTCTTATTAACATAGAGATTTTTCGGATAAGAATAGACGGCTTACTTAACGTCCCTCTCCTCTCCCTCTAAACTCTACCAAAGAAACTGGGACCTTTATTTCTTTTCCCTTACGCAAAAGAATGACCTCACTTTTTCCCTGAAGAGGCGCCATCGCAACATGATAATCAAAAGAGATATCATCTGCAATTTTATGCCCATTTAAAGCCGTAATAAAATCACCCACCCTGATCCCTGCAACTGCTGCAGGTCCTTTTGGAGCAACATTTTTGACAGAAACGCCATAAGAATGTAACCCGCCTAAAGCTTTGGCTGATTCGGGAGAGACGGGCTCCACATCAAGGCCTATCCAGGGATGGGGAATTTCTCCCCCTTTTTTTGTACTCTCAAGGATGGGAATGGCTAGAGCAATGGGAATGGCAAAACCAATCCCCATTGACCCTCCACTTTCGGAATAAATAGCCGTGTTAATCCCAATAAAACGTCCATCAGTTGTAATCAACGGACCGCCTGAATTTCCTGGATTTATGGCCGCATCCGTTTGGATAAACGTGTTGAAATCATTAATTCCTTTTTGGGTATGGTTTAAAGCAGATATGATTCCATTTGTAACCGTCTGTCCAATGCCAAAGGGATTACCAATTGCCAACACAAGATCCCCCACTTCAATATCTTCTTGAGGATCTACAGTTAAAAAGGGAAAGTCTCCGTCCCCTTCTATTTTTAACAACACAAGGTCTGTCTTTTTATCCGTTAAAATGACTTTGGCTTTAAACTCTCTTTGATCAGCAAGCATCACTTGAATGAGACCAGCCCCTTTAATCACATGGTAATTTGTAAGGATAAAACCATCTTTACTAACAAGAACACCTGACCCCAAAGAAAGATCGTCACGATCTGGATCCTTTTTTCCTTCCAGTCGATCAAAAAATTTCCCAAAGAAAGGGTCATTCATTAAGGTGAGTTTTGAAGGGTCTAGATCTGGGTGCTGTATGGCATAAATATTTACAATAGCTGGGGCTACCTTCTTAATAACAGGGGAAAAACTCAAGATTATTTCTTTCCGCGTGCGTGGGATATGTTTGCAGTCTTGAACTTCTCCGCACGACGTACAGAAAAAAGAAAGAGAGAGAAAAAAGAAGCTTGTTTTTAAAAGGCGCATAGTCACTATTCGGCACCTTGCATGATTATTGAAATTGAATTATTTTCACACATAGCATCTTAAAAAAGGATAAACAGTGCCGCAGAAATTCTTCCATCTTCTCTCAGTCTTTGCAGCTTGTTGTGTGCTAGCTGCATGCTCAACCGAGCGAGAAATCCGCGTCACGTCAGGCCCTTGTACACCCGCACCTAAAAAAGCCACAAGCAGACCTTATCAAATAAAGGGCATCTGGTATTACCCTCAGCCTCATTTTGAATATGATGATGTGGGAATCGCCTCTTATTATGGGGGCGGGGATGTTTTCCATGGCCGTCCTACGGCAATAGGCGAAACCTTTGATATGAATGGTGTGACCGCTGCCCATAAGACATTGCCACTTCCTTGTATTGCAGAAGTCACAAATCTGGAGAATGGCCGCCAAATTACACTTAAAGTCAATGACCGGGGGCCATTTGTAGACGGGCGTATTATTGATGTTTCCCGAAGGGTGGCCCAGCTTTTAGGCTTTGAAGGGAAGGGAACAGCAAAAGTACGTGTCCGCACGCTTATCCTAGAAAGTTTAGCGCTCAATAAAATGAGCCCCGATATGAATGCCTCACCAATAATGCTAGCCGACGCCTCACCTCCTCCTGCTGCTCCCGTTAAGCTTATTCCTGTATCCGCCCCTGCAGTAGCAGCTGTATCCGCCCCTGCACTGGCAGTATCTGCACCTGCACTTGCAGTTATCTCTGAATCTCCATCTCTTGCTTCAAGAACATCCCCGGCCCCTCTTTCAACAGGAATTTTTGTGGATATAGGCGGATTTGAATCTCACAACCACGCAAGCATAGCCTCTCAAAAACTAGCAAGCATGGCCGATTCGCCCATTCAACCTATGAAAGGAAGAGGCGACCAGCACGTGGTGCGTATTGGACCTCTTGCCAGTCTCTCTAGAGCAAACCAACTCCTTGATCTATTGAGTGACGCCGGGCATCAGGCTAGAATTGTCAACCGATAAAGGAAATGAATATGTGCCATAAACGCGTCCTCCTGAACTTACACGCTGTCATCCTGAACTTGTTTCAGGACCTTATGACCATAAGATCCCGGATCAAGTCCGGGATGACAAAAAAGGACCTCATGACAATGGGATCCCGAAATAAATTCGGGATGACAAGGGGGGTCGGGATGACAGTTGGTATATTTTTAAGCCTTCTCTCGTCCGCCCAGGCCCTTGAGCTGCAAGCTCCTCAGGCGTATATGGTTGATCTTCAAACAGGAACGGTGCTGTTTGATAAAAATTCTACTCAAAAAATGCCCCCCTCGTCGATGTCAAAGATCATGACGGCCCACCTTGTTTTCGAACGGCTTAAAAGTGGCGATATTAAGCTCACTGATACCCTTCCTGTAAGCAAGGAAGCCTGGCAAACGGGGGGAACTAAGATGTTTGTAAACGTTGATTCATCCGTCAATATTGAAGATTTACTCAAAGGAGTCATCGTCCAATCAGGAAATGATGCGTGCGTTGTTCTTGCTGAAGGACTTTCAGGAACTGAGGCAGCTTTTGCGGAAGAAGCAACACGCAAAGCCCATGAAATGGGGGCAACCAACACAACATTTCGTAATGCAACCGGCTTACCAGATGAAGCGCATCTCACAACAGCAAAAGATTTGGCTCTTATTGCAGAAAAAACGATCCGAGAGTTTCCAGAGTTTTACACAAAATATTATGGGTTGAAAGAGTTTACCTACAACAATATCAAGCAAGGCAATCGCAACACCTTGCTTTCTAAAAATATCGGCGCTGATGGCATGAAAACAGGTCATACAGACGCAGGCGGGTATGGCATTGTGGCCAGCGCTAAACAAGGAGATCGGCGGATTATTATGGTCATCAATGGACTCCCCTCCATGCAAGCACGGGAAAAAGAGGCCATGGCTCTTCTCAACTGGGGATTTAATTACTTTAAAAATTATAAAATTTTTGGAAAAGGAGCCGTCGTTGACGTTGTGGATGTGTGGGGAGGAACGGAAAAGACAGTCCCTCTCGTCGCAGGCCAAGATATCATTATGACACTCCCGCGAAGCCAACGAAAAGATTTGAAAGTAAAACTTGTTTACGACTCCCCTCTTGCGGCACCTCTTAAAGCAGGAGAGAAGGTGGGCATCATAGAAATCACGACCCCCACACATGGTGTTAAGGAAATTCCTCTATACGTCGGGAAAGATGTCCCACGCGCTTGGTTTCACACCCGTATTAAGAACTCCGTGACTTACCTTTTGTTCGGGAAATATTAAGTACGGAGTGTGCAGGCTCTAACTTTGTTGTCATCCTCGAATAGAAATGCTTAATTTTCATAGAAAAAAACTCGAAGATGACAACAGAGACAAATTTTGTTCACGGAGCATAGAAATGCTAGAATTCTCTACCCACCTTACCCATTCCCTCCCTCAAAAAGGGGGGGGTATTGTTCACTCTCCCTTCATTACCTTTGAGGGAGGAGAAGGGTCAGGAAAATCCACCCAAATTGACCTTCTCTACCGCAAGCTCTTACAGATAGGCGTTGATGTTATCTCGTGTCGTGAACCTGGTGGAACACCAGGTGCTGAAGAAATTCGCGCCCTCCTCCTCAAAGGAGACGAAGAGAGGTGGACACCTGTAACAGAAGCTCTTTTAATGAGCGCCGCTCGCGCAGACCTGGTCCAAAAACGAATCCTTCCTCACCTAGAGAAGGGAGGATGGGTCTTATGTGATCGCTTTACCGACTCAACGATCGCATATCAAGGGTATGGGCATGGGTTAGGATACGACCCCATTGTGCGCCTTAATCAATTTACGGTTGGCTCTTTAGAGCCGGCTTTAACCTTTATTTTTCAACTCGATCCTCACATAGGGCTTGAGCGAACCGCCCTTCGCGTTGAGGGAGAAGACCGGTATGAGCGTTTTGATTTTACCTTTCATCAAAAAGTAGAGAAAGGTTATACAGACATTTTAAGAAAAAACCCCAAACGCTGCGTAGCCATTAATGCGTTTGACGATATTGATGTCATTGCAGAACATATTTTTGAAATAGTCTGCCAGCGGTTTGGGGCCACTCTTGCCTCTTCCTCCTCAAACCTTACGCCATAGACCCCAGGTTATTATTCGCAACCATCGCATAGGCGTGGAGAGCTTGCTGGTGGAGGTGTATTTCCTCCACTTTGTGTGCCAGCGCTTCTTGTTGAACGTTAAGGACAGAGTAAAGCTTTGAGAGCGCGCTTTGAAGAACGTTAAGGTCTTTTTTCAAAACCTGATTTGAAGCAATGTCCATGGTTTGGACTTCCATTGAGAGATCTGTCACTGTTTTGTCGAGAGAGGCAAGCTCTACAAGGGGTTCTTTTGCGTAAGATTCACATAAAGAATCAAGTTTTAGGATTGCTTCTTTTACAAGATCTGTTGTTAACATAGGTCCCTCCTTATTGTGAAATTGACGAAATATCTACTACTGTGTTTATCTTATCACACTTAGCATGATACAACAGAAAAATCTTCATACTTTGTTAAGACTTTCTCGGTACGAATTGATAAAAAAGGAAAAATTCTTACATGCAGCGAAAATTGAAAATTTACCTAACCCTTGTCCCAAAGATTTAAAGAGCCAAAGGATCTTCAGGCCAAAAAGTGCTGAGATTTTCTTCAAAAATCAAACACTTCTAGCCAGAAGATGACAACTGGGGCACAAGTCCTTGCGTTTTTATTCGTTTCTTGATATAAGCTCAAGGATCTCTAGGCTCAGGCAAAGGGGAATCCCGGGCATGCCAACCTAGAATTTATTCATATAGTTAAAGAGATGAGAAAATGCCCAAGCTAAAAACGAAGAGCAGCGTAAAGAAACGCTTTCGCCTGACAGGAACTGGTAAAGTCATTATGGCTCAGGCAAATAAACGACATGGAATGCGCAAACGGTCGCCTGAAATGCGGCGAACGGCACGTGGTACGGCGATCATGAGAGAATGTGACGCCAAAATTGTGCGTCGTTTTATGCCCTATGGTATTTAAGGAGATTGAGTCATGGCCCATGTAAAACGCGGAATCACCACCCACGCCCGTCATAAAAAAGTCCTAAAGCTTGCTAAAGGATATCGCGGACGTTCCAAGAATTGTTACCGAATTGCCCTCCAGCGCGTTGAAAAAGCGCTGCAGTATGCCTATCGCGATCGCCGCACCCGCAAGCGCGATTTTCGTGCCCTTTGGATCCAACGCATTAATGCGGCAGTTCGGACCTATGGATTAACTTACTCACGGTTCATCAATGGCCTTACAAAGGCTGGCATTGAAGTTGACCGGAAAGTTTTATCTGATCTTGCAATCCATGAACCTCTTGCTTTTAAAGAGATTGTGCAGTCAGTAATCAGTAGTCAGTGATCGGTTGTCAGTGTCGAACTTACTTCGGGATCTTATCGTCATGGGCTCCACTCTTTGTCACCCTGAAACAAGTTCGGGATGACAAAACGCTGATAACTGACTACTGATAACTGATGACTATACCAAAACCCGACTGGATCCGCGTAAGAGCCCCTGTTTCGAAGGAATATCACGAAACACACGCACTGATGCGCCGCCAAAAACTCAATACGGTCTGTGAAGAAGCGGCATGCCCTAACATCGGCGAATGTTGGGCTAAAAAGCATGCAACCATTATGATTTTGGGGAGTGTCTGCACCCGGGCGTGTCGGTTTTGTAATATTGCCACAGGGCGCCCCGATTTGCTTGACCCCCATGAACCAGAACGTGTGGGTAAGACGATTGCAGAAATGGGCCTCCATCATATCGTTGTGACCTCTGTAGATCGAGATGACTTAGAAGACGGTGGAGCCCACCATTTTGCCGAGACAATCCAAGCAATTCGAACATACGCCCCTCAAACAACGATTGAAGTTTTGACGCCCGATTTCTTGCGAAAACCAGGCGCCATCGAAATCGTCGTGAAGGCTCGTCCTGATGTGTATAACCACAATCTTGAGACTGTACCTCGTCTCTATGCAGATGTACGCCCAGGTGCCCGGTATTTCCATTCCTTGCGGCTTTTACAGACCGTTAAAGACCTGGATCCCTCCCTTTTTACAAAATCAGGCATCATGGTGGGCCTTGGAGAAGAAAAGGGAGAAGTCTACCAAGTCATGGATGATTTGCGCGCAGCTTCTGTTGATTTTATGACCATCGGTCAATACCTTCAGCCAACCCCTCGCCATCACAAACTTGATCGATTTGTCACCCCAGATGAGTTTGAAGATTACGCAAAAATGGCAAAAGGGAAGGGATTTTTGATGGTATCGGCCTCTCCCTTAACTCGCTCCTCTTATCATGCAGGGGATGATTTTACCCGCCTGAGAGAAGCGCGCGCTGCACAATTAGCGCAAAAAGACCAATGACATGGGGACACGACTTCATACCCACTCCCTTCCCTACACACCGGAACAACTCTATGACCTCGTGGCAGATATAGAAAAATACCCTGAATTTTTGCCCTGGTGTCAAAACGCCCGTATTCTTTCTAAATCAGAGACAGAAATTGTGGCGGACCTTAGTGTGGGGTACAAATTTTTCCAAGAAACCTTTCGCTCCCGCGTTCATTTAACACCAAAAACCCGTATTGATGTTGAGTATATCAAAGGACCTTTTCATCATTTAAAGAATCATTGGACTTTCAAAGAAGGCCCTGATCAGGAAACAACCATTGATTTTTTTATTGATTTTCAGTTTAAAAATAGCTTCTTTCAACGCGCAACACAGGCAGTGTTTGAAACAGCCTTCGACAAGATGTTGGATGCCTTTGAAAAACGAGCTAAGGAGGTGTGTGGGGATAAGACACACAACAAGTAACCAGGGAGCATACAAACTACACAGAGGATTAGGTAAACACTTATTATCTCAATACACCCGTTTTGTGGGGGGAAGCATCTCCACTTCAGGGCTCAAAGTGTAAAGATGGACGGGACGATAGGCAAATGAAACCTTATTTTCTGACAGGGAAGCGATCGTGTGTTTCATCCAATGAACATCATCGCGGTCAGGATAATCCTCACGCGCATGCGCCCCGCGGCTTTCAGTCCGATTAAGGGCGGAATGAATGGTGACAAGCGATTGTTGGATAAGGTTCTCAAGCTCCAACGCCTCCACAAGGTCACTATTCCAAATGAGAGAGCGATCATTCAGGCAAATATCTTGGTAACTTACAGCAATTTCTGTGACCTTTTGAATGCCTTCTTTTAGGTGCTGTGAGGTGCGAAAAACAGCACAGTGAGCTTGCATGGCGCGCTGAAGAGTCAAACGAATTTCAGCTGTTTTTAACGATCCGTTAGCATGGCGTAGTTTGTCAAATTTAGAGAGGATGGCTTCTCCGTCTTGAGGACGCAGTTGTTTGACACGTCCTTCTTTTGAGATAATTTCAGTAGCACGGATGGCAGCCGCACGTCCAAAGACAATCAGATCCAGGAGGGAATTGGTCCCGAGGCGATTTGCGCCATGGACGGAAACACAAGCCGCTTCTCCAATAGCCATCAGGCCTGGCACGACTTGTTCCGGATTTTGTTCCGTGGGATTCAAAACTTCTGCCAGATGATTAGTGGGGATTCCGCCCATATTATAGTGAACGGTAGGAAGCACAGGGATCGGCTCTTTTGTCACGTCAACATTTGCAAAAATGCGTGCAAGATCACTGATTCCAGGAAGTCTTTCATGCAGAATCGCTGGGTCAATATGTTCAAGATGCAGGTAAACATGATCCTTTAAGGGCCCTACCCCTCGACCTGCGTTAATTTCGAGGGTGATGGCTCGGCTGGTAACATCACGAGAGGCAAGGTCTTTGGCTGTTGGGGCATAGCGTTCCATGAATCGCTCCCCCTCGCTGTTGACTAAGTATCCGCCTTCCCCGCGAGCGCCTTCTGAAATAAGACATCCGGCACCATAAATTCCTGTGGGATGGAACTGAACAAACTCCATATCTTGCAAAGGAAGACCCGCGCGCAGGGTCATCCCATTGCCATCCCCTGTGCAGATGTGGGCGGAAGTGCACGAAAAATAAGCACGTCCGTAGCCTCCTGTAGCTAACACCACTAGATGGGCTGCAAAACGATGAAGAGTACCGTCTTCGAGATTCCAGGCCATGACCCCGCGGCAGATTCCGTCCGTATCCATAATAAGATCAAGAGCAAAACATTCATTAAAGAATTGCGCCTTCATTTTAAGCGATTGTTGATAAAGGGTATGTAAAATCGCATGTCCTGTTCTATCTGCCGCTGCACACGCACGCTTGGCCATAGATTTACCGTAAGAAAGCGTATGTCCCCCAAAGGGGCGCTGATAAATTTTTCCTGTCTCCGTGCGGGAGAAGGGAACGCCCATATGTTCCAGCTCAATGACAGCTGGGGCCGCGTTACGGCACATATATTCGATGGCGTCTTGATCCCCAAGCCAATCCGAGCCTTTAATCGTATCATACATATGAAAACGCCAGTTATCTCCGTCGTTCATATTATCAAGAGCAGCACTGATGCCCCCTTGCGCTGCAACCGTATGGCTTCGGGTGGGGAAGACTTTTGAGACACAAGCGACATTAAGCCCCGCAGCCGCCATGCCAAGAGTGGCTCTAAGGCCAGCTCCCCCCGCGCCTACAATGACGACATCGTACGTGTGATCTATGATTTTGTAAGCTTTTGTCATGAGAATAGGATGCTGATGCTGATGCTGATTGTGTTGGTTAGGTAAATTTTTAGAATACACACACCTGCTATAAGGACTAACAACATACTCAAAAACTTTGTGGCAAACACAAGGCCCCCCCGCGTCCCCTCATGGGGGATATAATCTTCCCAAATTACCTGCATGCCAAGGGCGCCATGATAAAATAAGACAAACATAAATAAAATTGAAAGGCTCACCGTCCAAGGAGACGATAACCAGAAACAGACCTGCTCAAAAGGGGCAGAGATTAATATGATGAACGTACTCACAAACCAAAGACTGAGGGGAATAAGAGCGATGGCCGTAACTCGTTGAGCAATCCAATGAGATCTGCCTTTTTTTGCCGATCCAGAGCCTTTTGCACGATGAAGATCTGTCTCAAACGTCATGACAAAATGCTCTCACAAAAAAATCCTATGCCCCAGGAGATAAGCGTTAATACAATTGAGCTTATCACAACCAGCCAACCGGTGAAACGAACAGTCGACATCTCAAACCCATATCCTAAATCCCATAGCAAATGCCGCATACCATTACACAAATGATAAAAGAAAGAAAACGACCATCCGCCAAGGACAACGAGGCCAAGAGGATGGAGGAGAAGATGTTGAAAAACCGTGTAAGAATGAGGGCCCATACTCAATACAATAAACCATATCGCCCATAGAATGGACCCCCCAAACAGAACAATCCCTGTTGCGCGGTGCAGAACTGAAAGAAGGGAGGTGATCTGGATCTTATAGACTTGAAGGTGAGGGGAGAGGGGACGCTTGTTTTCGAGGATCATTCTTGGTCCTTATTATGCTTTCATACCTTGCTTCTAGTGGCACGGTGAAGAATGGCGGGAGTGACGGGACTTGAACCCGCGGCCTCCGGCGTGACAGGCCGGCGCTCTAACCAACTGAGCTACACCCCCCGAGGGAGTATTTTTTGAGATACATGAGCTGGAAGCACAAGTCAAGGCCACACGTGCAGTGTAGAAGTACAGCGGTGTAGCAGTAAGACGGTGTAGTAGTAGGACGACTGTCAGCATTTTTGCATGTAATCATTGACTATTCATTAAAATCCATCCTTATACTGATCACTGCTACACTGAAGGACCGCTATGCCAACTTTTGAAATTGAGGCAACGTTTACAGGCCTTGTCGGAGGCGTCGACGAAGTTGGGCGCGGGCCGTGGGCAGGACCTGTTATCGCCGCAGCGGCTGTATTTTTAGAGCCATCCGCTCTTCCCCTTTCTCTCAAGGAGGGGATTAAGGATTCTAAAAAACTTCCCAAAACCAAACGAGAGCTTATATATCATGAGTTAATGACTCTGAAAGACTTCCACTTTGGAGTTGGCCAAGCATCTGTTGAAGAAATTGATCACATAAATATTCTCCAAGCAACTTACCTGGCGATGAAACGAGCGGTTGAGGCTCTTCCCCAAAAACCCTCCGTTCTTTTGATTGATGGAAAATATATCCCTTCCTTTGAAGGAATTCAAACCCGCCCCGTTATTGGCGGAGATGGACTTAGCTTTTCCATTGCGGCGGCGTCTATTGTAGCGAAAGTTACTCGGGACCAGCTTATGGAAGATCTTTCAAAAGCTCACCCCTTCTATGGGTGGGAGACAAACGCAGGCTATGGCACCGCCCAGCACCAGAAAGCCCTCAAAACCCATGGCATCACCCTTCATCATCGCCGGAGCTTTGCCCCCATACGGCAGTTAATGGGAGAGTAGTTCGTTAGCCATACACAAGAATAGGTATGGCAATACAATTGATTTTCTTCTTAGGACTAAGGGAGACGCTATTGTGATAATTTTATCACGAATGTGAGAGAAATAAAAAAAATCGTAAAAGAATATATTGGTGTTTTTCGTCATTTTCATAGAGCGACATCTACTTCCCCTCGCATTGACATAAATTTTCTCATAAAACGCTTGAAAAATTTAAATAAATTTTAGTTAATTTTTATTTAAAATTTTAAATAAATTTTAATCTATATTTGTTGATTGTTGTTTTAAATGCAATTATATGTACGTTGTGTTAACAAAAAAGGAGTTTATGATGTTAAAAAACACAACTTTACTAACAAGTGCCCTTATGGTCAGTTTGATTGTAGGATCAGGGGTTCAAGCAATGAACAATTACGAGTGTCCTAGTGCTAAAGGTGCACATCGCGCTGCAAAGATAGCTGAGATGGCCGCTAGAAGACCAATCGCCGACGAAGATAATACAGCTCGTGCACTATTTGTACCTTCTAGAGGTAACGTTAACGTTACTGTTAGCGTTAACCCTGGAAATGCCCCTGTGAAGGAAGCTAGTCCATCTAGAGATCTACCAACGGGAAACGTTGTTCGCCAACTATTTAAAAACAGACAGTAAAAATTACCGAGGGAATGCGTAAGCGTTCCCTCGATATTGACGATTCTCTGTAATAGACTGATACCACTTATCAATCAAGTGGCAGACAAACTGGGTTGCTTCGTCGCCTTCGGCTCCTCGCAATGACGCCAATTTCCGTCATTGCGAGCGAAGCGAAGCAATCCAGAATATCCACCTATTGACTGCGAAATGGTATGAAAGAAAAATTCTGTATCTTTCACTGTCTGAACAACACTGTCATCCTGAAACAAGTTCAGGATGACAGTGTTGTTCTGGATGACAGCAAGACAGTTGCTCATTTTTTTATTTTTCTTTTCCCATCTGACAAAAATTAAGTATAGTAGACTCTGCAAGTCAACAAGCAGGGGACGAACGTTGAGTCAAGAACACATCTCTGAGTTAAAAAAGCGTATGGGTGCCGCCTTTGATGTGGCGCACAAAGATTTTTCAGGTCTAAGGACCGGACGGGCTTCTCCAGCCCTTCTCGAATCCATTGTCGTCGAGGCTTACGGAAACCGTATGCCAATCAATCAGGTAGGTAACATCAATGTGCCCGAACCCCGCCTCTTAACTGTCTCAGTCTGGGATGCAGGCCTTGCGAGTGCGGTTGAAAAAGCCATCAGAGAGGCCGGTCTTGGGCTTAACCCAAGTGCCGCAGGTGCCGTGATTCGTGTACCCCTTCCCGATTTAAGCGAAGAACGTCGTAAAGAGCTTGTAAAAGTTGCCGGAAAATTTGCCGAGTCAGCCCGTGTTGCTATCCGTAATATTAGGCGAGATGGAATGGATCATATTAAGAAAATGGAAAAAGAGGGCCATGTTTCTGAAGATGAAACCCACAGGCTCATTGATGAGATCCAAAAGATCACCGATGAGTTTATTAAAAAAGTGGATGAGGCCTTGGCGCACAAAGAAAAAGAAATTATGCAGGTATGATATTTCATGACGACTCAACCCCTCTCTAAAGTTCCCTCTCACGTTGCTATTATTATGGATGGCAATGGTCGCTGGGCCCGCCAACACTCCCTCTCGCGTCTTGAAGGGCATAAGAAAGGCAGTGATGTGGCGCGTAATATTGTAACGGCCGCTTGTCGACTTGGTGTCTCGTACTTGACGCTTTATGCTTTTTCGTCTGAAAATTGGCGGCGTGATTCCCAAGAAGTATCTGGCCTGATGGCGTTGTTGAAATACTACCTTGAAAATGACGCAGAAGATCTCCATAAAGAAGGCGTTCGCCTGAGAGTTATTGGCGAAAGAGACCTTCTTCCCAATACAATCCTAGATCTTATTGAGCATGTCGAAGAGCTCACCAAATCAAATAAGGCGATTACCCTTCAAATGGCCATTAGCTATGGAAGTCGCGCAGAAATTGTCCATGCAGCAAAAGCTCTTGCGGAAAAAGTACGTGACCGGCGTCTTGATCCAGACGCTATTACGGAACAAATTTTTGAGCAGCATCTTTATACAAAGGGTGTTCCTGATCCGGATCTTCTGATTCGGACAAGTGGAGAGCAGCGCATCAGTAACTATCTTTTGTGGCAACTTGCTTACACAGAGCTTATCTTTGTGGATAAGTTCTGGCCCGACTTTACTCAAGAAGATTTTATGGAAGCTCTTTTAACTTATCAAAATAGAGAGAGACGGTTTGGCACAGCGGCCTAAATTTCGAAAAACCTCAACACTCCTTCCCCGGATTCTTTCGGCGGCTGTTCTTATTCCTTTGTGCCTTTATGTCATTTATAGGGGGCCTCCTTATTCTCTTGTTTTAGGAGGTCTTGTCACCTTCGGCCTTTTCACTGAATGGGGGCGCCTCCTTTTACAGTGTCCGTTTTCCCTTATGTCAAAAACTGTGTATTCTATTCTCGGAACACTTTACCTAGGTATCGCGACCTTCTGGTTCCTTCAAAATATGGCCCTATCAGACGGTTGGAGATTCCTCTATTGGCTTTTGCTTCTTGTCTGGAGCACAGATACAGCTGCTTACGCGGGAGGAAAAATATTTAAAGGGCTAAAACTTGCGCCATCCCTCAGCCCCAACAAAACCTGGTCCGGCTTTTTAACAGGAATGGTCGTCGGCGTTGCTGTAGGCTATGGAATTTCTTTGTGGTTTTTCCCGGGCGTGTTTTCTTTTTGGGGGGTTGTTCTTTTAGTCTTGATAGCCCAAGGTGGCGATCTGCTCGAATCCCAAGCCAAGCGGTGGAGCAATGTCAAAGATTCCGGCTCTCTCATCCCTGGACACGGAGGTCTTCTCGACCGCCTTGATAGCCTTATGGCGGTCTCTTTCGCCCTTGCCCTTTGGGAAATGGTGTTTTAGAATCGAGAAAGCTTAGCGTGTTATCAATTAACTCCCGGCTTGTCATTCCCGACTTACAAATCCTTCATTTTCGAAGAAAATTCTAGGATTTGTTGATCGGGGATCTTGGTCGGGATCCGAGGTGTTTCTAGAAGATCCTCGATGAAGCAATGATAATGTTTTCTAGCGAAAACAAAGCATTGCTAGCTCGAGGATGACAAGGGTTGGTGTGATTCAAAAATTTTGTTCACAGAGCCTAGTACAGCAACTATTTAATAATGTCCATCAAGACAAGACGGGCTAAAGCTTTTTCAGCTTTAGCCTGGCATCATTAGTGGTAAACTGCCAATCAACAGATGAGGCGTCCTTGTTACGTTGCTTTAGCCATGCGCTTGTCTCGGTCAAAAGAGTATCTCGATCTGGAATGCGCCGATCTAAACATTGACGGCTTAAATGGCTCAGCTCTATTCCCGCCATATTGAGCCAACTTCCATGTTTGGGGGTGTAATGAATTTCCAGCTTGTCCAACACTCTTTTGGCCTCAAGAGGTTCAAACGCTTCATATAAAGAAGAACCTGTGTGGGTATTGAGATTATCCAGTACAAGGACTATTTTTTCAGCTGTTGGATACTCCTTGTCCACAAGGTCTCTTACGAAATGAGCCCAATCAATTTTTGTCCGCCTATCCGTTACTTTAAGCTGTCGCCCTCCTTTTAAAGGCTCAAAGCTTAAGAAAACATTGGCTGCGCCATTGCGTTCATATTCCGTATCAAAACGTCGAGGTTTTCCAGGTTCTGAGGGAGAGGTGTCTGAATTTCTTTGATTTGTTGTTTGCTCAATTCATCCATACAAACAACAGGATAGTTTGCATCATAGGGTCTTTTGTAGACATCCAAAACGTCTTCCATTTTGCAAACGAATTCTGCATTCGCTTTGGGAGGAATACACCATTCCTTCTTTAACCAAGGCTTAAGTTCATTTTTTTTTAAAGTCTGACGCACCGTCTCTGGAGCAATACTCTCAACAACTCCCATTTCAACTAATTGATTCGAAAGAAGTTTTAACGTCCAACGTGCTCTTCCTTCCGGGGCCTCACTGCAGCAAATGGCAATCAATTGTGCTTCCTGCTCCCCATCTATCCTGCTCCCCATCTAATCTGCGAGGTTTTGTGCGGCTATGGGCTTTGTGATTAAGAGCAGCTTCTATTCCTTCTTCGACAAGTTGTTGTCTGATTCGGCTTACTGTCTTGGTGCTAACATGTTCTAAGACTGTAATTTCTTCATCTTTAAGTCTTTGGCTAGCTCTCGAGATGTCAGCTGCTAACAATATACGAGCATGGTTTAGTTTCCTGGCCCTGGCCTTTCCATTCTTTGTTAAACCAATCAAATACTCCCTCTCTTCGGGGGTTAATCGAACAATATATTTTGCTGTTTTCTTTGCCATTGGGGGGTGTCCTCCTCTTGGAATTTTTCCAGAGAAGATCTTACATTTTTTCGCCTAATTAGACAAAATTAAACAGTTACTGTACTAGTTCAAATTGGTAATGAGCCCTTGTTGGTTCCTCTCTATTTTTCCTGGAAAGAAGGAGGATGTTACAATTCCTGAAAAAAAGATCAGGGGAATTCCAAAAAAGGCCCAGTAATAAGTGTAGATTCCTTGATCACCGTAATATACATAAAAGAAAACTCCAGAAATTAATCCTGTAATTATGCTTGCATATGCTCCTTCTTTTGTTACTTTTGGCCAATAAAAGCCAGCTAAAAGGGTGAAAGAAAGAGCAACCACGGGTACGTTCGCCAAGATCATTTTGTTAAGAATGTTATCAACAAAAATATTTGATAATAAATAAGTAGTGAAAGCACACAGTATGGTCACTAAAATATTAGTGTTGTTTCGTTCTCGTGATTGAGGAATGATATCAGACACAATATTTGCCATAGAATTCCAAACACCTGTTAGGGTTGTTGCTGAAATCAAAAATAAGACAACGTTCCCAAGGGAAGGAAAGCATCCTTGGAAAGCAAAATGTAGAGCATGAGGAAATGACATTTGAGGATCATCAAACATAACGCCACTCATGGCCATTTGACGAGATATTAAAACGGCGAGGGCATAGAGAATAAAAACAAACACAGCAGAAAGAAGAACAGAAATGATCGCTACTTTTTCAGATTTTGCTGCAAAGATCCTTTGACCATACCAAGGTGCCAGGATATAGCTAAACATTGTCAAAGGGACGAGAGAGATTAAAAAGTCATTATTCAACACGTCGGGATCGATATTGATAGGCGGAGTTGGGCCTTCTGAACTTAGATGAAATGATTTGTAAAGAACCCAAGACAATGAAGCTATTACAATGAGAAAGGATAGAGTATCTGTTTTGATAATGGCAATCAGACCTCGTCTAATGACCATTGCAAGGGTGAGAATTACCAAATAAGCACTCATGGTCCAAGAATTCATATGAGGCTCTAAACTTGAAAATAGCAGCGTCAGTGATTTAAGATAGGTCGCTGAAAAACCCGCCATGGCTAAGAGCAAAAATATCCCAGTCAAGAAACCAATATCTTTACCAAATCGAATTGTAAAGAAATCAACGACTGAAAATCCATTAAACTTCTTCCATTTTTTCGCAACTACGAGAGCATAAAAAATCAATCCAATCAAAAAAACAGCTGGTAAGAGAAGGGCCTTAAGACCTGCCAAATATCCAAGCGTAGAAAAAGATATTAAAGTAGCTGTATTAAACTCGGTCATAACAAGGGTTGCTGTGAGAGAGAAAGTTCCTATGGTCCTGTCAGCAAAATAATAGGCTTCTTTATTTTTAAATTTTCCCTTGAAAAGTTCATAGAAAATTAAGGCCGTACAAAAAAATCCAAGCAGTGTAATTGTAAAGATCAAGAGAAGTCTCCTTTAAAATTATTCTTATGACATTTTTTATGCTATTAGAAGAGATATTAAGCAATAAATTTTGAAAAATCTAACCAGGAGAACGTATGTTAGATCCCTACATGAGGCCGTTGATTGATCCTCCTCTTAATTTCATTGGAAAACAACTTGTGAAGTGGGGTGTGACGGCTAATGCCATAACCCTTTTCGGGTTTTTGATGGGGCTTTTAACCATGCTCATGATTGGAATGAATCATTATGAGTATGCTATTATTTTCCTTCTCCTGAATCGTTTGCTAGATGGCGTTGATGGAGCTATTGCGCGTCATTCTAGCTTGAGTGATTTTGGGGGATTTCTTGATATTGTCTGTGACTTTATTATCTACTCCGGCATTGTTTTTGCCTTTGCGATGTCAAACTCTCAAAATGCCTTTTGGGCAGCTTTTCTGATTTTTAGCTTTATAGGACCCATCACATCCTTTCTTGCGTATGCAACCATTGCAGCTAAGAAGCAAAAGCAGTGTAGTCGTCGAGGAAAGAAGTCTTTTTACCATTTAGGGGGTATTTGTGAGGGCACAGAAACAGCAATCGTTCTTATTCTCATGTGCCTGATTCCAGATATATTTCCAGAATTTTGTCTTATTTATGGAATAATGTGCTGGATGACAACCGTGGGACGCATTTATCAAGCCTGGAACGACTTTGGCGCTGAAGCTATTATTTTTGATGATGATACCTCTTATAAAAAACCGGCAATAAAGATAAAATCCCAAGTCCAATAAGCCCAATCAAAATGTGAGGCTCGAGGATAATATTTGGAGAAAAGGTGGGTTCTTCAATCACATCTTTGAAGCCATTTCCTATTGAAACATACACAAAAGAGCCCGGAATAATGCCGATAAATGTGCCCCAGAAGAAGGTTCGGAGAGGAATTTGGAGAATAGCTGCAACAAGGTTAACGGCCACAAATGGAAAAAGCGGAATCAACCGTAGGGTCCAGAGATAATACAAGGCATTCTCTTGGAACCCCTTCTGCATCTTCTTTAACCAGGGACCTGCTTTTTCCCTAACATAAGATTCAGAGGCAGATCGCATCGTTAAGAACAAAATTGTAGCGCCTAGGGTTGCTGAAATGACCACTGTAACCGTTCCTAACACTTGACCAAACAAAAAACCTCCTAAGAGAGTCATAAAGGTTGCAACGGGTAAGGATAGGCTCACAACGGCAATATATAAAATTGAATAAATTAAAACCGACATCACAAGATATTGCATGACAAAATTTTGAAGATCTTGGTGATAGACTCTCAAGGTATCGATGTTCAGATAATGATGAAGCCCTGTCGCCCATACAGTAAGAGAAGTAACTACGATCAAGAATAACGGAAGATATTTTTTGAGAGATCTCATCGCGTGAACCACATAAGCCCGTGTACAATTTTTTTCATTCGTGAGCTAAAGAGTTTGTCCACATAAAATTGCCCGGCAATGCGCTTGTTGATATCGTTGAGGGTTGGATAAGGTACGATGGAGTTGGCTATAGCTGATATCTTTAACTTGTTTTGAATGGCAATGACCCAAGGATAAATTAGCTCGCCTCCAGAGATGCCGAGAATTGTTGCCCCCAATATAAAACCTTTAGGGGAAATGAGAACCTTTATAACCCCTTCCGTTCGATGTTCCGCTTGAGCGCGATCATTGTCATCAAAGTTGAGGTTAAGAGCTTTATAAGGAA
Organism: uncultured Alphaproteobacteria bacterium; assembly: GCA_963704475.1. Lineage (GTDB taxonomy): Bacteria > Pseudomonadota > Alphaproteobacteria > UBA9655 > UBA9655 > UBA9655. Next base: position 68,566 of record OY969900.1, read on the forward strand.
TTTTTTGGGCTTGCAGTTGGGACTCTAAAAATCCCACATGAGCAAGTTCGGGATCCGTATAGGTGACCCAAGGAATGGCTGTGGTTTGAACTTTTGCCTTCAATTTAAAAATACCATTCCTAATGACAAGTCCAGCATGATAGTTCGCCATATGGGTGAACTGATACCCGCCAATGCAATCTCCGATCGCATATACCCGTGCATTAGACGTTCTCAACGTTGAATCAACGTCTATGCCTTTTGAGGAAAATTTTATGTGGGCGGCCTCAAGGTTGAGACTTTTGATAGAGGGTCTTCTCCCCGTTGCAACAAGAACGTGCGTTGCCAAAATTTTGTGATTTTTTCCTTTGTCATCTTCATAGAAGCATTCAATTTTTTTGAGCTTTTTATGGAACGAAATAATTTTCACCGTCTCTTGGATATTTATGCCTTCCTCAATTAAAATTCCTTTTAGTTTTGCCGTTATTTCTGGGTCGTCTTTGGGGAGGGCTTTAAAAGCTTCCAGGACTGTTACTTGACTTCCCAAACGATAAAAGGCTTGGGCTAACTCAATCCCAATAGGCCCCCCTCCAATCACAACAAGATGTTGGGGCAATTCCTGAAGATCAAAGATGGTTTCATTGGTATAATAGGGAATCTGAGAAAGTCCCTCAAGGGGAGGCACAAAGGGGTGACTTCCTGTGGCAATCACAAAACGTTTGGCTTGAATAAGGTGGGTAGTTGTCTCAAGGGTTCTGTCATCTTTAAATTGACCTTCTTCGAGGATAACTCTCACCCCAAGCTTTTCAAATCGTTCAACCGAATCATGAGGGGAAATAGCTGCAATGACACCCTGAATATGGTCATGAACCTTTTTGAAATCAACTTTTGACTTCTTAAGGCGCCATCCGAACTTTGACGCCGTTTGAATATCATGTCCGATTTGAGCCGCTGCAATAAGGGCCTTTGAGGGGACACAGCCAGCATTCAGACATTCTCCTCCCATTTTAGATCGCTCAACAAGAACGACAGAGGCACCCATTTGGGCTGCGCCTGCTGCAAATGAAAGACCACCAGATCCAGCTCCAATTACGCAAAAGTCTGGTGCGAGTTGTATCTTATTTTTTTTCTTCATGCAAAGATTTCGAACTCCCCCAGACTTCTTGTAACCTTTGATCTCGCCCACAATTCCATCGGTAAAAGCGATATCGTATTGGATTCTTCTTTTTATAATTTTGATGGTACTCTTCAGCATCATAAAAAGTGGTTGCAGGAATGAGCTCAGTAAAAATCTCTTTTCTTAAGGCTTTATGTGTGTTTTGGAGAGAAGCAAGGGCCGCCTTCTTTTGATCATTACCCTGATAGAAGATAACGGAGGTATAGGGGAATCCCTTATCACAAAATTGACCTTTAGAATCAAGGGGATCCACGTTGTGCCAGAATATATCTAAGAGCTTTTCATAAGAAAGAATAGAGGGGTCAAACTCAACTTTAACCGCTTCCTTATAGCCTTTATGACTTTCATAGGTGGGGTTGGGTGTCGTTCCTCCTGCGTACCCTACCCGCAAGGAAAGTATTCCCGGCAAGGGCTTACCCGAAGTGTGATCTCGAAATTCCGATTCTCCACACCAAAAACAACCCATGGCAAAAATGGCGACTTCTTTTTTTTCTGGGGTCATCTTTTCCTCAGCTTTTAAGGTAGTTGTGAAAAGTCCTATGATGATTGCTAAAACAACGAGTAGGACTTTCATTTTCTCATTTCCCCTGATTGGGAAGAGTTACACTATAAGTTCGAATCGGCGTTTGTCCCTCAGGAGTAAAGGTAAGCGCTACCGAATTCATGCAATACCTCTTGCCTGTCGGAGGAGGACCATCATCAAAAACATGACCCAGATGAGACCCACAACGAGAGCAAATCACCTCATTTCTTGCCAATCCAATAAGCCCTCGGAGACTATCGTTTGGATCCTTGCGAACAATAACCCCCCCTTTTATGGGTTCATAAAAACTTGGCCATCCTGTGCCTGAGTCAAATTTAGCCTTTGAACTATAAACCGCGTGATCACCCCCACAGCAGGCACAATAATAAGTTCCCTTCTTATAAAACTTATCGTACTTCCCTGAACCCGCTCGCTCTGTTCCGTGAACTCTACACACATTGTAAGCTTCAGGACTGAGATGAGATTTCCAAAATTCCTTCGGTTGATTTTTATAATCAAAAGTTGCTTCTGTTTTGTTTTGATTGTCCGTGGCCATAAGCATTCCTCCCATTGCAAAAGCTAAATTGAGAAGAAAAAGTAATCTCCCAATAAAAAATAATTCTTTTATGGTCATTCGTCTTTCCCTCTCTTGGGTATCCTTATTCATAAGCTGTCATTATGGAATTGATTTATAAAAAAATGGTTAAGAAAATATTTTTCAACCGTGCTCTTTCATGAAGAGAGTGAATCCAATTTTTTGATACACCCAAAGCCCTATGATGCTTGTGTTTCAAGCAAATAGCAGAGCTCTGGATAAGTTTTTATCTCCGATCGTTATTGTTATCTCGCCTATGGATTTGCCCCCTTCTTTTTCGTAAAAGCGCCTTGCGCGACTATTATCAGGTAACACCCAAATCACAAAAAATTCAAACCCTTCTTGACTAAACAAGAGGCGACACTGGTTTAAAAGAGCCTTTCCAAGGCATTTTCTTTTGTGTTTCTCTAAAAGGTAAATGGCATAGACCTCGCCAATTCTCATCTCTGTATCTTCAATGGGTGTTGATCAAGGCGAGATTCAGAACGTATGGGGCAAAGGCCTGCAAAGCCGATGATTTTGTTTCCAAACATCACCACCAACTCCTGCGACTTTTTTTGAGTGCAATATTTCTTTCCAGGAAGAAAGGCGCTTCTCATACCACTTATCAATCAAGTGGCAGACAAAACTGGGTTGCTTCGTCGCCTTCGGCTCCTCGCAATGACGCCAATTTCCATCATTGCGAGGAGCCGAAGCAATCCAGAATATCCACCTATTGAATGCGAAATGGTATCATAATTAAGGTTATCCAGAAAATTTTGATCAATAACTCTATCAAATTTTCTCGAAAAAATGGTCCATTTCTAGGGGGTCATTACACGTTACGCTGCCCGTTGGAGGAGAGCTTGCGGAAATAAATTCTTCTTGCTCTGCGCGTGCTTATTTCTTCTTTCTTTTTGCTGTGCAGATAAGGGGAGAATACCATGAAAGAGGCCATCAGGGGATTCTTCAGGTTTTATTTCTAAAACATAAGTCCAAAAGCCTTTATTCTTTGTACGTTCATATTCAAAAGGACAGAGAGTAAGGTAGAGGAAGTCAGCCTTTGTTTTTTGACCAAACTCCATGAACTTTTCTAAAAGGTCCTGATAAAATTTCTGGCATCCGTCCAATTCATTGTTTCTAAGAGGAGAATGTGAATATGGACTCATAAAGAAAGAGGTCGTGCTTCCCCATATGAGAGGGGATTCTGTGAGAGTCTCTTGAGAAGAGACAAATACAAAATGTTGGAATGCAAGGGGAAGATCTGAAACATTTCTTTGATACAGAAGGGCCCCTCCATAAATCTCTTCCTCTGAAAGGGCTCCCTCTGAACAAATATCACCCGTTGAAAGCGCATCAAGAGAGTCCTCATTACGAAAAGCCCTTCTTAGGGGAAGCTCTGTGCGGCTGTTCCCCAAAGAATTTTTGCAAGGCATGTCTTTTGTCTGATCTACTTCAGCAATGATAAAGGTTGATATTTTTTGTTCTTCTAACGTAAGAGGGACTTCTTGAAAATATTGCATCATTCCCATTAAAAGGTCGATACGTCCTCGGTAATAGGGCTGGTCTTTGGGATTAATAACTTTGAACATTTTTCCTCACTCTTCAACACACATGAAAGATTTATAGTGGATGTTTGTGCTAAAGTGCCATGGAGTCTATGGGCACCTGTAACGTTTTAGGAGGCAATGTTACAGGTGCTTTTTAAGAGGAACACCCAAAGGACACGATTTTACCATACAAACAAATCTATGTGGGGGATACTCACATTCTCAGCAGCTATGAGATATTTCGGAGGATAAACTCATAGCAGCTGTTCTTTGTGAATCCGTTTACAAAAAATTAAACACTCACTAAGGTAGCACCAACTAATTTTACTTGTACCATAGCGTAAACAGGTTTACAAGCATTTTATACGAATTTTTCGTATTTATTTTTTAAGAGATTTCAACCTATGAGACTACTAGGCAGAGAAAGCTGAAGAGCATGAGAGATCGTCAACAAATCGCAGCACGGCTTAAAGTCGCCAGAAGTCTTGCAGGGTATACGAATAGGAAAGATTTCTGTGCTCACTTTAACATTCCCTATGACACACTTGATGCGTGGGAAAGAGGGAAAAATCCTCTTACGTTGAAAGGAGCCAAGCGAATTGTAGAGTCTTTAAGAACAAAAGGAATTTATTGTTCTGAAGAGTGGTTGAGGGACGGGAAAGGACTTTCGCCTCGCTCTTTGGGAGACCCTTCCTTAAGTCAACTCTCAGATCTTCTCATTAATTCTTCGGCTTCCTTAAGTGCATTTGAAAAAAATATGAACCTCGCAACAGAGATTTCAACTTTCACCACCCTCAATCAAGAGTCGATTGTGACGCTTGTTAAGGATGATGACATGCTTCCTTTTTATAAAAAAGGGGATTACGTAGGGGGAATTAAATTTGTAGGCTCTGATCTTTATAAAGCTCTTAATAAAAGATGCATCATTGAGTTTTTAGATGGGGAAACAACCGTGAGGCAGTTGCAAAAGAGCAGGAGTTCACATTATTATAGTCTTTGTACGCCTCATAAGAAAATAAAGGGGCACCTCGTGACTAAAGATATAACACAGATAGCTTTTGCAGCCCCTATTTTATGGCACAGGTCATTTCCGGATACTGAGTAATGGATTAAAGGAACTAAAATCATGACGGGAAAAGTTTTAAAAATTATCTCTATGGGACATCCCCTTTTAAAGGAAATAAGTCAACCTGTGAAGGATCCTCTTGGAGATGACGTACAATCTCTTATTAAAGATATGGAAGCAACAGTTGAGGCTATGAAGTGCTCAGGACTTGCGGCCCCTCAGGTGTCTGTCCCCTTACGGGTTGTCCTCTTTAGGGTGATGACCACCACAGATAATCCTGCCTATCAACTGACGCCAGAGTATGACCCGATGGGCGTTCCTTGGACAGTGATGATTAATCCAAAACTTACGCCGCTATCAAATGAGATAACAGAAGGATGGGAGCCCTGTCTGTCGTTGCCAGGCCTTATGGGGAAAGTCCCTCGGTATCATTCAATCCAGTACTCTTACCTCAATCGAGAGGGGAAAACAGAAACACGCATTGCCCATGGATTCCATGCAAGAGTCGTCCAACATGAATGTGATCACCTCGATGGTATTTTATACCCTCAGCGGATGAAAAACTTGAATGACTTTGGATTTAAAGAGGAAATCATAAAACAAATGACGTCTATTGTGTGAGTGGTGATGTCTTACTGAGAGCCTTTGAAAGAGTGTCTTCCTGCTTCTTATAGAATGCGGAGATGATGTTGTAAATATTGCGTTTATAGGTTTCATCCTTTAAGAGGCTATAAAATTCTTGAGGAGCTACATCTGTTCCAAACGCAATGATTTCTGTATTGTTTTTATTATTTATTCCAACCGTAAGGCCGGATTTAAGATGACACACTTCATTTCTCTCCAACATAATTTGTTTTTCTTGCCCATAAGGATGTAAGGCATCCCAGACAATTAAAGGAAAATGAAAATGCACCACGTGTTTAAGGAGAGGATCTGCTCTATTATAGCATTTCTCTTTGTAGATATTTCCCCATTCTTCATTGGTAAAGTAAGAAACTAAGATTTCGCCACTCGAAATAATTCCATAACTGAAATACGTAATCCCACTCTCCTGCATTTCTTTTGTTGGCAGTGTTAAGATGTTGTGCGGTGTCTCAGACAAACTCATTGATTCCTCCTCTTTTTTAGCAGCAGCCCGCATTAAAAGGCTTCACTGGTCACAGGATGTTCTCGCCTTTTGTTTAAGTCTACTCTTTTTGTAAAATAAATTATACTGATAAGAAATACCATAGAAATACTCATGAGATAGAAGGCTGGAGCATAAAGAGTTGAGGTCCCTGATTCTATGAGAGAGGTGAGAAGCAGAGGGGCCGTTCCTCCACACAGAGCCATTCCTAAGCAAAAGTGAATCGAAATTCCCCTGTATCGTACCTGTGTGGGGAAAAGGTTTTGCATATACCCATGCGATGTGCCCGCGATGCTTGCAACAGCAACACCTAAGAGAGCCTGCCCGCATAAGATAAAAAGAGAGTTATGGGTTTGGAGAAGAAAGAAAGTAGGCAAAGCTCCCACAAAAACGAAGAGGGCTGCAAGGACCATAAAACGTGTTCTGCCAATTGTATCCAACCCATAGCCAGCAAGGGGAGAGAAAAGCATAAAGCATAGGAGGCCTAAGAGATTGTACTTCATGGCAAGCGCTGGTTCTATTCCCAGATATTTTGAAAGGTATACATTCAGAAATCCAAATAAAGTATACGATAAGGCGCCGTTAAGAGCTCCTACGATAAAGGACAGAAAGGTACTTGAAAGATAGAGTGTATAGAATACTTTCAACCCCCCTTCGTTTCTTTTAAGAGGACTCTCCGATAAGGGGCGTGTAACTTGGTGGTGTTGAAACCGTATAAACTCTGGTGTTTCACTCATATACTGACGAATGACAAAGCCAATAAAACTCACAATTGCGCCAAAAATAAAGGAAAGTCTCCACATCTCCTCAGTGCCATAAGTGGAGATTAAGAATCCTGAAAATGTTGCAGACAAGGCCCCTATAACACAAGAGGCCGTTATCATTCCCCCAACCATTCCTGGCTTTATCTTTCCAAAGTGTTCAAGAGCAAAAATGGCTGCGCCATTATATTCTCCCCCTGTCATGAGCCCCTGTAAAAGGCGACATAGAATGAGAATGAGAGGGGCTAACAGTCCAAGGTGCTCATACCCAGGAAGAAGCCCAATGATAAGGGTTGGAAATCCTGTCAAAAGCACTGTGAGGCTTAAGGCATATTTTCGTCCATATTTATCCCCAAGATGTCCAAAGACGATTGCTCCAAGCGGCCTCATCATAAAGCCAACGGCAAAGGTTCCCCAACTTGCGATTAAGGACGCTGTGGGGTTGCCGAGAGGAAAGAAAAGTTTTCCGATTATGGCGGCATATATGGCATAAAGGGTGAAATCATAGAACTCAAGAGCATTCCCAATAACGGTTGTGGGCAAAACCTTAGAATAAAGAACCCATGACGTGGAACCCACGGGTTGGGACTTTTTCACGATAGGTTCGCATGCTGTGGGGTCCCCTAGCACGGGTTCCAATACTTCTGGGTTCTCTGATAAAGATCCCCATGGTTGGGATGTATGCTCTTTGAGCTTATTCATCCATGCCTCCTTATGTGAGTCTTGTCTATTTCACCTCACCTGTTTCTAAACTTCAAGCACAATCTTTTATTTGATATTTTTCTTGTTGCATTTTTCGTTGGGCAAAATGATATGAGCAAACTCCTTAAGTCTTTTTTTTCAGTGTGGGTTTCTTTGTACTTTTCTGAAGAGCTTTTTCCTTTGAAGATTTTACGAGGGTATTTATTTTTTTAGGAGGGATGGAGATGTTGCCTGTGGCTTTTCTTTTCTGGTTTTTTCTTTGAACAGAATCTTTTGTTTTGACGAGTATATCTTGAGGAAGCTCTTCAATATCAATTCCAAAGAGCGCAGATAAATCTTCTGTGACTGTTTTGGGGGGATGATCTGATTTTTTGTCTGATAGGGCAGTTGACCCAGCTTGGGCAAGAAGTTCCCTATGGTCGACATGGCGGAGTAAAAAAAGATCTTCCGGGTGTTCATCAAGACGCGCCCCAACCCCGTAGAGAACAGCAGCCACATGTTTACACATGTCGGCCCAATCATAGCAGGAACAGGAGAGCTTGATTTCTTCTGCGTCAGGGAAGAGTCCTTTTTCACGATGGGTGATCATCTCCATCACCCCTTTAGAAAAGGTGCCTTGTAAGAGTTCAACGAGAGAGTCAATTTTTCCAGAACACTCCTTGAGAAGGGTCTTCCATTTTGAGGGAGCAATGGGGTTGATCTCAATTTCAACCGTATAAATGGAAGAGCCACTTACAAGAGCTTTAATTTTGCCAGCCTTAAGTTTTAGATCAATGACGGAGCCATTACGCACATAGGTACGGCCCCGCGGAAGGCGATTTTCATAATCACTATAGGTTTCAAGATGTTTACACCAGGCCTTGCCCCAAAATGTTGTGGCAATAAGACGCCCTTCTATAATAATGGGCTGAACATCTTTGCCTTGCTTCTTAAGTTTTGCAACTTTATCGGCAGCCTGTTTTTTGCGTTCAGCCACTTTGACATAGGGAGAGTATCCCCACGATGATCCCCAGCTCATTGTTTTACCTCCAAATTTGCGTCCCTCATGCAGCTTCTCCAAGGGCTCGGTGAATATCAAGAGAGAGTGTGTCTAAAAGCTCCTTATCGCTCAACTGTGTGAGGACAGCCTCTCCCCCTTGGGTTAACAGTTCATCAGAAAGATCTTTCTTTGAACTCATGAGCATGTCAATCTTTTCCTCAATGGTCCCCTGACAGATAAACTTATGAACGAGCACATTTTTCTTCTGGCCAATCCGGTAAGCTCGATCGGTTGCTTGATTTTCAACAGCTGGATTCCACCAGCGATCAAAGTGAACCACATGAGCGGCACGTGTAAGGTTAAGACCCGTTCCTCCTGCTTTGAGGGATAAAATAAAAAAGGGAAATGTGTGATCCTGTTGGAATGCTTCCACCATTTTTGAACGTTCTTTGATGGGCGTTTGTCCATGAAGAGTCAGCCCCTCTTGTCCAAAAAGTTGAAAGAGAAATTCATTTAAAGCTGGGATAATTTCCCGGAATTGGGTAAAGACAAGGACCTTTTCTTGCTTTGACGCAATTTCTTCACAAATTTCTTTCAGACGCAGAAACTTTCCACTCTCCCGAGCCTCATAGTGACCATGGCCCAGCCATTGACTGGGGTGATTACAAATCTGCTTAAATCGCATCAAATACGACAGAACAAGTCCACGGCGCTGAATCCCATCAACTCCTTGATCAAGATGCTCTTTAAGTTCTTGAGTTGCCAACTGATAAAGGCCCGCTTGTTGTTTTGTAAGGGAACAATAGGCCTTGAGTTCTGTTTTATCGGGCAGATCTGCAATAATTTTTTTATCGCTCTTCAGACGCCTTAAAATATAAGGGCTTACGAGCTTCCGAACAGCTGCATAAAATCGAGCCTCTCCTTTATTGTCTTGAAACTTGTCAAGGGTTTGTTTACCGTAATTAGAAAACGCCCGGCTTGATCCTAAAAGACCGGGGACGATAAAATCAAATAATGACCATAGATCTAAAAGACGGTTTTCAACAGGCGTTCCTGTCAAAACAAAGCGCACTTGACTGGGGAGTTTCTTAATAGCTTGCGTTTGCTTAGCTGAGGGATTCTTAATGCTTTGAGCTTCATCGAGGATGACCATGTTCCAAGAGACTTTATTAATCCAAGGGAGACGAGCGACGTAGGCATAAGTTGTGATAACAAGATCAACTTGAGAGAGATCAGGATGATCTTTGACGGATGCAAGACCTAACACCGAACTATGAGCAATCAAAAATTTAAGGCTAGGTGCAAAGGTTTTTATTTCTGCTTGCCAATTTCCTAAAAGAGATGCGGGCAAGATTAAAAGGCTAGGTCCTTTTTTTTCTCCAGAAGATTGATTCCTGATCAATAATAACAACGCCAGAACTTGAATGGTTTTTCCCAATCCCATATCATCTGCAAGGCATCCGCCTAAACGAAGGGTATAGAGCCACCAGAGCCATTGAACCCCTGCTTCTTGATACGGCCTTAATGTTGCATTCAAATTATGCTGTAGAGTCGTGAGAGGATTCTGACCCTCTGTTTGTTCTGGAGACCGCAGACGCTTTAAGGTGCCATTCAACCACGGGCCTTCTACAACCGTTGACCATTCGGCAATGCTGTCAGAAAACTCGTCTGTTGCTTGGCTCCCAGGGGCACCCGCTAGAAGACGTAAGCCTTCAGCAAAGGATAATCCGTCTTTTTTAACGTTACGTTCAATCTTTTTCCAATGAGAGAGAACATGGGTGAGCTTGTCAGGATCAACTTCTACCCATTGGCCTTTGATCTGGACCAGTTGTCCTTGAGAGCTCAAAAGATTTTCTAATTCTTTTGCTGATAAAGACTCCCCATCAGGAAGAGCAAACCCCATATTAAAGTCTAAAAGGGCATCCAACCCTACAGCAGAGGCCTTGGCATTCCCCACGGCGATGGTGACCTGCGGTCGAGGAGGTTTTTTAACATTCCACCAATTGGGAACGCGTACAATAACCCCCGCCTCTTCAATGAAGGGGGTATCTTTAAGGAACTGATAGGCCTCACTCGGTATCCAGGGAAGAGGATGAAAGATAGATCCTGTGTCCACAAGATGTTTTATAAAGAGACTTTTCTCTGCCGCTCTTTGGACAGGAAGAAGCAAAGAAAGAAGCTGCGAGTGATCTCCTGCATATTCTTTTAAAGCGCGTTCTAAGGGAAGATGTTTAGCGTCTTCTGTAGCCGACAAACGGGTCGCATACGTTGCTAAAAAGGCAAAAGGATGCAAGGCGTCAGCTTTATTTTCAGCAAGATGAAAACACACCCGTCCGACCTTATTCCAAGCTGGATTATAAGCAGAAAGATAATCCTGAAGCTGTCCCTTATAAAAAGAGAGCTCTTGATGAAGGGCGTGAGATAGATTGTGCCAAAGCCCAATCATTTTTTCGACATTTAGATACTCTCCTCCCCACATAAAGGGAGCTTGTTCTAAAAGCGACTCAAAATCAGCTAAAGGAGGGACAAGGCGAGATAATTGATCAGAGGAAAATGTTTCAGCCCCTGCACCTTTGCAGACTCTTGTCATAAAGAGTTTAGAAAATTTCTGCCAAAAGGCAAGGCTGGGAGGTAAGGAAACACTAAATGGGGTGATTCCTAAGCGCAGCAGCCCTAGAGAGCTTCCTTCAGCAAAGAGATCCTGTATTTTTTGTAAAGTTTCTGAAGGAACAAACTCTTGAGTCTCTGCGTCACAGAGCAGATAAAGGTGCCCGAGTGGTGAAAGAGAAAGACTGAGAGGGTGAAGAGAGACAGATGAATTTTCTATCATGTCACTCCTGCTTTAAATCTTTTTTCAAAGAGCATTCGAATAAAATCAGGAAGGGGCTCTTTCCAAGGTTCTTGTTTATGATTTGCTATTTTCCCGAGCTTATGTGGATTTAGCCATAACGCCCTTGTCATTTGAATCGTTGCATCAGAAAGGCGATATTTCTTTTTTTCCTCTTCCCAAGCTTTGTCTTTTATCACTTTTGACATAAAAAGGAATTGCCTCTGCTGAAAGATTAAGTGTCAGAATATACAGTAAAGAAAAGCTTTTTCTATAACAAGACTCTTTTATTTTTCTCTTACTACCCTATGATTTTTGAAGCATTCTTCTTTCTTTTTTTTTGACAAACTAAAGTCCCTCCTTGAATTTATTTCTTAGAAACATTACTTATAGATCATGGACAATAAAGAATATAATATATTAAATATCTTACGAGGGATGAGTGCTCTTCTAGTGCTCTGTTACCATTTCTTTTTTTTCTTCTTTGCACATCAAAGCACCTGGTCAGGATTTTTACAAACAGAGCCACTCGACTTACCTCAACCGTTTTATTTGCAACCAATACTTGATTTCCCTCTTGATTTTGGACATCTCGCTGTAGGATATTTTTTCCTTATTTCAGGGTTCCTTATTCATGCCTCTCTTCAACGCTATGATTCTTTGAGTCTCTTTTTGAGACATAAAGTTTTACGCCTTTGGCCCACTTATTGTGTTTGCTTTTCTTTAGGGCTCCTCTTTGTTGCTGCTTTTAATGACTTACTTTACAGACCTTTCCCTTTTACGTGGGGTCACGTCCTTGCCTGTTTTTTCTGGGTCAGGGATATTTTTGGCTATTCTCTCATAGATGGCGCCCTTTGGACGCTCGAAATACAACTTAAATTCTACATTTTTTCTATTCTTGTTTGGAGCATTTGGAAAAAGGACTTTCTTGAGAAAGCTTGCTTTCTAACCGTTATACTGAGTTGTATCGTGTACGGAATCTATCATTTTGCGCAAGACGGTGCATACGACTGGTTTTATCTTGTCATTTTGTTCCGGCAAACCTTACGATTTTTCATGCTTATTCTCTTAGGCTCATGCGTTTATGCCTTTTTCAAAAAAGAAATTTCAACAACAAAAATGATTTTTTTGTGTGGAATACTCCTTGGGTGCTTTGTATCTCCGCTCTTTAGTGGAACATTCTCCAGCAAAATTGTTGGCTATCTTGTAGGTTTTTTTTCGTTTTTCTTTTTCATTTTGATTTATGGCCAACATATAACATTAGAAGGAAAAGTAAGTCGCTTAATCAACTGGATCTCGAACATAAGCTATCCTTTATACATAGGGCATGTCCTCCCAGGATATATGATCATGTGTTATACGATTGAAGAGGGGTATAATGTGTATCTGGGGATTTTTATTGCCTTTCTCTACACTTTTGTGATGGCAACAGTTGTTCATCGAAAAGTTGAGATGAGGCGCAAGATCTCATAAGAGAAAACTACAAAATTATTCAATTGCATAGAGCCAGCAATTATTATGTTGAGAGAGTTTCCCATCTTTCTTGTACCAAGTCCCATACAGGGGGGACAGAAAGGGATGTCATATAACAGTGGGTATTTGTATGCGTTTGTCTTACGTTTTCTGTAAAAGGGTCTCCTCGAATAGTGCGGTGAGGGGAGGGGGACTCCTCCGACCAAGGACCGTAAATTTCCTCATTGGACGGCCCAAAAAGGGCAATGGTAGGTGTTTTGACGGCTGCACTTAAATGCATTAATCCCGAATCATTTCCGATAAAAAGACGAGAAGATTTAATGAGGGCCGCGCTGTCAAGAAGAGGGCGTCCAAGAGTATTGAGACACTGATCTTGGGGAAGAGCTTTTACGAGAGGCTCGATGTGTTTTTTGTCACTGGGGGCCGCAAAAATAGCAACTTGTGCCTCGGGATAAGTTTTACAGAACATTTGCAAAAGAGTGATAAAATTTGTTAGCGACCATTGCTTTCCTAACCATCCAGGAATAGGGGCAACGGCGAGGGTGGGCCGATTGGGCTTAAGGCGCGCAAGACGTTCTTCTGAAATCCATATGGTGGGTGACAGGGGCTCAAGACTTCCAAAGCATTGACTTATTTGATATATTTTATGAACCCGATCGGTTGAGTGTGTCCATATATATCTTTTTTTGGCTTTAAGGATAAAGGCAGTTGCTGATCCTTTTAAATCAAAGATGCGATTCCAGGAGGTACTTCGTGTTTCTTGCCACACATCAAACCAATGCTTCTTCCATGGTTTTTTTTCAATCACAAGGAGTTTTTGAAGGTTAGGAAGATCTTCAAAAAGCGCAGCTGCTCGAGGAGAAGCTACAATGACCGAGGGTTCATCTTTATAGCGGTCGATACCACCCGTTGTTAAGATTGAATCCCCTAAACAAGAAGGAAGAATGAAAAGATTGGTCATAGCTTTTATCGATTAAAGAGAACGGATTACGAACAATACATCAAGCCGACTGTACCCACTCTAAAAGAGCAGCTTTGGATTGAACACCAACCTTAGTTCCCACCATCTTACCGTCTTTAAAAATCATCAGCGTAGGAATAGAGCGAACACCTAAAAGAGCAGGTGTTTCAGGGTTTTCATCAATATTTAACTTTCCAATATGGACTTTCTCTCCAACTTCTTGAGCTAGTTCTTCTAAAATGGGAGAAATCATTCGACATGGGCCACACCATTCCGCCCAAAAATCGACGAGAACAGTCTCTTTTGCTTCCATGACATCGCGTTTAAAGGAGGCGTCTGTTATTTTTATAATAGTCATTTTTTTTCCTTTTATTATTAGTGGGGTATTCCTCTACACCTTCAAGACACTGAAGAGAATTTTTTAACGGGTTCACTTGTTAAGTAATATATCTCAAAACTCACAACTTCAAACAAAAAATAAAAAAAGATAAAAAAGAATCGAGGGAATCGTACGCTTACAAATTATCGTTCCCCAAACGGCCGATAGTGCCGAACCCCGTGACCTGTATAAAGTTGGCGGGGACGGCCTATTTTTTGTAAGGGGTCTTCAATCATTTCCATCCATTGGGAAATCCACCCTACCGTACGGGCAACCGCAAAAATGGCTGTAAACATAGAAGACGGGATCCCCATGGCCGACAAGATAATACCTGAATAAAAATCCACATTGGGGTAAAGTTTCTTTTCAACAAAATAATCATCTTCAAGAGCAATTTTCTCAAGACTTGTTGCAAGCTCAAAGAGAGGATCATTGCGATGCCCCAGCTCTTGTAAAACTTCGTGACAGGCTTTACGAAGGACAGTCGCCCGAGGATCATAATTTTTATACACCCGATGGCCAAACCCCATCAGACGAAAGGGATCATTGGGATCCTTCGCTCGTTTAATAAATTCAGGGATACGGTCTTTATGACCAATTTCTTTCAGCATATTGAGGGCTGCTTCATTCGCTCCTCCATGGGCAGGGCCCCACAAACACGCAATCCCCGCTGCAATACACGCAAAAGGATTCGCTCCACTTGAGCCTGCAAGCCGCACCGTTGAGGTAGACGCATTTTGCTCATGATCGGCATGAAGAATAAGGATTTTATCCAACGCATTGGCATGGATGGGATTAACTTTATACGCAACTGTCGGGGTTGAAAACATCATATGGAGGAAGTTTTCTGCATATCCTAATTCATTTTGGGGATACATAAAGGGTTGGCCTAAGGCATATTTATATGCCATCGCTGCGATGGTCGGCATTTTAGCAATTAACCGATGAGACGATATCATCCGTTGATGCGGATCATGCACAGCAATACTGTCGTGGTAGAAAGCTGAGAGGGCGCCAACAACCCCCACCATAATTGCCATAGGATGGGCATCCCGCCGAAATCCACTATAGAAATTGCGCAGTTGCTCATGCACCATATTATGAAGGGTGATGCTTTGGACAAATGCTTCATGCTCTGCTTTTGTTGGGAGCTCTCCCCCCATCAGAAGATAGGCTACCTCAAGCGTTGTGCTGTTTTCAGCCAAGTCTTCAATCGGATATCCGCGATGGAGTAAAATTCCTTTTTCACCATCAATGAAGGTGATTTTAGACTCACAACTTGCTGTTGAGGTATAGCCTGGGTCATAGGTGAAATGGCCTGTGTCATTATAAAGAGTTCGGATGTCTAAAACGGAAGGCCCTAAGGTGCCTTGTAAAATGGGAAGATTAAGAGGTTGCGTTGCGTCCGATTGACCTGGCGCAAGAGTAAGACTGGCAAATTTATGATCTTTATCAGATGAGGGCTGTGTCATAGCAATCCTTCTTTCTTTTCAAGCAGGATATATCCAAATTCCTCAAAAATCAATTAAACGATTGGATCAAAACTGATGCCGAAACCATGTCCGTTGCCGTTTGGCATATTGGCGCGTGTGAACAAGGATAAGCTCTTTTGCGTCTTTCAAAGAAGACTGCCCGGTCAAATATCCCTGAAATTCTTTGAGCCCAATGGCTTTAGAGGCGGTTGGAGAAAGAGGGGTCGACATAACGTGGGCCACTTCTTCCAAAACGCCATGGGCAAGCATATCCTCTAAGCGCTGTTCAATGCGTACGGCAAGGTCTTCTTTTGACGGCATAAGGAGTACCTTCTCAAAAGTATAAGGAAATGGGGTGGGCTTTTGAGACTGCCAAAAACTCAAGGGTTTTCCTGTACTATAAAAAACTTCGAGGCCGCGCAAGATACGTTGTCGGTCGTGAGGATCAAGCTTCTGCGCAAGAACAGGGTCATATCTCATTAAATCTGCGTAAAGATCGTCGTGTCGATTCTGAAGAGCCTTACGAACTTCAGGATCAACGGTGGGAAGAGGGGGGAGTCCTTCAAGGAGTGCTTTCAGATAAAACCCCGTTCCGCCCACAACAATAGGCACATACCCTCGGCTATGAGCTTCTTCAATTTCAGGAAGGATGAGGGAAAGCCACCGCCCCACAGAACAGGATTCCTGGGGATCTAAAATCCCATATAAACGGTGGGGGAGGAACTGTTGTTCTTCAAACGATGGTTGGGCAGTTAAAATCTCAAGGCCACGGTAGATCTGAAGGCTATCTCCATTTAAAATGATGCCATTATGCTCTTGAGCCAGTTTATACGCATGTGCTGATTTCCCACTTGCCGTAGGGCCGGCAACAACGACAATCTTATCCAAAACTATACAAAATACCGATGATGGCGCCGCTCATACAACTTGCAATCGTTCCTGCAATCATGGCCTTAACCCCAAGGGAAATAATTTCTTGTTTACGCTCAGGGACCATCGTCCCAATACCACCGATTTGAATCCCAATGCTGCTAAGATTCGCAAATCCTGCAAGAGCATAGGTCATGATTAAGTCACTTTTTGCACTTAAAATTCCCTTTGGAAGCTCCGCAAGTCCAATAAAAGCAACAATTTCGTTTAAGATCGTCTTTTTTCCTAAAAGGGCGCCCGCGGGGACTGCCTCACTCCATGGAATCCCTAAAAACCAGGCTAAGGGAGAGAGGGCATAACCCAAAAGAAATTGTAAGCTTATAGGCTCTCCTGCGATAGAGGGTAAAAGACCTAATAAAGCATTCACCAAGGCAACAAGAGCTAAAAAGACAATTAACATCGCAATAATGTTGATAAAAAGTCTCATGCCATCAGACGTTCCTTGTGTAATGGCTTCCATCGCTCCTGAGAACTGGTAAGGCACAACAAGATGACCGGACGTTCCTTCTCCAACTTGAGGAATCAAAATGCGAGAAATTGTAATCGCCGCTGGAACGCTGATGATGGACGCTGTCAAGATATGCGCGATGGGATCAGGAATCGTTCCTTGCAAAATGAGGGCATAAAGCACCATGATGGAAATAGACGTTGTGGCCATGCCTGCAGTCATGACGGTAAAGAGCTCACTCCGCGTGAATTTGCCTAAGTAAGGTCTGACAAGAAGGGGCGCTTCCGTTTGACCCAAAAACATCTTTGCAGCCGCACACACCCCTAAAGCGCCTCCAATACCAAATCCTTTTTGAAAGAAGGTTGAAAAAAACTTCACAATAAAAGGTAGGATCCGCCAATGAAAAAGCAACATGGAAAGAGCACTAATCACGATAACCATCGGCAGGGCTTGAAAAGCAAAGATAAAGGCATTTCCGCCTTCTATGGGCTGGAAAGGAAGGGCTCCTCCGCCTAAATAGCCAAACACGAGACTTGTCCCCGCCGTTGTCGCATTTTTAAGGGCCATGACTCCCTCTCCAAGCCACAGAAAAGCAGATCTAATCATTCCAAATTTTGTTATGATAATGGCAAGGATGACTTGAACGGCAAGGCCTGTTACGACCATTTTAAAATTTACATGACGTCGATTTTCACTGAAAAGCCACGCAACGAAGATAAAGAGAGCGAGCCCTGCAACTGCTTGAAAAATAAGTCCACTCTGTGCCATTTAAAATCCTCCATGTGAAAGTGAGGTTAAGCCTTGTTGGATGAGAGTTCTTATCCATAAAACATGCTGGAGAAGGATACAAGGAATTATTCTATTAGAATTTGTCGTCATGATCGAGGGGGCCTGTCAAAAAACTCTGAAGGATATCGATGCTCTTTTACCTCTCCCCTTGTGGGAGAGGTCGCAGCACAAGCGGCGGGTGAGGGGGAAGCAGTATTTCAGAAATAGGAACGGGTACTTCGGTGTTTCCAATTCCTAGATTCTGCAACACTGCAACACCGCTACACTGATACCCCTCACCCGCGCTGCTTCGCAGCACGACCTCTCCCACAAGGGGAGAGATAAAAAATTCAAGATGTTTAAGGAAGAAGCTATGTGATAAAGTCCTTTTATTAACAAAAGGACAGCCATGATAAACATTGACATCATTTTAGGCGCGCTCGGGGGGGCAACTCTTATTGGGCTTAGCTTTTTTATTTACTTTCAAAGAGTTATATCAACTGTCGTTCAAGAAAAAACGCTTTATGGTGAGCGTGCGAATCGTCTCCCGGCCTTAGAGGCCCTTCTCCTCAAACGTGAAGAGGAGCTCCGCCTTTTGGGCGAACGAAACGCGGAGCTTAGAACCGCCCTCCATCGCACAGAAAAGGAAAGCAAAGAAAAGCTTGTTCTTATAGAGAACATCCAACAGCAGTGGGAAAATAAGTTTAAGGTTATTTCATCCGAAGCTCTTTCCTTAACGAATAAGTCTTTCCTTGAGCTTGCCAACGCAACGCTTGAAAAATTTCAACAAACGGCTCAGATCGATCTTGCGACGCGCCAGACAGCTATTGCAGACCTCGTTAAACCGGTGACGGACTCCCTCCAAACCGTCGATCAAAAAATTATTGAGCTCGAAAAATCCCGCATGAGTGCTTATGCGGTTCTTAAACACCAAGTGAATGAGTTGCTTGTCTCTCAAAATCAGCTGAAGACGGAGACATCCAATCTCGTCAATGCTCTGAAAACTCCCAATGTGCGGGGTCGGTGGGGAGAAATTCAACTGCGCCGCGTTGTCGAAATGGCGGGTATGCTGTCCTACTGTGATTTTGAAGAGCAGGTGACCTCCACTGAAGACGATGTCAAATTACGGCCCGATCTCATTATTAATCTTCCCGGGGGGAAGAAGATCATTGTGGACGCAAAAGCTCCCTTGTCTGCGTATCTTGAAGCGCTTGAAGCAAAGGATAATGATGTGCGTCAGGAAAAGCTCAAAGACCATGCACGGCAAGTGCGTGCTCACATCCGGGCTCTCGCTAAACGGTCCTATTATGAACAATTTGAATCTGTGCCTGAATTCGTTGTTCTTTTCCTCCCCGGCGAAACATTTTTTAGTGCAGCTCTCGAACAAGATCCAAGCCTTATTGAAGCAGGCGTTGAGGATCGGATCATTCTTGCAACCCCCACAACCCTTATCGCTCTTTTAAGGGCGGTGGCTTACGGATGGCGCCATGAACAACTCGCCCAAAACGCCCAAGAAATTAGCAATTTGGGGCGCGAGCTTCATAAACGTCTGTCGGATATGGCCGAGCATTTTACGAAACTTGGCAAAAATTTAGGCGGGGCGGTACAGTCATACAACCTTGCTATGGGGAGTTTTGAGCATCGCGTCCTTGTCAGTGCCCGAAAATTTAAAGAACTGGGTTCTGTCTCATCGGCCGCTGAGATTGCCCCTCTTGATCCTCTCGACCATACCCCACGAGAACTCCAAGCTCTCGATTTAAATAAGAAAGCGGGGTAGGGGTGAAGTGTTTGTCATCCACAACATCATCCTGATACCACTTATCAATCAAGTGGCAGACAAAACTGGGTTGCTTCGTCGCCTTCGGCTCCTCGCAATGACGCCAATTTCCGTCATTGCGAGCGAAGCGAAGCAATCCAGAATATCCACCTATTGAATGCGAAATGGTATGAATAACACTGTCATCCTGAACTTGTTTCAGGACCTCATTGTCACGGGATTCCAAAACAAGTTTGTGATGACAAAAAGCAGGACCCCATCGGCATGGGATCCCGGATCAAATCCGGAATGACAAATGACAGGTAGCGATATTGGAAACACCGAAGTACCCGTTCTTATTTCTGCAACATTGCCTCCTCACCCACGCAACTGTCGCAGCGCGACCTCTCTTACAAGGGGGAGAGGTGAAAGAAGGAACGCACACATCACGCATCTTATATTTACAATACTAACTCAAATTTTATACAAATGCAAATTAATTATGCAATGGGCAATTAAAATTTGACTAAAATTATTGACTTTCTAGATTGCTCTGTTATAATGTAATTGTAAGATGGTATAGGTGTATCTGAATCCTGTTGTGGGATATCATATCGAGGGAATGACAAGAGTGGGGTGAATTCTACAATTCTCTCCAGTGATTTAAATAGTGGAGTTTATGATGCACACCTTAAATATCCTCACAAACGAAGGATTTTATCTCGCTTACCTTGAAGCAAGCCTTGATCGGGTGCGTGAAAAAGAAGTAAAAGAATGGGATGCCCTGAACATTGAGGGTTGGGACGCTTTACAACTCGTTCAACATTATTAATATCATGAAACACTTCTTTCTCCTCTTTTCTCTCCTCCTCCCCTCCGTCGCGCAGGCCGTGGTGCAGGATGTATCTCAATCGTCTCAGCTTGAGGTGAATGTAACTCTCTATCCACAGGACATCGCCCTCATCAAAGAAAAACGGAAGGCCCTTTTAAAATCAGGATCCACAAAACTTCTCATCAAAGATGTTCCCTCTTTAATTTTAATGGATACTTTTCTTGTTCAGACGTTACCTCCGTCTCTTTCTTTAGATGTTTTAGAGTATACCTTCAGGTCTTCTCATATTACACGGGAAGAACTTCTGCAGCATTCAATCGGGGATCCTGTCCTCATCCTCTCTGAATCGAACTCTCCTCCGATCCTTGCGAAACTCCTCTCTCTTGACGGCAATGATGCTGTTGTCCAATCCACAGACATGATTTTTGCGGTCAAAAAAGATCGTCTGGGATTTCCTCACCTTCCCCATACTCTTGTGCCTGAGCCCCTTATTACACTTAAGGTTCAAGCTTCAAAAGAGGGAGAAGCTCTCTTTGAGATGGGATACCTCACAAAAGGATTTTCATGGAATGCGGCCTATACAATTATTATAGACTCGACAGGAGAAAATCTTGATTTAAACAACTGGATTACCATCCATAATAAAAGTGGGGTGAATATTAAAAAAGGTCGTTTCCGTATTGCTCACACCCAAATGTCAAACGAACGTTTTTATGCAATTGAACATCCCGTTAGTATTTCTGATCAAGCCACAAAAAATATTTCCTGGTTTGCTGCTAAAAACCTAAAACCAATCAAAAGCTTTCGCATTTGCCCCAAAAATAATATCATTTTGGATGAAGAAGGGGTTGTGATGAAGCCTCTAGTTGAAACATGGCTTTCTGTCCAAAATGAGGCAAGCAAAGGCCTTGGAGTTCCTCTTCCTGAAGGAAATATCAAAGTTTTTAAACGCAATCCTGACGGCTCTCTCTTTTATGTTGGTGACAATAAAACTTCCCCTATTCTTTTAGGAAACTCCTTGAGCTTACGCCTGGGGACAACGAAAGAAATTACGGCTGAAATGCGGCAAACCGATTATCGTAAGCTCGGGAATCAAGTCGTCGAATCTGGATATCGGCTTGATTTAAAAAATACAACAGATGCACCAAAACAAGTAACCGTTTTTCAAAATGTTTCAGGAGAATGGGCTATTTTAAGGGAAACCCATCCTCATGAAGAGGAAGAAACACGACTAAAATGGATCATTTCGCTTCCTCCAAAAGAAGAGGTAAGTTTGCGCTATCGTATTCGCATGAATGTGCAGAGCGAAACTTAAGACGCGCCTATGGAAGATTTAACCCATTTACGAAAACGCCTTTTATATCAGAGTCAGCGCCAAGGAACGCGTGAAATGGATTTACTTATGGGACAATTTGCGGCCCAACATCTCCTGTCTATGACTCTTTCTGAATTAAAAGAATTTGAAGCACTTATCAGGGATCATGACTCAGGGGGCGGTTATCCCAAAATTACTCCTTGACTTTTATATCAAAAATGCTATATTTCTATTATGAAGTGGCGTATTGAATTTCATCAAAAAGGAAAAGAAGAAGTTGAAACGCTATCTGTAAAGATGAGAGCAAAACTTGAGCATATTGCCCATCTTCTTGAAGATTATGGGCCCTCGTATGTACATGAGCCCTATATTAAGCATTTGAAAGAGAAGCTTTGGGAAATACGGTTAAAAGATAAAGATGGAATTGCAAGAATTATTTATATCTTAGCGAGTAAAAAGAAGATTATATTGCTCCATGCTTTTATAAAAAAGTCTCAAAAAACACCAAAAGGAGCTCTTGAAATAGCTTTAAAAAGAATGAGTGAGGTTGAAAATGAGTAAAACTGTCCCTTTTGAAAGCGTTGCAGAAAAATGGAAAGAAAACCCAGACTATAGGGAAGCGTACAAAACCCTTGAGTCGGAATTTGAGGTGGCACGTGAGCTCATTCATGCACGCGTGCGTGCACGCTTAACGCAACAAGATCTTGCAAAAAGAATGGGGACAACCCAGTCTGCTATTGCTCGCTTGGAAAGCGGTACGAAATCTATCAATCTTAAAACATTAGAAAAATATGCTGCCGCTACAGGAAACCATCTCCACGTAAGACTCTCTGCACATTAAATATCTTAAATTTGTTTGACACTGCTCATGCCCTTTCTCCCCCCCCTTACCCCCCCTGCCTTGATTACAGGTGTTCCAGACGGATATGACGCACTTCTTTTGGCAGAGCTTGCTCGGCGAGAAAAGAAGGTGGTGTATGTTGCACGCGATGAGGCACGTGCCGCTCGTCTACAGGCACAGCTTGCTTTCTTTGCTCCCGCTCAAGAGGTTTTGTTCTTTCCCGCGTGGGATTGTTTGCCCTATGATAGGACATCCCCCCACCCAGATGTTTTGGCTCAAAGGATAGATACTCTCACCTCTCTTGTAGCTCAACCTGCATCCTATCTTGTTATCACAACGATTCAAGCTCTTTTACAAAAACTTCCCCCTTTTGACGCTTTTCAGGGGAGAAGCGTAACGTTGCAAGAAGGCCAAGAGATCAGCCGTGAAGATCTGCTCGCCTCTCTCCTTAAAAATGGCTACGTGCGACGAGAAACGGTTCGAGAATGGGGAGAGTTTGCTGTGCGCGGCGGACTTCTTGATCTCTTCGCGCCTGGCTATTCTACGCCTATACGATTAGATTTTTTTGGCTCAACTCTCGAAAGTTTGAGGACATTTGATCCTCTGTCTCAGGTCAGCACAGGCAATGTTTCAAGCCTAAGCCTGAAGCCCATGGGAGAAATAAATTTAACGCCTGACACCATTGAACATTTTCGGAAAATGTACCGACTGAACTTTGGGGGCTCCGACTCATCTGATGCTCTCTATCTCGCCATTTCAGAGGGACGTCCCTATGCAGGGTATGAGCATTGGTTGCCGCTCTTTTATCCGTCTTTAACTACTCTTGCAGAGTATACGCACGGTGCTCTGTACTGCCTTGAAGATCACCTAGAAGAAGCGCGCAACGTGTATGAAGAGCAAATCCAAGACCACTATCAAACACGTCTTCAGTTTCAATCTTTGGAAAAGCAAGGAATCCCCTATCATCCACTTCCGCCTGAGCAGCTTTACCTCATGGGAAAAGAGCTAGTCCCACCGTCTCAAACGGTTACCTTTACGTCTTTTTCGCGCCCTGACGGAATTGAGGCGGGAGGGAAGGTGTGTTCTTCTTTCGCGCGTCATAAGACCCCGCACCAAAATGTATTTGACCGCGTAAAGGCTGCCTTATCGACTGCTCAAGAGGCTGGGGATCAAGTACTCGTCGTAGGCGTTAGCGAAGGATCAGCCGATAGGCTTGTCCATATTTTTAAAGAGCATGATTTTCCATTTCTCCGACGGATCCACGCCTTTTCTGACGTGTTTAAAGAAAAGTCCCCAGCTATTGCTGTTTTTGAGATGGATCGCGGATTTCAAGCACCTGGGCTTTTGGTCATTACAGAAGAAGATATCTTAGGAGAGCGGCTTGGGCGTTCCCTCAAAGGAAAAAAGCGCAGTGACCTTTTTATCCAAGAGATTTCAAGTCTCATGCTCGGAGATCTTATCGTCCATACGGAACATGGCATTGGTCGCTATGAGGGATTGAAAACCTTAACGATAGAGCGGGCCTCTCATGATTGTCTTGAAATCCTTTATGATGGGGGAACCAAGCTTTATGTTCCTGTTGAAAATATTGATGTCCTGTCTCGCTATGGCCCAGCAGACACAAATGCTGGCTTAGATAAACTAGGCGGTGTGGCATGGCAGGCGCGCAAATCCCGCGTTAAAAAGCGCTTAAAAGACATCGCGGATTACCTTTTAAAAATTGCAGCGACCCGTAAGCTTCACCACGCCGAAGTCTTCCATAAACCTGAAGGATTGTATGACGAATTTGCCGCTCGTTTTCCTTACCCCGAAACCGATGATCAACTGTCCGCCATTGAGGACGTCTGTAATGATATGACCACAGGCACCCCCATGGATCGATTGATTTGCGGGGATGTCGGGTTTGGAAAGACGGAAGTTGCCATGCGCGCAGCCTTTGTGGCTGCAACGTCCGGTAAGCAAGTGGCGGTTGTTGTCCCCACCACCCTTCTTGCCCGCCAGCATTACCAATCTTTTGTAACGCGCTTTAAGGATACAGGCATTAAAGTAGCGCAGCTCTCTCGCCTTGTAAAACCGAAGGACGCAACCCTTATTAAAGAACAATTGGAAAAAGGGGAAATCCACATTCTTATTGGAACCCATGCTCTTCTGTCAAAATCAGTCAACTTTGCTGATTTAGGGCTCCTCATTGTGGATGAGGAACAGCACTTTGGCGTGGCTCAAAAGGAAAGGTTAAAGAACCTTAAATCAAATATCCACGTCTTAACCCTCACCGCCACCCCTATCCCTCGTACCCTGCAAATGGCTCTTTCGGGTGTGAGAGAGATGAGCCTGATCACAACCCCTCCTTTGGACCGCATGGCAGTCCGGACTTTTGTGCTTCCCTTTGATGCCATGATAATGCGCGAGGCTATTTTGCGGGAACAAACCAGAGGTGGTCAAACCTTTTATGTCTGTCCGCGCATCACAGATTTGGATAAGGTCGGCGAACGGTTGCAGCATTTTGTTCCTGAAGCCAAGTTTAGACTTGCTCATGGCCAGATGGGTGCCGCCGCCCTTGAAGCCATCATGTCTGACTTTTATGACGGCGCCTTTGATGTGTTGCTCAGCACCAATATTATTGAATCCGGTATTGATGTTCCGCGCGCCAACACCCTTCTTGTTCATCGCGCAGACCTATTCGGTCTTTCAGGACTTTATCAACTACGCGGCCGTATCGGGCGTGCAAAGGTTCGAGGATATGCGTATCTCACCTATCCCGCAGGACAAATCCTCTCTTCTGACGCTCAAAAGCGCTTGGATGTTATCCAATCCCTCGATAGTTTGGGAGCGGGCTTTACGCTCGCCAGTCATGATATGGATATCCGCGGCGCTGGAAACCTTGTGGGAGAAGAACAAACCGGCCACATTCGGGAAGTAGGGGTTGAGCTTTACCAACACATGTTAGAAGAAGCTATAGAAACCCTTAAAGCCGAACAGAAGGGAGAGACTCACGTCTCGTCCGATTATGTCCCCCAGATCAGTGTGGGTCTTTCTGTTCTTATCCCTGAGACTTATGTGGCAGATTTAGGCTTGCGGTTAAGCCTTTATAAGAGGCTCAGCACACTTACGACACGAGAAGACATTGATCACTTCGGGGCTGAGCTGATTGACCGATTTGGTCCCCTGCCAGCAGAAGCGCGCACGTTATTAGAGGTTGTGTATCTTAAATCCCTTGCACGCCAAGCAGGCATTGAGAAAGTTGACATTGGACCTAAAGGGGTTCTTATCGCCTTTTATAAAAATACCTTTAAGAACCCCAATCAATTGATTAGCCATATCATAGACCAAAAAGGTACTGCCAAAATCCGCCCGGATCAAAAAATCGTGTATACACGCTCCTTTGCAACGCCAGAGGCGCGTCTTAGCGGGACACGCAAAATTTTGGAGACGCTGGTGGGGCTTGCGGGGTAATCTAAACATAGTGACTAAGATGACCGCGTATCAGCACCTTTTGGTGAGCGTGGAGATGATGAAGGTTTTGAGTCCTTCCCTGCAGATTTTTTTCCCACAGTGTTTTTAGCTTCACAGGAGTAATTGTTACCATGACAAAAGGATGGGCAGTGGCTCTTACAATCAGTAGCTGAATGGTATTCTTGGCTCTTAAACGGCTCTCCCTGATCTTTTAAACATACACAGTTGTGAGGCTTGATCTCTGGCGGAACGGCTTTGCTTGTTGTAATTCCACACGTGATGAGGCAAGCGAGGGATAATGCTGATATCTGAAGAAATTTTTTATACATAAAAGCCTCCTACATGCAAAGGTTAGGGGAATTTCTACCTCATTAACAGAGGGAAAGACATGCATAAGGGTAGTTAAGAAAGGTTAAAATTTCGTTAATCCCACGCTGCCAAGGGGGGGAAGAGACATCAAAATCGCTCAGCGGGGTACGAAAGATTTTAGAGATCCTGGTAGAGATGAGTCATTAGAGCTTGGTGGTTAGGCGCTATTGAAGCTCTTAAGAAAATATCTATACATAAATAAAAAATTTACTAAAAATTAAGCACATTTATTTTATATTTTTTATTTATGTATAGATATTTTTTAATAGAAGAAAGATAAAATTATAATTTTTCTAGAAGAGATCTATCTAAGTTCTCTTCTACTAAACCATAAAAAACATGATGGGCATATAAATGAACATAATTCTTATAATTATTTTAATCCTTCTTTTATTAGGCGCCTTGCCGAGATGGGGACATAGTCAGAATTGGGGATATGGGCCCAGCGGGCTTATCAGTCTTATTCTTATTGTCGTTCTTATATTATTCCTCATGGGACGGATATAAATGTTGCAAGTAAGCCATAAGACAAAGTGGCTATAAATGGAGAGAAACAGAATGAGAAACACTCTTTTTCCACTAGCAGAGCTAGAGAAAACATTTGATTTTAAAAAATTTGAAGAGGAATATCATCGCTTAAAAAGCTGGGGAATGCTCACCTCTATCGATCTTAAGAAGTGTAATCCAAAAATAATTAAATCCTATGATCATCTGAAACAATATATGTTTGACCTCTGTGATATCATCGACATGAGAAGGTTTGGAGAGCCCACTATCATTACCTTTGGGGAAAAAGATGAAGTATTAGGATATTCTATGACTCAGTTCATAGAGACTTCTCTTATTTCTGGGCATTTCGCAGATGAAACCAATTCTGGTTTTATCGATATTTTTAGCTGCAAAGTGTATAATCCAATGAAAGCAGCTACATTCACACGCGATTATTTTGAGGCGGATAGCGTTAAAATTGGAGTTGTTTTTAGAGATTAAAAAAGAAGCCCGCCTTACGCAAATGAAGGTAACCGTTGACAATACACTGCCATCTTGAACAACACTGTCATCCTGAACTTGTTTCAGGACCCCATGACAACGAGATCCCGAAATGAATTCGGGATGACAAAGAGTGATATCATTTCTCAGTCAATAAGTAGTAAGATCGATGGAAGGCTCTACAATGTAGTAAAGGGAGGCTTCTTTTAATACAATATTAACTCGTTTATGTTATCCTTTTATTTGAGGTGTTGGGAACATAAATGGCTGGAGACGTCAACGTGATTTTTTCTTTCAAGCTTCTCACACGGAATTTAACCCGCCCTGTCATCTCTGAATCTGATTGGGCATTTATCAAAAAAATAAAGGAGTATTAATCATGTATCAATTACAACCGGCTAAAGCCGGTGGTTTGAATGAACGCTTGCAAAGCGGATTAAAAGGGTAAACCCTAAAACTCTGATATTTTGAAATCGTCTTTCTTATGATGCTCTTCCTGTTGTTCAATGTAACGCTGAACGTCTTCTGTGTTCACATTACCAACCGTTACTGCAAAATATCCCCTCGCCCATAGATGTTGCCCCCAGTATTTTTTTCTCAAAGGCTCAAACTCTTGAAGCATTTTCCTACTGCTCTTGCCTTTGATATATTGCACAATTTTTGATACGGGCAAACTCGGAGGTACTGAAATGAGGAGGTGTATGTGATCAGGGCTCAGGCTTCCGCTTATTATGTCCACGTAATTTGCTGCACATATCTCTCGAATGAGCTCTCTCGCCCGTGCCGCAACTTGACCTGTTAGTATTCTATAGCGGTACTTCGTACAGAATACGATATGGTACTTTAGGTCGTATAAGCTATGTGATCCGCGTCGATACTCCATAAAAAGAATTATACTGAAGTGTTCGCCTAAAGGCGAGGGTGTTAACCCTATCCCACTTATCTACATAAAACAAAATTTTTCCAAACATCGTTGATAATAGGGATATGCGCTCTTGCTGTCATGCCAACCAGGTCGGTGGCCGACGGCCAGTGGCCCTATTGTTCTTATGGATGTACCGGCCCCGGAAGTGGGTCGCCATGTAATAATGACGGGGACTGTGAGTACGCGTGCGGGTTGCAGAATATAGGGGTGTGCAGTGAGCTCACAGGTTGCTGTTTCCCCATGCCCAGCGAGAGACACAAGTGAGACGATTGGGTGAGAGATAAAGCGAGTGAGCGCGCTCCCCATATAGCGCCGTGAGCCGCGCTCGCTTTATCTCTCTTGAAGATCAAAGAAAAAGGCCTCTAAGATAGGAATGTTGAAAACCCTAACCTTGGAGGCCTTACCATGCAGATCAAAGGATTGCACAAGAATATTTATAAACTTAGCTCGTACACATTGTCACAAGAAAAACTCGAATTTCATCGAAAAAAATATGAGAAACACGTCAAACACTTGCAAAAGCTGAAGTCCGAAGGGGTGTCAGATGCAACATGCCACGCAGTCATTGGCATCAGTCGTGCCAC
The DNA here is from genome assembly GCA_963704475.1 of uncultured Alphaproteobacteria bacterium. Taxonomy (GTDB): domain Bacteria; phylum Pseudomonadota; class Alphaproteobacteria; order UBA9655; family UBA9655; genus UBA9655. The sequence continues at coordinate 97,326 of OY969900.1, forward strand.
GTATTATCGGTATAAAGAACACCTTGCAGGACTTGCTAAGGGAATCTTCCCTCCTTCAAAACGGCCAAAACGTTTGCGTAAACCGCAGTGGGGCGAAGCTGAAAAGCAGCTTGTCTTGAGAATCAGACGCGAAGATCGAACATATGGTAAAGAAAAAATAGCGATCATCTTGCGCCGCGATTATGGACAAACATTAAGTAAAAGCACTGTTGGGCGGATTCTGAAGGTTCTAAAAGAAAAAAGACTCATCATAAAATCTCCCTCAGCTTTGAGAACAAAACGGAAACGTGTCTTTAAAAAACATGTACAGCCTTGGGAATTTAAGGATTACAAAACAATGGTCATGGGTGAGCGTGTTCAAGTTGATCACATGACCGTGACGAAAAATGGGCTCACAACAAAGCATTTCCAAGCCTGGGACAGGAAATCAAAATATATTGACGCAAAGGTCTATTCAAATGCCACAGCCAAAAGCGCCAAGAGATTTCTTCTGGATCTTGTGTCAAATGCGCCGTTCCCCATTCTCTCCATCCAAGTTGATGGGGGATCAGAGTTCATGGCAGAGTTCGAAGAAACCTGTGCAGAACTGGGCATCCCTCTCATTGTCTTGCCCCCTAACAAACCACAATACAATGGAGGCGTTGAACGAGGAAACCGTATCTTCCGAGAAGAATTTTATAACCGTTCCGATCTTTTGGAAGATTCGGTAAGGGGAATACAGGCTTCCTTAACCAAGGCCCTCATCAAATACAACACCTATAGGCCTCATCGAAACTTGCAAGGTCTCACTCCCATGCTGTGTATTCAGACTTCCTTCAAGGCTGCTTGAGGCTCATACGTAATGAACTCGCACAAAGTTCGGGATGACAAAGAGTGGGACCTTATGACAATGAGCTCGTAAGGCATGGGGTCCCGAAATGAATTCGGGATGACAGTGTTATGTTCGGGACGACGGTGTGGATCACGCCCACGACGCTAACGGAGGAAGGGACATCAAAATCGCCTCTGTATTGCCGTCAGTTTTAAGGCCAAATTGAGTGCCTCGATCGTAGAGAAGGTTGAATTCAACGTATCTCCCTCGTTTTTTGAGCTGAGCTGTGCGGTCCTCTTCTGTCCAGGGGGTGGAGAGATGGCGCGAGACAATCTCGGGGTAGATCTGGGTAAAGCAACGTCCCATCGCTTGGGTAAAGCTAAAATCTTTTTCCCAATCCCCACTATTTAAATAGTCATAAAAAATGCCCCCTACACCGCGAGGTTCATGCCGATGAGGAAGATAGAAATACTCATCCGCCCCTTGTTTAAAGGCGGGATAATATCCTGGGTCAAAACCGTCGCATGTTTGTTTAAGAGCAGCATGAAAATCACGAGTATCTTGTTCAACAGGAAGACAAGGCGTTAGATCAATCCCCCCGCCGAACCATCCTTTTTGCGTCACAATCATCCGTGTATTCATATGAATAATAGGAACATGGGGGGAGCGCGGATGGATCACGAGAGAAAGACCACTGGCCCAGAAATGAGGATCAATCTCTGCTCCCGGAATTTGAGCTTGGAAAGCTGCAGGAAACGTTCCAAAAACGGTTGATACATTAACGCCCGCTTTCTCAAAAACCTGCCCCTTCAAAAGCGCCATCGTCCCACCGCCTCCACCTGGGCGTTCCCAAGGCTTGCGCGCGAACGTAGCCGTTTTTTCAAACCTCTCAAGCAGATGGATAATGTCTTGCTGCAGTGATGAAAACCATGTGGAGGCTATTGTTTTTTGTGCGTCATTATACATTGATTCCTCCTGGGAGGTTATTAGTTTGTCGTAAGGCTTCTGTTGCGACAATGGAAGCCGCTATTGCAAGATTTAGCGACCTTCTTTCTGGCATCATAGGAATAGAAACCGTTTCATGGCAATCCTCTAAAATAGAGGCAGGCAGTCCCACGCTTTCCTGCCCCATAATCAAAAGATCAGTGGGCGCAAAAGCAAACGCTGTATAAATCTGAGGTGCACGTGGCGTGACCGCGATATGACGCCCCTCTGGGCGGGCCTTACGGAAGGCAAGCCATGTGAGATGTCGCTCAACCTTTGCAAAGTCAGCATAATCCATCCCTGACCTTTTTAAGTGTTTGTCTGAGAACAGAAAACCGCAGGGTTCTATAATATCAAGAGGAATTCCCATACAAGCACTAAAGCGTATAAGTGCGCCTACATTATGAGGAATTTCAGGGTGAACTAAAACAAGATGCATGAGAATTTATGAGAAGGGTTTTTCAAATTAAGCGCAGTTTTGTCATCCTGAACCATCTCCTCGATCGGAGTCGAGGACAGGGTTCATGATACAAGTGGGGGGGGGGGTGCAAAAGTTGCACGACTCACGTTATTCTACAGAAACAAACGTCCGGCCTGCAGCACCACGAGAAAATTTTACCTGACCATTTGCGAGAGCAAAAAGAGTATGGTCGCGCCCCATTCCCACAAGTTTTCCAGGATAATATTTTGTGCCGCGTTGGCGAATGATGATATTTCCAGATATGACAGCCTCGCCGCCAAATTTCTTTACGCCCAAGCGCTTGCCAGCCGAGTCGCGTCCATTACGAGAACTACCACCTGCTTTTTTCTGTGCCATCTCTTAATCTCCTTATTTTTTAGAAGTGCCTTTGGCACTGCTTTTTGGCGTAGAGGGCTTCTCAGCCTTAGTAGCTATACGAGGGGCTTCTTTTTTTGCAGGCTTTTTTTCTTCTGTAGCTCCAGCTAGAGGAGTTACTTTTTTAACCTGCTTTTCACCTACACCTTTTTGAGGTGTTGGTTTTTCTCCTTCTGCCAAAATATCTGTTATTTTTACAACCGTTAGATACTGCCGATGACCATTTTTGCGGCGATAGTTGTGGCGGCGATTTTTCTTAAAGATAATGACCTTATCATCTCGGATTTGATCTACAACAGTGCCGCAAACTCTTGCATTGACAAGACTTGGGGTTCCTACTTTTACAGAATCCGCATGTCCCATCATCAACACATGTGTAAACTCAATTTCATCGCCCATTGTGCCAAGCAATTTTTCAACTTTAATCGTATCGTTTGCGGCAACTTTGTACTGTTTTCCGCCAGTTTTTATGATTGCAAACATAAGGGTCTCTCTTTTTTAACAAGATTCTGCGCAAATATGCTTCCTTTACTACCGTTTTAGTAAGATTCTGTCAAGCGCGCCTTTTTTTGATGTGTGCGGGTTCAGTACTTATGAGGCAATTAGGCGGCCTCTTTGTAGGATGAGTTGATGTACTTCATAAGGGTGAGACCTTTCAAGTTCTGATGAGGAACTGCTCGAAGCGGTAAGGCCCACCTTTCTGGCTTAAAACCCCCTCTCTCTCTCTTGCTTCTTCGTACGTTCCAGCCCATAGCTTTTCTTGCTGATTAAACAGGGGGAGGTGAACGGTTACGACTTAAGGTTGTCATCCTGAAACGAATTCAGGATGGGTAACATAAGAGTGTCTTACCCGGTGATTTTCTGCGCAAGGGTGGCCTCTAAGAACGCATCGATATCTCCTTCGAGGACACCCAGTGCATTTCCTTTTTCAACATGAGTCCTCAAATCTTTAACCATTTGATAAGGCTGTAGAACGTAAGAGCGGATTTGATGTCCCCATCCAATCTCTGATTTTGTCGCATCAAGGGCTTGAGTCGCTTCTTCTCGTTTTTTAAGTTCATGTTCATAAAGGCGGGCTTTAAGCATATTCATGGCTTGGGCGCGATTACGATGTTGAGACCGATCGTTTTGACATTGCACAACAATTCCTGTGGGCAAGTGAGTGATTCGAATAGCGCTATCCGTTTTGTTGACGTGCTGTCCGCCTGCGCCTGAGGCCCGATAAGTGTCAACACGGATATCTTTGTCTTCGACTTGAATATCTATTTTATCATCAACTTCGGGGTAAACCCAAACAGATGCAAAGCTTGTATGTCGCCGTGCATTCGCATCAAAGGGTGAAATGCGCACCAGCCTGTGAACGCCGCTTTCTCCTTTTAACCAGCCGTAAGGATGGTCTGCCTCTTTATGGGACATAACTTTGAAAGAGGCTGATTTAAGGCCCGCTTCATCCCCAGGGCTTTCTTCGATCCATTCAACCTTATACCCTTTTGTTTCTGCCCATCTTGTATACATACGTGTCAGGATTAACGCCCAGTCTTGTGCTTCTGTTCCACCAGCACCCGCATGGATTTCTATAAAGCAATTATTTGCATCCGCTTCCCCGGACAAAAGGCTCTCAAGGCGCAGTCGTTGGATTTTTTGATGGAGGGCAGCAATATCTGCTTCAGCTGCCGCTTGAATGTCTTGGTCGGTTTCCTCTTCCCCAAGCTTTAAAAGCTCAAGGGTATCTTTTACGTCTTGTTCAATTTTTTGAATGCGCCCGAGAGCATTTGAGAGTTGCTCACGTTCGCGTAAGAGTTTTTGAGCCCGCTCCGGATCATCCCACAGAGAAGGGCTTTGAACATCGTGCTCTAACTCAGAGAGGCGCTTTTGAGAGTTGTCCCAGTCAAAGATGCCTCCTGAGAAGGGTTAGGGCCTCCTCAATGTCATGAACAAGAGTTTCGATTTCAGCGCGCATAAGAGATTTTACTTTAGTTGTTTAATGATGTGTCCAACTTAATACAATCCTCCCGTTCCTGTCAAAGGGGCGGGGGAAGGCTCGTAAGAAGGATTATAAGCGGGAGCATAAGTGCTAACCGGTTCAAAAGAAACCGCTGTTGGTTTTGTCCTTTCATGGGTGACGGGAGAAGAGGGGCGCCCATGAAGGGATTGATTGTCTTTTAAAGCTTCATAAATAACTCCTGTATCCCCAGCGTTCGCGGATTGGCCCGTCATTTCTCTCATCCGCACAAGTTTCATGCCAGGTGGCATTGTGAAAGGCTTACTGGGCACACTTTCAAGAGCTTTGCTTAAGAAATCTACAATGATGGGAAGAGCTACACGACTTCCTCCTTCCATATTGCCCAAAGGAGTTGGATTGTCATATCCAACATATGTTCCGACAACAAGGTCTGGCGTATAGGCAAACGTCCATGCATCGCGCTCTTCATTTGTCGTTCCTGTTTTAGCTGCTAAAATTTTCCCTAAAACTTGAGCCTTTCGAGCGGATCCAGCGCGTACAGCTCCTTCAAGCATAGACGTAATTTGATAGATGCTACGGGGATCTGCCATTTGTTCCCGGGTGTCTTCAATCGTGGGAACGGGTTGTTCAGTCCACGGTATATTCTTGCAGTTTTGACAAACGCGCGTATCCACTGAAAAAATCGTGTTTCCATGACGATCTTGAATACGGTCAATGAGGGACGGTTCAAGCTTTTTCCCGCCATTAGCGAGCATAGAATACGCCGTTCCCATTCGTAGAAGGGTTGTTTCCCCTGCGCCGAGTGTCATAGCTAACTGCAGCGGGACGTGATCTATAACCCCAAACTTTTCAATCATTTTTGCCACCGGTTTCATACCAACGTATTGATGAACTAAGCGAATCGTCATCATATTGAGAGATTTTTGAAGGCCGATACGTAAAGGAACGGCTCCATAATGACGAGACAGTATATTTTTAGGGGAGTACACGCCAAGACCTCTGCCCATTACAATGGAAATGGGCGAGTCGGAAACGACTGTGGCTGGCGAAAATCCGCGTTCCATAGCGGCCAAATAAACAAAAGGTTTAATGGCTGATCCTGGCTGACGCAAGGCTTGGGTGGCTCTATTAAATTGACTGGCTTCAAAGCTAAAGCCTCCAGACATTGCAAAAACACGTCCCGTATGCGGGTCCATCGCCAGTAGGGCACCGCTTACCGCCGGGATCTGCTGCAAGCTGTAAGTGTCTTTATGGCCTTTCAGCGCTTCAACAAGCACCACATCTCCCTGCTTAAGCACGTCCTGAGGATGAAGGATAGGGGGACCTAAGTTTGCTGAAGGCGCATCTTCTCTTTTTTGTAAAGATTTAAGAGGTGGTAAAGTTTGGCGGGCCCAGGTGAGTTCTGCAAGAGGAATAGTTCCCTTCTTTCCTGACTTTAAACCAATTTTGGTTTCTTTCGGTGTGAGGTTGAGGACAATGGCTACCTGCCATTGTTCAATCCCTGGGGGAGGTACAATGGCGTTGAGATGAGCCAGCCAGATTTCGGTGTTATCATCTTTTAAATCTACATGGTGAAGAGGTCCTCGCCACCCATGCCGGCGATCGTAGGCAATCAATCCTTTGCGGAGAGCCCAATGAGCAATTTTTTGAAGCTGTGGATTAAGAGTTGTTCGAATCGTGAGCCCCCCTTGATAAAGAGCATTTTCTCCATACTTCGCAACAACATGACGCCGAACCTCTTCTGCAAAGTTATCGGCTTTTACAACGTGTGTAGGGTCTCGACGCTTGAAAGTAATAGGTTCTTCTTTAGCAGCAACAGACTCCTCATAGGTGATGACTCTTTCTTCATACATGCGTGTAATCACCCAATCCCGACGAGCTTTAGCGGCTGCGTAATTTGTTTTGGGATTATATTTGCTGGGGGCTTTAGGAAGGGCGGCTAAAAACGCAACTTCAGCAATGGAAAGCTCGTTCAAGACCTTATTGAAATAATTAAGGCTTGCGGCGGCGATTCCATAAGAACTTGACCCTAGATAAATTTCATTGAGATACAGCTCTAAAATGCGATCTTTGCTCAGCGCATTTTCAATACGAAACGCAAGAATCGCTTCTTTAATCTTTCTCTCCAAGGAAGTTTGGGTTGAAATACTGGAGAGAAGAAGATTCTTGGCAACTTGTTGGGTGATTGTTGAGGCACCCATAGGCCTTTTATTGCTCCCCATGTGACTTAAATTTACAAAGGCAGCTCTTACGATTCCAAAGAAATCGAGGCCGGGGTGGATATAAAAATTCTTATCTTCAGCGGCTAAAAATGTTTTAATGACGCGGTCTGGAATGGCGCTAATAGGGACAAACACCCGTTTTTGCATGGCATATTCTGCAAATAGACGCCCATCGCTTGCGTAAAGGCGGCTCACAACTGGAGGTTCATATTTCTCGAGTTGGGCATAATCTGGAAGCCCGCACCCAAAATAATACAAAACTGCTAGGATGCAAATGCTTCCAGCAACACCTAACGTTAAAAGGATGGCAAAAATCCAAGTAAAAAAACGAATCATTTGTTCTGGTCTATTTTAAAGGGAACCTATGCCCTACCTTTTTAATGTTTTGCATGGTAGGGAATGAGAGAAGAAAAGGCAATCAAGAAAGTGGAGCATGAAGATGAAAATAGAAATAATGCTAGCGGATGGAGGACAAAGAAAGAGTGTGTTATTTTTACAACCAAAATTACTAAAAAAGATTAACTATTTTATCAAAAAAGTTGAATTAAAAATTACGCATGCTAAGGTCGCAGAGGGAGGGTTTGAGCCTCCCGTACACTCATAACATATACATAATAGAGGAGGATTACTTACAATGACAGCTATAAACACCCCTGTTTCGACTGAAGAATGTCATACACGTATTCAGCTTGCAGCTGCTTATCGAATTTTTGCACATATGAAGATGGATGACTTGACATACACCCATCTTTCAGCACGTTTGCCTGGTGCAGATAGCTATTTTATTTATCCTTTTGGGCAACTGTTTGAAGAGGTTACGGCCTCTACTCTTTTAAAAGTATCGTTAGATGGTGAAATTTTGGAAGGGAAAGAAAACCAATACAACCAAACAGGCTACGTAATTCATGGAAATATTTATAAAAAACGCCCGGATGTAAATGCCGTTTTTCACCTTCATACAACTGCAGGTGTTGCGGTCTCAGCGATGGAATGTGGACTTCTTCCTTTAAGCCAGTTCTCTTTTCATTTTTATAATCGTCTTGCCTATCATGCCTATGATTCATTGACTCTTGAGGATTTGCGTCAAGGAGAAAACCTCGTCAAGGACTTAGGGCTTAAAAAAGCAATCATATTACGTAATCATGGAACATTGACGTGTGGAGCAACCGTTCAGGAAGCCTTTCTTTATATGTCCTTTCTTGAAAAAGCTTGCCAGGTGCAATGTGCGGTTTTGAGCAGTGGTCAAAAGGTTATTATTCCTCCCGCAGAAGTTTGTGAGCGGGCGGCTCAAGATATGCGAGATTTTGAACCTAATTTTGGCCATCGCGATTGGACTGCGTTGGTTAGAAAACTAGACCGAACTGATTTGACGTATAAGAATTAGAGGTTGGTCATTAGTGATTAGTAATTAGAATTGGTTCTAATCACCAATTACTAACAACTAATCACTACACTCTAACCACTCTTCAACAAGGTGTATCTGCTCAGGCTCCATAAGTGAGGGTGCGTGGCCGCAGTCAGGGAGAGCCGTCACTTTTGTTGTGGGCTGAAGGTAAAGCATCTTTGTAATGATGTCTTGAGATAAAAAGTCTGAGTCTTCGCCAAACAGGAGAAAAATAGGGCAATGAATAGCTTGCCAGTATGTTTCAAAATGAAGAGTCGGGGTCGGGCGTGTCCTAAAGCTTTCGCCAATTGCCGGATCGTAAGCAAGGCGCAGTTTTCCTTCGTTAAGAGCAAGGGTTCCATGCTTTGTGAGATGATCCCATTTTTTAGAATCCAGAGGACCGGTTGGAGCAAGCACTGTTTGAAAATAACGCTTTGCATCTTCCGAACTTGAAAATTCATGTTCCGTGCGTGCATATGTTTCAATGCGCTGAAGGGGTGTGCTGGGGACAATCATTCCAATATCATTCAGGATAAGACTTTTTATGGGGCTGTGGGGCTGAGAAGCGAGCATCATCCCAAGAATTCCTCCTAAAGATGTCCCCAGCCAGTGAACTTTTTGAACATGTGCGTGGGCCAAAAGAGCGACGAGATCGTTCATGTACTGCTTGAAAGTATAGACACTAGGCTGCCCAACATAATCGCTTTTCCCGCGTCCAAGGAGGTCAGGACAAATAATGCGGTACTTTTTCTGCAAATGTCGCGCGAGGTAATCAAAGTCTCGAGAGTTGCGGGTAAGGGCATGAACGCAGATAAGGACGTCTGGATTGTCTTGGTCTCCCCACTCTACATAAGCAAGGGTGTGGAATCCTTGAGGGCTTAGTCCTTGGTAGAATTTTTGACGGGGCTCTGTTTTTGATGCATTCATGGCGCACATGGGATTTTTCCCTTTGCTTTCTTGTTATTTTATAATCATACACGATCACTTAAAAAATGAAAGCAACTCAAAAAAGATGAAAAAGATTGACATCTCGCCTTCAAATAGATATACTATGTATAAACATTTAGAGAGTTTTTATATGCTAATGAGCGTCACAAAATGGGGCAATAGTTTGGGTGTTAGAATTCCCCGTCCTATTGCTAATAAAATAGGGATTCATGACGGAACGCCCATTGATATTTCTATTCAAGACCACCATATTGTCATTAGAAAAGGCTATTCTCTTCAGTTGTTACTTGACCAAGTAACGTCAGAAAATATTCATGAAGAAACATCGACAGGACCAGTGTGTGGCAAAGAATTCTGGTAAAAAGGAAAGTTATATCCCTCAACGAGGAGATATCGTTTGGATAGATTTTGTCCCCTGTCAAGGAAGAGAAATAAAAAGAACACGTCCTGCCCTTATTATTTCTCCTTTAAAATATAATCAGAGGGTCGGACTAGCCCTCATGTGCCCTATAACAAGCCATATAAAAGGGTATCCATTTGAAGTTATCTTGTCATCTCAAAACATAAAGGGGGTTGTCCTTGCTGACCACATTAAAAGTTTAGATTGGAAAGCCCGTAATGCTACATTTGAAGAAAAGGTTTCTGTTGATGTCATTCGTGAGGTAGTGGAAAAACTTTTATTGCTCATTGAAGGATTTTAATCGTGAAGAGCTCTCTCCCTCATGGCCTCTAAACACCTTCCCACCTCTCAAGAAATTCTTGAATTTATCACCACGTTTCCTGGAAAAGTAGGAAAACGTGACATTGCACGCGCCTTTAATTTAAAGGGACTGGATCGGATCTGGCTCAAAGATCTTTTGAAAGAAATGAAAGAGACGGGGCTTATTAAGCGGGGACATCAAAAGAAAGTACACGCCTCCACCCATTTGCCTCCTGTTGTTTTAACTGAAGTTTCGTCTGACCTGTCTGAAGAGGGGGAAGTTTTGCTGATCCCTGTGGACTATGAGAAGAGTCTGCCCATTATTTTAACGGATAAGGGAGCAGCAACTGTTGCGCCTGGCGATCGTCTTTTGGTTCGTCTTAAGCGGCATAAAGATAAATATTATACCGCACGTCTTCTCAAGAAAATGATGGCACAACCCCAGCAAGCCGTAGGCATGGTCATTAAAACACGAGGACAATTTTATCTTCAGCCTTGTGATCGGCGACGCCAAAGTGACCTAACACCTTTTGCCGTGGAAGCAAACGTGACCGTGGGCGAGGTTGTGGTCGCAAAACTTTCGGAAGCGCGTGGTCCCAAGCAAGCGGCTGTCATCAAAAGCTTGGGAACATTAGAAGATCCCAAGGTTATTAGTTTGATCTCTATTTATGAACAAGGGATTCCTGATGAATTTCCTGAAGAGGTTCTTGCAGAGGCAGAAAAATGTCGAGACCTATCTCTTGAGGGACGGGAAGACCTACGCCATATCCCTTTTGTTACCATCGATGGAGAAGATGCCCGTGACTTTGATGATGCGGTGTGGGCTCATGAAGATCCGGACAAAGGCTGGCATCTTATGGTTGCCATTGCAGATGTTGCGTTTTATGTCAAACCCGGCAGTGCCCTTGACAGGCAAGCATATCTCCGCGGAAATTCCGTGTATTTTCCTGATCATGTTGTTCCGATGCTTCCCGAAACTTTATCAAATGATCTTTGTTCCTTGAGGTCTCGTGAAGATAAAGCTTGTTTTGCCGTTCACCTTTGGCTCGATAAAAAAGGGCGCCTGAAAGAACACAAATTTGTCCGAGGGGTTATGCATTCTGTGGCACGCCTCACTTATACTCAGGTTCAAAAGGCCTATGATGGCAGCCCAGATAAGCAAACCACGCCTCTTGTTGAGTCGGTTGTCAAGCCCCTCTATGGGGCTTACGATCTTCTTCAAAAGGCCCGCGAAGCACGAGGTACACTTGATCTTGAAATTCCTGAAACCCAAGTTATCCTCGATCCATCTGGGCACATCCAGGATATTGTTCCGCGCCCCCGTTTGGATAGTCACCGCCTTATTGAAGAGTTTATGATTTTAGCTAATGTGGCGGCGGCTCAACAGCTTGAGGCCCTTAAAGCACCGTGTATGTATCGGGTACATGATGTGCCCTCGCCGGAGAAAATTTTTGTGTTCCGCGAACTTGTTGAAGGTCTTGGCTTTTCTTTTCCTAAATCTCAAGCTATTACTCCGCGTGCTTTTGTCCATCTTTTAAAGGCTGCCCATGGAACGCCATACCAAGAGCTTATCAATCAACTCACGTTACGCACGCAAGCGCAAGCACTTTACCATCCTGAGAACATTGGACACTTTGGGTTAAGCTTAAAAAAATATAGCCATTTTACATCCCCCATTCGGCGATATGCGGATATCATCGTTCATCGAAGTCTTATTAGTGCGCTAAAGCTTGGCCAAGATGGCTTGCCAAAAGACATAGATTTAATAGCTGTCTCTGAGCAAGTTTCTCTGACAGAAAGGCGCGCTGCGGCGGCGGAACGGTCGGCGTTGGATCGATATGTAACACTTTATCTTAAAGACAAAGTGGGAGAAACGTTTAAGGGAAGAATTAGTGGCGTGACGTCCTTTGGCCTTTTTGTGACGCTTGAACACTCAGGCGCCGATGGCCTAATTCCCATGGCTGGCTTGCCAGGAGATTATTACCTTTACGAAGAACATAAGCATCGCCTTGTTGGGCGACGAACGCGCAAGGTGTACACCCTTGGAGATCCTCTTGTTGTGCAGCTCAAAGACGTTGATACGCTGACGAATTCAATTACGTTGGGGTTGGGGGAGAAGAATTCCCCAAAGCAACAAGAAAAAAGATCTAAATCAAGAAGATCTGGCTTTTAACTGCTTTCGCGTATATACTTAAATAATTAATCTAACTTAAGACGGGGACACATGTTTACCACACTGTTTCGGAAAGTTTTTGGCTCTGCTAACGACCGATATATTAAAGGCCTTGATAAAGTTGTTGAGCAAATCAATGGTTTTGAAGGAGCTATAGAAAAACTTAACGATCAAGAGCTACGCGCAAAAACGGAAGAATTTCGTGCACGTCTTAGCAAAGGGGAAACCCTTGATCAATTGCTTCCAGAAGCTTTTGCCGTTGTGAGGGAGGCGTCAAAGCGTACTCTTGGTCAGCGTCATTTTGATGTTCAGCTTAAGGGAGGGATTATTCTCCACCGAGGCATGATTACAGAGATGAAGACAGGAGAAGGAAAAACTCTTACATCCTCTCTTCCCGTGTATCTCAATGCGCTTACAGGTAAAGGCGTTCATGTTGTCACGGTGAATGATTATCTAGCAAAACGTGACTCCGAATGGATGGGCGCTATCTATAAATTCTTAGGCTTGAGTGTAGATTGTATTGTCCACGAACTGGACGATATGGAACGCCAAATTGCTTATAGAGCGGATATAACCTATGCCACAAATAATGAGCTTGGGTTTGATTACCTCCGCGATAACATGAAGTTCCGTCTTGAGGAAATGGTCCAACGGCCCTTTAATTATGGTATTGTGGACGAAGTGGATAGCATCCTTATTGATGAAGCCCGCACCCCCCTTATTATTTCAGGACCGGCAGAAAACTCTTCTGAGCTTTATGCTAAACTTGATCAAATCATTCCCCATCTTATTCCAGAAGATTATGAAAAAGATGAAAAAGCTCGTGCTGTAACCCTTACAGAGCAGGGGACCGAACATGTCGAACAATTGTTGGCGAAGGCCGGACTTTTGGGCGGTAATGCTCTTTATGATATTCAGAATGTAGCCGTTGTTCATCATGTGAACCAAGCTCTCAAAGCTCATAAGCTTTTTGCGCGCGATGTGGACTACATGATCAAAGAAGGCAAGGTGATGATTATTGATGAATTCACCGGCCGTGTGATGGAAGGCAGGCGCTATTCCGAAGGGCTGCATCAAGCCCTTGAAGCTAAAGAACACGTTGAAATACAACAAGAAAATCAAACGCTTGCCAGCATTACCTATCAAAACTATTTCCGCCTTTATCCGAAGTTAGCGGGTATGACAGGGACTGGTGTGACGGAAGCGGCTGAATTTGCAGATATTTATAAGCTCGAGGTGTTAGAAATTCCAACAAACGAGCCCGTTATTCGAAAAGATATGGATGATGAGGTTTACCGTACCGCGAGGGAAAAATATCAAGCTATTATCAAGCTGATTGAAGAGTGCCGTGAGCGCAAGCAACCTGTTCTTGTAGGAACGGTGAGTATTGAGAAATCTGAACTCCTTGCTGCTCTTTTGAAGCAAAAAAATATCCCTCATAATGTCCTCAATGCAAAATTTCATGAACAAGAAGCCAAGATCATTGCAGAAGCCGGTGTGCCGGGAGCCGTGACCATTGCAACAAATATGGCAGGCAGAGGTACAGATATTAAGCTTGGCGGAAATTTGGAAATGCGTATTGCTGAAGAAACTGCCCATATTGAAGATCTTGAAAAGGCCATCGTTCGTGAGAAAGAAATTGAGGCTGAAATTTCCCGCAATGCTTTAACAGTAAGAGAGGCCGGTGGGCTTTTTGTCCTCGGGACAGAGCGTCATGAAAGCCGCCGTATTGATAACCAATTGCGAGGTCGCTCAGGGCGTCAAGGCGACCCAGGAGCTTCTAAATTCTTCCTCTCTTTGGAAGATGATTTAATGCGTATTTTTGGCTCTGAACGTCTGGATAGTTGGCTGCAAAAGCTTGGTCTTGAAGAAGGCGAATCCATTATCCACCCTTGGATTAATAGGGCTTTGGAAAAAGCGCAGCAAAAAGTAGAAGCCCGTAACTTTGATATTCGCAAGCAACTTCTCAAATATGATGATGTGATGAATGATCAGCGAAAGGTTATTTATGAACAACGCCGTGAGATTATGGAAGCCGCAGATGTGCAAGACTTTATCGTCTCGATGTGGGAAGAAGTTATTGACGTCCTTGTAAAACGGTTTATTCCTGAAAATGCCTATGCTGACAGCTGGGACGTGGGCGCGCTTCATGAAGAATGTTTACGCATTTTTTCCTTAAATTTACCAATTAAGGAATGGGCTGACGAAGAAGGCATTGCGGACGCAGAGATTACCACCCGTATTCACCGCGCTGTTCAGGATCACATGGATCATAAGGAAACAGTGTATGGCTCTGATATGATGCGTATCGCGGAGAAGTCTCTGCTATTGCGCTCCCTTGATCAACAATGGAAAGATCATTTGCTGACCTTAGATCATCTGCGACAAGGGATTAACCTAAGAGCCTATGGGCAGCGAGATCCCTTGAATGAATACAAGAGTGAAGCCTTTGAGATGTTTCAAGACATGCTAACGCGTTTGCGTGAAAATGTAACAGGAACGTTGTGTCATCTCAAAATGGGAGAAGCAACACCTGAACAAGTTGAAACTGATATTTTTGAACCTGCTGCAGCTCAAGATATGACACTTCATTATCATGAAGACCCTTACGATCCAGGAGAAACAGAAGATAAAACTCTTAAAGGTCTTGTGGACTGGGGAAAGACGCCGCGCAATGCTCCGTGTCCATGCGGCTCTGGGAAACGGTATAAGCAATGCCATGGACAACTAACTGAATAGGTGTAAAGACATGACTCAAAAACCACATATTATTGTCTTAGGGAATGAAAAGGGAGGCACGGGAAAATCAACGGTGAGCATGCATATCATCGTCAGCCTTTTACGTATGGGTTTTTCAGTTGGGACGATTGATGTCGATGCTCGTCAGGGGACTCTTACCCGTTCCATAGAAAACCGCAAAATAACGGCTAAAAAAGTCCCTCTACCTCTGCCTGAACATATCCCTATTTTGCCCAGTCAGCACCCTTCAAGAGAAGAAGCCATTCAAGAAGACAAGCACCACCTTGAAAATGCTCTGACTCAATTGGCATCTAAGCAGTTTATTTTGATTGATACGCCTGGAAGTGATTCGCCTCTCTCTCGTGCTGCCCATGCTGTTGCGGATACCCTCGTTACCCCTTTGAATGATAGCTTTGTTGATCTTGATATGCTCGTTCGTTTAAAGAGCGATACATTGGATATTTTAAGACCAAGCACCTATGCTGAAATGGTGTGGGAGCAAAAAAAACAACGCGCCATTCGTGATCAGGGGTCGATCGAATGGATTGTTTTGCGGAACCGTTTGAGTAGTATTACGGCAAAGAATAAAACGCAAATGGAAGAAGTTATGGGCCTCCTCTCAAAACGGCTCGGATTTCGGTATGTTCCTGGGTTTGGAGAACGTGTTATCTTCCGTGAGCTCTTCCTTGCAGGTATGACGGTTCTTGACTTGGAAGACTGTAAGATTCCCCTGACATTGTCTCACGTTGCTGCGAAACAAGAATTGCGTCACCTTATCCAGAAGATGAATCTTCCCTATGTGGAACAATTGGCGGCGTAATGATCAGGAGTCAGGAATCAGAGTACAGGGATCAGGGGACAGGGGACAGGAATCAGGAGAGACAGGGTTCCTGTCCCCTGATCCCTGACTCCTGGTAACTATGGCTGAATTATTCATAGGTGCTTTTGGGATTGTTCTCCTCCTTCTTCTTTTACAAAGGATAGAGAATGTCGAAAAAAACATTCTCATAAAAACGCTCAAATGGACATTTGTTGGTGTATTGGTTTTCACAGGGATTTTTCTAACCTTGGTGGGACGCCTTTTCCATGTAGCAGCCATTATTGTGCTCTTGGTCCTTCTCTTACGGTCAGATGTGCACAAGTGGGTGAAACAAAAGAGGTCTCCTCTTGCCCTGTCGCCGCCTCTTACACCGAAAGAAGCAGCAGACCTTCTTCATGTGAAAGTTAATGCCACTCCTCTTGAAATCCATGAAGCCTTTGAGCGTATGGAAGTTAAGGACTCAACCCATCGGGATCGCCTGATACAGGCAAGAGATGTTTTATTGAAGAATAAGAAAAAGGGTCAGTAACTTTCTCATTGGCATTATTGCTCTTATCTATCCAGTCTTCTGGAAACAGTTTGTGATGTATGATGTTAGCGAAATTTTAACCTCTCATGGATTATACTGACAGAAGAGCTCAAGGGCTTTATGATCATCATCTAAGGCAGAATTTGGGACAATACCATAAAAAAGGAAGATTGAAATGTGTAAAAAATTGTTACAAACATCAGTACTGACTCTTGCCCTCCTGACTACGTATGGGACGGCTCAAGCGGTGGAGACGCCGGTGGCCGCGTTCGGCGCGTGCGCATTGGGATGCCTTGCTGACGGCCAGCGCTGCATCATAGGGGGGTTGAGAGATGCGTCACAGCCGGAAGAAGCTAATAACCTGAATGCGGCGAAGAAATACGTATCCGACTGCGCCTCCAGGGGTGTTGAGTGCTATAAAACCTGCATGGCACAAAAGTAGATTTGTGCCCCCGGGGGAAAATTGCGCACCACGCTAACACGCGTGTATGACTATAATAAGACCCCTGTCGCTTTTATAAAAGGGCTGGTCTATCCCCTCTTCTTCCTCCCCCCTGTGCGTGGGGGGGCGGCTTTCTTAGCCGCAATGAGTTCAAGGGCGCGGTCTAAACCAATGGTCATCACATCATCTGTTTTCTTTAAGGAAACAAACAGACTGCCAATCTTAACGTAGGGACCAAAACGGCCAATAGCTGCGGTGATGGGCTCTTTTGTTACAGGATCAAGGCCCACCTCTCGTGGAAGTGCGCCTAAGGATAGCGCCTCTTCAAGGGTGATAGTTTCAGGGGAAGCCCCTGTAGGTAGAGAGACCCGCTTTGGTTTTTCTTTCTTTGAGAGGGCCTCACCCCACTGGATATAAAATCCATAAGGTCCTTTTTTAACCTTCACAGAAAGCCCCGTTTTTGGGTCAGACCCTAACTCCCGCTCAAACGGTTCTTCTTGGATCAGCTCAGCTCCTTCTTCAGACCCCATAAGGGGGCGCGTATATTTGCAAGTGGGGTATTCAGAGCATCCAATGAAGGCCCCAAATTTACTTAACCGGAGTCCTAAGGTCCCCTTTCCACAAACCGGGCAAAGACGAGGATCTTTGCCTGGTTCAGTAATTGGGAAAAGAAAAGAGGAGAGGTCTTGTTGAAGTCGCTCTAGAACATCTTGGATTTTAAGATTTTTTGCGCCCTCTGTTGCTTGATGGAAGGGGGTCCAAAATTGGGTTAAAACATCTTTCCAAAAGAGGTCTCCATTAGAGATTTCATCAAGTTGTTCTTCAAGGTGGGCGGTAAAATTATATTCAACAAGATCGCGGAAATAATTCAACAGAAAGGCTGTGACAAGGCGCCCTCTGTCCTCAGGAATTAACGCTTTTTTCTCATTACGCACATAGCCCCGTTCTTGGAGAACTTGAAGGGTGCGGGCATAGGTTGAGGGTCGTCCAATACCAAGCTCTTCCATTTTTTTGACAAGGCTTGCTTCTGTATAGCGCGGAGGAGGTTGGGTGAAATGTTGAGCGGGTAGAATTTTATTTTTTTCTACAGCTTCTTTTTCTGTCAGAGGGGGCAGAAGCTTGTTGTCTTCTTCTTCCCCTTGGTCTTCATCCACACTTTCCCGGTAAAGGGTTAAAAAACCATCAAAGACAAGGATCGAGCCTGTCGCTCTTAACATAATGTCGCGCGCTTGAGAGGCTACATCGACCGTGGTTTGATCAAGTTCAGCGCTGGCCATTTGAGAGGCCATCATGCGCTTCCAAATAAGCTCATAGAGCCGAGAAAGATCTTTCTCTAAGGAGTGGTCTTGAGGTTTCTTGGCAAAATCTGTAGGTCGAATCGCTTCGTGGGCTTCCTGAGCATTTTTTGCTTTTGTTTTATACTGACGCGGCGAAGCGGGAAGGTAGGGCTTGCCAAACGATCCCTCAATCACTTTACGACACGCAGCAATGGCACTGCCTTCAACTTGGGTACTATCTGTACGCATGTAGGTGATAAGGCCGGTTTCATAGAGTTTTTGAGCGAGTTGCATTGTCTTCTTGGGGCTAAACCCTAGTTTGCGAGAGGCTTCTTGTTGAAGAGTTGACGTTATGAAAGGGGGGCGAGGATGACGCTGGACACGTTTTTTTTCAATTGATTCAACGTGATATTTTGCAGCCTTGATTTTTTCCTCGGCGTCTTTTGCTTCCTTTTCATGGGGCAAGGAGAATTTATCTAATTTTTTGCCCTCTAAATGGGTCAAGCGTGCTGTGAACGTTTTGTTTTCTTTCGTCAGGAAGTCGACGTCAATTGTCCAGTATTCTTGGGCCCTAAAGGCTTCAATTTCGTTTTCTCGGTCTACAACAAGGCGCAGAGCAACTGATTGAACGCGTCCTGCAGACTTACTGCCAGGGAGTTTACGCCATAAAACCGGAGAAAGGGTAAAGCCCACCAGATAGTCAAGACTTAGACGCGCTAAATAGGCCTCAACCAATTGGCGATCAATAGCGCGAGGGTGGGCCATCGCGGTGGCAACCGTTTCTTTTGTAATGGCATTAAAAGCAATACGCTGCGATTTTACATTTTTAAGAAGCCCTTTTTGCGATAGGACTTCTTGAATATGCCATGAAATGGCTTCCCCTTCGCGATCAGGGTCAGTGGCTAGGTAAAGATGATCAGCCCCCTTCAAGGCTTTTGCAATAACATCGAGATGTTTCTTGGCGCGCTCATCTACTTGCCATGTCATGGCAAAGTCTTCGTCAGGTTTAACAGAGCCGTCTTTTGAGACTAAATCGCGCACGTGACCATAACTGGCAAGAACAGTATAGTCTTTGCCAAGGTATTTTTCTATTGTCTTTGCCTTTGAGGGAGATTCAACGACAACAACGTTCATTCGCTTTTCCATTCTTCTTTAAGGGAAACCTTTCCGCCGAAGTGGCGTTCAAGGCGTCCTGCAATTTCCATCTCAAGGAGGACAATCCACACATCAGATGCCTGTAACTGACATTCTCGGATCACTTCGTCAACATTTATCGGAACAATGCTTAAATTTTCGTATATAATCTTTCGTATCATCTCCAAGGAAGCAGAAGAGGAGGGTTCTTCAAGGGTTATCTCAAGGGGAGAGAGGCAAAGGGGCTTGCCAGGGGAAATCTCACTCGTAATGTCTTCAAGAGTTTCCGTCAGAATAGCACCATTTTTAATGAGCTTGTTGCAGCCATTTGCCCGAGGATCAAGGGGGTGACCAGGAATGGCAAAAACGTCCCGGCCTTGTTCAAGGGCGTATCTGGCTGTGGTAAGAGACCCTGATTTTAACGCCGCTTCCACAACTAAAACACCTCTAGATACGCCTGAAATAATGCGATTTCTGCGCGGAAAAAGGGTCGCATGGGGTTGGGTGCCAAAAGGCGATTCTGCAACCAGAACGCCATCTTGCGCAATTTTGGTGTAAAGACTTTCATTTTCTTGAGGATAGATATTATCAATTCCGCCGGCAAGAACAGCAATCGTTCCGGTTTGAAGACTGGCCTGATGGGCAGCCGTATCAATGCCCCGCGCAAGTCCGGAGGCAATTCCCCAACCTTGTTTTCCAAGGTCCGAGGACAGTTTATGGGCCATTTTCTTGCCCATAGCTGAGGCGTTTCGCGCCCCCACGATCGCAAACAAGGGATGGTGCAAAAGATCAAGGTGCCCTTTAACCGTGATGACCGGAGGAGCAGAGTCAATATGGCGCAGAAGAGGGGGATATAAGGGGCTTTCCAACGTTATAATTTGGGCCCCATAGGCGCGTGTTGCTTCAATCTCTTTCTCAACCTCTGAGCGAGGGGCGATTTTTAAGGGACGTTTTAGACCCCCCTGAGCCGCAAGCCGGGGCAAGACTTCCAAGGCCTTTTGTACGGAGCCAAATTTCTTTAATAAATGATGGAATGTGATGGGGCCGATGTTTTCGGACCTGGCGAGTGTAAGCCAATCTAGAAGACCATTATCTGTCTCGGGGCGCGCCCGGTGGAATAGAGTTGCCAATTTTTAGTTCCCTCCCTGTTATGAGACGCCCGATATTGCTGCGGTGCGTCCAAGTTAAGAGACTAAAAAACAAAATGCAGAGAATGACAAGATGATTTTCATTTAACCAAACCGCGTAAAGGGGACTGGCAAAAGCCGTCCCCAACGATGCTAAGGAAGAATAACGCGTAAGGAAGGCCACCATAAGCCATGTGAGAAGACAAGCGCCAGCCAAAGGCCAGCTTAAAACAAGTATAACGCCAAAGGCAGTTGCAACGCCTTTTCCTCCATGGAATTTGAGCCATATAGGGAAAATGTGCCCCACCATAGCGCACAGACCTGCCCATTGCGCAAAAGAAAGCTCAAGGGAAGGCTCAAGAGCAAGGGCCAATAGAACTGCACAGCTTCCTTTCCCAGCATCCAGAAGGAGTGTGAGAAGGGCAGCGAGCTTACTTCCTGACCGGAGGATATTTGTTGCTCCAATATTTTTAGAGCCTGTTGTACGGGGATCTTTAAGGTTAAAAAGCCAACTGATGATGAGTCCAAAAGGAATGCTTCCCAAAAGATAGGATAGAAGAAGAAGTAAAAGGGGCGTGAGAGTCATTTTTCTCCTTTCTCCTCTGTCTTTTCCTCTTCCTCATCTACCTTTGTTTCTTCTCCTTCAATACGATAATCTCCGCGAAACCAGCGGGCGAGGTCAATATCTGCACACCTTTTCGAGCAAAAGGGGCGGAATTCAGGGACAGTTGGTTTTTTACACAAGGGGCAGATAGGGGGCTTGGTCATGTTTTAGAATCCATCGTTATGAATAAAAAATAGCGCAATGCCTTTCAGCTCTCCCCTTGTGGGAGAGGTCACTCTCGAAGGGAGCGGGTGAGGGGGTATTTAAAATCTCATCTTTTAAGAGATTCATCTCGTCTCCAATTGGTTCTCATTGACTTATGCCACGTTTCTATTTCAAAAAAACATACCTTTAATCCAAGCCAAAATTATTCAAATAGACCCCTCACCCGCCCCGCTTACGCGGTGTAACCTCTCCCACAAGGGGGGGAGGTAGAAGGATTCATACCGACTAACCCTTGCAAAATCCTACGCCTTTTAACAAGCAATCCGTCTCATAAGCGGGAAGACCCACAATATTTGTGTATGATCCTGAGATGAATGTTACAAACTTGGCCGCCTTGCCCTGAATGCCGTAAGCTCCTGCTTTTCCTTCCCATTCCCCTGACGCAATGTAATCATCAATGTCTTCAGCGGTTAAGCGTTTAAAGGAAACCCGGGTCATGACAATCCGGCAGACTTCTTGTCCTTTTGGAGAGACGACGCAGATTCCTGTGTAGACCCGGTGGCGCCGTCCAGAAAGTTTCTCAAGGGTACGGCGTGCACCCGCCTCATCTTCCGGTTTGCCAATGATTTTTCGGCCCGTCTCTACAATGGTATCTGCACCTAAAACATAGGCCTCGGGCGTTTGTAAATGAACAGTATGGGCTTTGAGATGGGCGATGCGCTTGACATAGTCTCGGATATTTTCTCCTTTTAAGGGAGTCTCATCCACTTCTGGACTGATGATTTTATGGGGGATTAACCCTATTGAGGCTAAAAGCTCACGTCGGCGCGGGGAGGAGGAGGCGAGGATAAGTTGCATTATTTATGACGAAAGGTAATGCGTCCTTTGGTAAGATCATAAGGAGTCATTTCAACGGTCACCTTATCTCCTGCAAGAACGCGGATACGGTTTTTTCGCATACGGCCGGAGGTATGGGCCAGAACCATATGCCCATTTTCAAGTTGCACACGAAAAGTCGCATTAGGAAGTAATTCTATAATGATTCCAGGAAACTCGATTAGGTCTTCTTTAGACAATGCATTCTCCAGTTATTGTATCGTTTCTCGCAATGACGATATGAGATTGCTTTTAAGCTAAAAATAACGGTTTGTCAAAGCTTTCCCGTGGTGTACAGTTTGGAATCTTTTAATGATAGCCAGGGGAGCACCTGCGTATCGTCATGATTCAATATCGATTTGTTATTTTTATCGTGGGAATTTTTTTAAGTATTTTAGCCCTTGCCATGACTATTCCTGCAGGGATGGATCTTTTGTTTCGGGATCCAGACTGGGTGTATTTTGGGGAAGCGGCTGCAATGACAGGATTTGTAGGGGTCCTCCTTGTTCTTTCTTTCAAACCTGAAGCAGAGCCTGTTTTTGAAGTTCGGGAAACGTTCATTTTAACCGCATCAAGCTGGATTGCAATTTCAGCATTTTCTTCATTACCTTTTATTCTTTCAAGTGCTGCCCCTACCTTTACGGATGCTTTTTTTGAAGCAGTATCCGGCTTAACAACAACGGGAGCTACAGTTTTTCAAAACCTTGAATATGCCCCACCGGGAATTTTATTGTGGCGAGCTCTTTTGCAATGGCTCGGAGGTATCGGAATTGTCGTGATGGCCTTGATCATTTTACCTGCTCTAAAAATTGGGGGAATGCAGCTTTTCAGAAGTGAATTTTCCGATCGCTCTGAGAAATACCTTCCGCGAATTTCTCAAATTTCTTCAAGTATTCTTTCAACTTATCTTTTGATGTCTGCCTTTTGTGGCGTTGCGTATTGGTTTGCAGGCATGACAATTTTTGAAGCTATTTGTTTTATGATGACAACGGTTTCAACAGCTGGATTTGCCACTTCTGACCTTTCTTTAGGAGCTTTCAATAACTATTGGATTGAGATTGTTGCTATTGTTTTTATGCTAATGGGGAGTATTACTCTTCTGCTCTTTACCCGTTTTTTACAAGGGGATCTAAAATCCCTTTTGCGGGATTCTCAGGTGAGAGTTTTTCTTTCTCTGGTAGCCGTAGCCTCAGGAACTGTAACTCTTTGGCTGTGGGGTACTGAGCAATATGATTGGATAAATGCCTTGCGTTATGGTGTTTTTACCGTTGTTTCCATTGCGTCAACGACGGGATTTTCCATAGCTAATTCCAATATGTGGGGAGGGTTCCCCTTGATTTTTCTTTTCTTTCTTATGTTTGTCGGAGGATGCACGGGATCCACTGCAGGGGGAATTAAAATCTTTCGGTTTCAGGTTCTCTTTAAGGCAGCAAAAACACAGATTCTTCAGCTCCGTCGCCCCCATGGGGTTTTTGTTCCGCTTTATAATACCCAAAGATTGAAAGAGTCTGAATTTATGTCGGTTCTTGCTTTCTTTGCCCTCTATATTTTCTGCTACGCAGCCTTAGCTTTAAGTCTTTCTTTTTGTGGGGTTGATCCTGTTTCCAGCCTCTCTGGAAGTGCAACGATTCTAGGAAATGTAGGCCCGGGTCTTGGAACCCTTATTGGGCCCTCAGGGCATTATGGAGGTCTTTCTGACAGCGCAAAATGGATTGTCATGATAGGGATGATTGTCGGTCGTCTTGAGCTTTTAACGTTGTTAATTCTTTTTACACCGAGTTTTTGGCGGAGATAGGGGGGGCGTACAAAGCAGTACTGTGCGATTTCGCGGATGCCACCACGCGCACCGGAGCTTATACCATTTCGCTTCAATAGGTGGATATTCTGGATTGCTTCGCTTCGCTCGCAATGACGGAAATTGGCGTCATTGCGAGGAGTCGAAGGCGACGAAGCAACCCAGTTTTGTCTGCCACTTGATTGATAAGTGGTATTAGTTCTTTGTCGTGACTTGCAGGGGGACCGACTTGTCTATAGGAACCAACGCCCGGACCGCCCCCCCCACAGCATTATTTCCTGTGCCGGGTGGGTGGGGTGGACCTGTGCTGGGTCAGCATCCCGAAGTCTCGCAAAGGCCCGCCTTTTCATGCTGCCACCGTCTGCCAGGCGCGGGCCAACCGTCTCCCCCGTCTGGTTGCAGTTCGTAACGCGGCGGTCCACGCCCTTTGACCACCCAGCATCCCGGCATGTCTATAAAAATCCACCACGGGTCAACCTCGCCGTGCACCCCTGCTGCCACGGGACTCTCTCGGAGCCCCCCTACATTGCCTTCCTCATCGCCACCTCAGATACCCGGACCACTCGTGTCCTGCCACGACCACCTATGACTATGATGCAGTGCTTGGCAGTAATCCTTACACGACAATTGACTCATCCCGTTTATCGTAATACTCTTACCGCAAAAACAAGTTCCCGCTGAGGCACCAGTCGTACTCCCTATTACGACCGCTAGGCCGACCGCTGAGGTTAGCACTCCAACTGCTAATAACGATGTCTGGAGAAATTTTGTTTTATACATGTTGATATTCCTTTATTTAAGTTGATAAATGCCCGATCAGGATCAGAGATGACGGGGCGGGTTAAGGGTGTCCTCAGGTTTGCCCCGAAGACCCGAGATGGAAAAGGAAGACCGTAGGAGGATGTCGTCCTATGACCTCCTCCCTGCTGATTCCATTTCGGCTCTGATTTTGGGATGTGGGATGGGAAGAGAAAGATCCCTCGAAGGAATTCGAACCCTCGACCACAACTTTGGCAAGGCAGCGTTCTTAAGATGTTAGAGACTCGTTGTAGATCTTCATAATCTCAATTCTTCTTTCTTTTTGTTTTTATCAAACTAAAGATCTAGAATTTTATGCATCTTTTCAATGCCTTTATTTTCCCTAAAAAAAGAATATTTTGACCATATCATGAAACTCACCTCTCTTTTTTTAACGCCCTGAATTTCGAAAGATCGCCTCTTTCTCTTCGTCTATTCTTCACAGATGAGACAACCAAAAAAAGATCCGAACTTATGAAAATCTAAAAGCCTTAGCGCTTCTCTGCTGTTTTCTTAGTCATGTTTAAAGATTCCTCAAGGCCTTCTTTAAACCGTTTTTGGACTGATTCATTCATTTTTTCCGTTGATTTTGCAATGACGGAATTAATGTTACGTAAATGTTCTATTGTTTTATCAGCTGTTTCTTTAGCAGCTTCTGCGTGTTGAGTGGTTTTGTCTTCGAGGGGGGACTTAGAACAGCATTGTTTTATATGTTCATTCCACATATCGAAGGCGTTTTTGATATATTGATTTTGAAGCTCCACAAGAGACTGTGTTGTTTCAATGGCTATCTGATGGTGTTTGCTCATTAATTCCACATTTTTTTGATAACTGCTCATAAGAGCTTCCATGTCAATGCCTGGAAATTTAAAGTTCTTAAAGGCACCTAATCCTTGTTCCATAAAGGGGGGTACGTTTGATTCTTTAGCCATTTCATTTTCTCCTTTTTCTCTAATGTTATTTATACTCTTCGCCTTTCAAGTTCCGGGGTCATTGCCTATCGTGATTCGTCCTCTGTCACGTTACAAATACGCTCATCGGGCTCACCACTCGGGCTCAACCTCGCTCCTTGAAATCCTTTGACTATAATATCTTTATAATTACACAAAATATTGACCACCATTAATCGTAAGCGTTGCGCCTGTCATGAATCCCGCATCTTCAGAGGCTAAGAAAAGCACCGTACTGGCAATTTCGTCAGGTCTCCCAAGACGATTCATAGGAATTTGCTGAGTGATTTTGGACAAAATCGGCTCTGCTATGCTTTGAAGCATTTCTGTGTTGATGTATCCTGGAGCTATTGCATTGACCGTAATTCCTTTGAGAGCACTTTCTTGCGCCAACGCTTTTGTAAGGCCAATAATTCCAGCCTTTGCCGCTGAATAATTTGTTTGTCCAAATTGACCTTTTTGACCATTGATGGAGCTAATATTAATAATACGACCAAATCCCCGCATACGCATGGGCTCAATCACGTGGCGACACATGTTAAAGCAAGAGGTGAGATTGGTTTGAATCACGTCCTCCCACTGGGTGTAGTCCATTTTATGCAGGGCCCCATCTCTGGTAATTCCTGCATTATTTACAAGAATATCAATATATCCAAGATCCTTTGTTATTTGTGCCACTCCCTCCTGGCATGCCTTAAAATTACTGACATCCCATTTATATGTAGGAATGCCTGTTTTTTCTTGAAAAGAATGAGCAGCTTTCTCATTTCCATAATAAACCGCAGCGACTCCGTAGCCAGCTTGCTTAAGCTTTTGCGAGATCGAGGCTCCAATTCCTCGAGTTCCGCCTGTAACGAGGGCTAATTTTTTCATAGACTTTCACTCAATGTAAGAGATTTTCCTATAAATTAGTTTGTCATAAATTCCTTAACAAAATATTAAAGAAAAACAAAAATTAGTATCTTAAATAAAGTGTAATTTTTTAATAAAATTTAAATTTTTCTTTGGTTTTAATAGAAAATTATTTTCTTTAAATATCAGGGAAAGCGCAATGCCAGTTGAGTCTCTTGCCTATGAATCAATAAGTGTTCCTCAAGAAGGGAGCTATATTAAAAGGGTTATTCTGTCATGTATGATTGGAAATGCTCTTGAATGGTATGATTTTGCTCTTTACGGATATTTTGCAACAACCATTGGTCAACTCTTTTTCCCAAAATTCAGCACAGTTGCTTCCCTTATGGCAACCTTCGGCGTTTTTGCAGCCGGGTTCATTATGCGCCCTCTTGGCGGCCTTATTTTTGGCCATATTGGAGATAAGATTGGCCGAAAAAGTGCTCTCTTATGGTCTATCTATCTTATGGCGATTCCAACAACTCTCATTGGACTTTTACCAACCTATGAACAAATTGGGTGGCTTGCGCCTCTTCTTTTAACCTTCATTCGTTTGGCTCAAGGGCTTTCTATGGGGGGAGAATTTACGGGCTCTATGATCTTTGTGGTTGAAAATGCTCAACAAGGAAATCGGGGGCTCTATGGAAGTTGGGTCGTCTTTAGCCTTCTGGTTGGAATCTTAGTGGGCTCAGCTATTGCAACTTCCACATGTTACTTTTTATCTGAAGATCAAGTGATGGATTGGGGATGGAGAATCCCTTTCCTCTTAAGTGTGGGGGGAGGGTGTGTGGGATCTATTATGCGCCGAACGGTTCGAGAGCCCGAACAATTTACAAAAATTAAAAAGCATCACAAGGAAAACGCAACGCCTATTATTGAGCTTTTCAAGAATCATTCAAAAACAATTGCCTATGTCATTACCATCGAGCTTTCTCTTGCCATTGGATTTTATCTCATTGTGACCTTCATTAATAATTTTCTTATGACTCTTCTCGGGGTCGATCAGGTCACAAGTCTCATGATGACAACGGTGAGTATGGTTGTCATGGGACTTGTCATTCCCCTCTCAGGGTGGCTCTCTGATAGAATCGGACGTAAGCTCGTCCTCATTCCGAGCGCTCTCGCTTTTGTATTTTTTGCCTATCCTCTTTTCACAGCCCTTGAAAGTAGCTTTAGTGGAGCCCTTATGGCTCAAGTGGCCCTTTCCTTTATTATGGGTGTCTTTTTTGCTCCCTTCCCAGCAACCCTTGTTGAACTCTTTCCCATTAATGTGCGGTTTTCAGGACTTTCAATTGCCCATAGCATCAGTATGGCTGCCTTTGGAGGCACTGCCCCTTTTATTGCAACAGGCCTTATTCACCTGACAAACAATAATGCAGCCCCTGCCTTGTACTTAGGTCTTGCATCTCTCATTTCAGCTGTTGCTCTCTTCTTTATGAAAGATCGGTATAAGGCAAAATTGATTTAATTGAAGGAGAAATTCTTTTTTATCTATAAGAAATCCAATTTACGGTTTATTAAATCTATGAGAGTAATTTCATCAAGTAACCTTAATGACGCGGGCACAAATGAATAATAAACCTCTGTGGCAACCCACTTCTCAGCAAATTCAGAATGCCAATCTCACCTCCTTTATAGCTAATGTGAACAGTCGCTTTGGCACAAACCATTCAAGTTTTGAAGACTTACATCACTGGTCTACCACTCATATCCAAGATTTCTGGAAGGCTGTATGGGATTATTGTGGATTGATCACGTCTCAGAAAGGTAACCGAGAAATTCATTTGTCCTCTGGCATTTTTAAACCGCAATTTTTCTCTGATGCCGAGCTGAATTATGCCGAGAATTTGCTGCGCCCCCGCCCAGCTGAAACACCTACCCTTATTTTTTGGGGAGAAGACAAAGTCAAACAAACCCTCACTTATAAGGAGCTCTACCAGGAAGTAGCCCACCTTGCCGCCTATTTAAAATCCCTTGGCGTTCAAAAAGGAGACCGTGTTGGAGGATATGTCCCCAATACGCCTGAAGCTGTCATTGCGATGCTTGCTGCAACGTCTTTGGGGGCCATTTGGTCATCTTGTTCGCCTGACTTTGGAGTCAGCAGCCTTTTAGATCGTTTCGCTCAAATTACGCCAAAGATTCTATTTATGGCGGAGGGATATTATTATAACAGCAAGCGATTTGACTGTCTGGAAAAAGTGGAAGAACTGCGAAAGGGTCTTCCAAGTCTTGAGAAGATTATTGTCTTTCCTTACGGAGATAAGTCCTTTTCTCTTCCTTCAGATCCATTCCTTATTCATTGGCAAGAAGCTCTTATTCCGTTTAACAACGTAACCGAAATTGAATTTATCCAAGTTCCTTTTAATCATCCCCTTTTTATCCTCTATTCTTCAGGGACCACTGGCGCTCCTAAATGTATTGTTCATGGGGTAGGGGGAACCCTCTTACAACACATGAAAGAGCATCAGCTCCATTGTGACATAAAACCAAAAGACCGTGTTTTCTACTTCACGACCTGCGGCTGGATGATGTGGAATTGGCAAGTTTCAGCGCTTGCCTCAGGGGCAACTCTTTTACTTTATGATGGCTCTCCCGCAGGTGATATTTTATGGCAGTATGCAGAAGCTGAGAAAATGACTTTTTTTGGAACCTCTGCCAAATATATTGATACCCTCAGAAAAGCAAATTTCTACCCTAAAAATCATTATGATCTCTCGAATTTACGCATGGTAGCTTCAACAGGATCGCCCCTTATGCCAGAAAATTTTGACTTCGTTTACGAGCATATTTCTTCCGATATTTGTCTGGCTTCTATGTCGGGAGGGACGGATATTATTTCTTGTTTTGCTTTGGGCAATCCTTTGGGGTCTGTCTGGCGAGGTGAACTTCAAGCCCCAGGCTTAGGGATGGACATTCAGATCTTTGATGAGCAAGGACATGGTGTTCTTGGCAAAAAGGGGGAACTTGTTTGTACAACGCCTTTTCCTTCTATGCCTGTCTTTTTTTGGGGGGATGATCAAGATCAAAAGTACCATGCGGCTTATTTCGAAAAATTTAAGGATATTTGGTGCCATGGTGATTATGTAGAACACACAGTCCATGGGGGCTTCATCATATATGGACGCTCAGATACTCTTCTTAATCCAGGGGGTGTACGGATTGGCACCGCTGAAATTTACAACCAAGTTGAACAAATTCATGAGATTTTGGAAAGTCTTGTCGTGGGACAAGATTGGCAAGAAGACGTCCGAGTTGTTTTATTTGTAAGACTCAAAGAAGACCTCAATCTTACCCCAACCCTTATTGAAGAGATCAAACGAAAGATACGAACAAATACCTCTCCTCGTCATGTGCCCGCTAAGATCCTTCAAGTCTCAGATATTCCCCGTACTAAAAGTGGCAAAATCGTAGAGCTTGCCGTTCGAGAGATTATTCATGGCCGCTCCATAAAAAACGTCTCATCTCTCGCAAATCCCGATACCCTTAAACTTTATGAAAATATTAAAGAGCTTCAAGAGGGATGAGGGTTACGGTCGGGGGTAAGTCCATTGCGCTTAATGATATTAAATCCCGTTTTTGCCGTTAGTACGTAAAAAGATCCTATTGCGCCGTGGAAAATCTGTTTTAAACTCACCTTGTTTTTTAGGCACTTTACCCCTCTAAAAACGTCTAAAATTGCTCTGTAGGGGTTGTGGGACAGGATTTTTTTAATTATTTCAGAGGGGTATATATGGAGCGGGCGAAGGGATTCGAACCCTCGACCCCAACCTTGGCAAGGTTGTGCTCTACCCCTGAGCTACGCCCGCATTTACTAACTAAGTACTGCATCATACTCAGGATCGTGTTATTTTCAAGAGGAAAATTCCAGGAAAATATCTAGGACTTCCGCAGAAATATAATTCTGATATTTCCCTCTTGAAATAAAAAAGATCTCTCTCTATTTTATAAGTATGAGTAGAGGTAATTGCATAGTTCGCCTCTGGAGTATCCACTACGCCTTTGTGGAGGCAGGCTCTTGAGTCATCCCCCTTTGTCATTCTTGGACTAGAAGCTTTTTTGAAAACCAAACACTTCTAGCCCAAGAATGACATTTAGGGGAACAATCTTGCAATTTATCTCTGTAAAAAGGAGACTTTCATGAAGCACTGGGGTGATGTTGTAAGTGGGCTGGGGACAGTTGTTGTCTCCCTTCTGTCGTGCGCGCTATGTCCTCTGTGTCTGCCTTTTTATGCCAGCCTTTTAAGTATGGTTGGCTTTGAACTTGGATATATTCATGAATTTTTTGAACCCCTCATGCTTGTTTTTGGCCTGATTACCTTGAGCCTCATGGCCTATCAAATCTATCGTCATCATGGGAATTGGATGCCTTTTAAGCTCGCCCTTGGATCTGCCCTTGGTATAGGGATCGCTACCCTAAATGGCTATGACTATTTCCTTTATATGTGCCTTGCTCTTTTCATGGGCAGTATTTTGTGGAACAAAAAGTCACTCGTCCACGCAAATCACGGCTGTTGTTAACGCTTGCGCTTGCGCCGTTTCTCTACTTTTTCTTCAGCTAACACGAAGGGCTCAAGCCTTTTTTCAAGGCGCATTCCGTTAAGGTAGATAAGAAGCTGTGCTATGGAAAAATACTTTCCACCTTTCCAATAAGAAATCCCTTGATCCCGCAACATATTTTCAACCGAATGAAATCCCTTTGAAAAAGCCCATTCTTCTATGTAACACAGAGAAATGTATAGAGAATTATCATAGCTTTTCTTTACGCTAGGGGGAGAAAAAGTTTTTTCTCCTAAACAGTGATAGGTGAGGGGTGTAACAAAAGAATAGGGTGCATTTTTTTGGGACGTTCGTCCAAGACAGGATCCTTTTGTTAATCTTTTTGAAGAAGAAAGCTTCGTTGTCGTCCAATCCCCCCCTAAGAACTGCATTTGTTGACAATAGCTAAGAGGTGCATACTGCCTCACAATACGCATCATTTTTGTAAGCTCATCAGATGTTCTGGCCTCCCAATCGCTATTGTAAGCTGTTCCTTTAAGGCGTCCCGATTTCGACTTCCTTCCTCTAAGCCCAAGGGACTTTATCTTTTTATTGATAGCGGTTACACTTTTTTCTAAGGCCTACGCTATGATTTTGAGCTGAATCTTCTGTTCAAAGGCAGTTTTAAGACAAACACTCTCCCAACTCGACCAACGAGGTTTTGATAAGACATCAAGCATTTTTATCCTCCCTTTTTTGTTTTTATTATAACAGTAAATTACATATCTGATATGCAAAAATTAGTTATCATATGTTTACATGATAAGGAAAGAGACGTCAAGGAAATTTTATACCTGACCCTCTTGACATTTTTGAAAAATGCTCTACATACAAATACACTATATTATCATAATTATTTGTTATAGGTACACTACAATGAAAATGACAAAGCCATTCATCCTCTTTTCTTTAATTTTCTGCACGATAGGTATTGTACCTAGTAAGGCTTCTCCTGAATCCGAGATTTTTCGGTGGGATTCTAGAGGTCTTCATGTAACTCTTGAGGGTCGAACCTGCGTTGCTAGAGAAGTCACTGAAGAGGATATTCCCTTTCACCAAGAACTTTTTAATAATCCAGATGTCATGAGAACATTTGGGAATGGCCAACCGCGCACCCCTGAATCAACCGAACAACGAATACGGGGAATGTGGATGCATCGTTTTCAAAATGAACAACCTCACGGTGGATTAACGGTTTTTAATCATGAGGATAGAATGATGGGAAGTGTCGTAGCTGGTACGGGGGATAAACCAAGCGTGTCAGAGCTTGCTTATGCATTGCTACCAGGATATTGGAGACACGGGGTGGCATCTGAACTTGTGGAATTAATGGTCGACAAGTGGGCTATTAAAGTAGGACGCATAGGTCGAGGAGTAGGTCTCGACCCAGAGAAAGATGCAAAGAAAATTAAAGCTTTCAACTGTTTTGGAGGAAAACCGCTTTCTCGTTTGGATGCAACGGCTCGCCCCTCTAATCCAGGGTCATGGAAAGCCCTTACAAAGAATGGTTTTGGGCCAGCTGTAGATAATCTGTCTAATGAAGAGCCAATAGACTTTGACTGTAAAGGCATTGATTCTTTTGACGCGTTAGAAGCAAGTCTTGTTAAACTTTATGATCCTTCTGTTACCCCTACTCCTTTAACAGTTGGCACCCGCTATCGTCTTCACAATCAAGAGGGTAAACTATGGACTGTTAGTAGAAAGCCAGAGGGCTACTTCTCTACTCATTGGGAATGTACAGTGCCAGATTAAAATCGTACAAAACAACTAGAGCTCTGCCAGCAATCCCCCCTCTACAAGATCGGCATTACAATCAGCAAAAATAATCTTGGTATCAACAAAAATATCATGCATTATATTTATTATATGCAATAAAATAATCGGCAAAAATGACCCATTCAATGGGCCCCTTAATGCCTCCTAACGGAGAGAAAATCCTTGAAGATTTAGCGTTTGACCTCTCAACAAAACCTCACGTATTGGCAGGATCCGTTCATCCACTCCTTATTAAAAGTATGGCTCTCTTGGTTAAGTCCATGAATTGCTATTACAGCAATCGATCTCTTGCGCGAAGTTTTCTTTGCAGGAGAAATAGAACGAGGGAGAATCTCTCTCATTACAGGCTACAAGGAGCGTCAAGCACGCTCCGTGCTCGCAGCACTTATTAAAGAGGAACTTCTTATGTCTAATACGCCAAAAAGAAATGTCAGGATGAACTTCCCTCTTAAGGTTGTGGAAGACCTTTTTCCTCATCTTTATCCCATGTAATGAAGAATGCCCTTCGCATTATTCCATCCTAAAAAGAAAGTCTCTCTCTTCAGAAAAACTACCCACGGAATCTGTGGATAACTTTGTGGACAAAAGAAAAGAGGAAACAAATAGTGGAGTTAAAAGCATGGGTTAGCTCGCGTTGCCTCATTTTTAGGCAGTATATTTAGTATTCTGATTTAAAAGGATTTTTTTCTGTAAAGATATATTTTTAAGCTAAGGAATAAAAAATTTTCTTGACGAGAAGGTGAGGTCAAAAGACAAAAAAGTCTCTGTGCATAATTTTGGTTATATTACTTCCCCTTCAAGTACGGCTTTAAATAAAAACCCGTATAACTTTCAGGCGTCTTACAAATCATTTCTGGCGTACCTGCAGCAACGATACGCCCTCCTTCTTCTCCTCCTTCAGGACCGATATCAATAATCCAATCAGCTGTTTTTATAACTTCA
Source organism: uncultured Alphaproteobacteria bacterium (assembly GCA_963704475.1). Taxonomy (GTDB): domain Bacteria; phylum Pseudomonadota; class Alphaproteobacteria; order UBA9655; family UBA9655; genus UBA9655. The sequence goes on from OY969900.1 coordinate 130,747, forward strand.
AGATTATGCTCAATAACAATTACCGTATTACCTTGCTCCACAAGAGCATGGAGAACCTCGAGGAGTTTTCGGACGTCATCAATATGAAGACCCGTGGTGGGTTCATCCAGAATATAAAGAGTTTTGCCGGTCGCACGCCGAGATAACTCTTTTGAGAGCTTGACCCGCTGAGCTTCGCCGCCTGAAAGAGTCGTCGCCCGTTGACCGACGTGAATGTATCCCAGTCCCACCTGGGACAACGTTTCAAGCTTTTCCTTAATAGACGGCATTGCCTCAAAAAAGATCAGGGCTTCATCCACTGTCATCTCAAGGACATCCGCGATAGATTTATCCTTGTACTTAATGTCGAGCGTTTCTCGGTTGTACCGTTTGCCATGGCATTGGTCACACTCCACATACACATCGGGTAAAAAGTGCATCTCAATCTTAATGACCCCATCCCCTTGGCAGGCTTCACACCGCCCGCCCTTTACATTGAAGGAAAATCGCCCTGGAGAATAACCGCGCGCTTTCGCATCCGGCAAGGCCGCAAACCAATCCCGAATAGGGGAAAACACGCCCGTATAGGTAGCGGGATTTGATCGAGGTGTTCTCCCAATCGGGGACTGATCGATATCCACAATTTTGTTGATCAGCTCAAGCCCCTCAATCCGCTCATGAGGACCCGGGACGTCCGAATTATCATTTAAAATTTGCGCAAGTCCTTTATAAAGGGTCTCAATAACCAGGGAGGACTTGCCGCCCCCTGACACCCCTGTCACACAAATAAAGGTACTCAAGGGAAAGTCGACAGTAACGTTTTGCAGGTTATGGGTCCGGGCGTCGACAACTCTTAAACGTTGCCCCGCAGTTGGCTTTCGCCTTTTTGAAGGTAGCGGTATTTTTTGTGTCCCCACTAAATATTGTCCCGTCAAACTTGCGGGATTGTCCATAATCTCTTGTGGAGTTCCTTGGGCGACAATCGTGCCCCCGTGGATTCCTGCCCCTGGCCCCATATCAATGACATAATCAGCTGTCCGGATGGCATCTTCATCATGCTCCACCACAAGGACACTGTTTCCAAGATCCCGCAACCGGGTCAACGTGGCAAGAAGGCGGTCATTATCTCGTTGATGCAGGCCAATCGAGGGCTCATCAAGGACATAAAGAACCCCCACAAGACCGGACCCTATTTGGGAGGCCAAGCGAATCCGTTGGCTTTCTCCACCTGACAGTGTACCGGATGCGCGGGCGAGTGAGAGATAGCCAAGGCCTACACTAACCAAAAAGCCTAGTCTCTCTTGAATCTCTTTTAAAATACGTGCGGCAATCTCTCTTTCCTTGGGACTCAGTTTTTCTGGCAAGTTCTGAAACCAAGTCGTAGCATGGCCAATCGACATTTCGGTTGCTTGTCCAATGGTAAGCCCCTGAATCTTAATGGCAAGGGCTTCAGGCTTCAGGCGATAGCCGTGACACATTTCACACGCCAACGTGCTTTGATAGCGTGTCATTTCTTCCATTTGCCCATAGCGATCTTTTTTCTCTTTCTGGCGACGGGCAAGGGTCGGGATTACGCCTTCAAAAGGTTTATTCTGTGTAAAGCTACGCGCCTCATCCAGATACGTGGTGGGCACTTTCTCCCCCCCAGAACCATAGAGAATAACCTCTTTTGTTCGCTCAGGAAGCTCGAAATATGGTGTATCCATACGGCCACCATATTTAGCAACAACCGCGCTCAACGCTTGATTATAATAATGGGAAAAAGCCCCGGCCCAGGGCTGCACCGCACCTTGCCCCAAAGAAAGTTTAGGATTTGGAATAACCAGCGCGGGATCAAACACAATCTTAACGCCTAAGCCGTCACACCCTGGGCACGCACCATATGGGCTATTAAAGGAAAAAAGGCGGGGTTCAATTTCATCAATCGTAAAGCCAGATACAGGACACGCAAACTTTGCTGAAAAGGTGTGTCGCTCTCCTGTATCGGCATTATCCGCATACAAAAGACCATCAGACAGCCTCAAACACGTTTCAATCGCATCTGCCAATCGGTGCCCCAGGTCTGGCTGAATAACCAGACGATCGACGACCACCTCAATATCATGGGTTACTTTTTTATTGAGGGTTGGTGTGTCCTCAATATCATACAAAGTGCCATCAATTTTAAGGCGCTGGAACCCTTGCTTACGGAGATCCAAAATTTCACGTTTATATTCCCCTTTGCGGCCTCTCACAATCGGAGCTAACAGAAAAAGGCGCGTACCTACAGGAAGATTCATCAAGCGATCCACCATTTCAGACACCGTCTGACTTTGAATGGGAAGGCCCGTAACAGGCGAGTAGGGAATACCAATGCGGGCAAATAAAAGCCGCAAGTAATCATAAATTTCCGTCACCGTTCCAACTGTTGAGCGTGGATTTTTTGAAGTTGTCTTTTGCTCAATAGAAATAGCGGGCGACAACCCTTCAATTGAGTCCACATCCGGCTTTTGCATCAATTGCAAGAACTGGCGCGCATAGGCTGACAGACTTTCCACATAGCGCCGTTGTCCCTCCGCATAGATTGTATCAAACGCAAGAGAAGATTTGCCTGATCCACTGAGCCCTGTAATGACGACCAAGCGATCACGGGGGATTTCAACGTCTATGTTCTTAAGATTATGTTCCCGCGCTCCGCGGACATGGATGGAGTGGGTCATTGGGAAGTTTTAAATATCATATACATACTGCTTGCTATTATTTCCAAGCTTCACTGTGTGGTATAGCCTTAGTGGACTTAGCCTCTCTTTCTTCAGAAAAGGAAGACAAGACGAAATCTTCATAATGATCCAGTCCTTCCAAAACTAAATCTCTTGTAACTCTTGAAAGAGATTGATGTTTTTTTGTTGCTAACAGATGCAAAAGAGTGACCGAGTCTGGCGTTAATGTCACATTCACTCTTGGATTAGGGGTTGGCATAACTGACATCTCCTTTTTGCATTTTGAAAAAGTGTGACACTTTTGTGTCAGATTGTCAAAGTAAATAATTTTCAAGTCCAATTCCCGTTATTCTATTTGACAATTGAAGAGATTTATTTTCTGCATATATATGCAAAGAATCAAGATATAGAATCTCAAGAATTGTATTTCCTTCAAAAAACAAACCTTTTCTAGCCCGAGGATGACAAGGGTTGGTTGAATTTTGCAATTGGCTCAGTTAGTTTACAATCATATTAGGTTAGCGCTTATGAGATCAAGTCCGGCACTCAAAGATTCGAGATGACAACTGAGTTCAGGATGACAATTGTGGATGATGACATGTTGTGGGATGACACGTTGTAAAAGTTAGGATAAGTTAATAATATAAAAATAAGCTTCAGGCAGCATAGTCAATTCATGATCCTTTCCCGTCTTTCGCCCTTAAGCTCCAGTTTTACGTCATTGGCTTCTTTATTGGCCCCCCAACTTATTGCAGTTAACGCTTGTATTCTTGAAAAAATGCAGAGCTCAGTGCCGTTGATTCCGCAAATTGCAGGGTATCTTATTGCCCTGGGCGGAAAACGGTTAAGACCGCTTTTAACGGTGGCGTCAGCGGAACTGTGTGGATACGAGGAAAATCGTCACATTTATCTTGCAGCTTGTGTAGAGTTTATTCATACAGCGACTCTTCTGCATGATGATGTGGTGGATGAAAGTACCTTACGGCGAGGGACGATATCTGCCAATGCGAAGTGGAATAACAAAGCAAGTGTTCTTGTTGGTGATTTTCTATTCAGTCGGGCCTTTGAATTAATGGTTGCGGATGGATCGTTGGAAGTCCTCAGGATTTTGTCAGCGGCCTCTTCCATCATTGCTGAAGGAGAAGTCATGCAGCTTTCTTTAAGCCATGACCTCACCTTAACTGAGGAAACCTACTTAAAAATTATTCATGCGAAAACAGCGCAACTCTTTTCAGCCACGACAGAGATTGGGGCAGTGGTAGCAGAGGCCGAGGATGAAAAACGACAAGCCTTGTCAGGCTTTGGACGAACCTTAGGTATGGCTTTCCAACTCATGGATGATGTTTTAGACTATGCTGCAGATCAAGAAAAGCTTGGGAAAAAAATTGGGGATGATTTTCGAGGAGGTAAGGTCACTCTTCCCGTCATTATGGCCTATAAAAAAGGAGCAGACCGAGCGTTTTGGGAAGAGGTTTTTCAAGGGGGTGTTCGGGATGATGGGGCGCTTGCGCATGCTATTCATCTTTTAAAAGACTCAGGAGCCTTGTTGAAAACAAAGCATATGGCTCAGGATTTTGTGAAAGAAGCTGTTGGGTATTTAGACATTTTCCCAGACTCTTTGCTTAAGGCGGCTCTTCAGGATTTGGCTTATTTTTCTTTGCATCGAGAAGGATAGAGGAAAGTTATGATTAAGAAATTACCCCGCCCTTCCAATAATAATGAAGAGGTACATATTGAGGTTGAGAGCTGGCAATGGAAAACCTCCTCTCAGCGGTTTACCTGGAAACATTGGCTTGCGCTTGTCGTTCTTATAAGCGTAGCCATTTTACTTGGCTTTGGTTTTCTTATTATCGCAGGTGTTGCTTTGATTATAGGGGTTGTTGTGAGCATTGTTCTCTTTCTTTTTAAGAAACTATCTGGCGGATAAGGAAAGTCTCATGAAATCTGATTTTCTCACTCTTCTGCAGGATCGTGGATTCATCTATCAAGCAACCGATCTGGAGGCGCTAGATACGCAGATGACTGCTGGTCCCCTCACGGCCTATATTGGCTTTGATGCTAGCGCACGGAGTTTTCATGTGGGGAATCTGGTTCAGATTATGGTTCTGTATTGGCTTCAACAAACAGGCAACCATCCTCTTGTTTTGATAGGCGGGGGCACGACAAAAATTGGAGACCCCTCAGGAAAAGATGAATCCCGCAAGCTTTTAAATGATGCGGAGATTGCTGAGAATATAAAAAGCCTGTCTCGCGTGTTTACGCATGTGCTTTCAAAAGATACCCCCATTCTCAATAATGCGGACTGGCTTGATACCTTAAATTATTCGACATTCTTAAGAGACTACGGGACTCACTTTACGATCAACCGAATGCTTACCTTTGAAAGTGTGCGGTTGCGCCTTGAACGGGAAGATCCTCTGACATTTCTTGAATTCAATTATATGCTTCTGCAAGCTTATGATTTTCTTGAGTTTTATAAGCGGTACGGATGTCTCCTTCAAATTGGCGGGTCTGATCAATGGGGCAATATTATTAATGGCGTAGAGCTGGTGCGCCGCGTCGCTCATAAAACCGTGTTTGGTCTGACAACGCCGCTGATTACAACCTCAAGTGGGGCGAAAATGGGAAAAACGGCTCAAGGGGCTGTGTGGTTGAATGCCGATCTTCTTTCTCCTTACGACTACTGGCAATTTTGGCGCAATACGGAAGATAAAGATGTTGGCCGGTTTTTAAGGCTTTTTACCACCCTTCCCCTGACAGAAATTAAAAGACTTGAAGCGTTACAAGGGGCTGAGATTAACGAGGCGAAAAAAGCGCTCGCTGATGCAGCAACGGCCTTTTTGCATGGTGAAGAGGCTGTACGAGATGCACGCGCTACCGCCCAAAAACTTTTTGAATCGTCGAATGCAACTTTTGAAAACACTTCTCTTCCCACGGTTTCTCTTTCTGAAGAAGAGCTTCAAGAGGGAGTCTCTATTCTCGATCTCTTTCAACGTCTAGGGCTTGCTACGTCTAAAGGAGATGTGCGTCGGCTCATTGAGGCGGGGGGGCTCGTTTAAATGACGTTTCTATTCAAGATGTGCTTTTGAGAGTTACCGAGGCTTCTTTTGTGGAGGGAGATGTTCTTAAACTTTCTGCAGGCAAAAAACGCCATGGGCTTGTCAAAAAAAGATAGAGGAAATTATAAGATTAGTCCCAGGTTGTCACCCTCGAGCTAGAAGTCCTTAATTTGCGAAGCAAATTTTAGGACTGCTTCATCGAGGATCTTGCCTAAGCACTGCGATGTGGATAAGAGATCCCCGATGAGGAATTCTAATGTTTTTCTTCGAAAAACAAAGAATTCCTAGCTCGGGGATGACAACAGAGTTAAAAGGCTGGCGTAAGGTAATAAAATTTTAACCTTCAGTAAGGCATAACGGAGCTATGATAGAGGAACCCGAACACCCACAAGAGCTTTCAGGATATATAACTGGCCAATTCTTAGTGGCCATGCCTCATATGCAAGATCCTCGCTTTGAGAAAGCGGTTATTTATATGTGTGGTCATGATATCAATGGAGCCATGGGGCTTATTGTTAATAAATATTTGGGGGATTTTACTCTTCAAGGTCTTTTAGCCTATCTCGACCTTCCTAAAAATACGATGAAGCGAGATCTGCCTATTTATTTTGGTGGACCGGTTGATACGGGGAGGGGCTTTGTTCTGCATTCCGATGATTTTACCCACCCCGGCACTGTTCCTTTAAAGAATCACATTTCTTTGACAGCTACCATAGATATTCTACAGGCCATTGCTAATGGAGATGGCCCTCAAGACTGTCTTCTTGCCATGGGATATGTAGGATGGGACGCGGGGCAACTTGATGCGGAACTTCATAGTAGTCGCTGGCTTCAAATGGATGCGGATCCTGCTATTCTTTTTCACACACCAGCCGAAAAAAAATGGGAAACTGCCATAAAAAATTTAGGAATTACCCCAGAAGCACTGTCTGAAGACTTTGGACAGGCCTAGGTCACGGTACTACAAGATCCCTCCTCGCAAAAGTGAAGATCTAGAAATCCTAAGATTTTCCACTCTCTAACTTCTAACCACTAAAATGGTGCCGTCGGAGAGGATTGAACTCTCGACCTCACCCTTACCAAGGGTGTGCTCTACCACTGAGCTACAACGGCAACTTATTCCTGCACCATGCCACAGAGCCCTCTTTCAATCAAGAGAGAGCTAAATCAAATTTAACTCCTAGAATAAAAAATCATGACGATTTTTATTTAATGGCATATTTATTTAATATACATTTTTTAAAAAATATGGTAGATTTGTAAAAACGTACATATATGAGGATATTGCCCATGCAAGTTATTCAATCCAAGATTGATCAGGGGGGAAGAGTTCTTATTCCCGCATCACAGCGACAACGCCTCCATCTCATGCCAGGTCAAGAGGTTATTCTCCACGTCAAAGATGGGGAATTAAGAATCAGCTCATTCAAAGACGCCTCAAAACGCGCCAGAGACATCGTAAAAAAATATAATTCTAAAAATCAGGATCTAGTAGCACTTCTTTTGGAAGAACGCAGGCAAGATGACTCTCATGATTGAAGCTGTTATTGATGCTTCTGCTCTTTTGGCGTTCCTTAAAGGAGAAGAAAGGGCTTTAAAAGAACTTGAAGAAGTTCTTCCTCATTCCTTGCTCTCCGCAGTAAATTTTTGTGAAGTTGCAACTGTTTTAGGAGGTCTTGGTATGCCCGCTGAGACGATTGAAGAAGTAGTGTTAGAGACTATTCATAAGATCGTTTCTTTTGATGCCAAGCAAGCAATTACAGCTGCTCATCTGCGAGAGCAGACCAAACCCTATGGCCTTTCCTTAGGAGATAGAGCGTGTCTAGCGCTAGGGTTAAGCAATAAGCTTCCTATTTATACGGCCGATCGCATCTGGAAAGAAATTAACATCGATGTACCCATTAGATTAATTCGCTAAAGGCGTATGGGTTCTCAGTACACTCTTCTCAAAAAGAATGACAAAACAGAGAAAAATGCGCTAGTCTCCTACAGACGTTGATAAGGGGCATGGACATTGAAAGTTTCTTCTTCCTCCAAAGCACTACAAGAGAAAAGAAAAGAGCGGCTTGCTGCGGCACTCCGCGAAAATTTGCGTAAACGAAAAGAACAGATGCGTTTAAGAAAAAGTGTCGAGGAGAAGGCATGAGCTACATTCAAAATTTGACAGGATGTCTCCCTGAAAAAGACGTTAAGGGTTTTCAACAGATCTTACAACAATCCACGGCACTGGAGACATTTCGTACTGCGTTTCAACAGGGGCTTTTGGCTCCCCTCGCCCTTGTCAATCAGACGGAAGACATCCCTCTTTATGAAAAAACCGCCCATCGATTAGCAGGCTTTGAAGATGTCCTTGTTTTAGGTACAGGTGGGTCAAGTCTTGGGGGAAAGACCCTTTGTGCCCTTAGCACCCAGACAAAGCCACGCCTTCATTTTCTGGATAATATCGACCCTCATACCTTTGACTCTCTTTTTCGAAGGGTAGACTGTGCAACAACAGGGGTGTTGGTGATTTCTAAATCCGGCTCAACCATAGAAACCTTAATGCAGATCTTATTATGTTTTCAATCTTCTAAGAACGCTGATCCCAAACATTTTATTGTTATTACAGAACCGACAGACAATCCTTTGCGCAAAATTGCAGAGAGTCACGGTTGGTTGTGTCTCGACCACCCAACAGACGTAGGTGGACGGTATTCTTGTTTTTCTGTCGTCGGTCTTTTGCCAGCTATCTTAGCAGGACTCGACCCGGTTGCTTTTCGAAGGGGAGGAAAAGATGCTCTCCACCACCATCTCACCCATGAGTCCCCCCCGCTCTAGAAGCGGCTGTTATGGGGACCTATGTGAATAAACCACTCTCTGTGATGATGCCCTATAGTGATCAGTTGAAGTCGTTTGCCGCTTGGTATTGTCAACTATGGGCTGAAAGCCTGGGAAAAGACGGCAAAGGCACAACACCCTTGTCCGCCCTTGGGACGGTTGACCAACACAGCCAGTTGCAGCTTTATCTTGATGGGCCGAAAGATAAGTTTTTCACTCTCCTTACCCTCCCTTGGGAAAGAAAGGGCGAAGCCATCACGTCTTCCTCTATTCCTGAATTGGTTGGTAAAACCATGGGGGATCTTTTTGCCGCAGAATTAAAAGCCACCATGCAAACCTTAATCAACAACGGATGTCCTACACGTCTCATCACCCTTGAGCATCTGGATGAATATCATTTAGGAGCACTGATGATGCACTTTATGATTGAAACGATTTTGACGGCCACCCTTCTTGGGGTCAATGCATTTAACCAGCCGGCGGTTGAAGAAGGAAAACGCCTTGCGAAAGAATATCTATCCCTATGATGCGTAGATTAGAACCCCACCTCATCAATCAAATCGCGGCGGGTGAAGTTATTGAACGACCTGCGTCCGCCATAAAAGAGCTTGTCGAGAATGCCCTTGATGCGAAGGCATCGAGCATCACCATACAGGTGCGAGAAGGGGGACGCAGCCTTATTGCCGTGACGGACAATGGGGTGGGAATGAGCCCCGAAGACCTTGAGCTTGCCGTTGAACGACATGCCACCTCTAAACTGCCCGAGAATGATCTTTTTAACATTCAAACCCTGGGATTCCGCGGGGAAGCGCTTCCCTCCATTGGATCTGTCAGTCGCCTTCATCTGACCAGTCGCGTGCAAGGATCAGATGAGGCATGGCTGTTGCGCGTAGAAGGCGGAGAAAAACATCCCCTCATTCCTTCCGCGCACCCTCAAGGAACGCACATTGAAGTCAAAGATTTATTCTATGCAACGCCGGCTCGGTTAAAATTTTTAAAAAGTCCTTCAACAGAACTGTCGCATGCGGTTGAACTTTTAAATCGTCTTGCCATGAGCCACCCTGCCGTTACCTTTAAACTTATGGCAGAACAGCGGGTTGTATTTGACTATAAGGCATGTGCAACACTGCAGGAACGCCTCGCTCAAGTAATGGGTACAGAATTTTCTCAAAATGCCTTGCCCCTTGAGACAAATGGACAAGAGTTTGGTCTCAAAGGCTTTATATCCTTACCCACCTTAAACCGCGCCAATGCTTCCTATCAGTACCTATTCGTGAATGGAAGGCCCGTGAAAGATAAGCTCCTCTTTGGGGCAGTTCGCGCAGCTTATCAAGATTTTTTGGCGCCAAATCGGTATCCGCTTCTTGCTCTTTTCTTAGAGGTCCCGCGAGAGGATGTGGATGTTAACGTTCATCCGGCGAAAACAGAGGTTAGGTTTCGGGATAGCGGTCTTATACGCGGAATGATTGTCAGTGCCTTGAAGAAAACTTTGGCTGGGGCAAGTCAAAAAACATCAACAACCGTAGGGGCGCAGGCTATGCGCGCTTTTCGTCCTGAGCCACTGCGCCAACCATCTTTAGCGCCCTATACGCCTGCGTCTGGAGAATATCGGCCTCCTGTAACGCCATATACGCCTGTATCTGATTGGCAAACTCCTTATGCTGATACTCAGCAGAGCGCAGCTCCTCAAGACCTACGGGAAGACACGGCCCCCCTGCCTTTTCCTCCCCTTGAGACAGCTCCTCTCGACACCCCTCCTCTTGGGTTTGCTAAAGCCCAACTTCATGAAACCTATATTGTCGCTCAAACAGAAGAGGGAGTGGTGATTGTGGATCAACACGCTGCCCATGAACGCCTTGTCTATGAACGCCTTAAAGCTGAACAAGGTCATATCAAATCCCAACCCCTTCTTATCCCTGAAGTTGTAGAACTTGATGAAGACGCGCTGCAAGCCTTAAAAAGCGCCCACTCCGACCTTTTAGCGTTTGGTCTTGTGGTGGAGCCATTCGGAGAAAAAGCCCTCTTGGTCAGAGAAGTACCAGCTCTTTTAGGGGACATCAGTGTTAAAGATCTTTTGCAAGATTTAGCAGATGAGGTCAAAGACCTGGGGAGTCCACTGTCCCTTAAAGAACGTCTCGCCCACGTGTTGGCCACGTGTGCGTGTCACGGCAGCGTTCGGGCAGGGCGCAAGCTTTCGGTTGAAGAAATGAATGCGCTTTTGCGTCAAATGGAGCAAACCGCCCATTCGGGCCAATGCAATCATGGACGCCCCACCTATGTGGAGCTCAAACGTCTTGATATGGAAAAACTTTTTGGGCGGCGGTGATGAACTTGTCATCCTGAAACAAATTCAGGATGACAACGGCAGTTTAGCAAGACAAGTAGATCGTTACCTTATGTCTAATTCATCTTCACGACTTTATTGTTGCTGAAGTTCTTTGTTCGTATACTTCAGATGCAGCTTTTCTAACAGCGGGAGGACATCCTCGGAGTGTAGCGGTCCCCAGTGGAGCGTCTTATAATTCCATGGATTACCCTGCTTCGTCTCACCGACGGCCACTGTGATTAGATAGGTGGCAGTACGCGGCTTACCCGACCAATACGCTTTCTGCCCTTCAGGCACATGGGCGTCTCCTGTCGTATGAGGCGCAATCTGTGCGTTGAAGGAGAGAGGCATACTATCGCTTCGCAGTGCGTCTTCTACTTTTACTGTAACAGCTGCAGGAAGCGCAGTCTCATTATCTACCTTCAGCGCGGTTGCTGAAGTGATTACTCCCAGCGCAGCTAAGGCGATCGGTGTCCAAAATAATTTCTTTTCCATATTATTTCTCCTTAATTTGTATGTTAAAATTATATTTCTCATCATTAATTGCACCATATGTATGTAAAAAATTTATTAAAAAAAAATAATAATTTTTTATGCGCTCTTTTTAGCGATCTCATAAACAAAATCATCTTTTCTAGCACCAGCTGCTATAACAAAAACCTCAACATATTTGTGATTAATTGTATAGATAATACGGGTATTTCCCACCCGTATACGCCTACATCCTGCCAACTCTCCGCTAAGAGGTTTCCCTGTTTTATGAGGTTCTCCCCGGATAATTCTCTCATCAATAGCTTTAAGAACACGCCGAGCCTCTGCATACCCGAGTAATTTCAAATCGGTGTTAACCTCATTATGATAAATGACTTTCCACATAATTACTCTGTGTGAAGGTCAAATTTTTTCATCATTTCGTCATGCGAAATAGCTTGAGATCTATTGAAATTTTGAAGTCTCTGACGAGCCACCGCTTCAACGCGTAGATCTTCCAGTTCATCTAAAATATCTTCATAAACTTGGATATTTAAAAGCACAGCAGCAGGCGCATTATTTCTCATAATCACATAATGATCATGTTCCCCGGAAACAAGCGTATTGATGATGGCTTTTGTTGATCGAACCATATCTGTAATGGATAACGTATCACTTGATCTTTCAATTAATGCTGACATAGATAGCCTCCTCATTCACTTTTTACATGTTATAATATGTTTATAATCATTTTTTGTGAAGGAAAATTCTTACTCTCCCCCCGGAAACACCTCATTTGATCGACCCATAATGTAATTTGCAACCATGCCTAACCATTCCCGTGTGCCCGCATGCCAGGCGTTAAGATTGTCCTTCAGGCCTATAAAAAACCAGGGCTCATATTTCCCTGGTGTATGATAATCAACGGGAAAAGGAATCACATTAAATCCTGCCTTTCTGAAAAGTCCTACGGATCGTGGCATATGGTAAGCAGATGTGACCAAAAGCCAGGAATCGGCTGGCTCTGGATGAACAAGGGCTGCTGTTTTTGCTGCATTTTGAAGTGTATTTTTAGATTCTCCCTCAAAAAGAACGCTCGCAGGATCAATGCCTAACGCTCTAAATTCCGCCTTTGCGGCCTCTACTTCAAAAGGAGTGCCAGTGTAGACACGTTGAAGGTGAGGATATGCCTTAGCAAGCTCAACAAAATGAATAAATTTTCCTGCAGCTAAATTATAGGCTATTGTTTTTCGTCCAAAGCTTGTGAGGCGGTCAAAACTTCCCCCTAAAAGAATCATCCCCTTAGCATTCGCTGGAACCTCAGTCCTTGGGAATCGATTTTCAAGCTGTTCTAAGGTCCAAAAGCCCACAGGAACAATCCCTAAGAAGACAAACCCTATACAGCCTCCCACAATGAGACGCTTCCCCCATTTTTTCTTCTTAAACCATATAAGACTCGCCCCCCCTACGATAAGCAGGATAAGAAGCAGATCAATGTTAATAATCCACCATCCAAAAAAACGGTAAACTGATTCAAATAAGTCCATGAGACGTCTCCTAATATTTTGAATAACGTTATCACTGTGCTCTCATGGTTTCTACAGTAAAAAATTTTTAGCCCTTCATCTCTCCGCACTAGATCAACACATCTTTTCTTCAGATATCTCAGGACAATGGTTATCCTCTAGCGCCCTACTCACTTAAGTTTGATACTTTGCATGAATATAGAAGGCATATCTATTTTTATTGTACAATTAATTATAATACATCAAATTTTGTACAAATGCAAGCAAATTATAAAAAAGATAATTAAAAATTGAATAAAATTTGACTTTCTGCGCAATTCTGTCATAATGATAAACATATCAAAAAGGGAATTTAACCTTATGTCTACTTCTTCAATCTCCTTTCGGTCTTGGCTCGTTTTAATCTCTATTGGGATTTTAATCTTTCTTATCAATATTGATTACACAGCGGTAAACCTTGCGCTTGTGCCTATTTCAGAGGAAATAAATGCAGACATCGGACAGCTCCAATGGCTCTTAAGTGGATATGTTTTAATCTGGGCTGCTTTCGTGATTCCTGCGGGGCGAATTGCAGATCTTTATGGAAAACGAAATACGCTTATCGCAGGGCTTCTTCTTTTTCTGGTAGGATCTTGTTTAACAGGCGCTGGGCACAATCTTGACATGCTCATTATGGGGCGCATCCTTCAAGGACTTGGCGCTGCAATCTTCACAAGTCCTGCATGGGCAAGCATCTTTACGCTAGCTCCTCCAGGGCGCCAAGGATTTGTTATGGGAGTTGTGATGTCCTTTGCAGGATTTGGTCTTGCTGCAGGTCCAACCCTTGCCGGTCTTATCATTCAAGAAGCAAGTTGGCGCTGGATTTTTTATATTAATATTCCTTTTGGATTGTTCGTCATTGCCGTTCTTCTTTTGTATTCTCCGAAAGAGACCTTAGCTAAAATAAGACAACAAATTGACTTTGTAGGGGCACTCCTGCTCGCAGCAGGGGTGTGTCTCAGCGTTTATGCTCTGAATCAAATTGACGAGTGGGGATTGCTGAGTCCTCAAGTGGGGGGGTATCTGGGGGGAGCGATTCTTTCTATCGGATTTTATGTTTTTCGCGATCGCACGCAAAAAATACGGATGATTCCGCCTCATCTTTTTCATAACAAACCTTACATGGCAGCAACGATAGGTGAGTTTTTTATGGCGATGGCCTTTTCAATGACCCTTGTCTTGATGGGCCTTTACCTTCAAAATACCTTGCATTATTCCAGTTATGAGACAGGCCTTATCTTTGTTTCAATGACCATTACCATGGGACTTTTAGGGCCTATTGGAGGGAAAATGGTTGATGCCTTTGGACTGAAGGGGCCTATGGTTTTTGGGACATTTATCACAGCTTTTGCGATGGGATTGATGGCCTTTTTGAAAACTGATTCTTCCCTTCTTTATGTTATCATCACCTTATGTTTTGTAGGTGTAGGACTAGGGTCTTACTTTACGGCATGTAATACGGCCATGATGCAAGCGGCTCCCACTGAGGACCTTAACGTAGCCTCTGGTCTTTATATGATGTTTATGATGCTGGGGAATACGGTAAGTGTTATTCTTTCAACAAGCTTTCTCGTATCCTTTGGAAGAAGCCATCTTTTGCAATCTACAGAAAGAATGGCCTTGTCTTCTCAGCAGCATCAGGATCTTGTGGAGATTATTGCTAAAGTCGAACATTCTGCCTCTCAATTAAAGGATTTTCCCTCAGAAAAGATCCCTCAGCTTTTACAGTGGATTGACGGTGCCTTTGTTTATGGCTTGTCCCTTGACATGATGCTCGGAAGTCTTTTGGCGCTTATAGCTGCTGGACTAACCTTATGGGGGATAAGAAAGGGAAACCTCTCTTCTCACACAGGACATGCTCACGCTCCAGTTGGGATGTAAGGCGGGTTAGCTTATCTAAGGAAAAGAGCTATGAAACATGAGATAAATGGTCCCGCTTTATGGAAAAAAGATCTCAAAATACCCCAGCCTTCGGATCATAAATATACCCGCGGCGCCTGTCTTATTGTGGGAAATGACTGTATGCCTGGTGCGTTAAGGCTTGCGGCCCTTGCGGCGCGTCGCATTGGTGCAGGCCTTGTTCGCATTACATGTAAAGTGGAAGACTACCCTATTTTAGCAAGCTCAGCTTGGGGTGATATCATCACTCCTCTTAAGACAGATGAGGAATGTCTTGAGTGGGCCAAGGATGAACGGTTTAAAGCCCTTCTCTGGGGGGTGGGGGCTCTACCCCAAGAGTCAACACGGACACAGACGCTTCTTCTGCTCTCTACAAAAAAGCCTTGTGTTTTAGATGGAGGGGCGCTCTCAAGTTTTGAAGGAAAAACAGAAACTTTGAGAGGGCATCTTCATGAAGGTGTTATTTTAACGCCTCATGAGGGGGAATTTCTGCGCCTCTTTCCTCATCTAGCCTTTTTAAAAAACAGAGAAGAAAAGGCTCAAAGGGCTGCCGTTGAGATGGGAACGATTGTTGTTCTTAAGGGACACCCTACAATTATTGCGTCCCCTCAAGGAGATATAATTGTAAATACGAATGCACCGGCAACCCTTGCAACTGCAGGAACAGGAGATGTTCTTGCTGGTCTTATGGTGGGGCTTTTGGCTCAAGGGCTTTCTCACTTGTCGGCAGCAGAGGCTGCAGTCTGGATTCATGGAGAAGCCGCAAAGCGTAAGGGAATAGGGCTTATTGCAGAGGATTTGTCAGGCGAGATTCCTGCGGTATTGCAGGAGCTTATGGGTAGATGAGCTCAAAGGAAGTATTCAAAATTTCTCTCTATTACGTGTTCAACGTTTTATAAAGTAGAATAGAATTTAGAGGGTTTTTTCTATGTTAAGCAAGATCAGCCACTTCAATGTGGGACATTTTACGAAGCAGCATCCCTTAGTCCTTTTGGACGAAGAATTGTACAAATCGGCCAAAAAGCAGCTCTGGGAGCTATTTTAAAACATAAGGCTTTAGGAAATCCTATATTATAAAAAGAGGGAAAGCTTATTAAAGAACTTGCTGATGGAACGCAATTTGTTGTTGAAGCATCTGTAGATGGCATACAAACAATACGAAGACTCTGATAAGAACTCACCCTGGTTCTGGATGATTGCAGGGCCAAATGGTGCCGGAAAATCAACATGGGCAACATCAGAAGAGAGTGCTGATACCATTTCGCATTCAATAGGTGGATATTCTGGATTGCTTCGCTTCGCTCGCAATGACGGAAATTGGCGTCATTGCGAGGAGCCGAAGGCGACGAAGCAACCCAGTTTTGTCTGCCACTTGATTGATAAGTGGTATGAGATCTTGGGTCCTATTCCTGTTTTAAATCCCGATCACTTTATATATAGAAAAGACCGATAGTAAATAGACAAAGCATTCAAAATCTTTTAAGAATAAGGGAGTTCAGAGGACAGGAGGAGTGAATGCTAAAAATAGATGGGCGCAAGCTATCCCATAAAACCCTAGAAGAACTGCGGATTAGAACGGTTGCACAGGTTGAGGCAGGGTGTCACCCAGATGAGTTGGCAAGGTCTCTTGGCTTCAATCGCTCAACTATTTACAAATGGCTTCAACTCAAGGTTAACGGGGGAGATCAAGCACTTTATGCCAAGCCCATCCCCGGAAGGCCCGGTACTTTAAACGCTATCCATCTCAAATGGCTTTGTAAGACTCTTACGGATAAGACTCCCCAACAATTAAAGCTGCCTTTTGCCCTTTGGACGCGAGATCAAATCATCGAAGTTGTAAAGCGTAGGTTTGGCATTAAGCTTAGCAAAAGCGGACTTTCCAGAGTGTTGAACAAACTTGGTTTCACCTTTCAAAAGCCGACTGTACGCTATAAACAACAGGACCCAGTCATTGTTAACAAATGGCTGACGACTGATTATCCTGCCATTCAAGAGGAGGCCAAGAAAAGAGGAGCGGATATTTATTTTGGAGATGAGGCAAGCGTCGCCTCAACCTATGCTTTAGGGAAAACAATTGGAAAGAAAGGCGTCACGCCCATAGTGCACAGGACAACAAAGAGGTTTAGAGTCAATATGTTGTCAGCGGTTTCAGCCAAGGGACACTGCCGGTTTATGGTGACAGAAAAGTCAGGAACGGCTTCCGTATTTATAACCTTCTTGAAAAGATTGTTGGTTGGAGCAGATAAACCTATTTTTTTGATTTTGGATAATCACCCAATGCACAAATCCAAACTGGTTCAGGAATTCGTCGAAAAACACAAGGACAAGCTTAAGTTATTTTTCTTGCCACCCTATTCCCCAGAATTAAATCCGGACGAGTTGGTGTGGAATGATGTAAAAAATCATGGCCTTTCCAGACATTTGGTAGACAACCTTGAAACCCTAAAAAAGCTAGTATACTCAAGGCTTTTCGAGCTTCAAAAGAAAATGTCTAAAATAGTTTCGTTCTTTGAAACTCCAACGACTTCCTATGCTCGACTCTAATAAGTCTACCTACTTTCGGATTTATCTATAGAACCTTACACGACTACTCCTCTTTCTCTTATGGCCTCGGGAAAGAGAATTTTTCATAAAATTGAAGAATTTATTTCTGAACAACAAAGTTGTGCCGTTGAAACAACATTATCTGGCTCTCAGTATTTTCTCCTTACTCAAAGGCTTAAACAAAATTCATGGAATATTGGAGCAGTTTTTATAGGTGTTGAGGGAGAAGATATTTGTATCACTCGGGTTGAGGAAAGGAAATTAGGAGGGGGCATGACGTTCCTTTGAAAGATATCTTGCGAAGATATCAACGTAGTTATCAGCATATTCGCCAACTCTTAGATCTTTCTGATTATATGATTATTCTTGATAACTCTCATACTTACCAACAAGTTCTTGAAAAAAATGGTCGGGCAATTTTAATAAAAGAAAGAGCTCCAGCTTGGTTAAAGAACGTTCTTGAAGGTTAGCTTAAAGGCAAAGAGTATACGAAGTTTCCTTGCTCTCTCAGGAAGATCAGGGTACAAAAGGGTTCCTTTACCTTAAGATGGTCCTTCTTCCATGGTCGTTTCTTCTCTTCTCCTCTTGTTTTTTAAGGGCGTTCTTATTGGGTTCGTCATTGCCGCACCCATTGGGCCCATTGGAATTTTATGTATTCAAAGAACCATTTCGGGGCGTTATGGGTTAAGCCTGATGACAGGGCTGGGCGCTGGCGTTGCCGATACGGTTTATGGCGCCATTGCTGGGTTTAGTCTTGTAAGTATTTCAAATTTTATTGCTGAGTATGAGCTTTATTTGCGGCTTTTTGGAAGTGTTCTTCTTGGATGGATTGGCTTTTCCATTTTCCGCTCTCCCCTTCGTCATGAGTCTGTTGAGACGCAGTCGAAAGAGACACTCCTCCATGGATTCACTTCTGCTTTCTTCCTGACCCTGTCAAATCCTATCGCGCTCATTGTATTTGCGGCTGCGTTTACGGTGATGGGAATCGCCCCGCAGGATGATTCTCTTGATCAAGGAATTGTCTTGGTGAGTGGCGTTTTTGTGGGAGCCAATAGCTGGTGGCTTGCGTTGAGCACAACGATCCATTTGATTCATCACAAACTGTCAGAGACAAACCTCCTCTGGATTAACCGGATTTCTGGCGGCATGTTGCTTGGATTTGGGGCGTATATGCTCTTGGGGAGTTTTTAAGCCTTTATTTAAAGAAGGCATCCAAGCTTTACGGTAGACTTCATGAGGTTTTTTCGGGATGAAGTTTTGTCTTAAGATCACTTAACGAGCTCGCGTTTCTTATCTTCATGGTCATATTGACAAGTTCAGCTAGTGCATGAGGAAGGCCATCAAGGTCAGTTTGAACCCCCTCAATTTTTGGAGGTTGATAATCCAGTGCACCAGATGCTGAAAAGTCATCTTCAGCCACTAAAATCCCAAAGTATCGTGTGATAGAATCTTCAATGATGTCATCTAATGGATTATTAAGTGTCCGTTGGTTGGCATCAATTTTCACAATTGTGGGCATAGTTTCAAGGTCTGCCTTGATCATACCAATTGTAATAATTTCGCGTGGATTTAAGGCATTCACAAGACTGTACATCTTTGTTGGTGTTCCAAAGCCCTGGGTATGGTACCAAGCTTTACGAAAATCCTCATAGGTTTTTCCTTCTTTAAGTGTACGCACGACGATTGCTACGGTCTTCATAACCCCTCTCTTTTATTTCATTTTACAATAATTATTGTATTGCTTTGTAATAAATAATTCGTTAATTCTGTGCGAGTTTTTAAAAAAATTTCCGTACACAATAAGTTATCGTCGGTCATTAAAAAATTTTTAACCTATTCCTGGGAGGATTAAACAAGAGTGACTTTTAAACCATCAACGTTAAAGCGAGGAGGAATTGCAATGGATAATATCAAGATCCTTTTACAACAAGGCAAAATTAAGGAAGCACTGTCAAAATTCCGTGCCCTTCCTGAAGTTGATCAAGAAGACTTTTTTAGAAAACTGGCCCCAACGATTTTCCCTCCTGCCACTTTTGGAGTCCTCTATCGCAAACTTCATCCTGGCAAAACTTATGAGGATTTCCACAAAGCCTGGCTTCCGCCTTTAAAGGAAGGGCAAGACCTCGCTCATTTTTTTCCTGTTCCCACCTATGTCCTGAGTGGCGAAAACAAAGATGACCCCACCGATATCATCACAATTGGCTTATCATGGGCTGACGTAGAAACTGTCAGTGATTTTCTTCAAAACATGCATGAAGTAGGAGCTGAAAGACATAAGAGCATTAATACTGTCGCTGAACTCATAGGCTCTCCTCTCATTTATAAAACAAAAGATGTGACAAAGCTGGGAAGCTGAAAAAATGTTGAAAAAACATGTAGATTTTAAAACTTTTCAGGAATATACTCCTAATAAGTTAAACTTTTACGGAGTATACTCCTAAAAAGTTCCACTTTTAGGGAATATTTTCCGGATAAGTTATGTCGTATATCAAAAGATATCTCACCTTTGATCTTCCTTACCATCAGTCAGCTTTCATGTGGGGAGCTCGAAAAACGGGAAAAACGACATATCTCAAACACACCTTTTCGAAGGCGCTTTTTTACGACCTTTTACAATCAGATTTAGCTTTTACCTTTGCCAAGGCTCCCTATATTTTCAGAGAAGAACTTCTTAAGCTTCAGGAGATGCAGGCTAATGCGTTAGTCATCATTGATGAAGTCCAAAAAGTACCCGCCCTTATGGATGAAATACATTGGCTTATTGAGAATACAGGCTTTCAGTTCATCCTTTGTGGCTCGAGTGAACGTCAAATGAAGCGCCACGGTGTCAACATGCTGGGTGGACGGGCGTGGAAATATCACTTTTTCCCTTTATGCTTTCCTGAACTTCACGAATTTGATCTCCTCAGAATTTTTAATAAAGGAACTCTCCCCTCGCATTATCTTTCTTCTAATCATCGAAAAGCATTGACAGCCTATCTTGAAGATTATCTCATTCTTGAAATTCAAGCTGAAGGGATAGTCCGTAATTTGCCTGCTTTTTCTAGGTTTATTGACACTCTTCGATTTTCACATGGTGAAATGTTGAATTATTCCAATATTTCTCGCGAAGTTGGGGTTGATGCAAAAACAGTCAGAGAGTATTTTCACATTCTTGTGGATACATTGATGGGGTACATAGTGTTACCTTATCGTAAGAAAGTAAGCCGTGAAATCATTTCGCAGATTCCTAAATTTTATCTATTTGATGTTGGTGTGGCGTCGTTCATAAAACATCAACAATTTAACGACCTTAAAGGACCAGAAGCAGGGAAAGCGCTTGAACATTATATTTTTACGGAACTAACTGCTTATAAGTATTTGAATGACCTGGATTTTGAAATTAATTATTGGAGGACAAAAGATAAGATTGAAGTTGATTTTATTTTAAATGAAGGGCAGGTTGCCTTAGAAGTTAAAATTTCTGACCTCGTTTTACCATCGGATTTGAAAGGTCTACGAGCCTTTTATCAAGAACATAAACCCAAGAAATCACTCTTAATTTGTCAAGTTCCTCGTGCTAGACGGATTATTGAGGGTGATTTTGTTCTCGACATTTTGCCAGTTAAAGACTTTCTTCAAGCCCTTTGGGGAGGAAAAATTGTATCATAACTTAATCATCTCAAACGGAACACGCTCATGTATCTTCTCGTAGGCCTTGGAAACCCAGGCACTGAATACGCCAAAAATCGCCATAATGTGGGGTTTATGTGTGTGGATGAGATCCGTAAAAGCTATGGATTCCCTGCGGAGAAAGCTAAGTTTTCAGGGCATCTGACGGAAGGGAAGATAGATCATGAGAAAGTGTATCTTTTTAAACCTCTCACCTATATGAACCGTTCAGGACGCGCTGTTGTAGAGGCCACGCGGTTCTTTAAAATTCCTCCAGAGCACGTTATTGTCTTTCATGATGATCTGGATTTGGCGCCTGGGAAAGTGCGCGTCAAACAAGGGGGAGGGCATGGTGGCCATAATGGCCTTAAAGATTTAGATGTCCACCTTGGGCCATCTTATTGGCGGGTGCGAATTGGGATCGGTCGCCCTCTTCATAAAGAAGATGTGTCCTCTTATGTCCTTTCAGATTTTTCTAAGGAAGAGTATAAGTGGCTTGATCTTCTTCTGCCGCTTCTTGCGGATGAGGTTCACCTTTTATTGACTTCTGATCCTCAAGATTATACTCAAAGGATTTCAAGAATTCAGGTAGACGCCCGAGTGGCGAGCCCGATGAGCGTAGTCAACCTACGTGACAGAGGGCGAGACCCGAAGGGCAACGCCCCTGAAACTTGAAAGACGAAGGGTATGGGGCAAAAATTATGACGGAGACCAAACATGGGATTTAAATGTGGGATTGTTGGCTTGCCGAATGTCGGAAAGTCTACCCTTTTCAATGCATTAACGGAAACGGCTGCGGCGGAAGCGGCAAATTATCCTTTTTGTACCATTGAACCCAATGTCGGGCGCGTGGGCGTTCCGGATAGAAGGCTTTCTGAGTTGGCGCGCCTTGCGGGCTCTGCAAAAATTATCCCCACCCAACTAGAGTTTGTTGATATTGCAGGCCTTGTCCGAGGGGCTTCTCAAGGAGAAGGTCTCGGCAATCAATTCCTGGGGCATATTCGGGAGGTGGATGCCATTGTTCACGTCGTGCGATGTTTTGAAAATTCAGACATTACCCATGTTGAAGGGGAAATCGATCCTCTGCGCGATATTGATATTATTGAGACAGAGCTGATGCTCGCGGATATGGAGAGTCTTGAAAAACGTATGCCAGCCCTGGAAAAAAAGCTTCGCGTGAAAGATCCGCAAGCCTTGGTTCAATTACCGTTGATGGAACGAGCTCTTACCCTTCTGAGGGAAGGGAAACCAGCGCGGCTTGTGCAGTGTGCGCCTGAACATCAAGAAGACCTCAAGCGGTTACAGCTTATCACCACAAAGCCTGTGTTATATGTGTGCAATGTGGCAGAGAATGATGCATCTGCAGGGAATCACTTTACAGAAAAGGTAAAAGAGAGGGGAGGGCGGATGGCCCTGGTTTCAGCGGCTATTGAAGCCGAAGTAGCCTCTCTTGAATCGGATGAAGAAAAGGTGGAGTTTCTCCAGAGTTTAGGGCTTAAGGAGACTGGTCTAACGCGGGTGATTCGAGAAGGCTATACGTTGCTGAATTTACTGACCTTTTTTACAATTGGCCCGAAAGAAGCTCGCGCTTGGACTGTTCATGAGGGGGCAAAAGCACCCCAAGCGGCAGGGGTCATTCATAGTGACTTTGAGCGTGGGTTTATTTGTGCAGAAACCATTTCTTATGAAGATTATGTTGCCTTTCAAGGGGAGCAGGGCGTTAAGGCCGCTGGCAAGCTGCGCCTTGAAGGCCGTGACTATGTTGTCCAAGATGGGGATGTTTTTCATTTTAGATTTAATGTGTGAGAGACAGAGGTGACAGTATTAGTTCAGTATGACAAGTACACTTCCACCTGATTACTGACTATCGATATCCCTTTTTACTTTAGGGGACTTCAGGAGAGAATCTATACGCATCATTTCATCGAAAGAAGGATCAGCATGAAAGACAAGACGCGGCGCTACGCGAGTGGTCAGCTGGTGCGCCACCTCTTTCCTGAAATACCATGCCCTATCTTTAAGGCTTGAGAGAATTTCAGGAACTTGTTTTCCGCCGAGGGGCATCACGTAAACGACTGCATTTTGAAGATCTGGGCTCACCCGTACTTCTGTAATTGTAATAGAGGAGCGGTCTAGAAGCTCGTCACCACTTTCAGCATGGCTAAGAGTTCTGCTTAAAATATGACGAATTTCTTCTCCAACACGGAGCTGACGTTGGGTAGGTTTTTTGTGAAGCATGGTCTTTTTCCTTAGACAAAGAGTGTCATCCCGAATTTATTTCGGGATCTCATTGTTATGGGGCCTCTCTTTTGTCATCCTAAGGATCTCGTTGTCATGGGGTCCTGAAACAATCCTCGATCGGGGTCGAGGACATGGTTCAGTATGACAATACTGTTCAGAATGACACCTCTTATCTACTCTAACACCCGTGAGATTTCTTCAATTTCAAAGCACTCGATTGTGTCGCCTACTTTTATATCATTATAATTTTCAAGGGCCATGCCACATTCATATCCTTCACGAACATCCTTTACTTCATCCTTAGCTCGTTTGAGAGTTTTTAGATTTCCTTCATGAATCACAACATTGTCGCGCAAAATGCGCACTTTTGCCCCACGTTTAACAGTTCCCTCGGTTACCATACACCCAGCGATTTTCCCAACTTTTGTAATTGTAAAGACCTCTCTAATGACTGCAGCACCAAGGTATTTTTCGCGAAGTGTCGGGGCTAAGAGTCCACCCAGCGCCGCTTTGATGTCATCTACAACGTCATAAATAACCGAGTAGTATCGAATATCAACACCGTCTCTACGTGCAGCGTCCCGTGCTTGGGGATTGGCACGCACGTTAAAACCAATGATGAGCGCCGACGATGCTTTGGCGAGGGTGACGTCACTTTCCGTAATTTCACCGACAGCTGCATGGAGGACATTAATCTTTACTTCTTCTGTAGATAATTTAGACAAGCTCCCACTAATAGCTTCCATAGATCCTTGCACATCAGATTTTATGATAAGAGGAAGCTCTTTTACTTCTCCTGCAGCAATTTTTGAAAACATTTGTTCCATGCTCCCACGGGCAGAAAGAGCGGATTTGGCTTCTCGAACACGGCGTTGACGGAATTCAGAAATCTCTCGCGCCTGATTTTCATTCTCTGTGACCACAAAATCATCTCCTGCGAGAGGAGCCCCGTTAAATCCTAAGATTTCAACAGGAACAGAAGGACCAGCTTGAGATACTTGATGTCCGCGATCATCAACAAGGGCTCGGACACGCCCATATTCAGCGCCTGCAACAAAAAGATCTCCTATCTTTAAGGTTCCTTTTTGAACCAAAATGGTTGCAACAACCCCGCGGCCTCGTTCGAGTTTTGATTCAACAACAACACCTTCAGCCAATCGATTGGGGTTTGCTTTAAGATTAAGCATTTCCGCTTGCAAGAGAATTGTTTCTTCAAGTTTATCTAAGTTAGTCCCTTGTTTTGCAGAAACTTCTACATCAAGAATATCGCCTCCAACTTTTTCAAGAAAAATTTCATGCTGCATCAGCATATTGCGGACACGCTCAGGATCAGCACCGGGTTTGTCAATTTTGTTAATTGCAACGATAACAGGAACATTTGCCGCTTTCGCATGGTGGATGGCTTCAATTGTTTGATCCTTTACCCCATCATCTGCAGCAACCACAAGAACAACGATATCTGTTACATTGGCGCCACGAGCACGCATTTCTGTAAAGGCTGCATGTCCGGGAGTATCAATAAAGGTAATCCTATCCCCGGATTTTAAAACAACTTGATAGGCTCCAATATGTTGTGTAATACCACCTGCTTCTCCGGAGACAACATCTGTTTTGCGTAACGCATCAAGAAGAGAGGTTTTTCCATGATCCACATGTCCCATAACTGTTACAACAGGGGAGCGTGGCCTCATCTGTGTTTCATCTTCTTCCTGAATATGAAGACCGATTTCAATATCTGACTCAGCGACACGCTTCACAGAATGGCCGAACTCCGTTGCAATGAGTTCCGCTGTATCAGCGTCAATAGACTGAGTGATTGTTGCCATAACGCCCATTTTCATCAAAGCCTTAATGACATCTGCCCCTCGTTCAGCAAGACGGTTCGCAAGTTCTTGAACCGTAATGACCTCAGGAATAATAATCTCGCGGAGGACTTTTTGTTGAGGAGCTTCGACACCCGCCATTTTGCGTTTTTCACGCTGCCTTTTCATAGCGGCAAGGCTACGTCCTGGTTTGTCTTCGTCGCTGCGTAAGGCCTGAACGATCGTAAGCTTTCCTGTGCGACGTCGAGGCTCTACTCGTTTTGTAACAGGGACCTTGAGTTTATCCCCTCCCTTGCTGCGGCGGTTTTCTTCTTCGTCGCCATAAGAAGAATAAACAACTTTCTTTTTATGGTCTCCTTCTTCCAAAGGTATAAGACCTGGCTCCATAAGAGAAGGGGTGGCTTCCTCTGAAGGAGGAGTTTCACTTGAAGAAGACGTTTGATTTATTTCTTCTTCTTTTTTTGAAAGTGTTTGTTCTTCAAGCGCTTTCAACCGGCTACGTTCTGACTCGATGACTTGCGTCTTCATAGCGCCGTGCAGAGCTTGAAGACGCTCTTCAATTTCCGCTGGCGTAAGTCCAGAACTACCGAGAGGCTTTCCATCTCCATTCTGCTTTTCTTTACCGTTGCCCTGTCCAGGCAGAATAACGCGTTTTTTCTTAACTTCTACGGTGACTGTTTTTGAACGACCGTGCGTAAAACTTTGGCGCACATGCATTCCCCCCTCACCCCCTTTATTGAGAGTAAGCGTCTTTGCAGAAAGCGTAAGAGGTTTCTTAGATTTCGTTTTTTCGTCTATATCCGTCATTTGCCCTAACTATCTGTTGATGTGTTCTCAGCCTCAAACCAATGAGCACGGGCTGCCATAATAATATGCTGAGCCTTCTCTTCAGTAAGCCGTCCTTCAGGAAGAAGTTCAAGCAGCTCATCTCCACTCAAATCAGCAAGATCATCGCGCGTTTTTATTCCTTTTTCAGCAAGAGCAACGATCAAGTCAAGATCGAGACCGCCTAAAGATTTTAAATCTTCTGCCACTTTGAGCGTCTTTAACTGCTTTGTCAAATTCTGCTCTTTAGTTTTGAGGTAGGTTTTCGCGCGTGTTTGAAGTTCAGTAGCTAAGTCTTGGTCAAACCCTTCAATAGAAGATATTTCGCCTAAGTCAATATAGGCAACTTCTTCAACCTTGGTAAATCCTTCATTAATAAGCAAATGAGCTATCATTTCATCAACGTCAAGAGCTTCCACGAAGAGTTGTGAGCGCATTTTGACTTCGGCAGTGCGTCGTTCGGATTCTTGATCCTCTGTTAAAATATCAATCTTCCAGCCTGAAAGAATTGACGCTAAACGAACATTCTGGCCCCGTCTTCCAATGGCAAGGCTTAACTGATCTTCAGCGACCACAACGTCAATGCGTTTGTTTTCTTCATCAACGACGACTTTTGCAACTTCCGCAGGGGCAAGGGCGTTGACGATAAACGTTGCAGGGTTTGCTGACCATGGAATGATGTCAACTTTCTCTCCCTGAAGTTCTGCCACAACTGCTTGAACGCGACTTCCACGCATTCCAACGCAAGCGCCCACAGGGTCAATAGAAGGGTCTGATGTGGTAACTGCAATCTTTGCACGACTTCCTGGATCACGGGCCACCGCTCTAATTTCAATAACTCCATCATAAATTTCAGGCACTTCTTGTGTGAAGAGTTTTGTCATAAACTCTGGCCGCGTACGAGAGACGAAAATCTGGGCTCCTCGGGGTTCTTCTCGAACGTCATAAATGTACGTGCGCACACGATCGCCAATGCGAAAATTTTCCCGAGGGATCATCTCATCGCGACGTAGAAGAGCTTCGGCTTTACCGAGTTCAATAAAAACGTTTCCAAATTCAATGCGTTTGACGATCCCGTTGACGATATCACCAATGCGACCTTTATATTCTTGATATTGATGGAAACGCTCTGCATCTCGTACTTTTTGAAAAATCACTTGTTTTGCTGTTTGAGCAGCCACCCGTCCAAAATCAATGGGCGGGAGATCTTCTGTCAATACATCTCCGACTTTGAGTGCTGGATCAATTGCGCGGGCTTCGGAGAGGGTTAGTTGAATGGATGGGTTTTCAACCTCTTCCACAACTTCACGACATCGAACAAGTGTAATCTCACCTGTTTTGCGATCGATTTTAGCGCGAATATCATGTTCATACCCATACTTTGAGCGGCCTGCCTTTTGTATGGCTTCTTCCATGGCCTCTAAAACTTGATCTTTATCAATAGCTTTTTCACGAGCCACTGTTTCTACAACTGTTAGAAGCTCACGGCTTCCGGGATTTGTATGTATTTCCATCATTTTATCCTTCATGTCTCACACCTTTGGAATAAGCTTTGCTTTTAGTACATCGGAAAAAGAAAATGCTACAATCTCATGTTTTTCTTCTTTCTCAGAGGTTGCCAAGTCAATTTTAACACTATCTCCCTCGATTCCTTGTAACATCCCCATATATCGACGACTTCCCTTATAAGGGGTTTTGAGTTCAATCTTTATCATTGAGCCTTGATATTTCTCAAAATCTTGTCGTTTGACAAGAGGCCTATCTAAGCCAGGAGAACTGACCTCTAAGACATAAGATTCATGGATCGGGTCATCGACATCCAATAAAGCGGATACGGTATGGCTTACATTCGTACAGTCTGCCATTGAAATGGCTGTATCATCTTGGTGCTCGATCATAATCTGCAATGTTTTTCGTGTTGTACCCGAAAGCTGCACTCGCACAACCCCAAATCCTTTATCTAAAAGAGCAGGAGTAATAATTTCTTCAATATGTTGTGCTATACTCATCCCTTATAAAGCCCAAAAAAAAAGTGGGCTGCGACCCACTTTCTGATTTAATGTGAGAAATATTTTTTACATACTACCTAACTTTTAAAAAAATGCAAGCGTAAGATGACAAATCTAAAGAGGTTCTATATAAGAATAAATAGAAAAGGATACACCGCATGGCTATGATTGACATTTTATTTTTTGCCGCTATCGCCGTTTTCTTAGGCTATCGCTTGTGGGTTGTGTTAGGGCTTCACGATGTAGATCGCCCTCTGCACAAGCGACGCTCGAGTGAAGATGACGTTGTTATTCCTATTCGACCACGAATAGTACGCCCGTCACCAGAAGCCCCCCCCTTAGAAGAAGCAGAAACGACGCAAGATGATACGGATGACCGCTTTTTGCAGGGCGCAACCCTTGCCTTCCGTAAAATTGTCGCGGCCTATGCAGCAGGAGACCTTCAAACGCTCCACAAGCTATTAGAACAGCCGCTTTTTGAAACGTTCGAGGAAGCCATTGCCAAACGCACCCGCGCAAAGAAAACGCTTGAGGTTGATATAGACCGTATCACGACGACAGAAATTCTGGATAAACGGGAAGAAAAAGGTAAAGCGTATATTACCGTTCGATTTGTCTCTCAACAATGCCTTGTGACGCGCAATGAAAGGGGAAAGCTCCTTGAGGGTGACCCGGATCGATATAGCGAAGTCACAGATATTTGGACATTCTCTCGCCCTCTTAAAAGTTCTGATCCAAATTGGAAGCTCGTGGCAACCCAAGTTCCAGAAGAGTAATTATCCTTTCACCTCTCCCACAAGGGGAGAGGTAAAAATTATAAGGCAAACGTGACAAAAAAATCTCTCACCAACCGCCCCTTATCCGTTCGTTTAAAATCGACGCAAGGGCGCACGGTTTCATCTCAACGGTGGCTTACCCGTCAGCTCAACGATGTTTATGTCCAAAAGGCAAAAGCAGAGGGCTATCTTTCGCGTGCGGCGTATAAACTTATTGAAATTAATGATAAATTTAAGATATTGAAGCCAGGCTTGCATGTGGTGGACCTAGGGGCTGCACCGGGCGGATGGACGCAAGTCGCTTTATCACACGTCGGCCCTCAGGGGCGAGTTATTGGGATTGATTTAACGCCTATGGAGCCGATTGGACAAGCCACCCTCATCTGTGGAGATTTTACGGACCTTCAAGTTATGGAAACACTAAAAGAAGCTCTTGGGGGTCCTGTTCATGTGGTCTTAAGTGATATGGCAGCCCCCAGTACAGGGATTTCTCAAACGGATCACCTGCGCATTATGGCTCTGGCAGAAGAAGCGTTTCTCTTTGCTCAAGAAGTTTTAACACAAGGAGGCACTTTTGTGGCCAAAGTTCTTCGTGGGGGGACAGAAAAAGAGTTGTTGACCCTCTTAAAATGTCACTTTGAAAAGGTAGTCCATTTTAAACCGGCCGCAAGTCGCGCTGATTCTGCTGAGATTTATGTGATTGCCTTGAGGTTCCGTCCATGAAAGATGCGGCCCGCCTCGCCAGTGTCCTTGACATTTTAGTCCTTCATGGGCTTGAGAAAAAACCACTTGATCAGGTCTGTCACACCTATTTTAAAACCCGTCGGTATATTGGCTCAAAAGACAGATCTGCAATATCTTCTTATGTGTATGACATCATGCGCCATAGAGCGACCTGTGATTGGTGGGGCTTAGAGCGAGGTCTGTCCCCTCTTTTGATGCCGCCTGTTGATGCCGCCCGCGTGCGTCTTCTCTCGTATCTCTGGATTTTTGAGAAAACCCCGCGGGATAAAATCGGCATCTTATTTTCAGGTGAAAAATATGCCCCCCCTCGCGTATCTGATAAGGAAAGAGCCCTCTTTGAAAAAATTCCTGAAGAAAAGACATTGCCTCCCTGGATTGCAGGGGAATTCCCCGAGTGGCTTTTTCCTTTTTTAAAGCGTCGATTTGGAGACACGTTAAAAGAAGAAATGCAAGCATTGTTGGCCCCAGCTCCCTTAGATTTACGGGTAAATACCCTGAAAGCGACACGGGAAGAAGCGCTTGAGATGCTCACGCACACTGGTCTTTCACTTGTCAAAACCTCGCTGTCTCCCTGGGGATTACGTTGTCAGGAGCGGGCGAATATTACGCAAACAAAGGCTTTCACAGAGGGGCTTATAGAAGTTCAGGATGAAGGCTCACAGCTCATTGCAACGCTCATGGACGCACACCCTGGTCAAGCGATTTTAGATTTATGTGCAGGGGCAGGGGGGAAAACCCTGGCTCTTGCTGCCCTTCTTCACAACAAAGGCCGAATTGTTGCAACTGATACAGCGCTGTGGCGCTTGAAGCGCACAAAAGAACGGCTCAAAAGGGCAGGTTCTTTTAATGTAGAACTCCGCGAGATATCCGGATTTCATGACAAGTGGCTTAAACGTCAAACGGCCAGATTTGACAGCGTTCTTGTGGATGCTCCTTGCTCCGGAAGTGGCACATGGCGCCGCAATCCAGATCAAAAATGGGCCATCACCCTTGAGGGGATTAGAGAAATCGCGACTCTTCAAATCAACCTGCTAGATACGGCAGCGCCTCTCGTGAAACCTGAAGGGATTCTTGTGTATGCAACATGCTCGTTGTTATGTGAGGAAAATGAGGATATCGCAGAGGCTTTTCTAAAAAGCCATCCTACCTTTACCCTTGTCCCCTGTGGCTTAGACGGCGGTGATTTTCTGTCCTTATCACCCCTCAGAAACAAAACGGATGGCTTCTTTGCAGCGAAATTTAAGAATCTGCCGTCATGATCGAGGAAGCCTATAAAAAACTCGTTCACCTCTCCCCTTGTGGGAGAGGTCGCCGCATCGCGGCGGGTGAGGGGGAGGGAACAGTATTGCAGAAATAAGAACGGGTACTTCGGTGTTTCTAATTCCTAGATTCTGTAACACTGCAACACCGCTACACTGCTGCCCCTCACCCGCTCCTCCTTCGGACTCGCGACCTCTCCCACAAGGGGAGAGGTAAAGGAAATCCTGCGTCATTTTTTATTCATGCCGACTGATTCTAAAAAGGTGGGACCTCATAACAACGAGACTCTGAAATGAATTTGGGATGACAGATCAAGAAGTAAAGAAAACCTGGGCGTTAGACAATGGCATCCCCGACGGGATTCGAACCCGTGTTGCCGCCGTGAAAGGGCGGCGTCCTAGGCCTCTAGACGACGGGGACACTTGGCTCTTTACCTACAAGGTCTTTCACGCAAAATCAAGAAAAAAATGCTTATTAAAAAAATAACAGTGCGCGGTTTTATGCAACTGTCTTGACATGATTAATCCATCTACCGTCTGTCCATAATGTCTACTCTTCCCAGCCTAGATATCCAAAAAATGCACACCCAAACACGCTTACGTTAATGGTTTGGTGCGTGTTCTTGAGAAGGCTTGTGATCTTCTTTGTGATCTTTTTTCTTGTCTTTCTTTCCTCCTGTTATGATTATTTTCTCTATATTAACAGTTGAATCAAATATGTTTATTGCCCCCTTGGACTTTGTATTGGTCTTGCTTAGGCCGCCCTTGGATTTAGGCTCGCTGGAGGATTTGGGTTTGTTCTCGCTGGGAGGCTTACTGTAGAGAGTTTCTGTGCCTATTGCCGTAACAACGGCAGAGATGCGATCTGTAGCGTCTTTTTGTACATGTTATCTTCCTTTTTTCATGGATTCGGTTGAGTAGCAATTCCTGCTTCAGATGACCATCAGTAGAATCGGAATTTCTCATGAGGATAGACTACTCGAGGAAGGTCAATATTTCATTAACATGATGAATTTTAAAAGGAAGTCGGAGATATTTGACTTTTTAGTATTGTCATTCTGAACTTGTTTCAGGATCTCGTTGTCATAAGATGCTGAATGATCTCGGATCAAGTCCGGTACTCAAAGATTCGGGATGACAAAAAGACAGTTGTCTAATCACTAACCTCTCAACACCAAAAACGCTACAATCCACAGAAGACTCGCCAGTAAAGACGTAATCAGAAATTTAAGGCCAATATGAGGCGTACTCGGCGCACTTGTGGCATGGCCTGGTTCAACTTTTTCTTCGATTCGCACCCCCCAAGGCAGCACGAGGAAAAGCACCACAACCCATATCATGACATAAATAAGAACGCCGATTGAGAAGGTCACTTACCGTTTACCCCACCTTCCTCACCAATGGCTTATAACGCAATCGGTGGGGTTGGCTCGCCTCTATTCCCACACGGCGTTTATAATCCGCTTCATAGGCTTGATAGTTTCCTTCAAACCATTCGACGTGAGAGTCTCCTTCAAAGGCCAGAATATGGGTGGCAATTCGGTCTAAAAACCACCGATCATGGCTAATGACAACTGCACACCCTGCAAAGTCAAGCAGGGCGTCTTCAAGAGCCCGTAGCGTTTCAAGATCTAAATCATTGGTGGGTTCATCCAAAAGCAGCACATTCGCTCCCGATTTCAGCATCTTGGCAAGATGTACCCGGTTGCGTTCTCCGCCCGAAAGCTGACCTACTTTCTTTTGCTGGTCGCTTCCTTTGAAGTTAAAGCTGGCACAATAGGCACGGCTGGCTATTTTTCGCTTGCCGAGTTCAATTTCATCTTGGCCCTGGGAAATTTCCTCCCACACCGTTTTTGCATCATTAAGCGTATCGCGGGATTGATCCACAAACCCTAACACGACTGTTTCTCCGATGCGAATCTCACCACTATCGGGCGTTTCATTGTGTGTGATCATTTTGAAAAGGGTTGATTTTCCGGCGCCATTGGGTCCGATAATTCCCACAATTCCCCCTGCAGGAAGCTTGAACGTTAAGTCATCAATCAATAGGCGATCGCCAAAACCTTTGGAAAGCTTTTGTGTTTCAATGACAACAGATCCCAACCGTGGTCCTGCAGGAATAATGATTTGGGCCGTGTCCTGAGTTTTTCTGGCGTCTTGGGCCAGAAGCTCTTCATAAGCCTGGATACGGGCTTTACTTTTAGTTTGACGTGCTTTCGGTGATGCGCGAATCCACTCGACCTCTTGGGCCAGGGCGCGTCTTCGCCCGGATTCTTGTTTGCCTTCAAGCTCTAAGCGTTTTTGCTTGTTGATCAACCATGCAGAATAATTTCCTTCAAAAGGAATGCCTTGTCCCCGATCCAACTCGAGGATCCATCCTACAACGTTATCGAGGAAATAGCGGTCGTGAGTGACAAGAATAACCGTTCCTTTGTAATCAGACAGATGTTTTTCAAGCCATGCCACAGATTCTGCATCTAAATGGTTTGTGGGCTCGTCCAGAAGCAAAATATCTGGTTGTTGAAGGAGAAGGCGGCACAGGGCGACGCGTCGTTTTTCTCCTCCCGAAAGAGTTTCAACGGTTGCATTGCCTTGGGGGCAGCGCAGCGCATCCATGGCAATCTCAATTTTTCGGTTGAGATCCCATCCATCGGCTGCTTCAATTTTTTCTTGAAGATCAGCTTGCTCAGCCAATAGGTCGTTCATTTCATCGTCTGTAAGGGGCTCTGCAAACATCAAGTTGACCGCATCATACCGATCAAGAAGGGATTTTGTTGCGGAGAGAGCTTCGAGGATATTTTCCTCAACGGTTAGATTTGGATTGAGGTCTGGTTCTTGGGAGAGATATCCCATGGTGGTTCCCGCAGCCGCCCACGCTTCTCCGTTAAATTCTTTATCCATCCCCGCCATAATCTTCATAAGCGTTGACTTTCCCGCGCCATTCACGCCGATAATACCAATTTTGGCTCCCGGATAAAACGACAGCCAGATGTCTTTAAAAACTTCGCGCCCGCCAGGGAAGACCTTCGTCAACCCTTTCATAACATAGATATATTGATTCGATGCCATTTACTCTTCGCCTTTCAAGTTCTGGGGTCGTTGCCCATCAGGATTCGCCCTCTGTCACGTATAATACCATTTCGCATTCAATAGGTGGATATTCTGGATTGCTTCGCTTCGCTCGCAATGACGGAAATTGGCGTCATTGCGAGGAGTCGAAGGCGACGAAGCAACCCAGTTTTGTCTGCCACTTGATTGATAAGTGGTATAAGAATACGCTCATCGGTCTCACCACTCGGGCGCCTACCCGGCTCCTTGAAATGCTTTGAGTACACTCTTCGCCTTTCAAACTTACCCTTCATGGTGAAAAAATAGGCCAGTCAATGGTGCAGAATGACTGGTGGGCCCGGCAGGATTCGAACCTGCGACAGCTCCGTTATGAGCGGAGAGTTCTGACCACTGAACTACAGGCCCTTAATAATCCTCCAAACATACTGAAAATTCAAAGAGGGTCAATCAGAAAAGCGATATGGGCAATTAGAAAATTTGCATTAATCAGAAATATGTGAGAGAATGATAAATGTAAAAAGGGGAGGTATACATAATGCTTACAGATACGAAAACATCTAATATTTTTAAAGATCTTGAAAATATTTATTTATTAGCAATAGAAAAAGGAAATTTTACGGCTGCTTTAAAAGCCAAAGAATTGTTGGGTCGATCGCATGGCCTTTTTTCTGCCACTTCTCTCAAGAAAAACCTCTCCTTGGAGAGCCTTTCAGACGAAGAGCTCGACTCTTTCATTCAAGAGGTTGAGAGAAAAATAAAGGAAGAGGGGGGATAGGCATTCAACATTACCTTAGCATACTGTTGCATTTCGTACGTGAGGTTAGGGTGAGGGATGTTCTATTGTAAACAGAAATCAGAATAGCTATATATTATGTGAACTCATTTTTTTTGAGAAGGTTAATATTATGAATATGAAACGTATTTTATTTTTAGGGGCCACAACTTCTCTTGTGACTTTAAGTCTCTCTTGCCACCTTTATGCAATGGACGCTCCGGGGGGGAATGAAGGTCCCCCCCCTGCTCATACTGCTGTTCGTCCTGCTAATCTTCTTGCTGATAATGGTGTTCCTCCTGATCCTGCTCTTGATGATGCTGTGCGCGCTGCTGGTCCTGCTACTGCTGATCTTACTGCTGCTCTAGCTGCTATTAATACGGTTCTCGACAGTCCTCTTGATCCTACTCTTGCTAATGCTGCTCGTACTGTTGAAGAAGCTCAGTGTGCTCTTGATGCTCTTGATGCTCTTGTTGCTCTTAATCCTCTTGAAGAGCCTGCTAAAAAACTTCATGAGGCTGTTGCTCGTGCTTCTCATGTTGCTACTCTTCGTGCTCATAATGGTGTTCCTCCTGATCCTGCTCTTGATGATGCTCTTCGTAAGGCTGCTGATATTCTTCCTCTTA
Source organism: uncultured Alphaproteobacteria bacterium (assembly GCA_963704475.1). GTDB lineage: Bacteria > Pseudomonadota > Alphaproteobacteria > UBA9655 > UBA9655 > UBA9655. Next base: position 165,901 of record OY969900.1, read on the forward strand.
TTGAGCGTAAACTTAATGATTTTGCTGCTACTCGTGCTTATATTGCTGCTAAAGGTAGACCATTATAAGAGCGGCGGTATTCTTCATTACGTCAGCCAGCATTTGGCAAGGAAGCGTTAGCCGTTGAGGGGATATTTTTCCCCCGAAAAGGAATTGACCGCCTCTCTGAACTGTATCTGTAAGGTAGATGACTATTAGCGTCATGTATGGACCTGGCGAGAATTTACTACTTTATAGGCACTGTTCGGATAGGCATTCTTTTCTTTCTGGGTTCGTTTCCTCTTCTTTCTGGGGTATTTCCACTTTCCTGTTGACGAAGAAGACCGTGTTGCTATGATACGCGCACATAGGGCCCCTGTGGCGGAATTGGTAGACGCGGCAGACTCAAAATCTGTTATCTGTGAGGATGTGGGAGTTCGACTCTCCCCGGGGGCACCAGAGATTTCCTTTGTTTTTTACGCTCTGTCGAGTAACATCAAAAAGTAAAAAATAAAATTTTCGCCATTTTTGTTGGAGGCAAGACGAGAAGCGGTGTTCAAGGCAAAACGGATCAAGTGCCAGTCATTATTGTGGTCGAGATTCGTCGTCGAGAAATTCGCGATCACAACACTAATAAAGTTATTAAACGCCCCCTTGCTGGTCGCATAAGGTTGCAAAAACTACCTAATAAAACGGCGACTGCTGTTGATAAATTCGCAAGGGATTGCATCCCACCTGGCACTATCATTGCGAGTGATGATGGCACTGAATTCACAAATTTGCTCAATTTTGGCTATGACCATCGGCCAGTTCCAATGCGTGGAGATCGCGTCAAGATGGACAGCTCTTTACCCATGATCAGCAGGGTCACTGCTAATTTGAAAACATGGATCGATGGTACATTTCATGGTGCTGGGAAGTATCATCTTCAAACTTATTTGAACGAATTCATCTACAGATTTAATCTCCGATTCTTCCGCGCCGAGTCATTTCAGACCTTACTAGGACTTGGGACTCTTCGCGCTGGGTTAACTTACCGAGAAGTTTACGATGTTGCACGCCGAGAAAATCCGGCAAACCCTTAGCATTCTACCGAACCCCGATAGGGAGTAAGACTGAGCATTGCATTCCCATTATTAAATATATATTATGCAATAATTCTTGCAATTTCAAAAATGAATATTATATATATTATTGTTAGATTTACATTAGAGTAATGATTATGAATACGAAATTAACGAAAATCCTTTTAATGAGTGTAAGCATTCTTTTCCTTGTAACTCAGCAAGTGGTTCTTGCTGGGGGGGTCAGAGTCGATATCCATGAAGAAGAGGGAGTTCGGCTCTCTCCTCAAATGCGCCTCGCCATCTCTATCTATCAGAGTGATCCAGATGGGAATCCGGGGTATACTGAAAACCATACATTTTCGTTGAACAGCGAGAGGGAGATAACTTTTGACCCCACACTCCGTTTTTATCCTGAACATGCTGGTCCCAGTTACTTGCATGTAGTGTTGTTTACGTTTCAGTTAGTGGACTTCGATGGAAAAACCCAGTCAACTCCTTGTTACTGGGATCTGGTTTGGGTTGGCGATGACTTGAGAGATGAGCAGATGCACGTAAATATCACTGTCGTGCCTAAAAAAAAGAGATTCAATTTTTATGGTTTTGTTCATCGTGATCTGCCTTTTTCTCTTCAAGGTCGTTGAGGGAACGAATGGTCTAAAACTCAGTCATGAGTTCACTTGTATAGCGGTAGAGAGTTTGATGTTGCTCCGTTTGCGTCGAGGTTGGGAAGTTGTTTAGATGCTGCACGTCAAGATGCACGTCAAGAAAATTTGACAAAACCTTAAAATTGTACCTCAATCGGATAGGCAGGGAAATTTTGTTAGGAGGGTTGAGATGATGTATGAAGCTTATCTATCTGGTCTTATTTTTCTTGTGTCTTTTCAAGTTCTGAGCGTTATTTCTCCTGGCCCTACGATGGCCCTCATTATTCGCAATAGCGTATATGATCGTTTCAAAGGGATTCAAACAGCTCTAGGCGCTTCCTTGAGTAGTTTTTTTGTGAAAGCCTGCGCTATTCTGGGAATGGTCGTCATTATACAAGAAACGCCTTTGTTTTTCTCTTTCATTAAAATTGCAGGAGGAGGATATTTATTAGTTTTTGGGGCATTATCTTTTAAAAAATCCTTTTCTGAGTTTAAACACTTTAAATCTCCTGCATCTAATTTTTTAAAGAAACATCCTCAACAATTAAAAGGTATTAATTCTCCACTATTATCTGGTTTTTTACTGAATACTGTTAATCCTTTAAATGGAATTCAATTTCTCATTATTTATTCAACTGTTATTAACTCAGTGATGCCTATATTGCTGCAATTGTCTTATGTTATTATTCTCTCTTTGATCTCACTTCTCATGCTTGCAGTGCTCGCTTTCTTTTTTTCAACGGCGAGAGTGCAAGATCGTTTAGAAAAATGGAGTTTTTTATTAAACTTTTTTACGGGTTGCATTATGATTTACTGGGGAATTAAAGTGTTATGTGTGACGTTATAAGTATATTGGTGCGCATTAACCTGATTCTCATAAACAGTCTTGCTGAAAAATTGCGCTATTATGGCCATGGAGAGGGTCAAAAGGGCCGAGCTCTGATTTTTTCTTTTTCGGAGAGAAACTTAGGAGTCTAAGGTATACGAAGGCATAGTGCAGCCCTCCAATTGCAAATGATGCTACTTTTTAACCTGTTTTCCTCTTAATTTCTGCCAATACGCAAGGCGTTTTTGGATCTCTCTTTCAAACCCTCGTTCTACAGGTTGATAGAAGGTCTTACGGTTCATTTTCTCTGGAAAGTAGGATTGCCCTGAAAAACCTTCCGCGGTATCGTGGTCGTAAATATACCCTTGGCCATATCCTTCCTTTTTCATCAATGTTGTCGGGGCGTTAAGGATATGTTTGGGGGGCATCAAAGAGCCGGAAGTACGCGCCTCTTTAAGAGCCTGAGGATACGCTTGATAGAGAGCATTAGACTTAGGCGCTGTTGCAAGATAAACCAACACTTGAACAATAGCTAAGTCTCCTTCGGGGGATCCTAAACGCTCGTAAGCCTCTATCCCTGCAAGGGCTTGGATCAGAGCTTGTGGATCGGCAAGACCAATATCTTCCGTTGCAAACCGAATTAAGCGCCGTCCGATGTAAAGGGGATCCTCTCCTCCCTCTATCATACGCGCAAACCAATACAAGGCTGCGTCCACGTCAGAGCCCCGTAAGGATTTGTGAAGGGCGCTGATGAGGTTATAATGTCCTTCTTGGGCCTTGTCATAAAGAGGAGCCCTTTTTGTCACAAAATCAGCAAGCTCAAGAGGCTCAAGCGGGTTTTGTAATTTTTCTTCTGCAATGACCTCAATAAGATTTAAAAACGCACGCGCATCTCCATCTGCCATTTCGATCAGGAGGCTTTTTGCGTCAGGGGTTAGAGGTATGGGGTTTTCGAGATATGTTTCAGCGCGCTCATATATTTTTTCCAGATCATCTCGTGAAAGACGATTGAGGGTAAAAACCTGACATCGTGATAAAAGAGCGCTATTAAGCTCAAAAGAAGGATTTTCTGTGGTAGCTCCTACAAGGGTAATGATGCCTTTTTCCACATAAGGCAAAAAACTATCTTGTTGGGCGCGATTAAACCGATGAATTTCATCAACGAAGAGAAGAGTAGGGTTTCCTTGGTCAAAGGTTTTTTTGGCTTCCTGAAAAACTTTTCGTAAATCAGCAACACCTGAAAAAATAGCCGAAAGAGAGACAAAGGGGATGTCACAGGCTGCAGCTAAAATATGAGCAAGAGTTGTTTTCCCCGTTCCAGGTGGTCCCCAAAAAATCATGGAGTGAAGATGTTTTTTCTCAGCCATGCGAGAGAGGGGCTTACCCGGTCCAAGTAAATGACGTTGCCCGATAATTTCGTCAAGATTATGCGGGCGCAATTTCTCAGCAAGAGGAACTTTATTCATCTTTTGAGATATGCCATATCTATCATTTTCGGGAAAGATACTTCTGAACCCCCCATGGGATTCTTTGGATCTTTTGCAATTAGCTCATCCAAATTCAGGTTAATTTACCGCATTGACTCTGAGGAAGCTAAAAAATACAGCTGGGGAGTACACAAGAATGATGTTTTGTGTGTCTTCCCCTAAAGAACGTTTTGAGATAAAGTTACCTACAGATGACAAAACTTGCATTTCTTGCCTCGTCTAATCCGGATGCCTTAAAAGCCAAAAAAGCGTTTGAGGCGTTGTATCCTATTGTACCGCCACATGAGGCGGATGTTCTCGTTGTGCTTGGCGGAGATGGATTTATGCTGGAAACCATGCATGGCTATCTTTTGCCCCCTCACACCCCCAAACAGTGCGACCTCTCCCATAAGGGGACAGGTAAAGAGTGCGCCACATCTCTGGCTCCTGACCCCTGGACTCCTGACCCCCGACATCCTGCCCTTTATGGTATTCATTGTGGGAGTGTGGGGTTTTTGATGAATGAGTGTTCGCCTGCTCAGCTTCTGGAGCGGATTCAGAAGGCCAAGCCAACGCCTCTCTATCCCCTGGAGATGACGGTTCACACAAATGATGGACAAGTCGTCACAGCGCTTGCGTTTAACGAGGTATCGCTTCTGCGCGAAACTCACCAGGCAGCGAAGATTCAAATTAGCATTGATGGGGTGATCAGACTTTCTGAGCTTGTCTGTGATGGGGTTCTCCTTGCAACCCCTGCGGGCAGTACGGCCTATAACCTCTCTGCCCACGGACCGATTATTCCTCTTGGGTCTTCCTTACTCGCGCTGACTCCCATTAGTGCGTTCCGCCCCCGTCGCTGGAAAGGCGCTCTTCTCCCTGAAACAGCTATTGTGACCTTCACCATCCTTGAGGCCGATAAACGCCCTGTGAGTGCTGTTGCGGATTTCACAGAAGTGCGCGATGTGAAAGAGGTGTCCATTCGCCAGCTTAAAGGCCAGTCTGTCACCCTCCTCTTTAACCAAGATCATAACCTGGATGAGCGTATCTTGCGGGAACAATTTTTAGGGTGACGCTTGTTCCTTCTTCGCTTCATGACTTAGGAATTTCCATAAGTTCTCTATCTTTTTTGACCCTTGAAGGGGGCGGGGATAGACAAAATAAAAATGGACAGAAGGGGTTTGAACATGGGGAAGAATTTGGACAATATTTTTACATTTTTGTGCGATGTAAGGGGGCAAGCAGGCAATGCCACTGCCGCCCTCAACAGCTCGAGCAATCCCAAAAAGGTTGTTGATTGACAGGTATGCTTCTCGTTTAACGTCAGGAGCCGTTCCGCCCGTTAATAGCCAATTCACATTATTAAAAGGAATCAGCTCCTTATCGCTAAAGACAATAAGGCGGTGGTGGTCAAGATCTTCCAGGGTTAAGGGAACGCCAAATTTAAAAAGATACGTTGGGCTTGAATAGATATAAAGGGTGCGAGAGAGGAGCTTTCGGTAAATAAGGTCTTTATCTTCCGTCAGCGAGACGGTAATTGCGACATCCGATTCGTGAACTGTTAAATCAACCGGATCATCACTCAAACGTAGGGTTAAGCAAAGGTTTGGGTGTAGTTTAAGAAATCTATGAATGCGGGGGGTGATCCATGTCGAGCCAAATCCAACGGGGGCTGCAATTTTTAAAGAACCGTGGGGGACGTGATCATCTTCTGTAATGCGCGCTTGAGCCATGGCAAGATCAGAAAAAACCTCGCGGGCGGTTTGAAAGAGAAGTTCTCCCTGTTCTGTGAGTAAAAGGCCTCGTGCATGGCGATGGAAGAGGGGCCCTCCCACACGGTTTTCAAGGCTGCTTATTTGGCGACTTATGGCAGATTGGCCGATTTGCAAGCGGGTTGCTGCATGGGTAAAACTTCCTGATTCAACCACATTGTAAAAAACCCTTAGCTTATCCCAATCTATCATGGATCATACAATTCCTTGATCCTGCAGGTAGGTTGCCGCATCAAGCGCGCCCATACATCCCATACCGGCAGCGGTTACGGCTTGGCGGTAGGTTTTATCCCGGACATCGCCGGCTGCAAAGACGCCTTTGATATTTGTCATCGATGAAAGGGGAGAGCCTACAATATATCCTTCCTCATCTAAGTTGAGCTTTCCTTTAAATATTTTTGTATTGGGGGAGTGTCCAATCGCAACGAAGAGGCCATCAAGAGGAAGAATTTGTGTTTTATCTGAGGTTTGATCCTTCAGGCGAACGCCTGTCACGGACAGGGGATTTTCGTTGCCCACGACTTCCTCAACCACATGGTTCCAGATGACATGGATTTTTGGATTTTTAAACAGGCGCTCCTGAAGAATTTTTTCAGCCCGTAGCGTATCGCGGCGATGGATAAGGGTCACTTTTGAGGCGTGATTGGTGAGGTACAGCGCTTCCTCAACGGCTGTATTTCCGCCACCCACAACGGCCACTTTCTTTCCACGGAAGAAAAAGCCATCACATGTTGCACAGCCAGAAACGCCAAACCCGCGGAATTTCATTTCACTCGGGAGACCCAGCCATTTTGCCTGGGCGCCGGTGCAAATAATAAGGGTTTCTGCCTTATAGATCGTTCCTCCTTCTCCGTGGCAGATAAAGGGGCGCGTGTTAAAGTCCACGTAAATAATCTGATCTTGAATAAGTTTTGTTCCCACATGCGCAGCTTGAAGGCGCATTTGTTCCATCAACCAGGGGCCTTGAATGACATCGGCAAAGCCGGGATAATTTTCAACGTCTGTTGTAATCATTAACTGTCCACCTGGCTCTAGCCCCGCGATAAGGACAGGCTCTAGATTTGCTCGTGCCGCGTAAATGGCGGCTGAATAGCCTGCCGGGCCACTGCCAATAATGAGAACTTTTGTATAAACTTCATTTGTCATAGAGTACCTCTTTTGTCTGCGTTTGTGTCATTCCTTATCGCTTATCGGCTTTCTTTATATAAACAGTCTTGTAAGAATTCACTGGCTATTATCAAGCCTTGAGGATCCACATCATGAGCAACTCCAGGCAAGAGAATAAGCGTCACAGGTATTTTTAATGCACTAAGTCGTTTGTGTGATTCGTGTGCAAAAGAAACGGGTGCCTTTTTGTCTTCAACACCATGAATAATGAGAGTAGGCGGGTGAGATAGGTTCACTGCTGCCGGATCATCCAAATAAGATCCCGACATAGCGATAATTCCTGCACACAGAGGACGCCGAAGGCCTATATGAAGTGCGACTCTTGCCCCTTGAGAAAAACCCAAAAGAGCTAACTTCCCAGGAGGAACGTCATATGTTTTTAATAAATTATCTACATACTGATTCAGAGGTGGGGTAAGATTTTTAATTTCTTTCAATAGTTGATGTTTGTTGTTTTTTGAGGCTCTCAGCCACTGTTTTCCCCCAGGGATGGTTTTACAGTCTATGGGGCCATCCAGTGCAACAAAAAGCGTATTTGGAAAAGATTGTCCCAATAACGCACCTAAAAATATAAAATTTTCAGCAGAATCTCCGTAACCGTGAAAAAGAACAACAATCGAATCAGGTTTTTTACCTGAAGCTGGGGGGAGAGTGAGACTTGAAAAAGTAAGATTCGTCTTTCTAGTCTCCTTGGAATTTCCCAAGGCTTCTGAACTACAAATTCCAACCGCAATAGCAACAAAAAGAAGAGAACGTGCTAAAAAAGACATGTGTGAATGAAACATTTTATATATCCTCTGCAAACGCGATAGCTTTATTACCAAAATGTTGTGTCTACCCCGGGTTTGTCATCTTCGACTTAGAAATGCACTTTAGGATTTCTAGCTCGAAGATGACAACTGAGGTGTATTTTTCAATTCCGTCTGATACTAAAACTTTTTGTATATCTCTCCAAGCTGTTCTTTCATAACTTTAAGAGGGACGGCTTTCACTTCGCCAAGCTCGAGGGAACCTAGCTGAAAAGGGCCATAACTTAAACGAATAAGACGACTGACGGGCCAGCCAAGCCAGTCAAAGATACGCTTGATTTCTCGGTTCTTTCCTTCGGTTAAACTGACACTTAGCCACGCATTATCCCCTTGTTGACGGTCAAGGGTTACGATAAGCGACCCATAACGTATGCCATCAATTGTAATCCCATGGGCAAGGTCTTGTAGTTTGGATAGCTCCACTTGCCCATGGACACGTACGCGATAGCGCCTGACCCATCCTGTTGAGGGGAGCTCTAAGTGCCGCGCAAGTGCTCCATCATTTGTAAGGAGGAGAAGGCCTTCCGTATTAAGATCGAGCCGCCCAACTGAAATGACTCGTGGAAGATCAGAGGGAATATTTTCAAAAATTGTGGGGCGCCCCTTTTCATCTGAATGAGTTGTCACCAAGCCTTTTGGCTTATAGTAGCGCCACAGCCGAGGGGGTTCTGCTTGAGGTAAAGGTTTTCCGTCAACCAAGAGGCGCATCTTAGACGTGACGCAAAATGCAGGGCTTATCTGAACTTTTCCATCTATTTTTACACGGCCGTCCTGGATCCAGCGCTCGGCTTCTCGTCTGGAGCACAGACCTGCGCGTGCCATAACTTTCGCAATGCGCTCACCTTTCTCCACGGGAAGCCTCAAGGAAAGCCATAGCCATATTTCGATCATGGGGGGTTGTCAAATACTCAGGATGCCATTGAACCCCAAGACAAAACCGATAGATGGGAACTTCAATTCCTTCAATCACTCCATCGGGAGCGATAGCACTCACCACAACACCCTGCCCTGGACCCCGTATAGCTTGGTGATGGGTGCTATTCACCTCGATTTCATCTGTGCCTACAATTTTATGAAGCAATGACCCTTTTGAAATTTTGATTGTATGGCTTGTTTCATGACGGGGGCGTGTTTGTTGATGCTGAAGACATTCGGGCACTTCATCCGGAATATGCTGGATGAGTGTTCCCCCTAGGAGAACATTGATGACCTGAAGACCGCCGCAAATCCCTAAAACGGGGATATTCTTCTCAAGAGCTGCCTTTGTCATTGCCATCTCAAAGGCTGTTCTCTGAGGATTCAAGGTGACGGAGGGGTGGGTAGTCTGAGCTCCATAGAGAGCGGGGTTAATATCAAACCCCCCTCCTGTAATGAGGAGACCATCGATGTAAGACATATAAGCATCTATAAGACCAAGGTCGTGGGTCAGGGGGAAAGGAACTCCGCCTGCTTGTGTGATCATTGAACAATAGTTTTCTCTTAATGCATACCATGGGTAGGCTGCATAGCCGCCTGACTCTTGTGAATCTAGGGTGATGCCAATGAGTGGTTTTTTAGACATGCTCTATCCAAATGATTTAAAGTTAAGTATACTCTGAGACAGGCTTGTACAGTGATCGTTTTTTTATCGAGAGCCATTACGATAAGAAACTTATTAATAGGCGTACGTATAGAAGCTTACATTTATCATTATAAATAGAACGAGGGAGGAAGTCAAAATGTTATTCAATTCTAATTGCCCATTTGTAAAATTAATGTGCATTTGTACAAAATTTGTGATAACATCATAAATGTAAGATGGACTACGTGTGCCTTCTAGGTGTATTCCTAAGGGGCAAAGCCAAGTGCATTGCATCCCAGCTTTTCGATGATTTCTCGCGGTGGCCCTTGTGGATTCCTGTTTTTGTAGGCATCGGCATCGCTCTTTATTTTAGCTTTCCCTTTGAGCCATCCGCTGTGGGGGCCTATGGGGGGCTTTTCTTGTTTCTTGTCTGTTTATGGAAAAGATTGCCTCACGCGTTTCGGCTTTTTTTGCTCACCATAAGCTTTATTGTCCTTGGGTTTGCCACTGCCTTTTTCAGGACTCATTTTTTACACGTTGACATGCTTGCCTACTCTTTGCCGCCTCTTCTGGTAGAAGGAACAGTTGCGCAAGTTGAATTGAAGCCTACCAAAGGGGGGACATTTTCTCAACGGCTTCTTTTGACAGATCTGAGGTCAAGTGGTCCTGATAAACTGCCTCAAAAAGTGCGTCTGACGTTGAAAGGAAAAAAGGACCGGCTTTGGCCGGGGCAAGTTATCCGCGTGCGCGCAAAGCTGTCACCCCTTGAGGACCCAGCCCTTCCTGGTGGATTTGATTTCAGGCGGCAGGCCTATTTTCAAGGGATTGGGGCAACTGGATTTGCTTTATCAACGCCAGAAGTCATTGGACAGAAGACGTCGTGGTCTTATCGCCTTGAAAAGCGGCGAGAAAAAATCACGGCTTTTTTTCTGACCCGTTTATCCTCTCCTGAAGGGGCAATTGCGGCGGCATTGATCACAGGAGATAAGGCGGCGATCCCAGAGCTTATTCGAGAAGACTTCATTAATTCGGGGTTAGCTCATATCCTTGCTATCTCAGGCCTTCATTTGACGATTATTGCGGGCGTTGTGTTTATGGTTATCAGACGCGGGGTTGCGCTGATTCCTTCCCTCTGTCTTGTCTATAATGGGAAGAAAATCGCAGCCCTTGGCACAATTTTTATGACGTTCCTTTATCTTGTTCTCTCAGGATTTGGGATCCCTGCTCAAAGAGCCTTTATCATGATTAGTCTTGTGATGGGGGCTATTCTCATCGACCGTATCTCTCTTTCCATGAGAACCGTCGCTTTCGCTGCTTTTGTGATTCTTCTCCTCACACCTGAAGCCCTTTTAAGCCCCAGTTTTCAGCTTTCTTTTGCTGCAGTGATTGGATTGATTGCAGGGTATGAGACGTGGAGAAATCCTCTTGCAAAATGGGTTGTCCGTGGAGGCATTTTTCGAAAATTCGTCCTGTATGCAGGGGGCCTCAGTTTTACGTCACTTCTTGCGACGTTTGCGACACTTCCCTTTACAATCTATCTTTTCCATCGGTTTAGTTTTCACGCGGTTGAGTCTAATTTAGTGGCGGTTCCCTTAACAAGTCTTGTGATTATGCCCTCTGCTTTTCTAACCTGTCTTTTTACCCCTTTAGGGCTTGGAGACGGGCCGCTCTGGGTTTTTGAAAAATCCCTTGCTCTTTTGGTTAAGATTGCTTCAACCGTTTCTTCTTGGCCGGGAACCAATGTTCCTGTTGCCCATCCTCCTCTTTTATCCTTTGCGCTTCTTGTGGGAGGGGGGCTTTGGCTTTGTATCTGGCAACAATCGTGGCGAAAGTGGGGTCTTGTTCCAATGTGTTTAGGTTTTATGGTGTCCTTCTCAGGAGAGCCTCCACACATTCTTATTGATGGAAGGGGAAAGATTGCAGCGCTTTACGATGCTCATACCTTACATCTTAGCTCACTCCGAAAAGGAAAGTTCACCGCAGATGTGTGGCGTAAACATTTAGCCGCAATCGAGACAAAACTTCTCCCCTGTCAGGACGGCGTATGCGAAACGGTTTTCCGAGGGGTTCCGCTTGTTATTTCTTACCCGAAAGAAAATCAACCATGCCGAAAAGGGGCTATTTTAATTTGTTTTGAGCCTAGCCAAACGGCATGTCCTGAAGCACTCTTCACCCTTGATTGGTATGATTTATGGCGAAGGGGAAGCCATGCGGTCTGGATGACTCCTGCTGGCCTGAAAGTTGAGAAAGTGCGCCCCTCGACAGGCCACCGTCCGTGGGAGCGAAAGGCGATTTCTCGAAAGAAATCAAGGAGCAGCGCAAATAGCCCCTACAGTATCAAACCCATCCCCCCATTAACGGGGGGATGGTGTCGCCAGGGGTCGTGGGTGGCCTCGTCACATTGTGCGTCGAGTGGAAGGACCACATCCTTGTGCTCCTCGTGGTTTTGTTGAATACCCTTCTTCGACTTGCATCAGTCTGAAGCCACACTTAGCTGATCTGGGCAGTACCCCCCCCCCAGATGAAACTTTGGTCCTCATCCTGGTTAGAGGACCTCGGTGGCTAGCCCAAGGGCATCATGAGTCGAGGAACGCACCTGCGCTGCCTATTTGAGGGTGTGCTGCGTCGTAGGCACAAGACGATCCTTGTGATTGCGCTGGTTCGTAGGGACAATACGATCCTCGTTATTACAGATGGCCTGCGGGGCACAAGTACTAGCATCGGTGCAATACTGGCAGGGCGGGCACTCCCCATACCCTTGCCGACACCACTGCGCACTGGCACTGTGGGGTATCACTGAGACACCCGTTAGCACAATAGACGTGAACGCCATAAACGTAATTACGGACGATGTCCGGAGAAATTTTGTTTTTTCCATTTTGATATTCCTTTACCTGGGTATGCGGTTGACTCCACAAACAGCCTAAACTGACAAAATTTTGCAGTTGACTCCACTTGGCATTATTTGTAGTTTTTTCATGATATGAAAACTTACCCTGAAGATGCGGTTGAACTCATGAACATGTTTCCAGATGAGGAAGCCTGTTTGGATTATTTGGCAATGATTCGCTGGCCCCATGGATATCAGTGCTTGCGTTGCTCCGCGAGAGGCGCCTTAAAATTAGGCCGAGGACTCTATCGTTGTCAGTCCTGTAAATACGAAGGATCAGTGATTGTCGATACACTTTTCCAAGACACACATAAGCCTCTTCGATTGTGGTTCCAGGCCATTTGGTATGTTGTGAGCCAAAAGAATGGCGTGAGCGCCAGTGGTCTGCAACAATCACTTGGATTGGGCAGCTACCATACGGCATGGGAATGGTTACATAAACTACGTCGAGCTATGGTGAGGCCTGGGCGCGATAAATTGAGCGGCACCATTGAAATAAATGAAACGATGATTGGCAGCGAGCAACCAGGCAAAAAAGGGCGTGGAGCGACGGGAAAAACATTGGTTTTAATAGCAGCGGAAGAGACCCAATGGGGCATTGGACGCATTAGAATGGCTCCCATCAGTAATGCCTCCGGTGCGGTGTTAGACAATACCGTTCAGCAGATGGTTGAGATGGGTAGCACAATACGAACCGATGGCTGGGCTGGATATAGCGGATTAAGTAAGCTTGGATACACGCATTTGCAGATAGTTAATCGCAACGTGAAGAATGAGGATCTAATCGAGCAAGCCCATCTTGTTGCTGCATTACTTAAACGATGGCTAATGGGCACGCTTCACGGTGCAATTAATCACAAAAATTTGCCATATTACTTGGATGAATTTACCTTTAGGTTTAATCGAAGGACATCTAACTCGAGAGGAAAACTGTTTTATAGGTTAATCCAACAAGCGCTTGAAATAGACCCAATTCCAGCTAAACTACTAACGGCAGTTGAGGCTTAGTGGATACAGCTGCATAGGGTGTCTCGCTTGTGGAGTCAACCGCATACCCAGGTTCCTTTATTTAAGTTGATAAATGCCCAATCAGATTCAGAGATGATGGGGCAAGTTAAGCTTGTCCTCGGGCTTGACCCGAGGATCCGTGTCAGCAAGTTTGAAGAAGAAGTACCAGTGACCTCTCCTACTCCCGTTTGTATTGCTAACAAGGTTTATTGACACAATCACTTAACGATTCTTTTGTGTCCTTAATATCAAATAATAGCATCGTGGAGTTAAAACTGTATTAATGGAAGGAAAAAATATGTAGAAAATTTTTTACAAGACTGAAATTCATGGCATGACGAGAGGCTATATGTCTTTCTCCCTCACTCCACCGTGACAGACTTTGCCAAATTTCGAGGTTGATCAACGTCTGTCCCTTTAAGGAGGGCTGTATGGTAGGCCAAAAGCTGCAGTGGAAGCGCATAGACAAAAGGAGAGGTCAAGGGTGTTGTATCGGGCATGCTTAAAAGCTGAAGAGGCAGCGATGAGAGGTGTGCGGCGCCTTTTTTGTCCGTCAGCATAATGACGGGGGCTTTTCGTGCAATGACTTCTTGAACATTGGAGGCTGTTTTTTCAAAAAGCTCATCATGGGGGGCGATGACAACGACAGGGACTGAAGGGGCTAAAAGGGCAATAGGTCCATGTTTCATTTCACCTGCGGCAAATCCTTCCGCATGGATATAACTAATTTCCTTTAATTTAAGGGCCCCTTCAAGGGCGAGAGGATAACTTGTTCCACGTCCTAAAAAGAGGACGTCTGTTGCGTTCATAAAGGAGGCGGCAATCGCCTTTATTGTTGTGTCCTGGGACAAAGCGGTTTCACAAAGAGTGGGCAATTCCTGCAGTTTCTCGAGATTTTCTTCTAGAGCCTTTTGCGTTAAAACGCCTCGTTTGAATCCTGCATCAAGAGCAAGGAGAGCAAGAACAGCAAGTTGGGTTGTAAAGGCTTTGGTAGAGGCAACACCAATCTCAGGGCCCGCATGGGTTAAAAAAACAATATTTGCCCCGCGTGCAATGGAGCTCTCTGGCACATTTACAAGAGAAATAATCGTTTGACCGTGAGACCTCATATAGTCAAGGGCAGAAAGAGTGTCGATGGTTTCCCCTGATTGAGAGATCAATAAACCCAATCCTTTTTCGGGGAGGGGAGGGGTGCGATAGCGAAATTCGGACGCTATATCAATTTCAACGGGAAGACGGGCGAATTTTTCAAACCAATATTTGGCAATCCATCCCGCGTAATAGGCCGTCCCACAGGCAGAGATGGTTAATCGAGGAGTGGATTCCCAAGGGAGAGAGGGTAAAGAAAGGGCTCCATTTTTTAGGTAGGCTTTTAGTGTTGTTTCAATAGCGCGGGGTTGCTCGTAAATTTCCTTTGCCATAAAGTGCGCGTATCCCGCCTTACTCACAGCATTTTCAGAAACATGACTTTGCTGAATTGGGCGCGTTACAGGGAGGTCTTGTTTGTCAAAAATGGTGACATTATTTTGTGATAAAACCGCCCAGTCCCCTTCTTCAAGATAAGAAATATTTTGAGTCAAAGAGACAAGAGCGATGGCGTCTGAGCCTACATACATTTCTTTGTCCCCATAGCCAAGAGCTAAGGGGCTTCCACCTTGACGGGCTGCAATCAGAAGATCGTCATGTCCTGTAAATAAGATGGCGAGAGCAAAAGTGCCTTTGAGTTGTTTGAGGGCTTTTGCGACGGCATTTTTAGGAGAAAGACCTTCATCTAAATACAGGGCGATAAGGTGGGCTACAACTTCTGTGTCCGTTTCACTTTCAAACACATATCCTTTTTTCTTTAGGTCTTGGCGCAATTCGACATAGTTCTCAATGATCCCATTATGAACAAGCGCTACTTTAGAATTGAGGTGAGGGTGAGCATTAACTTCTGATGGTTCTCCATGGGTTGCCCAACGGGTGTGGCCAATACCGGTGTGGCCTGTCAGAGGGTGAGTGCTTAGTTTTTCTTTAAGGTGACTTAACTTTCCTGCGGCACGTACTCGCCCCAGAATTCCCTTGTCAACGGTGGCAATACCAGCAGAGTCATACCCGCGATATTCAAGCTTTTCTAGGCCTTGTAAAAGCCTTTTCTCCACAGGAGACGTACCAACAATTCCAATAATGCCACACATTATGAGTAATCCTTTTCTTTTTGATGTTTTCTTCGGAATCTATCAGCGCCTTTTGCAATAACGGTTTGCTTCTCCCGTGCAACAGCAAGGTCGCCACTCTCTACATCTTGGGTTATAACGCTTCCTGCCGCTACCATGGCGAAATCGCCGATAGAAAGAGGGGCGATAAGGGAGCTATTAGAGCCAATAAAAACGCCTTGTCCGATGTGGGTTTTTGATTTGCGAAAGCCATCATAATTACAGGTAATTGTGCCTGCCCCAATATTGGCCTGATTTCCCACATGTGTGTCTCCAATGTAGCTTAAGTGTTTTGCTTTTGCGCGCACACCAAAGGTGGATTTTTTAACTTCTACAAAATTACCAATCTCGGCCTTTTCTTGCAACTCAACACCCCCGCGGAGGTGCGCAAAAGGGCCAATTCGTGCGTGAGGACCGACATGGGTGTCACTGAGTTGGCAAAAAGAAAACACTTCTGCGCCACTTTCGATTGTAACGCCAGGCCTTAAGATCACAAAGGGATGGAGGGTCACATCAGGGGACAGACGTGTGTCAAAGCTTAAATAAACATGCTGGGGATCTTTTAAAGTAACGCCCGCAGATAGTGCGTGATCCCGCCACCTCATTTGAAGAGCAGCTTCTGCTTTTGCGAGGTCTTGACGGGTGTTAATCCCCATGAATTCATCCACTTCTCCCTCTACAACAGCGCAATCATATCCCATTTTTCGAGCGCCTTTTACCACATCAGGAAGATAATACTCGTTTGCGGCATTGTGAGGAGTGAGTCCTGCGAGCAGGGACGGCAAAAGGTCTGCTCGTATTAGCATGACCCCCGAATTACAGAGGGAAATTTCTTGTTGAGCGGGAGTCAAATCTTTTTGCTCAATGATATCTTCAAGTCCTCCCGTCTCGTTTACTATGAGACGACCATATCCTTCTGGACTTCCTGGGCGCATTCCTAAAAGAATGACGGCCACCTCCGGCTGGGAGTGGCTCAAGGCCATCATTCGCATCAGAGTTTCTTTTTGAATCAGAGGAGTATCCCCGTACAGCACGAGTACGTGCCCCTTTGCATGCCCTCTTGCGTTAAGATGAGAGAGGGCGCACCGAACCGCATCCCCTGTTCCAAGGGCTGGATGTTGGACGATTGTTGTGTGATCAAAAGGGGTTTCAATATCTTTTAGCTCTGGGCTTACGACAAGGATGACGTCCTGCGGATTCATGTGATGGCTGACATCAAGGACATAATGAAGAACAGGCCTGCCCCCGAGTGGGTGAAGGATTTTAGGCAATGTTGACTTCATCCGTGTTCCTTGGCCTGCAGCCAGAACAACGATGTGTAAGGGATCTTGTCGTTTCATGATCAAGTTCTTTATCATAAGTGAAGAGCAATCACCAGTTATGACCTCATCAAAAAATATATCAAAATCTTTCGGAGAAGTAATGCTGTCACCCTGAGCCCAGTTGTCACCCTCAACCCAGTTGTCATCCTGAACTCGTTTCAGGACCTCATGCCACATAACTCCATTGTCATGGGGTCCCGAAATAAATTCGGGATGACATTGAGGTTCGGGATCAAAGCCTAAAACAGTACAGAAAGAATGCGTGCCTCTCGTCCACGGTCGGATGAAGACACTTTTATTTTTACACGGATTCCCGGCTCAAGAGATTCGTACCCTGCGGCACGTAAAACGGAGGCATGTAAGAAGATATCTCGTCCCCCATCCTCTGGAAAAATAAATCCAAATCCTTTAAGGGGGTTAAACCATTTTACTTCACCAACAACTTCTTCTAGGGTCTCTGGGTCAAATACAGGAGAGCGGGAGCTCAAGAAAGCGGAGGAATAGCGAGGATCTCTGGGGGCAAATTTAATTTCTAAAACGCGGAGAACTTGCCGGCCTTGCATGCCAGTACCTACATCACAAACAATTTGATCTCCTTCTTCTACCCGTCTGCATCCTGCTGCATCCAGAACAGAAAAATGCATAAAGATTTCGCCTGATTCATCCTCTGGTATTAAAAATCCATACCCTTTTTCGGGATTGTACCACTTTACTTTCGCTTCCATGCGTACGGGTTCATTGTCATAGTTTTCGTTTATAACAGATTGATTTATCATACTTATTATCCTTATTGATTATACATTGAGAATTATTATGTGCATTTTTTACTCTAAGGAATCAATCAATATTTTTTCCTTTTGGGAGAACATGAACGTCTCTTATCTTTTTTCCTTTTCCGCAGGACCATACCATATATATTTTTCTTCGCCAATTTTAAAATGAAATTGTGCTTTTTTCTTGACAATTCCTATCAGTGAGGAGTAAGCCTTAAGGAGGTATAAGATATGAGTTAAGCTATGAAAGTCGTAAATTCCTTAAAAACCATTAAGTTAAGAGATAAGAATTGTCGCGTCGTTCGGCGAAAAGGACGAATCTATGTCATTAATAAATTAAACCCTCGTTATAAGGCCCGCCAAGGATAACCCCACAATCGGAGACAAAAAATAATGGCTCGTGTTACCGTTGAAGATTGCGTGTCAGTCGTTTCAAATCGCTTTGATCTTGTGTTGCTTGCGGCTCAAAGGGGGCGTCAAATTTCGGCAGGATCTCCTCTCACAATTTCTCGAGACAATGACAAAAACTCTGTTGTGGCGTTACGAGAGATTGCTGAGAAAACAATTTCTCTTGATGACCTTCAAGAGATTGTCATTCGTGGGCTCCAAAAGCATTTGCAAGAGGATGCCCCAGAAGAAGAATTCATGGAACTTTTGGCAGAAGAACAATCCTATGCCGGCGAAGCCATGCATCAGTCAGAAATTGAAGGCCTTGCGCTTGACGAAATGCTTGATGAGGATGATGAGCCCTTATTAGAAGATGTAACTGAAGAGGAGTAATTCAGGAATCCGGAGTCAGGAATCAGGAATCAGGAAATGCTTACTCATAGAGCATCACTCTATAAACCTTCCTGGCGCTTGCTCTCTGACCACTGATTACTGGAACAATGATTCGTCAATATGAGTTGGTTGAAGCCGTTAAAGCCTACGATCCTCATGCTGATGAAGATCTTCTCAATCGGGCTTATGTTTTCGCCATGAAAGCTCACGGAACGCAAGAACGTGCGAACGGAGATCTTTATTTCACCCATCCATTAGAAGTTGCAGGCATTTTGGTCGGGATGCGCCTAGATGTGGCCACAATTGTGACAGCCCTCCTCCACGACACTCTTGAAGATACTCTCGCGACGCTTGATGAAATTAAAGCGCTTTTTGGGAAGGAAATCGCCTTTCTCGTTGATGGAGTTACAAAACTTTCTCAAATTGAATTTCAATCAGATAAAGAAAAACAAGCAGAAAACTTTCGAAAACTTCTGATTGCTATGTCCTCAGATATTCGAGTTCTTCTTATCAAACTCGCTGATCGTCTCCATAATATGCGCACCCTTCATTTTGTAGAGCCTGTCGAAAAAAGACTGCGTATTGCTCAGGAGACAATGGAAATTTATGCGCCGCTTGCTGAGCGGATAGGACTTCATTCTGTTAAGGATGAATTGCAGAATATTTCTTTTTCTCATCTTTATCCCGATGCCTATGGGTCCATTGTGGCGCGCTTGACGTTTTTGCGTGAGCACGGAACGAATGCTTTGGCGCCCATCATTGAGGAGTTGAAACAAACTCTTGAAGAAAATGGACTTAAGGCAAGTGTCGTGGGACGGGAAAAGATGCCTTATTCTATTTGGCGCAAGATGCAGCAAAAAAACATCCCCTTTGAACAACTCTCTGATATCATTGCTTTTCGAATTATCGTTGATACGATTCCTGATTGTTATCGTGCGTTAGGTGTTATTCATAATACCTATCCTGTGGTGCCGGGGCGATTTAAAGATTACATCGGTACTCCTAAAGAGAACAACTATCAATCGATCCATACAGCGATCATTGGCCCAAATCAACATCGCATCGAAATTCAGATCCGCACCAAAGAAATGGATGATATTGGCGAACTTGGGGTGGCAGCTCATTGGCAATATAAACAAGGGGCGTCTTATGATGGACATCAATATCGTTGGTTGCGGGGTCTTCTTGATATTCTAGAAAATGCAGAAGGCCCCGAAGAATTTTTAGAGCATACAAAACTTGAGATGTTTCACGACCAAGTATTTTGTTTTACGCCTAAAGGAGATCTTATTACGCTTCCTCGGGGAGCAACAGCGATTGATTTTGCCTATGCCGTCCATTCCAATATTGGTGATCATTGTACAAGTGTTCGTATTAATGGGCGTATGATGCCTCTTCGCACAGAACTTGAAAATGGAGACCAAGTCGATATTATCACTTCGAAAGCACAGCATCCCTCTCCTGCGTGGGAGCGATTTGTTGTGACAGGAAAAGCACGTGCGTGTATTCGCCGTTTTGTCCGGAGCCAAATGTATGAACAATTTGCTAATCTTGGTAAAGAGATGGTTCAAAAAACTTTCCTAAAGGAACATCTTAGAGTTGATGAAAAAAAGTTTGAAAAAGCGATTGAAGCTTTTAATGTTCAATCTGTTGAAGACGTTTATGCGTATCTAGGGGAAGGATTAAAAACACCCACTGAATTAATTCGGATTCTTTACCCAGATCATAAAGCTGTTCCTCGTACGAAAGGGGATCATTTTAAATCTGAGCCTCTTCAGAAAATAAAAAAAGAAAATTTAGCCATATCAGGGTTGATTCCTGGAATGCCTCTTCATCTTGCCGGCTGCTGTCATCCGATACCGGGAGATCCGATTGTAGGTATTATTACAACAGGGAAAAGGGTGACGATCCACACGTCTGATTGCGCCACTCTCGATCGTTTTGAATACACGCCGAAGCGATGGATTGACGTTAATTGGAATGAAGACTCTCAAGAAAAAAAATACCATACAGTCCGTATTTTAGTGGTGATAGATCATCGACCCGAAAGCATAGCGGCCGTGACAACAATTATAGCTCACCACAACGCAAACATTATAGATTTAAAACTTACAAATAAAACACCTGAGTTTGAGGAATTAAACATTGATTTAGATGTCAAAAATCTTGAGCATTTGAAGAATATTATAGCAAGTCTTCGTATGTCGCCGCGCATTATTTCAGTGGAGCGCAGATGATTATTGGCATTGGGGTTGATCTTGTAGATATGCGAAGGATAGAGGGACTCCTTCAAACGTATGGAGACCATTTTACCCATAAGATCTTTACAAAAGAAGAGCGGGCCTATGCAATGACAAGAGCTCATCCGGCGCGCGCATATGCGAATCGATTTGCTGCAAAAGAAGCAGCCCTTAAAGCGCTAGGTACTGGCATGAAGGGGGGTATTGGATGGCAAGATATTGAAGTATCGCGCGCTTCTTCAGGGGCTCCTTCTCTTTATTTCCATGGAAAAGCTTATGAACAGTTAGCCGTTCGTCTTCCTTCTGGATACACAAGTTGCTTGCATGTTTCTTTTTCGGATGAACCTCCTTACTCAACCGCCTTTGTAGTGATATCTGCCTTAAAGGATGAGACCCGCCATATCACGTAAGATCGCATCAGCATGGGGGGTGTATTTTGTGCTTTCTCCATGAAGCACCATACCAGGCGCTAGACGCAGGTCACCCTTCATCCCTTTGCGCCCTTGTATCAATATGCGTCGCGCCGGTTTGGTAGGGCTCGGCCAAAGAGGATATATGACGAGACTGCTAATCTTATCCTCTAAGTGACTCAGGATCTCTGGCAATCTTTCGGGTCGGTGAATCATCGTAAACGTCCCTTTTGGCTTGAGCATTTTAAGGCAATAAGTAATCCATTGCCCAAGAGGAATGTTTTCTGTCTTTGCGAGAGTTTTTCTTGGATGAGGTGAAGATTGACTCCGTTTTTCTTCATAAAAGGGGGGATTTGTCATGACATGATCAAAAGAATACGGCGTAAGAGGAGAGGGGAGGGAGAGAATATCTCCTTGAATAATATCAACCCGTCCTAAGAGGAGGTTGATATGAATATTTCGTGAGGCAAGATCAACCAACTCTTGTTGGATTTCAAGGCCCGTTACTGTTACATCCTTACATCGCACAGCCAATGCAAGACAAGCTATTCCACTTCCTGCACCAACTTCCAGAATCCTCTCCCCAGGCTTCGGATGAAGACTTGCGCTGAGGAAGAGGGGATCAATACCGGCTCGATAACCTTCCAGAGGTTGAAAAAGATGAAGACGTCCTCCTAAAAAATGATCTAAGGTTTCACGCATGTGTTCGTTGCTTTTTCATAAATATCCTCACAGCTCCCCCTAAGATGATCATAAGAAACAACCCAAAGGGTGCAAGCCACAAGAAAAGAGTATGGGAATTGAACGGGGGGCGAAAGAGGATATCATCTCCATAAAGTACCCTTAATTTTTCTAAAATGACAGGTGGGGTGTCTCCTTGATGAAGGTGGTTAAGCACAAAGGTTTTTAAAGCGATCGCTTCTGGCGTTTCGGACTCCGTAATGGATTGGCCTAAACACACAGGGCAGCGGATTTCTTGAGCAAGAGCATAGACTTGTTTTTCTAACACCTCATTGGCATGGGAAGGAGTAGAAAGAAGGCATATCAGGGTGAGAGAATACACGTATTTGAGCGTCATTGGAGTCATTCAACTCATGTTTTTATTAGCTCGAGTGAATCGTTACCTATTTTTTTTAAAAGTTCTTCCAGTACGTGAGGAACGCCTTGACGACTCAAGGAAGAAATAATGAAGACTTCTTTCCCTGTTGCTTTTTTTAACGCAGCTCTTTTTTCTGTTAAAACGTCTTCTGTCAATGCATCTGCCTTATTGAGGGCGATTATTTCCTCTTTTTCTGCAAGACCTTGACCATAACACGTTAATTCTTGACGTATCGTTTTATACGCTGCTACCACATCGTCACTTGTTCCATCAATTAGGTGCAAAATGGCTTTGCATCGCTCTACATGCCCTAAGAAGCGTGTTCCAAGGCCAACTCCTTCATGAGCTCCTTCAATAAGGCCAGGCATATCAGCCACGACAAATTCTTTGTCATGAATGGTCACAACGCCCAATTGCGGGGTGAGGGTTGTAAAAGGATAGTCTGCAATTTTTGGTTTAGCTGAAGAGACAACCGAAAGAAACGTTGATTTCCCTGCATTAGGCAAACCAACTAATCCGACATCCGCAATAAGTTTTAGACGAAGCCACACCCACATCTCTTCCCCTGGCCATCCAGGGATCGATTGTCGGGGCGCGCGATTTGTGGATGATTTAAAGTGTTCATTTCCAAAACCCCCATCGCCTCCTTTTAAAAGGACGACCCGCTCGCCCTCCTTTGTAAAATCTGCGAGCAATGTTTCTTTATCATCCGCAAACACTTGAGTGCCTTGAGGAACGCGAATGATAAGGTCCTTTCCTGCAGCTCCAGAACGGGTGTTGCCCATTCCATGATGGCCTTTTTCGGCTTTAAAATGCTGTTGGTAACGAAAGTCGATAAGAGTATTGAGGTTTGAGACGGCCTCAAAAATAACGTCTCCTCCCCTTCCTCCGTTGCCTCCGTTTGGGCCTCCAAATTCAATAAATTTTTCTCGACGAAAGCTGACACAGCCGGCACCGCCGTCTCCACTTTTGATAAATATTTTGGCTTCATCGAGAAATTTCATGACCAGTCATAGAAGTTAGAAGAGTTAGGGTAATAAGTGTAATGGAGTATCAACATGTTATGCAAGACAATTGCTGATGGGCAATGAGAATGGGCAATTAGAATTTTTGACTTTTTCATCATTTTATTTTAAAATGATAATTATATAATTGATGCAGTGTGCCTTAGTGGATCAAGAGTTTTCCTCCCGTGGTGTGGAGCGTCTTACGCTCTCTCATTTTCGCTCCTACACCTCCTTTAATCTTGTCCTTGATAGCAGGCCTGTTGTCTTAACAGGACCGAATGGGGTGGGAAAAACAAATCTTTTGGAAGCTCTCTCTTTTCTCATCCCAGGGCGGGGGTTGCGACGTGCCTATCTCAAAGATGTCAAAAAACAAGACACTCCTCACCCTTGGGCTATTTCCGCTCACCTTAAAGATGAAGGCGAGGGGATTCAGATTGGGACAGGGCAAGATCCAGAAAACGTTGACCGGCGTTTGAGCAAAGTTAATGGAGAAAAAGTTAAAAGCCAATCGGTGCTCTCGGAATGGGTATCGATGGTGTGGTTGACGCCCCAAATGGATCGATTGTTTCTGGATGGACCTCAAGGGCGGCGGCAGTTTGTGGATCGCCTTGTCTATGGCCTTGATCCTGCGCATGCGGGACGATTAAATCGGTATGAGAAGGCGCTTAGAGAACGCAATCTTTTGTTGCGTCAAGGAGGATATGATCGTCATTGGATTACGGGGCTTGAAGAGACACTTGTGACGGAGGGCATTCCTTTAACCATTGCACGGCGAGACATTACGGCGCAGCTGCACTCTGTTGTAAAAAACCAGGACCCTATCTTTCCTCAAGCAGATCTTTTCTTAGAAGGAGATGTAGAGACTCTTCTTCAAACGCGGAGTAGTCTTGAAGCAGAAGACGAGATGCGCCGTCTTTTGGCAGAGAATCGAGAGAATGATCGGCTGACAGGACGGACGTCCATCGGGCCCCACCGCAGTGACCTTGTGGTGACCTATCCTGAAAAGAACCAAGCGGCTGCTTTCTGTTCAACAGGAGAACAAAAAGCCCTGCTGCTGTCAATCATCATGGCGTCAGCCCACCTTTTATCTGTAAAGACAGGGGCCATCCCCTTGCTGCTTTTGGATGAGGTTGTGGCCCATCTTGATGAGGGGCGTAGAACGGCCTTGTTTAAAGCAATTTTAAAGCTTAAAATGCAGACCTGGCTTACGGGAACGGATGTTGCTTTGTTTGAAGGATTACAAGGAAACGCTCAGTTTTTTGAATTGGGCTAGAGATCTACTACTCCCCCTCATGCTAAGGGTGTAAGGACTCGTCACGTTCTGATATTGCCGAGCTCGCCAAGTGATCTTCGATCCATCGGTTGAGGCTTTTCCCTTCATGGTTGGTAGCCAGAAAAAGAGAGCGATGGAGCAAAGGCGGAATTCTCACGGATAGTTTTCCGGAGAAAGGTTTGTATGGGCGTTTCCCTCGAGCAGCACACCATTCAAGATAAACATCAACCGATTTCTGAAAAGCCTTGTGAATTCTCCTTAACCGATGTTCCCCGAAAAGTGATCACATCACGCGTGTTGAGGACTTCTCCATGAAAAATATCAGCTTCATCATCGAAGCTAACGTGACCCACATAATTTTTGTATTCGCACAGTTTGCGAGAGCGGCCTGTTGTTTTAGGGTTGAAATATTCTATAACTGAACCTATATCTTATATAGGTTAGAAATTTTTCTTATAACAGAAAGCAATTTCCTATATAATACTGTTCGTTACACTATTAATACATTAATGAGAGAAAATGGTTATGTTGAATTTAAAAAAGATAGTTTTATTTTTAGGTCTCGTCTCTCTTGCTTGCGTAGGAGAGGCTGAGGCCACGTGGCCCTGGCTCTGCTGCTGTTCGGCGGATGAAGGTCCTCATAAAAGGCCCCCAGTTCAGCCTGCTCCGAGCGGGCCGAGCGCTGCTCGGAATGATGCTCCCGCTTCCCCATTTTCTACTGCTGTGCACGAGCCTTCCACTTCTGGTGGAATGCAAACGAGTGATGCTTTGAGACTAGCGGCTTCCGCTCTAAGACCGTTAGAATCCGCAGAACCCATAAAACCCTTGGACTCTAATGGGCAAGCTGGGCGAAAAGCATTTACAGAAGATGACTCAGGAACTGCATCTTCAAGTGTACAGGAAATTGCTGTTAAGGAGCCATTGTCAGAACGAGCAATCCGCCAAGTCTCTATAGACCCCTTTGGTGGTTTATATTACGCATATGGTGAATGTTTAGACACCGCCATTATCTATTACCCTGCCAGCGAACCCGTAGAGGTGGATTCAAGGGGAGGCAAATGCTCTCTTTCTGTTCCTTTAACAGAAGACCGTGTCCGGGCTGTAATGTCTGAGCATGATAACAAATTTCCTATTTTAGGAGTTGCTACTCATATGGGGTATCGGGAGACACACGTTTGGTTGGTTGGAGTAATAACTCCGGATGAGATGGAGAAGGCCTTAGATTCTGGCACACTTAATCTGGAAATTGTTTCTATAATTCAACAAAAAAGCCCCAACCGCTTTGTCGAAGCCCTTTGCGACCGCATCACAATCCCCCCTAAGCAACGTAAAGGTAAAAACATTACATTTCTTGTACCTGCCGACGCAAGAGATACACCATTGGATTGGACCCGGCGATATTCTCAGCTGGCCAATGTATTCGCAATGTATAATTTCCCTTCCAGCCTCATGGGAGATGATGTCGAGGGGAGAGAAACTGAAAGTACAATGCCTATTGTTCCTTCTGGTTTAGCAAAAGACCTGCGGAAAGAACGGGAGAGTTCATTACCTGTGAGCGCAGCGCCTTGAAGGAAGTCTGAATACACCGCATGGGAGTGAGATCTTGCAAGTTCCGATGAGGCCTGTAGGTATTATATTTGATCAGAGTTTTGGTTAAGGAAGTCTGTATTTCCCTTACAGAATTTTCTAAAAGATCGGAACGATTATAAAATTCTTCCCGGAAAATGCGATTTCTTCGCTCAACGCCTCCTGAACTCGGACAAGAGTAGGGAAGGCTGCAGAGCGTATGGGGAAGGCTTTCGAAGAGTGGAAGAAACCTTCTGCTTAATTCCACATGGGTTCTTATACCATTTCGCATTCAATAGGTGGATATTCTGGATTGCTTCGCTTCGCTCGCAATGACGGAAATTGGCGTCATTGCGAGGAGCCGAAGGCGACGAAGCAACCCAGTTTTGTCTGCCACTTGATTGATAAGTGGTATTAGGTGCGTCAATATGGAGATAAAAGTTTGGGGCTTTTCTTTGGAAACAGGTGCTTGGGACGGTATGATTCTCATGGGAATGTGTTTGAAACGGCTGCGGTTAAGAAGGTAGCGTGAGTTTACGATGAACAGATTGATCGAATCATTGTCTTATGGATTATTCTCGCAGAGAGCTGTCTTCGGCTCAAGGCACGCCGCCTCCAGCGGCTCAAGGGCCTTGACCCTAACCCATCTCTCTGCGTCTCTTCCTCCAAGACAAAATTCGTCTCAAAATTCGGTCAATTCGTGTGCTAACTATGTCGGTCATTTTTGAGTGCTATTGACAGTTATAAACGCTCGGGAATTTAGGGTATTATCTAACTTCTTCAACTAAGTTGCATTTCAACTTTGAGTTCAGCTTCCTTTTAGAAGAACTTTGCAAAACTCAGTATTAACAAATGAATCACCTCCAGCAGAGCTGGAGGTATGAATGTGAACCGCTCAAAGCGGTTTAAAAGAGTCTTGGCTGCAACTGATCAAAATGGCGATCAGCTTTTTCTTGATTTTGGATGTATTCTCGAATGACCTTCTCATCTCTTCCAACTGTAGAGACAAAATAACCTCGAGCCCAAAAGCTCATTCCTGTGTAATTTTTCCCCCTTCCCATGTAATCTCGAGCAATGTGAATCGCACTTTTCCCTTTGATGTATCCAATAACCTGACTCACCGAATATTTTGGAGGAATACTGATCAACATATGGACATGATCTCCCATCAGGTGTCCTTCAAGTATTTTGCTCTCACGTTGCTGAGCCAAATTGTGAAAGATGACGCCTAAGTTCTTCTTTAAATGACCAAAAATTGCTTTTCTCCGATATTTCGGAATAAACACAACATGGAATTTGCATTCCCAAGTCGTATGGCTTAGCTTTTCGTATGTGTTCATAGATTTTTTCCTTTTGTTGAACTGAGCGGTTCAACTCAAAGTCTATGAACACTTCTGGAATTGTCAAACTTTGATGGTCCCCCAGCTTAGCTGGGGGTTTACCCTGATGGAATTAACACTTGAAAAAGTTCGAATAGATTCTTATATTAAAATTGTTCAATTACTTAGAGTTTGACATGCAGCAATTTTGTTTTTTCTTTATTACTTTTGGGCTCTTCATTTCTTCAAATGCTCTGGCCATGCATGCGGGGTCACCTACTCAAGTCTCATCAACCGCAGAACCACAAGCTCTAAGAAATGAAAGACAACCACTAGATCTTCTCGTCACGCCTTCTCAAGAACAAAACCTTAAAGTTCCGCTCCAATCTCAAGAGCAATTTTCCCATGATCAACCTGCCTTCCCCTCCCCCGCTTTTGATCAAGGGGTTGATTTTCTCCCGCCTTTAAAGAAAGTTTTTACCTTAGGTGCAGTTGGTGGCCCGTGGAAAGTCTCACCTTTGTATGATTTTTTGCCTGTTGCACCACCCCCTAAACCTGTCATTCGTGAAGGAATCGTGCTGCCCAAGGTTGACCTAGCGCATTTAGGCATTTCTGATTTTTTTAGAAAATTTGGTGTTTCACTAGGAGAATATGACTTTCCTAGATTTAAATTTGATCTACAAAAGATTCAATGGGAATTCAAGCTGTCAGAATTAAAATTGAGAACACTCGATCTATCAGCACTTCTTGCTGCAAAATCTTCAGAGTCCACAGAAAATGGCTCTGAGGCTGCATCTGCAAGCTCACTAGGAACTACTTTCGATCTATCAGTATTTAAGCCTGCAAAAGAAAGATTTGCACAAACAGCAATCTCCGATTTAACTAATGAGCAGATCATTCTTCTTTTTAAAGATCTAACTTCTTTTTGTTTCGATGCAGGTGATGCTAAAAAATTAGAAGACTTATTGCGGGATGCAAGAGCTCGAAGGGTAATTCTTGAGACATCGAGAGGCTCTGAAAACATTATTTCTAAAGCTGTAGAAACAGCAGATCTCTTCGATCACAAGGGGAAACTTAAAACTCTTATCGCAGCAGAAGACTTCGTGGAACATCTTGCCCGCCAACCAGTTGATGAAAAAGGTGAAACGACATTGTCCAAGGCATTGTTACATGCCGTTTATTTCAGACGCTCTGAAGTCCTAACTCTTCTCTTTCAAAATCAGAAAATTGTTGAGCATTTAAGCTCCATCCCTGATCGGGAATATCAGAGTGTTGTCATGAAGGCTCTGATAGTAGCGGTAATCTTACCTAATCGCGAAACTCTCTTGACCGCCTTTTATGAATCAAGTGTAGTTTTTAGTCATCTTGTATCCTGTTTCTCCCGAGGAGCCACAGCTGTAGAACCTATTTCAAAGACCTTTACAAAAGTGGGGCTGTTGAGCGCTTTATCAGAGCGTGCAGCAGAAAAAATAGACCGCCTTCTCCATGAAGGGGTGGAGAGTTTTATGCGAGAAGACGCTGGCTTTGTTACCCAAGTAATGAAAAAAGCCATTAAAGATCGTAACCCTTATCTTGCTCGGAAGCTTCTTGTTGACCTCAAGCTTGTTACTTTGCCTCTCCAAATCAAAGAAGCCATTGAGGTTTCAGCAATATGGGAGAGCCTAAGTGATGAAAACAAACGGGCCCTTTTGACAATAGCGCAAACTATGTATCCTCAGTTAACAGAAGAAATGCTGATAGGAAATCACAAACAAATGCGTGCCTATGAGCATGCAATTGTAGGCCATCCCTCAGTTGTAGATGATATGGAAGCCTTTGGATTTGAAGGACTCACAAGATATCGAGACCTTCTTGCAGAAAGTTCACATCCTATCGAACGAGAAGCACAAAAGAAAGCTCTGGAACGAGAGTTCTTGAGGAGATTTCCTGCAAAGACAGCGCCCTGGTTTCATGCAGAAACAGAGGCTGCTTATGATCTCAGAATGTTTGGACAGGGTGCAAAGGCCTTAGTTGTTGAGCTGGATGTTCTTCCTGAACGGCAAAGAGAAGGATTACTTCGTCCTCACTTAGGTGAACAGACGACTTACACAGAAAAAGCAGCAGGAATATGTAATACCCATAACATTGGCGTAACGTCTCTTGTTGCCCAAATGGCCCCATTGGCCGTAATTACAAGTACGAGTACAAGCCACTTAAAAGAGATAGCAACGCATATTACGGCAGGTAAATATCCTTTCCTGGGTATGCGGTTGACTCCACAAGCGAGACACCCTATGCAGCTGTATCCACTAAGCCTCAACTGCCGTTAGTAGTTTAGCTGGAATTGGGTCTATTTCAAGCGCTTGTTGGATTAACCTATAAAACAGTTTTCCTCTCGAGTTAGATGTCCTTCGATTAAACCTAAAGGTAAATTCATCCAAGTAATATGGCAAATTTTTGTGATTAATTGCACCGTGAAGCGTGCCCATTAGCCATCGTTTAAGTAATGCAGCAACAAGATGGGCTTGCTCGATTAGATCCTCATTCTTCACGTTGCGATTAACTATCTGCAAATGCGTGTATCCAAGCTTACTTAATCCGCTATATCCAGCCCAGCCATCGGTTCGTATTGTGCTACCCATCTCAACCATCTGCTGAACGGTATTGTCTAACACCGCACCGGAGGCATTACTGATGGGAGCCATTCTAATGCGTCCAATGCCCCATTGGGTCTCTTCCGCTGCTATTAAAACCAATGTTTTTCCCGTCGCTCCACGCCCTTTTTTGCCTGGTTGCTCGCTGCCAATCATCGTTTCATTTATTTCAATGGTGCCGCTCAATTTATCGCGCCCAGGCCTCACCATAGCTCGACGTAGTTTATGTAACCATTCCCATGCCGTATGGTAGCTGCCCAATCCAAGTGATTGTTGCAGACCACTGGCGCTCACGCCATTCTTTTGGCTCACAACATACCAAATGGCCTGGAACCACAATCGAAGAGGCTTATGTGTGTCTTGGAAAAGTGTATCGACAATCACTGATCCTTCGTATTTACAGGACTGACAACGATAGAGTCCTCGGCCTAATTTTAAGGCGCCTCTCGCGGAGCAACGCAAGCACTGATATCCATGGGGCCAGCGAATCATTGCCAAATAATCCAAACAGGCTTCCTCATCTGGAAACATGTTCATGAGTTCAACCGCATCTTCAGGGTAAGTTTTCATATCATGAAAAAACTACAAATAATGCCAAGTGGAGTCAACTGCAAAATTTTGTCAGTTTAGGCTGTTTGTGGAGTCAACCGCATACCCAGGTATCCTTTTATCAATTGTTCTTGGGGACCATGTTCAGAATCGAGCAATACGGATAGTCCTCTCTCTATTTTTTCTTTCCATCAAGAGCTTAACACTTTGCTAGGGCGTTCCGATATTGTCCTCATTAAATCAGCAGGGAATGAAGGCGCCTCTCTTGATAATCCAGCATCCACCGAAGATATTGCAGGGAAGGTTTTCTCAAGACTCCTCAATCGTTTGAAGCCTGAGGAAACAACAAATTTGATTTTGGCTGTTAACCTTGATCCAACTAATGAAGTCGCTAAGAGCTCGAACACACCGGGCACTTCCAGTTATATTTATCGCATGACGATCTCGGCACAGGGCTCAAAAACTTTTTGGTTGGATGAGACTGGCCATGACCATCGTCCTCTTCAAGATGGAGGTACCTCCTCTGCAGCGCCTATTGCAACGGGTGCTGCACTTTTGTTGCAAAGCTATAAACCAGCCTTTTCACCCGTGCTTGTTAAGGCTTGTTTGTTGCATTCAGCCCAGCGCGAGTTTCCTATTTATGGCGAAGATGGGATTGTCACACGTGGTGTCTATGAAACAACTCCCTCCCTAAGGTGGACGCAAGAAAATCTTCTTCAAGAACAATATTCCTTCTCCAAATACGGAATGGGTATTTTGAATATCAGAGCAGCATTCCAGTATGCTGATTTGCTCGAAAGACATCTCAGCCTTAGAGAAGGCAATACATCTGTAACATTTGAAGAACTCGAGGATTTGCGCAAAAGGCTGCCTGTTCGTAGGTCTCAACGCTCACATGACCCTGCTGTCGATGCGTAAGCCTTTTTAATGGCTCTGTCTCATTTGTGAAGAGTAAGGGCCTGTTAAAAAATAACTATAACAATTTATTAAAATCGTCTATATAATGGAGGAATGAGAGAAGACTGCTTTCCGGAGCCTTAAATGAGCGCCTGAGAAGATTATTTGCAGCAGCTGAGGCTAAAGTGCTGGGCCGAGGCAGTGTGACGCGAATAGCAAAAGCTACAGGCATATCAAGGCGCGCCATCCACGTAGGTTTGGAAGAATTATCAGGCAAGGATTTCAAGGCTGCAGCTCAGCTTAAAGCTGGCAAGATACGAGCATCTGGTGGGGGGGGCGCAAAAAAGTTACAGTACAAGACCCAACAATCAAAGAAGATCTGGAGAGCTTGCTGGAATCAACAACACGCGGTGATCCAGAGTCCCCATTGCGCTGGACATGCAAGAGTTTAAGGACACTGGCAGATGAACTGAAAGCCCTTGGCCACAAGGTGAGCTATCCTGTTGTAGGGCAGCTTTTGCATGCCCTGGACTATAGTCTTCAAGGAAACGCAAAGACATTAGGAGGATCACAACATGCGGACAGAAATGAACAATTCGAATGGATCAACGCCTGCGTTAAGAAAACAATGGAAAATAGCAACCCCGTAATTTCAGTGGATACAAAGAAAAAAGAATTGGTGGGCGCTTACAAAAATAAGGGACAAACGTGCAGACAAAAAGGGGAGCTAGAAGAAGTTAAAGTCCATGACTTTATCGACAAAACTTTTGGCCGCGTCAATCTTTCGAAGAGTGGAAGAAACCTTCTGCTTAACTCCACATGGGTTCTTAGACGCTGTTAGTTAATTCGCTTTGCAAGTTTTTCAGTAATCGACCTCTTAGCCAGCTGTAATTTCTTGATCACACCTCTGTCCTATCGTTTTTCAACAGCTTGAAAGAGGGTTTATAATTTTCTCGTAACTTACATTTGCGAGAACGGCCTTGTTTAAAGCGATTTTAAAGTTTAAACTTATTCCTGCAGGTTCTCTTAGGAAGCCCGCAGATGTCATCCTTGGCATTAGAAGTTCTCTTGCTCCCGATTTAATCGGGGGCGTAGCACTTCTTATGACCGAGGATCCTTTGAGTCTTTAGAATTTTACAATGGGTTATTTTGTCTATATCATGACAAACATGCTTGGAGGAGTTCTTTATATTGGCGTAACGAATGATTTAATTTGTCGCGTTTATGAGCATAAAAACGGTTTACGAGATGGCTTCACAAAAAAAAATATAGCCTTACAAAGCTGGTGTATTATGAAAGTCATCAATATGTTGCCGCAGCTATTCAAAGAGAAAAAGTCTTAAAACATTGGAAGAGAGACTGGAAAATACGTTTGATTACAGAACATAACACCCAATGGAAAGATTTGGGGAAAGAGATTTGGAATTGAAGGATCCTCGGGCTAAGAAAAGCTAATGTTTTTCTTACTCAAGGATGACATCTAGAGGGGCTAGCCCAAGGATGACACCTGTAGAGCAAAAATGATACCATAGAGAGTAAATAGGAAACCTATGACACAACCACCACAAAATCCAGAATATGGCGCTCACTCGATAAAAGTATTGCGGGGTCTTGATGCTGTCCGCAAACGGCCGGGAATGTATATCGGCGATACGGACGATGGGTCGGGCCTCCACCATATGGTGTATGAGGTTGTGGATAACGCAATCGACGAAGCGCTTGCAGGGCATTGTGACAAAGTCGATGTCATTCTCAATGCGGATGGGTCCGTCACCGTTAGGGATAATGGGCGCGGCATCCCTGTTGATATTCATCATGAAGAAGGTGTTTCAGCAGCTGAAGTGATTATGACCCAGCTTCATGCAGGGGGAAAATTTGACCAAGATTCTTATAAGGTTTCGGGAGGACTTCATGGTGTTGGCGTTTCTGTTGTCAATGCGTTGTCAGAAAAACTCCTCCTCACTATTTATTCTCAAGGCAAAAAGCATTTTATGAGCTTTACCCATGGAGATCCGGATGAACATCTTAAGGTTGTGGGAGACGCTGACGGAAAAAAAGGGACAGAGATTACCTTTTTACCTTCAAAAGAAACGTTTACACAAACAACCTTTGACTTTGCAACTCTTGAGCATCGCTTGCGCGAGCTTGCTTTTTTAAATTCAGGCGTAACCTTAATCTTGCGGGATGAGCGTCATGTTGAGCCCAAAGAAGTCGTGATGCATTACGAGGGAGGGGTACGCGCTTTTGTCGCCTATCTCGATCGCAACAAAACCGCTCTTCATACGCCCCCTATCATTATTCAGGGAGAAAAAGATGGAATTATCACTGACTTGGCTATGGAATGGACCGATAGCTACCATGAAACAACCCTTTGCTTTACAAACAATATTCCTCAACGTGATGGGGGAACCCATTTAGCTGGCTTTCGTGCAGCCTTAACCCGTGCGATTAATCTATATTCTACGGGAATGGGTCGGAAAGATAAGTTGTCTCTTACGGGAGAAGATATGCGTGAGGGATTGACCTGCGTTTTGTCTGTCAAAGTACCTGATCCAAAATTTTCTTCTCAAACAAAGGATAAGCTTGTCTCTTCTGAAGTTCGTACCGCTGTAGAAGGCCTTGTGGGGGATAGATTTCAACAATGGTTAGAAGAGCATCCTCACGAAGCAAAAAAAATTATCGAACGCATTATGGAAGCAGCCCTTGCCCGTGAAGCGGCTCGTAAAGCCCGGGAATTAACCCGCAGAAAAGGAGCGCTTGATATTGCGTCTCTTCCCGGCAAGTTGGCTGATTGTCAAGAGCGTGATCCTGCTAAGAGCGAGATCTTTATTGTAGAAGGAGATGGTGCTGGAGGGACGGCAAAACAAGGACGAGACCGAAAAACTCAAGCAATTCTGCCCTTGCGTGGGAAAGTTTTAAATGTTGAGCGGGCGCGCTTTGATAAAATGATTCACTCAGAACAAATTGGAACCTTGATCACAGCCCTTGGCATGGGAATTGGGCGAGATGATTTCAACATTGAAAAAGCACGCTATCACAAAATTATTCTGATGACAGACGCTGATGTAGACGGGAGTCATATCCGAACTCTCCTTCTTACGTTCTTTTATCGTCAAATGCCTGAGGTCATTGAAAAGGGATATCTTTATATTGCCCGCCCCCCCCTGTTTAAAGCAAAAAAGGGAAATTCCGTTCTTTATCTAAAGGATGACAATTCCTTAACCCACTACCTTATTGATGGGGGCCTTGAAGGGACGACACTGGTTCTTCAAAACGGAACGCAAGTGGCAGGAGCTGATCTGCGCCGTATTTTAGAGGTCTGTCGGCAAGTGGAAGAGATGACAACAATACCCGCAAAGGCTGTGGGATCTTCCTATATTATAGAACAAGCAGCAGTTGCTGGGATTTTGAATGCTGATGAATTTCCCCTGCACGCAACCCAATGGGCACAAAAATTTGTAGATCGTCTGAATCTGATTGCGCAGCCAGGTCAAAAAACATGGGTAGGGTCTCTTGACGATTCTCTTACTCTTTCCATAAGCCGAACCTTACAAGGTGTTGAAGAGGTGTATAAACTACGAGCTCCTCTTCTTAATACGGCTGAAATTCGGCAGTTGGATCGTCTTAAGGCGACGCTCGAGGATATTTTTACAGGTATTCCTTCCTTCAAAACAAAAGATGCTGCCTACCCGATCACAGGTCCCCTAGCCCTTCTTAATCTCATTCTTGAGCGAGGCCGAAAAGGATTTAGTATCCAACGCTATAAAGGGCTTGGAGAGATGAATTTTGAACAACTATGGGAGACAACCTTGGATCCTGAAGTGCGCACCCTTTTGCAGGTTAAGATAGAACATATAGACGAAGCATCCGAAATCTTTTCAACATTGATGGGGGATGTGGTTGAACCGCGTCGTGAGTTTATCCAAGCAAATGCCCTGAACGTAAGAAATTTGGATGTTTGAGTTATGAGAAAATCATCTTTTATAAATATTTCTGTCCTTTTCTTCTTAGTCCTTAGCGGATGTGCAACAATTGATATTCGGGGACACGAAGTTGACATGGACCAACTTAAAGAAATTAAAGTTGATGTAACCACAAAAGAACAAGTTGCTGAATTATTGGGCACCCCTGCGGCTGTTTCAACGTTTAATAACAACACCTGGTTTTATATGTCTGATATAACCTCAACCCGTGCTTTTTTGTCCCCTACTATCTTAAAAAGCAACATTACCCGCATAGAGTTTGATAATAAAGGGAAGGTTAAAGCTCTCACCTCTTTGACAGAGGTCGATAGAGGTGTTGTGTCTTATGTCAATCGTGAAACACCGACAGCTGGCCACGAGTTTGGCGTTCTAGAGCAAATCTTTGGAAACGTGGGACGCTTTAATGGAAAAGACCCAGATATGGGGAGAAGAGGTCGTTAATCTAGTGGTGCAACCCGTAAGTAATCTATTATAAACCAAGCATTGGCGAGGAGTGAAACGGTCCTCGCGCAGACGGGGAAGTAACCCAGTGAAAGACTCAAGCCGAAGGGCTTGCACGACTTATCTACGTACTATGCATTTTATTCTAAAGACCTTGGGCAACTTTTTCAGGATTCTCATTCTCCTCATCATCTCTGATTTTTGGCAAGATGCACGTTACATGAGTTCCTTGATTAATTTCTGAG
This sequence comes from uncultured Alphaproteobacteria bacterium, assembly GCA_963704475.1. Lineage (GTDB taxonomy): Bacteria > Pseudomonadota > Alphaproteobacteria > UBA9655 > UBA9655 > UBA9655. The sequence goes on from OY969900.1 coordinate 201,819, forward strand.
GATAAGTGGATGCGTCCTCCGTGAAGTTCGATGATGTTCTTGACGAGAGAAAGCCCGAGTCCTGCTCCGATTTGACGACCGTCTTTGCCGCGTTCGAATTTTTCAAACACACGAGACTGGTCTCCAGAAGAAATCCCTATGCCTGTATCTCGTACAGAAATTTCAAGGTTTTCATTATTAATTTTGGCTTCAAGAATGATCTTTCCCTCAGGAGGAGTAAATTCAATCGCGTTGCTTAAAAGATTAAAAAGTGCTTGCTTGAGGCGTCTTTCATCAACAATCCATTTTTGCACATCTTTATCATACGTGTGTATAAGGTGTTGGTGGTTATCTTCTGCTCTTTTAGAAAGAAGCGAAATCACATCTTTTAACAAGGTGGGAATTTCAACGTTTGAAGGGGTAAGGGTTAAATGCCCCGCTTCAATAGAGGCTAAATCCAGGATATCGTTAACAAGATTTAAGAGTTTTTTTGAAGAGTCCCATACGCCACCAACATATTCTTTTTGCCTTTCATTAAGGTCACCAAAGTATTGTTGGGTCAGAATCTCTGTAAATCCAATAATCGTTGTCAAAGGAGATTTTAACGCATGAGATACATTGGAAATAAATTCAGATTTAAGACGATCTGCTGTTTTAAGGGCTTCATTTTTTTCTGTTAAGGCCTGCTGAATAAGGGATGTATCTGTTGCATCTGTATAGCTAAAAAGATGCTCGCCATTGGGCAAAGGAACGTACCCAAAATTGACAACGGTTCCATCTTTTCGGGACAATTGCCCCGTTTTTGGGAGCCTCTCTGTAAGGTTTGAGATGATTTTTGTTTTAAAAAATTCCCACTGCTCGTCAGTATAGTCAAAGAAATCTTTAGTTTTTTCAATTATATATGTGAAATGCTGGCCAGATTCTATTTCTTGTTCTGTAAAGTTCCAAAGGCGGATGAAGCTCGGGTTAAAGATTTTAACACGGCTATCACTGCCTAAGACAATAATACCTTCAAAAAGATTATCTAGTGTCGTTTGATAGGCATCCAAAAGAGTCTTGTTATTTCTTTCAAGAGCTAAATAATCAGTAAAGTCTTCAAACATGAATAAAAGCCCCCCCAAAGGATGAGGAGCGCTGAAGATGCGTAACGTACGTTCATCTGGTAAATGCATCAGATCTTCTTGAGGGGCTATCTGTTCTTTAAGCTGCAGCAGTTGCCGTTTTTTATACGCGGGGAAATCAGCATACTCAGGCAATTGACGGCGATGACGAAGCTCTTCGAGTACCTCGTCAAGGCGAGGCTGAGCTTTAAGGAAATCCTCATCAAAGTCATGTAAAGTCACATAAGCTTGGTTGTAATATTGGAGTATTGCATCAGCGTCATAAACAGCAATAGCTGTTGAAAGATGGTCTAGAACAGTGCGATGTGCATCGATCAGACCTTTTATCTCTATATTAACGGTATTAAGCTCCGTTATGTCATAGGCAATCCCAAATGTTCCATCTTTGGAGGGAGCAGGCATCTCACAAATACGAAAATGTCGCCTTTCACCATCTGCAATCGCAGGGCTTTCAAGTGTCTGAGACTCATTGGTATTCAAAGCTTTTCGTGCAAGTATTTTAGCGGAACGAAAAGGAAGGAGCTCAATCCCTTCTTCATAAACCCTTGCCGGTATCGCAGAGACGGCTTTGGCATAGGTCAGATTGCAATAGGTGATTTTTTGATGGGCGTCACGAACCCATACAGGAATAGGAAGTAAATCTAAACTCGCGTGTAATTTTGTAAGCAGGTCCTCATTTTTCTGAAGCATTTCTAGCTGTTGATGCTCTTGATGGGCCGTATCTGTAATATTTTTCAGAAATAGGACAGTTTTTTCTTCTACAGAAACACCTTTTAAGCTATACGCCGCATGACTTCCTCGGGCTTTCACCCGCATTTGAAAAGGCACGTTTTCATGGAGGAGCCGTGCCAAGGGGGACTGAATTTTTTCCACAGAGTCTAAGTGCAAAAAAGCCTTGAAGTCGTCAAGCGATTCTCCTGGAAAATAAGGAGAACGATCAATGATTTGATCTCCTTCATAAATGGCCCATTCCTCCCCCTGGGCAAGCAAAATCTTTCTTAAAATCTGGGAAGAACTACGGGATTTAAGCCATAGAAGACAAAGAATGCTACTTAAGAGAAGAAAAAAAGAAGGCCAAGAAAGGGGTGCAAACACCCCACCTGCCCAACATAGAGAAGGCACGGCCCCTACAAATAGGAATAAGGCTATGTTTTTAAGTAAAGTTTTATAAGCCCCCATAGCTAAATATTAGGCATAAATATGCTTTTTTTACAAGAGAGTAGTTTGTTTTTGTGCGGGTTCAGCTTATTTCCTTAGACTAGTGAAAATTGCTGCTTTCTTTAGACCTTAATTGATGATATTAATACATCAGAACGTAGTTACAATTCTTTATAATAACGCACTAAGATTACAATGATAATAAGAGGAAATACTGATGAATAAATCAAACCCCTTAGTTGTTGATCTAGATGGATCGCTCATTCACACAGATCTAACGTTTGAATCCATTTTTCTTTTTTTAAAACAGTATCCTCATCAAGCTTTTTTTCTTTTCATTTGGTTTTTAAAAGGGAGGTCATATTTCAAAAGACAGCTTTCTCAACGTATTTCTATGCGGATAGACTTACTCCCCTATAATCAAGATGTACTGGCTTATTTGAAGGAGGAAAAACGGAAAGGACGTTCTCTTATTTTAGCAACGGGCTCTGATATTTTGTTAGCTCAAGAAGTTGCGCGATATCTGGACTTATTTGATGATGTTATCGCAAGTGATGGAAAAATTAATATGCGCTCTCATACGAAAGCGCAAAAGCTTGTTTTTTTGTTTGGAGAAAAAAACTTTGGATATGTTGGAAACTCTTGTCATGACCTACCTGTATGGAATAAAGCGGCTGAGATCATTGCGGTAAATCCCCCTGCGCGTATTTTAAGAACTTTAGAAAAGACAAGTCCTCCTTCAATAGTTTTTAAAAACAAAGAATCATTAGCGAAAAATATGATTCTCTCTCTTCGTCCCCATCAATTGGTTAAAAACTTACTCGTCTTCCTTCCTCTATTCGCGTCTCATCACGTGACAAATACTCCGTTGATTTTTAACACATTAATTGCTTTTGTCTCCCTTTCTCTCTTTTCATCAGCGATTTACTTACTCAACGATCTTTTTGACCTTAATATGGATAGATCTCACCCAACCAAATTCCTTCGTCCACTTGCGCGCGGGGCTATTCCTATTCCTATTCCTGTTGCTTTTTTTGTTTCTCTGTCTCTCTTGGGCGTGGCCAGCCTGCTGAGTCTATTATTTTTACCCTTGGGTGTTTTTTTGTGCTTAGTCGCTTTTACAATAGCGACAATCTTCCATTCGCTGTTTTTGAAGCGGCATGCCCTTATAGACGTCATTACTCTCGCCTCTCTTTATGTGTTGAGAGTGGCTATTGGCTATGAAGCTATAGAATGAAGAAGAAGACTTTCTTAGGGTTTGATAGGCCTCGTCCTAAAATTTGTGCGAGGAAAAACCGTAAGGGAGATGGATGTGGTATAGACTGTTTTGGATATTTTTAAGAAAATTATATTCACTTATTAATTGAACACACTTTTAGAAATGGGTATAATAGAAGCAGAAAACACTTGCTGTTCTAATACTGATGATCACACGCCCCCAAGCTCTCCCACCTTATGCCGTTATTAATGATCCTAACTGTCCCAATAAGGACGTCTTAACAACGCCTGCCCAGGTAGTTGAACTTCCTCTTACTGAAGAACACAAAACAGTTCTTCGAGAATTGGAGGAAAAATTTGATCAGGAAAAAAATTGCTCAGGTCTTGCGGCGCCTCAGATTGGATATGGAAAACGTATTATCATTTTTGATCTTTCTGAAGATAAAGAACTTAAAAAAATTCGCCCTGATTTTGTTCAATTCATGCCTAAAACAATTTGGATTAATCCTACGTGGACTCCACTATCTGAAGAAAAAACAACAGATTGGGAAGCTTGTTTTTCTGTGAAAGACCTTTATGGACGTGTTCCTCGCTTTACAGAAGTTTCTTATGAAGCTTGGACACCTTCCGGAGAGCAAGTTAGAGGAGAAGCCAAAGGCTTACTTGCGCGTCTTATTCAACATGAATGCGACCATCTGAATGGGAAATTATTCATTGACTATGTTGATCCGAGCGACCTTAAAACCCGTGAGCAAGTGAAACAGATGAGAGAGGAAGAGAAAATGCAATGATGATCGTGACTTAAAGGCCCTTCAGAATCTGTCGTTATGATCGAAGAAGCCTGTTAAAAAACACTCCGAAGGGGATATCAACGCTTTTCACCTCTCCCCTTGTGGGAGAGGTCGCCGCGTAGCGGCGGGTGAGGGGTATGTTGAGGAAGATTTTGATAGTAGCTTGAAAATATGCGCTTTTGAGACAATGATGTGGCTCAAGTCAATGAGAGGGATTTTTAAAAAATAATCTTAAACACCCCTCACCCGCGCCATTTTCACGGCGCGACCTCTCTCACAAGGGGAGAGGTAAAGAAAGTTGCGCCATTTTTATTCATGACGACTGCTTCTCAGTGAACAAAATAAGAAGCGCTGAAAGCACAACAACGCAACACCCTAAAAGAAGGGTCATTGTTGGCCAGTTTCCATAGAGAATGATATCAAGAAGCACACTCCAAATTATGGCCGAATACACCATGGGGGCAAGAGTACCAGCGGGTGCGTGGGTGTAAGCAAAGGTAACACAAAGTTGACCGATTCCTCCACCCAGCCCTAAACATACAAGGGCAATCCATCCGTTTAAGTCTGGGGTAATCCACACAAAGGGAAGGGGTATCAGAAGCAAAAGCCCAGGAAGTAACGAGCCTAAAAAGGTAAGAATATAGCTATTGTGGTTTGACGAGAGCTGCCGTCCAAAAAGGTTGTAAGCGGCTTCCATAAAAGCTCCGAGGAGCACACACAAGGCACCCCAATGAAAAACATCTCCTGTTGGATTTGCGATAATTAAAACGCCAAAAATGCCAATAACAACAGCCATCCACTGCGCAAAAGTAATCTTTTCTCGTAAAATGGGATAAGACAAAAGAACAAGAAAAAAAGTCGAAGAAAAGTAAAGGGCCATCGAGTCCGACAGAGACAACCTTCCAATCCCCGTATATAAAAATGTAAACCCAATCGCTATAAGAAAGGCTCGTTTAAGATGGATTTTCCAATCCGATGGGGAAGGGAGCATCCATCCTTTGTGTGTCATGAGAAAAAGTGCAGCCGGGATAGCCGCAAAGAAACATCGAAAGAAAACGAGTTGGAGAGGATCATACCGAACCGTTATCTCTTTAACAGCCGCATTCAGAAGAGAAAAAATAAGCATCGCTGTTAAGAGAAAAAAAATGCCGCGTTTTGAGGAAGAAATAGACGGTTGAGGCATTGTAACCTATAAAATATGCTGCGGGTCAAACCGAATCGTTATGGTCTTCCATTGATCATAGCGATCAAGGGGAAGCTTAAGGGGGCTACAACTCGGGTTTTTAACAGCCCTTAAGGCACTATCGGCTGCTGCTTTTGCAAAGGAACCGGTTCCACTTGATCCCACGACAACAGCGGTACGTACAGTGGCATCAGGATTCATTTCAATTTTAACATCAACATAAAGATCTCTGGCGTCTCTTGCGCCTGCGGGGACGTTCCAACAGGCTGCTAATTGGCGACGAATGAGATCCAATTCTGTTATTGAGAGAAGATCACTAATATTATTTGCTGCAAAATCAGAGGTTGAGGCTTCATCTTGCTCCGCCTGAGCTTTTCCTTTTGAGGAGGCTTTTGGTTCTTCAATGTTATTCAAAAGGGCCATAAAGTCTTTCTTCTTCTTTTTTTTCTCTTTCTTTTTTTCTTTCTTCTTCTCTTTCTTTTTTTCTTGTTTCTTTTCTTTAGGCTTCTCTTTTTCTGGCACCGTAGCCAAGAGATCATCCATTGTTAAGGTGGGCTCAGGTTCTTTTTCAGGGATAGGCTCAGGCTTTGCCTCGGGCTCAGGTTTTGGTTCTGGTTTTACCTCAGGCTCTGGTTCTGGGATTTCTTCCACGACTGGAGTTGGTTGAGGAGGGACAGGTTTCTTTTTTTCCACTTCAAGAAGGGGTGAATCTTCTTTGGGTTTTACTTTAAGGGCAGGGGCTTGGGTGAGGTCTGAAATATTAACAATTTCAATGGGAATAATAGGAGGCGGTTCTAGATCGCGACGAAAAAAGTCTGGCACTCCTACCCAAAATAGAAGGATCACTATAGCATGTAAAAGGCCTGAAAGAAGTGCGCCCTCACGCATTGGTGTCCTTACTTTTGTACATTAGGGGAAGGAGATGTTGGAAGCTCTGATAAAAGAGCCACTTTTTTAAAGCCAGCAGAACTAATAGCGCCCATCACTTCCATAACACGTCCATAAGAAATCGTTTTATCGCCACGTACATAAATGCGAGCTTCAGGATTTGATCCTGTAATGGCTACAAGGCGTGGAACGAGTGTTTCAAGCTCAAGAGGCGTCTCTTGAAGATAAAGAATCCCTTTTGCATCTACTGTAATCGTAAGAGGTTCTGTCTTTTCATCCATTGCAGATGCATTTGCCTTCGGAAGGTCCACAGGAACACCGACGGTAAGCAATGGGGCAGTTACCATAAAAATGACAAGCAATACAAGCATAACGTCTACGAGAGGGGTAACATTAATTTCTGGGGGAAGGTGAGTCGTTCTTCGCTTTCCCCCTAGCTTTGACTTATTAAGTAAAAATGCCATTTACTGCCCTTCCTCCATCTGACGCGCAATAATGGTCCCAAATTCGCTAGAAAAAGAGTCAAGCCGATTGATATATCGATTAATCTCGTAGGAAAATTTATTATAGGCCACACCAGCAGGAATAGCTGCAACAAGACCAAGAGCTGTGGCAAAGAGAGCTTCTGCAATACCAGGTGCCACAACAGCAAGGCTTGTGTTTTGGGAAGAGGCGATAGACTGAAAACTATTCATAATTCCCCACACCGTTCCAAAAAGACCGACAAAGGGAGCGATTGATGCCAAAGATCCTAAAAAGCTCATATGGCGGTCCAATTTATCCATTTCTCGACCCAAGGTGATTTGCATCGCGCGTTCAATGCGATCTGATAAGGTAACAGAAGAACGGGCATTGTTTCCCGATCGTTTCCATTCCCGCATCGCTGCTGCAAAAATGGCGCTCATAGGATCACGGGGGTGCGTGCCAATACGCTCGTAAAGTGCTTCTAAAGATCCGCCAGACCAGAAGGAGTTTTCAAATTTAGTTGCGGATGAAAATAGAGTTTTTATGCGAATTGCCTTACTAAAAATAATGGTCCAAGACCAAAAAGAAGCCAGCATAAGGCCAATCATAATCAGCTTAACGATAATGTCAGCAGACAGGAAAAGATTCCATAACGATAAGTCATGGGTCACCATTTGTGTTGCAACCGTAACGCCTGCAATATCAGGCAAGAGGGTAGGTGTTTGCATTTTTTATCTCTCCACAATCAATAAGCAAGCGACGCAAATCGCTATCAAGTTTCACGGGCTTTCCCTTTGAATTAATGCAAGCCAAAACAACTTCAAGAGTTGCAATAAGTTGGCTTCCTCGCAAGATCACTTGAGAAAGCGTAAGCTTAGCAATTCCAAGTTTTCCTAAAACGTGAGTCCTTACCTCTAATACATCATCTAGATAGGCCGGCGCAAGGCAGTTTAAAAGACAAGACCTGACAACAAACATGACCTGTTGCTCTTTTATCATCTGAGTATGCGTAAACCCTAAACTACGCAGGAATTCAGTGCGTGCACGCTCAGCAAATTTTAAGTAATTCGCGTAATAAACGATTTTGCCTGCATCGGTATCTTCAAAATAGATGCGGATAGGAAAGCTGTGGGGGGTAGAATTTTTTTTCATAGTTTTATGCGCATTTCCTCAGGTGTTATCCAAGAGGCGTCACTCACCCCTTTGTCACCCTCTGTCTTCGCAGGAGCTGGATGAACTTTGCGATGACAACTTAAAGCTACGCCGCTTCTTGTTGACTTTTAAGAGCCAACCATTTTTCAAGCCAATGAATGTCATACTCTCCTTTGATCACATCTTGCGCTTCTGCAAGTTCACGATGAAGTGGCAGAAGGGTATTTACACCGGTAATAACATATTCATGAAGGGCTCTTTGAGCGCGCTTTATACACTCTTCCCGTGTATCACCATAAACAATCAGTTTTGCAATCAAACTATCGTAATGAGAGGGAATCTTATATCCTTGATAAAGGGCGCTGTCCACACGCACCCCATATCCTCCAGGAGTAAGATAATCTTGAATCTTTCCGGGTGATGGAATGAAAGTTTCCGGGTCTTCCGCATTAATGCGACATTCAATGGCATGTCCTTTGAATGTAACGTCTTCTTGACGAAAGCTTAGGGAAAGGCCTGCGCTCACACGAATTTGCTCTCGTACCAAATCAATGCCTGTAATCATTTCTGTAATGGGGTGTTCGACTTGAAGGCGGGTGTTCATCTCAATGAAGTAAAATTCTCCATCCTCAAACAAAAATTCAATTGTTCCCACACCACGGTACCCAAGCTTCTTCATGGCTGTAACCACAATATTTCCCAGTTTTTGGCGGGTCTTAGCGTCAATAGCTGGAGAAGGGGCTTCCTCCCATACCTTTTGGTGGCGTCTTTGAAGGGAGCAATCTCTTTCTCCTAAATGGGCCACATTGCCATGGGTATCCGCAATGACTTGAACTTCAATATGGCGCGGATGGCTTAAATACTTTTCCATATACACCTGATCGTTTCCAAAGCACGCTTTTGCTTCGCCGCGGGCAAGGCGGAACGCTTCTTCAAGCTCCGATGCGCTTTGGGCAACCTTCATTCCTTTGCCGCCCCCGCCAGCTGCTGCTTTAATTAAAACAGGGTATCCAATATCTTCCGCTATTTTTTCCGCAGCAGCAAAAGAATCAAGAGCCCCTTCTGACCCTGGAACGACAGGAATACCAAGCTTACGAGCCGTTTCTTTTGCCGTTACTTTATCGCCCATAAGACGAATATGGTCCGGTGTTGGCCCAATAAAGGTCATGCTATGTTCTTCAACCATTTCAGCAAACGCTGCATTTTCTGACAAAAATCCAACCCCTGGATGGATGGCATCCACCCCACACACATCAGCGGCTGAGAGAATCGCGTGCATATTGAGGTAACTTTCAGCTGAGGGCGCAGGACCTATACAAACGCTTTCATCTGCAAGACGAACATGCATGGCTTCGCTATCTGCCTCAGAGTGGACTGCAACTGTCTTAACACCCATCTCACGACAGGCTCTTAAAATACGCAGGGCAATTTCACTACGATTGGCAATGAGAACTTTTTGAAACATCATAAAATCCTTTGTTATTCGAGAATAATGAGGGGTTCTCCAAACTCAACAGGTTTTGCATCGGTTACGCATAGAGTCAGGATTTTACCCTCCCGTGGGGCTCGAATAGGATTCATTACTTTCATGGCTTCGATAATAAGGAGTGTATCTCCTTTTTTCACGACATCGCCAGCCTTAATGAAGGGAGTTCCCCCTGGTTCAGAAGACAAATATACCGTGCCCACCATGGGGGAAGAAATTGTCTCTCCTTGAGGTATAGGCTCACTCGAAGAGAGAGGGGGAAGGGGCTGAACAGGGGGGAGGGGTGATGATGCAGGAGGCGGAGTATAAGGAGGAGTTGTCGATTGTATTCCCCCCCGAGCAACACGAATACGATGAGTTCCTATTTGATACTCAATCTCTGTTAATCCTGTTTCCTCTAGAAGCTGTGCGAGGCTCCGAACCGATTTTTCATCGACATTAATTTTTTCAGACATAGTATTTTTTTTATTAAGAGAACTATTTATATTACTTTTCAAAACATGCCTATGACTTGTTTAATTCCTTGTGCTTTCTTATACCCCACTCTTTTCTCCATGGCAAGATGAATTCCATCTAATTCATATACCTCGATCTCATATACCTTGAGAAAGGCAGAAAAATACTATATCGTCAAGCCTTCAACCACTAGGTTCCCACAGAACAAAGAGTTCCAAAGCGTTAAGGAAATTCTTATGTTGGCAGGGTGTAGCCGGGAAAAAATATGATCCAAGACCAAACTCTCTTGTGGACTATCGTAGGAAGTGCGTCAGGGGCTATTCTTGGGCTTGCAGGAACGGGAGGCGGAGTTATTGCGATTCCTCTTCTGATGATGGTGGGGGGATACAGTGTTAAAGAAGCCTCTGCCTACGGACTTCTTTCTTTAGCTGTGGGAGCCGCTTTAAGCTGGTTTATACGTCGCAAAAATACAATCTATCCTGTTGCGGCCGTCCTTGTTATTTTTGCAGCGGCAGTTGCTTATCTTTTTTCTCCTCTCAAGGCCCTCTCGCCCAATTGGTTGATTGTTATTCTTTTAAATGCAGCCTGTCTTTTCGGCCTCTATAGCTTATGGGTACTCCGAAAGCCAGATGACCCAGGAGAAGAACGCTCTCTCAGCTTTCGACTTAAAACGGCGACCATTGGAGGTATTATAACAGGTTTCCTCAGCACTATGACGGGCCTTGGAGGCGGCGTTTTCATTATTCCTTGGCTGACGGGTGTTACCCGTCTTCGCTTTGATCAGGCACTTAGTTGTAGTCTCTTAACGATCGCAATAACGGCCCCCTTTACAGCAATGCGGCAGGTGGATATAAACTTAACCTTAGGTGAGTGGTTAGGCCTTTGTGGGGGGATCCTTGTTACCTCTTTTATCGTTAAAAAAGGCGCTTCTTATATTCCCGCATCTCACATGACGATTATCCATAAGTTGGCCTTAACAGGCGTTATCTTGTTGTCTATGTCTAGAACATTGGCTGTATTATTTTGTGGAACATAAAGAATGACGGACCCTTTTGAGATAAGCGTCTTGGACGTTAAAAAAAATCAGAGCCACTACACTCTCGTAGATGTTCGTGAACCCTATGAACTTCAAGGAAGAGACGGATATATTGAGGGAACAATTTTAGCTCCTTTAAGTTCTGGATTGTCCCAGTTTCTAAGGGATGCCACTCCGGATGTAACATATGTATTTATTTGCCGTAGCGGCCATCGCTCTGCCCAAGCGTGCGATCTTGCCCGTAAGCATGGCTTGACGGCATATAATATGACAGGTGGCATGCAAGCGTGGAGGAAAGAGTAGTCTTTTGTCATCCCGGACTTGATCCGGGATCTGATTGTCATAGGGTCCTGAAACAAGCTCAGGATGACAGTGTCGTTCAGGATGACACTTTTTTTCTACTGGTCGGGGTGAGAGGATTTGAACCCCCGACATTCTGGTCCCAAACCAGACGCGCTACCAGGCTGCGCTACACCCCGACTATGACTTTGTATACCCTAATTTTCTCTAGAGAGCAAGGGACTTGTCTGGGTTGCTCTCCATTTGAATTTTACACAAGGCCTCTACAATAGGTTTCATGCGTGTGCCATGGGATCCCTTTACACTGATTGTATCTCCAGGAACAATGGCTTGTGTAACCAAGGGAATGAGCTCGAGGGACGTTGGGGCATATCCTCCTTTCATGTGTTCGGGGAGGCGGTCAAACAAATAGGCCATATAAGGTCCACAGCAATAAACGAGATCAATGCCATTCTTTAACAGGGGGTCTGAGAGCTCTTCATGGTACGCTTGTGAATCTTCTCCTAACTCTCGCATGTCTCCAATGACGGCAATACGACGATTTCCTTCACTTTTGCCCAACACCTCAAGGGCGGCGCGCATGGAGGTGGGGTTTGCATTATAGCTTTCATCAAGCAGTGTAAATTTTCCTTTTGTGCGATTTCCTCGACCGGGGGGGGGCGTAATGCTTGCAATACTACGGGCGGCTTCTTTGATATCTGCACCAGCGAGCTGAACAGCGCCAAGTACAGCGAGGCTATTAAAAATCCAATGAGTTCCAGGAACAGGCAGAGTATAGGAAATTTTTTCTCCTCTGATGGAAGCGGTGACCGTGCTGTGTTCAGGGGCTGCTGTGTAAGACAAAAGGCGATAGTCTCCCTCTGTGCCAAAACTTACGACGTGTATTCCTCTGTCCTTAGCCCTCTCTGATAAGAAAGAAAAGTAAGGATTATCTTGATTTAAAATGGCATGCCCCCCGTGTTCCATACCTTCAAAAATTTCAGCTTTAGCAGCAGCAATATCATCAAGAGAGTTAAAAAAGCCGACATGGGCTGTTGCAACCGTTGTGATGATGGCAATGTGTGGACTGATCATATGGCTTAAAGGGCGAAGTTCACCTGTGTGGTTCATCCCTGCTTCAAAAACAGCGAATTGGGTATCAGCCGGCATGCGGGCGAGGGTGAGGGGGACTCCCCAGTGATTATTATAACTGGAAACATTTCCGTGAGTCCGTCCTTGATCCTTGAAAACCCATTTTAACATTTCTTTCGTACTTGTTTTGCCCACGCTGCCTGTCACAGCTAAGCGGACGGCTGAGGAGCGCTCAACCGCAGCTTTGGCAAGGCGTTCAAGGGCGTTGAGAGTATCCTGAATGCGGCAGATGGGGAGGAGGGGGATGCTTTCTTCTGAGACAAAAGCCGCTGCTGCGCCTTTTTCGCCAGCCTCTTTGAGGAATGCATGGCCGTTTCCAGTGTCTCCCTTAAGGGCCACAAAAAGGTCCCCTTTTTCAAGAGTACGGGTATCAATTGAAATGCCTGTACACGCCCAAGGAGCTGTTGAGGTGCTTCCTATAATTTTATCTACTACCCTCGAGGTCCATAAAGGTATCATTTGCTCACCCATTTTTTCGCTTCTTCCCCGTCATGAAAAGGAAGAATTTGATCCCCTATAATTTGGTAAGGTTCATGTCCCTTACCTGCAAGCAAGACGAGATCCCCTGGTTGCATTTTGGTTACAGCCGTTTGAATGGCGTGTTCTCGCGGAGAAATTTCCAGTGCCTTTGGGCAGGTGAGGCGAATTTGTTTCCGAATTTCTGCAGGATCTTCATGACGAGGGTTGTCATCCGTGATTATAACCTTATCGGCCAATTGAGAAGCAATTTCTCCCATCATGGGCCTTTTAAAAGGATCACGATTTCCCCCGCATCCAAAGACAAGCCACAGGTTTCCTTGTGTGTGTGGCCGCAAGGCCTTGAGAGCTAATAACAGGGCATCGGGGGAGTGAGCATAATCCACATACACACCAGGGGCGGCTTGTTCGAGTCGCCCTGGGATGCCTTTTAAGTTTAAGCATGCCTGTATTGCTTGGTCGGGTAAGGCCCCACAAGCAATCACAGCGCTTAACGCTGCCATAATGTTATAGATCTGAAACTGTCCGACAAAGGGGAGGGAGAGGGCATAGGATTTGCCTTCGCACTCTAAAACAATGTCTTGCCCTTCTTTCTTGGGAGTCAGGGAAAGAAGTCGCACAAGATTGCCCTTTCTTCCAAAGGTTAGGGGGTGAAGCCCTCGATTTTTACATAAACCCACGAGTTTTTCACATTCTGGAATATCTGCATTTAAGATAGGAAAGGCTCCAGGCTTAAGGATCTCAGAAAACAGGCGGGCTTTAGCCTCAAAATACGCCTCTAACGTTTGGTGGTAGTCTAAGTGATCATTCGAAAAATTGGTAAAAATGGCTGCCTTCAGACGTACTGAATCAAGACGGTGTTGATAAAGGCCATGGCTTGACGCTTCAAAGGCTACATTTTCGATCCCTTCCGCTTTCAGATGTGACAGAATGCAATGAAGGCTGAGAGGATTAGGTGTATTAATCCCATCTGTCCCGGGCGAAGAAGGGGGAGGTTCTCCTTCCATAACAAGGCCCAATGTTCCTAAGCTTGCTGCGGGTTTCCCGAGGTGGTGCCAGATTTGACGCATAAAAGAGACAACAGAGGTTTTCCCGTTTGTTCCCGTGACCGCAACAAGTGTATCAGGTTGCTGAGGGTAAAAGTGAGCGGCAAGCACACTCGCAGCTTGCCTAATATGTGGCGTTTCAAAAACAGATATTTCTGGGTACGTGTCTTTAAAGAGTTTTCCCTGTCCTTGAGGGACAACAATACCGCTGGCTCCTTGGCGGAGGGCGTCATTAATAAAAGAGGTGCCATCTTGTTGCTGGCCGGGAATGGCTATAAAAAGGCCTCCTTTTTCCGCTTTCCGAGAATCAAGGAAAAGAGAGGAAAACGTGGAGACGCTTTCCCCAATAGGCATCAATAGGTCATTTTTAAGAAGGGAACTTATATTCATAGCACTATACTAGCGTAAAAGATAGTTTTTAGGATACCTGTAGAGAGGGTGTCATTTTTAAAAAAAAGAGTCAAGGTATGTTATGCGCGTGGATTTCAAAGTATGTGAGACTGAATAGTCTACAGATAGGATTTTTTAAAGTGCAGAAGAATAATTAATTAAAAAAAACTATAAAAATAGATTGTTTTTTCTAAAATTTATGATATAATTTAATTATAAAGTCTAATATTTATGTGTACAGGAAAACTATTTTGTGTTTCCATTTTTTTACATTTAAATACGTAACAGAGGGTAATCCACTGGTTTGACCAGTGGACTCTAAGAGCTTTGAGCGAAACTGGAGTAGAGTAATTCCGCTGGTGGTTCACAATCAACCAATGAAGTTACTCATGACTAGCATATCAATACAACTTGTTTGAATATGCATATCCTAAGCCTCTAAGATCAGAATTATTAATAAATTACTATCTTACTATATTAGTGGCTTCATTTCTATAGAAAGTTCGTAAAAATGGGAAAAATACTTACATATTAGTCATCAGTTAGAGAGGCAACAAACTGTTTCTTGTTGTTTTTTCCCTTTCGGCTTCTGGTTTTTTCTAGACACTGGCGTTGGATGCGAGTTAGTGATGAGAGATGACTGAAAAAGTTGAAATTTACACTGATGGCTCATGCCAAGGAAATCCAGGTCCTGGAGGCTGGGGGGTTCTTTTGCGCTATAAAGATGTTGAAAAAGAATTTTCTGGCTACAATCCTGATACGACCAATAACCGCATGGAACTTCAAGCTGCAATCATGGGGCTTGAAGCTTTAAAACGGCCAATGATTGTGGATCTTTATACGGATAGTCAGTATGTGCGCGACGGCATTACAAAATGGCTTCCTCAATGGAAGTCAAAAGGTTGGGTCCTTTCTACGAAAAAGCCGGTTAAGAATAGAGATCTTTGGGAAGAACTCGATGCACTTGCTCAAAAGCATACGGTCTCATGGCATTGGATCCGTGGCCATCAAGGACATCCCGAAAATGAACGAGCGGATGAGTTGGCCCGTCAAGCGATTAAGCGAGATAAATAATGATAATGTGTCGCTCTTTAGAAAGCATTTTATTCCTTTAAATCATCTACAAATGCAATAAGTCGCATGGGCGCTTCTGTACCCCCTTTTATTTTGAGAGGAAGGGCTATGATATAACTTCCAACGGCTGGAAGATCTCCAGAATTCGCTACATTTTCGATAATATACTTGCCGTGACCCAAGAGAGTTGTATGAACAGGAAAGCCATTTTCAGGGCAATCTGGTGAAAGAGTGTCAATGCCCACCCCTACGATTTGTCGTTCAAGAAGGAATTGGGCCGCTTCTTTTGAAATTGAAGGAAAAACATGATTGTTACGATATTTATCAGGTGTATCCCAAAATTTTTCCCATCCTGTTCTTATGATAACAAAACTTCTAGGAAGTATAATCCCATGGATTTTTTCAAACTCTTTTATGTCGAGAACAGATAACTGTAAGCGTTCGTGGATGCGATTTGATATATCAATCACAACACAGGGTGCAATCAAATCCTGTAGAGAAAGCTTTTCAATTGTTGCTCCATCAGGGAAGCAATGTGCTGGAGAATCGATATGGGTTCCAATTCCCTCATGCATTTTAATTTTATGAGTGCGAAATTGATATGGATTTTTTGAATCATAATCCTGTTATAGATAAATCCGAAAGTAGGTAGACTTATTAGAGTCGAGCATAGGAAGTCGTTGGAGTTTCAAAGAACGAAACTATTTTAGACATTTTCTTTTGAAGCTCGAAAAGCCTTGAGTATACTAGCTTTTTTAGGGTTTCAAGGTTGTCTACCAAATGTCTGGAAAGGCCATGATTTTTTACATCATTCCACACCAACTCGTCCGGATTTAATTCTGGGGAATAGGGTGGCAAGAAAAATAACTTAAGCTTGTCC
Source organism: uncultured Alphaproteobacteria bacterium (assembly GCA_963704475.1). Lineage (GTDB taxonomy): Bacteria > Pseudomonadota > Alphaproteobacteria > UBA9655 > UBA9655 > UBA9655. The sequence continues at coordinate 218,050 of OY969900.1, forward strand.
TTGTGTTTTTCGACGAATTCCTGAACCAGTTTGGATTTGTGCATTGGGTGATTATCCAAAATCAAAAAAATAGGTTTATCTGCTCCAACCAACAATCTTTTCAAGAAGGTTATAAATACGGAAGCCGTTCCTGACTTTTCTGTCACCATAAACCGGCAGTGTCCCTTGGCTGAAACCGCTGACAACATATTGACTCTAAACCTCTTTGTTGTCCTGTGCACTATGGGCGTGACGCCTTTCTTTCCAATTGTTTTCCCTAAAGCATAGGTTGAGGCGACGCTTGCCTCATCTCCAAAATAAATATCCGCTCCTCTTTTCTTGGCCTCCTCTTGAATGGCAGGATAATCAGTCGTCAGCCATTTGTTAACAATGACTGGGTCCTGTTGTTTATAGCGTACAGTCGGCTTTTGAAAGGTGAAACCAAGTTTGTTCAACACTCTGGAAAGTCCGCTTTTGCTAAGCTTAATGCCAAACCTACGCTTTACAACTTCGATGATTTGATCTCGCGTCCAAAGGGCAAAAGGCAGCTTTAATTGTTGGGGAGTCTTATCCGTAAGAGTCTTACAAAGCCATTTGAGATGGATAGCGTTTAAAGTACCGGGCCTTCCGGGGATGGGCTTGGCATAAAGTGCTTGATCTCCCCCGTTAACCTTGAGTTGAAGCCATTTGTAAATAGTTGAGCGATTGAAGCCAAGAGACCTTGCCAACTCATCTGGGTGACACCCTGCCTCAACCTGTGCAACCGTTCTAATCCGCAGTTCTTCTAGGGTTTTATGGGATAGCTTGCGCCCATCTATTTTTAGCATTCACTCCTCCTGTCCTCTGAACTCCCTTATTCTTAAAAGATTTTGAATGCTTTGTCTATTTACTATCGGTCTTTTCTATATCTGATGTTCAAACCCACAAGATCCATTCCAGCTTGGCGTTTCTATCGATAAAGTATGTGTTAGGTCAATGGCTTTAAAGGGAAATTTTCTCATATTTTTATCCTTATTAATGAGCAAATTTATCGAGCAGATGAAATTAAACCATTAAGCCTTATTTACTCTCGTTCAAATGCCTCTTTGACAGCGCCTGTTGTCAAGATCTCAGGCAAGGCAATTCCTTCTGGGTGTTGGGGCGTAAAGATAATATTAAAAGGAATCCCATAGCGCCCATAGTGGTGAAGGAAGTCAGTAATGAGAGGATCTTGTTTCGTCCAATCAGCGCGCATGGCCACAACTTCAGAATGTGTTAAAAGCTGTGCGATTTCAGGATCATTCAAGACAAATTTTTTGTTCATCGCACAGGTGACGCACCATTGGGCTGTCGTATCCACAAAGACCGTTTTTCCTTGTTTAACAAGAGTAGGAATGGCGTCTGGCGTAAACGGTTGCCAGATTTCAAGGTTTTTCTCTTCTGGTGCGTCGTCTTTTGGAGGAACGCTCCAGGAAAAGGCCCACGCTGCAAGAAAAAGGGGTGCTGCAAAAATCCAAACTTTAAGAGATGGTTTTTTGTGATGTTTAATCCAAAAGAGAGAAAGCGCCCCAAAAGCTAAAAGTGTGCTGACACTCAAAGCCCAAAGGGACAGGTGAAAACTTAAGATCCATCCAATCCACAGGGCTGTGAGGGCCAAGAATCCTCCAAGGATTTTTTGTATCCAGACCATCCAAGGACCCGGCTTAGGAAGGCGGATGAAACGAGAAGGGAGGCATGCCACTAAAAAATAAGGAGAGGCAAACCCAAGGCCTAAGAAAAGGAAGACCAAGAAGATAATCGATATATTTTGGCTCAACGCAAAGCTGAGGGCGGTTCCTACAAAAGGAGCAGAACATGGCGTGGCTAAAAGGGTTGCAAACACACCTCCCAAAAAATCCTTAATTTTGCCTTTTCCTTCATGGCTAATAAGCCATGTCCCAAGTCCGGAAGGAAGGTCAATTTCAAAAACGCCCCAAAGACTTGCTGCAAATGCAATGAGGACAAGAAAGACAAAGAGAAGAAAATGGGGGTTCTGGAAATGAATCCCCCATCCAAAGGCTTCTCCCGATTCTTTTAAAATAACGATCAAGAGGGCGAGAAGAAGGAAGGACGTTAAAATTCCAAGGCCTGTGATGAAAAATCCTGCTTTTGCGTGATCTGTATGTGTCTTTTTTGACTGCTTCACAAGGGACATAATTTTTAAAGAGAGAACTGGTAAAACGCAGGGCATAAAGTTTAAAATCAGACCCCCTAAGAGGGCTATGGCTAGAAGAGTGAGAAGAGGAAGTTGCTCTTCCGTATCGGGGGATAGTTCTTTAAAAATAGGGTCAGCGGCGTCTCCTGGATTTAGGATAAGAGAAAGGGTTTGTTTCACAGGGACACAAGTCTCTCCGCAGGCTAAGAGGGAAATATTTAGATTAAGAGTCAGAGGATCATTGGGATTTTGAGGAATCAGATAAATGGGAATAAGCGTTTTTCCTTCGTAAACATAAGATTTCTGCTCTTGGACAGTTGTTTTTTTGGGGGGAGGCCACGAAATATGGAGTTCTTGCACGTTTGAAGATGTCTTGTGGTCAAGAGTGGGTTCAAAGCCGGCGGCTTCTTCTCCGGAAGGGGTAGGGGCATAGACATGCCAGCCTTCAGGGATGGTAAGGAGTAACCCAGCTTGCATATTACTGCCGTCTTGTCCACCTGAGATAAGGTGTAAGGCAACGGGTGCAGGAGGCAGTGCATACAGAGGAGAGATCAAAAGAAAACCGAAAGAAAACCATGTCGTGAGGTGCGTAAAGAAACGTTTCATCCAGATTATGCCTTTTATTAATTCTTGAGTAAGAAAAAGAGATAACATAGTACAGGAATATAGTAAATAGGAAATAATCTATGATTGTAAGGTATTTATCTTGATGGTTTACTCTCTATACCAAAGATACAGTTCTTATCTATACGTTCATTATGTTTTACTTTTTTAATTCTTCAGTGGCACGGTGACTTTTTTTGCAAGCTGTAGTTTACCTTTCCAAGACCTTTCCTCAACAGCGTTCTTTGCGTAGATTTGTTTTGAGACTTCAAGTAGCAAGACGCCTGAAAGGTTTTGAAACCATCGGTGACCTGCTTTCTCCCAAGCACTGGCCGTACTTAAGAAGATTTTTGACTGTGTCGGAGGAACATAAAGTGCGTGTTCAACTCGAAGAGGGCTAAATGTGTTTTCTTCCAGGAATTGTGTCAGTTGAAGAAGGCTATAAGTATGACCTTGACCGAAAGGTGTCTTGTCTAGTCGGGACCAAAGACCAGAGCGATTAGGAACAATGAGCAGCAATCGTCCTCCATCATTCAGGACACGCCAGATTTCTCGAATCATTTCACGGGGATGAGATGTAAACTCAAGAGCATGGACAATAAGAGCAAGATCAACGGTTTTATCCGCAAGCGGCAGCTGCGTCTCTTCTGTGAGCGCAACAATGTTTGGTGTTTTTTGAGACCAAGATAGAGCTCCTTGCTCAGCCGGCATTAAGGCAACAAGTCGTTTCGCTTCTTCTCGGTAGTATCTTAAATAAGGTGTGGGGTAACCAAGAGCCATTACCGTTTGGCCTTTCACATTCGGCCAAAATTCACGGATTCTACGACGAATCATACGTCGTGCCACATATCCAAGGCGCGTTGCATAAAAATTATGTAAAGCGATAACGTCAGGCCACATTTTTTTTTCCAAAAATAGTTATTAGTGTTTATTCATTAGATATTAGAATTACAATTTCTAATGACCAATCACTAATAACCAATAACTAACCTCTACCGTTTCCACCACTGAAACCAAGACCCATCCTTCGTTTTAATCCATTCGGGACGTAAGTCTTCTCCTTGAATAAGCAAGTAGCAATCCGCATACCACTCACTGCCTGGAAAGTTATGTCCAAGAACAGAAGCGACAGCTCGCGCTTCTTTTTGTAGTCCTAAGGCCGAATAACACTCGACAAGACGGTGGAGGGCTTCGGGGACATGGGTTGTTTTCTGATAGGCATCAACAACGCTTTGAAAGCGATTGATGGCGGGAAGATAGAATCCACGTCTCATATAATATCGCCCCACTTGCATTTCTTTTCCCGCTAAATGATCATAGACAAGATCCATTTTTAGTTGAGCATCTCGGGCATATTTAGTATCTGGGAATTTCTTTACAACCGCAGAAAGCGCCTTCAAGGCTTCATGGGTATATTTTTGGTCGCGCGTGACAGCAAGGATTCGGTCATAATAACACAAAGCTCTTAAATAATAAGCATAATCAATTCGCTGATGCCCCGGGTGGAGTTGAATGAAGGCGTCAAGAGTGGCTATGGCCTTATCAAATTCTCCTTTTAAATAATTTGTATAAGCCGCCATTAACTGGCCCTTGGTTGCCCATTCTGAGTAAGGGTGCTGCCGCTCAACTTCGTCAAAAGATTCAGCTGCTTCTTTATAATCACCTGTTATAAGATCATTATATCCCTTCATATAAAGATCATTGGCAGGCTTTTCTACATAAGGTTTCTCAGTTTTGTCGCAAGCGACAAGCCCTAGGACTAGGGCAACAAGGGAGTGTGAAATTTTCAATTTTCTCAGATGGCTCTTCATTTTTTCATCCTTCAATCTCTCTTCTTGCTTATAAAGTCTTTGTGACATTACAGCAATGGGTTAAAAAAAACAGAGGGCTATTGCATCCCCTAAAGCTTATGTTACACTCCTGAAATGTACTTAAAAAAGTGAGTAAAATCATGGAAAAATTACCAATGACAGCCATGGGGCTTGAGCGGCTTCAAGAAGAACTTAAAACCTTAAAGAACGTAGAGCGCCATGCGGTCATTAAAGCCATTTCTGAAGCGCGTGAGCATGGAGATCTTTCCGAAAATGCGGAATATCATGCTGCTCGAGAAAGACAAGGGTTTATTGAAGGTCGCATCAAAGAGCTCGAAGATAAGGTCGCACGCGCTGAGGTTATCGACGTGTCGAAACTGTCTGGAAAAGATATTAAATTTGGCGCAAAAGTGACATTGATAGATGACGATACTGAAGACCGAATAACTTATCAAATCGTAGGTATGGATGAGGCTGATATAAAAAAGGGGTTGCTTTCTATTAGTTCTCCCTTGGCGCGTGCCTTGATTGGTAAATCAGTTGGCGATACATGTGATATTACAACACCAGGGAAAGGGTATAAATCATATGAGGTGCTTGAGGTGACGTATCAGTAGCAGTGTAATCAGTAGCAGTGTAGCGGTGTAAGAATATACTTTATTTGCTATACCCACCGCATTTGGAGATGCCGAATGGCATACCATTTTGTGTCATCCTCAGCGTATGTGGGGATCCATGGATCCCAGATCAACACATTCTACCATTTTCTGCGAAAACGAAGAATATGTAAGTCTGGAATGACAATTTGAGTTGATGGCGGGGTGAATCGGTAACTTCAAGTTGATGGGGTATGCACTGACAAATAACTGGCGGAGGGGGTGGGATTCGAACCCACGGTACGTCTACACGCACAACGGTTTTCGAGACGCTTCCAATGTTTAATGGATAGCGATCCATAATAAAATATATCAACAAAACAAATATATTGTGCGCTTTTCTTTGTTGCCATTGATGTCGATTTGTTACTGTTTTTTATCTTCAACTGTCCCATGAGTGTCCCATGAACTTAATGTTGCGTACCCTCAAGCCGATATGAGCAATGAAGAGAAAAAACATGCAAAATTGAAGAGATAAGAAGTTTTGCCCCATCATTTACGTTTGCCTTGATAAAACGATGGAGAGTCTGTCTCTGTGCCGAGCTCATCGATGATTTCCTCTAAGACAACTTCTTTAGAAGGAAATTTTTTCTTTTCTTTTGCTGCTTTCTCTACTTTTTTTACAAAAATGTCATTAATGGAAAAAAGTGCCGCCTCTTGATCTTTTTTAGAAAAGTGACCTTTATCTGCATTTCGCAGCTTTTTTGCCCCACCCTTGCAGCTACCTAGAAAATTTTTATCAGTTGGGGCAATATGTCTGTGCACAGAAGCAGTAGTGCTGCGAGTGCCTTCTGTCATCCTTAAATTATTTTGAAAAGCTTTGGATGCTTTGTCTACCTCATCTCCATAAGAAGGAGGGGAAGATGCTGCATAAGCTTTCTCCTCTTTTCTTAAAGGAGCAAGAGCTACATCGAAACCAGGCCGTAATATTGATAGATCTCCACCTCTTTGTATAGCAATAGGCTCAGGGCGGGCTGTACCGTTTTTGCGAGATTCTACACTTTCATCGTGAAACTCTTGCATAATATGCCTAAGCTTTCGTTTGTCTTCTTTATTATCAACTCGATAAACTTCAATATCTTTGGTTTCTTTTTTGCTTGAAGTAAAAGATATTGTACCTGTTGGCATAAGAGGAGAATCGCTTTGAGCTTTTTTCTCTTTTGCTTTTCTTCTTTTTCCCGCAGCAATAATAGCTTCATTTATGTCTTTTGTGGTAAGAGAGTAAGTTTGTGTTTTTTTGCCATTGTTACACACTGTCTCTATTGCAGTGGGCCGTTTTCTTGGTCCATATTTAATTTCACCTTGTTTTTCTGGAGCATCTGAAGGATTCATCGCACATGCTCTGAAATTTAAACATGAAGACAAAATAACCACTACGGCAAGAAAATATTTTAAAAGCTTAGAATTTTTCATCAAAAGTCTCCTTTTTTTCTTAAAAAGATACGAGAAATTATAAGGAAAGTAAAATAAAAAGGACAGAATTTCGAATTGACCATAACATACCTTAATTCTTATCTTTCACTTCAAAAATCTCTTTTAAATCTTGAACAACCAAGTCTTTTGCAGGAAGATCAGCTACAAGAGGACGCACCCACTGTTCCCAAGCAGAATTGAGGTCTTGTATAAGATTGCTGGTGAAGATATCTCCATATCCATTGAAGGGAAGGTTTTTCCGCATGCACTTTTTCGCTGCTAACTCTGGGATAAGGCTAACCTTGATAATATCCTTATAGGATGTAAATATTCTATATTCTCCATAAATCATAATAATCTCTTGCTCTGGAACGCGCCCATCCGCGCCCTAAGTCAACTTCTCCAGCTATCTTCCTATTTTCCAATCGCAGGAGGATTAGTTCATTGGAGTTTTTTAATCGTGCTTCCATCCTTTGGAAGAGAGCCGGATCGTCAATATACTGATGCAGCTTTTTTTGAACATCGCCCCACATAAACGTTGCATAATGTTTTGAGACAATGTCAAAAATCACCTCCGGGCGGCGCAGAATACGATAGAGGTTACGCAATTGAACAGCATAAAAGGCTTGCGCCTTTTCTGTGACAAAAGCATTTTACTTTGTATCACCTGACGCTTTTGCCTTTTCTTCAATCTCCAAAACACCCGCCCCTCGTTTTGGTTGAGGCTCAATCTCAATCCCCCGTTCTTGATAAGAACGATGATCAATCCGTACATCATGCCCATGGAGCTTGAGGTGAAAGTTGGAATAAGCCGCCCATTGTTCCCGGAGTTCAAAAATGAGAGATTTCTTATTCCAGTCGTTTTCTTTTTTTACATGAAAGCCATTCTCTGAAAGCCGCCGTGTAGTTACAAGAACGTGACAATGGAGTTTTTCTTCTCCAGTTTCTTTATCTTTATCAAAGTGAAAATTGAGCAATGCGGCCATCCCCCTTGAGCAAATCTGATCTTCCACAAATTCCTTAGCTAAGGATATGTTTTGTTCATGAGTGAGTTCCCGATGGAGAGAAAATTCGAATTCACGCCAAACACGGGCATCGATTCTTTTTTCTGCTGCTTCAGCTTTTTCAGATAAAGCCTGAACGCCAGTTCTTCTATCTTCCTTTATTAGTTGTTTTTGAATTTCGACGCCCCACTCAGGAGCATCCTTTGGCAACATCAATTCAACAGAGTGAACATCCTTATTTTTGTAGGTAAAGGTTTCTCCGGTTTGTATATAACAGCGCGCACCGTACTTCGCGTACCGCGAGAAAGGACTTTTGCACTGAAATGAAACAAAGCCACGATTAATAAGTTTCCCTAGGTTTAAAAAATTGTTTTTTAGCCTTGTGCTCTCCTGAGCCAAAATCACATTCAAAAAAACCCATAACGGTCTGAGGTGCATGCACCGGAGAGCTATGTTGCCAGAGGCAACATATAAGCGCGCTTGTCGGACATAAAAGGTGTCTAATACCATTTCGCATTCAATAGGTGGATATTCTGGATTGCTTCGCTTCGCTCACAATGACGGAAATTGGCGTCATTGCGAGGAGCCGAAGGCGACGAAGCAACCCAGTTTTGTCTGCCACTTGATTGATAAGTGGTATAACAAGACGGTCTTGTATTTATCATATTTAAAATAACAAAACAACATCGTTCAAAACATTTAAGATAAAATTTATATAAATTTTATTGACTACAATAAAAATTAGTGTTAAGATGAAGTATAAAAAGTCCCTATGGAATCAACCCGGGAAATCCAACAAAGAGTGAACGCGTATGAGAGAAAAAATAAAAACGTCACAAAAAGAAACAAATTCAAACCCTGCTCCAGAAACTTTAAAAGGGATAAAAGTTCCAGGTGGCGCAAAACTCTTGCAAGAAGAAAATAAGCTGATTCACATTGATCACAGACTTGTAACAGCAGAAGAAAATATCCATCGACTTAAAAAGCAACGAGAGAAATTGCAATTTCAACAGGCTCTTCTTTTCTTTAAAGAAACCCAGAAGATTTTTGATAAAGCATTCGCGCCAGATCTGGCATTGTTCGTTTTAAAGGACGTGTGGGCTAAAGCTTCAGAAGCGCAAAAGGAAAAATGGCAACACGACAGGGGACAAGAAGGAGAAGATAAAAATATCTCTGAATCCCAAAATCCTCACGGTGCAGACTCAAAGGAAAGAGGGGCTGGTATTACCCATTATGATCACGAGGAAAATCAGAAAAACAAACAAGAGAACCAACAAACTTGTTCCACGGATTTCCCTTCAAAAGTGGGGCGTCCCCTTCGCGATGTTCTTCCTCCGGGCTCTCACAAAACGGATCCATCACCTGAACCAACTTATTATCCGAGCTGAGAGGAAAAAATATCGTCTCATGAGCTTCCATGAAATCTCATCCCATGAACAAAGACGTAAGCGCACGAGGTCTTTGGTGCAACTTGGCCTGCTCCTAGAGAAAGCAGGCTTATTGGAAACTTTTAATGTCGCTTTAGGAAAAGATCTGCAGCGGGACCCAGATCTTAAAAACGAAATTTCCATGTTATTCAAAGGGCTGCTTATACTTAACGAGATGGCCAACTCAGGAGAGGATTTTCATCGAAATTTGTGGGCCCAGCAGGGATTGCAGAAATTCAGGGAGATGAAGAGAGGAAGATAACGACGAAAAATTCTGGAGACATTTTTTAAAAGCTGAATAAAAACAACATCAAAAAAAATTAAATAAAAAGCGCTTGCAATTTATCTAAAATTGTATTCTTTTTTGAGAAAAGTTAACAAAAAATTAAAAAGGCTTTATGGCAACGCAAAAAACAACTGTTTCTTTCTTCTCATTTTTTTATCAGCCAACCTATAGGGGCTTGATAGCCTGCGTTTCTCTATTCCAAAAAATCATATCCCAAAATCAGAGCCGAACCGAGAACTTCAAAGACCAAAAAGGGGCCTTTTTTGAGAAGTTGCCCGATTCGTGCAACAACCCGTCCTCTCATCTCTGATTCTGAGAGGATATATTCCATAACAACGAAAGGAAAATTATTATGCATAAAAATTTACTCCGGACATCAGTTCTAGCTTTTGGACTTTTTTCAGTTTCCTGCCTTATGATGAAGAGTGTGATGGCTGAAACCGCTCAATGCTACTGTAGTTGCAACGGACAGGCGGGGTGCCCATGGCAATATCCGATGGGCCCTGTGAACAACTGTTCTGAGACTGACACTTGTATGAACCTTTGTATGAATTTGTGCGAAACTTCGGGCTCTTGCAGCTATGGCGCGTTTAGCTGTGAGTGAGGTCTGCGCTCGAGTGAGACGTACAACAAAGATCCCCAGGCGAACAAAAGAAAGTAACGTCTCAATGCAAATTAATGGTAAGTGAACGTGAATACCTCTAGGTATGGTCGAGGCTAGATGAACAGGATGATAGACGAAAAGCCTAGCCCAATTCAGAGCGCCTCGACCATGATCAGAACCAGAAGAGGAACTCAAAGGCAAGTTCTGCGAACCAGTCACCAAGGCGAACGACACAACGAAAAAATAAAAAGAGAGCCAATGCCCGCGTGCAGAAGAAATTGGTAAAGACAGGGCCAAATGAACAAGATAAAATTGCATTTTAAGGAGAAAATATGAGAATAAATTTGATCAAAATGGCGATAGTAACCGTTTTAATTTTATGTCTTGGAATCGCCTCTGCGGTTCAGGCGATGCATGATGAGCATGAAAAAATGAATTATGCGCACGCCCAGCATACAGGCTACTCAGAAGGACTAGCGGGCAGATCGGAGATACCCTGGTACAATCGAACTGTTTCAATGAAGACATTCTTATTGGGATGTGGGGCGACTTTTGCCATTACATTGGCATCTACTTTGGCTCCATTAAGAGCACAGGTGAGTGACCTGGAAGGGGATAAAGCCTACTATTCTTGCTGTGCCAACATGAATTACCGCGCTGTCAGCCATTTGTGCCCACTGAATGCCAATGACACAGGACGTGTCGGTGGGAACTGTACACCAAGCCCCGAGACGCGACACATCATATGGTGTGACCCTGATGTTCCTCCAGTAAAGCCTGGAACTGCCAACACATGCTCGATATTGAAATATTAAATCTCAGGTATGCACTTGCGGCGGAATGGGCCAAGATTTTTGTGAAAAATAATTGACGACAAAGTCGAACTAAAAAGCTCATTTTTATGAGCCGAGAGAGAACAAAAGAAAACGAGGTAAAGATTTGGATTAGAGCAATAAAAAAGACAACATAGAAAACAAGCTTCAGGAGCGAAAACAACATCATTCATTGGCAAGAGATAGGGCAGGATTTCCTCTATGGCTGGAGCGAAAAAACTGTGATAAAAAAAGGCTGAACTCAAAGTTGAAATGCAACTTAGTTGAAGAAGTTAGATAATACGGGTTTAGCATCAAAAAGTAACGAGTTAAATTTTTCGATGGGAGTAAGAAACCCGAGAGATTTACGCGGTGTGTTGTTAATATCGTTTATAATCAATTCAATATCCATATCTGTATAATCCTTTTCTTTAGATCCTTTAGGAATATCTCGCCGGATAATTCCGTTTGCGTTTTCAACACCGCCTTTCTGCCAAGAGGAGTAGGGGTCGCAGAAATAGGTTTTATCTTGGAGAGATTTCCTGAGCAACATATGCTGAGCAAACTCTCCTCCGTTGTCAAAAGTCATTGATTTTCTTGATTTTTCAGGAAGGTCTTCCAATATATTTTGAATGGCTTCTTCAACGATATCTGCCTTTTTTTGAGGCACTTTTTTAGCCAAGACAACTTTCGAGATGCGTTCATAAAGAGTGACAAGGGCTCCCTTATTACCTGCAAAAATGACCGTGTCTCCTTCCCAATGGCCAAACTCCTTGAGAAACTCTTTGGGTCTTTCATGGATGGAGAGACGATCAGGAATGAGGGAAGCTTTGGCTTTGCGGCAGGGCCTTTGACCTCGTTTTCGTTTTCTTCGAACAAGGTATTGAATAAGATTATGTTTTTTTCCTTCTCCATAAATCCATTTATAGATGGACTCATGAGAGATTGTGTGCTCAAAATTTTCTGTCTTCAAGCGCCCTGCGATCACTTCTGGCGACCACCCCATAGCAAGATGGTCAACAATCGTGGTCTGCAGGACCTTGAAGCGCTCGATCTTAGATCCAGGGCAACCTCGTCGCTGCTGGGCTAAAACTTGAGCTTTATCAGGAAGATAAATCCCAACATTAGAATCTGTATTTTGCTTCAATTCCCGAGAAATTGTGGATTTGTGAACCCCTAAAATCTTGGCAATTGTCCCTCGAGATTTACCTCCTGCATGCAGGAGGTAAATCTCTGAACGCTTCTCTTGCGTTAAATGTTTGTGTGTCTTTCCCATAGCAACAGTACCTTACCATACTGTTGCATTTCGTGTTTGAGGTTAGGAACTACAGAATTATTTCATCGGTAATATTTTCTGAGCTAATAGGCAGAAATATACCGAAAGTAGAGATGACTCTCATCTCCTTCATACTTTAAATGAAGCAGTTAAAGATGATCTTCTATCTCTTCTAAAAGAGATAAAGGACTTGGCCTTTGAAATTGCGCATTAGACCATTGTTTGAGTAAGAGTAATTTATCTTAGCGTACTATGGAAATTGACCGTGAAGTCTTCAAAAGCAGGCAAAAATAAAGAAGGCTTGTGAACTTTGGCAATTTTTATTCTGCAATTTGTTCATGTTGCAAAACAAGCTTTTCAAGCTTGCTTCCAAAGATTTGTGTCGCTTGTTTTAAAGGTTCATCTGCCAAATGGGCATAGCGTGAGTCGTAGATGATTGGGTATGCCCAAACAACTTCCCAACAATGCTTAAGCTTAAACCACTAGAAACAAGATGGGATGCGTGAGTGTGACGAAGATCATGGATCCGAAAATCAGATAGGTTCGCTTTTTTTGTAATTGTATCCCATGATTTTTTGATTTCTTGCAGAGGCTTTCCTGGAATTCTTCCAGGAAATAAGAAGGGGGAGGTTGAGTCCTTCTTCATAGCCTTCAACATTTCAATAGCTTGAGCTGATAGAGGAACATGCGCCATCCTTTTTTGTTTTGTTGTATGTGCTGGTTTTGTCCATATTTCTCGTTCAAGATCAAATTGATTCCAGGTAGCATGGAGGACTTCACTTCGTCTAGACCCCGTTAAAAGAAGAAGACGCAAAGCATTGGAGATGTTTTGATCATGGTGCTCATCTAGAGCTTCCCATAATCGTTGAAGTTCCTCATTATTTAACCATCGATGCCGTTTGTATTCTTGATATTTTTCAACTCCATGAACGGGATTATCAAGTCTCCAGCTCCACTGGATAGCAAGGGTAAACATTTTGCTTAAAAGAGCGCGAACTCTATTGGCTTTATAGGGAGTTTCTTTGAGTTCAGCATGGAGTTTTTGCAAGTCGAAGCTGGAAAGTGCCGTGACAGCTAAGAAACCATATTTTTTGTAAATGATATTTTTTAAAAAAACTTCATCTTCCTTGCAGCCTTTTGATTTCTTTTTGACACGAGCATGAGACTTTAAATATTCTTCACCAAGATCATAAACTGTAGGAACATCCTCATTTTTTACAGGCTCAACAGAAGGATCCTCACCAAGGGAGATACTTAAAGCTAGTTGAACTGCTTTCGCTCGAGCACCTTCTGTGGTGATAGACCCATGCACTCCTATTTTGACTTTATGAGTTTCGTTATCTTTGTTGCGATATTGAAGAAAATAGGTTTTACGACCAGTCGGATAAACTCTCACACAAAACCCTATGATTTCAGTATCCCACACAACGATTCGTTTTGTTGAATCCGGCTCGAGAGCTTCAACGATCCTTTTGGTTAGCTTGCACTTGTTGGAAGTTTTTTGAGACGACATACTTTCTCCTATTTTTTAATTAACCTTGTGACTATGATCAGACGGTTAATTGGGATTTTCTTCTTTCATCATAGCAAAAGCTTTTTTCAGGTTCAACTCAAAAAGGGGAGCATATGGGGAGCAACAGAACGAGATTCAGGGATATTTTTGGATATCTAGGGATATCTCAGATGTCCATAAGACTTAATGTTTTCATAACAAAATATATTCAGAGATATCGATAGATATGTATAGCTTCTCCGACTATCAATCAGAAGGTTAGGAGTTCGAATCTTCTCGAACGCCCCGGTGTTTCTTTAGACCTTTGCGGTTTATAAAAAAAGTCACTTCCGCAATTACAAGTGAGGGAAATAAACCACTTTGCAAAAGCTTTATTGACAGTTGAAGGGCTCTTCTCGAGAGAATGGAGGTAAGCTTCTCGAACGCAGGTCAAGTACTGTGTCGTTGTAATGGGCTTTTTATTTTTTTGAAAGAGTTCGTCAACAACCCGGACACACTCTTCCATCAAGGAAGAGGTGGTGTGAGTTTTTTGGAGAAGCGTTTCTATAGAAAGACGGAGGCAGAATTCGTCTTGTTGTAGTCCTTTAGGAATTTCTAAGAGATCTTTGATATTAGAATTTAACGCGTCGGCAATAGCTTGTAAATTTACTGCGCTCGGGTTTTTTGATTTTCCTGTGACAATGTTTCTGACTGCGTGAGGGTTAAGCCCCGCTTTGGCTTCAAGAGCCATAATAGTCAAGCCAGCAGCCTTCATCTTGAGACTAATATTTTGAGCTATAATGTTCATAAAAACCTTCCTCTATAAGCTTATCTGGCCGGCAAGCAATCATATAGGGAGGCCAAAATAGCTTGTATAATACAAATACATCATTCTAATATTTTTGTACATAACAAATTTTTTTTATCTTCTAAAGATATTAATTTATATATTTTAAATATCAACATGATGCAATATATAATATATACATTGTTTGCATATGCGAATGAGGCTTGCGATTATGAGTCGCCGAAAGGCCAAATACTTCTTACATCCTCACTTGAGGAAAAAAATCTTGGGTTACCATAGAGTTTGATAGCATCTCGCATCTCTCCCTCCGTAAATTTCTTTTCATTTATAAACCCAACAGCGTGAATGCGCTCCTGAAGATAGTGAGCGCGTGGATCAGGATAGTGTAGATCATTAAATATCCCTCTGATCCATTTCTTTTCGTGTCTAGTCTTAAATCCTGCTCTTTTACACTCGTCCGGTAACGTTTCGCTTCCATACAGAATATTCCAATAATCTCCCCACTCTGAGACGTCTATAAGGCATCCTCTCATATCTATGATGATCACGTGATATCTTTGAGGGGTATTATGATCTTGAGGAATATTAGGATCCAAAAGTTTCAGCGCTTTTATGTTTTCCTCTTTGTTAAAGTTCCTCACTTTGCTAAGAATGGCCCGTTGAGCTTTAATGAGATCACGTATCGCGGGGGAATTCGCGCTGTCAGTTGGTGTTATTTGTGAACTGAATCTTGCCGTAGTGCCCTGCACTTTTGTCTTTTCTTTAACAGCTAGCCCTTCTTCAAGACTCGTCAGTGCGATAAGCCATTCTGGTGTATTTTTGTTTTTCTCATTGTATATCCTAAAGTCTACAGAACTATCTCCAGCACCTGTTTTAAATTTGTATTCAGCCTTCAACCCTGCGCAATGGATGGCATTAGCAAAACGGACTTCGAATAAGGCTCTTTTTGTGAGTTGCGCATCCTTATGATCATAGGTAGGAGAGTACCTTAATGCTTTTTTGATGAGAGCATCATTAAGCATCTTTAGCGCCCAAGGGACTCCCTTTAGTTTTTCTGCAGCCTCTTTGCTAAAGTTAAGCTCTTCCCAACTTAATATATTTCTTTTAGGCCGTAGTTGAGAGAGGAGTCTCTTTCTTTTAGTAGAGTGAAGAGCTCCTCCATATTTTTCTACATAATAGGCTGCTGTCTCGGGGAAATGATGAAATATCTCAAGAAACCTAAGAACTTCTGCCCCACTAGCTTTATCGTTTTCGACACGAACAATTGTTGCCTGTGAGATTCCGAAGCAAAGTCCAAAATCTCTCGTTGATAGGCCCAGCTCCTTTCTAAACTTCTTGAGATCTTCTCCTGTGAACATATCCCCCCATAGGGGTTCAAAGATAAACCATGAAGGTCCTCTACTTCCTATTGTGGTTAATAAAACAAAGATATTGTCTTCTTCTGGCGAGATGCCAAATTCTTGACAATAATCAGGATAGGCAGGATTTTCTTGTGACGGTATTCTTTCCTGAAAAGACGGGAATATCTGTTTAGATTCAAAATATCGTTTTGTGAGAGGGAACTCTTGACCTAAGGGGAGGGCCTTTTTATAGGAGAGATATTTTTCGTCATACGAAAAAATATAAATGCTATCCTTTTGTTCTAGCTTTCCAACAAAGATTCGGCTTGAGCGTTGTTCTAGAAAAACGTTAACGCCTGTTACGAATGAATAATCAAGTTTATACGACATGATGCAGTTCTTGATAGGAGCGTTCCATAAACCTTAAAAAAGCTTTTTTTCTCATCTCAGAAAGGAAGGACTCCTGAATGAGAAGACGGACCTTCTCGATGTCTAAATCTTTTTTAAATGCGCTAATTTCCTCCTTAAAACCTAGCTGACTGAATTCCTCAATGTAATCTTTCATTGTGGGTTCTTGAGTTGTGGACGTTGCAATGGCAAGGCGGGGAGAGTGCATAGCCCCAAGAAACTCTGCAATACCAAAATAAGAAGGATTATCGTAGTAGGGGGAAAAACTATAACCGTACGACGTACAAATAAGGCCGAAGTTTCGACCATGCCGATCATGATTACCAATGAGTGCATCAAATAAGCACATTTTGATGAATTTTTTTATTTCCGTAAGTCTACTCGTATGTTTCTCAACAATGGCCAGTAATGTCTCAAGATCGTAAGCATCTGATTCTTTTAAGAATCTCCATATGTGTTCTAGGGTCGAAGGCACAAAGTCCTGCATAAAATTATAGGTTACAAAACAATCCTGCTCATTTTGAAAATGTAAAAGATGATTTTTGGGGATATCGAGCCCTAAAAGAGTCCCGATTTGATTGCAGACATATTCCGTCTTGGCTAATTCAGGGTATTCGTCAGATAGTTTTAAGATGTATTTCTTTCCTCCTAAATCGCCTGCATATTTCTTGAATTTTCCATGAAAAAAGCTTGTCACAAAATGAGGCTGTTTATGATCAACGAGGGTTCGCTCAAAACTTAGATTTTGAAAGTCCTCCTCCTCAGCAGAATGGTTCGTGTTTTTTGCAAAAAACCATTCCTTAAAGCAAAGTGGATGCAATCCATGTTTTTTCTTCGCATTATTGTCAAAGGGTTCTTTGCATTTATAACATATGTTTGTCATATCTCACCTTAGCGTCGATTTTCTATTTAGGATATGTCACTAAAAATACGATGTCAATCTATATCAACAAAAAAATGATTTTATATAACATCAATAATGTCTCAAGAATGCAGAAAACACCCCATAAAACCCTCTCTCTACCGTTCAGGACTCTTACGAGTTCGACTAAGCCTTGACAGCCAAAACGTAGTCCTTCCTGCATTGGGACTTTAAAAAAGTGCTTCTTAAAGATGCAGAAGGAGGGGTATGATGAAAAATCATGATAGAAATAATGCCAAATATTTTAAGGATATACGTCCTTATCTGGCCGTTCATGCTTATTGATACAGCTACTTGTACATCTATTGGCAATACTCAAAGAAATGATACTCCTTCAGAGGAAATGTACATCACGAGCCTCCAGGGCGGTCTTGATATGAGCTTGGAGCTTCTTGCACAAAAATCAAGAGATGCTTTAAATACATTATATTTCATGAGTATCTTTTGTACTATGACATTCCTGAGCCCTATATTGATCAGTTTTTGAAAAAAATAAACGCAAGAGAAAAAACAGCACAAGTTATCAAACTGTTGAATGACTCGGGATTGGTAAAAACTGTAACTCCCTACACAGGAAAGGGAGAAAAGGCACCCTCTCATTTTGTCCTGCATGAGTTAGTTCATCAACTTATTCGAGAAAGGATCCCCGTAGAAGAGAAAAAGAACCTCATTGCTACAGCAGCAAAAATAATGTTGGATATCTTGAGAGAACCCAATAAAACATTGTCAGCTACATACTACAATGATCCCATTCATTTGTTGCATGCCGAAAAGCTCTGTCAATCTGCATACGAAATCCAATACTTTAATAATCCTGACATCGTCAAGCTAAGCGCCCGTATACTCCGATGGCTTATGTATACAGAAAAGCAAGGTATTTTGAAACGTCGAAAGTAGATAAAAGAAGAGATTGAAGCTGATCTCAAAATGGGCACACGTAGGCACGCTTCTGTCTTATTATCGCATTCTTTTTTTCATAGTTCAGAACCTTTTGATATTTCTAATGGGTAAGAAAGACGCGCGTATATCTCAAACCCATGACAGCTGCAGACATTACAATGTCCCAATCTGACTCCCAAACAGCTCAGCGGCTTGTCTCAAAGGTTCATCCGCCAAATGGGCGTAGCGTTGGATCGTTGAGGCTTGGGTGTGCCCGAGAAGTTTTCCGACGATACTCAAGCTTAAACCACTGGAAACCAAATGAGAGGCATGGGTATGGCGAAGATCGTGGATACGTACATTTTCTAATTTCGCCTCTTTTATAATTTTCTCCCAAAAGTTTTTTATATCTCGGATGGGTTTTTCTCCAGATTGATCGGGGAAAAGATGGTGCGCATTTTTTGGAAACAGATTTTTAAGCTGGTGTAAAGTAGTCAGAGTCATCTCTGAAAGAGGCAGATGCTCTCTTTTATTCTGCTTCGTTAAATGAGAGGGTTTCGTCCACACGCCTTTTTTCAGATCAAATTGGTCCCATGTAGCATGCAACACCTCAGACTTCCGAGCACCTGTGAGCACGAGAAGTTTTAAAGAAAAGGCTGCAGGATGATGATGGTAGCGCTCTAAGACATCCCAAAACCGGTTCAGTTCTTCCTTACTTAACCACCTATCTCGTTTTTCTTCTTGATAACGGTCGATTCCCTTGACTGGATTATCGGGACGCCACTCCCAAGAGACCGCTAAAGAAAACATTTTTGAAAGTAAAGCGAGAACACGATTGGCCTGATAGGGTGTTTTTGCAAGTCGAAGATGGAGACTTTCAATTGTTCTCCGAGAAACTTTTTTAACTTGTTCGTTGCCCAGGGCAGGTAAAATATATTTGTTTAACAACTTGTTGTCTTCCACCACACTTCTTGGTCTTTTACGTGGTGCGTATCTATTCAAGTAATCTTGGACAAGATCTTTTATAAGCGGAAGGCCTTTATGATCTTTCTTGCTTGCCACAGGATCTCCTCCATGGGCAATTTCTCCAATATACTTCTTGGCCAGTACACGCGCTTCTTCTGTATTTAGTTGCCCATGAACACCGATTTTAAAATGCTTTCTTACACGGCTGGAGTTCCAGTATTGCACAAAATAGGTTATCCTTCCGCTTGGGAGGATAAGAACACCAAATCCTTTGAGTTATGTATCCCAGTATTGCAGGGTTTTTCCAGTTTGAGGAAGAATGGCTTCTACAAAGCGTTTTGTTATTTTAGGCATAAAATTTACTCTCTTAGGTTTTATGAGATTTTAGACTTTTCCTCGGAGAAATAGCTAGAAAAATTCTTAAAACTTTCGCCAAACTTTCGCCAAAAGAATGAGATTCAATGAGAATGAATGAGAAAAATTGAGAACGAATGAGAAGATAAAAGTTTGCAAAACCACTTGAATTAGCTGAAAAAAATGTATGTAGATGAGAATATCTAAGGTGTTCAGGAAATTAGTAGGCGGCAGACTCAAAATCTGTTATCTGTGAGGATGTGGGAGTTCGACTCTCCCCGGGGGCACCAGAGATTTCATGTATGACTTTGATGTTTCTGCAGGCACGATTAGCGCTGTGACTGACAAGCTTATTCCGCTCATTACTGAATGGAGGAGCCGCCCCTTGGAAGCTATCTATCCGATCGTTTTTCTGGATGGAATGTATTTCAAAAGCCGAGAAAATGGGAAAGTTATCACAAAAGTCATTTACAATATTCTGGGTATTAATCAGGAAGGTTATAAGGAAATTCTTGGCTTTTATGTAGCTGACTCAGAGGGGGCTAATTTTTGGCTAGGCGTTCTGAATGACTTAAAACAGAGAGGTGTGCAGGATGTTCTGATTGCTTGCGTGGATGGCCTGACAGGCTTTCCTGAAGCCATAAAAGGGGCCTTTCCGAAGACGGAAGTCCAGCTTTGTATTGTCCACCAAATTCGCAATTCCTTAAAGTACGTAGCCAGCAAAAATCAAAAAGAATTCATGAAAGATTTGAAGACGGTGTATCAAGCGCCAAACAAGGATATTGCTGAGATAAATCTTTTGAAATTGGAAGAGAAATGGGGCGAAAAATATCCAATGGTCATTAAATCATGGCACACAAATTGGGAGGATTTGAGCCATTATTTTCAATATTCTGGCGAGATTCGGAAGCTGATTTACACTACAAACGCCATTGAGGGCTTCCATCGAGGGGTGAGAAAATTTACCAAAACAAAAGGGTCTTTTACCAGCGAAACTGCCCTTTTTAAGCTTGTTTACTGTGCCATACAGAAAATTGCTGAAAAATGGACCGCGCCCTTGCAAAATTGGGCATTGACCATTTCTCAGCTTGATATATATTTTGAAGGAAGGCTCAACCTTGAGCTTAATGTGTAACCCTTGACACAGTTACTTGAACACTCTCGGTAAGCCATTGTAAAGTATTTAAATATTTTTACACTGTTCATGTAGCTCATATCCATAAACAAGACTTTCCACACCTTGTCAGTTACAATCGATTTGTCCAGCTCATGCCACGCCTTTTTGTTCCCTTGAGTGTTTTGTTGAACAGCTTGTTTGGAAAGAAAACAGGAATTTATATTGCTGATCCCACATCTCTACCCGTGTGTCACAACAAACGGATTAATCGTCATCGTGTCTTCCAAGGACTTGCAGCCCGAGGAAAAACAACGATGGGGTGGTTTTATGGGCTTAAACTGCACATGGTCATTAATCATAAAGGGAGCATTATGGCTGTTAAAATAACTCCCGGTAATGTTGATGAACGAACTGTCTTGGATGAGATGACTCGAGACCTTATGGGAAGTATTTTTGCGGACAAAGGGTTTATTTCTCAGGAGCTTTTCAAAAAACTGTTTAGACGAGGCCTCAAAGTAATCACAGGGATAAGGAAAAACATGAAAAATTACCTTATGCCATTGATCGAAAAATTTCTCTTAAGAAAACGGTTTCTCATTGAAACTGTCTTTGACATCTTGAAGGTGCATATGAATTTATCTCATACACGCCATAGATCTCCTACGAATGCTTGCGTTAATATCCTTTCTTGCCTCGTTGCTTATCAATTGAGGCAAAACAAACCGGCCTTTAAATTTTCAAGCTCTCTTATCCAAAACTGAGGTTAAGGGAGTAAAAATCCCATCTTTACCCACAAGTGCTTTTCCTGCCTTCATGTCGGCTATAGCTTTATTTTTAAACTCTTCAAAATCAAATGAGAGTTCTTCTTTTTCTGTCTGCATCTGTCAGTCCTTTCTTTAAAGTGGTTATTCCACTTCTATCAAAACTGACACAGTTTAGAAAACACTCCCGAGCTCAGCCTCAACAAGAAATACTCAAAAACCTAAAAATTATCCCTCCGGACTAATCATAGTTATAAATCTCCCGGGAATTTAGGATTCATTGCTGTAAAAGGCCATGCAAAAGTCTTTTCTCAACTGATGTTCGGCCTCTTGGCCTTAACAATCCTGCAAACGGTCCGTTTGCTTACCTGAATCTCGGGTTAGTCTCGTTTTTTTGGCACCCGAAAAGCGCAATTTCGAGAAAGCGCCCTCTCTCTTTGCGTCCAAAATCAGGCTTTTTAAGACAAAATGACGACTTAGGGGCTGTACCTGACCACAAAATCACCCGAAGAGTACCTCAGACCTGTCGATCTTTGCTCTCACCCACTCTCACGCTACCAATTTTGCAATTGGCTCAAATATCTCTTTTTAACCCAGCGACTATTTTTCCTAATCTCCTCGTCTCTTTCCAATGGGCACTTGTTCAGACGACTACCTTATAAAATGCTTGCATGTCAAACCCTCTTCATAAGAGTCCTATAAGGAAGTTTGTTGCACGCTCCATGAAAATCGCTCTGCTGTCTACTATGCCGCAAGAAATACGGAATATAGAGTGGAGAGATCAGATATTACATTACAAATTTTTATAACCTCCTCTTCATTATTAATCCAATTAGCATGATCAGAGTTTATCTTCTCTACTCTAAGGTTAGAATTATTTTCTAAAATAATTTCCACATGATTAAATTCTGTTTTTTCAACATAATATTTCGTAAGTTTATCTTTATTTACAGGTTTTTCTGCTTTAAATAAGATGATGTTTGAATTGTGTGTTCTTAGAAATTGTGGAGAGTAGTTATAATTAATACTACTAAGATCCTCTTTTTTAATACCTGCTTTCATTAATGCCATTTTGCAATTAAAAAATGAATCTACCATGAATATATTTTTAACTTCATCTCCTCTATTCATTAATTGTCTAGCAACTTCAAATGCAAGAACGCCTCCAAAGCTCCATCCAAATAAATTATAAGGACCTTTTACTTGAATGGCTTTTATGTAAGATATATAATAACCTGCTAATTTTTCATATGAAATGGATTTAATAAAATTATTTTCGTTTTTTTCTCGAAGAAAGTTATAATAATTATTAAAAGCTACTAAATCTATATCTCTTAGTTTAGGAATTACGTTATTAAAATAGCTCTCTGCCCCTCCTTCGCCTGGTGGAAATAAAAATAATCTATTTTGAGGATTATTTTGTTTTTCTCTATTAAATAAGATGTATGGTGCAAAATCGTCAAAGTCTGCAGGTGTATATTCCGAGACATTTTGATTAGCTGTATAATTAATTATTTTTTCAAGGCATTCTTTAAAAGTGTTTGCAAACAGTTGTGTTGTTTGAATATCGAATTTTGTTGCAATGCTGAAGCTTAAAGAATCCCTATCTACCAGGCCATTAATGTTAATGAGATTATAATCATAGTTATCTCTATTAACCGAAAGGCCACTGCTCTCTCCTATAATTCTCCACGTTTGGTTATTGGAATCTTGAGCTTTTTGGCCCTCTTCCCCATCAAATTGTCCAAGATAGTTAAAGCTCACTCTTGGAAGCTTTGTGTCTTTATATCCAATAAGGGGACCATATCCTATCCCCTTATTGGGTACCTGCCTTAGTGTCTCCTTGATATGCTTCAGACTCTCACCTATCTCTTCTTGTGTCTCCAATCTCACAGGATACATCGTCGTAAACCATCCAAGCGTTCCTGTAACATCAACTGTAGAGTCTATCTCTTCTCTCCCATGCCCTTCCAAAACGATGTGATGCACTGAGCTTTGAGTGAGTGTGTTAAGGGCATATCCTAATGCTGTTAAAAGAAGATCATTGACTCCTGTATGATAGGCGTCATTGCTTGTTCCGAGTAATTTCTTTGTATGCTCTTGCGTTAATGTAATAGTTTGATGGTTTGATTCTTGGCTTTTCTCTAACTTCCTGAGCTTATTCTCTTCTTCATAATCAGATAAAACATTTACCCAATAGTCTTTTTCTTCTTGATGTGTTTTTGCATATTCTTTGACAGTCTCTGCCCATTGGCGATAACTGCTTCCCTTTAGGCTAAGAGATCCTCCAGCATAAAGTATCCTGAGATCTTCTATCAAAATCCTCCAACTGACTGCATCTACAATAAGATGGTGCAAAGCAAAAAAGATCCGCGCACTTCCATCTTCATATCCATAAAGATATCCTATGCAACCAAGAGGCCCCCTCTCGAGATCAAAGTTACTTTGCCATTTTGTTAATGTCCCATAGAGTTTTTCTTCGAACTCTCTCGTTCCTTCTCTCCCAAGTGTTCGGATGTCTAACAATTGAATCTCTGGAATATAAACATGTTCATCGTAAAACTGAGTATAGGAAGTGTCTTTCTCAATATGTTTTGATGATGAAACACTGTTCTTCTTATATCTCAGCCTAAATGCATCATGATGCTCCACCAACTTAACAATGCTTTCTTTGAGTTGATCAATCTCTAAACATGGAGTTTTAATAAGAAACGACTGATTCCAATGATCAGGACATTCAAACTTACTTTCAAAGAACCACTCTTGTATGGGAAGGAGAGGGGACTCTCCTTTTAAAAGACCTTGTTCTGTTCTGATCTCTGTCTTGTGGTGTGTTTGCGACAATATGTGGTCATAGAGTCTTTCTATTGTCTTATAGGTGAAGATGTCCTTCACACTAATCCTTAGGTCTAATCTCTGTCTCAAACGACTTACTAACTGGATGCTAATAATACTGTCTCCCCCCAATCTGAAGAAGTCATCCTGGATCCCAATGGTCTCTTTAGGTAATCTCAATACCTCAGCCCAAATCTCTGCAACTTGTTCCTCTAGGGTATTTCTTGGTGCGATGTACGTTTTAGTATTTATAAAGCTTGGATCTGGTAAGGCTTTTCGATCTAGCTTGCCATTTAAAGTTAAAGGCAATTGATCCAACTGAATTAAAGCACTTGGGATCATATACTCAGGCAGTTTGCTTTGGAGATAAGATAGCATCCTCTCTTCATCAAGAGGAGTTTCTGAGACATAATATCCTACAAGATATTTGTTACCACTTGTCTCTTCTGCAGGACTTGTACGTTCTTTGGCTAGAACAACACTTTGTTTAACTCCTTCGTAGCTAGATAAAGCATTCTCAATCTCCCCAAGCTCAATCCGATATCCTCGAATCTTTACCTGGAAGTCATTGCGTCCTATATATTCTAGATTTCCATCAGGTAACCAACGTACAAGGTCCCCTGTTTTGTATAACCGAGCATTACGCCCTTTCTCTCCATAACTCGTATCTCTTCTTTCTGCTTCCGTTTGGAAAGGATTTGGGATGAATCTTTCTTCCGTAAGTTCGGCCTGATTCAAATATCCTCGTGCTAAGCCTGTTCCTCCTACATATAGCTCTCCTATCCCTCCTATCGGTAGTGGATTTAGGTTGTTGTCAAGTACGTAACACTTCGCATTAGAAATTGGAGTGCCTATATTTTTAAATTCCTCTCCGTTTGCAAACAAATGCGTACTGCACATAACTGTTGTTTCGGTTGGTCCATATGCATTTATTACTTTAACATTAGCATTCAAGTGTTTTTTAATAATATTATTTTTTGTTATATCTCCTCCAACGAGCAACACCTTAACTTGAAGAACATTATTTTCATTAAGTAAAGCGGGGGGGATTAGAGCAAAGTATATTTTATTATGTTCGATATAAGAAGCTAATAAGTTGATATCTTGTCTTATGTGATTTCCTACTATATGGATGACGTTTCCATTTAAAACGCTTGTGTAAATCTCCCACACGTGAGCATCAAAAACATAATTCGAATACCACAAACAGTGTTTTGCTTCTTTTGAATTAATAAGCTTAAATTCTTTCCCTTTCATCAAAGCTAAATTCACAACTCCCTGATGTTCAATCATGACGCCTTTGGGATGTCCTGTAGTGCCTGAGGTATAGATCACATAGGCTAGGTTGGTGTGACAGTTTCTGTCAAAGGGTTTGTTCTAGACTGTTTGCTGAGATGTTTTTGAGTCGTTAGATTGTCTATTGCTAGGACTTTTGTCGCATCTTTTGACTTGGATCTGGCTTTTTTGTCTTCTTTTACACTTACATCAATGAGTCTAGAGTTCTTGTCATTAACAATCCCTTGAAGTCTTTCCTTATGGACTTCATTCGTTAAAATAAGCTTCGTGTTGGTATCTTCAAGAATGTATTGGATGCGTTCATCTGGATAACTTGGATCCATAGGCACATACGCTCCACCTGCCTTGAGTGTTCCCAGAATTCCAATCAGCATGTGCTCACTTCTATCTAAACACAGTGCTATCAATGTGTCTGGAGTGATCTCTTGATTCTGCCTTATATGATGGGCGAGCTGATTTGCTCGGTTATTGAGTTCTCTGTATGTAAGCTTTGTTTCTTCATACACAACGGCTACGTTATCTGGTGTTCTCTCTACTTGTTCCTCAAATAATCTTTGAATTGTCTTATCTCTCGGATATTCCCTATCTGTCTCGTTCCATTCATATATGATTTTCTTAATTGCATCATTGTTCAGCAAACTAATTTCGTTGATTGTTAAATCACTGTTAGAGTGATTGTTGAGACATTTATCAAGCACATCTATAAATATTTTTTTGTAACAATCAATAAATATTACTATAAATTCATTATCAATATTTCTTTTTTTAAATTTAACACAATAAGACATAAGATTGTTAGAAACATCTTGCTCCCAGGATAAATCAACAAACAGATCAACATTTGTCCCATATACGATTGAAGTTTTAGCTCCTTTAAAATCAAGTTTATGTTCTTTAATATTTGTTTGTGCAAAACTTAAATTTATTAAGTTTTTATCTCGAGAAGATATAATCTCTGCTATAGGCAAATAATGATTTTTTATATCATCTTTTTTTAGAGATTTTATAGATGCTCTCAAATCATTTATAAGAGAATTAAGATTAATATTTTTAGAGAAGTCGAACGAGCTTAAAACTGTATTGACATGAGCTCCGTAAATCAGATCAGCACCTTCACGAATTGCAACAGGATAAGATATACTGAATTTTTTGATACCAGTATATTTGTGCAATAAAATTGCAAAAATAATTTTACCATATAAATAATTTGTTATTTTGTATTTCTTACAAAATAGTCTTATCTTTTTGCCTATCTCTTCATCAAATCCAAATCTTATTTCACTTATTTCGCTATAATCTTGCACCACCAAAGGTTTACTGAGATTAAGCTGTTTTTGCTGTTTCGTATAAGCTTTTAAAAAACTTAGTTCTATGGGATCTAGAAGAGATAAGAAATCTTTCCAATATAATAAACTTTTTTTACGTATTTTTTTTAAGTATTCTGTTAATTGAACAGAAACACTATTCATTCGCCTTAGCTGCTCACTTAGATCAAGCTCACACTTATAGACCTCATCGTTATAATAATGTGAGATCTCATCTAAAAAATAATCTGTTGACGAGCCATCGATTAAAATGTGATGCAATATAATTATTATTTTATATTTATTAAAGCCATCCTTTGTTAGAGCAAATCGATACAAAGGTCCTTTGTTTAGATCAAATGGTTTTAATATATATTCAGCTAAATCTTTATTAGAAAAAATAATTTCAGTGTCTAATCCATAAACTTCTTCATTTTTAACCCAATATAACTTATCGTTTTCTTCATCGATATGACTATTCAAAATGATATAATCACTTACAAGACGTTTAACAGCGTGATTAAGCTTCTTTTCGCAGAGGAATCCTTCAAAAGCTTGAACAACTACAAGATTATAATCACTTCTATTTTGATTAATTCTCCACTCATAATAAAAAGTGGCTGAATACGCTGAAAGAGGAACTTTATATGGAGATAATTTACTTTTCTCTTCTTTCATAATTTTTTTCCTTTTGGTATTCTTTTCAGAGCAACTCAAGACCAGATTTAATTTCAATTGATTAGAAAGTAACTTGTCTAAAAAAGAGGAACATCAAGTGAATATTTTTTACTTCTTCTTTTTACTGCTTCTTTTAGTTTCTATCTTTCTTTAAGCGCTAAAAACCGAGTTTTTCTTAATAAACTCCCCCTCCACAGAAATCTTGCTCTAGGAGAGACAATCTTTTTGGCGCAGAGGGGAGTTATTCAGATGTGACGATTACTTTGGCCGTGCATACAATAAAGAAAAATCGGGTAATGGAAGAGGAGCGCTTGCCATAGCAAAAGAAAAAACCTCTAGCATCATTATGTACCATGGCTCCTTTTTAGTGGCTCTATTTACTAAAACCTCTGGCATAGTATTAGAGGTAGACGGGTTTCTTAAACCAAGAGCAGTGCTCTTGTTATTTGTTTCTTCAACATTCATTGCGCTCGCATTATAGTTTTCAATAAGCAATAAAAGAGTCATTGCAACTAATTTAATTTTTTTATCAAATATAATAATTTAAACTCTCCTCTGTATAAATTTAAATAAATTCCATACTGGGCCCCGAAAGAGGGATTCTTAACCTGTCTTTTCATTTTTCTTAAATATCCTTTCATTTTACTACACTCCGTATGAGTCAATCTCCCTAGCTACTTTTGTTATAGATCACGAACCTTGGCCAGAAGAGAGAACTACCAAGTCAAGGTTCCAGCCTCAAGCATTCCAATTTTAATTCATCAAAGACATACGTAAAGTAAGCGTAATTTTTCTTAATAAGATTCGGATCTCAAAAAAGAGAGAGAAAATAAGGCTTATCCAGGTATAATTTTTTCCTATAATTTGCTTCATCTACGTAAAATATACGTAGATGCCGCTCAATTCAGAAAGATATAGGCATAAGAACCTTTTCGTTCAGCTTGGTGTTGTGTAGAAAATAGGGTTCGTTTAGTATAAGGATGCTCCTCAGCTGTTGAGGTGGGAATTGTTGTAGGCTCACAAGGCAATTGATATAAAATATTTGCCATTGTTGGGACCTTGATTTAAGGATTTTCTTGAGAAAATTAAATGAAAAAAACCTCTTGATGATGCAAGATACAATCCTCTTTTCATCGGATTTCTATTCGAAGTTTCTTACGACCATCAGAGACGTCTATTTTACGAAGCGCGAAATAGACCTCATAGCCTGTCTTGTGAACGTCAAGGGATCAAGCAAGAAGATAGCTGCTTTTCTATCGATTTCTCCAAAAACCGTTCAAAAACACATCGAAAATATAATGGCAAAAGTGGGGTGTAATGCAACAGATAGCATTATCAATTTTGTCGAGACGTCTGAGTCGTTGTCTTTTCTAAAGAAATATTATTTTTTTTTACAAAGAGAAATGATTTTTGAAAAAAGCCTCAAAGAAATTTCAAAATTAAATTATGGAGCAAACTTACCATACTGCTTTATTCAAAATAAAAATAACGATTTTCTTGTTTCTCACCTCAAATCTCATCTGGATCTTATGGGATGTATAACGTCCACTAGAGCACACCCAAAGAAAGGCGATTCTGTAATCTTTATTTTGCCACAAGTCCACAGTGAAAATGACCTTATTCGTCAATTGCAAAAAATAAAACAAAAGACAAATAAAATTTTTATTCTCTTGCGAGAACAAAACAACAAGGAAATATCTCAAGCACTTAAAGGCTTTGACATCATAGACTTTTCAAAAGAGGAAAATTATTATTTTTCCATTTTTGACCTTTTAAAAAAACTTCTCCCAAATCTTGATATGGAAAAAGCACAAGCTGATTTTGAAAATCAATACACAAAAGTAGTAGTTCAAGTCCCATTCCTCCAAAGTCCTCCAAATGAAGGAGCCCTAGAAAAACAACCTACTATATCGTTTGTCTCTAAGGTGTTACCTTATCAAACTCTCCTCTTAAAACTATTGA
Source organism: uncultured Alphaproteobacteria bacterium (assembly GCA_963704475.1). GTDB lineage: Bacteria > Pseudomonadota > Alphaproteobacteria > UBA9655 > UBA9655 > UBA9655. The sequence goes on from OY969900.1 coordinate 247,216, forward strand.
GCAGGAGTAAAACGAAGCGCTATTTTTTATCGACACTCTGTGTAACTATCTTCGTAGGCAGTGGATTTTTGGCTCTTCAATGGAATCAACAACACAGAGATGTAGCCACCCTAAGATCCGATCTTATTCTTCCCAAAGAAACAGCTTTTCTTCAGCGTCCCGAACTTCTCAAGTTAATCGATGATAAATTTAAGGGACAAGAAAAGATTAAAACCGTAGCCCTCATAGGGCAGGGTGGTGCAGGGAAAACAACTCTTGCACGTCAGTATGCTCATCAGCAAAAAGCCTCTTGCCTATGGGAAATTAATGCAGAAACATCGGGAAGCCTTCAAGCATCTTTTGAAAAACTTGCCCAAGGCCTTGCAAAGGCTGACTCGGATCAAAAGATTTTAAAAGAATTGTTTGAAATAAAAGATGCTTTAGAAAAGGAAGAAAGAGTTATCCAATTTGTAAAAGAGCACCTTAAATCAGAGCAAAATTGGTTGCTCATTTATGATAATGTGGAAAAGTTTGCAGATATTCAAAAGTATTTCCCAAACGATGCCGAGACGTGGGGAACGGGTAGAATCATTCTTACAACGCGAGATAGTAACATTGAAAGTAACACCCATGTTCATCATGCCGTCTTTATCGGAGAATTAAACCCTCAGCAAAAACTCACTCTCTATACTAATATTATGAGAAACCGAAACCCTTCTCAGATGACAAGACCTCAAATAGAAGAGATGAAATGTTTCCTAGAAAAAATTCCCTCTTTTCCTCTTGATGTTTCCATCGCCGCTTATTATTTAAAGGCAACAAATGCATCTTACTCTGTCTATTTGGAAAATATCGCTCATTACAATAAGGACTTCGCCACTCTAGAGGAAAACCTTTTAAAAGAAGCAGGGGATTATCTCAAGACACGCTATGGCGTTATCACACTATCTTTGCAGCATATTATCAATACACATAAAGACTTTCGGGATCTCTTGTTTCTTGTTAGCTTGATAGATTCTCAGAATATTCCAAGAGAACTCTTAGCTCATTTTAAAAATGAGGTTGTAGTTGATAGTTTTATCTTTAATTTAAGAAAATATTCTCTTTTGATAAATGACTCCTCAAATACAGTTCTTTCCATTCATCGCAGCACTCAAACAATAAGCTTAGCTTACCTCACAAAGACGTTAGATTTAGAAAAAAATAAAGAACATATAGAAAATCTTTGTGAGCAATTTGGAAGATATTTGTATAACTTCAATAATTTTGAGAGTTTTGTAAAAACACAAGACTTCTCATTCGTGAAGCTTTTAATACGACACGTTGAGGCGTTCATTAATCACAGGGCTCTTTTGACAGATAATGATACCGTCAAGATCAAAGGAGAACTTGGAAGTATGTATGATTGTGTGACATATTTTGAAAAAGCACAAGACTTACTTAAAACTACGCTCGTTATATTAGAAAAAATGGAACATCGAGATAGTCATGCGCAAGCTAGGATATTGTCTCATCTGGGTATTTTATATTGGGCCATAGGCCAATATGAGATAGCTCAAGAGTATTTAGAGAAAAGCGTTAAGTTATACACAGTCGCTAATATTAAAAATGATTCACGGCTTGCAAAATCTCTAGTCTATTTGGGGCTATGCTATGCTGCTCAAGGAAATTTTGAAAAGGCACTCGATGTTTCAAAACAAAGTCTTAGCTTTTATAAAAAATATTTTCCAAACGATGAAATTGGTCTTGCTTTTTCTTTGATGTGTTTAGGAAATACTTATGGAGAGTTATGGCAGTTTGAGCAAGCGGAGTGCCATCTTAAAGAAAGTATCAATATTTATGGCATCAATAAGCATGTCTATTATGGAAGAGCTCTTGGGTATTTAGGGTCAGTTTATAGAAGTTTAGGAAGATTTGATGAAGCTAAAAATTTGATGAGTGAAACTCTTGCAATCTATAAACAATTTTATCCTAAGGATGGCATTTTAGTAGCCTGGGCTCTCCGAAATTTAGGTAGCGCTTATAACGATCTGAAAGATTATAAAAGGGCTCAAGATCTTTTAGAACAGAGTGTAAGAATATACAGAAATATTTTAGGAGATGATAATGTAAGGACGCAGTGGGCGCTCTTTGAGTTAGGGAAAGTTTATAGTAATATATGTCATCTTGAACATGCTAGAAATATTTTTGAAAAAAATTTGCTGTTTTATGAAAAAAGCTATAAAGAAAATCACATTTGGATTGCACGATTTTTAAGAAATTTGGGGCAAGTTTATTTTCTTGAAGGCAATATAAAAAGTGCTGAGTTCTGCATGATGAAGGCACTGGGTATTTCTAAGCAACATAAGATCCCTGAAATTTATATCTCCTACGAACAACTTGCGGAGTTTTTCTTAAAAAAAGAAACCCTTGAAAGAAAGAAAGAATATAATCAAAATCCAAATCATTTCAGAGAGAAAGCCATCGTCTCTCTGAAGCAGGCACTTAATACCGTAAGAGCTCATTTTCCAAAAAATTCCGTTCATGAAAAGAGGATTCAAGAACGTCTTGCTGTAATTGAGAAAAAAAGGTGAGCTGTCCTTGCCACCCATCAGTTTATATAAAGCCATAGAGATCCTGGAGATTTGTTAAGGAAGCAGCATCTTCGGAAAGAACGTAAGCCTCGTTTAAAAGAAGAGAGAAGGGATCTTGAGGCTTTTTTGGCCCCCTTTTTCAGCGTGGTCTTGATACTGCTTTTCATGGCTAAGGCCTAGAGAGACAGCCCAATGGAGCGCAATGGAGAGAACAAGAATCAGCCTCTCCAACCTGTCCGCAAAACGAATGTGAGTTTGCATCAACGAAAAACCTCTGGACTTAAAATCAGAAAACATATTTTCAATTCCCCATCTCAACCCTTGCCACCCATCAGTTTATGTAAAGCCATAGAGATCCTGGAGATTTGTTAAGGAAGCAGCATCTTCGGAAAGAACGTAAGCCTCGTTTAAAAGAAGAGAGAAGGGATCTTGAGGCTTTTTTGGCCCCCTTTTTTCGCAGGGTCTTGATGCTGCTTTTCATGACTAAGGCCTAGAGAGACAGCCCAATGGAGCGCAATGGAGAGAACAAGAATCAGCCTCTCCAACCTGTCCGCAAAACGAATATGAGTTTGCATCAACGAAAAACCTCTGGACTTAAAATCAGAAAACATATTCTCAATTCCCCATCTCAACCCATAGTCCCGTGTTTTATATTCATTCGGCAAACTGTCCATAGCAATATACCAAGGTTCCTTATGCCCTGGTTCATGGAGGATCCCAACTGGAGTGATCATACCAGATCGAAACCGAGCTTTCTCAAGCGTTTTCTTCCCCTCAGCTTTGAGTTGATCAAGCGTCTTGTCCGGTCCCTGATCCTGATAAACACAGAGATTTCCTTTAAGACGAAGACGATACTTCCAGCCTTGTTTCTGACACCATCCAACTAACTCAGCTGTTCCATAAAATCGATCCCCTGCCAGCATGACACGGCATCCTTCCGGGACCCAACTGCTCACCACATTGAGTAAGATTTTTTGTGCATCAAATCCTATTCCCCCCTTTGTTTCCTTTACAACCCAAAAAAGAGGAACCGCTCGCTTACGCAAACGAACTGAAATCATTAAGACTTCAAAGATATCATTCACCTTGCTTTGATCAATCATCAAGACAAGAGTATGCTGATGTTTTCCTAATCGAGCTAATATATCTTTGGCATACGCTGCCATAACGACTTCAGTATGAACCAGAGGATTTTTCAAAAACCTCTCCACATAATTGTACCGAGCTTCAGCGCTTTCCGTTGGTCTATCTAACACGTTTGACAGTTCCATTAGATTAGGTGTTTGACAGATTAGCATCCCGCCCACCAGCTCACTGAGCTTACGTCTTTGCGTAGCTCTTTGTGTGGGGAGTCGCTTCTCGAGATCTCTTGCGATGGCTGCCACAATCCCTTTATATCCTGACATTCTGCCTCCTTCTTCTGGCAGTTGTTTCACGATCTTATATCATGTTTTTATTCTTTACGCAAAACTGATGGGTGGTAAGCTTTTTCGCAGAGTTATTCCCCAATTTGTCATCCCCTTGGTCCCTTTTTTGTCCTCCTCAAGCTAGACGTCCTTAATTTGCGAAGCAAATTTTAGGACGTCTTCATCGAGGATCTTCTATCAACATCACGGTGCTTATGCAAGATCCCCGATCAAAAAATCCTAGCATTTTCTTCGAAAATGAAGGATTTGTAATACCATTTCGCATTCAATAGGTGGATATTCTGGATTGCTTCGCTTCGCTCGCAATGACGGAAATTGGCGTCATTGCGAGGAGCCGAAGGCGACGAAGCAACCCAGTTTTGTCTGCCACTTGATTGATAAGTGGTATAAGTCGGGGATGACAAGTGGGGGTAATTTTACGTGTCACTCGAGTTTTTCCTTCCCTGCACCTCTTGTAACACAATCTCTGCAGCTCTTTCAGGAGGTGCCTTGAGAAGAGCGATAGCTTCTATCATAGCATTTTCTTGCTGCAGGCGCGCATCTTTGTCTTTGAAAAGGTGAGCCACAGCTGCTGCTAGCTTTTCTGAAGTACAGTTTTCTTGCAAGAACTCAGGAATATAAGCTTTTTTCAGCAAAACATTGACCATACAGGCCCACGGTGTTTTCAGAAGAAGGCGTGCAATTCCTGCACTGATGGAGTCTAGCTTATACGCAATAACACAAGGAAGATGGGCGCTTGCGAGCTGGAGGGCAACTGTTCCTGAGGCGGCAAGGGCAATGGATGCGTGTTGAAAAGCTTCGCCTCTAGCTTGATCACCCAAGACAACTTGCACCTTACAGGGCCATGTCTCTATCTCCTGCTGCACAAGGGCGTGCACAGAAGGAAGGGTAGGGATGATCACCATAAGGTCAGGGAAATCCTTTTTTAAAAGCCGCACTGTATCTCCAAAAACAGGGAGTAATCTTGCAATTTCAGAGGGACGACTGCCCGGAAGAACGCATAAAAGATTCGGATCACGCGTTGCTTTTTTAAAAGGGGTGTTGGCGATAGGATGCCCTACAAACGTTGACCTAAGGTCATATTTTTCAAAGTAGAGAGGCTCAAAAGGATAGAGACATAAGAGATGATCTAAAAATCGCGAGACCTTACGGGCGCGCCCTGGGCGCCAGGCCCATACGGTGGGCGCAACGTAATGAATCAGATGAGGTCTTTGACTTAGTTTATGAAGGCGTTTCATGACGCGAAAACTAAATTCCGGGGCATCAATCGTGATAACCACATCAGGCTTTAGGTTTTGGATTGCCTCAACGGTAAATCTGATACGCCTCAAGAGATGTGATAAATTCCGGAAGATGCTCATCAGTCCCATTAATGATAGCTCTTCCATAGGAAAAAGGCTTGTCAATCCTTGGGCTTTCATCGCCTTCCCCCCAATGCCTGCAAAACGAACCTTCTGAATCTTTTTCAGAGAAGCCATAAGATTTGCCCCTAATTGGTCGCCAGAGGCTTCTCCTGCAATGAGAAAAATTAATGGGACTTGTGACATTGGGCCTGCTCAAGAGCAATTAAGAAAATCCCCTTTTTTTCAGCTAAGTCTAGGGTTTCTTCTCGCTTTATAATTAGAGTTCGCCCCGCTTCAATCGCAATTCCTCGCAGCCCCGCTTCTGCAACTTTACGGATTGTTTCTGGACCGATGGTGGGAAGATCTACTCTTTGTTCTTGCTGGCGTTTAGCTATTTTAACAAGTATGCCCCCAAGGCCAGGACGCCTTAAAGTTTTTGCTCTGTTTACCATAGCGTCGGTTCCTTCGATGGCCTCAATGGCAAGAACAAGGTCTTCTTGAACAACAACTGCTTGCCCGACATCGGCAGGGCTTAAGGCGGAAAGCACGTCAAGGCCACGTCCAATGTCACGCCAGGCTTGCTCATCTGGTTTTGACACGGTCAAGAGCCCTTCAGGTGATAACAGCTCCTTTAAAATCTCATCAGGGCCTACAACGTGGTATCCATGAGTTTCAAGCAACTCAATGATAATCTTGAGAAGGGTGTCATCTCCGAATGCTTTTGTGCCGATTTTAGCAAGCCATTTTACCCCTTCCCAATCGGGAAGAATTTCTCTCATGGTGGGGCGAGAGAGAGTCCCTGCCATCACTACTTCTTTAATCTTATGATGAGATGCGTAATGTAAAGCTTTTCCAATTTCTCCGAAGGAAACCCAAAGGTGTGGGACGTCTTTAACGAGGGCTTCTTCCGTTTGGCCCTTAAAAGCCAACACCACAAAAGGACGTTGTTGGCTTTGGAAGATGTTTATAAGGAGGTGAGGCAGCTCCCCTCTTCCTGCTAAAAGGGCAATGGGAGGGTGGTTAGGCGCAAGCGGCACGGGGGAGTGTCTCTGCTTCAGTTTCTCCAAACGCCCAGTCTTCTGAGGGTAGACATAAAGGACGTTTGGGATCTTCTTCGATAAAGGTTAAGAGCTCTTTTACGGTTTGACACTGTCCATAGAGTGTTCTGATCTTTTGAAGGCGCTCCTCTAAGGTTTCAGATTGGCCTTTCACCAATAGTTTATAGGCATTGCGGAGGTCATGAATGTCTTGTCGCTCAAATCCTCTTCGCTTCATCCCTATGATGTTGATCCCTCCTAACTTAGCCTTCATGGCCATTACGGCCCCAAAAGGCATGACGTCTTCACTGACGCCGGCGGTGCCTGCGATCATGGCGTAAGCTCCAATGCGGGTAAATTGATGAATGGCTGCAAGTCCACCAATGATAGCATAGTCGCCAACTGTTACATGGCCTCCCAAGGTGGCATTATTGGCCATTGTGACAAAGTTACCGACGGTACAGTCGTGACCAATGTGTGCTCCAACCATAATATAGCACCCGTTTCCCACAGTTGTTTTCATTTCTCCAGCTTCTGTGCCGGGGTGAATAGTGACATGCTCGCGAATGATGCACTTTTCTCCAACCTTGATGATGGAGGGTTCTCCTTTATACCGCATACTCTGTGGCGCAAGGCCTAGAACAGCATAAGGAAAAATCTCAGAGCCTGCGCCTATGGTTGTTCGTCCTTCAATGACCACATGGGAGTGTACTTTAACGTTTTCTTTTAAAACAACATGGGGACCTATAAGACTATAGGGCCCTACAGAAACGCCTGCAGCAAGCTGAGCTCCTTCAGCAACAATAGCTGAGGGGTGGATGTGAATGGACATAATTATTTCTTTCCTTTTATTGTAGAATTGTTACCCCAAAACAAGTTCAGGATGACAAAGAGGGGCCCATAACGATGAGATCCCGAAACAAGTTCAGGATGATAACTCTTACTTTACTCATTCGAGATCATAGCGGTTTTAACAGCTTCCGCTACAACTTCTCCCTTAACTTTTGCAATCCCTTGAAACTTCCACACTTGTCCCCGGCGATGAGTTTTTTTGACCTCAAGGTGCAGAACATCTCCTGGAAAAACCATTTTGCGAAAACGGGCTTCATCAATCCCCATAAAGTAAACCAGCTTTTCTTGGTCATAGAGGTTTAATGTATACATAGCAAGAGTTGCTGCTGTTTGAGCTAAAGCCTCGATAATCATTACTCCTGGCATCACAGGCTTTTTTGGGAAATGTCCTTGGAAGTACCAATCTTCAGGAAGAACAGTTTTAATCCCAATAGCACTATCTCCTGGGATAACCTGAGTTAACCGTTCAACCATGAGCATCGGAGGGCGATGTGGGAGCAAGCGTGTAATGTGATCTTTGGTTAATTCTATCAATGGCTCATTTTCTATAGATATATCTTGAGTTTTTACAAGTGACATCTTTCTACCTTACCTTTTTTTACGCGTCTGTTCTTCCAATTTTTTTAAAATAGCAATTTGGCGATAAAATGTTTTAAGGGGCATAGCTGGGCTGCCCATTAAGATTTCTCCAGGTTTTACGTCCCGCATAATGCCGCATTGAGCGGCAAGGCGGGCACCACTTCCAATTTTCAGATGTTCCGTAATTCCGACTTGCCCCCCTGCTGCAACATAATCTCCAAATTTTGTGCTGCCTGCAACCCCTACTTGAGCCACCATAACACACCATTTACCAAATTCCACATTATGGGCAACCTGTACTAAGTTGTCAATTCGTGTTCCCTCTCCAATGATTGTATCATGGCCACTTCCTCTATCAATAGTTGTATTGGCCCCAATTTCTACATAATCATGGATAATAACACGTCCTAATTGAGGAACAGACACATGTCCCCCTGTGTCTCCTTGGTCCATAAAAAAACCAAACCCTTTTTGGCCGATTCGAGCTCCTGGCTTAATGTGGACGTGTTTTCCGAGCATAGCATGCGAGAGAGACACGTGAGATTCAATAACCGAGTGATCTCCAATCACAACACCTTCTCCAATAACGGCCAATGGGCCAATGACAACCCCTTTCCCGATAGTTGCGGTCGGATGAATTACCGCACTGGGAGCAATGTCTCCTGTCTCTTGCTCAGTTGGGTAAAAAGCATTGGCAATAAGGGCATAAGAACGATAAGGATATTTTGCGATTAAAAGAGCCAGCTGGGAAGGGGCTTTTTCTGCCATTTCTGCAGCAAGAATACAAGCGGATGCTTTCGTGTGTTGCAGGGTTTCCGCGTATTTTAAATTATGAAGTAAACTGATACATGCGGGCGCGGCCCCATCTAAAGGGGCTACATCTTCGATAACAAGAGAAGGATTCCCGCGTCCCACCGTGCACTGGCCAATTTCCGCAAGCGCCTCTAAGGTAAAGGGTCCTTTTTTTTTATAAAAACGGGGATCTGCCATAGAAATTCTGCACTCTTTTAAATTATGTCATTGAGTATGCAAAAAAAACGGTAAAAAAGCCAGTATACTTCATTTAAAAGGGCGTAAAATTTTGTTACAGTTTTCGTGCAACATTATTTTTTCTTCTTTTTTATCAAGAGCTAAAATTTTTTTTATAGAACATTGGTATTTTTTAATAATAATTAAAAATATATCATTTATTATAAAAAAATAGATCATAATTAGGAATGAAATGTACGTGGTTCGATTAACGCATACAGAAGTCTATTTTCTTTCTCAGATAGGGTCCTTGAAAAAAGAGGATGATGTTGCTCATTTTGCACAGATTTTGTGGGGTGTTTGTGCCTATTATTTCTGGGATAAAACCGGTTATATAAAAAAAGATCAAAAGTTGCTTGAGACGTATTTTCTAACTTCTTTTAAGAGAGGAGAAAATATTTTGGGCTCTATTCTTAATAAACTGGAAAAATTTGATTTTTTAGAGATTAACAGAGAACAGGTCTTTGAGAATTTTTTAGAAACCAGAGCGAGGTTGGTATCGGACTTTTCGCCCAGTGTGAACCTTGCCCTTCCGAATTCCGGCATAAAAAAAACCAAAAATTCTAAGTATGAGATTAGGTTTTTTTGGCCCGAGTCAGTGAAGCCGGAAGTCTATGATATTTTTGGAAATTTATTTGATATAAAGCATTACAAAAAAATAATTGATAAAGATACGTATTTCTTAGGGACTGGTGATATCAATCTAAAAATTAGAAAAAAAGAAGCCTATATAAAACGAGATCTTCATGATATTCCCCACATAAGTCATGTTATGGCAAAAGAGAAAATAAAACTTCCGAGAGATATTCAAACGTATACGCCCATTAAAGTTATCAAAGAAAAGTATGTACGTGAGTTTGGTCATCATATGCGGATAGAGTTTGCCGTTATTCGTCTTTGCAACTGTCGCTTCAAAACAATTTGTTTTGAAGCAGATACGCTGCAAGCGCTTCTTGGCTTATCTCTTCTTATCAACCCCGAACAGGGAGAAGAGTTAACCTATACCGAATTTCTTAATAAATATGGGCGGAACAAAACATAATTTTTGCAGCACCTGTACTGCGTTCGAGCTTAAGAGATAGAAAGGGAGGCCACTCAAGCGTCTCATTTTTCGACGTTTCAATAACTACAGTAGCGTTTTGAGCAAGCCATTCTTTGAGAAAAAGCTGATTTAACGTTGGGAGGACAAGACCTGCTGCATAGGGAGGGTCTAGAAACACAAGATTAAAAGGGGAGGGGGCTTTTTCTAGAGAGAGGGCATTTTGTTTCAAAATACATGAGGATGAAAGGCCAAAAGCCTTTAAGTTTGTGAATAAAATAGGGACAGTGGTGCGACTGTTCTCAATAAAAGTCACAGACTTTGCGCCTCGCGAGAGCGCTTCAAGTCCTAAAGCTCCTGTTCCTGCGAAGACATCCAAAACATCCTTATCAATAAGGGAGGTGGGTCTAAAGGTGGGATTATGAAGGAGAATGTTAAAAATCATTTCTCGCGCTCGATCAGAGGTCGGGCGTGTCTCTTGAGAGAGCGGGGAGAGAATCTTTTTTCCTTTGTACTGTCCAGCAATAATTCTCATGGGGCGTCATACTCAGTTATAGCGATGCTTCGTTTCTCATAGAGAAATACTAGCATAGCTTGAAAGGTGAGTGTCCAACAATGATCTTTTAAAAACTCTCTCATAAGACTTGACAAATTACATATTTGTAATAATATGAATATATGACATGGGAGGTCGAATATACGGATGAATTTGGGGCGTGCTGGATGACGCTTGCCGAAGATGAACGGATAGATATTTCAGCAATTGTTTCTCTGCTTGAGGAAAAAGGGCCCCAACTTCTCTTCCCATTTTCAAGTGTCATTGAGGGCGCGACTTATCCGCATCTAAGAGAGCTTAGAATTCAAAGCAATTCAAGTTGCGCATTTTATACGCTTTTGATCCAAGACGGACAGCAATCCTCCTCATTGGAGGAAACAAACGGGGAGACAATCGGTGGTACAAAACTCCGTTCGCAGAGAAATTGTACGCGGAGTATCTTGTTGAATTAAAGAAAGAGAGGTTAATATGAGTGGTCGTCATTCCTTTAATAAGTTAAAAGATACGCTATCGGCACAATCCAAAGTGCGTGTTCAGAACAAACTTGTGGTGCTGCGTCATGAAATGGCCCTCAGTGATGTCAGAAAAGCGATGTCCCTTACACAAGCTGATGTTGCAGGCACCCTCCACATCAAGCAAGCTGCTCTGTCACGTCTTGAAAACAGAACGGATATGTACATCAGCAGCCTCCGGAAATATATCGCCGTTCTCGGGGGAGAGTTAGACATTGTCGCTCGTTTCCCTGATGGAGACGTTCATATTCAGAATTTTCATGATATTCATCCGAGGTGAAAATACTTCCTACGATTCAATCAAATCCCCGATCCCCACCAGTAAATGCTTACAAAAAGAAAGAGCCATACCACATCTACGAAATGCCAATACCACGCAGCGGCCTCAAAGCCAATGTGACGATCCGCTGTAAATTGTCCCACATACGCTCGCACGTAACACACACTCAAGAAAAGCGTTCCAATAATGACGTGGGCGCCATGAAATCCGGTGGCCATATAAAAGGTAGAAGGGTAAATGCCGTCCTTAAATCCAAACGTTGCATGGAGGTATTCGTAGGCTTGAATTGAGGAGAAGAGAAGGCCTAAACAAACGGTGGCGCCAATCCCTTTGAGGACATCTTTTTTATGACCTTCTAACAGGGCATGATGCGCCCACGTAATGGTTGTGCCGGAAAGAAGTAAAACAAGAGTGTTAAAATAAGGATAATCAAAAGGATTAAGGGGATGAATCCCTTTGGGGGGCCATAGACCTCCACTTGGCGCAAGGCTTACATAAAAAAACGCCCAAAAGAAGGCCACGAAAAACATAGCTTCTGAGGTAATAAAAAGAGCCATTCCTATGCGTAAGCCGAGCTGAACAGGGGGCGTGTAATCTTTCTTTTTCTCTGATTCTTTAATGACATTCCACCACCATCCTCCCATTGTAAAAAGGAGAAGAGCGGCCCCCATCAGCAGAACATAAAATCCATGATGGTGCATTAAAAGGACTAAGCCTAGGGCAGAAATGAGCCCCCCCATCGCTCCGACAAAAGGCCAGGGGCTCGGGTCAACAAGGTGAAAGGGGTGTGTTTTCTTCTGTGCCATTATATACTCTTCGCCTTTCAAGTTCCGGGGGCGTTGCCCATCGGGATTCGCCCTCTGTCACGTATAAAGAATACGCTCATCGGTCTCACCACTCGGGCGCCTACCCGACTCCTTGAAATCCTTTGAGTATATTCTCAACTTTAGTGCCATCACATTAAAAAAAGGTGGGCAAATCCTAAAAAAGTTGCAAAGCTCAGTAAATCAGTTGTTGTTGTCAAAAGGGGGCCGGCACTTGTTGCCGGATCCAATCCCATTTTATCAATTAAGATGGGAAGAACAACGCCGCCGACAGCTGCCCAAACCATGTTCAGAACCAACGCGCTGCCTAACACAAGCCCTAAGCCTGAATCAGAAAACCAAGAGGCAGCGATGCATCCCATAAGGCTTCCGAAAAAAACACCATTTAAAAGTCCTACGCCACTTTCTTTCCAAATAGCACGGCTCATATTGACGCCCCCCAGCTCACGGGTTGCAAGTGCGCGGACCGTAACCGTTACAACTTGCATGCCTGCATTGCCACTCATCGCCGCACTAATAGGCATTAAAACAGCAAGCGCTACCATCTTTTCAATCGTATGCTGGAACTGAGAGATCACAAACGCTGCCATCAGCATATTTAATAACGTAATCATAAGCCAGCGAATGCGAGAATAAGAAGTGTTTAAAAGGGGTTCAAAAAAGTCTGATTCAGTCACACGCGAAAGAAGCATGATGTCTTTTTCTGCTTCTTCTTCAATAACGTCCACGACATCATCAACAGTAATCATCCCGATGGTACGATCGTTTTCATCCACAACAGGGGCAGAAACTAGGCCATATTTTTGAAAAAGATAGGCAACTTCTTCTTGATTCATTAAGGCAGGGATACGTTTTATGCCCGTTTCCATAATGTCCCTGATTTTTGTCGAAGAGGGATGACGCAACAAAAGGTTAAGAGGAACGCTTCCAATAGGGGTTTCATGAGCATCAACAACGAAAAGATCATAGAATTTTTCTGGAAGATTTTTTTCCCTTTTTAAGTGCTTCATCGCTTCAGCAATTGTCCAAGACTCTGAAATGCAGACGATTTCTCGTTGCATCAATCGCGCAGCACTTTCCTCAGGGTAGGTAAGGGCATTTTCCACAATGACGCGTTCAGGCGTGGGGATAGAGTCCAGGATTTCCTTCTGATGGTGTTCATCAAGGTCTTCAAGAAGAGCCACCACGTCATCACTCTCAAGGCCTGTGATCGCTTCTGCAATTTCATGAACCCCTAACTGATCAATGACTTCTTGCGCAACGGTTTCGTCCAGGTGCGAGAGAATTTCTGGATCAAAGCGAGATCTTAATACGTCAAGCAAAGGATGGCGTAAGGTGGGGGAAAGATATTCAATAACGACGGCAACATCTGCGGCGTGCAGAGGAGAAATTAGCCGGAGGACACGTTCCTCATCGCTCGCTTGAAGAGCGTCTTCAAGCGCACGAATAGTGTCTTGAGAGACGCCATAAAGAGCTTCATTTTCTTTATGCTCTAATGTTTGAAAGGGTTCTTGGGTCATGTTATCAGTAATCAGTCGTCAGTAATCAGTAGCAATTCTCTCATCAGTATAGTGCCACTGACCACTTAATCCCTAGTCCCTGACTTTAAGAGAGAGATAACGCGAGTCTCCATCCCGATTAATTAAGCACAAAATGGATTTTCTTTTTTCTTTTTCTGCTTGTTTAAGATGATTCACGACGTGTTGAGGTGTCGTGACTTCATCTTGATTCATTTCAACGATAATATCGCCAGTGCGAAGACCTTTTTCAGCCGCAAACGATTGTGGTGCAATATCAACAATTAGAACGCCTTGAATATCATTGTTAATATCGAAACGTTGACGAATGTCCTTAGTTAAAGGTTGCAAGGTCATTCCGCGAATCTCAACACCTTTGGCAAGGTCTTTTCCCCCATCAGGAGAAGGAATAATGCCGGCTTCTTCGGCTTCTTCATATTCGCCAATTTGTACAGGAAGTGTTATGATTTTTCCTTTTCTCCAGATGATAACTTGTGTTTTAGAGCCTACGGGAAGATCACCTACAATACGTGGTAAGCTCCTCTCATCCTTTATCTCTTTGTCTTCTATTTTTAAAATAACATCTCCGGATTGGATTTTTGCTTTTGCAGCTGGCCCATTTTTTACAACGTTTCCAACAAGAGCTCCCTTAAGATTTTCGAGTCCCAATCCTTCAGCAATATCTTCGGTCACAGGCTGGATATGAACACCAAGCCATCCGCGCTTGGTTCGCCCATACTGGCGAATTTGATCCACAACTTTTTTTGCAATTTCAGCAGGAATAGCAAAGCCAATACCAACACTATTTCCATTAGGTGAAAAAATAGATGTGTTTACCCCCACAACATGTCCATTCATATCAAACATAGGGCCCCCAGAATTACCCAAATTTATGGAGGCATCCGTTTGAATGTAACCTTCTATAAAGTCACCAGCACGTATATTCTCTGAAATATTTCGGGAAAGATGAGACACAATTCCAGCCGTTACTGTGCCCCCAAGGCCAAAAGGGTTGCCGATGGCAATGATCCAATCGCCTGTGCGGAGTTTTTCAGAATTACCCCAGAGAACAAAGGGGAGTTTTTTATCCGTTTTTACTTTTAAAACAGCAATATCTGTTCGGCGGTCACGCCCTACAATTGTTGCTTTGAGCTCTGTGTTGTCATTTAAAATGACCGTAATTTGATCTGCATCTATGACAACGTGATTGTTTGTCACGATGTATCCTTCCGGATCAATAATAAAGCCCGATCCTAAAGATGTGACGTTTCGCGGTCCTTCGGGCTGCATACGATCCAGGAAATCTTTAAAGAGATCTTCGAGAGGCGATCCCTTGAGATCTAATGAGGGGTTCAAGTCAGATTTTCCATGGGCAAAGGTTGTTGTGGAAATATTGACGACCGCTGGTAAAAGAGGGGCGACGATATCCGCAAAGCCATTGGGTGCTGCGGCGGCAGGTAGAGCAGGAGGAGTCGCCACACCACTTCCTGTGAGCATGAGAGACATGGATAAGGTTAAAATAACTTTCTTTATCATCACATTTGTCATCCCGGACTTGATCCGGAATCCCATGACGATGAGATTCTGAAACAATCCTCGATCGGGGCGGAGAACATGGTTCAGGATGACAGTATGGCACGCGTTAACAAACATTTTTTAAAGGCTCCTACCGATTTAAATATTTAAAAAAAGTATTCTTGAGGGAGAGAATAAAGCTTGTTGTTTTATCATTCAAGGATTCCTTATAGGCATTCAGGGAACGATAGAAATCGTAAAAACTAATATCCTTGCCATAGGTTTCTGCTGCCTTTTTCGTTACATAGGCATCCCCTTGTCCTCGGATGATTTCAGACTGTTTTGTCGCTTCTGCTAAAATAATTGTGCGCTCTTTGTCAGAAGTTGATTTGATCTCTTGAGAGATTTCATCTCCACGAGACCGGAATTCCTGCGCTTCTTGTTTACGTTCGCTGATCATACGGTTGAAGATAGCTTCACTGTTTTCAGGCGGTAAATCTGTTCCTCGTAATTGCAAATCCACAACCTCAATACCAAAAGCTTTTGCTGCCGTATTCATTTGATCTCGAATTGACTTTGAAATCAAAGCCCTTTTAGGAGAGAGAACATCGACTAACCTGACCTGCCCTAATACACTGAGGGCAATCGACTGATTGAGGATGCGCAATCGTTGTTCAGCCCCTAGTTCATTTTGCACCGTTCTATAAAAAAGAGCTGGATTAACAATGCGATAGCGCGCAAATGTGGTTACAAGAAGGCGCTTTTGGTCCGCAAGGGTTGCAGGAATAGCGTTGAGATCAAAATCTAAGATCCGATTGTCATAGTCTCGTACATTTTGCAAAAAGGGAATTTTAACGTAAATTCCCGGCTCTTTAATGACGCGGATAAGTTTACCAAACTCAAGAACAAGAGTTTGTTGTGTTTGTTGCACAATAAAAAGAGAGCCCATTAAAACACCGAAAACAACAAGAAGGGGGATAGCAAAAACGATAAATGATCTCGAGTTCATTGGGCGGTCTCCTCAGGGTTTGTCTCTACACGTTTTAGCTCAGGAAGAGGAAGGTAGGGCAGGACACCTTGATTTGTTTCTCCTTCCATAACAATCTTCGGTGCATTTTTAAGAATAGCTTGTATGGTATCGATGTAGAGTCGTTTGCGTGTGACATCGGGGGCTTTACTATATTGATCTAAAACAAGCTGGAAACGACTCGTCTCTCCATCAATATCTGCCATCACTTTTGCTTTGTACCCCATCGCATCTTGGACGATCTTTTTTGCCTGACCTCTCGCTACTGGAATGATAGAATTGCGGTAAAACTCTGCTTCATTGCGCTTTCGCTCCATATCTGCTTTTGCGCGTTGAACATCTAAATAGGCGTCAGTAACTTTCTCTGTCGGAGGAGTTACTTTCAAGAGTTCTACCTGAGAGACTTCTACCCCAAGCTTGTAGTCATCAACAAGCTTTTGGAGCCTATCGCGGAGCTCTATGTTAATCTTACTGCGTCCTTCAGAGAGGATTTGAGCAATAGGTGTTTGGGCGATAACTGCGCGAACAACGCTATCGGCTGCTGCATGAATGGTTGTATCCGGAGATTTCACATTAAATAAAAAGTCACCTAAGTTTTTAATGCGCCAGTTGACAGCAAACTGTACATCAGCAATGTTTTCGTCACCTGTTAACATCAACTCTCCTTCGCCGGCTAGTCCTCCAGAGACGGGATGGTGAGTTGTATCTGTATTTGTTAATATATTGATAGAAGTCACATTTCGGATAAAGACCGTTTCAATGGGGGTTGGGAGATGGTAATTAAGACCTGGATCTGTTGTACGAACCCATTTCCCAAAACGAAGCACAACAGCTTGTTCGTCTTGCTGAACGGTATAAATACCCGTCAACAGCCACAGAAAGAAGATGCCTCCCGCAACGTACCATAGGATGCGGCCGTTATTTTGTCCGTTTTTTGGGAAAAATTCTTTAAATTTATCTTGGCTTTTCTTTAAAAAAGCATCAAAATCAGGCTCTTGACCGTCCCTCCGTTTAGGTTTGCGGATCCAGGGATTGTCTTGTTTGTTGTCTCCCCCATGCCCCCAAGGGCCGTCATCATCTTGTCCACTCATACCCAAAAACTCCTTTTTAATCTTATTGGCGTAACTATATATGATTGCTGACATCGAAGCAATCCGGATGAGAGAGGGACTTGCCTTTAATTGAACTGAATGGGTCCTTTGACTTTGCCGTGAATAAATTGCTGGACATAAGGATTATCGCAATTGTCAATCTTATCCGCAGGTCCGCTCCAAATAATTTTGCCCTCATAAAGCATTGCGATGCGGTCACCGATTGTACGGGCACTTTGCATGTCATGGGTAATCGTAAGGGCCGTAACACCCGAGTCTTTAACGGACTTTCTAATCAATTCATTGATAACGCTACTGAAAATAGGATCAAGGCCTGAGGTTGGTTCATCGAAAAACAAGACATGAGGACGCGTTGCAACCGCCCGTGCCAGAGCTACCCGCCGTTGCATGCCCCCGGAGAGTTCAGCAGGATATAAATTAGCTACATTTTCATTTAAGCCAACAGCTGCAAGGTTACTCAGGGCAATGGCTTTGGCTTCTGTACGGTTCATAGCGTCTGCATAGAGGAGACGGAAGGCAATATTTTCCCATACGGTTAAGCTATCAAAAAGGGCTGAGCCTTGAAACACAACACCAATATCCTTAAGACGTCTCTCATTTTGAGTTAAAGATTCTTTGAAAATGTCTTGGCCATCCATGGTAAGGGTTCCAGAATCTGCTTGTATTAATCCTAAGAGACATTTGAGAAGGACAGATTTCCCTGTTCCTGATCCTCCAATAATTACAAGAGATTCTCCGGGAAAAACTTCTAAATCGACACCCCGAAGCACATGATTTGAGGCAAAGCTTTTATAAAGATTTTTGAGGGAGAATTTTGGTTTGATATGTTTTGGCGTCATAAGCCTTGCTCAAATAAAAGGGAGGTCAAAAGATAATTTACAATCAAAATCAAGATTGATGAAGATACAACGGCATAAGTCGTGGCTTTCCCCACCCCTTGTGCTCCTCCGCGTGAGGAAAAGCCATGATAACACCCCATAAGTGCAATGATAAATCCAAAAGCAGCCGCCTTAATAAGGCCTGAGGTTACATCTTGCCATTCCATAAACTCATATGTTTGTTGCAAATATAAAGTCGGATTAAAGCCTAAGCGATGAACGCTTACAAGGTATCCTCCGAAAACACCAATGCTATCCGCAACAACCACAAGTAACGGAAGTGTCAAAACACCTGCGAGAAGACGAGGGGCAATTAAATATTTTTGAGGGTTGGTGGAAAGAGTGGTTAATGCATCGATTTGTTCCGTAACCCGCATTGTCCCAATTTCAGCCGCCATGGCGGCCCCAATGCGTCCCGACACCATAAGGCCGGCAAGAACAGGACCTAATTCTCGGGTCATAGAAAGGACAACAACATTTGCAATGACATTTTCCGCGTTAAAGCGTGAAAATCCTGTGTAACTTTGTAGCGCCAAGACCATGCCTGTAAAAAGAGCCGTGAGCCCCACAACGGGGAGAGAAAGATAGCCAATTTCCCATAGTTGGCGAAAAATCTGTTGTTTATAATAAGGAGGGCGTATGCCAAGATTTAAGGCTTGAATAAGAAAAAGAAACAAGCGCCCACAGGAGGCGAGAAAATCTAAAATAACACGTCCGATGCTGGCGAGGAGAGACGTCACTCTGATGGTCCTTTGTTGTAGTATTAATTGTAGCGCCTTCTTTTTCTTTGTCTCTTCAAGTGCAAACAGTATATATTCAAAGTCTAGCAAACACAAAGATGGTTTGTGTGGACTCCCATACCTTCTCGAAGATACGACAAAGTGCTCCATTTGCTATGACATTACTGCTTGTAATCAAAGAATCAAGAATGACGTTAAGGGTTAACATAACGGCAATCATTTCAGCATTAAAGTTTAAATAACTCTCATAGATGGGAAGCATAATAAAGATGGCTCCTCCCAGAACTGCCGCTGTTGCAAAGCGTGCTAAAACAAAAACGATGCTAAAAGTAGCCCAGGTGGCTATGTCTGGATTTTGGCCATAAAAATACCGATAAACTAAAAAACATAAAAAGGCCTGTGAAATACAATCCCCTACTTGCTGAATGTTTGTAGTTGCAGGAATAACAGCAGTTGCAAAGAAAGGAGAGCGAAGATTTTTTGCGGTTCCCTTAATTGTCCACGGCATCGTCGATAAACTACAGCTTGACATGACCGCTACTCCCCAGGCGGGCAAAAGATTTTTTATATTTAAAAGAATGCGTTGTACAGAAGGGCCCGCGCCTAAGGCAAAGAGGAAAATAATATACGCAAACAAACAAGGAATAAGCCAAAGGATTAAAAGAGAATAATGTCCTATGGCATGATTTAAAATTTTTGTTTGATGCATTTGCGCTGCAAATCCTAAAATAAAAAAAGGAATAAGACGTGAGAAAATCTTTGTCAGAAGCCACTCTATGGTTTCTTTTCCTTTGTCAATGGCTCGCTTTAAAAGCGTTTTTTGATTGAAAGCAGCAACGCATCCTAAGAGAAGACCCACAATCGACCCCTTCGCTGCCGACCACCAAGATGGTGGGGAGAAAGGCAAATGCCATAAGGCACTAAAATCACTCTTAAAAGCTACATTCTCACAGGAAGGAAGATAGTTGGCTGCAATGTTTGCTGTAGCATAAGCATACCAAACGCAACTCAAATTTGAAAATGTCTCAAAGAGAATAAGCACAAGAATAAAAAGAGGGGCTCGCCGCTCAAATGAGGTTACGGCACTTGCAATAAAAAAACCCACGGTCAATGGCATGATCCATATGAGGAGATCCTTAATAGATAAACTGATCGTGTAAAAAAGCTGATTGGCAATGAGGGGTAAATAATTGGCAAGAGAGATGTAGATTAGCAAGACAAGAAGTGTTTGGATACTTCTTTGTTTGAGAGCAGTCAGGCTTTTCAAAAAAATATCATTGATCATGGAAAAATTCCTTAATTCTGAAATACACCGCTTAACAAACTATTTTTTGACAACTTAACATAGCTCTCTCCTGAACGAAAGGATTTTAAGTTCTCTTTACAAACATCTCTCTTTCTTTTTAGCTCCTCTATCTTCATATTACTTACATGAGTTTCTTGAGACCTAATCTTACGTTTTTAACACCCCCTCTTTTATCTTTGGCTGAAGAGGCGGGTCGCCTTATTTGTCTCATTTATAGGCAAGAAATTCAATTTACTAAAAAAAACGACGGATCCTTGGTGACCCAAGCGGATAAACAAAGTCATACGCTTTTGAGGGAAGGGCTTGACCGCTTTACCCCTCATATTCCTGTTATTTCAGAAGAAGACCCGGCCTCTTGGGGAATTAAAAGTCCTTTATATTGGCTTGTGGATCCCCTAGATGGCACAATGGGTTTTGTACATAAAAAGGGAGAATTTTGTGTCAATATCGCTTTGATGGAGAATCATCAGCCTATTTTTGGTCTGATTCATTTGCCTTTGAGTCAAGAGAGTTTCTATGGATATGAGGGAAAGGCGTGGCTCCATGCAAATGGACACACATCTCCCATTCATACACGCTCTGTTCCACCTGAGGGTATGACTCTCCTGTTGGGAGGGTATAGAAAAAAATACAAACCTCTTGAGGACTCTTTTTTTAAAAGCTACCCTATTACGAAAATTGAAAGACTTCGCAGTGCCATAAAGTTCTGCTCCCTTGCATCGGGAAAGGCGGATATCTATTTAAGGTTTGCAGCCTGCGCTGAATGGGATACGGCGGCTGGCCAGGCTCTTATAGAGGCAGCAGGCGGCGTTATGACAAACATTGATGGATCTCCTTTTGTCTATGGTAAAAAGGGTTTGCTGAATGAGGCCTTTGTTGTTTTTGGACAGAACGTATTCCCGAAGGATTTTAAGAATTTTGGCAATGGCCCCGGAACAGACAAGGCGTAGAGTATGATCGTTTTTCCAACCGTTGAGTCTATTCAAGAGGCAGTCCTCCTTTTGCGGGGAGGGGGGCTTGTTGGCCTGCCGACAGAGACAGTTTATGGTCTTGCGGGGGATGCAACCCTTGATCAGGCATGTGCCCGTATTTTTGAAAAGAAAAACAGACCTTCTTTTAACCCCCTTATTATTCATGGACAGTCACAGGAAGCCTTCAAAGGCCACGTTATCTGGAATGAAAAGGCAGAAGCGTTAGCAGAAATTTTTTGGCCGGGGCCGTTGACGCTTGTCTTGCCGCGGGATTCCTTTTCTTCACTCTCTCTTTTGGCAAGTGCAGGCCTTGAATCCCTTGCCATCCGTGTGCCACATCATCCAGTCGCGTTAGCCATTCTGCAAAGTTTCGACGGCCTTCTTGCAGCACCTAGTGCGAATCTTTCAGGTAAAATTAGCCCTACCCACAGTCATCATGTGGAAGAAGATTTTCCGGACATTTTAATTTTTGAGGGAGGTCCTTCTCCCGTAGGTCTTGAATCCACCATCATAGACCTAACTGGCCCTTGCCCTCTTCTTCTGAGGCCGGGAGGACTTGCGCGAGAAGACATTGAAACGGCCATTGGTCCTGTGGAGATTCCTACCAGCTCCCAGATCAAGGCACCTGGACTTTTGAAAAGCCATTATGCGCCAAGGCTTCCTCTCCGGCTGAATGCAGAAAACCCGTTAGCAGGAGAAGCATACCTTGCTTTTGGCCAAACATTTTCTAGGGGAGCCCATGTTCTTAGTCTCAGTCAAACGGGAGACTTGGTTGAGGCAGCCTCGAATCTTTTTAAGATGATGAGGCTTCTTGATCAGCCGTCTTTCCAAACAATTGCTGTGGCTCCTATTCCGTTGACCGGATTGGGGCTTGCATTGAACGATCGACTGACCCGTGCTGCTGCAAAGCGCGGGCTTTAAGAAAGAGAATTAAAAGACCAGATAGAAAAGCACTCCACGAGACCCAATGATTATGCCAAAGATTATGTGTTAGCTCCGCTTGAATAAACCAAAAAGCGAGAGTGGCATTACAGACAGCAATCGACAATCGATCCTTGACGTACTTTTCGACCATCCAAAAAAGGGAAGCGAAAAAAAGAGCAAATAAAATTCCTCCGCCTAGCCCCAATTCTAGATAAGTCTGCAGGCTACTATTATGTGGATGCATAACATTTGAATATCCATGAGCCAGGCTAGATTCTATATATAAACTAGGGGTGGCTCCTAGCCCCCACCCTAGAAAGAATTTCTCTAAGAATTTTTTTGATAAAAAATCCCATCCTAGGAAGCGATGGAACAAGCTCGGATGCTGAAGAATCCATTCTGTTCTCATCATTTGAGAGAGGGGAAAAAGACAAAGATAAATAAAGGGTGTTAATATTAACACCGTATAGCTTGAAACAAGTGCCGCACGGGTTGTCCAGATTGGTACGATATAACTTATAATAAAGACAAAACTCGCAAACAATATACCGTAAAGCGCTGTTTGACAGCGTGTCAGGTAAATCAGGAAGATAAGAAGAATAAAAGTTGCAACCGAGAGACTCTTATTGTTGTATACCCACAGCCACCCGCAGGTGATAAACGCCCCGAGCCCCAAAATAGATCCTGAGGGTTTCATTATATAGTAGTCTTTATATTTTTTGAAAAGTTGAATATGAAATGCGTCGAGAGTATTCTGAAAGAGGATAAGGGAAATAAGAATAAATCCTGCGATGTTTACAATATGATAAGCTTTTAATACCGTATCGGGCGTTGCTTTTTCAAGAAGTGAGATAAGAACAAGTGCAAAAGAAAAAGTCAGGCTCATTGTGACGAATACCTTTAAGGCCTGAGGAAAGTGAATTGCCCATACAAGGCCCACCCCTCCCCATATCAATAAGAGAAAAAGAAAAACAAAGGGAGGCGATAGGTGAAGAGAGAAATTTTTAAAACCCGTATGCCACACTAAAATAAGGGTGAGTGCTGGCATTAAGATTGACATAAAATTATAAGAATATATTCCTGCCACAGCAATGAGAAGCGCCAGGAATGCAAGGGATAAAGTCTCTAAGGGTAATATTTTATTCAATATATACTCATCGTACCTGAAGAACCTGATTTGGATTTCCCACCGATGTCATTCCTTTGAGGGCAGGAATTCATGGATCCCAGATCAACACTTCCTAACATTTTCTCCGAAAATGGAGGATGTGTAAGTCTGGGATGACACTGGCAAATCGGTGTTTTCAAGTTCATAGGGTATATTTGCGGATTTTCTTTATTTAACTTCTTGTGTTGTATAAGATGTTGATCATGAAATGGCAATGAAAAATGTAGGGTTGAACCGCTCGATGGTACGCAAAATCCCCTCTCTCGATACGTTGGACGCCTCAGGAAAACGTGTTCTCGTGCGTCTTGACCTTAATCTCCCTTTTCATAAGGGGAAGATCACCGACTTAACCCGTCTTCAGCGAGCCCTCTCAACAGTGAAAGACTTGGTCGCATCTGGAGCTAAGGTGATTATTATGGCCCATCTTGGCCGCCCTAAGGGTATCGACAAAAGCCTGTCTCTTGCGCCAATTGCTAAGGCTCTCCAAGAGGCCATGACGCCGACGCCCGTCTTTTTTTGTAAAGCCTCCCAAGGCCTGCCAGTCACCCAAGCCATTCAAACCCTCAAAAATGGGCAAGTCCTTGTTCTCGAAAACATTCGCTTCAACGAGGGGGAAGAAAAGAATGATCCGGCCTTTGTTAAAGAAATGGCGAGTTGGGGTGATGCGTATGTGAATGATGCCTTTTCAATAGCACACAGGTCCCATGCCTCCACAGAAGGGATCGCACATTTTCTGCCAAGCTACGCGGGACGGTTGATGGTTGAGGAACTCTCTGCCCTTGCAAGTGCGCTTACAACGCCTCGTCGCCCTCTTATGGCCATTATAGGGGGGGCTAAAATTTCAACGAAACTGTCTCTTCTTGAAAACATCATCCCCAAAGTTGACGTTTTGGTTGTGGGCGGGGCCATGGCCAATACACTGTTGGCGGCTCAAGGTTATGACGTGGGGGCTTCTTTATATGAGCCAGCCCTTCTTGATGTCGCGGATGAGATTTTGAGGAAAGGTCCTCACATTCTATTGCCTGAGGATTGTGTTGTTGCAAAAGACCTGGAAGACAGCTCTTCTCATGAAATTCGTCTTATCAAAGACATCCGTGCTTTTGATAAGATTTTTGACATCGGCCCTGTGACGGTCGCAAAAATTCTTGACCATATGAAGACGTGTCATACGCTTTTATGGAATGGCCCATTGGGCGTTTTTGAAGTTCCTCCCTTTGATCAAGGAACACTCAAAGTTGCCCAAGGGGCGGCTCAGCTTACTAAAGAAGGCTCTCTCCTTTCCGTTGCGGGGGGAGGGGAAACCGTTGCTGCTCTTACGGCTGCTCACGTTATTCAAGATTTTACCTATGTCTCAACAGCCGGCGGGGCTTTTCTTGCGTGGCTTGAGGGGAAGTCTCTTCCAGGGGTTGAGGCGCTTCGTCGGTAAAGGGGTGGGACAGTTTTTTAAATAATCATGCCCTTAGCTTTCTCGGCTGCTTGTTTAAGAGATTTATCAAATGTCATAAGAGGAAGAGAGCGGGGAAGAGCTAATTCCAAGTAACTTGCATCATATAGAGTCAAGTCGTAGCGTTCTGCGAGTTCCATTGTTTCTAACCAAGCATGATCAGATGTCTGTAAATCAATAACAATAGGGAAGTTCTGCGAGAGTATGAATTGATCTTTGGCGATGTTTTGCTGTGATACGCTTCTTACGCTCAGCAATAAGAAGGACGTTTCCTATTTCTAACGACCAAAGAGAAGGGACGACCGCTCCCCTTTCAACCACTTGATTAAGAAGATTAGAATCAAAATATTCATCTGGCATGAGCCAAGAAACGGTTACAGAACAATCAAGAACGAAAGCGACCAAGGTTAAGGCCTTCCCATATCTCGATATTTTTTCCATTCTTCCCAGTGGAATGGACCAAGATTCATCTCTTTGGCAAGAGTGCGCAGGCGTATTGCTGCATCTCGTGCTGCCTCTAAATCGTGAGGAGATTTGGCTGGAACAATTTTTGCAACAGGTTTGCCGCGTCTCGTAATAAAAACCTCTTCCCCATGAATTGCGCGTTCAATAAGTTGAGAAAAAAGTGTTTTTGCTTCAAAGGATCCTACAGAATTTTGTCTAAGCATTTTTTTTCTCATCTGGTTATTTAACTAGTTTATAAAGAAAAGTAGTCTCCGTGTCATTCCAGACTTACACATTCTTCATTTTCGCAGAAAATGTTAGGATGTGTTGATCTGGGATCCATAGGCAAACGTTCTTGTCTTAACCCCTGCATACACTGAGAATGACAAGAAAAAGCAGAGATGACAAGGTGGAACAGCCCAAATCGGATTCTTCAACTATGATGAGTATAGATTCCTAATGCGGGGCGATCCACCCAATATTTCCATCTTCTCTGCGATAGACAACGTTAAGTCCCTTATTCGTGAAGTCATGAAAAAGGATGACGGGTGCGTTAGAAAGGTCCAGATGCATGACAGCTTCCGCCACGGTGAAAGTTGGAATTTCTGTTACTGATTCTGCAATAATGAGCGGATTATCTTCGGCTTCCTCAGTCTCTGAGGGGTTAATGACGTATTGGGAGGCGGGCGCTTTTGTATACGCCACATCCCTTTTCTTCATATGATCGGTTAGTTTTTTTTTGTAGCGCCTCAGCTGCTTTTCAAAGGTTTCAGCAGTTTGTTCAAGGCACAGATGGGCTTCATCTGTTTCTTCGCTGACCCGCACATGAACACCTTGGCCCAGGTGCATCTCAATGGCGCAGTGGATCATGGCGTGATACGGAGATCCTTCTTTTGAGAATGTTACAGTTGCTTCAAGAGGTTTTAAATCATATTTTTTGCACAGGCTCTGAATCTTATTCTCCGCTTGCGTCCGCAAGGCGTCGCCAACTTCCATCTTTTTGCCTGTAATGAACATTTCCATGAGAGTTCCTTTCTTGATAACCCAAGCTTATCTTGTAACTCTATTCTAAAAAGATTAAAAAAGGGTTATGGACAATATACACTACCCCTCTCCTCACTTCAATGAGCGACTTCATCCTGTCGATATGATTCTTGTCCATTACACGGATATGAAAAATACGCCTGAGGCATTGGCATGGCTTACCAATCCTCTCGCAAAAGTGAGTGCGCATTACCTTATTGCTGAGGATGGACAGATTTATTCCCTCGTTGATGAAAGCAAGCGCGCCTGGCATGCGGGCGAGAGTTTTTGGCAGGGGTGCACAGATATCAATAGCTGCTCAATTGGGATTGAGCTTGCAAACCCTGGGCATACCCATGACTATCAGCCTTTTTTTGAAGCACAGATTGAAGCTTTAATCAGTCTATGTCTTGACATTCAATCGAGGTGGAAGATCTCATCTTCTCGGATTCTTGGTCATTCTGATGTGGCGCCCCGGCGGAAGCAAGATCCTGGCCATTTATTCCCGTGGGACAAACTTCATCAAGCAGGCCTTGGTTTGTGGCCTTCAAAAGAAAAGGCATCATGCGAAGATATCATGGAAGGCCTGAGCCAGATTGGCTACGAGACAATATCTCCCCCTCACACGCTTCTTGCCTTTCAGCGCCATTTTCAACCCCATAAGGTCGATGGCATTGCGGATGAGGAAACCGTGGCGCTTGTTCAGGGGTTGTTAGGGGTAAATAACAAATCATAAACCAAGTTCGTCATTGCGAGGAGCGCGACGCGCGACGAAGCAACCCAGTTAAACAACGTATGCCCGAAGGGCATACAACGTATTAAACGCTTAAAAGATCAATGCTTTTGCAAGCTGCAAAAAAAGATTTATTCCTACGGAATAGTTCTTAAACTGGGTTGCTTCGTCGCTCACGCTCCTCGCAATGACGACGGCGCAAGATTAGTTGCCCTTACCCCCACAAATCCTTAATTTTTGAAAAAAAACCTTCGGAAAGGGGGCTGGAGTGGGACTTTTTCTCAAGGCTCGCAAATTCTTCCAAAAGTTCTTTTTGGCGTTTGGTAATATTGACAGGGGTTTCAACCGTCGTTTCGATATACATATCTCCCCGCGCAGAAGACCGCATCACCGTCATGCCCTTTCCTTTCAGGCGGAATTGTTTGCCGGATTGGGTGCCTTCTGGTACTTTGACGCGCGCTGGGTGACCGTCAATTGCGGGCACGTCAATTTCTCCTCCCAACGTTGCTGTCGTCATAGAAATGGGAACGCGGCAATAAATGTTGGAGCCGTCTCGTTTAAAAAACTTATGCGGCTTGATATGAAGGAAAATATAGAGATCGCCAGAGGCTCCTCCTCGCAAACCCGCTTCTCCTTCGCCTGCAAGACGAATGCGAGCTCCCTCTTCAATGCCTGCTGGAATCGTGACGGAAAGGGTTTTTTCTTTGCGGACGCATCCTGTGCCGCTACATGTTTTACAGGGATTTTTGATAATTTGTCCCATTCCATGGCATTGAGAGCACGTTCGTTCAATGGTAAAAAAGCCTTGGCGCGCATGGACTTTCCCGTGACCGTGGCACGTGGGGCATGTTTCAGCCTTTGTGCCTTCCATAGCGCCTGAGCCATGACAAATGCCACATGTTGTATTTGTTGGAATTTTTATATTTTTCTTTAACCCCTTAAAGGCATCATCAAGTGATATCTCCATATTATACCGTAGGTCTGCGCCTTGGAGAGAGGCTGATTGAGTGGCACCTCGCCTGCCCCCCATAAATTCACTGAACATATCATCGAAAATATTTCCAAAACCGGAGGAAGCAAAATCAAAGTCACCGGTATACTGGAAACCGCCACCGCCCGCACCTCTGCTCCCATCAAAGGCTGCATGCCCCATCTGGTCATAAGCCGCACGTTTTTGATCGTCTTTTAGGATATCATAGGCTTCATTAATTTCTTTGAATTTCTTTTCGGCTTCCTTGTCGTTTGGATTACGATCAGGATGATATTTCATCGCAAGCTTACGGTAAGCTTTTTTGAGCTCCTCTGGTTTGGCGCTTCGAGAGACACCTAAAAGATCATAATAGTCTTGTTTGGCCATGGGTTACCTTGTGACAGTTGTTGGTTGTTAGTAATTAGTCGTCATGAATAGAAAAGCGAATCTCTGTCACCTCTCCCCTTGTGGGAGAGGTCGCGCTGCGAGAGCGGCGCGGGTGAGGGGTATTTTAAGATTATTTCTCAAAATTTCCTCTCAATGGACTTGGATCATGCCATGTTCCACAAATGCATACCTTTAGTTCAACGTCAAAACTCTCTTCAATATACCCCTCACCCGCCGCTACACGGCGACCTCTCCCACAAGGGGAGAGGTAAAAGGGCATTCCTTCTAATTACTAACGACTAATCACTCTTCTTATCTCCATCAACTTCTTCAAAGTCAACGTCAACCACGTCTTCTTTGTTTTCTTTTTCCGATTCATCCTGAACTTCAGAAGGAGTTTCTTCTTGGGCGGCCTTGTACATGGCTTCCCCCAACGCCATAGACGCTTGAGTTAAAACTTCCATTTTTTGCTGAATAACTGATTTCTCAGGGGAATCTAGGGAGTCTTTTAGATCTTTGAGAGCAGCTTCAACTTTCTCACGATCTGTTGCCCCGATTTTATCACCATGATCTTTAAGGGTTTTTTCAGTTGTATGAACTAGGGCTTCCGCATGGTTTCTAACTTCTACCATTTCGCGACGCTCTTTATCTTCACTGGCGTGCGCTTCAGCATCCTTAATCATTTGTTCAACATCTTTCTCTGAAAGACCGCCTGAGGCTTCAATACGGATTTGCTGTTCTTTGCCCGTTGCTTTATCTTTTGCAGAAACATGGACAATACCATTTGCATCAATATCAAAAGTGACTTCAATTTGAGGCACCCCGCGTGGTGCAGATGGAATTCCAGTCAAATCAAATTGTCCCAAAATTTTGTTATCTGCGGCCATTTCCCGTTCACCTTGGAAGACACGGATCGTAACAGCGGCTTGATTATCTTCAGCCGTTGAAAACGTTTGGCTTTTCTTTGTCGGAATGGTTGTATTTCGGTCAATAAGACGCGTAAAAACACCGCCTAAGGTTTCAATTCCAAGGGAAAGAGGTGTGACGTCTAATAGGAGGACATCTTTCACTTCGCCTTTCAAAACGCCCCCTTGAATCGCAGCACCGAGGGCCACGACTTCGTCAGGGTTGACCCCGCGATGAGGTTCTTTCTCAAAGAACTTTTTAACGGTTTCAATAATTTTTGGCATACGGGTCATTCCCCCGACCAAAATGACCTCATCGATTTTTCCTGCAGTCAAGCCTGCATCCTTCAACGCAGCTTTACAGGGCTGAATCGTGCGTTCAACCAGATCTTCCACAAGGCTTTCTAATTTTGCGCGGGTCAGTTTTACGTTCAAATGCTTAGGGCCTGAGGCATCGGCCGTAATAAAGGGAAGGTTCACATCTGTTTGCATTGAACTTGAGAGTTCAATTTTTGCTTTTTCTGCGGCTTCTTTTAAGCGCTGCAGAGCAAGTTTATCTTGGCGTAGATCAATTCCTTGCTCTTTTTTAAATTCCTCTGCCAAATATTCGATGATACGTTGGTCAAAGTCTTCGCCGCCTAAGAAGGTGTCGCCATTCGTGGACTTCACTTCAAACACACCGTCACCAATTTCAAGGATGGAAACGTCAAACGTTCCGCCCCCTAAGTCATACACAGCGATGACTTCCCCTGCTTTTTTGTCGAGCCCATAGGCAAGTGCGGCTGCGGTCGGCTCATTAATGATACGAAGAACCTCTAACCCCGCAATTTTACCGGCATCTTTTGTGGCCTGACGTTGAGAGTCATTAAAATAAGCGGGTACAGTTACAACAGCTTGGGTGACTTTTTCGCCTAGAAAATGCTCGGCCGTTTCTTTCATCTTTTGAAGAATAAAGGCACTGATTTCGCTGGGGCTATATTTTTTCCCTTCACTTTCAACCCACGCGTCTCCATTTCCCCCTTCAACAATTTTATAGGGGACAAGACCCATGTCCTTTTTTGTCATCGGGTCATCAAAACGCCGTCCAATCAGACGTTTAATGGCAAAAAGAGTGTTTTCAGGGTTTGTGACCGCTTGTCTTTTGGCTGCTTGCCCGACAAGGCGTTCGCCCGTGTTTGTAAAAGCCACCATGGAAGGGGTTGTCCGCATTCCTTCTGCGTTTTCAATAACGCGAGCTTCTTTTCCGTCCATAACAGCGACGCAAGAGTTGGTGGTTCCAAGGTCAATTCCGATTACTTTACTCATTTTTTTTTATCCTTTTCTTAAGTTGTCAACCTGAACTTGTTTCAGGATCCCATGACAATGAGATCCCGGATCAAGCCCGTGATGACAATGTGTTAATTCTTCTCTCTTATGTAGGAAGGGGGTCTGAAGATTGCAATGGGGTCTCCATATTTTTTTTCCCTTTTGCAATGCCAACCAGTGCGGGCCGTAAGAGGCGCCCATGGAGGGTATAGCCTGGTTGAAGAACTTGTACAATTGTTCCAGGAGCTTGGTCTGTCTCGTCAATTTCAAACATAGCTTGGTGCAACTGGTGATCAAACGCTTGTCCTATGGGGTCAATCTTTTCGATATGATGTTTTGTAAAGATAGAGAGTAACTCTTTCTCTGTAATCTCAACGCCTTTCAAAAGACTTTCCAAAAGCTTTAGGGGATCCTCATGATTTTCAGGAACGCTTTCGATGGCGCGCTTCAAATTATCAGAGACAGTTAAAAGCTCACGTGCAAAGCTAGAAATAGCATATTTTGCCATATCTTCTCGCTCCCGCTCAGCGCGTTTGCGATAATTTTCAAGATCTGCAAGCGTACGTAAAAGCTGATCTTTTAACTTTTCAACTTCCGCTTCAAGTTCTTGTTCTTTTGTGCGTATGTCCTCAGGCAGCTCTTCTTGGAATTCTTCTGAGGAGAGGTCTTTGCTTTCTGTCATACTTTACCTATCGTTTTGCTAATGAGTTTTGCTGTGTAGTCTACCATAGAAATGATGCGACTGTAGTTTAATCTTGCGGGTCCAATGACGCCGATCGCCCCTACAATTCGCCCATTATCTGTAGAGTAGGGGGATATAATAAGGGAACAGCCAGAAAGTTTAAAGAGGTTGCTTTCTGATCCAATAAAAATTTGCACCCCATCGGCCGCAATTGCAGAATCAAGAAGCTCAAGAAGGTCTTTTTGGGTGTCCAGCGCTTCAAAAAGTGTACGGATGCGATTGAGTTCCTCCATATGACGGACATCTTGGAGCAGATGAGATTGACCTCGAACGATAAGGGATGTTGAGGACCCTGTTCCTGCCCAAATTGCAAGTCCTTCCTCTACAACTTTTGATGTCAAAAGATCAAGTTGGCTTTTATTATCGTCAAGTTCTCCTAAAATCTGTGCCTTTGCCTCGTTTAATGTTTTTCCTGCAAGTCGGCTATTCAAATAATTTCCAGCTTCCGTAAGACTTGAAGGAGGAAGGCCGTGAGGGGTTTCAATAATTCGATTTTCAACAAGGCCATCTTCCGTAATAAGGACAACAAGGACGCGTCCGGGGTTTAGGTATACAAATTCTATATGTTTTAAAATGGCTTCAGATTTAGGCGCCAGAACAATGCCCGCACACCGACTGAGGCCAGAAAGCGCTTTTGTTGTATCATCTAAAAGAGTTGAAAAACTTTTTCCCGTGGTTTTACACTGTTGTTCTATTTCCTGTTGTTCTTGAGGGGAGATGTCTCCTAGTTCTAAAATGCCATGAACAAAAAGGCGAAGTCCTGCCTCGGTTGGAAGGCGTCCCGCTGACGTATGGGGCGCATATAAAAGCCCAGCACTTTCAAGATCCGCCATGACACCGCGAATAGTTGCGGACGATAGATCTGTGCCCAACCGCTTGCCTAAGCTTTTAGACCCAATGGGTTCTCCCGTTTCAACATAAGCATCCACGATATGACGGAACACTTCTCGCGATCTTTTATCTAGTTCTTCAAGTTTTATCATGAAAGCGGTCTCTCGCCCTCCAGGTGTTTCTTTACCACCTGATACGCTTCGTTAATTTTTTTCAGATTTTCTTCAGCTTGCTTATCCCCTGCGTGTAGATCAGGGTGATGGCGTTTGACAAGCTGCTTGTACTGTTTTTTTATTTCCTCAAGCGTGAGGAGAGAGGAGACATTTAATATTGAAAGGGCCTTTTTTACTCTCTGAGGGAGAGGAGGTGGGGGAGGGGCCGCTCCCTCAAAAAAAGATTCAAGACCATCACAAAAGTGGACTTTTTCGAGCAAAGTCCGCCAAGATCCAAGAGGCCAAGAGGGACGATTCCACGTCACATCTGAAATGCGACTGGCGTCAATTTCTTCCCGGTTCATTCCTTTGTAAAAATCCCATCCCTTATTATATTCTCGGACATGATCCAGGCAAAACCAATAATATTCTTGAAGTGCGTTAGGATTTTTAGGAGCACGAAATTCTCCTTTCGCATCACATCCTTCTTTCTCACATCGTTGAGGAGCGGGTGTTGCAGTCTCATACGAATTTAAAGGAATAACGCGTGCTTTTCTCATATGCCTAATATATTAACGAGGGGGGTAAAAAATCAAGGGGGAACTCTTATTTCTTCTTTTCTATCTTTTAAAAATAGATTTCTTTAACAGTTACAACGTTCCTTTTTTGTTACGATTATTTTCTTACAAAGTTCTCTGCACCACGTCCGTACATCGATGGCATAAATCGATAACGTTTGGTAATACTTTCCAACAGCGAGAGCATTTTTCACCCTTTGCAAGAGTGACGGTGACGCCAACACCAGGAACATCTTCTAAGGTAAAGGCTGCTGCTTCTGGAACTGTTCCTTCTTTGACGTCAACGCTTGAGGTGATAGAAAATTCTGCTAAGTCAACGTCTTGAATTAATGGACTAAGAGAAGGATCAAGGTAGACGGTGAGGTGAGCTTGCAAACTCGATCCTATTTGCTTTGAGTTGCGGGAGACCTCCAAAGCACCCGTCATGACTTTACGTATAAGGCGTAATCCTTCGAATCTTTTAGCAAGTTCTGGTGCGCTCCATGTAAAGGGAAGAGCAGGAAAGAGCTCAAGATGCACACTTCCCTTCTCACTGGGATAACGGCTGAGCCAGGCTTCTTCTGCTGTAAAAGACAAAGCAGGTGCTAACCATTTTACCAAGCACTCAAAGATGATATCCATAGTTGTGCGGGTTGCACGGCGTTTTGGGTCATTTTGATCATCGCAATATAGGGAATCCTTCCTAATATCAAAATAAAAGGCCGAAAGATCATTTGCGCAGAAGGTGTGAATTTCAGAATAAAGGGTTTGAAAATCATAGCTTGCAGATGCGCTGCGAACCTTTTGGTCAAGCTCATATAAACGGTGCAGGACCCATTTTTCAAGATCAGGCATATGGTCGTACTCGATCTTTTCAGCTTCAGAAAACCCTGCCAAGGCTCCCAATAAATAGCGCAAGGTATTACGATAGCGCCGATAGATATCTTGCTGACGTTTTAAGATCTCAGGTCCTACCTTAAGGTCTTCATAATAATCACTGCCCACAACCCACAGGCGCAAGATATCTGCCCCCATCGTGCTGGTAACGGTTTCAGGAGACACCGCATCTTTGCGCGATTTTGACATCTTACGGCCCTCTTCATCAACGATAAAGCCATGGGTCATAACTTGTTTGTAGGGTGCTCCATGATGGGTTCCACAGGCAACAAGAAGAGAAGATTGGAACCATCCACGGTGTTGATCTGATCCTTCTACGCAAAGATCAGCCGGCCACCGCATGTCAGGGCGCATGCGGAGAACAAAGCTTTGTGTACACCCCGCATCAAACCACACATCAAGAATATCTTGGACTTGTTCATAATCAGCAGGGTTATATTTGGGACCTAAGAAATCTGCGGGATCAGCCGTGTACCAAACATCAGAGCCTCCCTTTTGAACAGCTTTGACAATACGTTCAATGACGTCATAATCTTTCAGGACTTCACCTGTCTTTTTATGAACAAAGATGGTCAAAGGTGTGCCCCATTCGCGTTGGCGGGAAACACACCAATCGGGACGATTTTCAACCATGGACTTAATCCGGTTTTTTCCTGTCTCAGGAATCCACTGCACCCCCTCAATGGCCTCAAGGGCTTTTTTCCTGAGATCCTTCTGATCAAGGCTAATGAACCATTGCGGTGTTGTCCGATAAATAAGTGGTTTTTTGGAACGCCATGAATGAGGATAGCTGTGAATGATCTTACTTTGTTTGAGAAGGGCCCCTTTATCTTCAAGTTTGGCCACAATCTCTGGGCCTACTTTATAGACATGTTTCCCGGCGAAAAGAGGGACATGATCATAATAAAGACCTTCCTCATTGACTGTTTCGGGAACCTCGAGATTAAATTCTTTGCCCACAGCAAAATCCTCAACCCCATGACCAGGAGCCGTGTGGACAAGGCCTGTTCCTGCTTCAAGGGTGACGTGGTCTCCCGAAAGAAGAGGCACATCAAAATCATATCCTTCCCCCTGAAAAGGATGGTGTGCGTGAGTTCCTTGGAGGTCATCCCCTTTGAGGGTTGCCAAGATTGTACTCTCTGTAATGCCGAGCTCCTTTTCGACGGCTTCTTTCAATTCCTTAGCAATCAGAAGGGTTTCTCCCGGATGTGCAAAAGACTCTGTATGGCTTTGTCCAACCCGTAAGATAACATACTCCAAGTCTTTTCCATAAGCGATGGCCCGGTTGCCGGGAAGTGTCCAGGGCGTTGTAGTCCAGATGACAGCGCTGGCATCCTTTAAAATAGAGAGAGGGCTTTTATAAATGGGGAAACGCACGTAAATGGAGAGGGATTCATGGTCATGATATTCAACTTCCGCTTCTGCAAGCGCTGTTTTTTCTACAACTGACCATAAAACAGGCTTGACGCCCCGATAAAGACTACCCTGCATCAAGAAGACTCCCATCAAACGAATGATTTCAGCTTCTGCTTCAGGCGACATCGTCGTGTAGGGGTGATCCCAATCTGCTTGCATTCCTAGCCGTTTAAAATCTTCTTTTTGAACCTTAATCCAGTAGTCGGCAAAGGCGCGACATTCCCCTCGAAATTGAATGCGCGGAATATCATCTTTTTTGATGTTTTTCTCTCGGTATTTTTCCTCAATCTTGGCTTCGATGGGCAACCCATGGCAATCCCAACCGGGAATAAAAGGGGTGGCTTTCCCTAGTTTGTATTGAGACTTGTTAATGATATCCTTTAAAATATAGTTGAGGGCATGGCCTAAATGAATGTGTCCATTGGCATAGGGTGGCCCGTCATGAAGAATAAACAGCTCACGGCCTTCTGCCTTCTTTTGCATCAAGTCATAAAGGCCTATTGATTCCCAGCGCTTTAAAATTTCTGGCTCTTTTTGAGGGAGTTCTCCCTTCATGGGGAAGTCTGTTTGGGGAAGAAAAATGGTCGGGCGATAATCTTGGGTCATAGTGTCATACTTCTAAAGTGTTAGAGAGTTATTATACTTCTTCGCCTTTCAAGTTTCGGGCTCAAAGCTCATCGGGATTCGCCCTCGGTCACGTATAAGAATACGCTCCTCGGGCTCACCACTCGAGCGCAACCTCGGCTTCTTGAAATGCTTTGAGTATGAGTGTGCCATTAGAAGATACTTTCGTCAAATGGTACACCACGAACCGTTTAATTTTAACATTGGTGTGATGAACATATAAGGCACATGTATCACATCTTACATTTACTTATATTATAACAAATTCTCTATTAAATCAAATTAATTCTAGAAATGGGCAATTAGAATTGAATAAAGAAATTGACTTTTTTGGCAATTCTGGCATAATAAATATAAGGTTAAAGAAGTGTGCCTGCAACCAAACACTTCTAGCTTGAGGATGACACTGAGGGTGAGGGTGTACGTTCCAAAACAGCAGTCTCTATCCAAGGAATAACTTTTCTTAAAAGCCTATGAAGGCCTTCGTTAAAGGCACTGACAATGCCGGTCATCGTTGAAGACGTCGCATATATTTTCTCAGAAAATACGTGAGCAGCAAGGGGGCGCCTGTTTTGGAAATCAACTAGCTTCATCATAATTTTAAGTCGAACTTCAGGACGTCCTTTTTCTAAATGATAAACGGAAAAAT
The DNA here is from genome assembly GCA_963704475.1 of uncultured Alphaproteobacteria bacterium. Lineage (GTDB taxonomy): Bacteria > Pseudomonadota > Alphaproteobacteria > UBA9655 > UBA9655 > UBA9655. The sequence continues at coordinate 283,483 of OY969900.1, forward strand.
CCTGAATTTCTGAGGAAAGAACGTAAGTTGTTTTAAGACCTGCTTCATTTCGGTTGACATGGACTCCTCCCCATCTTGCACTAAAGCTGTCGAGGAAAACCTCTTGGACAACCTTTGGGAGGCGATCAGGCCACTGACCATTTGCCATGTAATCCCTTTGATAAGGCAAAAGAGTGAGGGCGATACGCTGCGTATTAAGACTCGCTTCACAGTTAGGAAGGTCAATAGCGAGAGGGGTTGTTAGAGAAGACGTTGATTGAAACGGTTCACTCCTTAACGTATACAGAGGAGGGGGGGCTTCTCCTTCTGGAAAGAGAGTGCAGCCCGTCATCAAACAGCTGAGAATGATAAGAATGCTTTTTTTCATTCTAAGTCCTATCTTTTTTTTCTCATTCTATCAGAAAGATACTATAGCGTCGAGGAGGGAAGATTTTTTAAGTGGTTATATGGATGAAATCCAGGTAGGTATTAAAGGCAATCCACTTAACCTTCTACAGGAGATATCTCTATGAGACACTCAGGCCGCCTTCCCGATCAACTCCGTCCTCTTTCATTTGAAAAAGGGTTTGCTAAACATGCGGAAGGATCATGCCTTGTTAAATTTGGGGATACGCATGTGATGTGTACGGCCTCACTTGAAGAAAAAGTCCCTCCTTTTTTAAGAAATAAGGGAACAGGGTGGATAACAGCGGAATACGGAATGCTTCCGCGGTCAACCCACACCCGATCGGATCGGGAAGCTGTTCGGGGGAAACAAAGTGGCCGTACCCACGAAATTCAGCGGCTTATTGGACGTGCTCTTCGGTCTGTTGTGGATTTAAAAGCTTTAGGAGAACGGCAGATCACAATTGATTGTGACGTTTTAACAGCGGATGGTGGCACACGTACAGCCGCTATTTCAGGAGCGTATGTGGCATTGCATCAAGCTTTGCAGAAACTTGTTAAAAAAGGAAAGCTCTCAAGTCTTCCATTGAGTCATCACGTGGCGGCTGTTTCTTGTGGCATTGTGGGGGGAATCCCCGTTCTTGATCTAGATTATAAAGAAGATAGCACTGCTGAAGCAGACGCTAATTTTGTGCTCACTGATACAGGGGACATCATTGAAGTGCAAATGACAGCAGAAGAAAAGCCTTTTAATGACACTGCTCTGTTTGAGATGATGCGTCTTGCCCGCCTTGGAATTCAAGAGATTGTTGTTCTCCAAAAAGCCTATCTTGAGAGCTCAGGGGAGTAGCGGGGTAACGCTCGATCTTTACCTTAGCCAGTTAATTTTTGAAGTGTTCGACTTCTTCCTGAATCTCTTTCGCGCGTGCTTGATTCTTCTTGTCTTCCTTTAAGAGATACAGGGCCCGCTTTGCTTGTTGTGCAGCAAACTCTAAATCTCCGATCTCAAACGCCATTTCAGCGAGGGAAAGGGCCGCAAGCCCCGTTTTTCCTTTTTTCCCGTAATAGACAGCAAGCAAGTGATATGTAAATGGATTGTCCGGTTCTTCTGTTTTTGCTCGGAGAAGTTCTTGGCACGCCTTCTCAAGGTTCTTGTTGTCATTACTCTCAATAAGACTATGCGCCAAATTGAGATGCAGAAGAGGAATATCTGGACGTAAGTCAACGGCTTTTTCATAAGCGGCGATGGCGGGTTTGATCTTTCCTTCATCAAACAAGATTTGCCCTTTTAAATCCCAAAAGAAGGCATCATTTGGAAATTCTTTTAAAAGACTTTCAAGCTCATGTAAGGCCTCGTTTATTTGTGATGCTTGAAAATAGGCAATAGATCTTCCATAGCGTGCTAAGAGGGAAGTGTCGGTTGGGGTAAAACGGGAAAGCGTTTTGGCAGGGCTTTCTGTAAACGCTGCAATTTTTACTTGGATGCGTTTAAAATTTTCCTCAAAAGAATCGGGGAGGGTACGCTTAAGATAGGGTGACTTGCTTACCTGATGACGAAAAGCATCGATACGTTCTGATGTCAAGGGGTGTGTCAAGACATAAGGGTCGAACTGTGCTTCCAATAAAAAGTCTTCTTTTCGTAAGATTTGCATGAAGTCTAACATGCCTTGGGGAGACCACTGTAAACTTTCCAAGAAACGAGCAGCACCTTGATCGGCTGAGCCTTCCTGAGTACGGGAAAATTTTAAATAGCCTCGTTTTGCCATTTCTTGGCTTGCCATAATAATAGCTGTCGCTGCATCTGGGTGACCAGTAGCGGCACCGGCAGCAATCCCCCCAACGGTTCCAATGATGCTTTGCAGGAAGGCTTTTTCTAAAGCCTCTGATCCACGGATGACATGATTGCCAGCAAGGTGAGCGGTTTCATGAGCCAAAACGCCAATAACTTGGAGTGCTGATTTTGCTTTTAAGATGAGGCCGGTATTGAGAGCAATCTTTCCCCCTCCCATAGCCATGGCGTTTACCTCCTTTGAATTAATAACGTAAAGGTGGAGAGATTTTGGATTAAGGCGAGCCACTACAAAAATAGGTTCTATATAGGATTTTAAGACAGCTTCAATTTCAGCATCACGTATTAAGGAGTTCTCAGAAAGAGAGGTGGAGGCGGAAAGATCTGTGGATAAAATAAGACAGAGGAGAAGAAATACTTTTAAAATCACGATAGTTTATACCTGTTCTTCAATTTTTTAGGCGTTCTTTTGTGATTATGCAGTTTCTTTAATATTTTAGGATTCTTTTTATGACTATGCTGCTTTAAGTCATGCCCCAATGTTTTTTGAGGCGTTTCTTCGCGACTGCGGTAATTTGTTACGTTTGCTAAAACGCCTTGTACGTAATTACGCGTTTCTGCATAAGGAATAAGCTCAACCCAATCAACAGTACTCTCATGATCTGTCTGATGAGGATGGCCAAACTTTTTAATCCATCGATTAATGGGTGTAGGGCCTGCATTGTAGGCTGCTGTGGTTAAAAGATAAGAATGATTAAAGTTATTTAAGAGGGTTGAAACGTGAGTGGATCCCAACAAAAGATTGTGGCTCGGGTCAAAGAGCTTAGCGTCTGTGTGAGGTATTCCCAACTTCTTGGCGGTTTCCGCAGCCGTTTTTGAGATGAGTTGTAAAAGCCCCATGGCCCCCTTGTGGCTTACAGCGCGTGCGTTAAAGGCGCTTTCTCTGTAGGCAATGGCAAGGAGAAGGGCTTTTTCGGGGTTTTCCGGTTTTTTGGGCAGATGACAGACAGGGTAGGCCATTTTTAATAAGACAGGGTCTTGTTTTCCGGCTTGCATTGCAATCCACACGACCTCATGCGGCGAAAAGGTAGAAGCAAGTTGTACCGCAAGCTCTCTCTCTGCTCTTGTTTTGGCTTGTACTGCGATAGAATTCAAGAATTTACTGAGTTCATGGGAGGCGTCTTTTCCCAATCCTTTTAAAATATGTGCGGCTTTGACCAGATCTTTTTTATTAAATTTATTAACTTCCTGCACCGTTGCACTGGGGGCTGTTTTCAACGTAGGGTAGGGAGTTTGTTTCAGTTTATGGGCTGCGAGTTGGCCGTAAAACGTTGTTTTATAATACGCTGCTTTTTTATACCATTTTTCAGCAAGCGCACTTTCTTTCTTTTTCTCATGCGTTCGTCCCAGCCAGTAGGCAACACGAGCTTTACTGATGGCTGCTTTTACATTTTTGCTTAATATTTCGAAATGGCGTTGCGCCTCAAGTGGCTTTTTTAAAAAACGTAACGCAATCCAACCCGAAAGCCAGTGAGCCTCCGCAAACTCTGGTGTCCCTGGCTCGAGATTATGTTGCTTCAGGAGTTGGTAGGCTTTTTGATACTGTTTAAGTTCAAGAAGTTCACGGACAACATAGTGCCGTTCTTTCCACCATTTTTGAGCGTAGGTTTTGTTGATGGGGGCGGTAATTAAGATTTTTGCAGCTTCATCCCAGTTTTTTTGTTTTTTATGCCATTTGACGATTTCATAACGAAGGCCTTCGTCGTTAAGAGGAACTTCTCCTTTTGGCGGTTTTCCATTCTGAAAGGCAATTCGCAGGGTGGCAATGTGTTTACTTGACGCAGGCACATAAGCAAAAAGGCGTTTAGCCTCTTCAACATCCTCGTTCCACAACAAGAATTGAAGGCGGGCTTGATGATTCTTTTGAGATAGAGCGCATCCAAACTGACCGAGAAATGCCTTTTCTTCTGCCCGTGTCATCTCCATGGTTTCCCAGGCGGTAGCAACAAGCTTTTGTTTGTCTTCTTTTGGGAGAATTTTTGCGTACACAATGACCCCCTCAACTGTTTGAGGGGGATGCTTGGTAAACCAGGCGAAGAGTTCTTTAGGGGACCCTTTTTTACTGATAATGCCTTCCGCTTTTTTGCAGAGTTTTTCATGTTGCGGCCAATGAGAATGAGCTTCAAGAAAACTGATAAGTTCAGAGGGGGTAAATTTTTCTGGATTTCTTAAAAGCCCAAGCCAGATGATGAGGTTTTGACTGATGGGACATCCCGACACATTGAGTCGTTTTTTTTCATTAAGTTGGGCGAGAAGAGCGCGTTTACATGTTCTTAACTCTTGTTCAGGAGAAAGTGCTTTAAGAGATACCGTGCACACAAGGAAAATGGCTAACACCTTGTAGAGGTTTTTAAAGAAATGTATGCTCATATAATAATGACCCTTGAGGAGAAAATTGTGTTAGCCATCATTACATCATTCCGACAAGGAACGGTAGATAGAAAAAATGAGCTGAGCAGGTGATTTAATGACAACACCTGTAAAAGTTGTCGCCCAGAACAAACGGGCGCGTTTTGATTATTTTATTGAAGATACCTTTGAAGCCGGCATCGTTCTTTATGGCAGTGAAGTAAAGTCCTTGCGTGCTGGCAAAGGAAGTATTGCAGAATCTTACGCCTCTGACGAAGGAGGAGATGAGCTTTTTCTTATAAATGCGTTTATTCCTGAATATTCCGAAGCTAGCCGTTTCAATCATGATCCTAGACGGTCCAGGAAACTTCTCCTGCGTCGTCGGGAGTTAAACCGTATTTTAGCGCAAATTCGAAAAAAGGGCATGACGCTTGTGCCACTTTCTCTTTATTTTAATGAGCGTGGAAAAGCCAAGCTCAATCTTGGCCTTGCTTCAGGGAAAAAACAAGTGGATAAGCGCCAAACAGAAAAAGAACGTGATTGGCAGCGAGAGAAGGGGCGGCTCCTTCGAGAGAAATAGTGGAACACTCCGTAAGGGCGTCATTGCGAGAAGGGACGAAGCCCCTTTGAAGCAACCCAGTGAAATACTTAAGCCCGAAGGGCTTAGAGACTTTTTAAATCTATTTTTAAAGCTATGTTTTATTCCTTTGGAATAAGTGCATTTGTACTGGGTTGTTTCGTCGTTTTACTCCTCGCAATCACGTCATCTCTGACAACCGAGTGTTGCTAAAAAACAACATTCCTTTCATTCCTTAAGTTTATTTTAAGCAAGTATTTGACATTTTTTAAGAACTCAGTCTTTAGAATAGTGGTATTAAAACGTTATTAACATATAGAAGTAATGTCATTTGAAAAATTAGGCTTAAACGCCAAGACTCTCCAAGCTATTGCTGAGGTAGGATATGAAACACCTACTCCCATACAAGCTCAGGCTATACCTCTGCTTCTTGAGGGAAGAGATGTTATTGCTTTAGCCCAAACAGGGTCGGGCAAAACAGCCTCGTTTGTTTTGCCGTTGCTGGATTTACTGACACGTGGGCGGGCGAAGGCTCGTATGCCACGCTCCCTCATTATTGAACCCACCCGTGAGCTTGCCCTTCAGGTGAGTGAAGATTTTTCCACTTACGGAAAATACCATACATTTACGGTTGCTCTTCTCATTGGGGGAGAGTCCTTCATGGATCAAGAAAAAAAGCTTGGCAAAGGGGTAGACGTTCTGATTGTAACGCCAGGACGGCTTTTAGATATGTATGAGCGAGGAAAAATTTTGCTCAATGATGTGAAGATGCTTGTTATTGATGAAGCTGACCGCATGTTGGATATGGGATTTATCCCGGATATTGAGAAAATAGCTTCTCTTCTTCCTGCGCATCAAACAGCTCTTTTTTCAGCGACTATGCCAGCGCCTGTTCGTCATCTTGCGCAGAAATTCTTAAAGAATGCGAAAGAAATTACAGTTTCTCCTTCCGCTGAAACGGCGCTCTCTATCGAACAATATGCCATAAAAGGATTAGAAAAGGATAAACGGGCTTTATTAATCTCTCTTATTGAGAGCCAAAAATTTACGCAAACCATTGTGTTTTGTAACCGTAAACGAGAAGTAGATAGTGTTTTTGCCGCTATGCGTAAGCACGGCTTTAAAGCAGGAGCGCTCCACGGGGATTTAACGCAAGCCAATCGTAATGAAACGCTTAAAGCCTTTAAAGAAGGAACGATCGATTTGCTTATTGCAAGTGATGTGGCGGCACGCGGTCTAGACGTTGACAATCTGCCCGCTGTGATTAATTTTCACGTTCCCTTGAGCCCAGAAGACTACGTTCACCGTATTGGACGGACAGGACGGGCAGGAAAAGAAGGCAAAGCTTTTACCTTTGTCTCTCCCAGCGAAGAAAAGTATTTTCAATTAATTTTAACAACTTTAAACAAGCCCATCGCGGAATACAAAATGGATCAAGCGACAAAAGAAAAGAAGGCTGTAGATACCGCTCCTCAACCAATCGCTCCTCGACCAAAAAAAATCCCTCTCTCCTCAAAGGGAGAAAAGGTAAAGTCCTCAAGACCAGGAATCCTAGCGCCTTCAAAGTCAGAATCTTCAAAGCCAGAGGTTGGCTTTGGGGATGATATTCCGGCGTTCATGCGCGTGAAATCATAAGAGATTTTTTAATTAATTGAGGGAATTGCAAAATTCAACCAACCCTTGTCATCCTCGGGCTAGAAAAGGTTTGTTTTTCGAAGGAAAACATTACCTTTTCTTGAACCGAGGGTCTTGCCTCTTTTAAGAAGATCCTCGATGAAGTTCTAGGATTTGCATTACAAATCAATAACTTCTAGCTCGAGAAGACAATCGGGAAAATAATTTTGCAATTACCTCAATTGATTGCGAATTGGTATTAGATATTTTTAGGGGGGGCAAAGTGCGTTATAAAAAAAGGTGCGAGTAAACCCCACACCTTTTTAATAATATTAGAAAAGAACCTTAAGCGATGGCTTCTTTTAAGCCTTTGCCCGCACGGAACTTTGGAAGTTTTGAGGCGCGAATTTTTATTTTCTCACCTGTCCGTGGGTTACGACCTTCTCCTGCTGGACGATTGGTTACTGTGAAAGTACCAAACCCTACAAGACGTACTTCTTGATTTGCTTTTAAGCTTTTTGTGATGGATTGAATAACGCCATCAACGGCCCGAGAAGCATCAGCTTTCGTGAGGCCTGAAATTTCAGCAACAGATGCTACTAAATCATTTTTGTTCACCTAAACTCATCCTTTTGTTGTTGTTTACACTTTTTACTATAGTTCTGGTACCCCAGAACACCTGGCAAAATGGTAACTGAAGCTTGGGGTACCGTCAATGCCTTAAAAAGAAAGCCTTAAAAATTTTTTTTGTTTTTATTCAATATGTTAACTTTAATGGGTTGTCATGTCGTCATTTTTTATGGTTTGAAGCTTCTGTTTTTGAGCTGCAATGGCTGCGATATCTTCATTCCAGATGATGGGTTTGAGAGGATCTTTAAGCGCAATTTTGAGAGCTTCCTCAACGTGGGAGATAGGGATAATGGTCAAGTCTTTTTTAACATTGGCTGGAATTTCAGCCAAATCTTTCTCGTTTTCCTTTGGAATGATGACGGTCGTAATCTTGCCGCGAAGCGCGGCCAAAAGTTTCTCTTTCAAGCCGCCTATGGGAAGAACGTGCCCCCGTAATGTAATTTCTCCGGTCATTGCGACATCTCTGCGGACAGGAATGCCTGTAAGAACGGAAACAATAGAGGTACACATGGCAATGCCGGCGGACGGGCCATCTTTGGGTGTTGCGCCCTCTGGAACGTGAATATGGATATCGCGCTTTTCAAAAAGTGGAGGTTCAATGCCAAATTGAGGGGCTTTTGATTTGACATAACTTGCAGCTGCTTGAATGGATTCTTGCATGACTTCCCCTAACTTTCCGGTAATCTGCATTTTTCCTTTTCCAGGAAGCATGACGGCTTCAATAGAAAGAAGCTCTCCTCCTACTTCAGTCCACGCAAGACCCGTTGTAACACCAACTGCGTCTTCGAGATCCATCTCTCCATGACGAAAACGAGGAACCCCAGAAAATTTAGGCAAATTTCTTGTCGTGATTTCAAGGCGCTTATGTTTTGGCAAAGCAAGATGTCTTACAGCTTTCCTGCATAAATTCGCAAGTTCTCTTTCCAAATTGCGCACACCTGCTTCAAGCGTATAGGTCCGAATGAGTTCCCGAATCGCCTTGTGCGTAATTGAAAATTCAGTCTTTTTAAGGCCATGAAGTTTCATTTGCTTCGGCAATAAATGCCTGAGGACAATTTCGACCTTCTCATCTTCCGTATACCCAGAGATGCGGATTGTTTCCATGCGGTCCAACAAAGGTTGGGGCATGTTAAGGGTATTGGCCGTTGTAATGAATAAGACATTCGAAAGATCATAATCAATTTCCAGGTAATGATCATTAAATGTATTGTTTTGTTCAGGATCTAAGACTTCCAAAAGGGCTGAAGTGGGGTCCCCGCGCCAATCTGCACCTAGTTTATCGATTTCATCGAGGAGAAATAGGGGGTTAATCGTTTTTGCTTTTTTCATTCCTTGGACAATCCTACCGGGCATTGCGCCAATATAGGTTCGACGATGCCCCCGAATTTCGGCCTCATCTCTTACGCCCCCTAATGACATGCGTACAAAAGTGCGTCCCGTTGCGCGGGCGATGGACTTTCCTAGAGATGTTTTTCCAACCCCAGGAGGTCCTACAAGACATAAAATAGGCCCGTGAATTTTTCCAACACGATTTTGAACTGCAAGATATTCAATAATGCGCTCTTTTACTTTTTCAAGGCCATAGTGGTCTTCATTAAGGATGTCTTCGGCTTTTTTTAAATCCTTCTTTACGCGTGTTTGTGTTTCCCAGGGAATGTCTAAAAGCCAATCGATGTAATTGCGCACAACTGTTGCTTCTGCTGACATGGGGTTCATCTGGCGAAGCTTCTTAAACTCAGCCTGAGTTTTCTCTCTCGCAGCTTTAGAAAGCTTTGCTTTCTTTATTTTTTCTTCGAGCTCAGAAAACTCGTCTTTGCCTTCTTCTCCGTCTCCGAGTTCTTTTTGAATGGCTTTCAGCTGCTCATTTAAATAATAGTCTCGTTGCGTTTTCTCCATTTGATGTTTAACGCGACTGCGGATCTTTTTTTCCGCTTGCATGACGCTAATTTCGCCTTCCATAAAAGAGATAATTTTTTCAAGGCGTGTAGAAATGCTTTGTGTTTCAAGAAGAACCTGCTTTTCATCAAGCTTAAAGCCAAGGTGGGCCGCCACAATATCAGAAAGTTTGGAGGGATCTTGAATTTGGGCGATAGAGGAAAATAAATCAGATGGAATTTTTTTTTGTAGCTTAACATATTGATCAAACTGATCAATGAGCGCACGCATGAGCGCTTGTGTTTCTTTGAGGGATCCCAATTTTTCTTCAAAAGATACAATGGTCGCTAAGAAATAAGAGGGGTTTGGAAGGAATTTTAAAACTTTTACGCGCGTCTGTCCTTCCAAGAGAACTTTTATCGTTCCATCCGGAAGGCGCAAAAGCTGTAAAATTCTTGCAAGCGTTCCGACGGTATGAAGATCTTCTACCTTTGGATTGTCCAATGCAGGGCTTTTTTGGCTCAACAGCAAGACCTGCTGCTTTGTCTCCATGACCATCTCTAAGGCATGGATTGATTTATCTCTGCCTACAAAAAGGGGAATGACCATATGGGGAAAAACAACCACATCTCGCAAGGGCAAAACAGGAAATTTAGTTTGGTTCTTTTCCAATTTTTCGTTATCCAAAGGAGACCTCATACATGGGTTGTGTTACATTTTTAGAGCGAATCGTAAAATCATTCCCTCTTTACTTACATATAGGGCACTTTTGTGCAGTTCTCAACTTTTTAGTAAAAAATAAATTGCTTCGGAGATAATTTTGCAACTATCTCTTCGTAGACAAAATTTCTTCTTACGTTAACACCTTGTTAATCTCTTTCTGCTAACTCTCTTGTAATGGGTGCGATTTTTCCTTCCGTCGCACCCTTACATAGAAAGCTCCTGTCCCGCCATCCTGTAGTTTTGCAGGGTGGTGGAGAGAGAGAACAAAATCTCGAAATGGCGCTTCTTCCACCCATCGCGGTAGCTGATGACGGAAGGTTCTCTCCTCACTTAACGATCCTTTTCCTGTAATAATAAGGACTTCTTTTATTCCCTGTTCCTGCGCGCTTAACAAAAATTGCTTCAATATTTGATATCCTTTTTCGAGCGTCAATCCATGCATATCCAACTGGGCCTCATACTTAAAGCGGCGTATTTCCTTACGTTTCAAGGAGGGATGCTGGATTTGAGGCGTAAGGCGCTGTTTTTTGAGGGGCTTATGCGTCTTTACAGAAGGTGCGGTGGGAGGAGGGGGGTGCGGCTTAGGATCTTCTTGAGTCATGGGTTTGTGAAGAGGCTTCACCTCGCGCGTATTAATCTTCCAGAGATGGAGATCCTCAGGCGTCAGCTTCTTTGTCATAACTTTCGCAGATCCTTGAGGGCTTTTTCACATACCCCTAAAGACTTCCATTCGCAGCCTCTGCAGGCCTGATGAAAACGCTTCACGGTCATGTGGCTTTTAAGACGTTTTTTTGCCATTCGCCAACTCAATACATCTCCTGCAGAGAGGGCTAAAATATTAGAATGGCGTTGGTCAAGGCCTTGAATTTTTTCTTCCTGTGCACACTTTGTCTCCTTTTTATGGGGACATGCACGACAAATAGAGTCATTTTCGAGCACAACTTCTATGAGCGTCTCATCATTATTTTGAAGCGCCTCTGCAATCTTTTGATAATTTTTAATAAAGGAAGGGGAATACCCCTTCCCCTGAAACCCAAGGGTACAGAGGAAGTGGTGTGGTCTAAAAAAAATCGTCATGCACGGCGAGCGTGACGAAGAATCTGCAAGGCTGTACACAAAAGCCCTCCTTTTACAATGCCAGGCAAAATAAAGGGTGCGATCCCATGATAAAAGGCATTTGACCATCCGATGAGGTGAGAAAGCCAAAGCACGCCAGTTGTAAAAACAATAAGGGTTCCTAAAAGGGTTAATAAGACATCAGATTGCCAAGAATTGAGAGAAAACTTTTGTTTAAGTGTTGCCATCAGATAGACGGCTATGACAAACCCTGCGATGTACCCTCCGGTTGGGCCCATAAGCTTGACTAGCCCGCCTGAAAACTCGGCCAATACAGGCAGTCCTGCAGCAGCCAAAGCGATCCAGAGGCCGATGGCTTCAACGGCTCGGCGAGGGGAATACGTTAATCCAATGAGCATGACCGCAACGGTTTGGAGCGTAACAGGGACGGGTTGAAGGGGGATCTCTATTTGGGACGTCGCACACAGAAGGGCGGCTCCTCCAAAAACAATAAGAAGTTCATTCCATGGGATTGACTTGAGCTGGCTCTCGATAAAAGACTTCATGGTTATTCCTCCATACCTGTGAATAATGGGCATCCTACCATGAGTTAGTTTTGTTTGCCTACCCAGAATATGAGACACTCCAGCATAAGCAGTAGTTGGCGTTTTTTAAGAAGGTTAGTTAATCCACCGAGTTGGTCAGTGGATTAACTTCAGTTACCTCACGTATTTAGAAAATTACATTAATTTAACTTCGAGGATTTCGTGTAGATAAGTGGGATAGGGTTAACACCCTCGCCTTTAGGCGAACACTTCAGTATAATTCCATCAGGGTAACCCCCCAGCTAAGCTGGGGGACCATCAAAGTTTGACAATTCCAGAAGTGTTCATAGACTTTGAGTTGAACCGCTCAGTTCAACAAAAGGAAAAAATCTATGAACACATACGAAAAGCTAAGCCATACGACTTGGGAATGCAAATTCCATGTTGTGTTTATTCCGAAATATCGGAGAAAAGCAATTTTTGGTCATTTAAAGAAGAACTTAGGCGTCATCTTTCACAATTTGGCTCAGCAACGTGAGAGCAAAATACTTGAAGGACACCTGATGGGAGATCATGTCCATATGTTGATCAGTATTCCTCCAAAATATTCGGTGAGTCAGGTTATTGGATACATCAAAGGGAAAAGTGCGATTCACATTGCTCGAGATTACATGGGGAGGGGGAAAAATTACACAGGAATGAGCTTTTGGGCTCGAGGTTATTTTGTCTCTACAGTTGGAAGAGATGAGAAGGTCATTCGAGAATACATCCAAAATCAAGAAAAAGCTGATCGCCATTTTGATCAGTTGCAGCCAAGACTCTTTTAAACCGCTTTGAGCGGTTCACATTCATACCTCCAGCTCTGCTGGAGGTGATTCTTTTTATGGAGTATCGAGGCGGATCACATAGCTTATACGACCTAAAGTACCATATCGTATTCTGTACGAAGTACCGCTATAGAATACTAATACCACTTATCAATCAAGTGGCAGACAAAACTGGGTTGCTTCGTCGCCTTCGGCTCCTCGCAATGACGCCAATTTCCGTCATTGCGAGCGAAGCGAAGCAATCCAGAATATCCACCTATTGAATGCGAAATGGTATAACAGGTCAAGTTGCGACACGGGCGAGAGAGCTCATTCGAGAGATATGTGCAGCAAATTACGTGGACATAGTAAGCGGAAGCCTGAGCCCTGATCACATACAGCTCCTCATTTCAGTACCTCCGAGTTTGCCCGTATCAAAAATTGTGGAATATATCAAAGGCAAGAGCAGTAGGAAAATGCTTCAAGAGTTTGAGCCTTTGAGAAAAAAATACTGGGGGCAACATCTATGGGCGAGGGGATATTTTGCAGTAACGGTTGGTAATGTGAACACAGAAGACGTTCAGCGTTACATTGAACAACAGGAAGAGCATCATAAGAAAGACGATTTCAAAATATCAGAGTTTTAGGGTTTACCCTTTTAATCCGCTTTGCAAGCGTTCATTCAAACCACCGGCTTTAGCCGGTTGTAATTGATATACTTTTCAAGAAGAAAATATCAGGTTTTTTTTACAGACTTCCCATCTGAATAACCCGATTAGCTTGCCTAATGGTGGACTCTCGGTGGGCGATGACAAGAGTCGTTCGATTATGTTTTAGCCCTTCGAGGGCTTTTTGCACTTTCTGTTCACTGACCGTATCAAGCGCACTTGTTGCTTCGTCAAGAAGTAAAATGGCTGGGTTTTTTAAAATGGCGCGGGCAATGGCAATGCGCTGCCGCTCTCCTCCTGAAAGGGCGACGCCTTTTTCGCCAAGATGGGTATGATATCCTTGAGGGAGCGTGCTGATAAATTCATCAGCAAAGGCAGCAATCGCAGCTTCTTTGACCTCTTCATCGGTTGCGTCTAAATTTCCAAAGCGAATGTTTTCAAGAAAGGTTGTGCTAAAAAGCACGGGGTCTTGAGGAACAAGGCCGATAATGCCGCGCAACGCAGAGAGATCAAGAGCGTCTAAAGGAATCTTATCAAGAAGGATTTGTCCCTTTGAGGGGTCATAAAACCGCATAAGGAGGTTAAATACGGTTGTTTTCCCTACACCTGAGGGCCCGACAAGAGCCACCACCTCTCCTTTGTTTACTTCAAAAGAAAGATCGTTCAGAACAAGGTGGTGTGGGCGTGCAGGATAGGAAAAGCTTACATTCATAAATTGAATGTGTCCCTTAAGAGGCGAGGGGAGGGGAGAAGGGGTTGCTGAAACTTTAAGCGATGACTTTAGGGCTAAAAATTCAAAAATACGCTCAATACCGCCCGCCGCCCTTAAAATATCCCCATGAATTTCACTTAAAGACCCCGCAGATCCTGCAACTGCCACAGCATAAAAGAGAAACGCAGAGAGCTCGCCGGCTGTCAAGTGTCCTTTGATGACCCCCTGTCCGCCATACCATAGAAGAATGCTGATAGCGCCAAAGACAAGGATGATGACGAAGGCTGTAAGACGTGCTCTGGCATCAATTCGTTTGAGAGAGGCTTGATAGGTGTCTTCTACTTCAGTTGAGAAAAGTTGGAGGACGTAAGTTTCACGACAAAACGCAAAGATGGTGCGAATAGCACCGAATGTTTCGTCAAGCTGTGCCGATACTTTAGCCGTTTTACTTTGCACTAGACGAGAATATTGCTTGACCTTACGTCCGTAAATAAGAAGAGGGATCAGAACGAGAGGAATAACAACACAGATCAAGCTTGTGAGAAAAGGACTTGTTAGGACAAGTAAGATAAGGCCGCCTAAAATGATAAGGATATTGCGGAGTCCTATAGGAATGGATGTTCCCAAGACTATCTGCAGAAGAGTTGTATCTGTTGTAAGGCGCGATTGGATTTCTCCTAAACTTGTGGATTCAAAAAAACGCACATCTTGTTTCAAAAGGTTTGAGAAAATATCTTTTCTTAAGTCCGCAATGATTCGCTCGCTTAAGAGGGAAACCCAATAGAGTCGTCCATAACTTGAGAAAGCCATGATGACAACGATAGTAAAAAGGATCAGAAGAGATCCCGTAAGCCCTAACACCCCATTTTTAGAAAAGCCATAGTCTACAAAAAGACGTAAAGCTGCCCCCACGCCTAAAACGGTCAAGGAGGCCACAATAATGCTGCATGAAGAAAAGAGAAGGGCTTTTGGGTATCTCCAAAAATAAGGCAGCATTTTACGGAGGACAGCGGGATTTTTTCCTATATGACGGGTTTCTTTGATTTGATCATCAAAGAGGTTAGGCTCACGGAGCATAGGTGGCACACTCATTTTTAAGAAGATCTTCGAGAAAGATGCCTGTTCGTGTACACACCCACGTGTCTTTCTGGTGGGTAAAATGATGTGCGCCTGTAAACGGGGAAGAGACCCATATTTGTTGTGTTACGCTGTGCTTATTAATAATATATTGTTTGTTTGTAGGAAGGGTTATGATAAGGGCATTCTCTGTCAAATCTACATCTGCGTCAGGCCAAACTATATCAAAAAAATCAGCAAGTTGATTTAAAGTAGCTGATGAGGTTGTTTGAAAAGTATCCATCAATCTTTTGTGTTATCAAGGAATTGAGTCAAAAACAGTGGTGGAGCCACGGGGAATCGAACCCCGGACCTCTACAATGCCATTGTAGCGCTCTCCCAACTGAGCTATGACCCCATATTCACCCTTGAAAATTAGGGGTAGTGTCTTAAAAATGCAATAGGAAAATGACATAGGAAAATGATGTTAAAAAAGTGCACATCCCTTAGCCCCCTTGAGACATCAATGATTGCTTTACGCGTTTCATCGTTGTTGCGCGTTCGGGATGTTATCCTTCTTAAAGGGGAGTTAGGGGCTGGGAAATCCACCTTTGCACGCGCGTTAATTAAAGCCTTGTGTGGTGAGGAGATCGACGTTCCAAGTCCCACCTTTACTTTAGTTCAAACCTATGACGCGCCCTCCTTTACCTTATGGCATTTTGACCTGTACCGCCTTAAAGATCCCCAAGAAATTTATGAATTAGGGATTGAAGAAGCCTTTGAGAGTGGGGTATCTCTTATCGAGTGGCCCGAACGGCTTGGCCCTTTGTGTCCAGGGAATTGTCTTGAGATAGAGTTTAATTATGAAAATGCTGAAAACGAAAGAACCCTTACCTTTCGAGGATGGGGAGAGAGAGACCTTAAGATATAACTTCTTAAGAAGCGCAGGGCTTGAGAAAGAAACAGTGATCCCTCTTCCAATGGATGCGTCTACGCGACGCTATTTTCGTCTGCCATCAGCTCTTCTAATGGATGCGCCTCCTCCTCATGAAGGTACCGCTCAATTTGACTATATTGCTCAAATTTTAAAGGAGGTTGGGCTTTCTGTTCCCCATATTTATGCGGCTGATCATACTCATGGCTTTTTATTGCTCGAAGATTTTGGCGATCTTGCCTATCGTCACGCCATTCATCAGGGGGTGTGCGAAAAACTTTTATATAGTGAAGCTATTGGTGCTTTGGGGGTTCTTCATTCTTCTTTATTAACGATAGAAGAGCTGAGTGTTCCCGCCTATACCCTCGATCTTTTCTTAAAGAATGCCTGTCTTTTCTTAGAATGGACTGACTTTTCTTTTTCAGAAAGCGCAAAGGATGATTTCAAAGACTTATGGGAGGAAGCGTACCTGAATCAACCCCTCCTCCCGCAAACGCTGGCTCTTCGAGATGTGATGGTTGACAATCTTTTCTGGTTACCAAACCGTCAGGGGATGAAGCGCTGTGGTTTTATTGACTTTCAGGATGCCGCAAGGGGTCCGATTACTTATGACCTAGTTTCCCTCCTCGAGGATGCACGGAGAGATATTGCGCCGTCCTTTGCGGCTGACATGCTCGACATTTACCTTCAAAATTTTCCTGACCTTTCGCGGAATGACTTTTTTGCGAGTTATGCGCTGTGGGGGGCTCAACGAACAACCCGTATTTTAGGTGTTTTCTCTCGTCTTGCGAAACGAGATGGAAAGCCCCACTACCTTGCCCATGTGCCCCGTTTATGGAAGACCATAGAACGAGATTTGCAACATCCCTCAATGCAAGGTCTTCGGAAATGGTTTGAGGCGTATGGGGGCTTAAAATGAACAGACGTGCCATGATCTTGTGTGCAGGACTTGGCACGCGCATGCGCCCTCTGACGGATACTCTTCCTAAACCTCTCATCCCTGTTGCGGGAAAGACAATGCTGGCGCGTGCCTTTGAGCATCTTCATGCGGTAGGCATTTCGAACATTGTTGTGAATACCCATTATTTAGCTCCCCTCATCAAAAAAGCTGTGCCTTCCGAAACTCTTATTTCTTATGAAGACGTTTTGTATGATACAGGCGGTGGCATAAAAAAAGCCCTTCCTTTGTTAGGGGAGGGGGCTTTTTTTACTCTGAATGGGGATAGTGTTTGGACAGGCTCAGAAAGTCTTACAGCTATGGATCAGCTGTGGGATGAAGACAAAATGGACGCTCTTCTTCTCCTTATCCCGCGTAAAAAAGCGCATGGGTATAGCGGAGCTGGGGATTTTTTTCTTTCCCCAGAAAATAAACTTTCTCGACGAGAAACTGCGCTTGAGGCTCCGTATGTGTATGGAGGCATCCAACTCATTAGCCCCCACCTCTTTGAGGATTTCCCGATAGAGCCCTTTTCTCTAAACGTTATATGGGATCAAGCTCTCCAAAAAGGACGCCTCTTTGGATATGTCCATCAAGGGGAGTGGTTCCACATCAGCACACCTGAAGACCTAAAACAGTATGAGCCGATGGTGGGAGAATAGGTCGAAATCCAAGGTGCAAGATAGCTTTGGAAGCAATAAGAAATTCAAAATTTAATTGATGTTTACATGTTTTTTTCTTATCTGTTAAATTGAGTGCAATTATTCAAAAATAAAATTTTATTTATAGGTGATTCACATGAGAGAACATATCAAAATAAATCTCTCGATAATGATACTATCATATGATAGTATCATTGGATGACATATATACCTCCTTTTTCCATTACATCACGCATCTTATCCTTATCTCAGCGTATATTTCACGCCCTTGGTGTTCTAGAAGGGGAGAAACTTGATGCTGAGCCAGTTAAATTAAGGCGTAGCAATAATATCAAGACGATACACTCATCGCTCGCTATTGAAGGGAACACCCTTAATCTTGAGCAAGTGACACATATTTTTGAAGGAAAACGTGTTATTGGACCCAAAAAAGATATTATTGAAGTCCAAAATGCCTTTGCTATATATGAAAAATTTGATCAGTTAAAACCGACCTCTTTAAAGGATTTTTTATATGCACACGAAGTTCTTATGAAGAATCTTGTTTCAGAAAATGGGCAGTGGCGAACAAGTGGCGTTGGTATCTTTAAAGACTCTAAAGTTGCGCATCTTGCACCTTCCGCAAAACGAGTCCCGGAATTAATGAAAAATCTATTTGAATTTCTTAAAAATGACCACGCAACATCATGGTTATTGAAGGCATGTATTTTTCATTACGAATTAGAGTTCATTCACCCCTTTATGGATGGCAATGGGCGAATGGGAAGGTTATGGCAACAACTTCTTCTTGCAAAAGAGAATATTATTTTTAAGTATATTACTGTAGAAGAACTTATTAAAGATCACCAAAAAGAGTATTACGACGTCTTAAGCCATTGCGACAAAGAAGGAAATTCCACAACATTTGTTGAATTCTCTTGTGCTTTAATCCTTGTGGCACTTGAAAACTATAGAAAAAGCACAAACATAAGCTTGAAAGATTCAACATCTCGCTTAGGTTACGCCAAGAAAAAACTTCAAAATACTTTGTTTGCTCGAAAGGATTATCTGAATCTTTTCAAGAACATTTCAACAGCTACCGCAAGCCGTGATCTAAAATTCGGGCTTGATAATGGCCTTTTGAAGCATAAGGGTACGAAGAACCAGTCTCTTTACCATTACTTACACCTAGAAAATGAATGAGGAGTTCGAAAGTTCTTCAAAGGGCGCATTTCAAGGAGCGCATTTCATACTTGACTAAAATAGTCAGGAATCGTATAAACCCTTTATGAAACTTGGAACAAAAGGACGATACGCCGTTATGGCGCTGGTGGATCTTGCCTATCATGGGAAGGGGCAGCCCTTGAGCTTGACAGAAATTGCTGCCCGCCAAGCTTTGCCCATTCTTTATCTTGAACAACTTTTTGTAAAGCTTCGAAAAAAAGGCTTTGTGGAAAGCACCCGAGGTCAGCTGGGGGGATATACCCTTGCGCGTGATGCAAGTGCTATCCGGATTGCAGAAATTTTGACGGCTGTGGAAGAACCCATTGAAACAACCCGGTGTTCTCGAGAGTCAACTATGGGATGCGTGGGTAAAAAAGGTCAGTGTTTGACCCATGATTTGTGGGCAGGACTCGGAGACCATATGTATCAATATTTAAATGGTATTTCTTTAAGCGATGTATGCCAAAGGCGGGTTGTATGATTTATCTTGATTATAACGCCTCTGTTCCTTTAAGGCCTCAAGCAAAAGAAGCCCTGGTGAAGACGCTTGCGCTCACAGGCAACCCCTCTTCTCCTCATCAAGCAGGACGTCATTTGCGATCTCTGGTTGATAAGGCTCGGAAAGACATTTTGGACGCTGTAGATGCAAAACGCTTAGTTTTTACGAGTGGCGGCACGGAAGCCAATGCCATGGCTTTATCAGGATTAAAATCTTTTCCTGTGGTGGTATCTAGCATTGAACATAAATCCGTCTTGAAAGCGGCGCCCCATTGTCACTTTATTCCTGTAACACAAGAGGGGGTTGTTAACTTGGAGCAACTCAACGCACTTCTCTCTTCTTTTGAAACACCAGGGCTTCTCTCATTAATGCTTGTTAATAATGAAACTGGCGTGATTCAGCCTGTTCAAGAAGCTGCGCGATTGGCTCGGTTTAAGGGATGGAAAGTGCACACGGACGCCAGCCAAGCTTTGGGGCATGTGCCCCTTTCTTTTGAGAATCTAGGCGTAGATCTTATGACTCTATCTTCCCATAAGTGTGGTGGACCAGTAGGTGTGGGTGCCCTCGTGATGAAAGAAGACCTTCACCTTTCCCCCCTGATTAGAGGGGGTGGACAAGAGTATGGCATGCGTGCTGGAACGCTTTCAGCGCCTTTGATTATGGGATTTTCTGCAGCTGTGAGGGAAGCTATTCAAGAGGACACTTCTTCTCTTCGAGAGTTTCAGCAGAAAATTGAGACATCCCTTCTTGAGGCCAAGATATATGGGAAAGAAAGCTCTCGTGTGCCTCACGTTGTTTGTTTAGGAATGCCACATGTTTTGGCTGAACTGCAGCTTATGGCTTTTGATTTAAAAGGTATTGCTATAAGCGCAGGGACCGCTTGTTCTTCAGGAACAATGAAGACGTCTCATGTCCTCAGAGCCATGGGTGTTGCAGAAGATGAGGCCCGTTGCGCGATTCGGGTTAGTATGGGGTGGAACACCAAAAGTGCAGATATTGAGGCGTTTATTCAGGAATGGAAGGCGATCTATCAGGTCCAGCGTTTTAAGGAGGCATCATGAACGAGCGTCCCATTTATCTCGATTATCAAGCCACAACCCCCTGTGATCCACGGGTTGTCGAGGTAATGCTTCCTTATTTTACAGAAGAATTTGGGAATCCTCATTCTCGCAGCCATGCCTATGGATGGCGAGCAGAGGAAGTTGTTGAAACAGCGCGAGCTCAGGTTGCCCATCTGATTAATGCGGACCCAAAGGCGCTTGTCTTTACAAGTGGGGCGACGGAATCAAATAACCTTGCCTTAAAAGGGGTTGCCCATTTTTATAAGGATAAGAAGAATCATATTGTGACCTGTGCGACAGAACATAAGTGTGTTCTTGATAGCTGTCGCTATTTAGAACAGGAAGGATTTAATGTCACCTATCTGCCTGTTCAACCCAATGGGATTATTGATCTTAATCAATTAAGGGACGCGATAACCGAGCAAACGGTTCTCGTCTCGATTATGGCGGTTAACAATGAAATAGGGGTGATTCAGCCGCTTGCTGAGATTGGAAAAATTTGTCGCGAAAGCGGCGTTTTCTTTCATACGGATGCGGCTCAAGCAGTGGGGAAGATCCTGATGGATGTTGAGGCAATGAACATTGACCTCCTCAGTCTTTCAGGACACAAAATTTATGGCCCAAAAGGGGTAGGGGCTCTTTATGTGCGTCGTAAACCACGTATTCGCTTACTCTCCCTCATTAATGGAGGAGGGCAAGAACGAGGGATGCGTTCAGGAACGCTCTCGCCGCCCTTGTGTGTTGGATTGGGCGAAGCCTGTGCTCTTGCGGGTAGAGAAATGGACAGTGAATATACGCGTCTTAAAGCGCTCCGTGATCGGTTTTATCATAGGATTATGACAGAATTAGAAGAGGTTTATCTCAATGGAGATTTGGAACATCGTATTCCTGGAAACCTTAACCTTAGTTTTGCCCATGTGGAAGGGGAGGGGCTTATGATGGGAATTAAAGACTTAGCGGTTTCTTCAGGATCTGCCTGTACGTCTGCCTCTCTTGAGCCTTCCTATGTCTTGCGCGCTCTTGGGGTGGAAGAAGAAATGGCGCATACAAGTATCCGTATTGGGTTTGGACGGTTCACGCGAGAGGAAGACATTGAGGTGGCAGCACAGAAAATTATCAAGGAAGTCCATCGGTTGCGAGAGATGAGCCCTTTGTGGGACATGAGTCAGGAAGGCATTGACTTGAAGTCAATTCAATGGGCTGCACACTAAAATTATTATGTAAGAAGACGAGAGCTATGCAACAAGACGAGATCTTCTGAAAAACTAAACGCGGTGTCATCCCTGCGAAAGCAGGGATCCATAAAAATGAGGATAAAACAATGACGTATCATGTTTACATTCTCTGTTCAAAAAAGAATGGGACATTGTATATTGGAGTAACAAATAATTTAGCTCGTCGTGTCTTTGAGCATAAAAATAAAATTACTAAGGGTTTTACATCAAAATATGACGTTGATAAACTCGTATATGCCGAAGAATACAATGATGTGTATGAAGCACTATATCGAGAAAAAAAACTTAAAGCATGGAAGAGAGACTGGAAAATAAAGTTGATCAACGAGGTTAACCCATCATGGAACGATTTATATAATGGATCGTTGTAAATGGATCCCTGCTTTCGCAGGGATGAAACTGGAAGGTAAGCTTTTGAGTCATTTCAGACTTACTTATAATTTTTACCCAAACCCCTAAGGAGGTTATAAAACCATGGCCTATTCACAAAAAGTAATCGACCATTATGAGAATCCGCGTAATGTAGGAGTTTTGGATGCAAAAGACGGATCCGTAGGCACAGGGCTTGTTGGAGCGCCATCTTGTGGGGATGTCATGAAACTTCAGATCAAAGTGAGTGACGACGGAGTGATTGAAGATGCCAAATTTAAAACATTTGGCTGTGGGTCAGCAATTGCTTCCAGCTCTCTTGTGACTGAATGGATTAAGGGAAAATCAATTGAGGAAGCCGAGACAATTAAAAATACAACGATTGCCCAGCATTTGGCACTCCCACCGGTTAAAATCCATTGTTCAATGCTCGCCGAAGACGCGATCCGCGCTGCTATTGAGGATTATAAGAAAAAACGGAAGGTCGCGTAAATGGGCCAACCGATTCTAACAATCACCGAAGCAGCAGTCGCACGGATTCAAACAATGCTCAGCGAGCGTGGAAAACCAGCTCATGGCATTCGCGTTGGCGTTCGAGCGAAGGGATGTACGGGGCTTTCTTATACTCTTGAGTTTGCTGAGGAAGAAAGTGCCTATGACGAAAAAATTGAAGAAGGGGGGGTAAAAGTTTTTATTGATCCAAAGGCTGTCATGTTTCTTTTAGGCTCATCCATGGATTATGTGGAGGACAAGTTGTCTTCCGGGTTTGTCTTTACAAACCCTAATGAAAAGGGTCGTTGTGGGTGCGGCGAATCGTTTCATGTCTGACCCATTCGCGCTTTTGGGTCTGACAAAACAATATCCTCTTGATTCTAAAGATCTTGAACAAGCTTACTTTGAGGCCCAAAAGAAAACCCATCCTGACCAGTTCGCGTGGGCTACACGCGAAGAAAAAGCAGAAGCGGCAAGAAAGTCCACGTGTGTTAATCAAGCGTATTCTTTGCTTAGGGATCCTTTGAAGCGGGCGGAATATTTGCTTAAAGAGGCAGAAGTCGAGCTTTTCACCCCTGACCCTCTCTTTTTAGAGCAAGTGATGGAATGGAAAGAACAGCAAGAGGCTGGCAAAGACATCAAGCAAGAGCTTCTTCAAACAAAACAAACCCTTTTTGAAGCTCTAGCGGTTGCTTTTAAAGAAAAAGACTATGAAACGGCCGGGCGGTCACTTTACCAGCTGCAATACTTACAAAGAATAGAATTACCTCTTCCCTTGTGGGAGAGGTCGGCGCGAAGCGACGGGTGAGGGGTGTTTTTGGGAGGGTTATGTGTTTTTGGAATAACGAAGTAGTCAGTAATCTTGAAGGAGTTTGGAGATGATTTTAAATACCCCTCACCCGTCGCTTCGCGCCGACCTCTCCCACAAGGGGAGAGGTGAAGAATTTCTTCAAATTAAAGATCCCAGCAAGCCTTCTGATCCGTCTGTGTCCTTGGGAAAGGTCGTCGGAATTGATTTAGGGACAACCCATTCCGTTGTGTCAGTCGTGAAGGATGGCAAACCTCACGTGTTAACCTTTGAGGGAGTGGGACCACTCATTCCGTCGATTGTAACCCTTGAAAAGGGAGACTTTAAAGTTGGATTAGATTTGGGTGAGACCCTGCGGTCCACAAAACGTCTTATGGGGAAAGGCGCTCAGCAGTTACAGTTAGGTCCCTACAGGCTCACCCCTGTTGAAGTGGCAAGCAAAATTCTGGCGCACTTAAAATATCTTGTTGAACAAACGGATTCTTTTGAGGCCGCTGTCATTACAGTTCCGGCGTATTTTGATGAAGCTGCTCGGGTTGCAACAAAGCAAGCGGCAGCCATTGCGGGAATTAAACTTTTGCGCCTCATCAATGAGCCAACGGCAGCGGCTTTAGCTTACGGGCTTGAGACAGGTGTTGAGGGTATTTATGCCGTTTATGATTTGGGGGGAGGGACGTTTGATCTGTCTCTTCTCAAACTTGAACAAGGGGTTTTCCAAGTCCTTGCAACGGGAGGAGACCTTACCTTGGGGGGGGATGATATTGATCAAGCATTAGCCTCAGCCAAGGGTCTGGATCTTACACAGGCCCGCCGTGTGAAGGAAAAGCTTACGACCACGATGGAAGCGGAAGGCATTCAGCGTATAGAGCTTGAACAAGTGGCAACGCCTTTCATTGAGAGGACTCTTACCATTACGGAGGAGGTCTTCAGAGACGCTGGCCTTTCTCCGCACGCTATAGAAGGAGTTATCCTTGTGGGCGGCATGACTCGTATGCCCTGTGTACGCCGCCAGGTTGAGGCTTTTTTTAAGAAACCCCCTTTGTGTGATATGAATCCAGATGAAGCGGTTGCTTTGGGAGCGGCCTTGTCGGCTCATGGATTAGTTCACGGCACTGATACGTTGTTATTAGATGTCACACCCCTTTCATTGGGTCTTGAAACCATGGGGGGGATTGTTGAGAAAATTATTCCCCGAAATACGCCGCTTCCAGCCCTTGCGACCCAAGAGTTTACAACCCACCAAGACGGGCAAGGCGGAATCCTTATCCATGTTGTCCAAGGAGAACGAGAGTTTGCGGCTGATTGCCTCTCTCTCGCACGGTTTGAACTCTATGGCCTTCCCCTTTTACCCGCAGGGGCAGTCAGACTTCGAGTGGATTTTGCTGTTGATGTAGAAGGCCTTCTTACCGTGACAGCTTTTGAAAAGACAACAGGGCTGTCGCATCATGTTGAGGTACGCCCTTCTTCTGGCCTTGATGAAGAAACTCTTGTCCAAATTGTTTTAGAAAGCCAGAAGCACGGGAAAGAAGATATCCAAAAAAGGGTAGAAGTGGAAGAAAATCTTAAAAAGAGAAGCTACTGAAGGAATTGCAAAATTATTGGAGCGGGAATGGAGGGTAAGAAGACGCGGTGTTGAAATTTTTAAGGCTCATCCCTGTCCTGCAACCTTTGGAGAAATGCTTTGTGCAATCCGTTTTTATTGGAGCATCGAAAATGGCGGTCTTTCGGAAAAAAATGTTTGTGGCGTTAACTGTTTGCTAATCAAAGTGTGAGATAATGTAACTTAAGGACAATGGAGTCCGAGGGGTTATTTTTGAAAAGTTACCCATATAAACCAGAAAGAAGGAATAGAATCATGCAAAAAAGAACTCTACAACGCATAGCTTGCACACTAACGCTCTTGATATTAGGTGCCCCCCAGCTCAGTGCCCAGTTCCCCAGTGCTCAGGCCCCCAGTACCCAGGCTCCCAGTATCCAGGCCCCCCAGCTCAGTGCCCAGTCTTGCAAAGACACCTGCACGGACAAAGGATGCTTCTGTAACGAAGAACACTCTTGCGTTTGCGTGGATTGATACTGGGGGATAATTTTGCAATTACCTCTATTGTTTTATGTATCAAAGGGTATCGCCTTTTAAAAGGCGATTTCTATCGCTTTTGAAGTGTAATACCATTTCGCATTCAATAGATGGATATTCTGGATTGCTTCGCTTCGCTCACAATGACGGAAATTGGCGTCATTTCGAGGAGCCGAAGGCGACGAAGCAACCCAGTTTTGTCTGCCACTTGATTGATAAGTGGTATGAAGAATGACGGGCCTGTATAGGCGCAGGGAGAGAAATTCTTATCTTCCGAGGTAATTGCAAAATTATTTCCCCGGTTGTCGTCCCCCTACGAAAGCGGGGAATGACAAGAGTGAGGTGAATTTTGCAATTCCCTCTTTAGTCCCCTTGAAGCCAAATCTTAGCTGCCTTTAAGTCATCAGGATGGAACATCCTTACCTGTGGGTGAAGGAAAAGACGCATGAACTGTACTAACCATTTTTGCCATAGATGGCCAATAACGATGGCAGCTTTTTTCACATGAACATGACGAGCTTTAACGAACTTAAAATGAGCACGTAACGCTGAAAAAGAATCCCACCCTTTAAACTCACGCGCATCAACAAATAAACAAACGCTTCCTTTCTCTTCGATAAGCTTATCCACTTTGGGGGCTATAGTCTCAAAATCTTTTTGGGATACCTTTCCTTGAGGATGAATCTCAATGACATTTTTGATAGCCTGGACGGTAAGCATTTTTCTACTCTTTGTAAGACAGCATGTTTATATAAACACTGTAGCCTCAAAAAATTAAAAAAGAGTTATGTAAACGCGAGTTATGAAAGTTTTGTAACTCCACCAGTACAAGACGCAATTCAAGGATGGTAAGGTGAGGCGGAAAGGTGTCATGGTGAATCTCTTGTTATTGTTTTATGCACCATAGGGTATTAATCTTTTTAAAGTGGAACCTCTGTTTTGTCTTCTCCTGCTCAGCGGTTATGATATATTGTATTACCTTAACATGAGGTCTCCTATGACATCTTCCCAATCAGCCTACAGTCCCCAACCACTTCCCGAAGGGTTTGTGTATCTGTCAGATATTGACCCTACAATTTTGCAAGAGGTTCGCTATGCGAGACATCATAATTTTATAGGGCGCCCCATTCCAGGATATCTGGCGCCTGTTATCATAACGCTTGAGACCATCGCATTGGCTTTAAAAACCATACAAGCAGAAATTAAGCCGTTTAATCTGACACTTAAGGTTTACGATGCCTACCGCCCTCAAGATGCTGTGGATTCTTTTGTAGAGTGGGCGGGGGATCTTTCCGATCAAACGATGAAAACGGAGTTTTATCCGACGATTGATAAAAAAGATGTGTTTGATTTAGGGTATCTTGGGAGGAAATCTTCCCATACACGGGGGAGTGCAGTCGATCTTACGCTTGTTCCCTTGCCCGTGCCGCCTCAACCGACCTGGAAACCGGGAGATCCTATTATAGACGGGCGTCTCCCTAAAGGACAGCGATTTGCTGATAACTCCATTGATATGGGCACAAGCTTTGATTGTTTGGATGAAATGTCTCACCCCTGTAATCCAGCTCTTCCCCCAGAGGTTCGCGCGAATCGCTTGCTGCTCGCAAGCTTGATGACAAAACATGGATTTATCCCTTATTCAAAGGAATGGTGGCATTTTAACATCAAGGATGAACCTTATCCTGAGACCTATTTTAATTTCCCCGTAGCTTAAGAGGTGACGCACGATGTCGTATCATTTGAACACTCAGAAAACGCTTTCTGTTGAGGGAAAGGACTATACCTATTATTCTCTTGAGGCGGCCTCCCAGCACCTTGGGGATATTGCGCGTCTGCCGTATTCTCTCAAAATTCTTCTTGAAAATATGTTGCGTTTTCAGGATGAAAAGATTGTCAAAGCCAAGGATATTGAAGCCTTAGCCGGATGGAGCAAGACGTTAACGTCTACTCACGAAATCTCCTTTATGCCCGCACGCGTGTTGATGCAAGATTTTACAGGCGTTCCGTCTTTGGTTGATTTGGCGGCAATGCGAACCGCTTTTAATCTTAAGGGATGCGACCCTACAGTTGTAAACCCTTTGGTTCCTGTGGATCTGGTGATTGATCATTCTGTCACTGTGGATCGCTATGCAACTGCGGATGCTTATCCCTTTAATGTGCACCGTGAGGTTGAGCGAAACTATGAGCGTTATGCCTTTTTAAAATGGGGCCAAAAAGCCTTTCAAAACTTTCGGGTTGTACCACCCGGCACAGGCATTTGCCATCAAGTCAATCTTGAATATCTTTCTCAAGTTGTGTGGTCAGACACGAAAGACGGGCGACTTATGGCCTATCCTGATACCCTTGTTGGACTTGATAGTCATACGCCTATGGTGAATGGGCTAGGAGTGCTCGCGTGGGGCGTGGGGGGGATTGAAGCGGAAGCTGCGATGCTAGGTCAACCTTTTTCCATGGCGATTCCCGATGTCATTGGGGTGCGTCTGATGGGAGAATTGAAAGAAGGAGTCACTGCCACTGATCTCGTCCTCACCATTACCCAACTGTTGCGCGCAAAAGGAGTCGTTGGAAAGTTTGTAGAATTTTATGGTCCAGGAGTTTCCCTGCTTACGGTTGAAGATCGCGCGACGATTGGGAATATGGCCCCAGAATACGGGGCGACGTGTGGTATTTTTCCGATTGATGAGGCAACCCTTTCTTACCTGCGGTTTACGGGGCGCGCGTCCCATCAGGTTAAACTTGTTGAAGCATATGCCAAAGCTCAAGGTTTATGGCGCGGGGTTGATCCTGTATTTACAGAGACTCTCACCTTAAATTTAGAGGATATAGAGCCAAGTGTGGCCGGCCCTAAGCGCCCGCAAGATCGGCTTCTTTTACGCGATGTTAAGACGTCAACGGCCACCTTCCTTGCCCATGAAGAAAAAGAAGAAATGCGGAATCCTGTGGAAAGGCAGCCCTATACCCTAGGGCATGGCGATATTGTGATTGCGGCTATTACAAGCTGTACAAATACCTCAAATCCTCAGGTCATGATTGGCGCGGGGCTTTTAGCCCGAAAAGCGCATCAAAAGGGACTCAAAGTAAAGCCCTGGGTCAAAACCTCTCTGGCCCCTGGGAGTCAAGTCGTGAGTGATTACTATGAAAAGTCAGGCCTCCAGCAAGATTTGGATGCCCTTGGCTTTTATTTGGTTGGCTATGGGTGTACGACTTGTATTGGAAACTCTGGTCCTCTTTTGGACTCAATCGCCAAAACAATTGACGCGCATGATCTATCGGTTGCGGCCGTGTTGTCTGGCAATCGAAACTTTGAAGGGCGCATTCATCCCCAAGTTGCCTTGTCTTATTTGGCGTCACCCCCTCTTGTGGTGGCGTATGCCCTTGCGGGGTCTATTCTCGTTGATTTGACGAAGGACTCCTTGGGGCAAGATGCTCAGGGGCGGGACGTTTATTTAAAAGACATTTGGCCGTCAAACAAAGAAATTCAAGAGGTTATTCATTCCTCCTTAACCCCAGATATGTTTACCAAACGATATGCCAATGTCTTTGAAGGAAACAAAGACTGGGCGAACATGCCTGTTAATGGGGATCTTATCTATAATTGGCCTCAGGAGAGCACGTATGTGAAATGTCCGCCGTTTTTTACACAGGTCGTTGCGCGCCCTTATGCTGATGAAACTCTCATCAAAGCCGCGCGTCCGCTTGCGATTTTGGGGGACAGTATTACAACGGATCACATCTCTCCTGCAGGGAATATAAAAAAGGATAGCCCTGCGGGGCTCTATCTTTTAAGCCATGGTGTGGAAGAGCGCGATTTCAATTCCTATGGATCCCGCCGCGGGAATCATGAGGTCATGATGCGCGGCACATTTGCTAACATTCGCTTGCACAATGAAATGACCCCAGGCCTTATGGGAGGGTTCACCCGTCACCTTCCGGAAGGAGATATCCTATCTATTTATGATGCGGCCATGCGGTATCAGACAGAAGGTATTCCTTTGGTTGTGATTGCAGGGAAAGACTATGGAGCAGGGTCTTCCCGAGATTGGGCGGCGAAAGGACCCCGTCTTTTGGGGGTGAGGGCCGTTATCGCGGAGAGTTTTGAGCGTATCCACCGCAGTAATCTGGTAGGCATGGGTGTTTTGCCGCTTGCGTTTACAGAAGGCATGACGCGCCACTCCCTTAATTTAGAGGGGTCTGAGATGTTTGATATTGAAGTGCCTCAAGAAATCCATCCGAAGATGATCGTTAAAGCGCACATCCGCCGTGAAAACGGGGATATCGAAATCATCCCGCTCCTCTGCCGTATAGATACGGTGAATGAGGTGGACTATTATAAGAGCGGTGGCATCCTTCATTACGTCAGTCAACACTTGGCGAAGACTTTTTATCAGCCTGATTTGTCCTGAACTCGTTTCAGGACCTCATGACAATGAGTTCCCAAGGCATGAGATCCTGAAACAAGTTCAAGATGACAAAACGATATTAGAATTTACTTGTAAAAACGCCACAGAATGCTATACTTGTATATCATGGAGGTAGAATTATGCTTGCGATCAGGATTTCACACGACATAGAGACCCGTCTACAACGGCTTGCCCATCGAACAGGGCGAACAAAAACTTATTACGCAAGAGAAGCTCTTCTGCGGTTTATGGAAGATATGGAAGATGAGTACCTTGCGATCTCACGAATAGAGACTCCTACAAAAAGGTGGACTCTTGACGAGCTAGAGCAAAATGTTGATTTGGACAATTGAGTGGGATGATAGGGCAAGAAAAGAACTAAGAAAGCTTGACTCTCCTATTCAAAAAGAAATTTTAAGCTATCTCCGATCTCGTGTTTCAGGCTCAAAAAATCCTCGCCTTTTTGGACAAAGTCTTTCTGGAAACAAGGTAGGTCTATGGCGCTATAGGATAGGGGATTACCGTCTTATTTGTAAGCTTGAAGATCACAGGGTTGTTGTTTTTGTTATAGGCGTAGGGCATTGGAAAGAGGTCTACGAGACGTGAGAATGTCCTTTCTCTGCCATTGATACGGTGAATGAGGTGGACTATTATAAGAGCGGTGGTATTCCTCATTACGTCAGCCAGCATTTAGCGAAGAAGGCGCAGGTTTTGTGAAGGAATTTTTTCCGAGAGGGGATCTCTAATTTTTTTCTTTTGAAAACAAATTGTTAAGCATTCATTTTTGTCATATAAAACTTTGTTCCCCCATCGATAAGGCCGTGCTATAAGCCATAAGATGAGTTCTCTAGCACACCAAAATACATCTCTCGAGGATCAGCCTATTACTCAGTCTAGATATGTGGAACAAGTCGAGTCCTTAAATCCGGCTCAGCGTCAAGCGGTTGAGCAGACGGAAGGGCCTCTTCTCGTTCTTGCAGGGGCGGGGACGGGAAAAACGCGGGTTCTTACAACGCGGCTTGCCTCTATTCTTTTAAGTCGTAAAGCCTGGCCCTCTCAAGTTTTAGCGGTGACGTTTACAAATAAAGCTGCTTCCGAGATGCGAGAGCGGGTGGCCTACCTTATTGGCGGCCCTGCGGAAGGCCTGTGGCTGGGAACCTTTCACTCGATTTGTGTACGTATTTTAAGGCGTCATGCGGAACTGCTCGGTTTGCAGAGTTCTTTTACTATTTTAGATACGGACGATCAGCTCCGGCTTATTAAGCAAATCGTTAAAGCAGAAAATATTGATGAAAAAAAGTTCGCGCCAAGGATTTTAGCGTCTTGCATTAGTCGCTGGAAGGATAGGGCCTTGACGCCCCCTAAAGTTACGCCGACTTCTGACTTTGAAAAAGTAGCCCTAAGGATTTACGGCTTTTATCAAGATCGGCTCAAGGTTTTGAATGCGGTTGATTTTGGCGATCTTATTCTTCTTTGTTTGAAACTTTTTATGGAACATTCCGATGTCCTTGCCCAGTATACAACGCAGTTTGTCTACATCCTGGTTGATGAATATCAAGATACAAACGTTGCTCAATATCTTTGGCTTCGCTTGCTGGCCCAAGGGACGGGGAACATTTGCTGTGTAGGGGATGATGACCAGTCTATTTATGGATGGCGAGGCGCTGAGGTTGGCAATATTTTACGGTTTGAGAAGGACTTTCCCGGGGCCGTTATTGTTCGTCTTGAGCAGAATTATCGCTCAAATGCTCACATTTTAGGGGCTGCCTCGTCGCTTATCGCTCAAAATGCCGGACGATTTGGGAAAACCCTTTGGACTGAACAAACTGGGGGCGAAAAGGTTCATATCCAAGGCGTGTGGGATGGAGAAGAAGAAGCGCGCCTGATTGGAGAGAAAGTAGAGACTCTGCAACGCAAAGGCCAGTCTCTTAATGAGATGGCTATTCTTGTGCGTGCGGGCTTTCAAACTCGCGAGTTTGAAGAACGCTTTTTAACTCTGGGCGTTCCTTATCGCGTCATTGGAGGCTTACGGTTTTATGAACGTCTTGAAATTCGGGATGCGTTAGCCTACATGCGTATTGTGGTTCAATCCCAGGATAGCCTTGCGTTTGAGCGGATTATGAATACGCCTAAACGTGGGATTGGTACAAGCACCCTGCAAGTTCTGCACCAGTACGCTAGATTTGAGGAAGTCTCCCTTCCTGAAGCAGCTCTACGGTTGATGGAAACAGATGAATTGCGTGGGAAAGCAAAAACCGCGCTTCAAAGCCTTTTATATGACATTGGAAGGTGGCGCGGACAGCTTGCAACGCGCCCGCACGGAGAGTTGGCGCGTATCATCTTAGATGAGTCTGGATACACGGCGATGTGGCAAGCTGATAAATCGCCAGAAGCCCCAGGGCGCCTTGAAAACCTTAAAGAATTTGTGAATGCGATTGAAGGCTTTGAAAGCCTTTCTACCTTTTTAGAGCACGTGAGCCTTGTGATGGAAAACATAGCCAATACAAGTACAGAAATGGTGAGCATTATGACCCTTCATAGTGCAAAGGGCCTTGAATTTAACACCGTTTTTTTGACGGGTTGGGAAGAAGGGCTTTTTCCTCATCAGCGAGCGCTGGGAGAAGCAGGAGATGCGGGGCTTGAAGAAGAGCGGCGTTTAGCCTATGTCGGTCTTACCCGTGCGAAAGAGCGCGCCATGATTACATTTGCAGCGAATAGGCGGGTTCATAATCTTTGGCAATCCAGTATTCCATCCCGGTTTATTGAAGAATTGCCCCTAGAGCATACGGAATGTTTTTCTTCGCAAGGCGGCAGGTCGTCTTTTCTTCGTACGCCGACTCCCAAACTTCCCGTGCCACCTTTGCGGCCGTCAGAGAGCAAATTGTTTCACATGAAACAACGCGTGTTTCACCTTAAATTTGGGTATGGACAGATCCTAAGCATTGAAGGGGATAAACTTGAAATTGATTTTGATCACTCCGGTGTCAAAATGGTGATGAAGAGCTTTGTTGAGAGCGCGGAGTGAGATAAAACAACTCTGAAGGATATCGATGCTCTTTTACCTCTCCCCCTTGTGGGAGAGGTCGCAGCACAAGCGGCGGGTGAGGGGGAGAGAGTAGTGTTGCGGTATGGCAGTATTGCAGAAATAAGAATGGGGTAACTTCGGTGGTTCCAATTCCTAGATTCTGTGTAGCACTGCAACACCGCACCACTGATACCCCTCACCCGCGCCGTTTCCACGGCACGACCTCTCCCACAAGGGGAGAGGTGAAGAGAGTTCTGCACCATTTCTTCTTCATACCGACTGATTCTAAAAATACCGGCTATTTACTTGACAAATACCGGCTATATCGACCTTAAAATTTGGGTATGGACAGATCATTAGCCTTTCTGGAATTAAAGGAAATATTAACTTTTCTCGTGTAAGACTTGTAGTATAAGCACAACAATTTGTACGGAGAACGTCATGCATAAAAAATTACTCAAGACATCGATTTTGCTCATGGTGTTGGCTTTTGGGATTGAGTGTGAAGCCGTCGCCGAGCAGATTTATCCCCCTACCCCGGCAGAGATAAACAAGATTCCTGTTAAGAGCTGGACATCCACAAAAGGTGTTCACGGGCATATTTTCTGGTACGCTTCCGTGATGTCAGGTGGATACAACTGGATAATCTCGGCAAATACATCCGGTTTCAATGGCCCCCCTAAGGTGATGTTTTTAAACAATATATCTATAGTTCTTCACAACTGGCAGGCGATTCCCCCTTCTGACGTGGTCACAAATCTAATAGCAGACTACGGTCCCACGGCAACAGACGGTACCACCAGCTTCAATGCGATGATTCAAACCATAACACCTAACAATTGTTCCATTGCCAGTGCTGGGCCAAAGAGAACAGACCCCGTATGGATTTGCCCAGCTCACGTGGTTCTACCACCCCCACCTCAGGGACGTCCTCAGGAGAAAGAGGCAGGGACCAATACCCAGATCCCGCCTAAATCGCCACCTAGCGCTCTTATTAAGGATATAGGCAACCTTCTCTAAAAATCCCCTTCTTGCATTTTCTCTAAGAGAAATCTTACAAAGACTTCTACTCGCTTTAAGCTTGCAAGGTGTGTGGGATATGTGATGTATCGATGGACATCGACCCCGGGAACATCGGTTAAGATTTCAACCATTTCAGGATCATCTCCGACCATATACTTATGCAGCGCTGAAATTCCAAGGCCTGTGCGCGTTGCCTCATAAATTGCTTGGCCACTATTAATCACAAGATAAGGTGTGCGGGGTTTTTGCGCACCCACGGTTAAAAGCCAGTCGAGGTTACTGTAAAGATGCGGCATTTCTTTGCCAAAAACAATGAGGCGGTGGTGGTCGAGTTCTTCTGGCGTTTGCGGTGTTCCATAGGTTTTTAAATACGTACGACTTGCATAAATGCGAAAACGATAGGATACGGGATCAGAATGAATTAAATCAGGACTGTTGATAGGGAGAGCCGTAATGCCAATATCCGCTTCCCGCATGTTCAGATCAACCTCTTCGTCTTTTAGCAGGAGAGTCACCCGTATATCAGGGTACTTATCTAAAAATTCTTGGAGCCGTGGTGCGAGCCACATAGAGCCAAAGGCAAGGGTTGTTGCAACGTGCAAATGGCCTCGTGGGTAGATCTTGAGTTCTCTAATCAAAGCTTGAGTCATTTCAAGTTTTGCGAAAACATCAATAACGGTGTCATTTAAATCTTTGCCAGCTTTTGTAAGAATTAAGCCACGGGGGACGCGCATAAAAAGAGCCGCGCCGAGCTCTTCCTCAAGAATATTTACCTGACGGCTAATAGCCGATTGACTAATATTTAAGGTTTTAGTGGCTTTCGTAAAACTTCCTGCGATTGCCACTGCATGAAAGACGCGTAATTTATCCCAATCCATTTTTTAAACTTAAATATTAACGCAGTGTGCAAGTTGTTTTAGGTAATTGAAGGAAGCATGGAATTCTGTTTTAGATAGAGTTGTCAAAGACTTATCAAAATAGGAGGTTCCATGTCCTGGAGAGAATTTATCATTACAATTTACTGCCGTATAGAAGAAATGTATCAAGAAGCGATCAATAGAGAAAAACTCAGGTTTCGAGGGGAAGCGCCATCTTTATCAGATGAAGAGGTTTTAACGATGCTGGTTGTAGGTGAATACCTTGCTTTGGGGAGCGATAAAAGAATTTGGTCATACTTTTCCCAGCATTGGAGTGAGTGGTTTCCTGGGATAGGATGTCGAACAAGTTTTACGCGTCAAAGCGCTAACTTGTTAAAAATATTGGACAAAATGCAAACGATGGTGTCGATGAAGTTAAATCATAACAAAGACCTGTATCTGTTTGACGGGTTTCCAATCCCTACTTGCCATATAAAGCGCATTAACTGGAAGAACCCTTTTAAAGGCTTGGGAGCAGTAGCTTACTCGAACGTGTGAGATATCACCTTATGCTACTCTTCCTGTGGCTTTTGTAGACGGTGGAAATTCCACAGCATTGTCATTACTTTTTCTTGTGTTATTTCTTCACCCGCTTTGAGATCGCTTGGATGCAGTTGATGGGGACGGAAAGAAGCGAGCCGTTCTTCTCTTCCATGAGTGGTATGGAAAAGAATTGCTTCTGATCTAGACCCTCCTCCTGAAGAAGGTCTCACTTCGAGCCGAAGTGATTTTAAGACATCAGGTGGTATAGCATACTCTCGTTCCGAAGCTCGCCTCCATGCCTCGCTCATAATCCCTGCTGAATCATAAGATGGAGTGGCTTTTTCTGACGATGATGTCTCCGCTGAAGTGCTATCATCATTATACGAATGACCCCGAGCCGTTGTACGTCCTATTTGTTTTTGTCCTGATGATGCGACAACTAAGGGTTCGGCTAAGAACTTTTGATGGAACGCTTTGATCTCTTTTACAAAGGCTGCCTGTTGCTCTCTTTCTTGAACTCCATAAGTCGCATTCCACTTTTGTTCCCAGTGTTTGTACAAATCACTTTCTCGAGAGATGCTGGCTTCTCTAAGAATCTGACAAACATTTCGTGGCAAAACTTTTGCTTCACAAAGCGTCATATGTAAAGGGTTAATTTGTACATTATCCACTTGAATTGGCTGAGGGTCTAAAGGTGGAACCCCTTGAAAATGTATAAAGGCGGCTTCCTCTACTAGACCTGGTAAATTACTTAGGTGTGCAATGGCTAAAAAATTTTGTTTGTTCTTGTTAACTGCATCCGTAATGATCCGACGGAGTGTTTCTTGGATTGAGGTAATGGCTGGACCATGTTTTGTGCGAGAAAATTTAGGCCATAGTTGAGCAAGCTCTTGAACAGTTTTTAAATCTAGAGAAACTTTAGGCAAACGCTCGTTAATTTTTTGTAATGTCTTTTCGACATCTTGCTCATTTTTTATATTGTCTCTATTCAGAAGGCATAGTCCAGCATAAAAAATTCTTAAATGATCTGGGTTGGCAACAAAGTCCTCAGGTGAAAGAGAAAGAAGTGCCTTGTGCTCCTCTAAGAAGAGGCCCACTAATATATTAGGATCAAGTCTGCCTAGATCATTTTGAGTGAGAGCTCTTCCCTCTCCTGGAAACGCACTGTCCGTAGTAGGAAGCACCACCGAGCTAGTCTTAGTGCAAAGAACTGTTCTTGTTGTAGGAGCACGGTTTAATGGTTTTGATTCCTTGCGCTCAAGGCTGGAAACAAGAGAGTTATAGTTCTCAATCTCATTTTTCCATTGAGTCGATTGAGGATCCGAAGATGTTGCATTCACCATTGCAGAGTACGTAGAAGCAATGAAAAGTGCCCTCCGAGAAGTTGGATGAAGACCGAAAGCAGCCTTCATATAGTCTATGGCAATGAGAAGCTCGCCCTCTGAATCGGCTAAATCTGCTATTCTCTCAAGGATTAACGCTATACTTGTGGCTTGAAATAGCTTACCGAGGCCTGTTCTATCGTTCTGCTGCCACTTTAAAAAACTCGTAAGACATAAAAACTCGTTCTTCTTACTAGAGCCTAAAAGCCCAAAAAAGGGAAACTCTAAAGGATGGAGTTGTGTATAGTTAAACGTTTCAATTGATTGAAAAGAGTCCGAATGACGTCCTATGATTATTGCTCGCACTTCTTCTGTTTGTCCTAGTCTTTCCAAATTTTGGAGATACAAGAAAACAGTTTCAGGCGGGCAGTTTTTACTTTTTACTGCCTCAGGAAAGCCAGCTAAAGAGTTTGGATGTGCATGGTCTAGATATGCCCTTACTAACTTAATTCGTCTGTCTATTGGATTTTTAGTTCTTGAGGCCTCGGCAAGGCCCATCTGGTCAACTTCTGATTGAGGATATCTTCTTGATACTATAGTAATGTCTCCTGGCTGTGTCACGAGCCTTGCAATCCACTTGCTTTGTTCAACGGTCCATTGGAAATTTTGATTCTGCGTAGACGAAGCTGCTGTTACATCCGACCCATGCTGTGTCGTATCAGCACTATCTTCGGGCTTATTCTGCTTAGCAGTTACAGTGTGGTTTGTTTTAGTTTCATCGCCATGTAGAGATGTAGCAATCGCCTGTTGGTTAATAAAAAAAACGCTCGAGCTTGCTAAAAGAAATTTTGTTAATTTCATCCTCATATACCATTTGTTGTTCTAAAATATCTACTTTTATAAGTACAGTTTTTTTTGTATTTTTTCAAGTATATTTGAAAATTTTTC
Source organism: uncultured Alphaproteobacteria bacterium (assembly GCA_963704475.1). Taxonomy (GTDB): domain Bacteria; phylum Pseudomonadota; class Alphaproteobacteria; order UBA9655; family UBA9655; genus UBA9655. Next base: position 320,719 of record OY969900.1, read on the forward strand.
TTATTTTAATTTTATACGCGCGAAAAAAAACCACGGGGTCTGCCACATAAGCGCTAACCTAAGAGATTTATTTTCGAACAGATATATAGATAAATCCGAAAGTAGGTAGACTTATTAGAGTCGAGCATAGGAAGTCGTTGGAGTTTCAAAGAACGAAACTATTTTAGACATTTTCTTTTGAAGCTCGAAAAGCCTTGAGTATACTAGCTTTTTTAGGGTTTCAAGGTTGTCTACCAAATGTCTGGAAAGGCCATGATTTTTTACATCATTCCACACCAACTCGTCCGGATTTAATTCTGGGGAATAGGGTGGCAAGAAAAATAACTTAAGCTTGTCCTTGTGTTTTTCGACGAATTCCTGAACCAGTTTGGATTTGTGCATTGGGTGATTATCCAAAATCAAAAAAATAGGTTTATCTGCTCCAACCAACAATCTTTTCAAGAAGGTTATAAATACGGAAGCCGTTCCTGACTTTTCTGTCACCATAAACCGGCAGTGTCCCTTGGCTGAAACCGCTGACAACATATTGACTCTAAACCTCTTTGTTGTCCTGTGCACTATGGGCGTGACGCCTTTCTTTCCAATTGTTTTCCCTAAAGCATAGGTTGAGGCGACGCTTGCCTCATCTCCAAAATAAATATCCGCTCCTCTTTTCTTGGCCTCCTCTTGAATGGCAGGATAATCAGTCGTCAGCCATTTGTTAACAATGACTGGGTCCTGTTGTTTATAGCGTACAGTCGGCTTTTGAAAGGTGAAACCAAGTTTGTTCAACACTCTGGAAAGTCCGCTTTTGCTAAGCTTAATGCCAAACCTACGCTTTACAACTTCGATGATTTGATCTCGCGTCCAAAGGGCAAAAGGCAGCTTTAATTGTTGGGGAGTCTTATCCGTAAGAGTCTTACAAAGCCATTTGAGATGGATAGCGTTTAAAGTACCGGGCCTTCCGGGGATGGGCTTGGCATAAAGTGCTTGATCTCCCCCGTTAACCTTGAGTTGAAGCCATTTGTAAATAGTTGAGCGATTGAAGCCAAGAGACCTTGCCAACTCATCTGGGTGACACCCTGCCTCAACCTGTGCAACCGTTCTAATCCGCAGTTCTTCTAGGGTTTTATGGGATAGCTTGCGCCCATCTATTTTTAGCATTCACTCCTCCTGTCCTCTGAACTCCCTTATTCTTAAAAGATTTTGAATGCTTTGTCTATTTACTATCGGTCTTTTCTATAACTCATGAGTACCTCTCTTTTTTGGAGGTATTTTATCACATTATGCTGCTTTCATGAATACGGGTTCTGAGAAAGTAAAAACTCAAAACCCGTAAGATTATATGGGGGCTCCAGCTTGGTTCTGTCTCGTCAATGATGGGTACACCATACCCTCCTCAGGAGTTTCTCATCCTGAGATATAGAAAAGACCGATAGTAAATAGACAAAGCATTCAAAATCTTTTAAGAATAAGGGAGTTCAGAGGACAGGAGGAGTGAATGCTAAAAATAGATGGGCGCAAGCTATCCCATAAAACCCTAGAAGAACTGCGGATTAGAACGGTTGCACAGGTTGAGGCAGGGTGTCACCCAGATGAGTTGGCAAGGTCTCTTGGCTTCAATCGCTCAACTATTTACAAATGGCTTCAACTCAAGGTTAACGGGGGAGATCAAGCACTTTATGCCAAGCCCATCCCCGGAAGGCCCGGTACTTTAAACGCTATCCATCTCAAATGGCTTTGTAAGACTCTTACGGATAAGACTCCCCAACAATTAAAGCTGCCTTTTGCCCTTTGGACGCGAGATCAAATCATCGAAGTTGTAAAGCGTAGGTTTGGCATTAAGCTTAGCAAAAGCGGACTTTCCAGAGTGTTGAACAAACTTGGTTTCACCTTTCAAAAGCCGACTGTACGCTATAAACAACAGGACCCAGTCATTGTTAACAAATGGCTGACGACTGATTATCCTGCCATTCAAGAGGAGGCCAAGAAAAGAGGAGCGGATATTTATTTTGGAGATGAGGCAAGCGTCGCCTCAACCTATGCTTTAGGGAAAACAATTGGAAAGAAAGGCGTCACGCCCATAGTGCACAGGACAACAAAGAGGTTTAGAGTCAATATGTTGTCAGCGGTTTCAGCCAAGGGACACTGCCGGTTTATGGTGACAGAAAAGTCAGGAACGGCTTCCGTATTTATAACCTTCTTGAAAAGATTGTTGGTTGGAGCAGATAAACCTATTTTTTTGATTTTGGATAATCACCCAATGCACAAATCCAAACTGGTTCAGGAATTCGTCGAAAAACACAAGGACAAGCTTAAGTTATTTTTCTTGCCACCCTATTCCCCAGAATTAAATCCGGACGAGTTGGTGTGGAATGATGTAAAAAATCATGGCCTTTCCAGACATTTGGTAGACAACCTTGAAACCCTAAAAAAGCTAGTATACTCAAGGCTTTTCGAGCTTCAAAAGAAAATGTCTAAAATAGTTTCGTTCTTTGAAACTCCAACGACTTCCTATGCTCGACTCTAATAAGTCTACCTACTTTCGGATTTATCTATAAAGTCAGGGGTTATATTCCAACCGAAAATAACCTAGTATATGCACTTACTGTCTTCCCTGCACGAGCCTGCCCAAGCTCCATAACCTGACGGGCACGACATCTCATAGCAGCCTTGGTTAGGACCGGCGTAACACACCCCTCCACTTGTAAGGGTGCAACAGCAATCCGGGGGGGAGGCTTTTGCTACATTTAATGTAGAACAAAAAACGATGCTCAATGTCATTAGAGATTTTTGAAGTGATTTTTTGTACATCCTAACCTCAAACACGAAATGCAACAGTATGGTAAGGTACTGTTGCTATGGGAAAGACACACAAACATTTAACGCAAGAGAAGCGTTCAGAGATTTACCTCCTGCATGCAGGAGGTAAATCTCGAGGGACAATTGCCAAGATTTTAGGGGTTCACAAATCCACAATTTCTCGGGAATTGAAGCAAAATACAGATTCTAATGTTGGGATTTATCTTCCTGATAAAGCTCAAGTTTTAGCCCAGCAGCGACGAGGTTGCCCTGGATCTAAGATCGAGCGCTTCAAGGTCCTGCAGACCACGATTGTTGACCATCTTGCTATGGGGTGGTCGCCAGAAGTGATCGCAGGGCGCTTGAAGACAGAAAATTTTGAGCACACAATCTCTCATGAGTCCATCTATAAATGGATTTATGGAGAAGGAAAAAAACATAATCTTATTCAATACCTTGTTCGAAGAAAACGAAAACGAGGTCAAAGGCCCTGCCGCAAAGCCAAAGCTTCCCTCATTCCTGATCGTCTCTCCATCCATGAAAGACCCAAAGAGTTTCTCAAGGAGTTTGGCCATTGGGAAGGAGACACGGTCATTTTTGCAGGTAATAAGGGAGCCCTTGTCACTCTTTATGAACGCATCTCGAAAGTTGTCTTGGCTAAAAAAGTGCCTCAAAAAAAGGCAGATATCGTTGAAGAAGCCATTCAAAATATATTGGAAGACCTTCCTGAAAAATCAAGAAAATCAATGACTTTTGACAACGGAGGAGAGTTTGCTCAGCATATGTTGCTCAGGAAATCTCTCCAAGATAAAACCTATTTCTGCGACCCCTACTCCTCTTGGCAGAAAGGCGGTGTTGAAAACGCAAACGGAATTATCCGGCGAGATATTCCTAAAGGATCTAAAGAAAAGGATTATACAGATATGGATATTGAATTGATTATAAACGATATTAACAACACACCGCGTAAATCTCTCGGGTTTCTTACTCCCATCGAAAAATTTAACTCGTTACTTTTTGATGCTAAGCCCGTATTATCTAACTTCTTCAACTAAGTTGCATTTCAACTTTGAGTTCAGCCATGATATTTTTTCCTTCATATAATTTATTTATCTATCTTATTCAAAAAATATTAAAAATTGGTTTATAAAATAAAAAAAATTAGGTGTTAGGAAGCAGGGAGCTCCAGCCCAAAAACCTCGTAAGCGCGAGCCGTCAGCACGCGTCCACGAGGGGTGCGTTCTCACCTCGGTTACAATGAAGATACGTTCTCAAATCACGGGACAGATCTTTTGCAGCAAAGGCAGGATAACATTTTTAAAAACCCTCTTGTAGTTAGTATCTCACCGAAGATGCCATTACGTGCGGTTTTGAGCTAATCCGACAGATGGATCGTGCAGTCTCAAGCGTAATAATCTGCTCAACCTTATGCACTAGAAAAGGGCGATGAGTGATGATGATTTTCGTTCTTTCAGATAAGAGTTTTCAATATATGTCATCAAACTATGCTCGTTCCAAACTCTGCTTGTTGTCGCGTCTGAGATGTGTGAAAACAGGCAAGTCCAATAAGGCTACATATGATGAGGTAAAAGGCTGGCGCTGGAATATAGTGAGTTTGGGACCACATCCACACACATATAGCGGGTGCGGGGCCTCCAATCAGCTGAGAGCCCACTGAGTAACCAAGGGAAATGCCGCGATAGCGGTGATCATATTGAAAAATGGGTAAGGCCCACGTATGGAAACTTCCATTAAACGCACCGGCAAGAATGGAAAAAATTCCTTTAAAAATCAAAATCTTTGTGACGGATGCCTCGTAAAGAAGAAAAAAGAGGGGGTAACTCAAGATAAAAATCAGTGCGGCACTGATTTTCATAATTTTTTCACATGAAACGACATCTGAAAGAGCCCCAAATAGCACAAGAGACCCCATATAGATCACAAGGCCTACACTACTCAGGACCATCATGGTTTCTAGATTTACATCTGAAATCATGGGAAGGTAAGCGTTTAAGAAAATGCTTGGAATGGTATAAATCGTACTAAAAAGTCCTGCGACACCGACCACACGCAGAAATTTACTGCGATAGCGAGGGAGGAGGTGTCTGAGTGGTATTCTTACGTCACTCATTTCTTTTTCGCGAGGCATTTCCGTCATATAACGACGCATGAACCAAGCAATCAGGGTTGTCAGAAAACTTAAGAAAAACGGAAATCTCCAGCTTAACACAGGATAATGAGACACAATCCATGTTGCAATTGATGCCGCTAAGATGCCCATGACCGTGGCAGCGCAATAGAAGCCGCTCATCTTTCCCTGATGTTTTTGTGGCGTATGTTCGAGGGCATAAATGGCCCCCCCATTATATTCAGCTGCGACAAAAAAATACTGCAAAATACGACAGAATACCAGTAACAGAGGAGAAATCACTCCTACATCCTGGTATGTTGGCAAGCATCCAACCGTAAAGGTGACAGCCCCCATACCAACAATAGAAATAAGGAGTGCACGTTTGCGCCCTCCATAATCACCAATCTTTCCAATGATACAAGCGCCGATAGGGCGTGCTATAAATCCAACAGGAATCAGCAAGTAGGTCAAGAGGAGTCCTGTAGAGGGATCATCGGTTGGGAAAAAATTCGGCGCTAGAAAAGGCGCAAGAAAGGCATAAAGGGATTGATCGTAATATTCAATAGCGCTTCCCAATAACGCCCCAAAGCGAGGATTTCTAAGAAGCTTCATGCGGGTTCTCCAAAATGTGAGAAAGAGAAAAGATCTAAACTTTGCGGCTGTCCATTCTTCATAACCCTCACTTCTTGGCCATTTGTAATCGTACCAATTGTTTTAAGGTCATACCCAAACGTTTCTCTGAAGCGAGCGTCCAAAGTGGAATGGTGCTGAGGGTGAACGGTGAATAAAAGGCCATAGTCCTCTCCTCCTGTCAGTGCTGTCTGTACCGGATCAAGAGAGAAGGCTTCGCAAGCAGATGAAAAGGAATCGGAGAATCTCAGACTCTCCGCATTAATACTGGCGCCTAGTTGAGAAGCTGCACACAGTCGCTTGAGGTCGATATATAGACCATCAGAGAGGTCCATCATGCTCTGTACGCTTGGCTGTTGTCCCAACCATCGACCTTCAGAAACGCGGGCCGTGGGGTATAGAAAAGCTTCCTTAAACACCTTGAATCCATCAAGACGCGCTTCAAACGCCATCAGCCCAAGGTGGGCATGCCCCAGCTCTCCAGCAACACAAATCAGGTCACCTAGGTGCGCTGTGTGGCGGTATGTGAGGTGGGCAGGGTACACACGACCAATGGCTGTCACACTGATAAAAAATTTACCAGGGGATGCGGTGGTATCACCACCAATGAGAGTGACAGACGCTGCTTTGCAGGCGTGTCCAAAACTTTCCAAAAATTCCCTGGCATAGACTTCTTGAGAAAGAGGAATACTAATCCCCAGCAGAACAAATTGAGGGGTGGCGCCCATGGCGGCAAGATCGCTCAGATTCACATGGAGCGCTTTGTGCGCCAAACTCGCTGAACCAGCATATCTGGTACGAAAGTGCACGTCCTCAATCAATAAATCTTTCGTTATGACAGTGCGCTCTTCCTCTGAGAGCTGGAGAACGGCGCCATCATCTCCAATGTATTCAGAAAACTCAGAGCGTAGATTGGAAACGATTTCAGCTTCATTCAACAAGGGGTTCTCCATCAATGATGTTCCGTAGGGTTCGTGTTATAGAGGCGGGGTCAGAAGCGTCATGAAAAGCGCCGATGGCTGCAATTCCCTGAGCTCCTGCTTGCATGACGTCGTTTACATTAGAATCTATAATCCCCCCAATGGCGATGATGGGATGCTTTGAGAGGGAGGAGAGAGGCTTGAGCCCATCACTTCCCCATGTCATTGCAACATCCACTTTATTTTGCGTAGGAAAAATGGCGCCTACTCCGACATAATCAATGGGAAGTGTGTTGGCCACATGGAGTTGATTGAGAGAATCTACAGTGAGTCCAATAATCTTGTCCCCTCCCAACAGCCGACGCGTTGCCCTCACGTCCCCGTCCGTTTGTCCTAGATGTACACCGTCCGCATCAAGTACCAGCGCAAGTTCAGGGAAGTCATTAATGATCAGAGGAATTAAAAAAGGACGTAGAGTTTTTTGAAGCTGTTTTCCAAAATCTAATAATTCTGGGAATGACAAATGCTTTTCACGCAATTGCACAGAGGTAATCCCAGAGGCCGCACAGATTTTGATGAAGGAGAGGTATTCATCGAGAGGAGTATTTCTCCGATGAGTGATAAGCATAAGCTTAAAAAAGGATGTCTTCATTTTCGTCCTCAATCATGTTAAGCGGAGGGCAAAAAGCAAGGAAATAAACCTGTATCGCAAAGCGGGTATGAGGCAGGTTATCTTGCTTCACACTCCCTCCGCAGGTATTATCCAGAGCAGGTTTTAAGGGTTTTTCTCAGCCAGTTTTAAAAAACCAGCACCCCCGGTGAATTGATGAGGGCATCATATCGCTTCAAAATGACATGTCAAGCCCTTCCAATTTTGATTATGTGTTCTCTCTCAAAGGAAATCATGGCACTCTGTGGATGATGTCGTATCTTATTTTAAAGATCATGACCTCAAAAAACAGTGTAAATCTCTCAAAGATACTGACAAAGGCCATGGGCGCCTTGAGACGCGAGAATGCTTTGTTTGCAATGATGTCGAATGGCTGCACGATCTCCACCCCAAATGGCACACTATTAAAAGTATCGTTCAAATTGACGCAACGCGTGAAATAAAAGGTAAAATCACAAATGAATCAAGGCATTATATATCATCTTTGGAGGCAACACCTGAAGAAATACTTCGCGCGATCCGCTTCCATTGGGGCATTGAAAACTCTCTCCATTGGATTTTGGATATGTCATTTAACAAGGATTATTCAAGAATTCGCAAGGGAAATGCTCCACAAATCATGGCTATCATGCGTCATATGGCATTAAATCTATTGCAAAAAGGCTGTGAAAAAAAATCAATCTATCAAGGCGCTTAGAAAACTTTGTGCTTGGAATGAGACTACTTTGGACAAAGTCCTTAGACTTCAAATATCTTCATGAGGCGACCCAGGCTTAGAGACAAGGTCATATCGTGCTATTTTGTGCCCTGAAGTTTTAAAGAATCAGCATAATTGGCCCTCTCTCAAAAGTTTGGTGGAAGTGACAAGCATAAGAGAAATCAAAGGACAGACCTCTCAAGAGCTTCGTTATTACATTAGCTCAACTGAGCCAAATGCTGAGAAAATAGGAAAAACTATCCGAGCCCATTGGGCCATTGAAAATACACTGCATTGGATTTTAGATATTAGCTTTAGAGATGATGACTCTCGCATCAGACGAGGCAACGCTCCAGAAAACATTGCTATTATAAAGCATATGGCTTTGAATATGTTGCAGAAAGCTAAAGGAAAAACGGAACTCAATTAAACAAATGCGCAAAGCTGCTGGATGGGATAATGCTCAACTTTTAACGATCTTGACCCAAATCGCGGCTTTTTAAGTGAGGCAACCATGCACAAGCGGCTAAGTGTTCTTGACAATGGGGGGCAGCTTAGGGTAATAGTGTTTTATCTCTTTCGTGGGTGGCGGGAATATCCATAAATTTTTCTTTCTTTTTGTTATAGTCAAACTAAAAGTTAAGAATTTTATGAATCTTTTTAAGCCGTTTTTGTTCCTTCAAAAAACTATAGGAGGAATAAGATAAATTCAATAACTATCGAGAAGTAGATGAGAAATACTATTGTAAATTTATTTTCAAGTGCATGGATATTGTTTGTCCTCTTTTTCTATTTCTTGCTCTTTACCCCGCAGGGTTATATGCTGCATCTCTCATATCCTTGGCTTAAGAATGCAAAGGAAATTGCAATGACGTTGTTGTATTGTGATTCTGTCTTTTAGGAGGTCTTAAAGAATGACATATGTGCAGTCTGTTCTAGACGTTGTTTATGCATTTCCTTGCTATTTTTTCTATGCTTTAGCCTGTCTTTTTCTTGGGGCAAGATTAATGGTCTTTTTAAAAATTTATCCAGAAAATGGTATGCCTTTATCTAGAATAGGATATTTGGGGGGAGCTTTTTTTATTGGACAAGGCATATTTGGAGCGCTCTGGCAAACAATAGCTACCTTAGGGTTCTTTTCATCTGCCGTTGTGATATCAATTTTGGGAGCCGTAGTGCTTTCGGGTATTACGCAGTTTCCTTCTCTCTTTAAATTAGCTCTTGGAGGTTTCAAATCGCTCAGAAGAGATACTTGGAGTCTTGGAATCTTTTGGATTATCATAGCATTATTGCTCATCCTTTTGATTTTCCTTTTTGCGGTTATAACGGTTATTCCAGTGGGCTGGGACGCAGTATCGTATTACGCTGCTCAATCGAAGTTAATAGCAATCACGCATCGTCTGACGCCTCTAACAAGTTATGAACCGCTTGCAGAATGTGGTTTAAATGCAGAAATGCACGCAGCTGTCATGTTTTTGCTGGGGGATGATATTATCGGTCAATATGCATCACAGATGACCGTTTGGATAACAGCGTTAGCAAGCGCAGCAATAATCTGGGCAATTTCTGCGCAAGTTGGCCTTAGCCGGGTTGGTCAGTGGATTACTTTAGTCATGTTGTATACATCAACAGCTTTTACTTTTATGATGTGTGGTAGCGATCTTGGAGGATTTGGAAGTGGAAAAACAGATCTTTATGGAGCTGGGTTGGGTCTGGCTGCAGTTTATTGGTTGCTTCAAATTGGGAAGCTACCTAATTGGGTGCCTCTATTCCTCAGTGGCCTCATGGCGGGATTTGCCATCAACTCTAAGTTGTCGCTCGTTGTGGTAATGATACCAATGTTAGGCGTTCTTTCCATTTTTTATCTTTGGTCCACCCTTGATTCTAAGAATGCAAAAGAAAATCTTCCTTTAATTTTTAAAATTCATTTTTTCGTAAAAGCGGCCTTAATTTCAGGAGGTTCTATTTTGATAGCGTTTTTGCCTTTGATTTTTAAAAATACAATTGTTTTTCATGACCCATTTGTTCCATTTTTGTCTTTCCACCATTCTCAGAGTATTCTTCTAACCCAAACCTGGTATTCTCCTGAAAACACGAGATGGATTATATTGACTTATCCTCTCATTTTAATCATGGGTCTGCATCCAACACAATTTGGGACGTTATCAGCTTTGTTATTGGCTTTCCTTCCATTGTGTATACTTTTTCCTAAATATTTAGGGGTATTTAAAAACAAGCCTTTAAAATTATTAACTTTATCATCGATTGTGGGGATTGCGAGTTGGGTTCTTTTTTATCCATCAACTTTGGCTGTACGATATTTTTTGACACCTCTATTAACATTACTTCCTGCAGGGGGGTATGTTGCCGAACAAATATGGCGTCAACGGGGAAATCTCATTTTGCGAGTTGTGATGGGTTGTTCAATTATCATTATGCTTTGGTGGACAATTTCTTCTCTAGAAGTACCTCTTCACAAAGCTCATACCTATTGGAGTAACCCAAGAAACATACAAGAAGGGTTATGGCAGTCTCTATCGTTAGTGAACACCAAAGCAAAAAAGGGCGATAGGGTTTTTTTAGCAATGTATCCTCGATTTGCTTTGCGATCAGATCTTTTACAAAGTTTGTCGTGCTCTCACCCAATCTTAGACCCTACTAAACCATTTTTCACCTGGAAAGACATTTATCTTGATGGGTGTTTTTGGGTAGTTGTAGATCGTATTACGCACGGAAAAATTAAGGTCTATGGATCGCTGGTGAATGTAGAAGACGTTCCTGACTTTCTTACTATTATTACTCACCCAATTGATGATCGTTATGTTGTTTATCAAATTATTCCAAAAGAAGGAGCGCCCAAGCCACTAAAGGCCGCTGTTGAACAAAAGGACGGAACATGGAAAGTTCAGGATTTTAATAACTAATTGTAGATGTGAAGACGTGCATTTTCAGATTTAATTTACAATTCTATTCTCGCTATGTATGAATCTAAGTTATCATTGTCGTTTTTAAGGACCGTTTAATGAGCAAAATTCTAATTACAGGTGGGGCAGGGTTTATTGGCTTCTGCTTGGCTAAAAGATTAGCAAAAGACCCCAAGCATTCGATAACTGTGCTTGATAATTTATCCCGTGGATTGATGGACAAAGAACTTGTTTCTCTTTTGGAACAAAAAAATGTAAATTTTTTACAAGGAGATTTAACTGATAAGGATTTTTACTCAACGCTAGATATAGATTATGATTATATATATCATTTAGCAGCTATTATTGGCGTTCAAAATGTTATGAGTAATCCAGATAAAGTTCTACATGTCAATGCTTTGTCAACACTAAACTTATTTGAGTATGCCAAGACTTTAAAAAACATAAAAAGAGTCGTTTTTTCATCTACGAGCGAAGTGTACGCAGGCACCTTAAAACAGGGTCTTCTCCCAGTGCCTACTCCAGAAGATGTTGTCTTGTGCATAGATGATATAGATAATGAAAGAAGTACCTATGCTTTAAGTAAAATTTATGGCGAAAGCATTGCTATAAATTATGGAAAAAAATTTAATATTCCTGTTACTATACTTAGATACCACAATGTTTATGGGCCTCGTATGGGTTTTCAGCATGTTATTCCTGAATTAATTTTAAAAATCAATCAACAGGATGTTATTAATTTACAATCGTCCACGCACACGAGAGCTTTCTGTTTTATAGATGACGCAATTGAGGCAACAATTCTATGTTGTGAGAAAGTAGAGACTAAAAATCAAATAGTCAATATTGGAAATTCCACTGAGGAAATTTCTATTTACGCCTTGGCAGTAAAAATATCTGAAATTCTTGATAAGAATATTACAATCAAGGAAATATCTGATGCAATAGGGTCACCAGCACGTCGATGTCCAGATATTACTAAACTAACGAAATCTACTGGCTATACGCCCCACATTAATCTAAGTGAAGGTATTAAGAGAACTGCCGCTTGGTATTTAAGCGAAGGAATTGATGCAAGATGATAACTGCTTGTAAACATATATGTAATGTGTGTGATTCGGGGGACATTCAGGCCATTTATGAGGTTCCCTCATTCAATAGCACAAGGATGTTTACAATTTTGAAATGTGCAAATTGTAACCTTATTTTTGCTGACGTTACGCAAAATGACCTTTCCGATGCCTATGAAAGGGATTATTACAGCACTGCTTATCCCGATTATGAATCGGATGAAAAATTCCACAAAAGAAATAATGCGATAATTTTAAAGGAAATTGAACAGTTTTTTAAACCAGGAAAACTTGTTGAAATTGGCAGCTCCTTCGGCTTTTTTTTAAAGGCTGCAGAGTCTTGCGGATGGGATTGCTCTGGCTTTGAAATATCAAAATATTCAAGTAAAATTGCACGTGAAAAACACAAGGTTAATGTAAAAAACGCGGATTTTTTATCGGAAAAAATGACGAGAAATTATGATATGTTTGTGATGCTAGATGCTTCCGCAAATACCCATCAAAGTTAACATGGGCGATGTCATGACAGTTATTGCACGGTATAATGGCTGAACAAATTTTTTAAAGGAGTCACAATGTTGCCCTTGTTTAAACTAGATTTTGATGAGAAAGAAGAAGACGCTCTCTTAGAGGTATTGCGCTCCAAGTGGATTTCTACTGGCCCAAAAACTTTTGAGTTTGAAAAAGAATTTTCGAAAAAATTAGATGTTCCATATACTCTAGCAGTTAGCAATTGCACTGCTGCCCTACATATTGCATTAAGAGTAGCTGGGATCGGACGTGGCGATGAAGTTATTGTGCCATCTTTAACATTTGTGGCCACTGCTAATGCTGTGAAGTTTGTAGATGCAACTCCCGTTTTCTGTGATATTATTGGAGTAACTGATCTTACTATTAACCCAGATTATCTAGAAACCCTTATCACTGAAAAAACGCGTGCAATCATTGTTATGCATTACGCAGGGTTTGCTTGCGATATGAAGAGAATAATGGAAATTGCAAAAAAACATGACATTAAGGTTATAGAAGATGCTAGTCATGCGCCGATGTCTGAATATAGTGGAAAAAAACTTGGGACAATTGGTGATATTGGCTGTTTTAGCTTTTTTTCGAATAAGAACTTATCGACTGCTGAGGGAGGGATGTTTGTAACGCAGAATGCAGAATATTTCGAGAAAGCAAAAGCAATGCGTTCTCATGGCATGGCTGTCCTTTCCTATCAAAAGGCAAAGGGGCACGTAGCCGAATATGATGTAACTGACCTTGGTTATAATTATCGTATGGATGATCTTCGGGCAGCTCTTGGGTGTGTACAATTAAAAAAAATTGAGATGGACATTCAAAACAGGAATAATGTTAGAAATTTATATACAAAACATTTATCTGGCGTTAATGAAATTGTCGTTCCATTTCTTGATTATAACTTTTATTCCTCCAATTACATTTTTCCAATTATTCTTATGAATTCAAATAAATCTATTAGAGAACAGGTGAGAGTAAAACTTCGTGAGTCTGGTATAGAAACAAGTGTTCATTATCCCCCAGTACACAAGTTTTCTCTTTATTATAAAGATGGCAGCGTACTACCACACACAGAGTATGTAGCAGATAATGAAATTACATTGCCAATGTATGGGTCTTTAGATGAAGAAGATGTAATGCATGTTGTTGATTCTCTCAAAATGGCATTGTTAACTGTATGAGTAAAAATATAATTCTCGTTGGCGGTTTTCATGAAATAATTGAAATATGTGAACTCAACAACATAGAGATCGTCGGCATTATTGATCCTAAAGGGGTTGGTCATTATGGGGGATACCCTATTCTAGGTACAGATAGAGACTTAAAGACAATTAAAATGCAATATAAAAACGTTCCCGTGTTTATATCTCCTGATTTACCGAAAACAAGAAGAAAACTGTCGCTTACGTATGCAAGAGAAAAATTTTCCTTTGCATCTTTAATACACCCTCAAGCAATGATCTCTCGTTCGGCAAAAATTGGAAAAGGGGTTGTGATTCAAGCGGGGACATCTGTCTCTTCTTGTACAGTAATTGATGACTTTGTAAAAATAAATACTTGTGCAAATATAACGCATGATGTATACATTCATAAATTTTCAACCATAGCTCCCAATGCAGTTATTTTAGGCAATACAATTATTCATGCGGAGTGTTATATTGGCTCTAATGCAACCATTCTTCCTAATAAAGTCATTTTTCCTGAGGCGGTTGTAGGGGCAGGGGCAGTAGTGACAAAGGATGTTGCACAAAAAACAACAGTTCTAGGTAATCCAGCGAGAAGATATGAAAGTACTTGTTAGCGTTATTTCATATAACGAAGAAGATAACATCGAAAAAACTTTGAGAGATCTTGTTAAACATAACTTTGGTTATGAGATTGTTATGATTGATAATGCATCTACTGATAACACCAGATTAATTTGTGAAAAATTAAATGTGAAGTATATAAGTCACTGTGTGAATAGTGGTGGTTCAAGTGGGACAATTTTATCTTACTTTATCTATGCAAATAAATTAAAGTACGACATACTATGTCAATTTGATGGAGATGGGCAGCATCTTGCGAGTGAGCTTCCCAAAATCATTGCCCCAATTATAAACAACGAAGCTGATATTGTTATAGGCTCACGATTTCTTGAAAAAAAAGGATTTCAGTCTCATTATTTTAGAAGACTTGGTATTCATTTATTTTCTTTTCTTCACAAAATAATGACAGGAAAAAGCTATACGGATGTTACATCTGGGTTTAGAGCATACGGTAAAAATACCATTGATATTTTTGGAGAAAAATTTAAAAATGATCTTTATGATGGAATTAATCAATTTTTATTAATCGCACATTATTGTAATTTAAATATATTGGAAGTACCTGTTATCATGAAAAAAAGAGAGCATGGACGTTCAGAATTCAATTTATGGAATGCGTGCTTCTTTCCGTTGAAGGGACTCGCAACTTTTCTTGGTTGTTTTTTACAAAAAAAGCAACTTAGTAGCGCATTTGGTAAAAAATAAAGGTAAGGTTATTATGGGCATAAAACAAATACTCCTTTCCTTTTTTGCTGGTTTGATTATTTTGACGTTTATTCTTCATTTTTTAAAAAAATCACGCATTTATCCCTCCTATGTTATTTTGTGGGCCTCTATTGGGTTATTTTTGGTTTTTATGCCAATATTTAGTGATTTTTATCGTGATGCTGCTCAATTAGTATTTGGAATTAGAGGGGGAGATGATTTTATATACATATCTTTCATAGGGTTTCTTTTGTTGTATGTATTTTATTTAACAGTAAAAATATGTATACTAACATCTCAAGTGTCTAGAATAATTAGTACAATTGCTGTGATAGAATCACAACAAAAAGATTACAAGCAAATCCTCGATAGCCATCTCAGTAAGGTGACGGGGACTATAACGAGGAGCGTAGGATGAAAGCAGTTATATTAGCGGGTGGTCTTGGAATGCGCATCCGACCATTTACAAAAGTTATCCCAAAACCATTGCTGCCGATTGGTGAGAAGTCAGTGCTCGAAGTCCAGATAAATCAATTAAAATCTGCTGGATTTAATGAAGTGTTCATCGCTACAAATTATATGGGAGACTACATCGAGCGATTTCTTGGTGATGGCTCAGATTTTGGAGTAAAATTAAAATTTAGCAAAGAAAAGAAGCCGTTGGGAAGCGTCGGTCCTTTGTCCTTGTTAAAAGGGGAATTGACTGAACCCTTTATCGTAATGAATGGAGATATTTTGAGCCTCATTGACTATAAGAAGTTTTTTGATTTTTCTCTCAAAAAAAATGCAATGCTCACTCTAGCAATTAAAAAACATGTAACTCCCTATGCTTTTGGAAATATTTTTTTTCAGGAAGATCATGTTACGGGGTTAGAAGAAAAGTCAGATATTATTAGATATATTATGGCTGGTATTTACGTGATGACTCCAGAGATATTTGAGTACATACCCGAGGAGAAAACATACGGTATGGATGATCTGATACGAACAATGTTGGATAAAGATGTTCATATTATAAAATATTTAATGAATGAATATTGGATAGATATTGGTAGAGTTGATGATTATGAAGAAGCGAATGCATTTTATAACGAACATCTTAAAGAAGTTAGTAATTTTTAAAAAATATTATAAACAATAATGAGAATATTTTTTATTAAATTTTATTTCTGTATATCTAAAATATATGAGAGTTAATGTCTGGAAATAATAATCCCCTTGAGCTCGAAAACAAAAAAATAGATAATTTTTTGTCGGCTAACACATCAAGAAAGACCGTCGTTGTGCAGGGCGTAGGATTTGTTGGGTCTGCGATGTTGATTGCTTTGGCGCGCGCAAAAGATGAAAATAATAATTTATTGTATAATGTGATTGGGCTTGACTTAAAAGATAACTATGAAAAAATTCAAGTGATTAATGAGGGGAAGCCTCCCATTGTTTCTTTAGATCAGAGTATTTCTGAGGGATACAAAAGTGCAAAACAAAATGGCAATTTATTTGCTACCTACAGTGAATATGCTTATCAGTTTGCAGACATTGTTGTTATAAGTATAAATCTAGATATCAAAAAAAAGAGAGTTGGTATTACTAAAGACTATCTATTTGATTTTAATGATTTCTCAAGGTCTATTTATTCTGTAGCAAAAAATATCCGAGAAGAAACTCTTATCTTGTTAGAAACAACTGTACCGCCTGGTACGACTGAAAAAGTTGTTTACCCTATTTTTAAGAAAGCGTTCTTGGAGAGAAAGTTAGATATCAACAATGTTTACCTTGGATATTCCTATGAACGGGTTATGCCAGGCAAGAACTACCTTAATTCTATAATAAATAATCATCGTGTTATGTCTGGAATAAATCCTTGTTCAAAAGATAAAATTAGGGAATTTCTTGAAACGTTTACTAACACAAAAGAATTTCCTTTGTATGAACTACATTCCACAACTGCGGCTGAAACGGCGAAGGTATTGGAAAATTCTTTTAGAGCAATGAATATTGCCTTTGTTCAAGAGTGGACAGAATATGCTCAAGACCTCAATGTTGATTTATTTGAAGTAATCAATGCAATCAGAGTGCGCTCTACACATCAAAACTTGATGTTCCCTGGCTTTGGAGTTGGAGGGTATTGTTTAACAAAAGACTCCTTGTTGGCGGATTGGTCTTGGAGGAATTTTTTGTCGTCTAGTAACCATCTTAAAATGTCTCTTAATGCTGTTGAAACCAATGACTTAATGCCATTATATACTTTCAGTCTTTTAAAAAAAGAATTTCCAACATTGGAAAATTTAAATGTTTCAATTATGGGACTGTCCTATTTGCCTGGTGTTGCAGATACTCGCTACTCTCCGACAGAGTTATTTTATGATAGCTGCCTAGCTGAAGGGGCTTTCGTTAATGTTCACGACACACTCGTAGACTTTTGGTACGAAAAAAATCTATCAATAACTAATGATTTGGAGGTTTTTTCGCAATCATCTCAACATGATGTCGTTGTATTTTCAATTGCACATAAAGAGTATGTGGCATTATCTTCACAGGAGCTCGTTCGGTTGTTTGAAGGCGTAAAACTTGTTATTGATGCTTCTAATACAATCAATGATTCGGTCGCTGTTGATTTATTGAGGAACGGGATTAAAGTTTTGGGAGTTGGAAAGGGGCATTGGAAAGACCTTTAATTTAGCATCAAAGAAAAAGAACACGGTAAACGCATCTAAATGATAGAGAGTCGACCGTTAAAAAGGCCATAAGACAACACCAGATTTTGCTAAAATTCTGATCAGAAACTTGCAAAACTGGATAAGAAAAATGCGCCCAAAACAGCAGATTGATGTTGGTCAGCAAGACCTCTTCGTAATCGTTTGGATCAAATTATCGATTTAATCCACCCCCCTCAGTTGCCTCACCACGCTTGTGGATTGGAAGCGTTTATATAAGGAATTTGCGGTTTATTATTCTAACGTTGGCAGAAAAGCTCTCCCGATTCGCTTAATGGTTGGCCTCCATTTGCTGAAACATATCTATCCTAAATTCCCGAGGATTTTATAATTATGCTTAGCCTGCAGGGATAATTTTTAGGTTTTTGATACAAACTTGCAAATAAAATACCCCGCCGCAAGCGGACGGGGTATTGATTTCAGTTAGCTTCAGTAAGGTTTACGCAGCAAGCTGCGAGGAATTAACCCGGAGGGATTAAATATCTTCCGTCGATATTTACTCACTAGCCAGGGCGATTCGATACAATTAATTAAGTAGACAGTTTAAATACTGCGTCTATTTTTATGGCGTTTTCAATAAGTATTCCTCTTATTGAAGGTGATTTTTTAGAATTAAAGTTGAAATTTTTTCGAATAATATTGAGAGCGAGACTGATGCACGTGGAGAAAATGGTTGGATTAATATGACGTTTGGATGCATCCTCAGAGAAACTAACGTCTTTGACATAGTTGAGTCCGTTTTCAATGAGCCAATGATCACGAATATAGGTTGCGTAGTTCCTGGCTGTTAATAAATCATTGCAAACATAAATGGGCTCTTCAACGCTTGTGTTTCCTCCCTTTATTTCACGAACGCGATGCACGCGTATCATCTGCTTAATTGCTTTCCATTCTGGAAATTTCCGAAGACACGGCTGCGCGTCAAATACGTCATAGATACGCTTTTCTATTCGACCATGAGCGCACTCCCACTCAGACTCGAATTGATCAAGGGGCTGCCCAATTTTTATTCCATGCGCCAGCTGCTTCCGGAGGGTTTCTTGATTGTCCTTCACTTGCGTAATGAGAGTGACGTTCGCGTTTTTGGCTGCTTCGAATGTTTTTTTTGGCAATGCAGAGCATCAACAGTGACGATGCTCCCTGCCAGAGGCAGAGACGCCAAAAGCTCCTGCATGACTGGAATCTCGTGCTCTTTTTCAGCTATGGGGATGTGCCCAAGGACTATTTTATCAAAGGTCGAAAAAATCTCAAACAGCTGAATGGCCTTTTGGTTTTTGAGGTTTTGAAAGCTTCCCCTTAATGTTTTACCATCAAAACTTATGTGTTTACCCGCTGGTGTTTCTGATAACAGGCTTGAGTATGCACGAAAAGTTTCCTCAAACCGCCCATGAATAACACCTATCAAAATGGTACGAACACTGGTGTACCCTGGGGCTTTTCGCCATTTGATTCCGTAGACTTCCTTGAGTTTTTCAAAATGTGTACTGATAAACCTAGAGACATCCTTATACCACTTATCAATCAAGTGGCAGACAAAACTGGGTTGCTTCGTCGCCTTCGGCTCCTCGCAATGACGCCAATTTCCGTCATTGCGAGCGAAGCGAAGCAATCCAGAATATCCACCTATTGAATGCGAAATGGTATTATAATTCTTCGCATTTGATAAAATAGCTAAAACCGTAAATAACAGGATGTGGGGAAGATCGTACTGTCGAGCTTGGCGATCACGTTGATCTGGTATTTCTTTTAGAAAATCTAGTAACATGGGGTTCTACTCCATTTATTATTAATTCTCTAAAAGTATATCAAAAAATTATTCGAAACTCTATGCTAAATTTATTTGCATTGAATCACCCTGGGGAGTTACTTCACTTGAGCATTTTTCTCAACATATTCAATGATTTTACCCGCAACATCTATTTTAGTTGCCTTTTCAATGCCTTCAAGGCCAGGGGAGGAATTCACCTCCATCACAACGGGCCCACGGTTTGAACGAAGCATATCTACTCCGCATACATTAAGACCCAAAAGCATGGCGCTGCGTACAGCAATAGATCGTTCTTCTGACGTAATGTCTTCAATGATGGCTGTTCCTCCCCGATGAAGATTTGATCTAAAGTCTCCAGCAGGACTTGTTCGTTTCATAGAAGCAACGACCTCGCCATTAATAACAAGGCAGCGAATATCCATGGCGTTAGCTTCTTTAATATACTCTTGAACCAGAATATTGACGTTTACCTCTCGAAAAGCCTCAATCACACTGCGGGCAGAAGGAAGGGTTTCTCCGAGGACAACCCCAAGGCCTTGCGTTCCTTCTAATAGTTTAATGATGACAGGGGCTCCTCCTACCATATTAATCATATCGTCTGTATATTTTGTCGAATGGGCAAAGGCGGTTACAGGAAGACCAATGCCGTTTTGAGACAGAATTTGCATGGACTGTAATTTATCCCGTGCCCGTCCAATAGAGATAGAGTCATTAATCGACCATATACCCATGATTTCAAGCTGCCGTAGAACAGCCAATCCATACATTGTAACAGATGCGCCAATGCGCGGAATAACAGCATCATAATGTTCAAGAGTTTGGCCTTTATATTTAATCTGAGGGTGGTGAGTTTCGATATTCATATAGACTTGAAGGGTATCAATAATATCAAGGCGATGGCCGCGCGCAAGGGCCGCTTCCACAAGGCGCTGATGGGAATAAAGGTGGGGGTTTCTAGCCATCATAAGAATTTTCATATACTCTTCGCCTTGTCTGTTTCAGAGTTGTTGTCCATTGGGTTTCGCCCTCTGTTACGTATAAAGAATACGCTCATCGGGTTCGCCACTCGGGCTCCTACCCAGTTCCTCGATTTTCGAGGACAAGCCTTGAAATCCTTTGAGTACAAAATCAGTTTGCCTGAAAATTTTTACTTTTTTGTTAATGGTGTTTTGCGACTTAAGAGAAAAGAATGAGCAGGGTCAACAAGAATATAGTTTTTTAAAGCATCACGTCCAATAAGCATGCGAAACCCCATTTCATCGCGCTTGGCCAAAGAGATCTCAACAGATGAGGAAAAGTCTCCTATTGTTAAAGTGGTGCAGATAATATAGCGCTGTTGACTATGCCCTGTTGAACTTGTTATCCAACGATAATCCGCGATAGGCGCTGTACACCTATGGATGATGGTATCGTTATCTTGGAGGGGGTGAATATCAAACTGCACCCACTCCTGCCCCATAGAGGTGAACGGCAAAATACCGAAAGCATGAAGAGACGATGTCTTCGCCCCTGTATCAATCTTTACTTTGATTCCTTCAACACCAAGATGGGGGAGGGCGGCCCATTCTCTCCATCCCGCAATTAATTTTTTCTTCTTTTCTCTGTGTTTCATTCTTCTGGCAACATATGACCCAAAGGTCGTCCCGCGAAGATGTGGACATGATAATGGGGCACCTCTTGCCCTCCGTGCACCCCTTGGTTTGATAGAAGCCGAAAACCCTTTTCTTGTAGGTTAAAGGCTTGGATAACATGGTGGATCGCCTTGGTAAATTCAACAATTTGCTGGGGGGAGGCTTTTTCTGCAAAGTCATCAAATGAAACAAATTCCCCCTTGGGGATAACCAACACATGAAAAGGAGCTTTGGGGTGAATGTCATAAAACGCTAAGGCATTGTTATTTTCATAGATAATGCTTGCTGGAATTTCTTTTCTGAGAATACGGGCAAAGATATTGTTTGGATCGTAGGTCATGGGGTCCTCTCTTTGTCGTCCTGAATTCATTTCGGGATTCCATTGTTATGGTGTCTCGTTGTCACGAGGTCCTGAAACGAGCTCAGGATGACAATATATTTCTAAAAACTAACCACCAGTACCTATACAGCTACACTTCTCTAAGTTTACATTTATCACTATAACATAACTGTATATAAAGTCAAATTCTTTATTCAGTTTTAATTGCCCATTTGCAGAATTTATTTGCATTTATGCAGAATTAGAGTTTTGTGGGGTAGATGCAAAACAGCAGAGGCGAACATCTCATCAGTCCAAAGAAGGGCCTCAGGATCAGACTGAGCTGCGGCTTCGATGTCTTCCTCTGACAACATAGCCTTTACTTTCTTCCAATCTGTTTGTCCCTTAGGAAGAGTGTGCCGCGTACATCGAACGATATCTTTGTCTTTCATCTTTTAATCCTCTCCCATCTTCAACGCGGCAAGGAAGGCTGATTGGGGGATTTCAACATTTCCGATCTGCCGCATTCGTTTCTTGCCTTCTTTTTGTTTATCCAGGAGCTTCCGTTTCCGGCTAACGTCTCCTCCATAGCATTTTGCAGTCACATCTTTGCGGAGGGCGGAAACGGTTTCGCGCGCAATAACTTTGCCGCCAATGGCAGCTTGAATGGCGATTTTAAAAAGCTGACGGGGGATAAGATCCTTTAATTTACTGCAAAGCACGCGCCCGCGGGCTTCGGCGTGCGATCTGTGAACAATTGTGGAGAGGGCATCTACGGGCTCTCCATTCACAAGAATGGACAACTTCACGAGCTGACCCTCCTCGTACCCATCGATGTGGTAGTCAAAGCTTGCATAGCCTCGACTGACAGATTTTAAGCGATCATAAAAATCAAAGACAACCTCGTTCAAGGGGAGGCGATAGACAACCATCGCTCGATTTCCCACATAGGTTAGATCCAGTTGGATGCCTCGCCTTTCTGTACAAAGAGTCAGGACGGATCCCAAATAGGTATCGGGAACAAGAATGGTCGCTTTAATCCAGGGCTCTTCTATCTTAGCAATCCGCATCACCTCAGGCATATCAGCCGGGTTGTGGAGCTCAAGGTGATCCCCATTTGTCATCGTGATCTTATAGACAACGCTGGGCGCGGTTGTGACAAGGTCCAGGTTAAACTCACGCTCTAAGCGTTCTTGAATAATTTCAAGGTGAAGAAGGCCTAAAAATCCGCACCGAAACCCAAATCCAAGGGCCGCTGAGGATTCTGGCTCAAACATAAAGCTTGCGTCATTGAGGCGTAATTTTCCCAAACTTTCTCTTAAAACCTCAAACTCCGCCGCATCTGCGGGGAAAAGGCCACAGAAAACAACCGGGACGCTGGGTTTAAACCCGGGAAGAGGGGAGGGAGCTGGCCGTTTTTCTTCTGTAATCGTATCTCCCACATTGCAGTCCGCGACAGTTTTTATCCCTGCTGTAAAAAAACCAATTTCACCAGGGTTGAGCGCTGATAGCACCTCCCGCTTTGGCGTAAAAACGCCAACCTGATCAACGGAATACAGAGATCCCTTCGCCATCATTTTAATCTTCATCCCTGGCTTTAAGATTCCGTCTACAATGCGCACCAGAATGATCACGCCCAAATACGCGTCATACCAACTGTCAATAAGTAGGGCTTTGAGGGGGGCTGTGGCATCGCCCTTGGGGGCGGGGAGGCGATGGACAATGGCCTCAAGGACGTCTGGTATGCCTAGGCCTGATTTGGCGGATACAAGCAAGGCATCGCTTGCATCCAACCCAATAACATCTTCAATTTGTTTTTTGACACGCTCCGGCTCTGCGGCAGGTAAATCGATCTTATTAAGAACAGGAATAATTTCATGATTATTATCAATAGCTTGATAGACATTCGCCAGGGTTTGAGCTTCCACCCCTTGGCTTGCATCCACAACAAGAAGAGACCCCTCACAGGCCGCCAATGAGCGGCTCACCTCATAAGCAAAATCCACGTGTCCAGGCGTGTCCATCAGGTTGAGTTGATAGGTTTCCCCATTTTTAGCTTTATACTGCAGGCGAACGGTTTGGGCTTTGATTGTAATGCCCCGCTCGCGTTCAATATCCATGGTATCGAGCACTTGCTCTTTAAGCTCACGCTCATCAAGGCCTCCACACAGTTGAATCAACCGATCCGCAAGGGTTGATTTTCCATGATCAATGTGGGCAATAATGGAAAAGTTTCGAATGTGGGATAAATCAGTCATAAGGTGGGTTATACCAGAGGGAAGTGCACAATTCAACTAACCCTTGACACCAATCCTTGTCAGCATTGGGCGTACTCTTTTTGTCATCCACGACTTACAAATCCTTCATTTTCTCGAAGAAAACGCTAGGATTTGTTGATCGGGGATTTTGCCTCCACCGACCAGATCCTCGATGAAGTTCCTATGATGCATTCACAGGGTGTGATTCTCCATTTAAAATTCTGATGCCTAACTTTCAGAAAAAATAAATGGAGAACATAAAATGTCTAACAGAAGAGATTATACGGGGAAAGTAGTGTATATGGGGATAGATGTTCACAAAAAAACATACTGCTGTGTGAGTGTATGCGATAACGAAGTAATGAAACGCGATACGATACCTGCAAATCCAGAGCTTTTACTCTCTGACAGGAAAGCCACGCGTTTGACGCGTAGACCTACAAGGCTTGGCCTCTAGATTCAGTTAACGATGTTGTCGTAATTTTCCCGTTGGGCTTGGCGGTCCAAAAAAGAAAGGAAAATCACATGACAACATCATCTTATGAAAGTCTAAGCCATTCGCGCTGGGACTGTAAATACCACATTGTGTTTGTACCAAAAAATAGAAAGCGAGTCTTGTATGGCAAGATTCGGAAGTTCTTGTGTCCCATAATGCACGAACTTGCCAAACAACGTAACAGCAAGATCTTGAAAGGATCTATGGTTCAAGATCATGTATCTCGTCTACTGTCCTAATGCACATAACGTTTGAATATCCACAGCCATATGCTTACATGTTGGGCACCGTTCAGAGTCCGCTAACATTCGACATTTTGGATACGTCATTTCTTTCTTATATTCATTGTAAACTAGTATAACGTTTTCATAAAACACTTACATATTGACCAAAAAAAGAGTATAATGTACCCATCTACAACCCAGATGGAGTATGACTCATGCCGACCAGAACGAAGCGCGCATCCCTTGAGATAAGCCCTGAAGATTTAGCCCACCTAACGCACATCTCTCACTCGAGAACGCTGCCAAAACGCGAGGTTGATCGAGCCAAGATTCTGATATTGTACTCAAAAAATAGATCGATTAAGACCACGGCAGGGCAGGTAGGAGTTTGTCGCAGAACTGTTTACGATTGTATTGATAAGGCGTTGGCGATGGGGGTGAAGGCTGGATTGAAGGATTTACCTCACAGTCCAAACAATGCGGTTATCACGCCTGAGGCCAAAATATGGATTATGAATCTTGCCTGCACAAAACCTTTGGATCATGGGTATGCAGCTGAGCTGTGGAGTTCTCAAAGCTTGGCAACTCACATTCAGAAGAATGCGACCCTCTTTGGCCATCCCTGTTTATCACGTATCGTCAAATCAACAGTTCATAACATCCTGAAAGACAACAAATTAAAACCACACAAAATCAAATATTATCTTGAAAGAAGAGACCCTGATTTTGAAACAAAGATGAGAGACATACTCCTTGTCTATAAAGAGGTTGAGTACCAAAATAAGTGTGCCAATAAAACGAGTCAGAATGTTGTCACGATATCCATTGATGAAAAACCAGGGGTGCCGATAGCTAATACAGCTCCTGATTTATCTCCAGTCCCGGGCAAACACAAAACGGTCAGCAGGGATCACGAATATGTTCGTCATGGAACAGCTTCGATCTTGGCCGGTATCGATTTGCACGATGGGCATGTCTTCGTCCAAGTTCACCAAAGACACAGAAGCTGTGAATTCATACAGTTGTTAACAGAAATAGATGCGCATTACGCCGATCACATAAAAATTAGAGTCATTCTTGACAATCATTCTGCTCATATCTCAAAAGAAACAAGAGCTTACCTTGCAACACGGCCCAACCGCTTTGAATTTGTCCATACGCCAACGCATGGCTCTTGGCTCAATATCGTTGAAACCCTGTTTGGTAAAATGGCACGTACTTTTTTAAAGGGTATTCGTGTTGCTTCTTGGGACGACCTGAAGGAGCGAATTCTCAAAGGAGTGGCGGAAATCAACCAAACTCCCGTCGTTCACAGGTGGACCAAATTCGATAGTCTGAATGACTTGTGGAAAGCTAAAAATATGTATTGATTTTATGAAAACGTTATACTAGTACCGTAACCTCGCATTTGGCCACGCTCTGTTCCAATGCAACGAGTCTGGCCCAGCCTAGCTCTCCAATTCTTTCACGTAGTGCTTGGCGGTATAGTAGTGTGGTTGCCGCTTGTATCTCCTGTCTTTGTCTTTCGGCCGTTGCAGATCGCTCCCGTTCCACCCTCTCTCTCTCTCTCTCTCTCTCTCTCTCTCTCTCTCTCTCTCTCGGCGCGCGCCACAAGCTCCAACCGCTCTTGGGCCCTTTGAGTCGTCAACGCCTTTTGGGCTTGGGCGGAAATTTCTGCCTTTTTCTTGTCTATTATTGTGCAGGTCTCACAACTTGATTTGTGTGATTCCAACTCTGCAATAGTGTCGTCATAGGCCTGGCCGGCGGCACAGCTTTCGCACCATGTAACACTATCACACAAGCACGCTACCAGCATGCATGGAAAGCATCCCAGCCACGCGCAGCAATGAGATTTGCGGTTACTACCACCGCGGCAAACAGCGGCACAATCATCATCGACTTCATCCATATGGCGGCAGCCCCTCGAGTGTTTTTTATAGCTCAATGTATGCGATCTCATTTCCAACCTTGATCTGATTGGACATTGAGAAGGGCTGAACGTTTCGTAATCTGACGCTTGAGTGGGGCCAGCTTGGAGGGGTGGAGTAGCAGTTAATATCGCAAATACCAGATATAGCCCCTGCAAAAGTCTTAATGTCTGGAGAAAATTTTGCATGGGTGTACCCTTTTTCTTTTGTTCTTATATAGCCATCATCTTCTTATCTCCACGCCATACATGTCAAGTTCCAAAACCAGACGCCTTTTACCCTATCTGTCAATTCGTCCATAAGGAGAAAACGATGACCAAAAATAATAACACCCTCACCCCCGATGACTATGAGAATTATATTCAACGCTTTATGCAGATTCGCGATCAGGTTAATGTGGAAATCGCAAAAATTGGCGCCCACGTTGCGACATTAGAGGCAACGAACAAACGGCTTGTGGCACACTTTGATGTTTTTGAGGAAATGTCAAAGAAAAGCAGAGAAAGCATCCATACCGCCATTAAAGCCGCCAGCAATGATTTGACCCGGGAGTCTGTAAAGGTATTCTCTCCCCTCATTGAGGACATCCTCAAAAAACAGATGAGAGAGCTTGATCAATCCGTTGCAACGGCAAACAGAGTTCTGACGTCAGCAATGTAGATGAAAGAAGCATGGTCCCTGCATTACGTTCTCCTATTCTGGAGCTTTTTGGTCGTCGTAGGTTTTGGACTGGGGAGCATCTTCTCCCAACTCCACATCACGCCTCTACCAGAAGATTTTCGAAAAATATATGACTTGGGAAGGACGTATAAATATAAGCTGTTCTTGCAAGAATAAACAGAAAAGGAAAAGGAAAAGAAGAAGAATATGAATAAAGAAAAGTAGATGCAAATACAACGTAAGCAATAAGGGGTGGGTATCCTTATTGCTATGGCGTAGTACTCTTGCCTTACTTGTCGAAGTTTGGCCGTAATGTGGCCTAAGTTTGGCCAGAGTTGGCTTAAGTTTGACCGTAATTTTGGCCGTAATGTGGCCGGAATTCAGTAACTCTTCTTCCCACCCTTGTCTACAACCTACAATAAAGATTACCGTCTCATATACCATAATTACATTTTGGTTGATAAAATCAGAATAAATACCTCAGTTTTGGATAAGAGAGCTTGAAAATTTAAAGGCCGGTTTGTTTTGCCTCAATTGATAAGCAACGAGGCAAGAAAGGATATTAACGCAAGCATTCGTAGGAGATCTATGGCGTGTATGAGATAAATTCATATGCACCTTCAAGATGTCAAAGACAGTTTCAATGAGAAACCGTTTTCTTAAGAGAAATTTTTCGATCAATGGCATAAGGTAATTTTTCATGTTTTTCCTTATCCCTGTGATTACTTTGAGGCCTCGTCTAAACAGTTTTTTGAAAAGCTCCTGAGAAATAAACCCTTTGTCCGCAAAAATACTTCCCATAAGGTCTCGAGTCATCTCATCCAAGACAGTTCGTTCATCAACATTACCGGGAGTTATTTTAACAGCCATAATGCTCCCTTTATGATTAATGACCATGTGCAGTTTAAGCCCATAAAACCACCCCATCGTTGTTTTTCCTCGGGCTGCAAGTCCTTGGAAGACACGATGACGATTAATCCGTTTGTTGTGACACACGGGTAGAGATGTGGGATCAGCAATATAAATTCCTGTTTTCTTTCCAAACAAGCTGTTCAACAAAACACTCAAGGGAACAAAAAGGCGTGGCATGAGCTGGACAAATCGATTGTAACTGACAAGGTGTGGAAAGTCTTGTTTATGGATATGAGCTACATGAACAGTGTAAAAATATTTAAATACTTTACAAGGGCTTACGTGAAACATAACCATAATCGTTAACATTTCACTTAAGGTCATTTCGCAGGCTCGATGGCGCTCTTTTCCCGTATCAATAAGGCGATGCTTTTCCCATTCTTCATAGGCTTTGCAAAATTCATCGATGCAAAAAAATAATGCTGTGATATTATATCTCATTGGCTAAGCTCCTTTCTTATTTTTTACCAATTCTAAGAATGGCTTAGCCTACCATATTTTTATCCCTTATCCAAAACTGAGGTTAAATGGTATTTTAAATGTATGAAATATCATGGACTGTCAGCGACACGAAGAAAACACCTTGCTTGTATCCTTGCTACGGGTAAGGGCGCTATTACAATTGATGCAGCTGCAGAGGCCTTAACTGGGACAGAGAGAAGACGAGATTATTCTTGTCCTCCCTCAATCGCTCAGGGTGGTTAAAGCTCATCAAATATGGCGTTTATGTTCCTGTTTCCCTTGAATCTGATGACTCTGATCTTACAAGTGAAAACGAACTTGTGCTCGCTTCGTACCTTTTTGGAGAATGTTATATAGGAGCTTGGTCAGCTGCATCTTTTTGGGGATTAACAGATCAACTGTTTTTAAAAACATGGGTTTTAACGTCCCACTTTGTCCGAAGAAAAGAACAGACTAAAGCTGGTCACGCTTATTTTTTGAAACACATTTCAAAACACTACTTTTTTGGGCTCCATACAGAATGGATGGGACAAGAGAAAGTCCTCTTTAGTGATCTTCATAAAACCGTTATTGATTTTGCAAACTTTATTGATGAGTATGGCCTTATAGGCTTTATAGATGTTTTTACTGCCTATTTACATTCACAACATAAAAATTTGGATCTTTTGCTCGATTATGCACATCAAGCGCAGAATAAAACGCTTTATAAACGCTTGGGTTTTATGCTTGAGAGATTAGCTCCTCATGAAGAGAAGGCTATCAATCACTGTTTAGAGAATCTGGGCCAAGGCGTTTCAAAACTAGCTCCAACCCTCATCTGCGATGTTTATGTGGCAAAATGGAGGCTCAAAATTCCGCATCACATGGTGGCTAAATGATAACCAAACAAGAATTGATAAAAAAGCACAAAGCTTTAAATCTACCTCTTCCAACCATAGAGAAAGATTATATTTTAGGATTGATACTGGCTTGTTTCTACCAACATCCTATTATAAAGGAACATTGGGTTTTTAAAGGGGGGACATGCCTGAAAAAGCTCTACCTTAAAGATTACAGATTCAGCGAAGACCTGGACTTTTCTTTAAAAGAAGAGGCTTCCATTGATCCACGGGAGATAGAGACCTATCTTTCGGAAGCCTTTTCGTGGGGAGCAAAGTCATTTGGCCTCATTATCGACAAGGCCAATATCAAGATCAATCCATTTCCTGATAAAGCCGGGCTCTTTATCCAAATAAAAGTCCCCTTTCAAAGTCCGCTCATGATGACTGGCGCCTTACCAAAGATAAAGCTAGACATCTCTAAGAATGAGATTTTAGTTGATCAGCCTTGTTTGAAGCCACTTTTACATTCCTATTCAGATGAAACCAGTGTTACAACACCCATCCTCAGCTATAGATGAGATCTTTGCGGAGAAATGCCGCGCTCTTGTTGAACGCACAAGACCCCGCGACTTATAGAAAAGACCGATAGTAATTATACAAATAATATTGCTTTAAGAAAAAAATGTGGTACACTCTTTTTTAAGAGGCATACCACACTTCAACTAAAGGAGCTCACCCATGAGTGCCTCTGTAAAACTTCGCCTTCTTGAATCAAAACTCTCCTCTCTTAAGGCTCAACATCAGCATCTTCTGCAGACACGAGAAAAAGAAATTGCATCCCTTCTCACGTCCCTTGAACTTACCGCTCTTGAGGATAACACACTTCTTGGGGGACTCCTTTTTTTAAAGGAAAAAATTATCACTCAAGATCCAATCGTGGAGGGTTGGCGAGAGGCCGGGGATCGATTTCTGCGCCGAAAACGCAACCCTTCTTCTCGAGGTTCATCAGGCAAAACCATTCCTTCCAAAGGAGCTACGTCGTCTTCTCCAACGCCTCAATTGGGTTCAAAACTCTTGCAATCGAGAAAAGAACAAGATGCAAAAACAGCAGAACTCGCATCGTAAAGCTCACACGAGGACCAAAATTCAAGCTGGAGGTCTGCTGCAAAAAGCAGGCCTTCTGGAGGCTTTTCTTATTCAGCCGGGGGAGACGATCTTCAGGACTACGAAATGCGTCCAAAAGCCGCTCAACCTTTAGGCTTTCTTATCACGTGCTTTGAGGAAAAAGCCTTCGATGAAGAGGCATCAGAAGTATGGCAATCTCTCGGAGAAAGGTTTCTAAAAGGTGATAAAAAGGGGAAGGAGAGTCACCCTCTATGCTTCTTATACTTTTGGAAAATATTTACGTGAACTGCTTTGATGACAAAGAGCTCAACCTGATCAGGGAAGATTTATACCTCTAATCACTTCCCTTCCATGCGATTAGGCCGATTGAATTAAAATCTTTATCTTGTCTCTGGGTTAAGAAGTTTTTTTGTTGGATAAAATCACAATGGAGGACGTTAAACCCAGCTCTTTCAAATTCTCTGCGCAGGACGGTTGCATCGAGAAGGTGGAGTGTTTGGGGAACAATATCTTTCAATTGAGTAGTGTAGAGCGAAACATCTTCTATATAACCTGGAAATAAATCGCCATTTTTCTTACGACGTTTATATTCAGGGATAAATGATTGCATCTCTTTAAGATTTGGGGTTGCCACAACAATATAAACCTTACCTCCATGTTTTAAGGCTGCATATATTGTAGCAATAGCTTTCTGTAGTTTCTGTGGGGAAAAGAAATGTAGGACGCGGAAAGAACTAACAGAATCAAAATACGCAAGCGGTACTGAAACAGAAGAAGGAAAATCTCCGGGAATAATCTTGTACTGATGCCTAGCTTCTACAGGTATTTTCTTTGAAAAATCTTTTAAATTGCGGATATCTAGCTCATTCATCCATACAAAAGCACCGTTCTTTATGGCTTCAGCGCTTATGGACCCATTTCCAGCGCCAATTTCAAGGACAACAGATTGAGGCTTTTTTTTGCAATCGCTTAAAAATTCTTGAGCAATGGAATTAAGACCGTTGTTGTTTGTCCACCCATACCTATTTTCCGTAAGAATTTCTTTTGTTTTGTTATATGTTATTATCATATTGATAGCAAACAAACAAAAACAAAATAATAATGCATACAACAGGATATGTTTTAACGAGTTAGACTTCATCTGTTGCCTCATTGTTACAGAAATCCATACGCTTGTTTTCTAAAAATACTCTATTTTATTTTTCCAATTTTGATTAAAAACTTAAAACGTTAACTATTCTTTAAAAAATATTTTTTATCATTAGGAATGAAAAGCTACAAATGCTTCTTACTTAGCTTTTTTTTTACAACGGAGAGTACGATGCTTTTTTTAAAGAATTTTCTAAAAAATGATGAGGGAGCTACTGCGATTGAATATGGTTTGATCGTTGCTCTTATTGCCGTTGTTATTATTCCTTCATTGACTAATGTAGGGGCAAAATTGCAGTCAGTATTTACAACTATTTCAGCTTCTCTTTAATTTATTAATTTTTTTTATACATATTTCCTTAACTTAATCCTTATATACTTTAGGTAGTATGAATGTTGCTGACATCTTATGAGGAATCAATGCCCAAAGAAGTTCGTGCGTTATTAGAAAAGCAAATGAATAGCTTAAGCCTAACCGCTGAAGCGTTGCCACATGATTTTCAAAAATGGACTGCATTTCTTAAGTTAATTGAAAAAACATACCATGACGTAGATCAGAAAATCTTAACGTTACAGCAAGAGTTACAATCCAATCAGGATCGTCTAGAGAAAACGGTTAGTGAGCATATGTCTTTTGAGCACAAACTCGAAAAGGAAGTCACCTATGATCTTTTAACAGGACTCCCCAATCGCACACTTCTCTTTGACCGTCTGAGCCACGCTATTTCAATGGCAGAGCGTCGAAAGACTTCATTCGGACTTTTCTTTTTTGATCTTGATCGCTTTAAACTCATTAATGACAGCTTAACGCATAAAGTGGGAGATGATCTGCTGTCTGCTGTTGCAAAACGTATACGGTCTGCATTTCGACTTGAAGATACAATTGCAAGGCTAGGAGGGGATGAATTTGTCATGGTGGTCTTAGACATTGAAGAAGAACAATCTTTGACAAACGTTGCTATGAAATTACTGAGTCTTTTTAAAAAACCTTTCAAGGTTTCTGGGAGGGATATTTTTATCACGGCAAGTGTAGGAATCAGTATCTACCCATACAATGGGAAAACAATAGATAAACTTCTCAGTTATGCTGACATCGCTATGTATCGTGCAAAAGAGCTAGGGGCCAATCAATTTCAATTCTACACAACGAAATTGAATCATCGCATCTTTGGGCGTTTAAGACGAGAAAAGGAGCTTCATCAAGCCATAGAACGAGGAGAATTTTTCTTATATTATCAACCGCTATTTGATCTTAAAACTCAGAGAATTACTGGGGTTGAGGCTCTTCTGAGATGGAATCATCCCCATAAGGGGATACTTTCCCCATGTGACTTTATCCCGCTTGCTGAAGCAACAGGTTTTATCATTCCGATTGGAGAATGGGTATTAAAACAAGCCGTGCAACAAACAAAAAAGTGGGTTGATGCAGGACTCTCACACATTCGTGTTTCCGTCAATGTTGCCGATTATCAATTTAAGCAGGCTAATTTTGTGATGGTTGTCAAAACGATATTAGAAGAAAGTGAATTGAACCCCCATAACCTTGAGCTAGAAATCACTGAAAATGTTGTTGTGTCAACGCCTGGCATTTTAACGGTTATTAAGGATCTGAAAAAAATAGGGGTGCATATCTCTCTTGATGATTTTGGTACAGGCAATTCGAGCTTAAATTACCTTAAAAAGATCAATGCCAATTATTTAAAAATAGACCGGGATTTTGTTAAGAATATCGGCCTTATTAAAAGCGATGAGGTGATTATTCAAGCAATCATTGATATCGCCCATAGCTTAAATTATAAGGTCCTTGCTGAAGGCGTTGAAACACAAGCTCAGTTAGATTTTTTAAAAAGCAAGAACTGTGGAGGCATTCAGGGGTACTTGTTAGGAAAACCTATGTCTGCTAAAGGCTTTGAGCAATTTTTTCAGGACTTTCATCCTTCTTATCTTTGATCTTGGTCAAGATATAGGCCACGTGGATTCTTTGATTAATTTCTGAAAACAAGTGGATGCGTCCCCCTGTGACGTTCTATGATTGACAACGGTTCCATCTTTTCGGGATAAACTAATAGGTAGGGAGAGTTTGTGTGACGCTTGTTGTTATTGTGATGGAAGACAGAGATGTTAGGTATGTATAGAAGGGCGTGTAGGTAAAAGTTCCCGTAATTGTTACAGGACTCGTGCCACTTACTGTATACGTAAAATTAGAGCTTGTCGCTCCTCCAGCCAGAGCTGCACTTTCAATGGCAGAGGCTGAACTCGTGTTATGGACAAAAGCGTAGCGTGCCCCATAAGAT
The DNA here is from genome assembly GCA_963704475.1 of uncultured Alphaproteobacteria bacterium. GTDB lineage: Bacteria > Pseudomonadota > Alphaproteobacteria > UBA9655 > UBA9655 > UBA9655. Next base: position 354,338 of record OY969900.1, read on the forward strand.
GCTCCATATTCAAGGGCTGAATACCCCCATAAAACATATCCGAGTTCAATAATAGAAAAAACAAAAGCAAGAAAAACGGGCAATATGAGTGCAAATTCAATGGCGGCAGTTCCAGAAGTATCGTGGCGAGGAATCGCGAATAAGTTTGTCATTATCTTCCTCTAATTCGTTCTAATATAGGCGCTAGCCGTTGTTGGAAATGGATTTGTAAGCACAAAATCAAGGGCAATAAGGCTGACACTACTTATAGCTGTAACATACATATAAGTTCCAAGAGTTCCCGTACAACTCGCTGTACATGCAGCTGCAGTTGGAAGGCCTGAAGGAGCCCCAGAGGTCGGATAACATATACACTCTTTTGTTGCTGTTACCGTAAGAGGACTAACGCTTGGATTCGTGATTGTATTCGTCATCGTCGTTTGAACAAGTGCCGCTGTTCCCGCATTGCCAAAAGCATACAGAACTCCTGCACTTGTAATGGCATTCAATTGATTCTGATTCCCAAGGATAAGACCAAAGTTAATAACACCCGAAAGAAGTAAAAAAATCACCGGTAAGACCAGTGCAAATTCAACTGCGACATTGCCGTGGAGATTTTTTAGAAAAGTATCACTCTGTCTCATTTACACTTCTACCTTATTGAACTAATTGAATCGAGTTACTTCCAAGCGCGCTCTGTCCTGCTGCACAAACGTTTCCAAAAGTGGACCCGCCGCTAAAAGTAGCAGTGCTTGCTATAAGTTGAAGACAAGCATTTGTGGCAGAAGCGCCATTAGAAAAAGAAACAGCTGAATTAGGAAAGTAAAGAGTCCCAGAAATATTTAACGTAGCTCCTCCTGCTATTGTTTCCGTTTCAAGCGGTTGGAGAGGATTAGGATCTGAAATAAGGGTTAATCCAGCCGTTGACCCTGTTGTGGGCGGTGAAAGAGTAACCGTTGTCCCATTATCAATTGTGATTGTACCAAATGGAGAGTTTGAAGAAGTTGTATTTGTCATAATAATCGTAACACCCGTACCCTTAACGGTTGATCCCCCGTCTATTGTAAGATTCCCTGTTCCATTTTTATTATCAATATAATAAATGCCGGGATTTAATGTAACTGTTGCCCCATTGCCTATAGTAATTCCACAATACACCCCTGGATTTTCGGAGGTAGTTTGTCCACCCCCAACGTTAATGCTTGATGTGCAGGGTCCACTGGGAGAAGGTACTGTAAAACCAGAAAGAGGATTTGTGACAGCTGGTACACCTGTTACGATGTTGTTTGCTGTTGGAGATGTGTTAATGGATCCGCCATTATTTACTTGATCGCCTCCAACAATCGCTAATTTTTCTACATTTAATGTCGCCCCACCCGTCACAGAAACAGCGCTACCAGAGCTAGAGTTTACAGTAACACCACAACTGCTCATTCCCTCGACTAAAGACACTGAAGCCCCATTACTTAACGATAGGTCTGTACCTGTCGTTCCTAAAAGCGTCAAACAACTAGATACTGTACTTCCTGTAGCCACCGCTGTTACCTTAATATCTGGAGCTGTTATTCCCAATAGGGGAGACAAATAACCCGTGGCTTGTTGTGAAAGGGTCACTTGAATGGCACTCGTATTTCCTGCATAGGTGCCACTTGTTGGAGGATTACTTACAGTAATTGTACAATGATTAGCGCTCGTACACCCGTTAAGGCCCGCATCATAGGTTGCATATGTAGTGACATTCTGGCCTTTGCTTAAGGCAAAAGCTCCCCCCACAGCGCCTGCATCTGCGGCTATTTGGAGCTGCCTTCCTTGTGAGTACCAAAGCCCCACATCAATGGCAAGACCCGCAAATCCCGCAAGAACAGTAAAGAGCAGTGCCGTCAGAATAGCAATCCCCCCTTTGTCTTCTGAATACAAGCAAGGAAGTAGCTTCAAGTAATTTGTTATCATTGTCTCTCTCATCAGAAAAGATCACAAAATGATTCTCTTCATTTGATTTCTTATTATAAATTGGTTAACTAAAAGTTAAATATTTAGTCCTTGGAATAGCATAAGGAGATTTTTTACCACACCCAGACCCCATAAGTGCAGAAATTACAGGATTTACAGTGCCATTCACGCCAATCTCGACAAGAGATTGCTATGTGTTTCTCTCTTGAACAACATCTTTGGAACACTAAAAAAGATATCATAAGAAGGTGGTTTTTTTTATGAAATGTGTTACTGTTCTGAAAAATTACAATTAAAAATCGTAGGCGAAATGTGTCTATAAAATTCTCAAGATATTTCAGCATCTTATTTTTATCCTCCCTTTTATCAGGATGTATTGAAGACATGGGAGTTCCTCCCTATAAAGACTCACCCACGCTTAAGACAGCAGAAATGGCACGTGCTCGGAAAGATCTCCCTCAGGCGATTCACGATTATCGCCAGGTGATTCAAGAAAATCCGCAGTGCGAAAAGGCCTATATAGGATTGGGAACAGCTCTTTTTGAGTCAAATGCTATTGATGAAGCAAAACAAACATTTGAAAAAGCTCTTACTTTATTCCCCAAGTCAGCTTCAGCTTTTATAGGAATGGGGGCGGTCTACTTAGCGTTGAATCAGCCAGAAAATGCTGTAAAATCATTTGATTGCGCACTTGCAATTAACCATTGTGATGCAAAAGCTTTCAATGGACGCGGTATCGCTCTTGATATGTTAGATGACCCTGAAGGCGCTCAGGAAAATTATCAAGCGGCAATTAAACTTGATCCTGCGAATCTTTCCTATAAAAGTAATTTTGCTTTATCAATGGCCCTTGCAGGAAAGATACCAGAGGCTATTCATGAATTAGAACTGCTTTCGCGTAGCTCTTGTGCAACACCCAGGATAAGGCAAAATCTCTCTATCGCTTATGGACTTGCAGGAGATATGAAAATGGCAAAAACAATAGGAGAGATGGATCTTCCAGAAACCATCGTGCGCAGTAATATTGACTATATGCGATCCATTCGAAAAACAAAAAAGTATTCAGGGCTCATCCCTGATACGCATACAACACCTTTAAACGAAGGTCGTACGTGGCAAGAGATAGATTAAAATGATGCTTCTTTTTATCAAAACTGTATACGTTCTAATCAATATATTAATTGGGGTGTATGATTTTAGTTTTTATCGTCTTCCCAATATCCTTTTAGGACTACTTATTATTCTTTATGGATTTTATGCCTCTCTTTATCTGGAGGCTGACGTTATTTTAAGTTCTTTAGGTATTTCTTTGATCGTACTTATCTTTAGTTTTGGTCTTTATGCTTTTAAATTTATTGGGGCAGGAGATGCAAAATATTTAGTTGTCGCTTCTCTTTGGGTAGGATTCCACAATATCTTTATCTTTTTTCTTACTTTTTCTCTGATTGGAGGACTTTTAGGGGTGGTCTATTTGGTACTTTCAACGCACATGGCATGGCTTTCAGATCGGCTATGGCGTCAGTTTCAAAAACTTGAAGGACGTTATCCTTTCTTTGCACATATATGGAGTGGAAGCGGTACGGGTCCTGAAACAAAACGCGAAAATATAAGTTCTCGTGTTGTCCCCTACGGAATTGCAATTGCCGGTGGTGCTCTTATAACAATTCTATACAATCCTTAATAACATTTATAAGGAAAAAGGTCAGAAATGAAGCTTAGGGATATCATTGGTTTAATCATAGCACTTATTTTAGCTATTAGCGTAGCTATTATTGTGCGTATTTTTTTTGAAAAACGCAGTACTTCAACACCCGTAACGGTCTCAAATGTTCCACAAAAGCAGCAAGTAACAAAAATTCTTGTTGCAAACAAAAACCTATCTGAAGGTGAGCTCGTCAAATTAGGAGATTTGACGTGGTTAGAATGGCCCAAAACATCTCTTAATCCAGCCTATCTCACTGAAGATTCAGCAAACCTTGAAAATTTTACAGGTTTTGTTGTTAAGATCCCTCTTGCTCAAGGCGAACCTATTGTTCGAAATGCTTTTATACAGCAAGGAGATAAAAGTGCCCTTTCTGCTGTTCTAGAACCAGGCAAACGGGCAGTATCAATTGATGTATCTTCTGCAACAGCAAATAGCGGTCTTATCAATCCGGGTGATTTTGTAGATGTTATTTTATCTTTTATTGGCTCTAAAGGAAATACTCAAGAAGCCGTAGAAAGTGAAACACTTTTGAAAAACATCAAAGTATTAGCAGTTGATTCAGATCTTTTAGCGCCTGAAGGGAAAATCACGACTCCTCATGTTATTACGCTTGAAGTTACACCTGCGCAAGCTGAGGTTCTGATGTCCGCAGTCAAAAAAGGGACTATAAGCCTTAGTTTGCATAGTCTCGCTAAAGACAACGCTACTCCTCTTGTAGAACAGGCTGTAAAGAAAAAAGAAACAGAAGTTGCGACTGAAAAACCAAAAACAGATAAAGTTACTATAATACGGGGAAGTGTCACGAGCATTATAGATTTCCAAGAATTTTTGCCAACAAATCAAGCACCAGCGCCAGAAAATCAAGCGCTTCCACCAGCAGATCAACCTCTTCTTAAAAAGATAAAGTAAATAATGGAAAAACAAACTGCACATAAACGACGATACAAGGCCTGGGGTAAGAAAAGTCTTTCTATGCTTTATGTTTTAGGATTTTTGATTATTTCTTTTAATCTTGCTTGTGCGGAAACAATTAATTTAGAAATAGGTGATGCCAAAAGCTTAACGTTTGAGACAAGTGTTTCAGAGATTTTTATCTCCAATCCCGAAATTGCTGACGTTCAGCTCAGCAGCCCTCATCAAGCTTATCTTTTTGGAAAGAACCCGGGGGTAACAAAATTTTTTGTTATGAACAACAAAGGAAAAGAATTATTAAAAGCGACTGTTATCGTTAGCCATAATATTTCTCATTTAAAAGAACTAATTTCTCCTTACGATCCTTATGATTTAGTGGAAATACGTTCTGTCCCAGGAGCCATTGTTTTAGAGGGGCAAGCCGAATCTCCCAAAATAGCTCAGGAGATTGTCTCTCTTATTACACAGGCCTTTGGAAAACAAGCCGCCAAAGGTAAAGAAACAGGAGCAGAAGCAGGGGGAGCAACAATCATTAACCGCCTTGTGGTCAAATCTCCAGTACAGGTTCATTTAGGTGTTAAGGTCGCAGAAGTGAGCAGAAAAGTAATTAACGCTCTTGGCATTAACTGGCAAACAGCTCTTGCCAATGCGGGGAGCTTTAATTTGGGTACTTTAACGGGTATTGCTCCTTTCACATCGCTTAACGGCACTTCTACTGACATATCTCTCAGCAAAACGGCAAATGTCTTAAATATGGTCCCCACAACCGTAGATTCGATTTCAAACGATGGGATTGGCTTAAATCTAACAACCAAAAAGTTAAATCTGAATGCGTTGATAAATGCTCTCGAACAAGACAGCCTGCTTACGGTTTTAGCGGAGCCCAACCTTGTTGCAATTTCAGGAGAGACAGCAAGCTTTCTTGCGGGAGGCGAATTCCCCTATCCCGTTCCCCAAGCACTGGGAGTCACAACGATTGATTTTAAATCTTATGGTGTGAGCTTAGCCTTTACTCCTACCGTTCTTGATGGGGGCTTAATCAGTATGAAAGTACGCCCAGAAGTCAGTGAGTTAGATAATTCAACTGCAATACAGGTGAATGGTGTCGCTGTTCCTGGACTTTTGATACGACGCGCTGAAACAACAATTGAACTCGGCAGTGGGCAAACTTTTGCGATCGCAGGTCTTCTCCAAAATATAGATGCGAGTCAGATACGTTCTCTTCCGGGATTAGGAGATTTGCCTATTTTGGGCCCTCTTTTTCGCTCTAATCAATTTGCAAGACAGGAAACTGAGCTCGTCATTCTTGTAACTCCTTATCTTGTTGAGCCTGTATCAGGAAAAGAAATGATGCTGCCAACGGATGGATTAACCCCTGCTTCATTTGTCGAACAAATTTTTGAAAGACGTCTTATTAAAGAAAAATCTCGAAAAGGAGAATCCCCTGTCTTTGGTGCGGGCGGAGTTCGTTTGGTAGGTCCGGCAGGCTTTAGTATTGAATAGGATAAAAAATGAAACAGATTATGTCTCTTTATAAGCTAATAAGTCTCCTTATATTTATGGTATTCATGGGCTGCACACCTGAAACGGCTAAATGGACACCCGCAGAGAGCCCAAAGAAAAATAAGGTAGAACGTGTAGTATTAACTTATGTTGTATCCTACCCCGCAGGCACGAATGCAATAGCAGTTGTGGAAAAGAAAAAACTTCAGCAATTTTTGAGGGATAATGTCGCACGTCCGTCTGCCGTCCTTATCACTTTATATGAATATGGTGAAAATTCAGAGAAAAGGATAAAAGAAATCAAACGAGAACTGATAAAGCATGGAGTATCTCATAAGTTTATTATTGTAGATTATAATAGAAAAGGGGAGAGATGTCAGAATTCTCCAACAGAAATTGAAATTGTTGTTGAAAAATACTTAGTCATTCCACCTGCCTGTTCTGATTTTTCTCAGCAAATAGGTGACGCAAAGCAAGGTTATAATTCAAGTAATTACAGATGTGCGGTCGAGACGAATCTCGGCATGATGGTTGCAAATCCTCTTGATTTGATTCAAGGACGCCCTCAAGATCCTGCCGTGGGATCTGTCATGAGCGCAGCAGTAACCCGTTATCTAGAAGGAAGAATAACACCCTTATTAAGCTCCTCAACAACAACGTCCGCATCATCTACATCATCATCATCTGGAGGAGCGGCTGCTGCACCTGCTGGAGGATCTGGAGCAATTACGGGTACTCAATAGATGCCTCCCTCAAGAACGAAAGAATTTCAAATCGCTGTTTTTCTTGAGAATCCTCAAGATATCGAAACGATTCAGCAAGCCCTTAACGCTTTGAATATAAAGAACAGTGATGTGCATAAAGGGGGAGTAAAGGAAGCCATCAGCCTTTTTTTGCATCAAAAATCCCCTAAATACCTTATCATTGATATCTCTAAATCAGACATGCCAGTGTCTGATTTGAGTCAGCTTGGGGATTTGTGTGATCCTGAAGTTTCTGTGATCGCCGTTGGTGCCAAAAATGATGTAGGGCTGTATCGAGACTTAATGAAACTGGGTATTTTTGATTATCTTGTTAGTCCCTTATTTTCCGATATCTTAGCGCGATCTCTTAAACTCTTCCTTTTTGGGGAAGAGGATAGCAAAAAATCTCACGCAAAATTTGGTAAAATCGTTGTCTTTGTTGGCGCGCGAGGTGGCGTTGGAACAACACTTCTTGCAACAAACTTTTCAACCCTTGTTTCCACAGAAAAAGCCAGGCGCGTTATTCTTTTAGATTTAGACTTTCACTTAGGAACTGCTTCATTATATTTAGATTTAAAACCAAATAATGGCTTAAGAGATATCCTAGAAAATCCTGATCGTATCGATCCACTTTTTATTGAACGTCTTTTAATTCCCGTCAATGATCGCTTATCTATTGTAAGTTCGGAAGAAGATCTTAAAGAAAAAATTCTTTTAAAAAACGAAAGCATTGAAATATTTCTAGAAAGTCTATCAAAACACTCTCATTACGTTGTAGTAGATACCCCTCATTATTCTAATGGTATTACGGAAAAAACAATTGCTCATGCGCATATTATGGTTCTTGTCACAGATCCTTCTCTTGCGAGCCTCAGAGATGCCGGTCGTTTTCTTCGCCTTTTCGGAGCAGAAGAAGGGGGACGGAAAGTTGTTATAGTTATGAATAAGCTTGGCCTTTATGATAAAGGAGAAGTCAAAGTTGCCGATTTTGAACAAACTCTAGCCCACAAAGTTAATCACGTGCTTTTGTTTGATAAAAGCAATCCCCTGGATTTTATTAATCGTGGAAAAATGCTTGTAGAAGAAAAAAGCGCTCTCTCTAGCTCTATCAAGAACTTAGTCGATGACGTGATTGGCTCAGTTGCATCTGAAGTCAAAACAAATTGGTTCCTTGACTTTTTTAAAAGAAATTAAAGTAATTTTAATATTTCTCTACCTATACTCCTCTCATAAACTATCTCTAGAAAATAAATGAGAAGAAAAATGGGAATTTTTGGCAAAAAATCAGGAGATTCTGACAAAGGTGAAACGACTGCTCCAGAAAACAATGAAAAAAAAAACTCCCCCGTTTTTGGTGAAGTCCCTCCTCTTTTGCATTATGAAGATGATGTTCTAAAATCCTTTAAAATGATGGCGTATGAAACGCTTATGGAACGAATTGATCTTATGGCAGCTAATAAAATGGCGCCAGAGGAATTGCGCCGAGAGGTCGAACATTTTATTGCTGAGTTATCTGCTGAAAAGAAGCTTCAAATAAATGCGAAGGAACAACGGCAACTCGCTGCATCTCTTGTAGATGACATGATCGGTCTTGGTCCTTTAGAAAAAATTCTTCATGATGATTCAATAACGGATATCTTAGTAAATGGCCCAAATGATGTCTATATAGAACGTAATGGAAAGCTCATACGTGCTCCTATTCGGTTTCAAGATGAAGCCCACCTCGAACAAATTGCACGACGGATTGCCTCCCACGTTGGACGACGCGTCGATGAATCAAGCCCTACGGTAGATGCACGTCTCGTGGATGGAAGTCGTGTCAACATTATTATGCCCCCTCTTGCCTTAGATGGAACTGCTATAAGTATTCGAAAATTTTCTCGAATGAATATTACATTAAAGAAGATGATTGACACTGGATCTCTTTCTGAATCCATGGCAAATCTTTTAGAAATTGCGGCAGCAAGTCGCCTTAATATATTGATTTCAGGAGGGACAGGTTCAGGAAAAACAACACTTTTAAATGCTCTCTCTCAATTTATTAGCCCCACTGAACGTATTATTACAATTGAAGATGCTGCCGAGCTCCATCTTCAACAAGAGCACGTTGTTCGCTTAGAAAGCCGCCCTCCCAATATAGAAGGAGAAGGAGCAATCAGCATTCGGGAATTAGTACGAAATGCCTTACGTATGCGTCCTGACCGTATTATTCTTGGGGAGGTCAGAGGAGATGAAACGATTGATATGCTTCAAGCCATGAACACAGGCCATGATGGCAGTATGTCCACAATTCATGCAAACCGTCCTAGAGAAGCTCTCACACGGCTTGAAAACATGGTGATGATGTCTGGAATTGAAATGCCCCCCCGCATCATTCGAACTCAAATTGTGGGAGCCATTAATTTGATTGTTCATGTAGAACGCATGCGAGATGGTGTGCGTCGAATTACAGAGATAACTGAGATAACGGGTTTGGAAGGAGAAGTGATTACCCTGCAAACTCTCTTCAGTTTTGAATTCCAAAAAGAGGGCCAAGAAGAAGGGAAAGCATATATCTACGGCAGCTTTAAATCTTCGGGGTTTCGACCTGCGTTTAGCGCGCGCGCAATATATTATGGATTTGAAAAAGAACTCAAAGAGATTTTACAAAAAAAAGAGTAAAAACTATGGATTTTCCTGATCTTGCAGCTATATTTTCTGCACTCATTGTTCTCGTGAGCTATGGGCTTATATTATTTTTCTTATCCAATTATAAAAAAAATAAGGAACAACTTGATCTAAAACGAAGATTAGGAGACCTTACCATAAGCCAAAAAGAAATACACAAAGCATCTTTAATAAAAGAACCCACAGCGGATTCCGATAGCTTTTTCAAAAGTAAACTACCGAAAGTGGAAGGACTGACACAATGGATTCAACATTCAGGATTTAATATTAACCCATTCTTTTTTGTAGAAGCAAGTATATTATTGGGACTAATATCTTTTTTTATAATATTTTTCCTCTTAAAAATAAAATTTTTATTTTGTTTTCTATCTGGTGTTTTGATTAGTTTTATAGTTCCATGGTCATTTATTTCTTTTTTTACAATCATTCAGAAGAAGAAATTTTTAGAGGAATTACCAACTGCCCTTGATATGATTCAACGTGCCTTAAAAGCGGGATATTCCTCAGAAAAGGCTATTGAAATGGTATCCTTACGCACATCAGGTCCTATAGGAAAAGTTTTTCAACAAATTTCAGAGAAAATGACTCTTGGAGAGTCTCCGGAAGCTGTTTTAGCAGACCTCTCCAACCAGGTTGGTATCGATGAATTTAGAATGCTTTCTATTGTTTTAATTCTACAGAGAGAAACAGGAGGGGGGCTGGCAGAAGCGGTGGAAAACTTCTCAAAAATTATTCGAGCACGCCAAAATTTAAAGAAAAAAGTTAAAGCCTTAACAGGGGAAGTCCGAGCAACGGCTATTATATTAACTTCTATTCCTTTTGTTATATCAGGAGTTATTATTTCAATAAGCCCTCAATATTTAGATCCTTTATTTTTTACGCCAAGAGGTCATGTAGTATTATTTATTGGGGGAGGAATGTTAACTCTAGGGATTGCTATCATTTTTCGGATGGCTTACAAAGATATTTATTAAAAGCGTGTGCAAAAATGGATATTTTAGACAGAATTTCTTTTTTAATAGTATTTTTTATAATTTATTTTGCAATAAAATTTCTATCAAAATTGCGTCAGCAGGATGTTTTTAAGGACCGCATTCAAGATCTATCACAATATCAAGAAACCCTGAGCAAAATACCAACCGAGAGAGTTAAGCTTTATCGACATTCGACAGAAGGAAATAATTCTCTTTTTCAAAAAATTGTCAATAAAATTCAATCAATAAGCAGTAAAGAACAAGAAAAATTAAAAATGATTTTTCAAAAAGCAGGTTTCAGAACAGAACATGCATTGCTTTGGTACCAAACGATTAAAATGCTTATGATTTTTCTTCCTACTATCATCGCGTTTGTTTTTGTATTTTATTTTACTAATTGGCAAATTCTTTTTAAAATATTAACCATTTTAGGATCTGCTGTTTTTGGTTCTTATACAGTAGACCTTGTATTACACTCTCTTGTTGCGGCACGCCAAGAACGCATTCGGAAAGCTTTTCCCTCTGCCATTGATCTTATGGTTCTTTGCACAGAAGCAGGGTTAAGTCTTGCGGCAACCGTTGAAAGAACTGCGCGTGAGATTTCACAACTTTCTCCTGATTTAGGATACGAGCTTGCTCTTTTATCCATTGAACTGAATATGTTATCGGATGAACGCAAAGCTTTGCAGCGTTTTAGCGATCGTTTAGACGCTCCCGCTTTTAAGGCAGTGGTAGCCAATATTATGCAAGCAGAAGAATATGGAACACCTATAGCTCAGGCTATGCGTGCTCTTTCTGAGCAATTTCGTCAAGATCGTTTGGTTGAGGCAGAAGAGAGGGCCGCAAAACTTCCCACTCTTATTTCTTTACCCATGATGCTTCTTATTTTTCCCTGCATTTATATAATTCTTTTAGGGCCTGCCGTTATAAATATTATGAATACATTTCAGAAATAAATAAGCTTCATACATCATTTAACCATCCTGACAAAATGAAATAGCAGACATTGCCTGTGAAGCTCGGAATACATGGATAAAAGATCCAAACGAAATCGCGTCTCTTTGTCACCGAAACCGAGCCAAATTATATTAACTATTTTTTATAAATGGTATAAGAGAAAAATCTCCATCTCAACATAAAGAGGGCAACAGCAATTTTGCCAAAGACGTGGGCCATCAGACCCTCGTATGAGCACTTTACTAGCAATTTGAATTTGCGTCTTTGTCTGTATCCTATTAAAAAATGACTCAATAGGTTGACATACCTTTTATATTGCTGCTGATAATAACCGACCAGCTGCGTCAAACTCTTACACATAAATAGGGTCCGCTTGTTTGAGATCTTACCCCACGAAGAGAAATCTTCAACATATAAGCGGCGCCTAGATATGCACATTCCTTCTCAAAGAGAGTTTGTAATAGTGGTGAACTTAGTAGCTAAAGTAGTCCCAAGAGTCGTCAGAGCAGTAACAATAGCAAGGGCAATAAGAGTAACAATCAAAGCATATTCAATAGCCGTAGCTCCCGAATCATTCTGTAAAAAGTTCTTTAAAAGTTGCATAGCATCCTCCAATGTTAAAATAAAATTAACGTTAAATGAGATTTATTTTTTCTCTATTTAAACTTACTGTATATGATATTTTTTAAATAACAGTTAATGTCATGAAATTATCAAGAGATAAGGGAAAAAAGGAAATTGCGTTGATAGGAAAAATCAAGAGTAAGGCAAGGTTAAAATTCTGACGGTGTTTGAATAGAATCCCATTCAAGGATGAGATTTCAAAGATTGAAAAAGCAAAGCAGCTTTTTCAACTGCTACCTATATGCTACCTAAAATATTTTCGCTGCTTGACTTTCTTCTAAAAATCCCTTGCAAAAACTGGTGCCGAAGAGGTGAATCGAACACCCGACCTACTGATTACGAATCACAAAGTTAAAGCTTTCTCATTCTATCTCAAATTGTAAGAATCTATATAAATGCTAGCCTTTTTGAGAGTTACATCTTTATCAAACTATGCTAATTTATATCAAAATAGCGTTCTCTAGTATACCCGGTGTATACCTGGGGATACCGGAAGGAGGCTGCAGAACCACTGAAAAATGCTCAGTAAGCCTTAAAACAATAGGAGGAGGATATAATGAAACCTGGGTATGCGGTTGACTCCACAAACAGCCTAAACTGACAAAATTTTGCAGTTGACTCCACTTGGCATTATTTGTAGTTTTTTCATGATATGAAAACTTACCCTGAAGATGCGGTTGAACTCATGAACATGTTTCCAGATGAGGAAGCCTGTTTGGATTATTTGGCAATGATTCGCTGGCCCCATGGATATCAGTGCTTGCGTTGCTCCGCGAGAGGCGCCTTAAAATTAGGCCGAGGACTCTATCGTTGTCAGTCCTGTAAATACGAAGGATCAGTGATTGTCGATACACTTTTCCAAGACACACATAAGCCTCTTCGATTGTGGTTCCAGGCCATTTGGTATGTTGTGAGCCAAAAGAATGGCGTGAGCGCCAGTGGTCTGCAACAATCACTTGGATTGGGCAGCTACCATACGGCATGGGAATGGTTACATAAACTACGTCGAGCTATGGTGAGGCCTGGGCGCGATAAATTGAGCGGCACCATTGAAATAAATGAAACGATGATTGGCAGCGAGCAACCAGGCAAAAAAGGGCGTGGAGCGACGGGAAAAACATTGGTTTTAATAGCAGCGGAAGAGACCCAATGGGGCATTGGACGCATTAGAATGGCTCCCATCAGTAATGCCTCCGGTGCGGTGTTAGACAATACCGTTCAGCAGATGGTTGAGATGGGTAGCACAATACGAACCGATGGCTGGGCTGGATATAGCGGATTAAGTAAGCTTGGATACACGCATTTGCAGATAGTTAATCGCAACGTGAAGAATGAGGATCTAATCGAGCAAGCCCATCTTGTTGCTGCATTACTTAAACGATGGCTAATGGGCACGCTTCACGGTGCAATTAATCACAAAAATTTGCCATATTACTTGGATGAATTTACCTTTAGGTTTAATCGAAGGACATCTAACTCGAGAGGAAAACTGTTTTATAGGTTAATCCAACAAGCGCTTGAAATAGACCCAATTCCAGCTAAACTACTAACGGCAGTTGAGGCTTAGTGGATACAGCTGCATAGGGTGTCTCGCTTGTGGAGTCAACCGCATACCCAGGTAATGAAAAAACAGGACAACAGTTTTAACTTTACGAAGAAGAGCCTTGACGCTCTTCAGTTGCCTGACCCAGGCAAACGTCTTTATATGTATGACACGAGAGTAAGAGGGCTCGAATTGATGGTGACTGAGCAGGGGACCAAATCTTTCAAGGTCTACCGAAAGCTGCATGATAAGCCCGTACGGGTGACTTTGGGAAAATACCCCGATATGACTATTGAGCAGGCTCGGAATGAGGCGCAGAAGGTCATTACAGAGATGTTAAAGGGTAAGAATCCAAATGACGAAAAGAAAAAACTTCGGGCCGAAACAACCTTTGGCGAGTTGTTTAAGATGTACATGGAGCGGTACAGCAGAGAGCATAAGAAAACCTGGAAGTATGATGAAAGGGATGTGCCAAGATTTTTAGGTCACTTATTTCAGCGGAAACTTTCTGCTATTACAAAACAAGATGTCCAACCTATTCATGAAAAGATCAGAATAGAAAATGGCCTTTATCAAGCCAACCGCTTGCTCGCGAGGATCCATATTATCTACAATAAAGCCATTGAGTGGGGATGGGAAGGAATCAATCCGGCTCATGGGATTAAAAAGTTTAAGGAGAAATCACGCGATCGGTTTCTCCATCCTGATGAACTCCCTCGTTTTTTTGAAAGCTTGGATATGGAGCAAAATGATACCATTCGTGACTATGTGTACGTATCTCTTTTTACGGGGGCAAGGCGATCAAATGTTCTGGCAATGCGGTGGGAAGAAATCCATCTTGAGAGGAGAGAGTGGTTGATTCCAGAAACAAAGAACGGTGAGTCTTTAAGAATTCACCTTGTCGACCTTGTTCTTGAACTTCTTAAAACGCGTCTTGAGAAATATAGCAGACGCGCATGGGTCTTTGAAGGGCCAGGAAAAACAGGCCATTTGATGGAACCTAAAGCTGGCTGGAAAAGGATCCTCGATAGGGCCGGCATTAAGGATTTGAGACTCCATGATTTGAGGCGAACTTTAGGGAGTTGGCAAGCCGCTACAGGAGCCAACAGCTATATGATCGGCCGAACCCTGGGTCACAAGACTTCTCAATCCACAGCCGTTTATGCAAGGCTAAATATTGACCCCGTGAGAGATTCAGTTGAGAAGGCTACGGAGGCTATGCTACAAACAATAAAAAAAGAGAGAGTTCAGGATAATGTGGAATCAACAGAAAAAACCCTTATCTGAATTTTTAGCAGAGCACCACGACCTTGTTCTGTATGATGTGCTCTATCATGTTAAAGCCTTCTTACTTTTTCTGCTTAAGTGTTCCTGCGATAATTCCTGTCAATGCTCTAAATGGAGAAGAAAGATTACTTTAGCTTTATAATAGAGCTGCACGGGCTCAGGGTTGGGGCGTCGCTTACTGAAATTGCTGAAATTCTAGGGCAACAGGTACGCTCACCTCAGTGAAGTGCATACAGCTAAAGTTGTCCAAAGTATGAACGAAAGGATCTTTGGGTGAATAGGACGTTTGCACAAAAAATACATGAGGAGGAGGTTGACTCATACAAAAAGTGGCTATGTGACACACGTCCCATAAATGTTCGACAAGGACTGGATGATATACTCTCTCACAACAATCCACCTTCTTTATTAAAGGAAATGCAAATAAGACGCTTAGGAAGTAAGCTAACGGGAAATATGAGGGTTGTAAGGAGCTCAATTAGCGATAGGGATGGTGTTGTAAAACTCGATGATATTGTCACACTTGTATCGAACTTTAACACTCCGGGTAGGTTGGGATCTACTATTAAGTCTCGCCCTCAATTTGTAAAACTGATTTATCAATACACATCCTATTTTCCAGTTGCTCTTTTTGAGGCTTACAAAGAAATCACTGGAGAGAATTTAATATTAGATGATCTTTCTGAGGTAAGAGAATTTTACGAAAGTGTCTCTAAATTTGATTTATGGACCGGTCACGAGCTCTGCTCATATATCAGTCATTGTGATCCAGAAGCCTTGGATTTCATATCAGAGCATCCCGAAGCTCAGGATTGTATGTCGGAGGTCCCAAAATCCCGAAATTTCAGACTAGATAAACTAGAAAGACTGCTTCCTACCAGATTTTCTCGTATCTTTTTGAGACCAGACCTTTACGAGAAGAACTTGACCTTGGTGAAAGCTGCTATTCTTGGAGGGGCCTTTGAGCTTATCCATGTTGATCGTGACAATTGGGCACAAAGCTCCCTAAAGCCTAAGAAGGGATTGGAGTGGGCAACCCAGAAAGGGATTGATTATCATCCTGTCCTTGATGCGTATCTTCTCACTTTAGATACAACGCCTGAGATTTCTTCAGGATATACGACTCCCTACTTAGAGATGATGCGAGAGGTGATAAGAGAGCTAGAGATTTCGAAAGAAAATCAGGGAAAAAAAGAAGCAATCTCTGCTATATTTGAAAAAAAACTAGCTGATCATAAGATGACTCCGTCCAGCCAAAAATTAGCCGATGCGATGGCAACCTTAGTGCGCTTGCCTGAATCCCAGCAAGGACGAGCAAAACGTAAGGGGTGACCCCATCGAAAATCATCGATTTATATCCTTTTGAATTTAAACATCTTTTCAAAGGGGGAATGGGTTTCCCCCTTTTGCCTAGACCCCTTTAACGATTTTTTTCCTCTCAGAATTAACGTTTACTCCAGAAGAAGGCAGCAATAGTGCTGTTTTTTATAGCATCAAGGAGTAAAAAGAATGCATATTCACAACAAATCTACACAACCTTCACTAAGTGTAGACGATTACGTCACCATCAGGCAGCTCACTACGAGTAACCCGGCCTTCACAGAAGGAGGGATTCGAGCCCTTATTTTTCGTTCAAAAAGCAATGGATTCGACAGCTGTATCCGTCGGATAGGGCGGAAGATCCTCATTTCCAAAAGCGCCTTTTCTCAGTGGGTTGAAATCCAAAATGAAGGAGGAAACTCATAATGAACTGGAAAAAAGAAAAGCCCCTCATTGGTACTGAGGGGCTTATCAAAGGCTTGCAACACATTTTTAGCATTCCCAATCTTGTCACTCAACAAATTTCTTTTGAGTCAAGGAAACTCTAAGCTACCTGGAGATAAGCATCATTCCATAAAATAGAAAGGAAAAATCTATGGAAGAATTCAACAAAAATCACCTCTTAACTAGAGATGAAGCCGCTAAGTTCTTAGGGGTAAGTCCTATTACCCTTGGCCTTTGGAAGTCAACAAAACGCTACAATCTTCCCGTTGTAAAAGTGGGAAGGCTGGCGAAGTATCGTTATGGCGACCTTTTAGACTTCATTGAAAGGCGAACAGTTAATAGAGAAGACGCCGCTAATGATAATTTTACGAGAGGTTAAAGGTCATGGATCAAACTTTACATCAAGAGAGGGTGCCTGGTGCATCCTCTCCCTCTTTTACTCCCTTTTTATCGGGAAACTATACACAAAATTTTATAGAGGCTATGCATCAAGCTGGAGTGAGCTTTAAAGAAACCGTCATAGGAGACGGCATCATTCACCGCTTTTTCACAGAAAACAAAAGTCAAAAGGATGGATGGTATGTTTTTTATGGATTAGCCGGAGCCTTTGGTGATTGGCGCCAAGGACTTTCTAAAACCTGGAGCTTAAGTAATGTTCAGGCGTCAGGGCTGGACAAGGAACAACTGTTTGAGCAAATTAAAAAGGTTAAAGAAACTGCAGAAGAAGAAAAGACTCGAAAACAAGAGGAATCCGCCATGGTTGCTCTGAATGAGTGGAACAGCTTGCCGGATGTTGGGAATTCTCCTTATTTAGAAAAGAAGAAGGTGGAGCCCTTTGATGTGCGCTTTAAAGGCGATCAACTTATCATTTCTTTAAGAGACATCGCTGATAAGCTCTGGAGTCTGCAATGGATCGCACCAGATGGCAGCAAAAGGTTTCTCTCAGGAGGGCGTAAGAAAGGCTGCTTCCACCATATGGGAGTCCTTGAAGACGGAAAGCCCCTCATCATTGCGGAGGGCTATGCGACAGGAGCCAGCATTCATATGGCAACCCAACAAACAGTTGTGGTTGCCTTTGATGCGGGGAACATAGAACTGGTCATTGAAGAATTGAGAAAAGCCTATCCGAACAGTCCAATTAAAATTGCAGGGGATGATGATTGTTGGAAAGACTCGAATACAGGGCGAACCACGGGAGAGGAAGCAGCTCTTAAACATGGTTGTTCTGTTGTGTTTCCCACATTTAAAAATACGGACAGCAAGCCCACAGACTTTAATGACCTCCATCTGTTGGAGGGGCTGGAGGAGGTCAAAAGGCAGATGGAAAACCCATCTCCGGCTCAACCTCAACCTCAACAAACGGAATGGCCTGACCCCACTCCTCTCAAGAGCATCAAGAAGGACCTTTCTCCTGTCATACCGCTTCCCCCAAAACTTATCCCAGAGCCCTATCAACCATGGCTCACGGATATTGCTGAGCGTATGCAATGTCCCTTGGACTATGTAGCAGTCGCGGCCCTTATTGTTACTGCTTCCTTAATTGGTGCAGGGTGTAGAGTTCGCCCCAAACGTCATGATTCTTGGTCTGTTGTGCCCAACCTGTGGGGCGGGATTGTGGGACGACCGAGTACATTGAAAAGCCCAAGCCTGAAGGAAGTCATCAAGCCTTTAAAACTTCTTGAAGAAGAGGCTTACGTGACTTTTGAAAAAGAAAGCCAGGCTCATGAAATTGAGATGGAGAGCTATAAGGTTCAGAAAGAGGCCATTAAGAAGAGGATGGGAAAGGCTGCCGATCTTAGAAATACGCTGGAAATTGGGCTTGCCAAGGAAGAGCTTAAAATGCTCAAAGAACCTCAGCCTCCCATTTGGAAGAGGTACTGTACAAATGATACGACCATTGAGAAAATGCACGAACTCCTCTCTCAAAATCCCCGAGGGTTATTGTTATATCGGGACGAGCTTATTGGCCTATTAACGACCTGGGACAAGATAGGCCATGAGGCGGATCGTTCGTTCTATTTAGAGGCTTGGAATGGGGATGATTCAAAGACAACTGACCGTATTGGGCGCGGGACGACACACACGAAGAACCTTTGTATTTCGATACTCGGAAGTACACAGCCCGATAAAATGTTATCTTATTTTCAACAGACTTTGTCTGGATTTTGTAATGATGGACTTCTGCAGCGCTTTCAATTGTTGATCTATCCTGATGAGATCAAGAACTGGACGTTAATCGATAAGCAGCCAAACATTACAGCGCAAAGAGAAGTCACATCCATTATGAAGGCGCTTGCCATAATGAAATTCTCTGAATATGGAGCCATTCAGGAAGGGGATGAGACTCCCTATTTTTGTTTTACTGATCAGGCTCAACATTTCTTTTACACTTGGGTAACGGATCTTGAGTGCGAAAAGCTTCGTGCTGAGGAAGAACCCATTTTCATTGATCATTTGGCTAAGTATCGCAAGCTTATGCCCTCACTTGCTCTGATTTTCCATCTCATCAATGTTGCAAGTGGGAAGGAACGCGGGGCTATCCCCCTTGATTGTGTAGAACGAGCAGCTGCTTGGTGTGACTATTTGGAGATGCATGCGCGCCGGATTTATGAGATGGGTCTTAGCCCTGGGTATCAAGCCGCAAGAAATCTTGCAAGGCGGATTCAGAGTCGAGATTTAAATGATCCTTTTGATACAAGAGATGTGTACCGGAAAGAATGGGCGTTTTTGAAAACCAGAGAAGAAGTTGAAGTAGCCTGTGAGCTTCTTATAGATTTGGGCTGGCTGAGAGAGGGAACTCTTGCAGAGGGCCGAAAAACAAAAAGAGCTTTCTTCGTGAATCCTAAAGTCCTTAAGAGAGGCCATCATGAATAAGTGGCTGAACCAATTTTTGGAAAAACCCGACATTTCCGACAGATTCGGCTCCAATGTGAATATGTCGGATTTGTCGGGTAGTTCCCGAGGCCGTTTAGAAGAAAATTTGAGAAATATGTCTGAAACAGGACCCGACATTTCCGACAGATTCGATTCCAATGTGAATATGTCGGGTTTGTCGGGTAGTCTCGGGGACATTTTCGAGAGAATTGTCTCTCCATATGGTAAACATGATTTTGAAGAACGAATCGCCATTGCTGAGGTTGACGGGAACCAAAATCCTATCCAAGCTCATCGTATCGCTTACTTGGATGCCTTCATCTCTCTTTTATCGGCCCTGGCTGAAGATGATCCTTACCAAGACTGGCTTGCTCAAAAAATCCAAACAGCCCTCGCAACCCTCGAGGCTCAGAGTTTTCCGACGTTGAATTGAACCGCATTCATTTCTCACTTTTTTCAGCCAAAAGTTAGAAGATTCCCAAAATCAATAGTTTGAGCAAAAAAACCGCTATCTACAACATCTTCACGAACTCCATTCACGTGAATGAGAACGGGTCTATAAGATATATGACGCGGTAAAGCCAATCTTTTTATTTTTTCTTCTACTTGCGAGATAACTTCAGGGCCAATCTCAAAACGTGAAAATTTAATTTCACAAATGTAAACTGTATTAAATCGCGTTTGGACTAAATAATCGATCTGGCATCCATCCTGACGATTGGTTTTCCGTTGGAAAAAGGGATTATCAAAAATAATGTCTTGAGGGTTAATATCCAACAAACGCTTGACTGTTTTATGATTATTCAAAACAAGGTTTTCAAATTGTAGCCCCATCATTGCGTCCCATCCCGGGAGAGCCGTCAGTGTTTTAAAAGCAAAGTTACCTTTCTCAATGCTTGCCTTATTAGGCATAATATATTTTAAGTAAAACCTTGTATAATTATCTTTGAGGCGGTATGTGCTTAATCTCGAAATTTTTCCAGTTTTCAATTTCCAAGTGTAATCACGACTCACAAAACCACCTAATATCAAATCATCGAGGTGCTCCCCTATATCGCTAGATCTCACGATACCTAAGGCATTTACCAATTTTTCTTGAGAAGAACTTCCGTTTTCCGACAAAAGCTCTATAATCTTCCGATAGGTTTTATTGCGCTCTGAAAACACATCTGTAAATATATGGTCAAATTCCTCAAATAAGGGACCAGAGAGGCTAAAGCAAAGCTGTTTTATGTTCTCTTCCGCAGGCAACTTAGGGTCCATAAGTTCTAAGTAACGAGGAACTCCTCCAATGACCGAGAGTAGTTTCAATTTTTCATAGGCTGATACGCCGCCTCCTAATTTGTCCCAAAAAAGGTTACAGTCTGATAAAGGTAATTCCTCAAGTGTTAAGTGAAGAGAGGGCCTTCCCACGAATCCAGTGCTATTCACGATGTTTTTTTCAATCCAGCTCGAAACAGACCCACAAAGGATTAATATAAGATTTGGATTGCTACTAAATTCCATGTCCCAGGCCTTTTTAAGGTTGCCTAAAAAAGTTGGATCTTTTGACCCCATCCAAGAAATTTCATCAAGTAAAATAATCACTTTTCCTTGAGAGGTTTGTTTGGCTAGTACAGAAAATAAGCTGCCCCAATCATCTATCTTTAAATCCGATAGGTTGAATTTTTTCTCTAACTGCAGCTTGAATACTTCACGTTGCATTTGGGCAGTCATGGGATTTTCAGGAGGGATTCCTGCAAACTCATAAAACAGGCTATCTTTCGCAAACTCTTTAATGAGACGGCTTTTACCAATACGTCTGCGTCCTTTAACGATGACTAAGCTCGCACTTCGTTTGTCAAAAAGAGTTCTCAGCAATTTTAACTCTTCTTTTCGCCCTATAAATTTCATACCTAGCCCTATATATTGTAAATACAACATAAATCAACTCCTCCATTAATTGACAATTGTTCATTAAAAGAGGAGTTTAAGGACGATAGCACCGCAGTGGTAAAACTGCAAACAATAACTATCAGTCCACTAAACCTTTTTTTTGAAGATTTTTTTCTTGCTTTTGAGTTAAAGGGTCCCTTAAACTAAGGGTGTTCCCTCACAATGAGGGAGCGCGACGAACAGATGCTATCAACATCTGCCCGCCGCTAACCACATAGATACGTAGGAGTATCCAAATGGCTAAAAGTAACTTAATACAACTCGAGCACCTTTCTCAACAACTAACGCGACGATTTAAACATCTTGAAGATCTTATGTCTCAATCATGGTTGGAACATGAATTGATTCGAGGGGATTTAAGAGATCTTTTCACAGTTTATTATCGCTGGTTAGGCGAAGTTGGTGTTGAACATGAGCGACACTAATCCTCTTTCTTCTTCTAAGCATCTTTTAAAACGCCTTGAAAATGATATTCGGGATGTTCATATCCAAATGAGCATGCTGGAACTTACTTTAAAAAACTTGCACGGGTCATGGTTGGCTATCACCATGGCGCATAAGGTGATAAAGGATGAAGCATAAGAAGAACGTTAGTAAACTGGTTTGATGAAGGATGGTGGAAATGTCCCTCAGATTTTTCCACCTTCTTTATCTAAACTGTGGGGTTTTTTAATTTACCAAGTTCTTCCAACCCCTGCCGCACCCACAGGGAAACATCTTCTGGCTTAGCCATTTCGTTTAGAACAAGAAAGCCTTTGAACAAAGCTGCAGCTGGCTCTTTCATCTGGGGAGATTTTTGAAGGTCTTCTCCCAGTAGGATACCAAAGGTTTCGAGAAGTCCTGCCTTCGAGGCGAGGCCTCCTATTGCGATCAAAGACCTCGTTCTAGCTTTCCTAGCTGTACGAGAGGTGAGTTCAAACTTGTGCATCATTCTATACCTTTTCTCTTCAGCCCTGGTGATGTGTTGGCTCAGTTTCTTGAGGCTTTTTGCAATGGCTCTGAAGGGACTTTGAGCGAAAAGAATGGGCACGATTTTCCCACTCCTGTTGTTGAATTGCAGAAGCTGTTTCATAAGTCTGGGTGAGGACGTCTAAAACAAGGTTTGGACAAAACGCATCCTTACAAATCTTTTCAACCTCTCTATAAAAGAGAACGGCCTGCTGCGTATAAAGCTTGTTCCGTCTCTCTTTAAGCTTCTGAATCTGTTTTTCGAGGCTTATCAGTTTATCCGTCATACGGGTTCCCTCTTTATTTTTGTGAATGACTTATATTAGCAAATTTGTTATTATAAATCAAGAAATTATGTCGAATTTATTAAGTATAGCTCCATATAATTATGAATAATTCTGTATATCATCATCACTTATTTGAGAGTGATAGGGCTGTCTTAGCGACTTTTTTTAAAAGGGAGCTAAGCGCGCTTATACATTCTGGCGAATGGCGCTGTGTCTCAGGCGACGCAGACCACTTTTGGAGGAGTTGAGTAGGCGCAGTGGCCCTCTATCATTTCAGTGCAAAAGTTCTCTCAAGAAGCAGCCGAAATACGGTGAGGGCTCTAGCCTATCGTGCTGGCTGTAAATTGTATGATGAGCGCACGGGCGAGAGCTTTAATTACCAGAACAAATCTGTTCAACATGTGGAATTGGTATTGCCAAAAGATGCTCCTGAGTGGGCTCATCATATTCAGAAACTCATGGCTGAGGATCGGCGGGAGGGTGTGCAAGCTTTATCCGATATGGTTGAAGCTGCTGAGAAAAGAATGGATGCCCAAGTCTATCGAGAATTCGAATTTGCGCTCCATCGGGAACTCACAGAAGAACAAAACATGGCTCTCTCTCGCGAGTTTGTGGAAGATCAAATTGCTTCTCGCGGTATGGCGGCTCAGTTGAACTTTCACTTTGATGTGGACTCAGAAACAGGTGAAGAAAAACCCCACTGCCATGTAGTCACTCTTCTACGGCGGCTGGATGAACATGGGTTGAGTTCTAAGAAAGAAAGGGAATGGAACCGGAAAGAGTTCCTCTCTGAGTTACGGCGGCAGTGGCAGGATTATTCTAACTTCCACCTCAAGCTTCATGGCCATGATATTCAAATTGATCATCGCTCCAATATTGAACGGGGCATTGAGCTGGATCCCCAGCCCAAATTAAGCCGAGGGGTAAGGGAACAGGAAAAGCGTCTTCAACAGCTTGAAGGAAGAGATGGGGCCCCCCTTACAGATCGGGCTCGGATCTTTCACGAGGCTCAATTGCGGAATCTCTATCGGGTTGTTAGGAATCCAGAGGTTATTTTTGATATTGTCACTAAACACCACGCCACCTTCATGTGGGCGGATGTACGACAAGTGCTACACCGCTATGCAGATGAAGTCCCCCTGTTTCAAAGGCTTGAAACTAAGCTTAAGAATTCTAATGAGCTCCTTCTCTTACGGTATGATGAAAAGTCAGGAAATATCTACACAACCCATACAATGCTTAAAGCAGAGAAACAGCTTATTGAGACAGCAGAAAGCTTAAATCAGGTCAAATCCCATGGGGTTGAGGTTGGCCATATTGGACATTGTATTGAAAAAGCCAATCAAGCTTTAGAGGGCAAGGGAGGCCTTTCTGAGGACCAAATCAAAGCCATCCATCACCTTGTGGATGAGGGCCAGATTAAATGCGTGGTGGGTATTGCAGGTGCTGGCAAAACAACGGCTCTAGGTGTGTGCCATGATATCTGGCAAGCAGAAGGGTATAATGTGTATGGGCTTGCTCCTACAGGAAAAGCAGCCCAAAACCTTGAACAGAGCGGGATCAATTCTAGCACCGTCCACAAGTTTCTAAAATCATTTGAGGAAGGGCGATGCCAATATAATGGTAAAAGTGTCCTTGTTTTGGATGAAGCGGGAATGGTGGATGTGGAAAGGTTTAGAAAGCTTTTAGGGGCTGTTCAACAGCTGGGTGTTAAGCTCATCGTTGTTGGGGATGGCGCTCAACTGCAACCTGTGGAAGCTGGCCCTGCGTTTCGACTTGTGACAGAAAGATTGGGAAAAATAGAACTAAATACGGTTATCCGTCAAAAAGAAGACTGGCAACGAGAAGCAACAGTCCTATTTGGTCAGCAGAAAACAGCTGAGGCAATTCAAACATATGGGGACAAAGGCTTTGTGCATATTGTTGAGGAGAAGCTTCCTTCATTAGAGGAGGCTTTGGCGAATAATGATAACGCAGCCCTGACACAGCTTTATCATATTTCTAAACGTGTCTCTTCTTTGATGTACAGAGAAATGATTAAGGATTGTCATCGTGAACACGGGGAATCAGGGGGAGTGTCTTATGATCTTATCAAACAACATCCTGACTTTGAAAAATACCACGAATGGGAAGGCTTAGAAGAGAAAGCGAAAACCTTTGTATCGGATATTCCTGAGGCTCAAAAAGCAGATATGAGGCAAAAAACAAAGGAAACGCTCATTAAGGAATGGCATTCTTCCTATCTGCAATCTCCTGAGAAGAGCAGTCTTATACTGGCTTACAGCAACAGAGATATAAACGACCTGAATCGGTTGACTCGATCGATTCTTAAGGAATCAGGGCACCTTTCAAACAACGATTTTATCTACACTGTTAAGAAAGTGGTTGAAGATGATTTTGGTAAGAAACACATCCTCCAAGAAGACCAACCCTTTTCGAAAGGTGACCGTATTGTCTTTACCCGCAACAACTATGGACTTGGGGTGAAGAATGGAACCATGGGAACCATCATTGACCTCAACAATCAAAAGGTTCAGGTTAAGTTGGATGAAGGAAATACAATCTCCTTTGCCTCTAAGCTCAATCCTCATTTTAACCAAGGATGGGCGATTACCATTCATAAATCTCAAGGAACGACGGTCGATCAAACGTATGTATTAGCCTCCTATGAAATGACCCAGAACTTAACTTATGTTGCCATGACTCGGCATAGAGAAGATGTGAAGGCCTATGGCAGTTCCCTTGATTTCTGGAGACCTGACAAACTTCCAGAAGTTCTTTCTAAATCAGGGGAAAAACTTGGCCCTGCGGATTATCTTGATGGGGACTCCCTGAAGAAGCTTATGGAACGCGAAGATAAAATCCTCACCAAAATATTCGAACGCGTCTCCAATGAATTGGAAGCTATGGGAGCCGTTGCAAAGAAAGCTTTCTGGCAAGTGGCTAATCATTTTCTAGACCGAACACAAGAAAAAGAAGCTCTGATAATCCAGTCAAGCGTTCGTGAAGAAGTACGCGCTGAGCAAATTTTACAGGAAAAACAACAAGCTCATACACCAACTGAACATTCAATCTCACCAAACCAAGAAAAGATTAGCCCAGCTCTCGAGGCCATCTATGAAGAAATGAAACATCCTGCCTATACTAATGCTACCATTATGAAACGGGCCTTTGAAAAGGGTTTAAAGGCTTATGGAGAAGAACAAGCCATTGCTTATTGGGAAAGTAAAAAAGATGACTATATGAATGTCTATCAACAGAATTTGGGAAAGGTGGAGACTGAACTCAATTCGCCTGTCTTAAAGAACTTTTCACAGAAGTGGAAAACCCAAGCCTTTGAGTCAGCCAAAGACAATCCCCTAAAAGCTCTAGATTTTCTCCATCAATTTAAGGAAAAGGAATTGGTACGCCAGGAAAAGTCCGTAGCTGCTGCCCAAGCAGAAGCACAAAAAGAGCACATCGAAGGCCTCTATGGCAAGTACTGGAACACCCAGGAGATGATTAAGGACCACCCCTCAGTCCACGCTCTTTATCATGATTACCTCGAAGGTTTAGCCAAAGAAATCTATCTTGATAAATCATTCATGAAAGCCCTCAAGATCTCGGATGCAAAAGATGCTCGGGATATTGAGTCTCTTGCCCGAGGGAGAGAATACCAGCAGAAGCAGGAGCAAGAACATATACATTCCTTGAATCGAGGAAGGGGTGGAATTTCACTTTGACTTTTTCTTTATAGGCTTGGAATGCACGAAATTCTCTGTGTTTTTTTGAGTTTCTAGAACCTTTTGTTCTAACAATTGGGCTTCTAGCTCTCTCCTCCGTTCTAAAGTATGAATGCCAGTTTCATAGACCCCCCGTGTGTATTCATTCATAAAAAACACTGATATAGAGGGAATTTGCAAAAGGAAAAGCCAGAGGCCCATCAATGCTCCTGCAAACCCAGCTGAAAGGGTAAGTGCAAAGAAGGGTCTACTCCACCTCAGGGCATATTGAGATTCAATTTTTTGGCAAAATTCCAGGGTTTTATTAATAGTTGTATTAAGGTGGTTAACATCACCCTCAGCTCGTTTCATAAGAGGAGACAGAATTTTTGATATATCAGCTTGGTAAGATTGAACTATCTTTTGAAAGTGCTTATCCAGTTGGTTTTGAATGTTCTTTTCAAGACCATCCTTAATTTCCTTGGCGCAATGCGCTTCAATTGTGGAAATGCGATTCGCAACATCTGTCATATTTTTCTGGTGAAGCTGTTCTAGAGATTTCTTAAGGTCTGATTTGATGATGTCCAATGAAATCTCTTTTAAAGCTTCTTTCTCAAGACCTGAGAAATCTTGCAAATCCTTGGACTCTAAATTTGAAAGCATAAGTTCCTCTTTAATGAAGATATTTAAAATCATACTCTTATTTTTTCTTACATACAAAGGCATTAATGATGATTTGTAAGCTCCTAAAGGGGCATATAGCTGAATTGGGTTTTCCTTTGTCTAATTTTTTTTACAAGATCATGGTTTACTTTTTAAAGCATCACGACCAATGTTATTAGGCGCTTTTGCCATTGTTGCCTTTCAAAGAGGAATTTTATATTTATGCCTGAGCTTCCTGAAGTTGAAGTTACCTGCCAAGCCTTAAAAGCTGTACTTGAAGGATTCTCAATCACTGAGATCCAGCTTAATCGACCGGATTTGCGCTACCCGCTTCCCCCAAATCTTGAGAACGAGATTTGTTTTTATTCTATTCACTCTGTACAAAGGAGAGCAAAGTATCTTTTAATTGATTTTGAACATGGCAGGACCCTTATTTGGCATTTAGGTATGTCAGGCCGTGTGATTGTCGAAACCCCTGAAATTCCTTTCTTGAAGGCAAGTCCTCATGATCATGTTATTTTTAGGACTTCAAATAATCACAAGATTACCTACCGCGACCCCCGACGTTTTGGGTTTTTACAACTTACCCCGACAAACCAATTAGCTAGCGTAAATCCTTTTAATACACTAGGACCTGAACCACTCAATAATCCAGAGTTAAATGTTTTGATATTTCATGATCGGATGAAAAAGTATACTAAGCCTATAAAAAACGCTCTTCTTGATCAAAAAGTCATTGCAGGAATTGGCAACATTTACGCTTCTGAAGCCTTGTGGCAGGCTAGAATTTCCCCCTTACGGGCAGCAAATTCACTTACACAAGCCGAATCCGCCCTTTTATTAAATGAACTCCAAGATGTGTTAAAACGTGCCATTGCTGCTGGAGGATCGACATTACGTGATTACGTTCGCCCTAATGGAGAAGTCGGGTACTTTCAATATATCTTTAAAGTTTACGATCGAGAAAATAAGCTATGTGAACATTGTGAGGTTACAAATCTTAGCAAAATAATCCAGTGCGGAAGGGCGACATATTATTGCAAAAAATGCCAAAGATAGAATATCTTTACTAATATTTCGGTGCGGCTCGGATATTTCTGCAAGACGAAAAATATGAACAGGTGTGATTTAGGTAGATAAAAATATCGAAGAGGTGTTCATTCATCAAGCGACTGAACATTAGGATCTCCATATATGCCAGTTGAGAATAAATAACCACGCCATTTTATAGATTTTAGATTTTGATACCCTCAGCATAATATTTGAAAACTATATGCTCTTTTTCAACGCGTGGAATGTTGATAAAGAGGTGAGTTATCTCTTTAAGCTCATCTTTGTTTAGAGAAGTTTTTTCCATTAAATCTTATAAAGGTGATATCTGAAGGATATCGTTTTGTTACATAAAATGTTGATAAGAGATACCTCGTATACTGATAAAACAACTTCCTTACATACTCTCCCAAAAATTAATATATTTAACCATAATCCTTAAAATTTCTGCAAAGCAGAAAAAATAATAGAAGTAACCTCAACTTTAAGCTTTGCCATTATTCTGAATTTTTTGTAACTAAATATAAAGAAACAAATGTTGCAGTAAGGGTAAAATGAATACCAATGAGCCATACGAGATCTTGAAATTCATATAATTCAATATTAAAGAAAATCGTCAAAAGATGGATTGAAGATATAATTACAATATAAATTAATATATCTACTTTTATTTTTCTTAATCCTAATTCCTCATATTGTATCAAAAAATCTTTCTTTTGTAAATTATCTTTTTCTAAAAAAAGAGATTTATAACCTTGTAATATAATGATAACGATAAGATTAGCTATAAGAGCCAAATCAATTAGAGAGAATATATTTAAGGTTAGGTTAACCTCGCCTCCTTGTAAAGATGAGAATATAAGGTGGTAAAACTTTTGGAAAAAATTGATAATAAAAAGAACCAGAGTTAGCATAAGACCTAAATAAATTGTTAAAAGGAACCATCTGCTTGCTAAAAGCAGCTTGCCAATAAAAAATAATAAGTTGTTCCTGATATGATAATCTCTCAAGTAACTCTCCCTGTCTATCTACACACAAAAGAATCTTAATTTTAAAAGGTAAAAAAAAAGATAATTTTTGTGAGCTTATTCGGTTAACTTTTTATGTTTTTTGATATCTAATTTTTTTAAGATGAATTTTTCAAATCTCAATTTGGGTAAACAATGATTTGTGCATAGCTTAGAGAAATCTCTCCCTCAATTTCGAAAATTTTTTAAAGGCCTACTTAGGCTATAAATCGCCAGCTCTCAAGGTCCTTACCTAAGAGCAGGAATCTCCCTCAAAAGAGTATCTCTTAGATTGAATTACCACCTCATCTTCAGAATAACTTCTCACTCACTTTTGGTTCATAAAACGGAAACTAGGCAAGAGAATTCTGTAAATCTTATTAGAAATTCTTCTTAAGAGCATTAAAATTATTAATTTTTCTTATTATCAGGAAAATCTTAGAATGTGATTCAACAAAATGTGTAAGAAGGTCCTGTTATGATTATTTTTTCTCTATTCATAGAAAATGTTCTATCTCCTGTTATCTTGTTCTTTTTGCTGGGGTTATTAGCCGGCTTTATTAAGTCAGATCTTATTGTTCCGGATAGTATCAGTCGATATCTTTCTCTTTATTTAATGATGGCAATCGGTTTTAAGGGGGGCGTTGCCCTCGCTGAAATACGCTTTTTTAACTTACAAATTATTTTCACACTTTTGACGGGATTAGGAATTGGTTTTTTCCAACCCTTTGTTGGTTATGTGATGTTGAAACTTACCACCAGATTGGACCGTGAAACTGCTGCTGCGGTTGCTGCCCATTACGGATCTATAAGTGTGGTTACATTTTTAGCAGCTGCAAATTTTTTACAAGGCAATCAGGTTTTCTATGGAGGCTACATCGTTGCTGTATTAGCTTTAATGGAAGCTCCAGCTATTTTATCCGGGCTATTCATTGCAAGCCAAGGATCAATAAAAAATTTTAAAAACTCAAACAACCTAAGAGATATCTTTACGAATGGAAGTCTTTTACTTCTTCTGGGTTCTTTTCTGATTGGTCTGTTAAGTGGGAGAGGAGGGCTAGAAAAAATGGAAGGTTTTCTTGAAACTCCTTTTCAAGGAATTTTAGCTTTCTTTCTTTTAGATATGGGGCTCATGATATCTAAGCAACGGCATCATCTAAAAGCTTTTACATTCGGCCTATTCCTCTTTGGGGTTTATATGCCTTTAATAGGAGGAATGGTGGGCGTCTTTGCAAGTAAAATTTTGGGTTTAGATGCTGGGACAGGAACTCTATTTGCTGTTCTTTGTGCGAGTGCATCCTATATTGCCGTTCCGGCAGCCATGCGGGTTGCATTACCCCAGGCGAAAGCCGCCATCTATCTTCCTATGTCTCTTGCAATTACTTTCCCTTTCAATATCACTCTCGGTGTTCCTCTGTATTTTATAATATGTAGATATATTTTGGGTTAAATATATGGAAAGCTAGCATGATTTATAAAGATAAGCGCTGTGCTCTTACGACAATTCATAACAAGTCTTTGGCTATTTCTGAGCCTTTTTCAAGAATTTTAGGCCTTCAAATTGTCGAATGTAATGAAAATACAGACCAGCTAGGAACTTTCTCTGGAGAAGTGGAACGAACAGGAACGATATTTGAAGTCTTAAGAAAAAAATGTGAATTGGGGATGGAGGCTAGTGGTTTAAGCCTCGGTATAGCAAATGAGGGAAGTTTTGGACCTCATCCTTCTCTTTTTTTTCTTCCCTGCGATCATGAAGAGCTAATCTTTATAGATAAAGAAAAAGATTTTTACCTTAGCGAAAATGTTTTAAGCCTGGAAACAAATTACAAATTTAAAGATATTTGCTATGAGAATGAATTTCTAGAATTTGCGAACGCAATAAAATTTCCATCTCATGGCATAATAGTCCGCCCTTCTGATTGGGAAGATAAATCTATAATTTTCAAAGGCATTCAATCAATTGAAGCGTTTAAAGAAGCCTTTTACATCTGTAAGGGCACTTCATCGAGTAAGATGGTCAGAGTCGAATCAGATATGCGTGCTCACATGAATCCAACCCGTATGACGGTTATTGGTCAATTAGCAGAAAAGTTAGCTCAGCGCCTCTCTACCCTTTGTCCTAAGTGCAAACTTCCAGGATGGGGGCTTGTGGATGTACTGAAAGGCCTGGAGTGTGCTGAATGTGAATCCCCAACGGAAAAAATAAAAGAGGAGATTTTTGGATGCGTAAAGTGTGATTTTGAGCAATCTTTTAGAAAAGGTCTTAACACTGGTCTAGAAAATTGTGCTTTTTGCAACCCATAACCTATCCGCTATTCATAGGGGATAACCTAAAAAAATAAAAGCTATATTTTTAAATTTGTAATAAAAAATATTAACAGTTTTGTGAGGAATAAAAAATGCCTTCTTCCATAGTCTGGTTTCGTCAAGATTTACGTATTTCTGACAACCCTAGTTTATATGAAGCTTCCCAGCACGGTGAGATAATTCCTATTTATATTTTAGATGATGTGAATTCATCCTCTTTTAAAATGGGGGGAGCGAGCCGATGGTGGTTGCATAACTCTTTGAAGAAACTTAACGCAACATTGAATAATAAATTAAACGTTTATCAAGGCGATTCAAAAGAGATTATTATTAAACTTCTCCAGGAACTTAATATCAGCTCCGTGTATTGGAACCGGTGCTATGAACCTTGGCGTATTCGTGTCGATTCAGAAATAAAAGCTAACCTTAAAAACATGGGCGTAGAGTGCAAGAGTTTTAACGCTTCTTTGCTATGGGAACCCATGAATATCCTTAAAAACGATAACACTCCTTATAAAGTGTTCACTCCCTTTTACCAAAAGGGATGCATGAAGGCTAAGAGTCCACGCCAACCCTTGCCAAAACCTCAAAAACTAAATCTTATAAAAGATGCTAAAAATTCTATAGAAATCGATGACTTAAAACTTTTGGATTCAATTCCCTGGTATGTATCCATGAAACCTTACTGGGATATTGGAGAAGAAGGCGCACGCGCCAGATTAAATGAATTTTTAGAAAAAGGCTTGAGAAACTATAAGGAAGGGCGCAATTATCCCGCCAAAGAACATGTGTCGCGCTTATCGCCTTATTTACACTTCGGAGAAATATCTCCTCACCAAGTTTGGTTTGCTGTACAAGACCACTGTGTGGATGAGCCTATGAGCCTTGGAGATGCTGCCTGTTTTTTTAGTGAACTTGGATGGCGTGAATTTTCTTATTACTTGCTTTACCATTTTTCAGATTTGCCTCAAAAAAACTTTCAAAACAAATTTAATCATTTCCCATGGTTAACCGATTCAGAAGCATTAAAAGCCTGGCAAACAGGGAAAACAGGCTACCCTATTGTTGACGCTGGCATGAGAGAGTTGTGGCAAACAGGGTATATGCACAATCGAGTGCGAATGATAGTTGGTTCTTTCTTGGTAAAAAATCTCCTTATTCATTGGCATCATGGTGAGGAGTGGTTTTGGGATTGTCTGGTTGATGCCGATCTTGCAAATAATAGTGCGAGTTGGCAATGGATAGCAGGGTCAGGTGCCGATGCCGCACCCTACTTCAGAATATTTAATCCCATCACGCAAGGGGAAAAATTTGATCCAGAAGGGGATTACACGCGGAAGTTCATTCCAGAGCTTTCCCATTTGCCGAATAGATATCTTTTTCAACCTTGGGAAGCTCCGGAATCTATTTTAAAAGAGGCCGGAGTAGAATTAGGTACGACCTATCCTAGACCAATTATTGATCTCGCATTTTCAAGAAAAAGAGCTCTTGAAGCTTTCAAGTCTTTACCTAAATAACATAACCTGGGTATGCGGTTGACTCCACAAGCGAGACACCCTATGCAGCTGTATCCACTAAGCCTCAACTGCCGTTAGTAGTTTAGCTGGAATTGGGTCTATTTCAAGCGCTTGTTGGATTAACCTATAAAACAGTTTTCCTCTCGAGTTAGATGTCCTTCGATTAAACCTAAAGGTAAATTCATCCAAGTAATATGGCAAATTTTTGTGATTAATTGCACCGTGAAGCGTGCCCATTAGCCATCGTTTAAGTAATGCAGCAACAAGATGGGCTTGCTCGATTAGATCCTCATTCTTCACGTTGCGATTAACTATCTGCAAATGCGTGTATCCAAGCTTACTTAATCCGCTATATCCAGCCCAGCCATCGGTTCGTATTGTGCTACCCATCTCAACCATCTGCTGAACGGTATTGTCTAACACCGCACCGGAGGCATTACTGATGGGAGCCATTCTAATGCGTCCAATGCCCCATTGGGTCTCTTCCGCTGCTATTAAAACCAATGTTTTTCCCGTCGCTCCACGCCCTTTTTTGCCTGGTTGCTCGCTGCCAATCATCGTTTCATTTATTTCAATGGTGCCGCTCAATTTATCGCGCCCAGGCCTCACCATAGCTCGACGTAGTTTATGTAACCATTCCCATGCCGTATGGTAGCTGCCCAATCCAAGTGATTGTTGCAGACCACTGGCGCTCACGCCATTCTTTTGGCTCACAACATACCAAATGGCCTGGAACCACAATCGAAGAGGCTTATGTGTGTCTTGGAAAAGTGTATCGACAATCACTGATCCTTCGTATTTACAGGACTGACAACGATAGAGTCCTCGGCCTAATTTTAAGGCGCCTCTCGCGGAGCAACGCAAGCACTGATATCCATGGGGCCAGCGAATCATTGCCAAATAATCCAAACAGGCTTCCTCATCTGGAAACATGTTCATGAGTTCAACCGCATCTTCAGGGTAAGTTTTCATATCATGAAAAAACTACAAATAATGCCAAGTGGAGTCAACTGCAAAATTTTGTCAGTTTAGGCTGTTTGTGGAGTCAACCGCATACCCAGGTAACATAATTAATAGCTTATGCATTCTCAAATGACTTTCTTAGTAAATTAATTGGGCTATAAAAATTGCAGCGAGAAATAGTTATATTTTTTTGTTCTCAAGGCTGTGCATAATATGTTCGGCTAGCATTTCTCCCGCCTTAGATAAATTCTCGCATTTCATAAGCGCAATTTCAGCATCAGCAAGTTCCGGCAGCTTGATTTCTGTAAGGATAGGATGAATGCCAGTTGGTAACATATTAGCCGGCAACACTGTGATACCGAAGCCGGCTTTGACGGCAGCAATAGTTCCTGCGAGGCTGGGACTTGTATAGCTGATGTACCATTGCTTTCGCACGCGGTCGAGGGCGGCCAAGGCACGTGCCCGGTAAATACAAGGTTGTGGCGAAAGAACTAAAGATAAAGGTTTTTCTGGCCGATAATAATCTGCTGCTGCCCACACGAGTGGTTCTCGCCATACCTTACTTCCTCCTTTTACCCTTTGAGGATCTCTCTTTACAAGGATCATGTCAAAATTGCCTTGCTGAAACCCTTCCAGAAGATTAAGCGTTAAATCACAAGCGACATTTAATTGTACTTGGGGATGATTCTTTCTAAATTTTGCTAAAACATCAGGTAAGTAATGAGAAGCAAAATCTTCTGGTGTACCTAAACGTATCTCTCCCGTGATTTCCGGTTCTTTGATACGACTATAAACCTCTCTTTGCAGTTGAATAATCTGTGTTGCATAGCCTAAAAAAATTTCCCCTTCTTGGGTTAGAGTTATCTTCCGATTGGTTCGATTAAATAACAAACAGCCTAACTCTTGCTCAAGGTTTTTAATCTGAAGACTAAGAGCAGATTGGGTGCGGCCAACAGATCTTCCCGCTTGACTAAAGCTACAGGTTTCGGCAATGGCTATAAAGCTCTTGAGGTGTAAAGTATCAATGTTAAAAGGCATTTACTATAAAGGATCCTTATAGATTTTACAAAGAACATTAATTTTACATATACATCTTTTAGCTGCAAGATAAAAGAAAAATGAAGATCAAAGTGTTTAAGGGATATCTCTAAATATTAATGCAACATCTGAATCAAAAGAGGTACAATTTTAGGTCTAGCAATTACCTCTCACGTTTCTTTTAAATCTTAAGTTCTTAGGAATTTAAATTTCAAACAACTCGTCATATACTTATAACGTTCTGCAAAAGCATGAGAGTGAAGTACCGCAGCTTTAAAGAGGTCTCCCTGAAATATTTTTAGTTGAGGATCCAAATAGCGCCATTTAAATAGGCTGCAAATACTAACCATAGAAAGTATGGGATAAGCATTATGCTAATTAATTTGAATTTATCTTTGGTAAGATAAATCGTTACAAGAGTGAACCCGGCTATTATGATAATCCAAAGGAAACTTAACCCAATCAAATGAAAATAAAAGAAGAGCGGCGTCCATAACCAATTCATCAACATCTGCGCAGCATAAAAAAATGTTGCTGTCCTAATAATTGATCGATGACGCTGTTGCCAGAGCAAATAACCAGCTAAAGCAAGCATTACATATAAGATAGGCCAGATGATAGAAAAAGCTATATTGGGAGGAGTAAAAATGGGTTTATTAAGCAATTGGTACCAAGGATTGATGTTTTCTTTGGTAATCAGCCCAAGGTAAAAGCCTATAACCTCAAACATTAAAATCCAACTTGAAATTTGAATTATTTTTTTTCGCATAATAAATGAACTTCATCTTTTAAAAGTTGCTTTAATCCTTCCCTATAGGTAGGGTATTTTAATTTAACTAAAAGGTCCTGTTTCATCTTAGAGTTGCATACTCGCCGGTTATGTAAATAAAATTCTTTTTGGGCAGGGGATAATTTAGCTATCTTAAATGGGATTTGAGTAATTGGAGACATATTTAGTAAAGATGCTGCATAAGCATCGACAACATGCGAAGGAGCCGGCTCATCGTCAGCAATATTGTAAACAGATAAAGGATCAGGCTTCTTTATAGAAGCAATAAGTGCAGATATAATATCTTCCACATGAATCCTTGAAAAGAAATGCCCTTCCTTATAAATAGTTTCTTTCTTGCCACTTAAAAGTTTCACTAAAGCATTTCTTGTGGGACCATAAATGCCAGCTAGTCTAAAAATATGGAGAGGCAGCCGATAATCATTTGCTAAAGAGAGCCATGCTTTCTCAGCATCCAACCTTAATAATCCCTGCTTACCAGGCGATATTGACTCCGAAGTTTCGTCAACCCAATCTCCTTGATGATCGCCATAAACGCTAGTAGACGAGAGATATCCTAGCCATTGAATTTGATGAGAGAATTTTTTAATTAAGTCAGAAAAATTTGCAAGAATGATATCACCTTTTTCCTCTGTAGGTGGAATGCTAATTAAAATATGTGTGGCCCTCTTTAGATATTTTTCAATGTTAGATGCTGAAAAATTCACGAGCTCATAATTGGAGTGAGGGTAGAGTCCAATTTTTTCGGAGCTCCTTGTTGTCCCGATAACTTGCAAATCAAATTCTATGAGTTCTTTTACTAAAAACTCAGCTGTATAACCAAACCCAAGTATAAAAAAATAGCTTTTCATTTGTAAATTTTCATTGGTCTTTATTAATAACAATCTTTTCTAAATTTAAATAGAGACTCTTAATTTTAAATCTGACATTCTATTTCTCAAAGCTCAATTTCTAAATATTTCTAATGTTACTCTATTTGATAGGGGTATATCAATAATCCGTTTAGAGTTAAATTCTTAATTGAAATTGACCAAGAAGGTTCGAACCCTGCGATAGAAGGAATCTTGCTTGGAAAGGCCTGTAAACCCAAATGCACATTTTATGTTGCTAAACATTTTTGGCAAAAATAACTTCTAAAGTTATCTGCATGAAACAATTTACTCTTGCCAACTTCCACGCTAATAGGTTTTAATAGTAATTAGGAAAGTTATTGAGATCCATAGTTTTTCTTTCTTTTTTATTTTTTCTAAAATAAAGATCTAAAGTTTTATGAATTTTTCGATACTATGTCGCTTTTTTTAAAAAATTATCCAATAGTAAAAGTTAAAATTTTTATAAAATAAATACTTTTGCCAATGGTTTTATAATAAATATTTTAATATTGAGTTTTTAATGATTAGAAAATGTGATATTAATAAGCATCGCACTCCTATTAATCGACGAGATAAAGTTGCCTTTTATTATGTAAAATGTATGCGTTTTTTTGCAGATGCATTTTTTAAAAAGAGATATGGTCATAGAGCTGTAGTTTTAGAGACGGTAGCTGCTATTCCGGGCATGGTAGGGGGGATGTTAATTCATTTGAGATGCTTGAGAAAAATTAAAGATGATGAAGGATGGATAAGACAATTGCTCGAGGAGGCTGAAAATGAGCGAATGCATCTTATGACATTCATTCATATTGCACAACCTAACATAATAGAACGTTTCATTATAATAATTGCTCAATTATTTTTTATTATATTTTATATTGTGCTCTATATTTTTTCTCCTTATACAGCTCATAGAACTGTTGGTTATTTGGAAGAAGAAGCTGTCACAAGCTATTCTCAATATCTCAAAGAGGTAGAAGAGGGAAGAATTCCTAATATTAATACACCTTTTATAGCTCAATCTTATTGGGGTCTGGCAAATAATTCTACGCTTCTGGAGCTGATTCAAGTCATTCGTCAAGATGAATGCAGACATAGAGATAAAAATCATAGTTTTGCTGATGCTTTGTAACAAATTTGTAATTATTTACTAGTTAAAGAAAGAATAGCTATGGCCAAATTTTTAATCATTGCAGCGAGCAGCGGTATTGGACAAGCGGTTGTTCATCAGCTTAAAAGCGAAGGACATACGGTTTTCAAGACAGCTCGTGACAGCTCAAAAATTACCCCTGATGCTTATTTAGATGCGACTGATTTTGATGCAGTAGAGGAGATATTTAAAAAAGCAGGAGATCTAAATGGAGTAGTTAATTGTAGCGGATCCCTTCTTTTAAAGCCATCCCACCTGACAACCAAAGAGCAATATAATAGTGTTATAGAAAGCTCTCTTACAACTTCTTTTGCTACTGTTCGAGCAGCTGGAAAATATATGACTAATGGCGGATCAGTTGTTCTTATTTCATCAGCTGCTGCAAGGGAAGGATTTGCAAATCATGAGGCTATTGCCTCAGCAAAGGCTGGAATTATTGGGCTCACCCTTTCAGCAGCAGCTACCTATGCGAGTGCCAATTTGCGGATAAACGCCGTAGCGCCTGGACTTGTTGAAACACCTTTGACTGTACAGATTACGAACAATGAAAACTCAAAGAAAATTTCAGAATCTATGCACGCTCTGGGTCGTTTAGGGACATCAGAGGACGTTGCTCGTGCTATCTTGTTTTTCCTTAACTCAGAAAATTCCTGGATAACTGGCCAAGTGCTGGGTGTTGATGGTGGTTTAAGTTCCGTTCGGCCCAAAGTGAGGTTTTGAGTATTTTATGAAGGCTTTACGCTTAATTCTTAATGATCAACTCTCAATGACAATTTCTTGTTTGAATGGCATAGATAAAAATTCAGATATTATTATGATGTGTGAAGTAATGGAGGAGGCCTCTTATGTTCCCCATCATCCAAAAAAAATTGCTTTTTTATTTTCTGCTATGCGCCACTTTGCCAGAGATCTTGAAGAAAGGGGATATAAAGTAACCTGGGTATGCGGTTGACTCCACAAGCGAGACACCCTATGCAGCTGTATCCACTAAGCCTCAACTGCCGTTAGTAGTTTAGCTGGAATTGGGTCTATTTCAAGCGCTTGTTGGATTAACCTATAAAACAGTTTTCCTCTCGAGTTAGATGTCCTTCGATTAAACCTAAAGGTAAATTCATCCAAGTAATATGGCAAATTTTTGTGATTAATTGCACCGTGAAGCGTGCCCATTAGCCATCGTTTAAGTAATGCAGCAACAAGATGGGCTTGCTCGATTAGATCCTCATTCTTCACGTTGCGATTAACTATCTGCAAATGCGTGTATCCAAGCTTACTTAATCCGCTATATCCAGCCCAGCCATCGGTTCGTATTGTGCTACCCATCTCAACCATCTGCTGAACGGTATTGTCTAACACCGCACCGGAGGCATTACTGATGGGAGCCATTCTAATGCGTCCAATGCCCCATTGGGTCTCTTCCGCTGCTATTAAAACCAATGTTTTTCCCGTCGCTCCACGCCCTTTTTTGCCTGGTTGCTCGCTGCCAATCATCGTTTCATTTATTTCAATGGTGCCGCTCAATTTATCGCGCCCAGGCCTCACCATAGCTCGACGTAGTTTATGTAACCATTCCCATGCCGTATGGTAGCTGCCCAATCCAAGTGATTGTTGCAGACCACTGGCGCTCACGCCATTCTTTTGGCTCACAACATACCAAATGGCCTGGAACCACAATCGAAGAGGCTTATGTGTGTCTTGGAAAAGTGTATCGACAATCACTGATCCTTCGTATTTACAGGACTGACAACGATAGAGTCCTCGGCCTAATTTTAAGGCGCCTCTCGCGGAGCAACGCAAGCACTGATATCCATGGGGCCAGCGAATCATTGCCAAATAATCCAAACAGGCTTCCTCATCTGGAAACATGTTCATGAGTTCAACCGCATCTTCAGGGTAAGTTTTCATATCATGAAAAAACTACAAATAATGCCAAGTGGAGTCAACTGCAAAATTTTGTCAGTTTAGGCTGTTTGTGGAGTCAACCGCATACCCAGGTAAAGTAATCTATGTCAAACTCGATGATCCGCAAAACACCGGCACTTTGGATAATGAAGTTGCTCGTGTGCTCAAAGACCATAAGCTAGATTTACTTATTCTCACAGAACCAGGAGAATGGAGAGTAAATCAAAAATATAAGCTTTGGCAAAGCACTTTAACTATTCCTATCCAGATACGTGAAGACAATAGATTTTTGTGCAGCATAAAAGAGTTTCAAAAATGGGCTCAACATAAAAAGCCGCTCCGGATGGAATATTTCTATCGTGAAATGCGTAAAAAATACTCCATTCTCATGGAACAAGATGGCACGCCAGTGGGAGGAAAATGGAACTATGATAGGGAAAATCGAAAGCCACCACAGAAAAACATGTCTTTTCCAAAGCGGATTTCACACAAAAAAGATTTGATTTCTAAGGAAGTTATTCATCTTGTTCATGATCGATTTGAAGATAATTTTGGGACGCTAGAGCCATTCTATTATGCAGTTACTCGAGATCAGGCTTTAAAAGAAGCAAGGCATTTTATGGATAAATTAGTTCCCTTTTTTGGTGATTATCAAGATGCTATGATTGCTGAAGAACCTTACCTTTATCATTCTTTATTGTCTTCCTACTTAAATGCAGGATTATTACTCCCAATTGAGTTATGTAAGATGGCAGAAGTTAGCTATTTATCGGGGAAGGCTCCTCTAAATTGTGTAGAGGGGTTTATACGTCAGATCTTGGGATGGCGTGAGTTTGTTAGAGGCATTTACTGGAATTTTATGCCGGAGTATGCATCTATGAATTATCTCAACTCTTCCAGATCCCTTCCGGCGTTTTATTGGGGCAAACCTACCCATATGTTTTGTATTGAAGAATGTGTTCGACAGACAAAAGATCATGCTTACTCTCACCATATTCAGCGTCTGATGGTAACGGGAAATTTTGCGCTTCTGGCGGGTATAAACCCCGTAGAGGTGTGCGAATGGTACTTAGCAGTATATTCTGATGCTTATGAGTGGGTGGAATTGCCTAATACATTGGGTATGGCCCTCTTCGGGGATGGTGGAATTATGGCCAGTAAGCCATATGCCGCTAGTGGCAAATACATTCATCGTATGAGCAACTTTTGTGAAAACTGTTATTATGATCCAAATGAGACAGTAGGAAAAAAGGCCTGTCCATTTAATTCTCTGTATTGGGATTTTATCGATAGAAACGACGATAAACTCCGAGGCAATCCTCGAATGAATTATGCCTATGGAAATTGGGATAGGTTTAAACCAGAGAAAAAAACCGCCATCCGCTTGCAAGCAGCTGGCTATCTAAAAAAGATCGCTGAAAATATTTTATGAATAATTTTAAAAAACACCTTAGAAAATCTTGATCAAAATTGAGCATAAGATCTTAACCCTAAAGAGTTTTTAGAGCTTCCAATGCCCTTTTCCGAGCAAACCCATGATCAACCATAGGGAATGGATAAGTGGTTCCCAACTTAATTCCTACCCTTTCTAAAACTTCATGAGGGGCTTGCCAAGGAGAATGAATATAGGGGTTATCCAAAGCTCCGAGCTCTGGTATCCATTGCTTTATATAAGTGCCCTCTGGGTCAAATTTTTGTCCTTGAAGCACGGGGTTAAAAATACGGAAATAAGGAGCGGCATCCGCGCCACATCCTGCAACCCATTGCCAGCTAACAGCATTGTTGGCAAGGTCAGCATCAACGAGGGTATCCCAAAACCACTCTTCCCCTTGCTGCCAAGGAAGGAGAAGATGTTTCACAAGGAATGATGCCACAACCATACGAACCCGATTGTGCATGGAGCCTGTATGCCAGAGTTCTCTCATCCCCGCATCCACCAAGGGGTATCCAGTTTTTCCTCTCTGCCAAGCTTTAAGGGCCTCAGAATCCACTTGCCATGGAAAGCCCTCAAAAGATGACCTTAGTGGTTTGGAGGGTAGCTCTGGAAAATGAAAAAGAAGATGATAGGAAAACTCTCGCCATCCCAACTGTCTTAAAAAAGGAAGGGACTCAACTCCATGAATACGGGATGCTTGATGCCAGATTTGGGTGGGGCTTAATTCTCCCCAATGAAGATAGGGAGATAAATGAGATGTACCGTTTTCCGAAGGATAGTCTCTTTTCCTATGATAGGATGCAATTACCTCCTCTAAAAATAGGTTCAGTCTCTCCCAAGCTCCCTTCTCTCCAGGCCGCCAAGTTTCTTCTAAACCTTGTCCCCATAAGGTGGGCTTAAATCTCCATTCTTCTATCGATTCAGAAACAATCGGAACGTCCCATCCTTGAAGGTCGGGAATTGGACTTGGTTTGGGAAAGCTAAGATTTTGAAGAACTTTCCAAAAGGGGGTAAAAACCTGATAAGGTCTTTTTGTATTCGTTTGAATTTTCCAAGGCTCGGCCAGAAGAGATCCATTGAAGCTTTGACAAAGAATGCCTTCATTTTTAAAGTAGGATTTAATCTCCTTATCTCTGTTAATAGCGTAGGGTTCATAGCATCGATTCCAATAGACCCCACAAGCTTTCGTTTTTTGAGCAAGGGCTTTTAAAATACGAAGGGAGTTTCCCCTTCTAAGGATAAGTTGAACCCCTCTTTCTCGAAGAGACTGCTTTAGAGCGTTCAGGCTTTTATGAAGCCACCACCGTGATGCCCCTCCAGGATACCAAGGGTCCTGCTCATCCCAAATGTACACTGCAAAAAATGGATGATTTGCTGCAACTTGAAGCGCAGGATTATCTGCCAATCTTAAGTCTTGTCTAAGCCAGAGAATAGCTGATTTTTCCTGAGTCATTTAAAAACCTCTTTTCATCACTAAAACATTTTTTCATGAAGTCATCATTTTATTCTGTGCTACAATTGAAAAGTCAGATGAATTCAACACAGTTGATAAGATGAAAAATAAAAAAAGTTACATTTTTTGTCGGGTTCTCATCTTTTTTTTAGTCCTTTTAGCCATGAGTGGAACAATTATGAGCCAAGTGAATGAACCCGAGTTTAAGGTTATTGAATCTCACGGAAACATTGAGATTCGTGAGTATGTGCCTCTTCTAGTGGCGCAAGTCAAGGTTGAGGGAGAACCGAAGGAAGCGATCTCAAAAGGTTTTCGAATGCTCGCTGATTATATTTTTGGCAATAATGCGCCCCGTCAAAAAATAAACATGACTGCTCCTGTGACACAACAGCAGGGAGAAAAGATTGCCATGACGGCACCTGTCATCCAACAAGCGTCAGATCATAACGGACAATGGAAAGTCAGGTTTGTCATGCCTGCGGAATACACATTAGAAACCCTTCCACATCCCAACAATAGCCAAATTGAGGTGTTGTCCATTCCATCAAAGCGTTATGCGGTTATAAGGTTTTCAGGGTTAGGAGGAGAGGAAAGCCTCAAGAAACATTTGGAGGAGCTTGTCAAACACACAAAGGAAGCCAACCTCCAGACCATAGGGCAGCCTATCTTTGCCTTTTATAATCCACCCTGGACACTTCCTTTTATGCGCCGAAACGAAGTGATGATGGAAGTGAAGGAATAACCCCCCATTAAATCTACTTCTTCCCTGCTTCCCATCTTGCAGAAATTTCTGCAACCCGTTCACCCAAGTGCTTGGCGGTAAGCCTGTCTGATTTTGGAGGAGCTGTATCAGGGCCTTCGTCGACGTTGGACTGTCCAAAGGCGCCACCAAAGGAGCCTAATCTATTCAAATCTTCTAAAGAGCCTTTTGAACTAGCATTGCCTGGCATCAGGCCAAGGCCCACCCAAATCATTCCATGTTGTTGAGAAAGATTAAACATCGAATACAGACTTTGAAGTTTGTCCCCATTCTGGGATCCGGAATTAATAAATG
The DNA here is from genome assembly GCA_963704475.1 of uncultured Alphaproteobacteria bacterium. Classification (GTDB taxonomy): domain Bacteria; phylum Pseudomonadota; class Alphaproteobacteria; order UBA9655; family UBA9655; genus UBA9655. Next base: position 397,889 of record OY969900.1, read on the forward strand.
CCGCAGAAAGTTTATCTTTCCATTTCATTTCCATCCATCTTTTTGACGTCTTTTCAGCAAAAGTCCAAAATCCAGCTGAAACAGATCCCATGTAAGTCGGAGCACCAAAGATAATGGCCGTAGCATGGTCAAGATCTTCCCAATAGGAATCCACCTTTTCCACAGAGATGAGTATGCCTGTAGCCTTTTTACTCTCTTGGACACCTTCCAAAACAGATTCGGCTAATTTTTTCGTATGCCCGTATCCTGAATGATAAACAATGGCAACAGTTGGTTTGATCATTTTTTCCTCGCTTTTTTATTATTTGACGTTCATCCTACAATCAAACAACAGAAATGGAAAGCTTGTGGAGCAGATATACAATAGCAAAAAACCTTTTGATTGCAGATGGTAAAACTAATAGACTCTTTTCCAAATGATAAAATTACAAAAAAACAACAGGGTTGCTATTATTGGAACAGGAATTTCAGGTTTATCACTTGCCTATTTTTTGAAGAATCACGCTGAAGTTACTATATTTGAAAAGGAACCCAGACTGGGTGGTCACTCACGAACTATTCAAGTGAATTATGAAGAGAATGAGATTCCGGTAGACACAGGTTTCATTGTATTTAACCATAAAACTTATCCACTTCTTACTCAGTTTTTTAATCATCTCGGGGTTAAAACTGAAAAAAGCAATATGTCTCTTTCTGTGTCCATTGATGGCGGAAAACATGAATGGTCAGCAAATTCACTTGATGCTTTTTTTGCCCAAAGGTCTCATCTCTTCAATCCAAGGATATGGAAAGGAGTTTACGACCTTCTCCGTTTTAATAAATTCGCTTTAAGTGTCGTTGAGTACAATCCAAATATCAGCTTGCAAGAGTTATTGGATAAAATGAAGCTTGGCCTTTGGTTCCGGTCTAATTATCTCCTTCCCATGGGGGGAGCGATTTGGAGTTCCTCCCCAAAACAAATGCTTGAGTTTCCGGCTAAAACATTCGTAAACTTTTTCAACAATCATGGCCTTCTTTCTATAAATGATCATCCTCAATGGTACACGGTCGCAGGGGGAAGCATTGAATATGTTAAGAGAATTGACCAATGCTTGGATCATAACATCCGGCTCAACGAAGAAGTTGAAGAAGTTACAAGAGAACCAGATCATGTTCTTGTAAAAACACGTAAAGGAGCGCTGCATAAATTTGATCACGTTGTTTTTGCTTGTCATTCTGATCAAGCGCTCCATATTCTCAAGGATTCGTCTGGTGACGAAAAATCAGCTTTAAAATCAATTGGTTACAAGGAAAATAAAGCTGTACTTCATCGTGATCAAGCATTCATGCCCAAGCGAAAAAAGTGTTGGAGTAGTTGGAATGTCCTGCTCGATGGAAGCTCACCAAAGCAGGATATTTCTCTGACTTACTGGATGAATCGACTGCAAAATATTAACGAAAAATTACCTCTATTCCTCACGTTAAATCCTCCCAACAAAATCGAGGAAAAGCTCGTTTTTGATAAGCACACCTTCAGCCATCCGGTTTTTGGTCCTTCTTCCGATGAGGGAAAGAAGATGGTCATTCATATCCAAGGGAAAAAAAATACCTGGTATTGTGGAGCTTATCTTGGAAATGGGTTTCATGAGGATGGTATTAGGAGTGCTTCCGAAGTAGCTTCAGCCATGGGAATTTCATTGCCATGGTAATCTCCCAAGGGCTTTTGATTGCCCGTGTTTTCCATAAACGCTACACCCCGAAAGAGAATACCTTTTCTTATAAGATTTATTATTTTTGTGTATTTCTTAGAGAGCTCATTGATTTGAATTTCTTCAGACTATTTTCTAAAGATAAGTTTAATCTATTTTCTCTTTACGAGCAGGACTATGGTTTCCCTGATTTCAAGCCGTTTCAAGGGTCGCTTCAAGAGTTGATCAATAAACAAGACCATCCTTTTAAAATTGAGGATGTTCTTCTCATAACTTTACCAAGAGTTTTGGGATACGCTTTCAATCCTATCAGCTTTTGGTTCTGTTTTGATGCTCGTGAGGATTTGAGAGCAGTTCTGTGTGAAGTTAACAACACCTTCGGAGAACGTCACGGTTATTTATGTATGAAAAATGAGGGCAAAGTAATTGGTAAAGATGACCTTATCAAAAGCCAAAAGGTGTTTCACGTTTCTCCCTTTTATTCTCTTACAGGCGAATATGTGTTTAGATTTCATATTCAAGGCTCATCAGTAGGTATTTGGATCGATTATTATCTTGAGGGTAAAAGAACTCTTTCAACGTCACTTATAGGAAAGCGAAAGGCATTAAACGATCGGGCGCTTATTTTACTTTTTTCGTTATCCTCTTATCACCTTAAAGATTATCTTTTTGATTCATTATCAGGCTTTGAAACTTCTTATAAAAAGAATAAAGTACATAAAAAAACCACCTCCTCCTAAAAAAGAGATAACGAAATGAGAAAGTTTGAGCCTCTCTATGTAAGGGCACTTTTAAAATTATTAGAAAACTGTCCCTTTGGAACATTAAGTCTCAAAGGGCCAAACGGAAAAACATGGGATTTTAAAGGCGAAAAGCTTGGTGCCGATGCAGACCTGGAAATTCGGCACTGGGGAGCCATAAAGGCTGCCATTTCAAGAGGGGATATTGGGTTTGGGGAAGCTTATGTTCATGGGCTGTGGAACTCCTCGAATATTAGTAATCTTGTAGCCTATGGCATTGGTAATATTACCAGTCTTAGACAGTATATTAATGGGAACATTTTTCAGAGATATTTAACATATTTGAATGATATTTTTTTCAAGAAGAATACAGTTTCAGGGAGTCGTCACAACATTATGTCCCATTATGATTTGGGAAATAATTTTTATGAATTATGGCTCGATCCCACCATGAGCTATTCTTCAGGACTCCGCTATTCGGGAGCTGAAGACCTTGAGCAATCCCAGCACCAAAAATATGACAGAATTCTGAAAAAAATTAGGAATCGAAATGCGGTCCTTGAAATTGGGTGCGGGTGGGGAGGTTTCGCTGAAAAAGCAACAATACAAGGGCACGACGTTACCTCTCTTACGATTTCGCCTAGTCAGTATATCTTTTCTAAAGAAAGGCTTGGATCAACAGCTAAGATTTTATTAGAAGACTATCGCAACACAAAAGGAATCTTTGACAGCATCGTCTCCATTGAGATGTTTGAGGCGGTTGGAGAGGCATACTGGCCAACTTATTTTAAAACAATTAAGAATCGTTTGAAAGAAGGGGGAAATGCACTTATCCAAACGATTACGATTAATAATAATGAATTCAAAAGTTATCGGAAGAGCAGCGATTATTTAAGACACTATATATTCCCGGGTGGGATGTTACCCTCTTCTGAGAAGTTTGAATTTCATGCTAAAAAGGCAGGGCTTGCGATTAAAGACATCTTCTGCTTTGGCCAAGATTACGCATGGACCCTACAAGAATGGGAAAAGCGTTTTTGTGAGGCAAAATCACAGATCATGAAACTGGGATTCAATGATGAATTTATAAGAAGCTGGCTTTATTATTTTGGCCTTTGCAGAGGTGGATTTGAAATGGAGCGTATTAGTGTTATGCAGGTTGAACTTATCCATGAAGAGGAACAATAGCTTTTGAGCTCTAAAACGACTTCTCAGCTCCCTCATAGAAGCCTCTACTTTCGCTATAGCCTTATTGCCATTCCTCTTTCATTTGTAGGCCTTCCTCTTTATATTCATATTCCTAAATTTTATTATGATTTCTATGAAGTTGAGCTACAAGATTTGGGGATGATCCTACTTTTGTTAAGACTCACGGATGCTTTCTTGGATCCTTTTATTGGATATGTCTCAGATAGGAATCAAACTAGTTTGAAACAGATAATGATTCTTGGAGGGATCCTCCTGATCATTGGATTTAATGGCCTTTTCTGGGCCCCATCAACATTTGAACAGCAGGGTTTAATCATCTGGTTTTCTCTTTTTACGGCAATCTCTTACCTGGGATATAGCCTTCTTGCCATTAATTTTTATGGCGCTGGACTTAACATTGATCAAACCTATCAGGGAAGGACGACTCTCTCTTCCTGGCGAGAAGGCATAGGTCTCGGGGGCGTTCTTTTGGCTGCTATCTTGCCCTCTTTTCTTGAACTCTTCTTCGCAAAACAGCCCGCCTTTCAAATTTACGGAAGCATTCTTGCGGCATGGATCATCCTGGCTTTGTTGGTGTTTCCAGAATTCAAAGGTATTTCAAACCCGACTCCCATTGCTATTTGGAGCCATTTTAAGAAATTTCTTTCTCAAAGGCATTCTTCTTGGTGGCTCTTTCTCTTATTTTTTATCAACGCGTTACCAGTTGGAGTTACCTCAACCCTTTTTCTTTTTTTTGTGGGTTCAGTCCTCAATGCGGATAGTTTTGCAGGGCTTTTTTTGACAACTTACTTCTTAGCTGCTGCCGTGAGTACCCTTTTTTGGAATATGGTTTCAAAGAAGTGTGGAAAGAGACAAACTCTTTATGCATCAATGTTTTTAGCCATTTTTTCCTTTATAGGCTCCTATTATATAACGGCCGAATCTGCCAATTGGTTTTTCCTAATCTGCTTTCTTTCCGGGGTTGCCTTAGGAGGAGACTTGACCCTGCTTCCTTCACTTTTAGCTGATGTAGTAGGAACAAAAACAGAGTTAAGAAATATGAATTTCTCGCTCTGGCAATTTATCAACAAGACGGCTTTGGCAATGACCTCGGGGTGTCTTTTTCTCTTTCTCCCCCACATTGACGGGAATCAAACTCAGGCTTACTCGTCTTCTGTCTTGCACTGGTCTTATGCTCTGATTCCCTGTATGATCAAATTGATGGCAATAATTATTCTTTACGCGAGCCCCATTGATTTAGGTAGAGAGAGAAAATGAAAAAATTATATCTACTTTTTATTGGATTTTCTTTTTTTATCGCAGGGTGTTCTGATAAATCCATAGAGGAATATAAAGACATGAAACCAAAATTAAACATAGTTGAGTACTTTGAGGGAAAGCTTGAAGCTAATGGCATTCTTTTTGATTTCCTGGGCCGTCCTAAACGTTATTTCCATGCAGAGATGGTTGGAGAAAAAAAGGGTGATACACTCATTTTAAATGAGAATTTTATATTTGATGATGGCGAAAAAACCCATAGAATCTGGGAGATTACAATCAAAAACGATCATGAATTTTCAGGAAAGGCTGCTGATGTAATAGGCGTCGCTCAAGGTCGGCAAATGGGAAACGCGGTAAATATAAAATATGTTTTAAGAGTTCCATACAATAAATCCACACTGGATCTTTCTATGGATGATTGGATGTATCTGATGGATGGCACCACAATTATAAACAGAACAAGTATGAAGAAATTTGGAATCAAGGTTGGCGAATTGCTTTTAGTGATTCAGAAAAAATCATGACAGATTTTAGAAACAAAAAAATTTGGATTGTCGGAGCCAGTGAGGGTATTGGCAGGTCTCTTGCTAAAAAACTTGCTGCTGCAGGGGCTAACCTCATTCTTTCAGCACGGAGCGCTGATCGCCTCGACTCTCTTCTTGAAGAGCTAAAAGGGGAACACCTAATTGTCCCTCTTGATGTTACACAACAAAAATTAGTTGAAGGGGCTTGGGAAAAAATTGAATCTTTAAAATTTGTTCCTGACATATTCATCTACAACTCTGGATATTATGAACCAATGAGTGCGATGAATTGTGATTTTGAGATTGTTAAAAAAATGCTCGATATTAACCTTTATGGAACATTTACCGTCCTTTCAAAAATCATTCCTGCCTTTCTTCAAAATCGCAAAGGCCATATAGTCCTTGTTGGAAGTGTTGCTGGATACTCAGGGCTTCCTCGATCTATGGGGTATGGTGCAAGCAAGGCGGGTGTCATTAATCTTGCTGAGAGCCTTTATTGTGATCTTAAAAAGCAGGGAATTCGCGTCCAAGTCGTGAATCCCGGATTTGTCAAAACACGCCTGACAGCTAAAAATACATTTGATATGCCTTTTATTATTACAGCGGATGAGGCGGCAAATTATATCTATAAAGGGCTGGCTTCGTCCTCATTTGAGATCCGGTTTCCTTGGTTTTTTTCAACTTTATTAAAGATTCTCAAAATTCTCCCGTATCCTCTTTATTTTTTTCTGCTTCGAAAATTATAAAAGGATCATTTTCCTTTAACGCATATTCACAAATATTATTCTTAGGTATTTTGACATGAGTGTATAGATGCATGTTTCTCAATTATTTTTTATTTATTAATAGATTCTAAAATTCTATGTGAGCCTTTTCTTGTTGTTATTACATCAAAAGAGCAGTTGACTAAGATAAATTGATCTCAAACAAAATAATACGCAAGAAATTGGCTCATGAATACAGGCAAAAAATTTATAAAGAAGTTTAGCGAATACTTGCACCCTCATTTTGGTATAGAGTGCCCTCAACATTTGATACCAATAGCCACACATACCATACACGGGACACTCATGGGACAGTTGGAGGCAAAAAATGATAACAATCCAACATCAGCAGCAACGAAGGAAACAACATAATGCGTTGATTTCATTGTTATAATTTATTAAAGATCGTTGCCAGCAAAACATTTTAAGCGTTTACTAAACTTCTATTTCTCGCTCTTCGAACGCCATTCTAACTAAAACTAACAGTGCCGTTTCTCCCTAATTGGGAAAGAGTGGCTTTCAAAGTATACCCGGGGTATACCCGATAATTTTAGTAAATTTTGAAATGTTGAAAACCAGAGGAAACCAATGGTGCCGAAGAGGTGAATCGAACACCCGACCTACTGATTACGAATCAGTTGCTCTACCAACTGAGCTACTTCGGCATTTTTTCTTTTTGACGTACAATAATTAGATAGCAAGAGATAAAATGGGTCTTCCTTTCATAAAGAATAACGCGTGCATAAAGGCGCAAAAAACAACTAAGGGGTTCTTATTACTATCCTGCTTCTTTGCTACAAGCGACATTATATGAAAATAGAAAAAATTGCAAATTTAACGATCTCAAATCACGGTAAACGCATCTAAATCATAACGAAACTCTTGAAAAATTTGCTTGAGGAATTTCAGTGTTTCCAACGAATTTTCTCAATGGGCGCTACCTTAAAAAATAAGGTTTTTACTCGAGTGACCTATTTTTATCCTTATTTTATGGAAAGGACTATCGATTTTTCCTTGTTTTCTCTCATTTTAGATGCGTTTACCGTGATCTCAAATGCTAATTCTCAGGCGCTGCTGGAGGAATTCTAGAGTTTTTACATACAATGAAGATCTCCTAATACTTCGGGTGCTCGAAGCAGTTCCTAACCAAACTCCCAGCTCTGCTGAGAGTTACGGGCTTATGTCCACATGCTTAACTAATCCATTGCTTGCCGATAAAATTTCTGGCATGTTTCTTGTCAGTATGACGAACAAAAGGATAAAAAAATGACAATGATATATTCCTATATTCTCAGCGCTGCCGTTTTGGCGCTTCTCTATGGAGCTTATGCAAGTCGGCAGGTGTTTGCCTGCTCAAAAGGTACGGCAAAAATGCAAGAAATTGCAGCTGCCATTCAAGAGGGTGCGAATGCTTACCTAAACCGACAATACACGACTATCGCTATTGTTGGTGTGGTGGTTGCCCTTTTTTTGGCAATGGTATTGGGAACATATTCCGCAATTGGTTTTATCCTAGGCGCAGTTCTGTCTGGAATTGCAGGATATATTGGAATGAATGTGTCGGTGAGGGCTAATGTTCGCACAACAGAAGCAGCACGAAGCGGTCTTGCTCCCGCCCTTAATATTGCCTTCAAATCAGGAGCTATTACTGGGATGCTCGTGGTGGGTCTTGGTCTTTTAGGGGTCACTCTTTACTATATGTATCTTCGTCAAGAGGGCGAAACAGTGCGTCAGATTATGGTGGCCTTGCTTTCTTTGAGCTTTGGAGCGTCACTCATTTCAATTTTTGCGCGGCTGGGGGGTGGGATCTTTACTAAGGGGGCGGATGTGGGCGCTGACCTTGTGGGAAAAATTGAGGCTGGTATTCCTGAAGATGACCCCCGTAATGCGGCCGTCATTGCCGATAACGTAGGGGATAATGTTGGCGATTGTGCGGGAATGGCCGCTGATCTCTTTGAGACATATGTAGTGACGATTGTAGCGACCATGCAGTTGGCTGCTCTTTTCTTCACAGGGGAGATAGCAGAGATTCTTATGGTTTACCCCCTTGCTATTGGGGGTGTTTGTATTGTGGGTTCTGTCGTGGGGACATTTTTTGTTCGTTTGGGTAGAAGCCATAACATTATGGCAGCCCTTTATAAGGGCTTAATCGCAGCGTCCCTTGTATCTGCCGGCCTTATTGTATGGATCACCACGATTTTAGTTGGGCTTGATAATCCTTTGGTGGTTGAAGGAAAAGTCTTTACGGGCATGAACCTTCTCTATAGTGCTTTAACGGGTCTTATCGTGACAGGGCTTCTGGTGTGGATCACAGAATATTATACGTCAACCCGGTATCGTCCTGTACGAAGTGTGGCACAAGCTTCCGTGACCGGTCATGCAACGAATATCATTCAAGGTCTTGCCGTTTCAATGGAAGCAACAGCTTTGCCTGTGCTTGTTATTTGTGGAGGAATTTTGACCTCCTATATGAACGCGGGTCTTTTTGGAATTGGCATTGCGGCAACAACCATGTTGGCACTTGCCGGGATGATTATTGCGCTTGATGCTTATGGCCCAGTTACAGATAATGCAGGCGGCATTGCAGAAATGGCTAATTTGCCGGCGAACGTACGGAAAGTAACGGATGCGTTGGATGCCGTTGGCAATACGACAAAAGCTGTCACAAAAGGGTACGCAATTGGGTCTGCAGGTCTTGCAGCACTTGTTCTTTTTGCAGCGTATACAGAAGATTTGCACACATTTTTTCCGTCTCTCAACGTTCAATTCAAACTCCAAGACCCGCATGTGGTTGTAGGTCTATTTATCGGAGGGCTGTTGCCATACCTCTTTGGGGCGTTGGGGATGATGGCCGTGGGACGCGCTGGAGCAGAAGTTGTTGTTGAAGTTCGTCGTCAGTTCCGGGAAATAAAAGGAATTATGGAAGGGAAAGCCAAGCCTGAATACAGCAAGGCCGTGGATATCTTAACAAAAGCTGCGATTCGCGAGATGATCCTTCCGTCCTTGTTGCCTGTCTTGGCACCTCCTGTTGTTTATTTTGTCATTTTGTGGACAGCGGGGCAAACAGAAGCCTTCACGACGTTAGGGGCCATGTTGCTTGGAACTATTATTACAGGTCTTTTTGTAGCCATTTCCATGACCTCCGGTGGCGGTGCTTGGGATAACGCTAAGAAATACATTGAAGATGGCCTCCATGGTGGAAAGGGTTCAGAAGCTCACAAAGCAGCCGTTACGGGCGATACGGTGGGGGATCCTTATAAAGATACAGCAGGTCCTGCGGTAAACCCGATGATTAAGATTATCAATATCGTAGCGCTTCTGTTGTTGGCGATGCTGGTGAAGTAGGGATCAGTGTAGCAGTAGAGTTCACTGACTCCGCTAAGAAAAATTGCTACACTGCTACACTGCTACACCGCTACACTGCTATACTGACCATTGATAAATAGGTGCTATACATGAAAAACTTCCTCTTCTTATTCCTCTCTCTTGGGATTTTGGCTTGTCCTCTACACGCCCAAGTCCAACAACCCCAAGCCCCGCAAACCAAACCACAACATGGTTATGCGAAACATGGAGACCTTAAATATCCTGCTACTTTTACCCATTTTGATGTCGTGAATCCCTGTGCTCCTAAGGGTGGAGAATATAAGCACGCTATTGTAGGAACGTTTGATACCCTCAATCCATTTCTTCTGAAAGGGACGGCTCCTCCCGGAATTCGTGATATTGCGTTTGAATCTCTTCTGAAGCGCTCACCTGATGAGCCTCTTTCCGTCTATGGACTTGTAGCAGAAAGTCTTGAGGTAGCTCCCGATGTCTCTTGGGTAATTTTCAACATTAATCCTAAAGCCAAGTGGCAAGATGGAATGCCCATTACGGCAAAAGATGTGGCCTTTTCTTTTGCGACACTCTTCGAACATGGGACGCCGGGAATGAAGATGTATTATAAAAAAGTTGATAAAGTTGAGGTCTTAGGCCCACTCAAAATTAAATTTACCTTTAAAAAGGTAGATGGAAAATACGATATTGAAATGCCTATTATTATAGGAATAATGGGGCTTTTTGCGGAACATGATCTTAAAGGAAAAGATTTTGAAAAAACAGGTCTCACGCCGCTAGTAAGTAGTGGCCCCTATAAAATAGCAAAAGTGGAACCAGGACGCTCGATAACTTACCAGAAGGACCCTAATCATTGGTCAGCAGATCTTCCCGTCAATAAGGGGTATTTTAATTTTGAGACGTTGCACTTTGATTTTTATAAAAATGCAGCTGTTGCTTTTGAAGCGTTTAAAGCAGGAGAAGTGTATGCCCGGGAAGAAAAAGATGCGGGAAAATGGAAGAAACAGTATGATTTTCCAGCCGTTAAGCAGGGAAAAGTTGTGCTCCTTGAAATTCCCCATCGCCATCAAGTGGGCATGCAAGCCTTTGCCTTTAATACGCGCCGAGAGATTTTTAAAGATCCTCGTGTGCGTCGGGCCTTGGCCTATGCGTTTGACTATGATTGGTTAAATAAACATCTTTTCAGTGGGGGAATGACGCGGACAACAAGTTTTTTTGATAATACAGAGTTAGCCGCAAAAGGACTCCCCGAGGGCAAAGAACTGGCGCTTCTTGAGCCTTATCGTGCCCAATTGCCTAGGGAAGTATTTGAGAAACCTTATACGCTTCCCACCTTTGAAAAGGGGAGTCGAGAAAACCTAAAAATCGCAAGAGAACTGCTTAAAGAAGCAGGATGGGTGATCAAAGGGGGAAAGCTAATCAATGAAAAGACGGGCAAACCCTTTACCTTTGAAATCCTTTTGAATGTTCCGGAAAATGAAAAAACAGCCCTTGCGTTTGCCCGCAATTTAAAACAGCTGGGAATTCAGGCAACTGTACGAACTTTAGACGCATCCCAATATGAGAATAACCGCGTTAATATGAATTTCGATATGATTATGCATTTTTGGGGTCATACGATGTCTCCTGGGAATGAACAGGCCTTTTATTGGAGCTCAAAGGCTGCGGATGAGCCGGGAACACGCAATTACCCTGGTATAAAAAGTGCTGTTGTGGATGCTCTGTGTGAGGCCGTTAACAGTGCAAAAACGCGGGAAGACTTAATTCCGGCCATCAAAGCCCTAGATCGGGTTCTTTTGTGGGGGCATTATGTCATTCCGCTGGGGCATAATACTAAGGATTACGTAGCCTATTGGAATATAACCGGTTCTCCTCCTGTAAACCCTGCCATAGGCCTTCCTAGCATTCACACACTTTGGATGAAATGATGCGCGCCCCTCGGTATCCTCGAGTTAGAAGTCCTAGGATTTGCATTGCAAATCAAGAACTTCTAACTTGAGGATGACAAAGGTAGGCCTGCCTAAAGTTTATATAAATAAGAAAATACCCTATTAAGGGGATCAAGATGTCTGTCCAGAGGACAATCCCTGCATTTCCTGGAGATAAATTCGAATAGCGGTATATTTGATAAATATGCCCCATTGCTGCTCCGAGCAAGAAAAATGAAGGGCCAATGATGGCAACGGCTTTCTGAGAGAGATTTCCCCAAAAACTAATAAGCCCCACAATGCCAAATCCTAAACTTGCAAATCCCACCTCTGCTTGAAATGGACTTGGAGCCCACCCAATGAAAGACGTAGCTAAGTCTTGAAAAAATACATGGAATATGAAATTTACAACCTGGGTATGCGGTTGACTCCACAAGCGAGACACCCTATGCAGCTGTATCCACTAAGCCTCAACTGCCGTTAGTAGTTTAGCTGGAATTGGGTCTATTTCAAGCGCTTGTTGGATTAACCTATAAAACAGTTTTCCTCTCGAGTTAGATGTCCTTCGATTAAACCTAAAGGTAAATTCATCCAAGTAATATGGCAAATTTTTGTGATTAATTGCACCGTGAAGCGTGCCCATTAGCCATCGTTTAAGTAATGCAGCAACAAGATGGGCTTGCTCGATTAGATCCTCATTCTTCACGTTGCGATTAACTATCTGCAAATGCGTGTATCCAAGCTTACTTAATCCGCTATATCCAGCCCAGCCATCGGTTCGTATTGTGCTACCCATCTCAACCATCTGCTGAACGGTATTGTCTAACACCGCACCGGAGGCATTACTGATGGGAGCCATTCTAATGCGTCCAATGCCCCATTGGGTCTCTTCCGCTGCTATTAAAACCAATGTTTTTCCCGTCGCTCCACGCCCTTTTTTGCCTGGTTGCTCGCTGCCAATCATCGTTTCATTTATTTCAATGGTGCCGCTCAATTTATCGCGCCCAGGCCTCACCATAGCTCGACGTAGTTTATGTAACCATTCCCATGCCGTATGGTAGCTGCCCAATCCAAGTGATTGTTGCAGACCACTGGCGCTCACGCCATTCTTTTGGCTCACAACATACCAAATGGCCTGGAACCACAATCGAAGAGGCTTATGTGTGTCTTGGAAAAGTGTATCGACAATCACTGATCCTTCGTATTTACAGGACTGACAACGATAGAGTCCTCGGCCTAATTTTAAGGCGCCTCTCGCGGAGCAACGCAAGCACTGATATCCATGGGGCCAGCGAATCATTGCCAAATAATCCAAACAGGCTTCCTCATCTGGAAACATGTTCATGAGTTCAACCGCATCTTCAGGGTAAGTTTTCATATCATGAAAAAACTACAAATAATGCCAAGTGGAGTCAACTGCAAAATTTTGTCAGTTTAGGCTGTTTGTGGAGTCAACCGCATACCCAGGATTTACAATATAACAAATACAAATATTCAAAAGAATAAAATAGGAAAGAAAAACTTCAAAAAAAGGACGAGTGCTATGAAAAAATTTGTGCCAGAAAAAAACGATCCCGCTCACTAAGAAACTTAGAAAAGCAAAGGAAAGAGAATAATTTTTGATTAAAAATATAATTGTATTTTCCATAGTAGAATCAATCTTCCTTGAAATTTTTTCTTATACCATTTCGCATTCAATAGGTGGATATTCTGGATTGCTTCGCTTCGCTCGCAATGACGGAAATTGGCGTCATTGCGAGGAGCAGAAGGCGACGAAGCAACCCAGTTTTGTCTGCCACTTGATTGATAAGTGGTATTAGCGGAGAATGCATGTTTTTTCTTAGTTTTTAGTTAAAGTTTCGCGTATTTTTTTTTCACAATGAGCCTGTTTGGAAAATTGAGAATCCTGGGTATGCGGTTGACTCCACAAACAGCCTAAACTGACAAAATTTTGCAGTTGACTCCACTTGGCATTATTTGTAGTTTTTTCATGATATGAAAACTTACCCTGAAGATGCGGTTGAACTCATGAACATGTTTCCAGATGAGGAAGCCTGTTTGGATTATTTGGCAATGATTCGCTGGCCCCATGGATATCAGTGCTTGCGTTGCTCCGCGAGAGGCGCCTTAAAATTAGGCCGAGGACTCTATCGTTGTCAGTCCTGTAAATACGAAGGATCAGTGATTGTCGATACACTTTTCCAAGACACACATAAGCCTCTTCGATTGTGGTTCCAGGCCATTTGGTATGTTGTGAGCCAAAAGAATGGCGTGAGCGCCAGTGGTCTGCAACAATCACTTGGATTGGGCAGCTACCATACGGCATGGGAATGGTTACATAAACTACGTCGAGCTATGGTGAGGCCTGGGCGCGATAAATTGAGCGGCACCATTGAAATAAATGAAACGATGATTGGCAGCGAGCAACCAGGCAAAAAAGGGCGTGGAGCGACGGGAAAAACATTGGTTTTAATAGCAGCGGAAGAGACCCAATGGGGCATTGGACGCATTAGAATGGCTCCCATCAGTAATGCCTCCGGTGCGGTGTTAGACAATACCGTTCAGCAGATGGTTGAGATGGGTAGCACAATACGAACCGATGGCTGGGCTGGATATAGCGGATTAAGTAAGCTTGGATACACGCATTTGCAGATAGTTAATCGCAACGTGAAGAATGAGGATCTAATCGAGCAAGCCCATCTTGTTGCTGCATTACTTAAACGATGGCTAATGGGCACGCTTCACGGTGCAATTAATCACAAAAATTTGCCATATTACTTGGATGAATTTACCTTTAGGTTTAATCGAAGGACATCTAACTCGAGAGGAAAACTGTTTTATAGGTTAATCCAACAAGCGCTTGAAATAGACCCAATTCCAGCTAAACTACTAACGGCAGTTGAGGCTTAGTGGATACAGCTGCATAGGGTGTCTCGCTTGTGGAGTCAACCGCATACCCAGGTTGAGAATTTGAGAAGATTTTGTGAGCGATAGCGGATCAAACGCGAGAATAGGCCGCTTTAAAAAAATATTCTTGGTTTTGTTGCAACTGTTCATTATGCCATACAGCCATACAGAAAATTGCTGAAAAATGGACCCCGCCCCTTAAAATTGGGCATTGACCATTTCTCAGCTTGATATATTCCTTTGAAGGAAGGCTGACCCTTGAGCTTAAAGTGTAACCCTTGACATAGTTACTTGAAGACTCTCCACGTTACAGCTCCCTTCAGGGTTTTTTAACACCATCACAAAGTGTTCATTACACTTTTTAATAGAAAGCTATCCCTGTTAGTCATGATGATGATGGTGGTGATGATGGTGGTGATGACCATGATGATGGTGATGACCATGATGATGGTGGTGAAGACCATGACCACCTTTTCCGAGAGTACCTGGAGTATTGAGGGCCCCACCATTTACCGTATGGGTACTACCAGGAATTTTTGATCCATTCTTCATCGGTGCTACTGGAAGCCCAGCTTTTTTATTTGTACTGCCAGAAATTATCTTTTTTACAGTCTTTGATCCATTATTCATCGGTGCTACTGGAAGAAGACCAGTTTCCTTCTTAGTTTTTTTTGTATCAGAACCTTTTTCTTCCATTGAACCCATGGGAGGCATTGTTGATCCTTGAGCAATGAGGTTGGTAGTGCTTAAAGCAGAGATTGCCAGAGCGCACGCTATGATGTGTAAAGTCTTTTTTTCCATGATACTTTTCCTTTATATTATTTATGCCGTTTTACGGTCTGGATATAATCCATTAGATACCGTTCTCTTGAGATCCATCATCACACACTTTGGTAAAGAAACCGTTAACATCAAGCATTTTTGCAGAATGACAACTGGAGAAATAATTTTGCAATTCCCTTTATATTGATATGATCAACACTCTTGACTTCTCTCTCCATGATGCCCATATATCTAATTAAGAATGATTCTTAATTAGAAAAATGGTGAAACTCATGCAAGCGTATCAAAATCCCCTTCTTCAAAGCACGGCTTCTCGAATGGGAATGGCATTATTTGTTTTGGCAGGACTATGGATATGTGTTTTCTGGGCTCTCTAACGTATTATGAAAGTTCTCGAGGAAATGGTAGGGTGCCTCCCCAATTTGTCATTCTTGGACTAGAAAAGGCTTGATTTGCGGAGAAAATCCCAGTATTTCTTAAGCTGAGGATCCTTTGATTCTATAGTTGCTCGGATCAAGAAAAGCTTGCCCCTACGAAGGCGAGGGTCATTGTTTTTCACAAGCCTTTTCTAGTTCAAGGATGACACGCATTGGTTGACTTTTTCAACTCTCTCAAAGCCCCCCTCTCTTCTTTTTGGAGACGATTCACGGAAAAGCATCCTTCGATATCTTGCGAGCCTCTTGGGCCTGTTGCCATTGACATTCAGAATATTGCTGTAAAATACCCTCGAAATCTTGTTATTTCAGGCCTCTCCTGTCATTTTAAAGCGCCGGATCTCTGGGCAATTGTGGGGCCAAATGGGGGGGGGAAGAGTACTCTTTTAAAAACCATTTTAGGACTTCAAAAATTTGACCGTGGTAAGATAAAATTCCAGGGGCTTTGCCCCTGTGATGTTGCTTACCTTGCACAGCAAAATCAGCTTGATCGACGCTTTCCTTTAACGGTAGGGGATACTGTTGCGATGGGACTCTTTCGAGAGGTGGGAATCTTTCGGAGATACACCAAAGCACAACGAGATAAAATGCAATCCGCCCTTGATCAAGTGGGTCTTTCTTCTTTTGCCAAAACACCTCTTTCCGCTCTTTCAGGGGGGCAATTCCAGCGTGTTCTTTTTGCCCGTCTTATTTTACAAGATGCTCCCATCATTTTATTGGATGAGCCTTTTACAGGGGTTGACGGACGAACACTTAACGACTTAATAAGCCTCTTACATCTATGGGTTAAAGAAGGTCGTCTTGTGCTCGCAGTTCTCCATGACTTTGACTTGGTTGAAGAAAATTTTCCGAAAGCCCTTTTGCTTGCGCGTCATTTTCATAAGGCAGGCTTTACAAAAGATGTCTTAACGAAAGACAATATACGCAGCAGCGTTGCCGCTTCACGAGCGTGGGAAGCCGAAGTGGGACAATTATGATTGATTTTTTCATAGCTCCTTTTATAGATTATATCTTTTTAAGACGTGCCCTCATGGCTTGCGTTTCTCTTGCGATAGGATGTGGTCCTGTTGGCGTCTTGCTTGTTTTAAGGCGGATGAGTCTTATGGGAGACGCCCTGGCGCATGCTCTGTTACCAGGTGCCGCAATCGGATTTTTAGTGGGAGGCCTTTCTTTAACTGCCATGGGGTGCGGAGGATTTATTGTAGGTTTTCTGGTCGCCCTCGTAGCTGGAGTCATTTCTCGCGCAACAATTTTGAATGAAGATGCCAGCTTTGCAGGGTTTTACCTCATTTCCCTTAGTCTTGGAGTCCTTATTGTCTCAACTCAGGGCAATCAGGTGGATTTGATGCATATTCTGTTTGGAACGATTCTTGCAGTTGATACGGCGTCTCTTATCATTGTGACAAGCATTACAACCTTTACTCTTTTTATGTTGGCCCTCATCTATCGCCCGCTTTTAATCGAGTGTTTTGACCCTGGATTTCTGCGCGTTACAGGAGGCAGGGGGAGCCTTTACCATTCTGTATTTCTTATTCTTGTCTCCCTTAATCTTGTGGCAGCTTTTCAAGCCTTAGGGACGTTGATGGCCTTGGGAATGATGATGTTACCTGCTGTGTCCTCTCGTCTATGGGCTCGGCATGTTTGGTCCCTCTTTCTTCTTTCAACCTTCTTTGCTGTTATATCTGGCTATGCAGGACTTTTGCTTTCCTACCATCTCGAATGGCCCTCAGGCCCCTCTATTATCTTGGTGGCTGGAATTATTTATGCTATTTCTTTGCTCATCGGGCCTTTTGGAATGCTTAAACAACAGCACGGGGTTGCATAATGCTACGTCTTTTTTTCTTTTTAATATTCTTCTCAACAGCAACCTTTGCAAAACCTCTTGTCGTTGTGAGCTTTAGCATTCTGGGCGATATGGTTCGCGAAATTGGTCAAGATAAGATTAACGTTGAAGTGCTCGTGGGCCCCAATCAAGATTCTCATGTTTTTGAACCTCGTCCTCAACATGCTAAGGAATTGGGGCGCGCAGACCTCATCGTTGTCAATGGGCTTGGGTTTGAAGGGTGGATGGATCGCCTTATTGAAGCTTCTGGATATAAGAAGAACGTTCTTGTAGCAACAACCGGCATTCATCCGTTAGTGCACACAGAAGAGGGTAAAAAAACGCTCGACCCTCATGCCTGGCATAGCTTAAAGAATGCCTCCATTTATGTCGATAATATCGTGAAAGGGTTATCCGCGCTTTTACCAAAGGATGCATCATTTTTTGAAACGCGTGGGAAAGCCTATAAACAATCACTTAGCGCCCTTGAACAAAAAACAAACCTAACCCTTTCTTCTCTTCCCTTGGAAGACCGAAAAGTGCTCACAAACCATGGAGCATTTGGGTATCTTGGAGATGAATTCCGCATTATGTTTTATTCTCCTCTTGGAATGAGTACCGAGGCTGAGCCCTCAGCAAAGACAGTTGCAGCGCTTATTCGTAAAATTCGGGAGGAAAACATTCGCGCGGTTTTCATTGAGAACATCTCAAACCCTCGTCTGATCGAACAACTTGCCAGGGAAACGGGCACGAGCATAGGAGGGGTCTTGTACTCTGATGCGTTATCTCCTCCTGGGACGGAAGCTGATACGTACTTAAAAATGATGACATTTAATCTTACATCTCTTGCACATGCCGTAAAGAAAAGTGCGAAAGAGTGGAATATGAAAAATACATCAAAGAAAGACGTAAACTAAACACCCATTTGTCTAAGCTTCTTCTCTTTATCTTTGATCATTTTTTCAATCTTTGCCACAAAAAATCTAAAATCCTTTAAAAGCTTTCCTGCTAACTTCGATGTTGGAAGCTGTGTAATTTTGTTGGGATTTATATGTTTTCCATTTTGAATGAGCTCAAAATGAAGATGGGGACCGGTTGCATGTCCTGTACGTCCAACGTACCCGATAACCTGCCCTTGACTAACTTTTTTACCAGGCTTGATCCCCGTTGCATACCGACTTAGGTGCGCATAGGCTGTTTTTGTTGTTGTTCCGTGACGAATGCAAATGTAGTTTCCATAGCCTCTGTAGGAGCTTGAGCGCTCAATAACACCATCTCCTGCAGCCATGATCGGTGTGCCACAAGGAGCGGCAAAATCAACGCCTTTATGCATCTTCGTGTAGCCTTGTATGGGATGCTTGCGATACCCAAACCCTGAGGTAAGACGTGCACCATCAATCGGTGTTCTGAGAAGGGCTTTTTTAATTCCTTCTCCATGAGCAGTATAATATCCAGGAGTCCCCCCTTTGGGTTGAAAATAATAAATCTCATGGGGCTTGTCCTCCAACACAAGCTTTGCGTATAAAAGTTCTCCGGGACGCTCGAGTCCTGAGGCCTCATCCTTGTAGGTATCATAAAAAAGGGAGAATTCCGTGCCGGGTTGAATATCTCGCTGAAAGTCCACATCATAGCTAAAGGCTTTAATCATATCGTAAAGCATCTTTGGAGATGCCCCTGCTCTCAGGGCATCCGCATAAAGGCTGATCTGGATAGCGCCGCTAATACTGGAGTAATCATGTTTAAGCTTTTTTTTAACCTTTTCGGCTCCAAAAACATCATCCCCTTTTGAGACAAGCTTCACCTCATAATCAAAATCTGGCTGAAAAGAGAGGGACTTGAGCGTGTATCCTGCACCTGTTGGATTATCCTCAATCACAGCATGAATTTCTTGATCAATCCTCAAATCTTTCGGATTAAAGATTTCTGATAGGGCAGCCGTCGCATTTTGGGCTTGGGCAAGTGGAATTCCAAGATGATCTAAAACGTGTGTAAAAGTATCTCCTTGCGCAAGAGTAAAAGTTTTATGATAAAGGCCAGTTTTTGAAGAAAGAGAAGGGGCAGCAGGCTTTACTTTAGAAAGGTACGCGTCAGAAGACATGGGCCTCTTATGAAACACATAAAAGCTAAGACCGCAGGCTGCGATAAGGCAAACGACAAGGAGTATGAGCTTAAGTGAATATCGCCTCATTGATCCGAAAAATAGAATGGAAAGATTAGGATTACCTTCGCTTTTTTAAGAAAAAAAGTCAACCCATTTCTGTCAGAAAGTCGGGGATGCTTTATTCTTTTCCTGGTGTAGGCGCCGATGCTTCTGATCCTTCTCCTTCAGAGCCAGCTTTTTTCATCACGGTAGGGGCTACGATATTAGCCAAAGAGACATCTTTTTCTGGATGGGCCATTACAACCCCTTCAGGAAGATGGAGGTCTTTTAGATGGACTGTGTGATGAATCTCAAGCCCTGCGAGGTCAACCGTAAGAGCGGAGGGAATGTGGTCAATATCACAGATCATATCAAGATTGTGGAGTAGAATATTTAAAACGCCGCCTCGTTTGATCCCGGGAGACTTGTCTTCATTGATAAAATGGAGAGGAACAGACACAGTAATTTTTTTATCTTTTGACACCCGCATAAAATCTACGTGCAGTGGGCGATCCGTTACCGGGTGGAAGTGGACCTCTCGTGCAAGCGCTTTTTCTTGTTTATGATCGAACGAAACGTCAAAAATCTTAGATAAGAATCCCGGTTTGTGAAGTTCGCGGTCCAATTGAAGAGGATCTAAAGAAAAATGAACAGGAGCGTCTTTCCCACCATACAGGACAGCAGGAACACGACCTTCGCGTCGCAGTGCCCGAGAGGCCCCTTTTCCTGTTTTATCTCTTAATTGAACATTAAGCTGAGTTGATGCTGTCATGATGATAGTCCTTATATTGCGAGTCAATTTGAGTGTATTTGTATACAAATTAAGCGTGCGGCGCAAGAGGCTGTCTCTTCCTATTCTAATCCCAATTCTTTTTCTTCCACGCGTCTTAGTTCATCTCTCAAGCGCGCTGCTTCTTCAAATTCTAAATTCCCTGCAGCATTGAGCATTTTTTTCTCTAAATTTTCCTTGTACGCTTTGCGTTTTTGAGGAGAGAGGGTAAGGTAAGGGTCCTCCTCCAAAGGAATGGTTGTATGATCTTTTTCATAAACGCTTTCCAAAATCTGATGGATGGATTTCTTGATTGTCTCGGGCGTAATGCCGTGGGTTGCATTATAGGCCTGCTGTTTCTCACGGCGCCGTTCGGTTTCTTCTAGGGCTGCTTTTATGGAGTTGGTCATTTTATCTGCGTATAAAATAACGCGACCTTCTCCGTTCCGTGCGGCTCTACCAATTGTTTGGATGAGAGACGTTTTGGATCTCAAGAACCCCTCCTTGTCGGCATCTAAAATAGCCACGAGACCACATTCGGGAATATCCAAACCTTCGCGTAAGAGGTTGATGCCGATGAGCGCATCAAAAACCCCTCGTCTTAAGTCTCGTATAATCTCAATGCGTTCCAACGTTTCGACATCAGAATGGATATACTTTACTTTCACCCCGACTTCACTGAGATACTCTGTCAATGCTTCAGCCATGCGCTTGGTTAAGGTCGTGACCAAAACACGGAGTCCCCGTTTCGTCATGGCTTGACACTCAGAGATAAGATCTTCGACTTGATTTGCCACAGGCCGTACTACGCAAATCGGGTCTATCAGTCCTGTGGGGCGGATCACTTGCTCGACAAAAATACCCTGTGTTTGAGCCAATTCCCAAGGCCCTGGGGTGGCTGATACAAAAACAGTTGTGGGCCGCATTACTTCCCATTCCTCAAATTTTAAAGGTCGGTTGTCTTTGCAGGATGGTAAGCGAAAGCCAAAGTCAGATAGTGTTTTTTTTCGTGCCGCATCTCCCTTAGACATTCCTCCTATCTGAGGAACCGTCACGTGGCTTTCATCCACAAATAAAAGAGAATCTTTGGGTAAATACTCAAACAGGGTAGGCGGGGGCTCCCCAGGGGCTCGTCCCGTTAAAAAGCGAGAATAATTTTCAATGCCAGCACACATGCCTGTGGCGGCGAGCATTTCAAGGTCAAATTTTGTCCGTTGCTCAAGACGTTGGGCTTCTAACAGTTTCCCCTCCTCTTGGAACTCTTTAAGTCGTTCTTTCAGTTCTGCTTTGATGCCATAGATTGCCTGCTGCAATGTAGGGCCTGGTGTTACATAGTGAGAATTCGCATAGACCTTAATAGAGGAAAGGGAAGACGTTTTCTTTCCTGTTAAAGGATCTACTTCGTCAATTGATTCAATCTCATCGCCAAAAAAGGAAAGACGCCACGCGCGGTCCTCATAATGAGAGGGGAAAATCTCAACACAATCTCCTTTTGCCCGAAATGTTCCGCGAGAAAAATCAATGTCATTCCGCTTATATTGAAGGGAAACAAGCTGGCGGAGCAGATCATCCCGATTGACTCGATCTTTCACGCTCAAGGGAATAACCATTTGACTATAAGTTTCTACCGACCCAATGCCATAAATGCAGGAGACACTGGCCACAATAATAACGTCCCGTCTCTCAAGAAGAGAGCGGGTAGCTGAATGGCGCATGCGGTCAATTTGCTCATTAATCGTTGCTTCTTTCTCAATAAAAGTATCCGTGCGTGGCACATAGGCTTCTGGCTGATAATAGTCATAATAAGATACAAAATACTCAACGGCATTATGGGGAAAGAAGGCTTTCATTTCTTCATAAAGTTGAGCTGCGAGTGTTTTATTAGGTGCCATAACGAGGGCCGGCTTTCCTTGTGCTGCAATGACTTGAGCTATGGTAAAGGTTTTTCCTGACCCCGTAACCCCGAGGAGTACCTGGTCTCGTGTTCCGCTTGTTATTCCTTCATTTAAGGCTGCGATAGCTCGTGGTTGATCCCCTGCAGAGGAAAAGTCAGATACAAGAGTAAAGAGGGGAGGGGGTGGTTGGGTCATTTTGTAGTGATATTCCTAGAAGCGACTACATGAGGCACACATATGGTATCTTACATTTATGAAGACTAGCACAAAATTCATGTAAGTGCAAATTAATTCTACAAATGGGCAATTAAAATTTAATAAAAAAATTTATTTTTTCTTCAATATTGTCATAATGATGAACACTTCACGGGTCTAGCTCAATGGTTTTTTTGCGCATATAAATGTAAGGTTGGGTAGGTGTAACTCATCAATCTGAAGGTGCAGAGACAAATTTTGCGCACGGGTCCATACTTTCCTGAAAAAAATCCATGATGTTAAGGGTTTCTTTACCAAAGTGTTGGATGATGGGCCTCAAAGAACAACGGATGGCGTTTAAGGAATTAATTCCAAACCACAAAACGTTATAAACATGACATAGGAGACATATCATGGAAAAAAAGATGTTACGTATCATAGCATGCGGATTGGCTTTCTCTGCTGTAAGTGCGAGCGAACTCGTGGCGCAGCCGTACTGCGGCCCCGGGCTGCAATGGTGTCCTGCTGGTTGCCAAAATATAGATTGCACCTGTTCCGAAGGGCCTTTTTGTGGCATTGGCTGTACTGAGGAGGAAAAAAATAAAGGTTCTATACCTTGCGGGGGGAAGTGCTATCCCAAGGGCTATCAGTGCTATGGTGGTGAGATTGGTGGAATCGCTTGTAAACCAAATTATCAACCTTGCGGTACGGAGGGCGATGAGAAGCTGTGCTCTCCCAAGGGTTCTATACCTTGCGGGGGGAAGTGCTATCCCAAGGGCTATCAGTGCCATGATGGTATCCCTTGTGGCCCCGATCAAAAGTTTTACGATGGTAAGTGCTGGGCTTCTTAAAATAGTTCGTGGGTAAAAAAAATCAGACTTATACCATTTCGCATTCAATAGGTGGATATTCTGGATTGCTTCGCTTCGCTCGCAATGATGTAAATTGGCGTCATTGCGAGGAGCCGAAGGCGACGAAGCAACCAAGTTTTGTCTGCCACTTGATTGATAAGTGGTATTAGAACCTGTCGTCATGAATAAAAATGGCGAAGAACTTCCTCCGCCTCTCCCCTTGTGGGAGAGGTCGCTCCCGAAGGGAGCGGTGAAGGGAGAGAAGTATTGCAGTGTAGAAGTATTGAAGAAATAAGAACGGGTACTTCGATGTTTCCAATTCCTAGATTCTGTGCAGCACCGTTACACTGATACCCCTCACTCGCCGCTGCGCGACGATCTCTCCCACAAGGGAGGAGAATCCTTCAGAGTTTTTAATAGGCTTCCTCGATCATGACGACTGATTTTTACTCCTCAAGCAACAGAGGTTTGTGCCGTGCGGAGCGGTGGCGGTCTTTTAATTCAATATCGATGTACCTATCTGTAATTGTGCTTGAGCTATGGCCGGCATCGTCTCTGACATGTTCTCGTGGGCGATGTTTTACATCATCGGATATGCCGGTATGCCGCAGCCAATGGACCGTTGCTTCGGCAAGGGCGTCTGCTTCTTCTTGAAGGCCTGCTTTGTTCAGCTCTTTAATGCTTTCATCAAAACAATATTGGACGACACGGCGAATATACGTTGTGCTAGTAATAGCACCTTTTCCTTTGATTTTAGGTAAGAGAGCTGACGTATCTGAAGGCGAGGGGAGGGGGGACAATTCTAAATGAGTACGCCAACGCTTAAGAGAGGCTAACGTGGCGTTACTGACGGCGATTTGTCGTTCCTTATTGCCTTTTCCAACTGTTGTAAACCACCAGTTTCCTTCACTATCGCGGTGAAAATGATTCATAAGAGGGATCCATCGTGGACTTGCTGCAAGCTCTGATATCCGGAGATAAAGGGTATAGAGAATGGAAATCATAAAGAATGTTCGTTCATGAGACAGGGGATCTGTTTCGGCGAGATGGTTCGCCATTTTTATAACATATTGCCATTGAAGCTCTGACAATCTTCGAATTTTAGATTGCCCCTGTTGTTTGCGGATAAATTTGCTTTTTTGACGAATCAGGGCAACAGGATTCATGAAGACATGGTTTTCTTGGACTAGGCAATTAAAGAACGTGCTGAGAATAGAAAAAATTTCTTTCGTACTGCCGAGAGACAGCTCAAAATTCTTGAGGTCAGGGCGCTCTCCTTTGCGATGAGCTGCTTTAGGAATAGTCGACACAAAAGGTCGCCATTCGGGGTTAGGGAGGCGCGCCCCCTCTTTCTCGATAAAACGGGGGGCTTTTTTGACTCCTATCCAAGAGGAGGGAGGATTTTGGCAAAAATGAACAAAGGCTTCTATATCTTCACGTCTGAGTTGGTTTAATGTCTTATTGTTTATATGAAGACACCACTGCAGCAGTCTTTCGACCTCTCTCCGATAGGAATTAAAAGTGCCTTGGCTGCCTCTATAATTTTTTAGAAAGGAAATGCTTGCTAAAAAATCTTGTGTTTGTTCTGGGGTCAAGTCTTTGGGTGGAAAACACTCTTTAATATAATCCAGAGAATCAAAAAGAGGGAGAAGCGTCTTTTTTTTATTCATTATACTTGAGGCAAAATTATTTTCCCGGTTGAACTTTGCAATTTGCTCAGTGTTAAGGCTCAAATTAAACATAACAAACAGCAGGAGTTGATACGGAAAACCTATCACAGCATTGGCGGATCATACAAGGAAAACTTTGAACGCAGAGATAGATTCCTCTTATTTATTATTGACTTTTTCAAATATAATATTATATCAGTTAGCTATGTCTTCCAGCTCCCTCTAAAAGTTGAGAATGGCGTAAGTTTTAGGAGTTCTTATGAAAAAATATCTTGTATTAATGCTCCCCTTATTTCTTTCCGCGTGTATGAAAACTTCGAGCACTCAATTAACACAACTTCAGGTGCATGAGTTCCAAACGCGTACGTTTGACACGACAAACGCAAATGAAGTCTTAACGGCCATCGTTGAAGTCTTTCAAGGCCAGGGTTTTATGGTCAAAAATGTCGTTCCCCAAGTTGGTCTTGTTTCTGCCATCAAAGAAGTTAATTTAGAAGATTCAAATCCGGCTTTCTTGAGGGCCGTTCTTGGGAGCATAAATCCAGCATGGGGAGGAAAGAACAGCGTTGTGGAAGCAACAGCAAATGTTCGGACGTTCAACGAACAAACAAAAGTACGAGTGACCTTTCAACAGAAAGTTATGAACAATAGCGGGACGCTTGATACCGTTAGTACTATTGAAGACCCCCAATTTTACCAATTTTTCTTTGATGAGGTAGGGAAAAGTATCTTTATTGAAAAGCAACATATGAGGTAAGGCCACATTCAAGTTTGAAGTGCAACCCTGATTAAATTTTTGTTAAAAGCCTCGAGTGGAGTTAGCCAGCCGAGAGATTTTTTTTGGGGTTGTGTTGATTCAAACTCGAATATACTGCTCTTAAAAGGAGTCATATTTGAGTCAGCTGATGAACAGCTGAGTCAGATTAAACTGAAACCATAAACGAGGAAAATTATTATGTATAAAAAATTACTCCAGATATCAGCAAGTCTTGGTGGCTTAGTTTTAGGCCTGGCCTGCCAAAGTGTGCTGGCGATGGGTCCTATCACACCCCCAACATTAGACCAGGTTAATGAAGGCCTGCGGAGAATCCGACCCCACCAAATCGAGCTCAAACAAGAGAGCCAGTGGCAGGGCACGGCTGAACTTCCCGGAAACTGGGCATTGACGGCAGTTACCCGAGAAAAGAGATATAACTGCCCGCCATTTCCTGAATGCAGCGCATTAGTGGGTGGGGAGGTGTTCCATGAGGTGGGGCTAGGAGGGATTCATCGAGTAGGATTTGAGGTAAGATTTGAGTGCGGAAATCTCTGGTATGTGACCGCTCATCAGTTTTGTGATCGTGGCCGCCGCTTCTGGGAGTGGAATGGGACGGCTTTTGTGCAAAAATGAAAATGACCCGTAAGTCGGGGCCATTGAGGTGTGGCACAGAGTCACCTGATAGACTGTGGGGCCTCGCGCTTCTCTGAGAAGATAGTGTCGATAGTGCATAAATAGTTGAACATGGGTCGGGTTTTTAAACGCTTACATCTCAGCCTTGTTGGAACCCATGGCGACCGCACTTAAAAGTGTTTATTTGATTGGAGATTTTTTTTTTACATATTCGATTGTCACATAATATAGGTTGTTGGTCTTGATGTTTTAAGCCCGGGTCCTTCGGACATACATAAGTTGTTGCACTGCGTTGTCTCAAAATGCAAGCGCTCCTTACAATTGACGAACACTCAATACTACAGGCTCTCCCCCTTTGCCAAAAGAAAATCAAGAGCAAGGGCGCGGGCCTCTGCGGGATATCCTAAGTGCATCAATGCTTCGAGAAGGCGGGCAAGTTTATCCGGAGAAAAGTCTTGGAGAGGCGTTTCTCCGATGAGGGTGAGCACAAGAAGAAGTCCTTCCCCTTTGCGATGACTTTTCACAGCAGCTTCTAAAAGGTCCAAAGAATCCCCCTCAAAAAGAGTCTTTTCTTGCCGCCAAGAGGGCAAGGGGGGTTCTCCTTTTATTTCAGGTCCAAAAGGAATCTGTAAGGCGTTAAAGAGGCGCCTCAGGATGTATGAATTTTTTGATGCTGTGCTTGGATTGCTGCGCATTTGATAGGCCTGCCACGCTTGCCCTTGAGACTCTTCCCATGGAATTTGAGGAAAAGCAAGGTGCAGGAGAGGCAAAAGAGCGATGGCCTCATCAGGAGCTTCGCGCATATAAAAAGAAGCCCATTTTTTTGAAAGATCTCTGTTATCACTGCTCAAAAACGCGCGAATCAAATAAGGTGCTAAAGGAATATTTTCAAGAGAGGGCTCTATTTTTAAAAGGTCTGTTTGAAACACTTCCGCAATAAATCCTAATTTTTGTTCTTGGGAAGCGGCTTTGAATAAAGGCAGAAGCTCTTTTGGGTTTGATGTTTTAAAAGCAGCAGCAAATTTTCCCAAAAGGGTTTCAGGCGACGCTTCTTGAATAAGGGGTAAAAAAGACTCTGATGGTAAGAGTCCCTCAGCTGCAGCTTTTTCAGAAACCAAGAGACGGGTTTTAAAAGGGAGTTTTTTCAACATTGCCACAAGAGCGAGGGAGGAGGGAGAAAGAATTTTAAAATTTTCTTCCGGAATGTCTTGGCCCGTTTCTCCCCAAACTGTCAGAAGAAAAGGGGATTTTCCAATTGCAGGATCAAAAGAGGGGCGAAGAGCAGGATCAAAAAGGGTATTGAGAAGAGAAACGCTCTTTAGATCGGACTCGTGAGCAAGTTCAAGCGCTATTTTTCCACGTTCTTCTTCTCCACTGAGATAAAGACAATAAATATTTTGTTTTTTCCACTCAAGGACGGGAGAGGTACGCATAAGATTGGCAATCTTCTCGCATGCTTTTTTCTTTTCGCCGCTCAGCCATTGAATATCAAGAAGAAAAGCTTCTTTGTTGGGGAGGGATGTCTCCAAAAGGAGTTCTCTCGCTTTTTCAAAATTCCCCGTTTCTATAAGGAGAGATAGCCGTGTTTTTTCATAAGGAGAGTCCGGGAGAAGAGACTCATAGGCCTCGTTTAAAATCTTAGAGCGTAACACACGGAGAGCGGGAGAAGTTAGATGAAGGGGAATTTTAGGAAAATATGTCTCGACAAGAGAAAGAGGGGTTCCTTCCCATACGCTAGTTGTTTCGTTTGAGGAAGGAAGAAGAGACGCAGCCTCCTGTCTCACCTCTTTTTTCGGAATAAGTTGAATAGGCTGCGCTTGCGCAGTGTTCCAAGATAAAAAGAGGTTTTCCCAAATAAGAGCGTTAAGAAGGAAGCTTTTCATTCGGGATCATTTTTTCAATGCGGGTAGAGGGCGCTGGAATCCCCCACATAGATAATGTTAAGAGTCCCGCAAGGAGCAAAAGCCCCATAATTCCCCATAAGGCACGTACCAATGTCATTAGTCTCTCCATTGTTTGCTTGAAGTATTACTCTGAGTTGAGAGGAATCTCAAGAGAAAGTATTGATCTTTAGGTCTCCGCATGACAGGCAGGAAAAATTCGACTAAGGTACTTTTATGTCCATCAACTATAAGGATCTGCGCTATGAAACTTATTGCGTGTAATAGCAATCGACCGCTTGCGGAAGGAATTGCGGGCTATCTTGACACATCACTTGCAGAAGCCGTGATTCGGCGATTTCCGGATAACGAGATTTTTGTTGAGATCTTAGAAACTGTCCGGGGCGAAGATATGTTTGTGATTCAATCCACAAGCAAGCCTGTAAATGATTACTTAATGGAGCTTTTGGTTGCAATTGATGCTCTGAAACGGGGTTCAGCGCGACGCATTACAGCTTGCATTCCTTATTTTGGATATGCGCGTCAAGACCGAAAATCAGGCCCTCGTACACCTATTTCGGCTAAATTAGTGGCAGATATACTGACAACAGCTGGAGCAGATCGTGTGTTGACGTTGGATCTTCATGCGGGTCAAATTCAGGGCTTTTTTAATATTCCGGTGGATAACCTTTTTGCGGCTCCTCTTTTTCAAAAAGATATCCAAGATCGGTTGCCACCAGGCAAGCTTCTGATTGTTTCTCCTGATGTCGGCGGTGTTGTTCGTGCGCGAGATCTTGCAAATAGGCTTTCATGTAATCTTGCCATTATTGATAAACGACGTGCAAAGCCAGGAATTTCAAAAGTGATGAACGTTATTGGTGAGGTAAAAGGCCATCATTGTGTGATTACGGACGATATCGTAGATTCCGCAGGAACGCTGTGTAATGCGGCTGATGCGTTAATGAAAGCAGGTGCTACTTCTGTAAGGGCCTATGTGAGCCATGGAGTCTTGTCCCCTCCGGCTTTGGTGCATCTTGAAGAATCAGCGCTTAGTGAACTTGTTGTAACGGATAGTATCATAGCGACGGACGACGTCAAAGCGTGCTCTAAAATTCGTCAAATTTCTTTGGCACCTTTATTCGGGGAAGCCATTGCGCGTATTAAGGATGAGAGGTCTGTTTCTGCTTTATTTGATTAGGCTCTCCTGCTTTTTTCTCAAGAGCCTGCAAGAGCCCCTGCATTTTACCGCCTCCCTGTTGGATAACGGAGGCATATTCTGAACGCTGGGTAATGCCCATGCTAATTCCTTCTAGAATAACATCATAGATTTGTAGATTTCCTTTTTTTTCAAAAATCTTCCAATCAATGAAAATAGGTTGGCCATTGGGGCGCACAATGCGAGTTAATACCGTAATACCCCCATCTTGTTCTGGACGTACACCTATAATTTCAAACTTTTCAGAGGTATATTCCTTAAAGCGTGTTACATAACTTGCAATCGTTGTTGCTTTAAAAAGACTCAGAAATTTTTCTTTCTCTTCGGGGGATGCTTGTTTCCAATAGCGCCCTAAGACAAATTTTCCAATGGCCTTGAGGTTAAACTTTGTTTCCAAGATATCTTGAAATTGAGCAGTTTGTTCTTGAGGAGAAATAGATTTATCCGTTAAAAGTGTAATGACCCTATTCCCAATATCTACCATAAAAGCTTTTGCCTGTTCAGGATTAGTGTTGGCACCTGCATTGTGTGTACAGGTCAAGAGTATAAGCCCTACAAGAAGAAATTTCTTTAACATTTAAGACCCTTTCTTATTTTTCCAAGGAATTGAGTTGTTTGGACTGTCATTCGTCATCATCATCTGGACGTGGTGTATCCAGAGCAGTTCTTTCGGTTCTGCCCAGGCTTAACGCTTTCCGTCTTTCTGTGTACCACGTACGAATTGCAGCATAAAAATCAAGAGAATTTTCTCGCAAGTTATCTATCAACTCTAGATTATCCGTTTTTGCATCTAAAATCTGGGCCGCTGTTCGGCCATAACTATAAGCTGCCTTGTCATTACAGTAAGCCCACCAGTTGATAGGATCAAAGGCATAGTCGCCTAACCTACCAAACGCATCGCGCATATTAGAGGGACCTAAAATGGGCAGGACAAGATAAATACCATCATCAATTCCCCAAGAGGCAAGGGTAAGGCCAAAGTCTGCTTTTTTATACGGAAGATCTAAATCAGTTGAGACATCGAAAAGCCCCCCTAACCCCACGGTTGAATTCACAACAAAACGCCCGAGGGTCGTGTGGGCGCCCTCTAGGTCACCTTGCAGGAGGTTGTTTGCGAAAACAATAGGTTCACTCAAATTGCGCAACGCATATCCTATGCGCTCTCGTATAAATTCAGGGACAAGGTCTTTATACATCAAAGAAAGGGGATCAATAAGAACCATATCCATAAACTCATTAAACCAGAAAATCCCACGATTTAAATCTTCCAGCGGGTCAGTGTCCTCACTGGAAGGTGGCGGATTGAGATCTTCCTGTAATTCTTGAGAGGAGAGTGAGACCTCTTTTCCAGGATGCTTGTTTGTATCGGTATAACTCCAGGCATCTTCTTGTGCAGAGGCGGGTGAGACGAGTAAAAAGATGGATAGAACAAATGTACAGGCTATCTCAGAAAATAACGGCCCATTTAATTGATAATTTTTATTTTTAATCATAAATATACTCTTTAAGCGTTTCTATTACTTTTTCTACAGTAGCATCATGAGCGTCGTCGTTACTTTCAACAATCAGGTCTGCTTTCTCATAAAGGGGGTAACGTCTTTCTATCATTTCTTCAAGGATAAGTTTTGCATCTCCTTCAAAAAGAAGAGGCCGCGTATCCCTGCGAATAACACGTTCATATAACACATCTGGATCAGCTCTCAACCATAAAGAGATAGCATGTTCTTTAATAAGGAGTTGACTTTCTTCATCCATAAAAGCTCCATCTCCTGTTGAAATAACTTGTATAGGGTCATTTAAAAGCCGCTTTATGACTCGTCTCTCTGCATCGCGAAAAGCCTTCTCACCCCAGGTTTCAAAAATATCTGCAACGGAGCAACCTGCTGCGCGTTCAACTTCTTGATCAGTATCATGAAAAGAAACCCCGAGCTTTCGGGCAAGGCGCCACCCAATGCTGCTTTTTCCAGCCCCCATCATGCCAACAAGAACGAGCGTTTTTGGCAAGACAAGATTTGCCGAATATCGTTTCGGTTTTTCTTTCATTTTTTTGAATTCTCTTTTACTTTCACCTCAACATACTGCATTGTAAGATAAGAGGAAACATCTTTCATGATAAAAAAAAATTCCCTCCCTTTGATGGAGATCCTTTCTCAAAAAGAAGGAGTGACCCTTAAACTACAAGGTGTATGGAGTGCAAAAACTGCAGCGAAGGCTGAACTTTTGTGCACAGAGATTCTCACAAAGCCTCTTCCAAAGACTCTTTTTTTTGATCTTTCAGATTTTAAAGAGTTCGATACATCCGGTGTGTGGCTCATACATCGAACCATGAAGGCCCTAGAGCATAAGGGGCATCATGTGATTGTTCAAAAAGAAAGTGAGACATTTTCAACTCTTTTATCCTATCTTGAATTTTATAAACCCTCCTCCGATACAAAATTGAAAGTGTCTTCCTTTTTTGGGCAGCATTTAGCTTACATAGGAAAAGAAACTGTTAATTTAGCGCTGTTGACAAGAGATCTTATCATTTTCTTGGGACAAGTAACTGCTGAACTCCTTCGTGTTGTTCTTCACCCTCAACGACTGCGGTGTACCTCTATCGTTGTGCACATGGAAAGGTATGGCGTTAATGCCATCCCTATTATCACCGTTATGTCTGCTGCTTTGGGGCTTGTTCTTGCCTATCAGGGAGAGGAACAACTTCGCCGATTTGGCGCTGAAATTTATACGATCAATCTTGTAAGCATCTCTATCGTACGGGAAGTCGGAATCCTCATTACCGCTATTTTGGTTGCAGGACGAACGGGGAGTTCTATTACGGCTCAGATTGGCATCATGAAGATTAATCAAGAGATAGACGCACTGAATACGTTGGGATTAAGTCCCATGAGCGTTCTGATTCTTCCACGCATTCTGGCCCTTATTCTTATTATGCCTTGTTTGGCTTTTATTTCTGATCTTGGTGGACTTTTAGGGGGAGGAGTTATGGTTGTTGGATCTATGAACGTTTCTCCCGAACTTTATATTCATCGCATTGCAGAAGCTATTACAGTTGGAGGTTTTTGGGTTGGAATCATGAAGGCTCCTCTCTTTGGTGCTATTATTGGACTTGTAAGTTGTTTTGAGGGGATGCGTGTGCAAGGTACGGCAGAAAGTGTTGGGATATGCACGACACGGTCTGTTGTGGAAGGAATATTTTTAGTCACGCTTGCCGATGCACTTTTATCTATTTTTTTCTCAGAGATAGGCCTTTAAATGACTCAAAACAGACCTATTATTTCTATCAGAGATTTAGTCACAGCGTTTGGCTCGCAAGTCATTCATGATCATTTAGATCTAGACATTTTTCGGGGAGAGATTTTTGGAATCGTTGGGGGGTCTGGTTCAGGAAAATCTGTCCTTTTGAATACGGTTTTAGGTCTTCTTCCAGCAGAAAATGGGGTTATTACTGTTTTAGGAAAACCAATCGAATCTCTTGAAAAAATTAGAGCGCTTCATCTACAATCTCATTGGGGTGTTTTGTTTCAGGGGGGAGCTCTCTTCAGTTCGCTTACTGTTGGCGAAAACATTCAATTCCCTATGAAAGAGATGGAGAATATGCCGCATGATTTGGCGCGAGAAATGGCTTTAATCAAACTAAAAATGGTGGGTCTTGAAGAAACCGACTTCTTTAAATATCCTTCCGAACTTTCAGGGGGAATGGTTAAAAGAGTGGCTCTTGCTCGTGCTCTTGCAGTTGATCCTGAAATCCTCTTTCTTGATGAACCTACCTCTGGCCTTGATCCGATCGCAGCTGAAGCTTTTGATGAGCTTATTTTAACCTTAAGGGGGACCCTGAATTTAACGGTTGTTATGATCACCCATGACCTTGATAGTATAAAGCGGCTTTGCGATCGCCTTGCGGTCTTAGTTGACAAACGTGCCATTGTTGGGACATTAAAGTCATTATTAACGAGTAATCATCCTTGGATTTATAGTTATTTTCATGGGGTACGAGGACAGCTTGCACTTCGTGAGCCTTGAGGAGTTTTGATGGAAACACGCGCTGGATATATGCTAATCGGTACATTTGTTCTTTTTTCTTTTGCAGGTATTCTTATTTTTTTCTTGTGGATTATGCAAAAAGATGTAAGCTATAATGTAAGATATTATACAACTTACTTTTCAGGATCAGTTACAGGGCTTGCTAAAGGGGGCGCCGTTAATTTTCTGGGTGTTCCCGTAGGAACAGTCAGAGACATAAAGCTTGACCCACAAAATCTTGAAGTGGTTCAGCTGACTCTCGCCGTTTCAAAAGATATTCCTATTAAAGAAGATGCCTATGCATCTCTTGAGTACCAAGGACTCACAGGATATAAATTTGTCCAACTTTATGGGGGGAGCAAAGATAGCCCTCTTTTAAAGGCTAAACCGGGGCAAAAGTATCCCGTCATCGTCTCTCGTTATTCTGGGGTAGAAGAAATCATGACGCTTCTTCCACGTATGATGCATAAAGTCACAAACCTCGTAGACCGTGTCCATGCAACCTTTAATGAACAAAACAGAAATCGTTTTTCCGATGCTTTGAAAAATATTGATATTCTCTCTCAGCGATTAGCCGAAAGTTCAAAACCTCTTAAGGTATTGATTGAAAATACGAATAGCGCCGTTAAGACGCTAGAGACAGAAGTTAAAAGCCTCAGCCATTCAACTCAAGAGACGTTCTCAAAAATAAGTCTAGTATCTGATGATATTACCAACTATTTTGATAAGAACAAGGCTGCTCTTGATACATTAACCCAAAGTGGATCTTACGAGCTTTTACAAACCTTGGCCGAGACGCGCGATATGGTGATGAGTGCCACCAATTTTTTTAAAAAACTTGATGAAAATCCCAGAGGATTACTTTTTGAAACCTCCCGGAAGGGTATTTTTATCCCACAATAAGAAGAAAAAGGACTTCAACAATGCGGTATATATTAGGATTAATTGGTTGTTTGATAGGGCAAGAAGCCTTAAGCGAGCCCAACTGCCAAAAACCCTGCCCGTCATGGTGGAGCCAAGGATGGGCTGTAACGGTTTACAGTGGCCCTCTTACGTCTCAAACGACAAGTAGAATTCCTATAAATCCTGATTTTGAAGGCTCAGCAATTATCGCTGGAGCACTTGCAAAAAAATTAGGAAGCGTTTGGGACAAAAAGCTAGATTTTGAACTTGAAGCGCAATACGTCCAACATTTTGGGGGGCAAACACATGCTGAGATTAACCCTGCTGTATTCGTTATGCGGTGGAACGATTTTTCTTGGAATAAAACCTTACCCACAACCATTGCGATTGGAGATGGGTTGAGCATTGCAACAAGGCTTCCAACCCTTGAAGTAAAACGACGGAAAAATGATACGGCTCGCGTGCTCAACTATGTTATGGCAGAAATCACTTTGTCTCTCCCCTCTTATCCACAATGGGCTCTCATAGGTCGCTACCATCATCGTTCAGGAGCTTTTGGACTTTTTGGTGGTGTGCATGATGCTTCCACGGCCTTCGCTGGGGGGCTCAAGTATTGGTTTTGAGCTTTACCTCTCCCCTTGTGGGAGAGGTGAAGAAAGCTCTACGCCATTTTCTTATTCATGACGACTGATTCTTATCTTCTGAGCAACCGTATTTAAGATACCATTCACAAAGGAAACCTCTGTTGCATCAAAAAAAGACCGGGTTAGGTTAAGATATTCATTCATAATAACCGCAGGAGGGGTCGTTGTCTTTGTAAGCTCAAAAAGGGCTGCGCGGAGAATCGCTCGCGTGACGGAGTCAAGG
Organism: uncultured Alphaproteobacteria bacterium; assembly: GCA_963704475.1. Taxonomy (GTDB): domain Bacteria; phylum Pseudomonadota; class Alphaproteobacteria; order UBA9655; family UBA9655; genus UBA9655. Next base: position 433,083 of record OY969900.1, read on the forward strand.
CGATCCAGGGACCACCCTTCTTTTAAAGCCTCAGTAATAAGCACATCACTTTCAAGATGGGATTCCCAAGCGCCTTCCGTCAGTATTGTGAAAAAGCTGGCCCCAGCTTTTGATTTCATTTTTTTTAACCGGTGCTCTAAGAATTCCGCCACAACAGTGGGAGCTTCTCCATCTGTTTGCTCGAGCTGAAAGAGGGCTTGAACAGCGGCCGTTCGTCCAGCTGTCCGGCTCTTAAAAGAAGATTGAGGTGATTTGTTTTTCATGATCCATAGTGTATCAGAAATTAACGAAGATCTGTCAATGAGTTTCATTATAGTGCTATGGAGTTGGAGTCTCCATTTTTTCTATCCTTCGCTGTTGCACAGTTTTTGTCGATACTATAATAGTATACTCATCCACCCTAGCTGCGTCGCAGCAAAGGCTGGAGGGGTGGCCGAGCGGTCGAAGGCGCATGATTGGAAATCATGTATACGGGTAACCGTATCGAGGGTTCGAATCCCTCTCCCTCCGCCATAACAGTATTGTCATTATGAAACAAGTTCAAGATGACAACTGAATTCGGAATGACAAGTGGAGTAAGATGAGAAAAAATGCCCCTTTTATCTTTTGAAGATTTTTCTCAAACTTCCTTTGAAGGGGGGGGACGATTTTTAGGATGTGATGTGGGGACAAAAACAATTGGTCTTGCCCTTTCTGACACAAACAAGATGATTGCAACGCCCCTGACTGTGATTAAGCGCACCCAGTGGAAAGAAGATTCCCTCACTCTTTTAAACGAAATAGACACCCATACCATTTGCGGAATTATCGTAGGTTTTCCTTTGAATATGAATGGAACTGAAGGCCCCAGGTGTCAGTCAACGCGCCAGTTTGCCTCTAATCTTTTGAAGGCATGGGATCTTCCTCTCTGTTTGTGGGATGAACGTCTTTCAACACGTGCTGTGACCAGGACTCTTCTTGATGCTGATCTTTCGCGTGCTAAACGGGGACAGGTCGTTGATAAAATGGCCGCGTGCTATATCCTTCAAGGATTCTTAGATGCTTATGGAAGAAAGCTAATAAAATGAAATAAAATGTGACCTCCCATATTTGAAATAATCTAGATTTTTACCTTAGAAAAAGATATATTTATCTGATAACATATTTTGCAGAGGAGCCTTACAGTTGACACGAAAACTTTTTGGAACAGATGGCATTCGTGGAAGAGCCAATATAGAACCCCTTACTCCCGCCACCTTGACGCGTTTAGGGCAAGCCATTGGCCTTTATTTTATGCGGGGCGATCATCGCCATCAAGTTGTCATTGGCAAAGATACGCGGCTTTCCGGCTATATGGTTGAATCGGCTCTTGCGGCAGGGTTTGTTTCGGTTGGAATGGATGTTGCTCTTGTCGGTCCTTTGCCAACGCCTGCGATTGCTATGCTTACGCGTTCTTTGCGGGCAGATCTAGGGGTGATGATTTCTGCAAGCCACAACCCGTATGCAGATAATGGAATCAAGCTATTTGATCCGGATGGATTTAAGCTTAATGATTTCGTTGAAAAGAGCATTGAGGACCAACTCGATGCCCTTCCTTCAGTCATTCAACCGCTTTACGTCGGGCAGATGACACGTATAGATGATGCTGTTGGCCGCTATGTAGAGTTTGTTAAATCCAGCATTCCGCGGCATATTCGGTTTGATGGGATGCGTATTGTTGTTGATTGTGCTCATGGCGCGGCTTACAAGGTGGCCCCTCTTGTTTTTAAAGAACTTGGAGCAACGGTGATTCCTCTTTGTGTCACACCCAATGGGACAAATGTTAACGAAGAGTGTGGTACAACCTATCCACAAGCCATGTGTCAAAAGGTCAAAGAGGTGGGAGCACACCTGGGTATTGCCTTTGATGGAGATGCGGATCGAGTTGTTTTCTCTGACGAATGTGGAAATTTGATTGATGGCGATCAAATTATGGCGCTGCTTGCAACCGATTGGAATAAGCGCGGTCTTTTGAAAACAAAAGCTATTGTTGGCTCATTGATGTCTAACTTAGGGCTTGAAAAATATTTAAACAATCTTGACATTTCTCTTATTCGAGCCCCTGTCGGCGATCGTTATGTGGCTGAAAAAATGCGAGACAAAGGATGCAATGTAGGGGGAGAACCCTCAGGTCATATTGTTCTTTCCGATTATGCAACAGGAGGGGATGGACTTTTAACCGCCCTTCAAATCCTTGCCATTCTTATCTTAGAACAAAAACGTGCAAGTCAGGTGATGAAAGTTTTTACGCCCTTTCCGCAGGTTTTAAAAAATATACACCTTCCACCGTTTTGTCTCAAGAACCCACAAGTTAAGCAACTGATTGAAAAAGCTCAAAAAAAACTTGGAGAAAAAGGACGTCTTGTTGTTCGTCCCTCTGGGACGGAGCCCTTGCTTCGACTTATGGCTGAAGGAGAGGATAAAGCTCGTGTGACTGAAATTATCGATCACATCGCTGAGACATTAATTTCTTTTTCTAAAGAAACGGCGGCATAAAAGATAGTTATTGGAGGTTAATCATTAGGATTAGAAAGTTCTAACCCCTAACTCTTACTTTACCCTTGCCCAGATGGTTTTCATCACAAAATACATCAGTGCTGTAAACACAAGAAAATAGATCAGGACTCGATAGCCCATTTGCTTGCGCGCTTCAAGTTCTGGCTCAGCTGTCCAAGCTAAAAAGGCGGTTACATCTCGAGCCATTTGATTCAGGGAAGGTTTTTCCCCATTACTATAGGTCACAAGTCCGTCTGAAAGAGGAGGGGGCATTGCGATTTGGCTGCCAGGAAATACAGGGTTATAGGACATCCCTGGAGCCAAATCGACATCCTTTGGGGGAGTGGGCTCATACCCTGTAAGCAGCGCATAGACATAATCAGGCCCGCCTGTACGGGCTTTTGTCATGAGGGAGAGGTCAGGGGGAAACGCCCCATTGTTGGCAGCGCGGGCTGCTTTTTCATTTTTATAAGGCCCAGGAATAGGATCCGTCGGAAGGGCGATCCGTTCCATGGGTTCGCCGTCATCATTGGTTGTTTCTATCTTGTATTGAGAGGCAATAGCTTTGATTTCTTCGGCGCTATAGCCGATCCCTGCGAGGTCATTGAAGCGAATCTGTTTGAGGCTATGACAGGTAGCACATACTTCTTTATAGACTTGAAAGCCCCGTTGGAGTTCTGCTTGGTCAAAGGTGCCGAGCGGTCCCTGAAAGGACCAATTTTGTTGGGGGAGGGGAGGGGTGTCATTTGCGTAGAGGGGGGCTCCCAGAAACACAAGAATACACAGAGATTTCGGAAGGGGGAGAGGTTTTTCAAATTTTCCCAATACAGGCAACATAATAAGAAAAAACAAGAAATAATAAAATGTTGAGAGTTGGCCGAGAAACTGATTCGAAAGACCACCCAGAGACGCATAGACATAATCGGGAGAGTGCGCCCCCACATAGCCTAAGATGATGCAGTCCACCACAAAAGTCCAAAAAATCCATTTGAATACGGGGCGAAACGTTGCACTTCGCACTTTTGAGCGATCAAGCCAGGGAAGGAAGAAAAGGATCAAAACCGCCCCAAACATTGCGATAACCCCAAAGAGTTTATTGGGGATTGAGCGCAAAATGGCATAGAAGGGCAGGAAGTACCATTCCGGGACGATGTGAGGGGGAGTTACCAAGGGATTTGCTGGGATGTAATTGTCTGGTTCTCCAAAAAAATTGGGGTTAAAGAAGATAAAGTAAGACCAGATAAGGGCAAATATGCCTAATCCAAATAGGTCTTTGACAGTGTAATAGGGATGAAAGGGGATGCTGTCTTCCTTTTTTTTCTCAATTCCTAAGGGATTGTTTGAGCCATGCTGATGGAGGGCAATGAGATGCAACCCTACAACAGCGATAATGAGAAAGGGGAAAAGATAATGCAGAACAAAAAATCGGTTGAGGGTCGGGCTATCAACGGAAAAGCCGCCCCATAACCACTCGACAATGGATTCTCCAAAGGGAAAGACGGAAAAAAGATTTGTGATTACCGTGGCACCCCAATAGCTCATTTGTCCCCAGGGGAGCACATATCCCATAAAAGCGGTGGCCATCATGAGGATCAGGATGACAACGCCCAAGATCCACAGCAGCTCGCGTGGCGCCTTATAAGAGCCATAATAAAGTCCCCGAAACATGTGGATATATACCACGATAAAGAACATGCTAGCCCCATTGGCGTGCAGATAGCGCATAAACCAGCCATAGTTGACGTTGCGCATGATGTATTCGACACTGTCAAAGGCTGCCTCTGCACTTGGATCATAGTGCATTGCAAGGAAAATCCCTGAAATTATCATAACGAGAAGGGTGATGCCAGACAGGGAGCCAAAATTCCACCACCAGTTTAAATTCTTTGGGGTGGGGTATTTTGTGAGCTCTCGGTCGATAAACGAAAAGACAGGCAAGCGGTATTCAATCCATTGAGCTACTTTATTGAGTTTACCCATGGCTTTCTCCCTCATGTCCAATGCGAATGGTTGTGCCGGTCAAAAATGTATAAGGAGGAATAGCGAGGTTAAGAGGGGCTGGGCCTCGTCTAACACGTCCAGAGGTATCATAAAGGGATCCATGACAGGGGCACGCCCATCCTCCATATTTCCCCCGATTTTGGGTGGGTTTGTTCCCGGTGGGGATACATCCTAAATGGGTACAAATGCCGACCACAATCAACCATGGTGTGTGGCCTTTTTTCACGCGCGCCTGGTCTGACTCTGGGTCAATAAGAGAAGACAGGGGGGTACTTTCCGCCTCTTGGATTTCAGTAGGTGTTCGATGACGGATAAAAATAGGTTTTCCGCGCCAAACAACTGTGATCGCTTGTCCTTCAGGAATAGGAGCTAAATCCACTTCAACCGTTGATTGAGCGAGTATATCTGCTGCTGGATTCATACTATCAAGGAAAGGCCAGGCGAAATAAGCAGCCCCCACACCTCCAATGGCGCCTGTTGTGAGCAGCAGAAAATCACGGCGGGTGGGCGTCTTAGTTTGTTGAGAAGAAGTGGTTTGAGGTGCATCAGTCATAGAGTATGGTCCGTCTATTTCTTGAGAGGTGAGATACCCCATATTGTTGCGAGGACTTATTTTTTCTTGATCTCAAGATGCCATAGAAGGAGGGATTATGCAATTAAGTCTTATGAGAACATGCATATAGTCAAAAGGGCGTTGTGCAGTATATACTTCTCTTATGAAGACACTTTTTCTCCTTCGTCATGCGCATACAGAGTCTAGAGTCCTTGCTGATTTTGATCGTACGTTGGATGGTCGGGGTAGAGAAGAGGCCAAAGCTTTAGCAGTTCATCTACAGACTCAAAAATTAACGTTTGATTTTGTTATGTGTTCAGTCGCCCTCAGGGCTCTGGAAACGTTGGAACCTTTGCGTCCTGTGATTGGCACACAACAAATTGAAATTTCAAATAATTTTTATAATGTCTCTGAAAATGATATTCTCCACCACATCAGGCGTATTTCGGACACGTGGGGAAAGGTGCTTTATATAGGGCATAATCCTGGCATTGCCTTTGCAATGCTAAGATTTTCTGAGACTTTTCCTGATTTTTTGAAAGAGGGGGTTCATCCGGCAACTCTTGTGGGATTTCAGTTCTCCCTCGATAAATGGGAAGAGTTGAGTTGGGGAGAAGGGAAAATTATAGATGTGTTTCAACCGATGCTTGCTCCAGCAGCATCTCCCGTACCAAAGGAATCGTGATGCTTCTATTTTGGGTTAGAGCGCGTGTATTTAAGAGGTTAACCCAATAACGAGCACTTTCAAATGACCTCTCTATGTGTTTGAGAAGAAAGCCAATAACACTTTCATCGACCTTTATTTTTAAATCAGCAAATAATTTTTTAATAACGTGCGTTAACAGAATTTCATCCGGCGCATGAATTTTTACAGCGGGAATAGAATTTAAGCGAGAGCGCAAATCCGGCAACGCTAAAGTCCAGTGGGCAGGGGGTGTTTGTGCAAGCAACAGCAACCCTCCTTTTGAAGAGACGATATGATTATAGAGATGAAACAATTTTCCTTCGGTTTCAACACAATGAGCTTCATCAAGGATAAAGAAAGGCGGAGCTTCAATCAGTGTTGTTAAAGCTATTTTATTAAACTCTGCGCCTTTAAACCGTTTAGCATCTGTTTTTCTTTGCCACATATGAGAAAGATGTGTTTTTCCACATCCTTCTTCTCCATAAAGGGCCAGGCACCGCGTAGGCCAATTGGGCCAACGCATCAGCCAAAGATAAGCTTCTTCATTCGAGGGAGAAACAATAAAGTCTTGTTCCTCAAAAGCAGGAGGTAAATCAAGAGGAAGGACAAGTTGTTTCAAAGTTTAAACCTTAGTATCACTCTCTCTCTTCTTCTGTGAGAGTCACATAAACAAGAGACAGAGCCTTTGTAAAGACAGCCCACGTCAAAAATACAAAAGGAACGATAAAGAGGAAACTCAAAATAGAAAATATGTATATAAGGAGAGGGTTGATGAGTCCTAAAGCCATTTCAATTATAAGCGTAATGGGGAGTCCTACAATTCCTTCAGTGCCGATACCAATAAACAGCAAGCTTGCTAAGAGACTCGTAACTTTGAAAAAAACAACCTGCCCAAGGGCCCACATATAGGCAGCAAAGAAAGGGCTAAAGAATTTTAAGATAAGCCAAATAAGTCCAACAAATGAAGTGACGAGAAGAACGATAGCTACGATCGTGAAGCCGATTAAAGAAAGAAGGCCTCCCAATTGCATAACATTTCCTTTCAGCAGGTGCCAACTTGTTCTTAAAGGCTTCTTTTGATTAATAGCAATGAGAGGAAAAACAAAAGATAATCGAATAATCACATAGCCCCACAAGAGAATAAAACAATACAAAATCGGCAGGACTATCCATTGACTCTCAGATAGTATGTTAAGAACTAAAGCAATACTCGGAGCGCTTCCACCTAGAAGCAAGCCAATGAATAGGGAATATCCTATCATTTTGAGAAGGCGCCCATTGAGTGATAAATACCACCACCTGTCTCCCCCCTCATTGAGGATTGCATAGCGATAGCCCTTAACATAGAAACTTGGACCCCATATCACAGAGAAAATGGCATTAATTATCAATAACAATACAAATGGGAAAATAAGCTGCCCATCAAACAAGGCAAATCCAAAGACTTCTGGTATAAAGAGTGCAGGTACTGCTACTATTTCACCGATCAAAAAGAGGATGAGCGGCACAAAGCCAACCTTTAACCATGACATCTTATGTCCCATAACGTGACGAAAGCTTTCTTTGAAAATCTTTAGGTTAGGAAGTGACATTTTTATCCTCTTGTTAAGTTAAGTTCTTTATTAAGTTCTTTCTAAATAATAAGGGCTCTTAAGATAGAGTTGAAGTCCATATCGAACAAGAACACCTAATGCCGCGGCTATTGGAAGAGCAAATAGAATTCCAATAAATCCATACAAGACGCCGCCAGCTAAAAGAGCAAAGATGACCCAAACAGGGTGTAGACCAATGCGGTCTCCTACAAGATAAGGGACGAAAAGATAGGCCTCAAGGATTTGTCCCACAAGGAAAATACATGCGATTATGCTAACAGAAAACCAATCTGGAAATTGAGAAAGAGCAATGCCCATGCTCAGCATAAATCCTAGAAGGGCCCCAACATAAGGAATAAAAGCTGCAACGCCGATCACCACACCAACCACAAGACTAAAATCAAGCCCCGCAAGGGTTAAGGCAAGACAATAATACAGTCCAACTACAAGGCATACCAAAGACTGGCCTTTTGCAAAGCCCCCGATTGCTTCATTCATCTCCGTAAAAAGCTGCCTTAAGGTGGGGGCGTAGGCGCGAGGAAACCAAGAATCAATGGTTGTGATAATCTTAGTCCAATCTCGCAAACAATAAAATGCCACAATGGGGGTGATGACAATGAGTGATATCAAATTTGCAAGGGCAAGGCCATTTGTTAAAATCCCTGCAAAGAGCCTAATGCCCCACGTGATAACTTCGCCTATATATGTGCTTGCAAGGCTCCTTAAACGTTCGATATCACTTGGTTGCACATAAAGAGAGGCTTCATCTAGAAGAGGTTGTACAATGACCATAAGACGTTCCCCGTACTGGGGAATACGACCAGCTAGGTGTAAGAGTTCTGTTTGAATAAAAGGAATCGCAATAAACAACAAAAGACCAATTAAAAAGAAAAAACTTAAAATCATGAAAGTTGTGGCCAAACTTCGCGAAATTCCCCATCTTTCAAAATACTTTACAGCAGGGTTCATGGCATAAGCGACGAGAAGGCCTGTGAAGAAAGGCATGAGGATGTTTTGTAAAAGAAAAAGGCTGCCTATAAAGGCCAAGCCCACCCCTATCCACAGCCAGATCTGTCGCTCTTTCATCATGGAAGCTCAACGTTCATTTTATTAAAATAGTTCAACCCAAGTTTTACATAACTTACGCCAGAAAGGACAGTTGTCAAAGCAACAAAGTATCCAAGGTATGTATTTAAATGAGAAACTCCCAGAAAGGATTCCCCTTGACCTAAAATAAAAAGGGCAAAAGCAAGCTGAATCACCGTATTTATCTTGCTAATCAGAAGAGGTTTCATATCAATAGAGCTTTTTAAAAGGAAAAGAAGCAGGATGCCCCCAACAATCAAGACATCTCTAAAAACGACTAAAATCACGACCCAAAGATCAACAAGGCCTATTCTTCCTAAGGCAGCAAAGACGCCTATTAAAAGAGCCTTGTCGGCAAGAGGGTCTAGATAAGCGCCAAAGGTTGTTCGGGCCTTAAAAATACGCGCCAAAAAGCCATCAAGAGCGTCCGAAAGACCCGCAAGAGCGAACAGAAAAAAGGCAGGGGTAAGTTTATAGGAAAGAATTAAAGAGATGATGAGAGGGACGCTAAATAAGCGGGCCAGACTAATAAGATTAGGGATATTCATCGTATTTGTCATGTGTTGGGCAGCCTCACATCATTATTTGACGGACGTACAGAAATCTTCCACTCTTGTCCTTGGAGAGTGAGGTCTAAACCTTTTTGTTGAAGATGCTGTTGTAGTTGCAATACGTCTCCCCCATAGGTTATTTCTAGGTTTGCTTTTTTAGGAGAGAGAGACATAACTCTTACCTTAATAACTTTGTCCTGAAGGGTTTTTTTGATGGTTTGCCACTCCTGCTGTGTTGTATAGGTCGCTGTTATTTTTAAAGAAGAATTCTCTCTTCTAACAGATCCGTCCTGAGCACTGAAAGAGGGGCGCTGTTCACGCCACTCTTGAACCTTGGGCTCATTAAAATGAAAGGTCATTAAGGCTGTATAGCTGTTTGGCGTTGTTTTCTCCCGATCAATCGAAAAAGTTGTAACCATATTCATGAGGGTCTCTTGAGGAGGTAAAGTAGATGACTCTTCAGGATATTTTTCTTTCATCAGTTTTTCGAAAGCAAGCACATGGGCTTCTGTCAGAGCTTTCTCTCGTGCAGCAGCAGCTGAATCAGCCGTGACTGAGACTCTCACAGAGGGTACGGTTATGGCCATTGCAAGCGTTAGCTGACAAAACAAGAGGGGGACAACATACCTTAAATACCTCATTTTATGTACTCTCTTGGAAAGGGGCCTAGTTCATCCAATTTTTCGACTCTGCGTGCATGCCGACCGCCTTCAAAGGTATGGGTAAGAAACGCTTCAAGACAGGAGAGCGCCTCATCCCTGCCAATTAATCTCTCTCCCAGTACAAGTATATTAGCGTCATTTTTAGTGCGTGAAAGCTTTGCCATTAAGCCGTCAAAACAAAGAGCAGCCCGAATGCCTTTAAAACGATTTGCGCCAATACTCATGCCAATGCCACTGCCACAAACGATGATGCCAAGGGATCCTGCGAGCACTTGCTTGACAACAGGCTCGATGTAATCAGGGTAATCCACGGGGTCTTTCGAACAGGTTCCACAATCGATAACCGTATAATTCCAGGCTTGCGCGGTTTCTTTTAAGAGCTCTTTGAGATCAAATCCTGCATGATCGCAACTAATGGCTAATGTTTTCTTAGGAAAGGCGATGGGTGTATTTACACTCTTCATGTTATTTTCTAATCTAATCCTTTACACAGTTGTCATGCTGAACTTGTTTCAACATCTCAGGTACAAGACCCGAATAAATTCGGGATGACAGATGGGGGCTAGAGCCCCTTAAATAGTAGGCCAAGTCGTTCTTAGAAATTACTCCAAAAACTAAGAAGAGAGCTTAGCCATGGAATATAATACCACGAGCTTGATCTTTTTGCATCGATGAATTTTGTAAGTGCCAATTGTCATCCTGAACTTGTTTCAGGATCTTGTGACGATGAGCTTCCAGGGCATAGGGTCCCGAAACAAGTTCGGGATGACACTTCCTCATGACCCTTTTTTTTCCCATGCGAACAGATTATAGTCATTTCTAATATGTCAATCAGTAAAGGCTATCCCGTCCAATGCAAAATCATATCATAGTTGCTGCTCTCTATCAATTTACGCCTCTAAGCAATGTGCAAGAGCTTCAAACACACTTAAAAATCCTGTGCCAAGATCATGGGATTAAGGGGACCCTTCTGCTTGCTTATGAGGGCATTAACGGAACCGTTGCGGGCTCGAGAGAGGCTATTGATCACTTAAAGGTTTTCTTGGAAACGCGCTTTAATGCCTTAGAATACAAAGAATCCTGGGCGGAAGAGATGCCCTTTCTTCGCATGAAAGTCCGCATAAAGAAAGAAATTGTGACTTTGGGTGTTGAAGGGATTGATCCCCTACAAGCTGTTGGGACATACGTGGATCCCCAAGACTGGAATGCGCTTATTTCCAATCCCGATGTCCTTCTTCTCGATACGCGGAATACCTATGAAGTTGAGGTGGGTACTTTCCAAGGCGCCACAGATCCCAAAACACAGTCTTTCACAGAATTTCCTGACTTTGTTAAGTCACTGAATAAACCTCGAAAAGTGGCGATGTTTTGCACAGGAGGCATTCGGTGCGAAAAAGCCTCCTCTTATATGCTCTCCCAAGGCTTTGAAGAAGTTTATCATTTAAAAGGCGGTATTTTAAAATATCTTGAAACAGTCCCTCCCGAAGAAAGCCTCTGGCAAGGCGATTGCTTTGTCTTTGATGGGCGCGTTGCGGTCTCTCATGGCCTTAACAAGGGTCACTATGAGATCTGCCATGGGTGTCGGTATCCCATCTCTAAAGCAGATACGACGTCCCCGCTGTATGAGCGCGGCGTTTCATGTCCACGGTGTTATCACTCTTTAACACCTCAAAAAAAACAAGCAGCTCGCCAACGACAACATCAGGAAGACCTTGCAAAACAACGCGGATACAAACACATCGGCGCTGAGATGAGGAAATGATAATAATGTGCCCACCTTGTCATTCCGCCTCTCCTGAGTGTAATCGCCGCGAAAGCGGGGATCCAGGAGCTAAGATACGAATGCTTGTCTATGGATCCTCGATGTAGAAGTTCTAAAATTTGCTTTGCAAATTAAGGACTTCTAGCTAGAGGATGACAAGAGGGAAAGATAACAAAGAGAAGAATGATGTCCGGGAAATAACATTACAACCTCTTCTATTTAATATTTTTTTATTAAATTAAATTATTCTCTTGCAAAAAAGACTATATTTTACTACATATTAAACATGTCAAAATATGGTAAGGAGTACCCCCCTCATGAACCTCACGTTTTTTCGATCTGTTTGGACCCATCTTATTCGCCCCTATTGGACATCAGAAGAGAAGTGGACTGCGTTGGGGCTTTTGGGAGGTCACCTTATCCTCATGGGCTTTTTTATTGGGGCCTCCGTCTATTTAAATTACTGGAACAATGACTTTATTACAGCCCTCCAAGAATTAAACACACAAGCTTTCTTTAAATTATTAGGTATTTTTTCCCTTTTAGCAAGCTGTGCGATTCTCTGTTTTATTTTTAAAATCTACATGTTGCAAACATTAGAAATTCGCTGGCGCGGATGGATGACCAAGCACTTTGTTGAGGTGTGGACAAAGGACAAACGATATTATGCACTTCAACTGACCGGGAATGGGACGGATAACCCTGACCAACGTATCGCGGATGATACTCATCAATTTATTAGTACGACTCTTGGTCTGGGGTTAGGAATGTTCCAACAAGTCGTCACCCTGGTATCCTTTTTAAGCATTTTATGGGCTCTATCAGGAACTCTTCATATTCCTTTGGGGAATTTCACCCTTTCCATCCCCGGATACATGTGTTGGGGGGCCTTCATTTATGCCATAGGCGGGACCTTTGTTTCTTATTATTTGGGCCGTCCTCTTATTCGACTTAACTATGAACAGGAAAAGCGAGAAGCTAATTTTCGCTATAGCCTCATCCGATTTCGGGAAAATGTAGAGGGGGTTGCACTGTATAAGGGAGAAGATCTAGAGAAGAATATCTTCAATACGCGTCTTAATCAGATTATTGATAACGTTAAGATGACGATTAAACGTGCTTTTGTCATTAATTTCTGGGTTGGTTCTTACGGTCAAGTTAATGCCATTTTCCCAATGCTCCTTGCAGCCCCTCGGCTTTTTGCAAAAGGAATTACCTTTGGGGGCTTCATGCAAACTTTAAAGGCTTTTGAGCATGTCAGTCATGCCCTTTCCTTTATTGTTGACAATTACCCAAGTATCGCGAGCTGGCAAGCAACGACGAATCGTTTACTCGAATTTAAAGTAAGCATGGAAAATCTTCCTTCTTCTCCCCTTTCACACATCACGCACGGGGAAGAAAAAATCCATGTAAACTGTGATCATATTAGCCTTCCTTATGGACCTGTTTTAAAAGAGGACCTCAGCTTTACCTTTGATTCTGGAGAAGATGTGCTCATCACCGGCCCCACAGGGATAGGAAAAAGCACCCTCATCCGCGTAATTGCAGGATTGTGGCCTTACGGAAAAGGGGAGGTAAAAATACCCTCTTCCTCATGCCTCTTTTTGCCTCAAAAACCTTATATGCCGTTAGGAAGTCTTGAGGAAATCTTACTTTACCCCTCATCCAAGGCGTCACGTACTGAACTTCAAAGGGTTCTAGACGCTGTAGATCTTGGCCGACTTAAAACACGCTTCGATGAAGTCAATGACTGGGCTCGGGTTTTATCCTTAGGCGAACAGCAACGTATTGGCATTGCCCGCGCCCTTCTCGCAAAGCCCCAGTGGCTCTTTATGGATGAAGCGACCTCCTCCATGGATGAGGCCTCTGAAGCCCAACTCTATCGTCTTTTAAGAAAGAATTTGCCGGGTGCCACCTTTATTTCCGTCGGTCACCGCGAAAGCTTAAAAGTGCTCCATGATCGAGAGATTTGGTTGGGAGCCCCTCTCCCCCTAGAGAAGGCGGTGGCGTGAGGAAGAATTTGCTATCTAAAAAAAGCATACCTGCTATGCAAAAATTATATTTGCAATCCGAGGTATAAGCGCTATATTGAGTCTATAGTAATAGGTTAATAAATGGTTAATGATATGAAAAGTTCAATTTTTCTTAAACCGTTGTTGGTTTCTGTATCAGTCTTCGCGGTTATTGCGAATGGCAGTCTTCACGCTGGTGGTTCTCAAGCCCATTGGGGTTATGATGACGAAAGCGGAACAGCTTTTACCGCAAGGCCAGCTACCTCAGAAGTTCAACCTCCACTACCACCTGGGGAGAACAGCTCCACTGCAACCATTTCTGTAGAGAAAGCAGGAGCCTTTACCGCAGGGCGAGCTACCCCAGAAGTTCAAGCTCCACTACCACTTGAGGGGAACAGCTCCACTGCAACCATTTCTGCAGAGAAAGCAGGAGCCTTTACCGTAAGTCCAGCTACCCCAGAAGTTCAAGCTCCACTACCACCTTCAGGTGTGAGTTCTTTATCTCCCACCGTTCCAGATTTAGGCAGAGAGCTCGTTGCTCCAGGTGATTCAAGAGGTAGGTTCTCTAATCTTGTTGAAGATCTTGTTGAAGAAGAAGATAGTGGAACTGGAAATGCAACGCCCTATCGCTCCCAGAGAGATCATGACCTTGCTACTCTTGTTGCTGGTCTTGTATTTTATTTCTTCATGCCGCCAGAGCCAGCGCCCTACACAGATGACGATTATCCATTTACTAGGTCAGTTGTACGCTCTGTTGCCTTCAATACATATAATATTGTAGCTTCTGCAGTTGACGTTGGAAGTTACGTTACTAATACCGCACGGTCACTTGCAAGCTCAGTTCTCACCTCAGCAAGCTCTGCGTTCAGCCGTCTAGGCGGATGGTTTACTAGATAAGACGACACTGATATCTAAAAAACGCATACCTGATATGCAGAAATTATATTTGCAATTCTGGGCATGCACACTACATCAAGTGTATAGTAATAGTACTGGTTAATAAAAGGTTAATGTTATGAATATGATTAAATTTTCAAAATTAAGTAAGGCGTTGTTGGTTTCTGCGTCACTGTTAGGAGTTCTTGCAAACGGTAGTTTGCAGGCTGGTCTTGGGTTGCCGGGGGAGGAGGACCCTATAGTACTTGATAGAAAATCCACACCTGCACGTCCACCTAATTCACTTACAGCAGGTCTTCCTGTTGCAGGTGATGATGATGGGTCACTTGTTGCAGCAGGTCTTCCTGTAGCACCTAGTGCTCCTGGGGCTCCTGATGAACAGGCTAGTTTACCAACTCCAGGTCAGTCAGCTTCTAATCAAGTTCCACTCGCATCTGACGAATCTGGTGACGAGCCTCTAACCGTACCCACTATTGTCGCTAGAGCTTTCGATTCTTTTGTTGATGCCGCAGGGGTTTGCGTAAGCTTTTTAGTTGACGTTACCGCTGATGCCGGTGAGGCAGCTGTATGTTCTGCCACGCGTAATATAGAGGACGGTGCAAGCTCTCTTGCTAGCTGGGGAGCAGACAATCTAAAGAAAGCTACCTTTCATGTTTCAACTGCTGCTAAGAAAATCATACAAGAAGCGGTGGCATATCCATTTGAAGATGGTAGTGCCGCACCCGTTCTTGCCGTCATCGACCAGGTTTTTGACTCTGCACAGCAGACCACAACCGCTTGTTTTGATGGTTCTGTTACCCTCCTAGGAACAGTTGCACGCCCTACGGTGAGTGCTATAAAGGCCGGCACAGGCAGTGCTTTCCACTGGGGAGTAGGCAATCTAAAGACACTTACCTGGCACGTTTCAAATGCTGCTAAGAATCATATCAAAACAATGGCACGCTCTGCATACGATGCAGTGGTACCCCCTGCATATGAGGCAGTGGTACCCCCTGTATATGAGGCAGTGGCACACGTTACAAGCGATGCTTATCTAAAAATAAAAGAAGCCAGCAACTCTGCTTTAAACCATTTCGCCCGATTGACGGGTAGATAAGACTAACACAGCTTAAAAATTGACAAAAAAGGCAGCCAGACGCTGCCTTTTTTTGTGCGTATAACTTAGGATCTAAGAGTTCAGATCAACCAAAATCTTCCAAGCGATATCATCGATCGGCATCACTGAAAGGCGGGGTTGGCGCACAAGGGCAAGGGCGTGAAGACGAGGGTCGCCCTTAATTTCAGCCAAGGTAATGGGGCGATTCAAAGGCTTTACTGTTTTAACATCTACCATCCCAAACCGCCCGGAAAGATCTGTAGGGTCTGGGTAATAAGGCTTTATCACCTCTACAATCCCCTTAATTTGGCGATCATTTCCTGAGTGATAAAAGAGAGCAAGTTCTCCTTTTTTCATGGCTTTTAAATTATTCCGTGCTTGATAATTACGCACGCCTTCCCAAGACGTCACACCATGTTTGACTTGATCGTCCCACGACCAGACGTGAGGTTCTGTTTTTATAAGCCAATAAGCCACGCGGTCAGCCCTTTCCGTTCAGGATTGTTTCAATGAATGTCTCCACAGTGCCTTCTTTATTGAGAAGATGATCCATGGCAAAAGTCAGGGGCATATCAATGTGATATTTTTGGGCTAATGTAATCGCTCCCGAAACCGTATGCACCCCCTCTGTTAAGGTCTTTTTTTGTGCCAAAAGATCTTTTAAAGGCGTGCCCCGACCCAACGCAAAACCAAATGATTTATTTCGTGATTGAGCACTGAAAGAGGTCAACGTAATGTCCCCAACCCCGGAAAGTCCGAGAAAAGTCTCAAAACGAGCCCCCATCGCGCATCCAAGGCGTGCAATCTCTTCAAGCCCTTGAGAGAGCACAAGTGCTCGAGCGTTATCCCCAAGATCCCGTCCCTCAACAATGCCACAGGCAATGGCAATAATATTCTTCAACGCTCCCCCCACTTGGGTTCCAATGATGTCATTAGCGGCATAGACATGAAAACACTGACTATTTAACAAAATAGCTATTTTTTGACTTAAAGAAAGACCCTTCGCTGCTAGCACAACCGCGGTTGGATGCCCTTTTTCCACATCGTGTGCAAAACTAGGGCCCGACAGAACAAGAAGAGGATTTGCAGGAAAAAAATCTTGCACAACCTCTGACATCAGGAGAGCTGATCCTTTTTCAATCCCCTTAGAGGCAATAACAAGAGGGGTATGAGGGTTTATGACCTCTTGGAATTTCTGGCAGACACTTCGCATCGCCTGCGCAGGAGGCACCAAAATAATGAGGTCAATACTGTCCTGAACAGCACTGTCATCCTGACACTTCTGAGGCCGAGTCGACCAGAGCGTCACCTGACATCCTGCTCGGCCGGCACTCAGACCCAGGGCTGTTCCCCAAGCGCCTGTTCCTATGATTAAAACATGTGTCACTCTACTCTTCGCCTTTCAAGTTTCGGGGTCATTACCCTTCGGGTCTCGCCATTCGGGTGCCTACCCAGTTCCTCGATTTCTCGAGGACAAGCCTTGAAATCCTTTGAGTATGAATCCTGTGAATGACATTTCATGAATATCATATAAGCACATGCAGCTCCCTTGGCGAGTGCTTTTTGCTCGTACCGAGTGGACGGCCATCCAGAGGGGCGAGGAGCCCATGTCTGGGCATCAGCAGAGGGAGGACCCAAGACTAAACATAAATCCGGATCATGATACAAGACGGCTTGAATTTGCTCTACATAAGACACGTCATCACTTGCAACGTACAAAAGGCCTCCTTCTTTAAGAGTGGGTAGCAACTTATCCATAAATTCATTAGAGATCAAACGACGCTTATGGTGTCTTTTTTTAGGCCATGGATCGGGAAACAAAATAAAAACACGTGAAAAATAGGACTGCGGAATCATCTCCAAAAGAGCACGGACATCATCCGGCCATAGACGGACTCGAGGTGTATCTTTGGGATCAAGATGAGCGAGAAGCTTAGCAATACCATTTACAAAAGGCTCACACCCGATCATATGAATGTCAGGGTTTGAAGCCAGTTGGGCAAGGAAATGCTCCCCTCCCCCAAATCCAATCTCAAGCCACACGTCGCGGGCTCCCTCTTTGTCATCCTGAACTTGTTTGTCAGAAGGACAACCCGTAATGTTGACAGCCCCCAGCAACTCATCATAGGCCTTTTGAGAATGAACCTTGAGCTTTCGCGCTTTGCGCCGCCCAAAAGAAGGGATAAGGGTGGTGTTCATTGATTATATCCGGGGTGATTGAATGCAAACAGAAATATTCTCTGTACTTGCATTCAACCGCCCTCCCCTTATCATCAAAATTCATCATGTTAAGTTACCAAAAAATGTGTATGATGCAAAGCGCTTTTGAAGGTTAAGGAATTTCTTTTCATGGTCGATAATATTCTTTTAAAAAGTCTGAACAGCCTTAAACAAAGAAGCATCCAAACACTTCTTATCTTGATCGTCTACTTATCGATTGCCAGTTTCTTACCTCTTGTGGTCAACCAATTCTTTTATACAATCAGTTTATTGATAAAAGATATCCTCATCTGGATCATGCCCCTCACCGTGGGGTTTTTTATTGCAAGTGCAGTCACCTCCTTTGAGCGACGCGCGCCTCTTTTTATCCTGACGCTTGTTCTCTTCGAAGCCTTCTCAAATTTGAGCTGCGTCTGGTATGCTTATGGGACAGCAAGTATTGCTGCTGATTATCTTCCCGCAGCTGATCCAGTCGTGTTCAAAAGTGATTTTAGTGCCTTATGGAAATTGTCCTTTGAACGCCCCTCTTGGTGGTCAGCAGAGAAAGGATCTATTGTGGGGCTCCTTTTAGGATGTGTTGCTGCCTTTAACCAAAAGACTCTTTTGCAACGCGTCATTGTCCAAGGAAAAAAAGTGGTGGAATGGCTCCTGACAAATATTTTTTCACGCCTTATTCCATTTTTTATTTTAGGGTTTACAGCACACATGTATCAAACGAAGATGCTGAGCCATGCCATAGAACATTATTCTCTTGTCATCCTTTGGCTTACGCCCTGTTTATTTATATACATTATTTTCCTTTTTGCCTTAGGGGCGGGTCTTTCCTTCCAACGCATTGTTTTAAATATAAAAAATCTTTTGCCTGCCTGCGGCATTGCTGTCCTGTCCGGCTGTAGTTTATCAACCATGCCGTGGACAATTAAGGGGACGGAGAAGAATCTTCAAACTCCCTCCCTTGCAACGGCGGTTATTCCAGCGACAACAAACATTCAGATGGTGGGGGATTGTATGACACACGCCTTTTTATGTTTTGTAATTTATAGATATTTTTATGGCCAAAATCCGGACATAGCCATGTGGGCTAATTTTAGCATCGTCTTTGTCTTGGCACGCTTTGCGACGGCGGCAGTTCTCGGGGGGGCCATCTTTATTATGCTTCCCATCTACGAAAGCTATTTAAATTTTAATGCTGAAATGATTGCTATTATTTTAGCCTTAAACATCATTCTTGACCCGTTGATTACAGTTTGCAATGTGATAGCAAATGGGGCGCTTTGTCGTGTCTTTGAGAAAGCATGGGAGTCTACACAAGCTATTTTTGCGTTTTCTCGGCTTTAGTAGGCCTCCCAGACTTTAACCAACACTTTCTTATCCAACAATCTCGATCTCACTAAAAAAGAAAGAAATTTCAATGGAAGCATTGTCAACACTATCAGATCCATGGACAGAGTTTGCTTCAATAGATTCAGCAAAATCTCGACGAATTGTCCCTTCCTCTGCATTAAGAGGATTTGTTGCCCCCATAATCTTCCGATGATTCTCAACGGCATTCTCCCCTTCTAAAACCTGCACAACAACTGGTCCTGAAATCATAGACGCACAAAGATCATTAAAAAATGAGCGCTCTTTGTGAACAGCGTAAAATTTTTGGGCTTGCTCAAGGGTTAACCAAAGGCGCTTTTGGGCAATAATTCTCAAGTCTGCACTTTCGATTCGTGCATTCACGGCACCTGTTAGGTTTCTACGGGTCACATCGGGTTTAAGAATAGATAACGTACGTTGCATAA
>OY969900.1:457500-1461658 GCA_963704475.1 uncultured Alphaproteobacteria bacterium
GGTGGGTGCTAAGGTCCATCGTCGAAAGGGAAACAGCCCTAACCGCCATCTAAGGTCCCTAAGTTATGATTAAGTGGGAAAGGATGTGGGAAGGCCAAGACAGCCAGGAGGTTGGCTTAGAAGCAGCCATCCTTTAAAGAAAGCGTAATAGCTCACTGGTCTAGTTAAGCTAGCCTGCGCCGAAAATGTAACGGGGCTCAAATCATACACCGAAGATGCGGGTTTCAGGGATCAGTAATCAGGAGTCAGAAGTCAGGAAATAAAGGGAGAAAATAATCATGAATGGTCAGCCAAAACCTATACGAGGCTTTGAGGATTTAGATGTATATCAGAAAGCTTACAAAGTTTCTCTGTTGATACATAAAGTTTATGAATTATTACCAGAGCAAGAAAAATATAGTTTGGGAGACCAAATGCGTAGAGCAAGTCGGTCTATCTGTGCTAATATTGCTGAAGGTTTTGCAAAACAACAACGTTCAGCGGCTGAGTATAAGCGTTTCTTGCTCATGGCCATTGGTTCAAGTGATGAGATGAGAGTTTGGGTGCAATATTGCCGAGATTTTTCATACATTACAGAAGACCAATGGAATTATCTTCATCATCAATACAAAGATATTTCTAGGATGCTTCAAGGAATTTATGGAAAGTGGGGTCCTCCCTCACAGAGATGAACTTCTTTGTATAAGCTGGATATCCTTGTGGCGAGATTTCCTGACTCCTGACTCCTGGTTTCTGATCCCTGGAGCGGTAGCGGAGCGTTCCATAAGCCTGCGAAGGTCACCCGTAAGGAGGGCTGGAGGTATTGGAAGTGAGAATGCTGACATAAGTAACGTAAAGGAGTGTGAGAGACACTCCCGCCGTAAGTCCAAGGGTTCCTGCGCAAGGGTAATCCGCGCAGGGTTAGCCGGCCCCTAAGGCGAGGACGAAAGTCGTAGTCGATGGGAATCAGGATAATATTCCTGAGCCAGCTGGAAGTGACGAAGGCCGAAAGGTGTTTCCTCTTATTGGATTGAGAGAGGCACCCTGGGACTTCCAGGAAATAGCTCCAGCAATAAGACCGTACCCGAAACCGACACTGGTGGACGAGTAGAGTATACTCAGGCGCTTGAGAG
The DNA here is from genome assembly GCA_963704475.1 of uncultured Alphaproteobacteria bacterium. GTDB lineage: Bacteria > Pseudomonadota > Alphaproteobacteria > UBA9655 > UBA9655 > UBA9655. The sequence continues at coordinate 458,613 of OY969900.1, forward strand.
AATGATGTTGAAGGAACTCGGCAAATTGACCTCGTAACTTCGGGATAAGAGGTACCTTATCGAGGGCAACCTTGATAAGGTGACACAAACTAGGGGGTAGCGACTGTTTACCTAAAACACAGGACTATGCAAAGACGAAAGTCGACGTATATGGTCTGACGCCTGCCCGGTGCTGGAAGGTTAAAAGGAGAAGTGCAAGCTTTGAATTGAAGCCCCAGTAAACGGCGGCCGTAACTATAACGGTCCTAAGGTAGCGAAATTCCTTGTCGGGTAAGTTCCGACCTGCACGAATGGCGTAACGACTTCCCCGCTGTCTCCAACATCAACTCAGTGAAATTGAATTCTCCGTGAAGATGCGGAGTACCCGCGGTCAGACGGAAAGACCCCGTGCACCTTTACTACAGCTTTGCAGTGGTATTAGGAACATCATGTGTAGGATAGGTGGGAGCCTTTGAAGCTTTGGCGCTAGCTGAGGTGGAGGCAACCTTGAAATACCACCCTTGATGGTCTTGATATCTAACCGAGATCTGTTATCCAGATCCGGGACCCTGCATGGTGGGTAGTTTGACTGGGGCGGTCGCCTCCCAAAGAGTAACGGAGGCGCGCGAAGGTGAGCTCAAGCTGGTCGGAAATCAGCTGTGGAGTGCAATGGCATAAGCTCGCCTGACTGTAAGATCGACAGATCAAGCAGAGACGAAAGTCGGTCATAGTGATCCGGTGGTCCCTCGTGGGAGGGCCATCGCTCAACGAATAAAAGGTACGCCGGGGATAACAGGCTGATCTCCCCCAAGAGTCCACATCGACGGGGAGGTTTGGCACCTCGATGTCGGCTCATCACATCCTGGGGCTGAAGCAGGTCCCAAGGGTTTGGCTGTTCGCCAATTAAAGTGGTACGTGAGCTGGGTTCAGAACGTCGTGAGACAGTTCGGTCCCTATCTGCCGTGGGTGTATAAGAATTGAGAGGATCTGTCCCTAGTACGAGAGGACCGGGATGGACGTACCTCTGGTGTACCAGTTGTGGCGCCTGCTGCAGCGCTGGGTAGCTATGTACGGACGGGATAACCGCTGAAAGCATCTAAGCGGGAAACCCACCTCAAAACTAGTTCTTGCTAAGAGCCGTGGTAGACCACCACGTTGATAGGCCGGGTGTGGAAGAGGCGTAAGTCTTGAAGCTAACCGGTACTAATCGCTCAATAGGCTTGATTCGTATTCAGTTGATTATCAGTATCAGGGGTCAGGAGTCGGGGTGTCAGGGGTCAGGAATTTTAAATCGTAGAGCACAACTCTGTGATGAACCTTTCCTGAGTCCAGAGCCCAGATTCCTGACTCCTGAAACGGCCCAAAAAGCTGGTGGGTTTAGCGAGGGTTTCACAGACGATCCCATCCCGAACTCGACCCTTAAACCCCTCAGCGCCCATGATACTTAGGCTTAAGCCTCGGAAAAGTAGGTCCCCGCCAGCTTTTTGGGCCGTTCTGTCAGAAGTCAGGTTTATCCGGTACCAGGAACAAGGATCAGAAGAAAACTTCCTGCGCCTGGCCCCGAAATCTGAAATGTCTTTTTCTTTCACATCCTCTCGCGTTACAAATCAATAAAATTGAGGAGCTTTTGTTTTACAAGAGGCTCCTATTTAACACAAATAAAAGTAGAGACCCAATGACCGTTAAGGAGGGAATTGCAAAATTATTCTCTCCGGTGTCATCCTTGAGCTAGAAGTGTTTGATTTTAAAAGAAAAATCTTAACACACTTCTTGACCTGAGGATCCTTTGAGTCTTAAAAGATCCTCGGGTCAAGAAAAGCTTGCCTCTGCGAAGGTGGGGGGCATTGTTTTCGTAGATCAAACAAACCTTTTCTAGCCCGAGGATAACAAGGGTTGGTTGAATTTTGCAATTACCTCTTTCATTAAGAAAATATTAAACACACGATGCTATGGTTTTGTTTTGCAAAAGCCGTGTTGTCAATACAGATGGTTGGCGAAGTCTACGGTTGACTTCTCCTTCCAAGGATTCTGACACGGAATTTAACCCGCCTCGTCATCTTTTGAATCTGACTGGGCATTTATCAACTTAAATAAAGGAATATAAAAATGTCTAAAACAAAATTTCTGCGGACATTAGTCGTGATTTTTGGACTAATAATGCCAACAGTAGGACACGGCGGGCTGTTGTGTACCTGCTTCGATCAATCTGGCAAGCCGATTGGCAGATCCGAGTGTTTACCATTCTGCCATGGCAATGGGCAGGTGTCGGGTGCCTGTCGGACCTGGTGCGCAACTCGGACCCCGGTGAGCGGCGGTCCTTCTACCCCCTACTGGAAGTGCGGGAGGACGTGTTGATCCGTGACCTTTGGAACGACACCCCACTAATGACTTGCGTTACCCAGCCCATGCGCTCATACCACTTATCAATCAAGTGGCAGACAAAACTGGGTTGCTTCGTCGCCTTCGGCTCCTTGCAATGACGCCAATTTCCGCCATTGCGAGCGAAGCGAAGCAATCCAGAATATCCACCTATTGAATGCGAAATGGTATCAGTAGGGCCGACCGGCCAATGCCTCTGCTGGTAGTTAGTGTCGGCTGCGCGTAGCTCTCTGCAGTGTGCGTAGTACCACGCCAGATCACCACTGAGAGGCCGAGGCGTGCAGAAGCGTCCCATGAAAAAAAGTTTATGTTTTTTTCGACAATACCCTTTGTGGACCTTAGCTCAACTATAAGACAGATGACAGTTGGCGGATGACAAGAAGAAAAAAATGATATATGATATGTATATCAGATATAGGAGGAGTCAATGCGTACAATTGTTGATGTCGAGAAAGAAAAGCTTGAAGCTTTAACGGTACTCGCCCATAAAGCTCATATCTCACGGGCGGCTCTTATCCGACACGCTATCGACACTCTTTTACAAGACTCTTTAAAACAGAAGAAGACTGAAGATGTGTTTGGCATTTTAAAAGAGCGGCGTAAGATCGAAGGCGTAGCCTACCAAAAGCGGATACGTGCTGAGTGGGAAGTATGAGAGCTATCTTTGATACAAATATTCTTATCGATTATTTGAATGGCCATCAAAAGGCCAAGGAAGAAATAGGGCAGTATACCTTCCGTGCCATTAGCATCATCACTTATATTGAAATTAGTGTTGGCCTCAACGATTTTGAAGAAATTGAATCGATCAAAGCCTTCCTTCACAGATTTGAAATTATAAACATTGACTTGCCCATCGCAGAGCGTGCCGCTGCAATCAGGAAAAAATATAAACTTAAAATCCCTGATGCGTTGATGTTAGCAACCGCTGAACACCATCAATGCTTGCTTATTACACGTAATACAAAAGATTTTGAAAAAACCATTCCGATTGTAAGGGTGCCGTATGTTATGACGACGCACACAGGCCGAGTCTATGTCCTCTAAACCCCCTCATATCTATCTTGTCGATGGCTCTGGCTATATTTTCCGGGCCTTCCATGCGCTGCCGCCCTTGACGCGGCCGGATGGGGTGCCGGTGGGGGCCGTCTTGGGCTTTACCAACATGTTAATCAAACTATTAAGAGAGCAAAGTCCTGATTACTTGGTCGTTGTGTTTGATGCAGCGAGGGAGAATTTTCGTAATAAAATTTATCCGGCCTATAAAGCAAATCGCGAAGCAACGCCCCCTGAGCTCATTCCTCAGTTTTCTTTGATTCGTCAGGCCTGTGAGGCTTTTGATGTCCCGTATATCGAAAAAGAAGGTTATGAAGCTGATGATTTGATTGCAACCTACGCTCATTCTCAGGCGGGGGAGGTGACCATTGTCTCCTCTGATAAAGACTTGATGCAGCTTGTTGGGGGATCAGTACGGATGCTGGATCCTATGAAAAATCGTCTGATTGGGGTTGATGAAGTTATTGAAAAATTCGGTGTATCCCCAGCGCAAGTTGTGGATGTGCAAGCCCTTGCGGGGGATGCGTCTGATAATGTTCCGGGCGTTCCGGGCATTGGCATTAAAACCGCAGCGGAGCTGATTCAAACCTATGGCACACTTGAAAATCTTTTAGCGCACGCGAGCGAGATCAAACAAAATAAGCGGCGTGAGACTCTTCTGACCCATTCGGAGAATGCCTTGCTCTCAAAGCGGTTGGTCTCCCTTGATGATAAGGTGCAGATGGATGAAACGCTGGAGTCTTTTGCTGTTAAGCCCTTTCGTCTTGAGAAAGCCCTCGCCTTTTTAAAAGAACAGTCCTTTAATGCCCTGATTCATCGTCTTGAAAAGGAAAATCCTGCCGCCTCTCACGAGACAACGTCCTATGAACTGATACAAGATCTTCCCAGCTTAAGGGCGTGGATCCAGCAGATTCAGAATCTTGGTTATGTTGCGGTTGATACGGAGACGACCTCCCTCGATGCTATGGAGGCAGAGCTTGTTGGGATCTCCCTCAGTACGGCTCCTTTAAAGGCTTGCTATATTCCCTTGGGCCATAAGGGAGAGGAGCGGGATCTTCTCAATGCAGGGACAACACCCCAGCAAATTCCTTTAAAGGAGGTCTTGGCACTGTTGAAACCAATTTTGGAAAATCCAGCCATTTTAAAGATTGGGCAGAATATTAAGTATGATGCATTAGTCCTCAAAAAATATGGCCTCGATATAACGCCCTTAGATGACACCATGGTTATGTCTTACGTTCTTGAAGGAACACAACATGGACATGGGCTTGATGAACTTGCGAAGCTGCATTTTGACCACACGACAATCACCTACCAAGAGGTGGTGGGGTCGGGGCGGGCCCAAGTCCTTTTTGATAAGGTTCCTCTCGAAAAGGCGCGCGATTATGCGGCGGAAGATGCCGATATTACCTTTCGACTTCATGCTCTTTTAAAACCCCGTCTTTTAAAAGAACAGCAGTGTACGGTGTATGAAACCTTAGAGCGCCCTCTTATTCCTGTTCTCGTTGAGATGGAGCAACGGGGAATCAAGGTAGATCCTCTTGTGTTAAAAAAATTGAGTGGAGAGTTTGAAAAACGCTTGAGCGAGATTGAAGCCCATGTTCATCAAGAAGCGGGCCAGTCGTTTAATGTGGGTTCCCCCAAACAGTTGGGAGAGATTCTCTTTGACAAACTCAAGCTGCCCGGTGGCAAAAAAGGCAAGACTGGGGCATATGGGACATCTGTCGATGTGCTGGAAAGCCTTTCCGAGCAAGGGTTTGCCATTGCCGATACTTTGATGGAATGGCGTCAGCTTTCAAAGCTGAAAAGTACTTATACGGATGCGTTGCCCCACCAAATCAATCCCAAAACAGACCGCGTTCATACTTCATATGCGATGGCGGTGACATCAACGGGACGGCTGGCCTCTTCGAATCCTAACCTACAAAACATTCCAACTCGAACGGAGGAGGGGAGAAAGATTCGTTCTGCCTTCTTGGCAAGTCCAGGGATGAAACTCTTGTCCGCCGATTATTCTCAAATCGAGTTGCGCCTTCTGGCCCATATGGCCGACCTTCCTGAACTCCGGCAAGCTTTTTGGGACGGGAAAGATATCCATGCCCAAACAGCGTCTCATGTTTTCAGTGTTCCTCTTGAAGAGGTAACACCTGAGCTTAGGCACCGGGCAAAAGCCATTAACTTTGGGATTATCTATGGCATTAGCCCTTTTGGCCTTGCTCGTCAGTTGGGGATTAGCAAAGAAAGTGCGGCCACCCACATCCAAACCTATTTTAAGCTTTATCCAGGAATTCAAGCGTATATGGAGCGGATGAAAACGGATGCGCGCGAGCGTGGGTACGTTACAACCCTTCTGGGGCGTCGCTGTTTTATCACAGGTATTCAATCCCGTGATCCCCATATGCGGGCGTTTGCAGAGCGCCAAGCGATCAATGCCCCTCTTCAGGGAGGGAATGCTGATATTATTAAAAAAGCTATGATTAAGCTCGATCGTCTCTTTAAAGAAACCCACCTCAACGCCCACATGTTGCTTCAAGTTCATGACGAATTGATTTTTGAGATTGCAACGGAAGATATTGAAAGGGCTCAAGCGTTGATTGTGAAGACAATGCAGTCCATTGTGTCGCTCTCAGTCCCCCTAGTCGTGGAGCCCCATGTGGGCATGAACTGGGCAGAGGTTTAGAGGAGGGCTTTCATGGCGCCTCAAATGCCATTTTGCATTACGTAATGGCATATATCAGATCAAGCTGAAGATATTGTTCAGCTTTCCCGAAAATCGGCCCCCACTGCGCGTTCTCTGTGAACTGGGATAGCAGTTGTTTTTGTTGTTGTTTTTACTATTGCAAAAAAAAATTAAACATATCTATTCTTACAAAATAATACATTTAACAGTAGAGCGTTTATTATGAAAAAAATCATCAGTTTGATGCTAGCCTGCCTTCTGTCCATAACATCTTTTTCTTTCGCCATTAAGGCGGAGGAGGATGATGCCGCTACATACGCTTCCTCCTCTCGTGCTTCACCACAATAAGAGACAGAAGAGATGGCGAGGCAGCGCGCAGCTCTTGCTGAAAAAATTGAGGGTGACAGATCTCCAGCGGCGCAAGAAGCTTTTGCTAACGCTAAACGCGCAGCTCTTGATGACAAGTTCGAGAGAACTTCGCCCCCTACTAAAACAGCTATTAAACCAACCTTCCAAGGCCCCCTCCAAGGACTCGGAGGTAACATCGGATATGATATGGCCATCCAAATCATCGATGGTGAAACACCCCCCGAGTGATTTCTAAGGAGAGCCCCCTTACGGCAAACACTAAAGACATCTGAACGTAGAGAAGAGTTTAAAGAAGTAGTCTGGCTTGCTTTGCTGTTTTCTACGTATGCTTACCTTAAGGGCAGTCTGAGCTTTTAAAAGGATAAAACTATATTCATCGTACTTGAAAGTACCGATTTGATCCGTGTCATCCCAGACTTACACATCCTTTATTTTCGAAGAAAATATTAGGATGTGTTGATCTGGGATCCATAAGCAAACGTTCTTATCTTAACCCCTGGATTCCTGCATACGCTGAGGATGACACCGGTGGGAACCCCAAATCGGGTTCTTCAAGTACGATGAGTATATCTTACGAAACCAGGCTAAGTTTAAAGCCGTTGTCCGTAACTATTTTACATGATATACTGATAATATAAGCAGAATTCACAATTGAAAAATGTTTTTCATGAACGCTAAAAAATATAACATAATTTCACGCGATGTAACTAATTTTCAGGGAAGACTCCTTCCGGAATCAAATGGAGGGATTACTAAAGGCATACTATCGGCTAAAAGAAGGGCCGCTTGATCCAGTTCTTTACGCCACCCTTATCGCCTTTGGATTTGTCTTTATTCACCCATTTGCAGATGGAGATGGCCGTTTGCACCGCTATCTCATTCATCATATTCTTGCAGAAAGTGGGTTCGCACCTTCTGGGATCGTCTTTCCCGTCTCAACGGTTATTTTAGAGCGTATCGATGCCTATAGAAAAGTGCTTGAAGCCTACTCTCGTCCTTGGCTTGACTTTATAGAATGGCGCGCTACATCAGACGGAAATGTTGACGTTTTGAATGATACAAAGGATCTGTATCGCTATTTCGATGCAACTCTTCAAGCAGAATTTCTCTATGAGTGCGTATGGAAAACCATTGATACAATTCTTCCCGAGGAAATCAGCTATTTATACCACTTATCAATCAAGTGGCAGACAAAACTGAGTTGCTTCGTCGCCTTCGGCTCCTCGCAATGACGCCAATTTCCGTCATTGCGAGCGAAGCGAAGCAATCCAGAATATCCACCTATTGAATGCGAAATAGTATGACAGTAGAAAACAATTTTTTAGCTAAATTTGCAGGGAGAAGCCAATGAAAGAAAGACGAATGAAGGTTCAAGAAATACACCCCCAATTGAGCAAGCGGGCAAAGGCACACCTTTTAAACGTAAATCTTTCAAGCTGTTATGTGAGGCCAAAAGCAATATCAGAAGACGCTTGTCAGAAACACCTTAAGCCAACATCATCAAGATAAGCTAAAGCACCTCTCAATGAGAGTCATCAAGAGGAATTGGTCGAATTAGCCTGATTTACCGCTCATTTCTCACGACTCCCCCTCAAAAGAGCGACAACCCTTTGCGTCCTCTTTGAAAACAACACTGGCTTAAATTTTTTAGAAGAAGCTTCTGAAATAATACTTGTCTTTTTGATCAAACAAAAGTATATTTTTTATTGTAGAGAACGATGTATTTTGGATGCAGAGGTTACCCTCCTCATGAGAATAAGATTTGGAACACAATTCATCGGTTGGTTGCTTATTGCCTCTATCCTTATGAGTGATTTTGCCTATGCGATGCATGATGAGTACCCTCCCGCTGGGAATTTTGCAGGTGTAACGAGATCGTCTGGGAGAGAGGATCCTACTGGAGTTTCTGATTCCACTGAAGCAGGGTGTGTTGCTGATTTCAATGACCAAAGTAGAACTAACCCATCCCCACCCCCCGCTATTTCTGATACTGCCACTCACCCCCCTTCACACCCGAGTGACGAACCAGATTCCGGTAAGTTTGCAGCTGCAGCTTTAGGCGCATCTTCTGGAAATACGTCACAACAAAATGCTACAGAAGACTTTGCTAAAAAAGGCAAGGAATCGTTATCACAATCCCGGAGTTCTGACGAATCCGATTTTGACGAATCCGATCCAAAAAACAAAAAACAAAACTGGGGACAGTGGTTCAGATCTAAAAAATTATCTAAAATACTATTTCCAGCAGTAGTTTTAGCTATTTTTTTCTTGTTTTATTCTGCAGACTTGTACTTCCGCGCCCCACATGCTGCTGACCCTATTGCAGTTGCCAGACGCACGGGCGGTTCCCTTAGTAAAGGTAGCTCGACTCTAGCTAAAGAATCCTTACTAGAAAACCCATCGTCGTCTGATGGAAGGTATGCGGACCCATTGGCCCAAGGCCTTCCTGGCACTGATTTAGGGAATATGTTGGGTACTAAGAGTTTTCAAACACAGCTTTGGGGCGTAGTAGAACACCCTGAGTCTTGTTCAAGTCAAGTAAGCACCCTGCTTGGTACCGTGGATGCCGCCGTCGCGAATACTGATTCTGCTTCAGCATTATGTGTGTTTCAAGCAGAAGGGGAAGGGATGCCGTGGAGTGGAGTTTGCTCTCGTTCCGGTGATGTGTCTTTTTCCCAAAGTGGGAGCTGCAGTGGAGCGAAAGGTGATACCACAGGTACCATAGATATAGGTCTATTAAGCAGCATAAGGCACCCTTTCGCTGTCGTTATTCAGACAGACCGTAGATCGGTAACAGTGACACCCATTCTTAGTTCAACAGAGGTGACACCATCTCTTTCAGAGACTGTAGAGCTAACACGAGAGAGGGATGTCTCTCTTTCAGAGACTGGAGAGGTGACACCAGATAAGGAAGTCTCTCTTTCAGCAGAGACAAAGACTATAGAGCTGACACGAGAGAGGGATGTCTCTCTTTCAGCAGAGACAAAGACTGTAGAGCTAACACGAGAGAGGGATGTCTCTCTTTCAGCAGAGACAAAGACTGTAGTGCTGACACCAATAAAGTGGGTTCCTACTGTGCCAACAAAATATAATACGTCAACATCCTATTTCTGGGAAGTAGTAAGAGCCAATGGTACAGAAGGGAGTCCTTCATCAAGATGTGACGGTACGGTACAAGCTATTAATGGCAGTCTTTACGCTTTTGGAGGTACTAGCACTCTTCCTGATGCGACTAGTGTTGACAACAACGTCTGGATATTCAATGGATCTGCATGGTCAATTTTTACAGTTTCCGGAACAAAACCTAGTGCTCGTTGTTGCTTTGGATCTACCACGAATAACTCAAAATTATATATATTTGGTGGGGTCCCCGGCGGTAATGATCTGTGGGAACTCGATATTGAATCAAGAGAGTGGACACAACTAACACCAACAGGAGCAGTTGGCTCTCCTTCTGAACGCTATGGAGCAGGCAGCGGTATATTTGAAAATAAATTATATATTTTTGGTGGTCGCGACATATCTGGCAACACTATTTTTAGTGATATATGGGAATACAATCCATCTGGTTGGATCAATAAAACACCTGCTGTTTTTCCTACACGATGGTATTCTTCAGTGATAAATTTTAACAATACTATAGGTATATTTGGGGGAACGACCGATCTTTTTGTAAATTTTACAAATGATTTATTAAATTTCAATGGATTAAATTTGAATGTGATGTCCCCTGATACAGCGGCACCGTCATCACCAGAAAGACGGGCTGGAGCTGCAATGGGTTCGATTGGACAAGAAGAAATTGTTATTTTTGGTGGGTATGATAGTGTTGGATACAATGACTTATGGATATTCGATATTGCACAATCAATATGGACAAAAGTAATTCAAAATGGGATCATCCCTACTGCAAGATACTTCGGTTCAATGTTAGCGAATATTGATGATTATTTGTATCTTGCCGATGGATATGATGGTTCGACAACACTGAATGACTTATCGCGATTACGGAAGATATTGATAGGTTTATATAATATTACTGTTTCACCAAACCTTATTTTTGCCAATGAGCCTTTCAATCTTTCTTGGAGAGTAAATACAACGAGAGGGTCTGATACACACACGGCTTTCATTGATTTTAATGGTACAACAAAATTAATACAGAATGTATCCAATACGCTTGGGTGGACTATGCTGACAGCGCCAGGGGGGGTGGGTAATTCCTCGATTATCTTGCGAGTGAGCGATGACCTTGATCCTAATGCAACGACCAATGCAACCATACCATTCACACAGACACCATAGATATATATTTCCAATGGTTTGGTCATCCAGAAAAAGTGCTTTGGCAATCATTGGATGTGTCCATCCATCATCTAAGACTGCTGCATAAATCCCCCCAAATTCTTCTAATTTTTCTAGCAAAAGCATGGTAGAATTGTTATAGTTTTCTCCAGTGCTGCAAAAAATGAGTTGACGCACGTTGATGACAATATGATGTGATGAGTTAGCCTTCTCAGAATGAAGTGCTGGATAGCTGGGGGATTACGTTTTAAGGCCGATATAGATATCTACGGTGACGTTTTGGGGGTCTTTGGCTCTTTCATCGTATACTTCAAAGTCTGTGGCGTAGCGTCTCTGTCCTCCTAGAGTTTCAGGGGGCATTTTCCAAATTTCTTGCCAAGCATTGATCACCACAGTTGGCATAGGACCTGCTGGAGGGGTCAATTTGACATAGGTTTGAAGGGGGATGATGTGGGTATCTAATTCTTTAGGACTATCCTTAAAGGTGCTTACCTCTTCCCCAATATAGAAGGTGTATTCTCCTGTGTAGTCGCTTTCATATTCGCTATACGCACAAAAGGTGGTGCCAGGATTTTTGCGGTGAGGGATTTTTTCTGCTAAGTGCTGCTGAAAATACCGTTGGACACAGGGTGAAATCTTAGCTTTCAACGGGTCGCATTCCCTTTTATTACTTGTACGTACTTTTATGCCAACTAACTTTATCTCTGGGAGATCTATGTGTGTTTTTTTCATTGTTGAATCTTGAGCGTCAACGTGAGGGTTGTAGGAGAAGAAGTTTGATGCACGGTAAGAGTTCCTTTGTTCTTGTCAATAAGATGTCGTATTAAATAACAAGGAGCTACTCGAGGGGTTAGTCCTTGATCTGTGGAGGTTCCTTCAAGAATATCAATGGTTCCCTCGTGAAGGATAAGAGGATCTGCTTTCAGCAAGAAAATAAGGCCTGATGCGTCAGGAAGACTGGAAACCTGAAGTTCTCCTCCCCGAGGAGCGCATTCATTCATCCAGAGGACTGAATTGAGGAAGAGGCGCCCCCATCCTTTGAGCGCTACGGTTTCAATAGAATCTTGCCATTGAAAGCTGAGTTTGCTGTGTATAAAATAATTATCGACAATTGCTTTGATTTCTGCCTGAGAAAGAGAATCCCCCCCTCGTCCAAAAGCAGCTCTAAAAAAACTTGCTAGAGCAGAGGCAGTTTGAGTGCTTCGGGAAATTAGATTCAAAATTTCTTTGGATTCTGTATGGTGGCTTGACGGCATTTCTGATAAGAGTTCAAGGCCTGTTTGAATAGCCCCAATCGGGGTGATGATATCATGACAAAGACGAGAGGTTAAAAGTTCTGCTAAGCGAAGAGAAGGGGGAGGGTTCATGTTAGTGCTTCTCAAAAAATTCATATACTGTTAACACTCTGTCAGATAAGATAAAAAGAGGAAAGGTTTTTATTAAAAATTTTTATAGAGTGAGAAAAGAATAAAATGAGGACATATCAAAAGGTTGTAATTGCTGTCGTTGTGTGTGCTATCGCTTTTGCGGCCGTTCACTGGATTAGAAAAGGGACTGACACGACTCTTCCGCCCGCAAAAGAGCCGATTCCTGTTGAAGTGACAAAAGCAAAAAACGGTTCAATTTTAAAGCGTGTGCGTACAGTAGGCGATCTTAAAGCTATTCAATCTGTTGAACTTCACCCTGAGCTAGAGGGTAAAATAGCAAAAGTCTATTTTGCTGAGGGACAAAGCGTCAAAGCCGGCGAGCCTATCTTTAAGATAGATGATGGGCTGTATAAAGCAAAAGTTAAAGAAGCAGAGGCTAAAGTTGCTGAAACACGCGCGAATCATAACCGAGCTGCCAAGCTTGTAGAAAAAAACTTTGGCACACAGGCGCAATTTGATAAGACGCTCGCGGATCTGCAAGTTGCTGAGGCGAATTTAGAGGAAGCAAAAGTTCGCTTGAGTCATACAACGATCAAGGCCCCGTTTGAAGGCGTTCTAGGACTAAGTGAAATAAGTTTAGGGGCTTTTGTCTCTCCCCAAACGAAGCTTGCAACAATTGTTGATTTAGATCCTATCAATGTGGATTTTAATATTCCCGAATCTCATCTTCCTTTCGTTCATTTGGGAGATACGGTCGATGTGACAATTGAGGACTTTGATATTTTGCCGATTGAGGCAAAAATTATAGCTATCAGTCCTGAAGTTGACTTAGCAACTCGAACAATTGCCTTGCGTGCGCAATTCTCAAATAAGGAACAGGCTTACCGTCCCGGTGAATTTGCCCATGTTGTTGTAATTGCAGGGGAAATAAAAAATGCCATTCTTATCCCTGAAATTGCTATTGAACGAGAAGGGGAGGAAGAATTTGTATGGCTTGTTATAGATAACGTTGCCGTCAAAACAACGGTCAGTACAGGTATACGCGATGGGAGTGACGTAGAAATTACCCATGGCGTTAAGGCGAATGATGTTGTTATTACTGCAGGGCAGTTTAAAGTTCATGATGGCGAAGAAGTAACGATTGCTAACCAACCTTAAGTTTGTAGATAAAAATGAATTTTACAGAATTTCTTATTCGTCGGCCTGTTCTCTCAATTGTTATGACGATCGTGATTGTAATCATAGGGGCCGTTTCTTATACGCGCCTTTCGTTGCGCCAATTTCCTGCAGTTGAAAAGCCTATTATTAGCGTAACGACCGCTCTTGAAGGAGCGGGGCCTCAGATTGTTGAAATGCAAGTTACCCGTCCTTTGGAAGACGCGCTCTCTGGTGTTGAGGGTCTTGATTACATTACGTCTCAAAGTGCAGCGGGGGAGAGCACTATTAAGCTATTTTTTACGATTGATCGCGATATTGACCTTGCAGCTGCGGATGTGCGGGATCGCTTGCAAAAAGTACTTAATAAACTCCCAGAAGACGCTGATGCGCCGTTAATTAAGAAAGCGGACATCGACTTACAACCCCTTATTTATCTTTCTCTTTTTAGTGATACCAAGACTATCGATGAACTGAATGATTATGTGCATCGAAACTTAGAAAATGAGCTCCAAACAATTAAAGGCGTTGCAAGTGTTGAGCCCTGGGGAGGGGGTAACTTAGAAATGCACCTCGTCTTCGATCCAGTACGCCTTGATGCCTTTAAAATTACAGCAATGGATGTTGCGGCTGCTTTGAAGCGTCAAAACATTAAAAAACCAGCAGGGCGCCTTACGGGTGAGCATAGAGAGTTTACGGTTACGACGATCTCTTCTCTTTCAACACCTTCTCAATTTAACAATATGGTTATTGCTGACAGAGAGGGAAAAATCATTCGCCTAAAAGATGTGGGCTATGCGAAGCTTAGTTCTGAAGATCCTCGTTTCGCGTCTCGGTTTAATGATCAGAATGCTGTAAGTATTGGGATTATAAAAAAATCTGTTGCGAATCCTTTGGAAGTGAAGCAAGGGGTGGAAGAGAAATTAGTTCAGATTCGGGAGCGCCTTCCAAAGGGGACTCAAATTGAAATTTCTTCAGATAACACTACTTTTATTGAAAAATCTATCGATCATGTCTATAGAACAATTTGGGAAGCGATCCTCCTTGTGATTGTCGTTGTGTTTCTTTTTTTAAGATCTTTTAAAGCCTCCCTTATTCCGCTCGTAACGATTCCGGTCTCTTTGATTGGGTCATTTTTCCTCATGTTTCTTTTTGGCTTTACACTCAATATCTTGACTTTGCTGGCCTTAGTTTTAGCCATTGGACTTGTCGTTGATGATGCAATTGTTGTTTTAGAAAACATCTATCGCCACATTGAAGCAGGCATAAAACCTATCAAAGCTGCAATCCAGGGGGCACAAGAAATTAGTTTTGCGGTTATTGCAATGACACTAACACTTGCTGCTGTGTATACGCCGATCTCGCTTTCGGGAGGAATGACTGGAAGACTTTTCACAGAATTCGCCTTAACCCTTGCGGGATCAGTTCTTATTTCAGGATTTATTGCTTTAACTTTAACGCCTATGATGTGTTCGCGTCTTTTGACCGCGCATAATCATACGTCAAATCCCTCAGATGAAAATAGATGGCTGAAAGCCTATCACCTTTTCTCAGATAAAATGGAGAAATGGCTTGATTTATTAGACAAAGGGTATGGAAAATTCTTGACCCGTGTTTTGGAAAAACGTCTGTGGATTATTGGTGTTAGTCTTGCAGTGGCTGGTCTTGGATTTTATCTTGGCGTTTATGTTCTAAAAAAAGATCTGACTCCTACAGAAGATCAAGGGGTTTTACTTACGGATGCTTCAGCTCCTTATGGAGCGACATTGAAATATATTGAAAAATATGCCCGGACGATGGATCAAATCCTTGCATCTGTTCCAGAACTTGAAAAACGCATGACAATTCTTCAAGTTACAGATCGCTCCTACTCTCAAAATACACTCCTTCCTTGGGACAAAAGAACACGGAGTTGCAACGACATTAAGGAATCTATCAATCCTCAGCTGGCTAAAATAATCGGTCTTGATGTGAGTGCTCGCTGCAGAAGTCGTTCGGTTATTGGCGGCGGCGGCGGGTTTGATCTGTCTCTTGTTGTCCAAACAGCGCGTTCTTACGTAGACCTTGAAAAACAAATGCAAAAAGTTTGGGCGTTTATGCTCCAACACCCAGGAATTAGCAGGGTAGTTCCAGATATGGGGGCTCCTGGTCAAGATTATAAGGTTGAAGTGAATGTAGAGAAAGCAGCAACTTTAGGAGTTGATCCCGAGGTTATTGCTCGCACACTAGACGTTTTAATTGGCGGAAAGCGTTCTACCTTTTTCGAAAGAGAAAGTAAGCAATACCCGATTCGCGTGTGGGTAGGGGAAGAGTTCAGGCGTTCTCCACAAGATGTGTTGGCTATGACTGTACAAGGAAAACATGAAGGGAAAGACACCTTTGTTCCTCTTTTTGATCTTGTAAAGGTCACGCCTACTACAACAGCCCCAGAAATTCGTCATTTTGATGGAATGAGATCTGTAACCATGGATGCTGTTTTAAAAAAGGGATATGGATTAGGTCAAGTTCTGAATGATATTAAAGGAGGAATAAAACGTCTTTTGCCAGATGGATATCAAACCACTGTATCTGGAGAAACGCGTGATTATCTCAAAGAAACCCATACAATTTATTTGATATTTGGTCTTGCGCTTGCGTTTATTTTCTTAGTTATGGCGGCGCAGTTCGAAAGTTTCATTGATCCTTTAATTATTATTCTCAGCGTTCCTCTCTCTCTTGCTGGAGCGATCTTTACCCTTTGGATTTTCCCTGAGGGAAGCCTTAATATTTATAGCCAAATTGGTCTAGTGACCTTAATAGGTCTTATTACAAAGCATGGAATTCTTATCGTTGATTTTGCCAATAAGCTTCAGAGGCAAGGAAAGCCTACCTATGAGGCTGTGGTTGAAGCCTCACGATTACGGTTGAGGCCAATCCTCATGACAACATTTGCAATGGTTTTTGGGGCCCTACCGCTTGCTTTTTCTTCAGGAGCAGGTTCTGAAACCCGTGCACAAATCGGGCTTGTCATTGTGGGCGGAATGAGTATAGGAACTCTCTTCACCCTTTTTGTTATTCCGGTTGTCTACACCTATTTGAGTCGAAAGCGAAAAATTGAAGAGTATTAAAAAATATTTTTAGGCTCAAAAAAAGTGATTTTTTCTTTTAATACCCTTGTTATTTTTTTATAAAATTTTAGACTCAAGACTTTTTCAAGGTTTTTCTAGATAAAATTTAACCCTCTTTGTGTATTCTGTTATTAAAGAAAATAATGATGGGATATAAAAATTCATCATCCTTATCGCTCAATACTTACAAATTTTAATATTTTATAATTAAAAGAAAAGTATTTATAAACTTGAGAATGATAAGAGAGCACAGTTACAATGTAAACATAATCAGAGGTTAGAAATGGCAGATATTATTGATCTAGATTTTTATCGTAAATTTCGTGTTGTTCTTCCCGTTCACTCACCAGCCGGTAGAAAAGATAAGGTGTATGAGGATTCACAAAATAGTTTAAATCCTTATCATCGTCGACGTAGACCCTCTTCCCGCTTATCTTCAAAAATAAAAAATAGAGACGATGACGGAGCAGTATAATCAGAGAGGTTTTTCTCAAAAGTGGTACATCAAGGCTTGCAGAGCTTAGTGAAGACATTTAGGTTGTTTTTAAATGCTACAAAAGCCAAATAGTATTTCATGGATTACGAAAGTTTTTTTAAGCAAAAGCTAAATGATGTAAAGGTAGAAGGTCGCTATCGTATTTTTGCGGACCTGGAGCGCTGTGCCAAGAATTTTCCTTATGCTTTCTATTATAATGAGGGAACACCTCGTCGTGTTGTTGTGTGGTGTGCCAATGACTATTTAGCGATGGGTCAGCATGAGAAAGTCCTGGACGCTATGACAAAGGCTATAAATCGAGTGGGGGCTGGGGCTGGAGGAACCCGAAACATTTCTGGGACAAATCACTTTCATGTCTTATTGGAGAAAGAGATTGCGGATCTTCATGATAAGGAAGCGGGTTTAATTTTCTCCTCTGGATACGTTTCGAATGAAGCCTCGATTAGTGCTTTGGCAAGCCATCTTCCTGAATGTATTGTCTTTTCTGATGCTCATAATCATGCGTCTATCATTCAGGGAATCCGAAACAGTCGTGCGCACAAGGAAATTTTCCGTCATAATGATCCTCAACATTTGAGGGACCTTTTGTCTCGCTATCCAAAAGAGCAAGCAAAGCTTATCATTTTTGAATCTGTTTATTCGATGGATGGGGATATTTCCCCGATAGAAGCCTTTTGTGATTTGAGCGAAGAGTATAATGCACTCACCTTCATCGATGAGGTGCATGCTGTCGGAATGTATGGACATAAGGGAGGAGGGATTGCCCAACAAATGGGACAAAGCCATCGCTTGGATATTATTGAAGGAACCCTTGGCAAGGCTTACGGTGTTGTGGGGGGGTATATTGCCTCATCAGCAGCTCTTATTGATTTTGTGAGAAGTTTTGCGCCAGGATTTATTTTTACTACCTCTATGCCGCCTGCTGTTGCGGCAGGAGCTTTGGCAAGTATACGTCATCTAAAGGTTAGCCAAAGTGAACGGCAGCGTCATCAAGAGGTCGTTGCCAAAGTTAAGAAAAAGCTTACTCAGGCGAATATCCCCTTTATGCCAACATCGTCGCATATTATTCCTATCAGGGTTGGGAATGCTCATCACTGTAAAATGGCATCTGACAGGCTGTTAAAAGAACATAATATTTATGTTCAACCGATTAACTATCCAACTGTTCCACGTGGGACAGAAAGATTGCGGGTGACCCCTTCGCCTGTTCACACGGATCAGATGATTGACGATTTAATCGATGCACTAAAAAGTGTGTGGAACTATTTTTATATTGAGTACGCGGCATGAAACAAAAAATTTGTTGGACCATTACAGACGTCTTCCCAGGAATGAAAAGTCAAGTGATGGGCTTGGGAGATGCTATTGGCATACCCGTTGTTCATAAAACGTGTAAAAAACGTTGGCCTTGGGGATGGTTGGGACTTTCTGTGGGAAATCCCCTTGGACACCTTACACCTGAAAGTGACCCTTTGACGCCTCCTTGGCCAGATCTTGTGATTAGTTGTGGAAGACGATCGGCTCCTTTAGCATTGGCTATTAAGGCACAAAATAAGGGAAAGACATTTTGTGTGCATGTTCAGGACCCACTTTTTAAGCGCAGGCAGTTTGATCTTATTGTAGCGCCTGAACATGACCATCTTAAAGGGCCCAATGTTGTATCCACAAAAGGGGCCCTTCATAAAGTCACTCAAGAAAAAATTCACCAAGATATGCAAAAGCATAACCATCTTTTTAAAGATCTTCCGCGCCCCTTTAGTGCGGTCCTTTTAGGAGGATCTACTCATCGCTATCAAATGACATTAGATGCTCTCAAGGATTTGATCCAAAAAATTCTTTTGATTCGAGATCAAACAAAAGGAAGCGTTCTTGTGACTCCCTCATTTAGAACACCTTTTCGGTCTTTTTTAAGCGAAGCTCTTGCTCAGGAGCGTCATGTTTTCCTGGCGGACATTGAACAAGTTAACCCTTATCTAGCTATGCTTGGGATGGCTGATTTTATTTTTGTAACGGATGATTCAGTCAATATGATAACTGAGGCCTGTTCAACAGGAAAACCCGTGTATATTCTTCCTGTGATGGGACAAGGCAAGACAAAAGCTAAAAATTTTATCCAAGATCTTAGTGAAGAAGGAATTATTCGCTTTTTTGAAGGCGCCATAGAAACGTGGACTTATCCCCCCTTTAATGACACAGAGAAAGTAGCTTCTTTAACCCGAGAAAGGCTGGGATTGATTCCGTTGTCATTCTGAACTTGTTTCAGGCTTTGACAGGGGAGCCCGAAATAAATTCGGGATGACAACTCAAGCAGCTTTTACGACTGCTCTTTTTTGACATTCAAAATATCTAACAGTAAGGACACATCCCCGTCTTCATTCATTATGGTCGATACCACTTGAGAAAGATTCATATCTCCCCAAGAGATTGCGCGATGGATAAGGTAAGGAGTTGGGCTATGAGGCTCAATACGTTCAAGATAGGCTGCGATCTCTCCTAAAAGAGCATACGCTTTTTCTCGACTTTCAATAGAGTTTGGCGCAGATTCTTTCGGCAGCAAGGGGGCAGTGGAAGACATTGTTTTGTCTTCCTTTTTCTGTTCACGTCGTGTCTCTAAAAAATGCAGGACAAATCGTTGAACAGATTCTATTTTTTCCTTTAAACGGTGAAAAGTTGGAGTATCCTCCTCTAAATGAAGACGAAGTTCTTCTTCAAGGCTCGTCGTATTTTTTAAAGCAAGGGTACAGTTTATATCCATCTGATGATAATAAGAGAGGGGAGTTAGATCCATGCTTAAAGAAATTTTACTCAAAGATGGACGGCTTTCGTCAAGTGAAGGAGCTTCTTCAGAGGATTTTTTAGAGAGGTGCGTCAGTCGATTAGCTTCATTTAAATCTAGAAGGTGATAAGAAGAAGGTGCTTTATCGGTTGGGAGGTTAATGGGAATAAGTTGGATTTCGTCGCTCAAACGCTCGTTAATCCAGTTATAGAGACTCTTGCGTAGTTCATAGTCCTTTCCATTCTTTGATGGATAGAAGCTATCCCAATAGGTTTGGGTAAGACCTAGAATAAGCTCAAGCCCTTGTGCCAACCCGCCTATACCTTCAAGCCGAAGGCGCGCTTCCGTTAACCACAGGGCAATCTGAAGATCCTTGGATTTTGTTTTTAATGCCTCTTGACATAAATGATCAACGCGATCCCAATCAGCTTTTTTTAAATTAGCTTTCCAGATGCCTTGAGGAAGTGTCTCGTCTTCTTCTCGACGTGCTTCTTTAATTTTATCGTATACATCTGTATAGCGAAGTGCTTCGCCACTGGTATTTTTTCCGGGGAGTGGCTCTAGAAGAGAAGGAATATCTAGTTTTAAGAGGCTTTCTGGTTTCATGGCTTATATCCTGGACAAACAATCGCTGGAGTATGGGAGGAAAGAGAAGAAAGTTCTGGAGCATGGAAGGGGAAGAAAGGTATTGGAACAGGTTTGCCTCCGGAAATCTTTTTTTGTGCTGGGAGCTTGCTTTTACTTCCAGCGTCTGTTTTTGCAGGGACGGGTGAGATAGCAAGGCTTATAAAGACAACGGCCTTTTGAGGAGTTGCCGATTTTGCGGTTTGAGAGCAGGCAGTATTTACATTTGTCAAAGAGGTCAAAGGAATTTCAAATTGGAGGATCGTTGGTTCTTTATCCACTAGCTTCGTAACCTGATGTTGCAGTAAAAGCCGTAAAAGTGCCCAGGTTCCATCGTAAGAATAGACGGCATCTTCTCCTTGAACATCAAAATTGGGAGTGTCCCCCCTCACAGGCTGCAATGGGCTGTTGATTGCCCATCTAAAAACAACTTTCAGAGGCTCCCCAGCTGTCCAGGAGCCTTTATGGGAGGGTGAGCGCCGAGATAGGGTTGCTTCTTGAGTTATGAGCCTCCAGTCAAGAATCTCATTTCCACGACTCTCATTTGCTTTATTCACTCGAAAGGCAACATCGAAGGTAAAGGCAGGAGCTGGTTCAAGAGAATTAGGTGCTACAAACCCGCCAAAAAAGCTACGAAGCTTATCCATTTGTTCAATAAACACAAGCGCACTTTTTCCTCCTGCAGGGCCTAAGTTTCCCGCTTGTTTTAAGGTAGCCACAATGTTACTGGCTTGATCATCCAGCATTTGAAAGAAAGTGCGAATATCCTCAGGGTCAGCATCAGAAGAGGGACATTCAGCTTGTTGAACGAAGGGGAACTTACCCGCTAAATTGGCATTAAAGAACTGGGAAAGTTGTGTATACGTATCAATAGCAACACTCCCTACAAGAGCATTACATTGCTTGCGCAGTTTTTCTTGAATATTTACGAGGATTTTAACAAAAAAGTCATTTGTGGCTGGAAATGCATTAGCTGTTGTAAGATATTTAGTGCATGTTCCTATGGTTACTTCATTGAGGGGATTCATGATAAAATCTTCAAGCTCCATAAGGCCGTTACCACTCGCCTTACGGACATACCCATTAAGTCCGTCAATAATTCCCTGCCATTTTGCTACAAGAGGCAAATTTCCGGGCATTTCTCCTTTATTAATTCGCTCGAGGAAAGATACAAGAGGTTCAGCAAATTCGTGAGCAAGATAGTTAATACGCTCTCTTTGTAATTCTAAATAGTTTTTAAGTTCAGTAGGATTAGAAACCCCCAAAGCTTCGAGTCCGGCCATGTTCTGGCCATTCCACCATTTGAAAGAATCCATCTTAATGGCATAGGGGGCTTCTTCTCTTAAAATAGCATCAAGTTTTTCCAAAGGAGCATACGCTTGAGTCGTCAGCAGATTCTTGAGCGTCATAAAAGCAGCATTGGCGTTATTCGCTTTTAAGGTAAATAAAAGTTGTTCGAGATAGGGCGCGGCTGCTCGATAATTTTGCACCTGAGATAACAAGGCATCTTCTGGCGCCATACTATTGCCAGCTGTGACGATTTGAGAGCTAAATATTTCTGCATTGGCAAGAGAACTAACGATATTTTGTGCCAAGCTTTCCTTTGCTACTCTCACAAGAAGAGGTTGCAGAAATTTTGGCATATTTAAAAGACGCGTGTTCACAAATTCATTATAAGAATTTATTAAATTCACAGCGTCAGATAGGCGCAATGTATCCCATAACAAAATAGATCCAACAGGAATCGTTGTAATAATGGCTTTATTTGATGAGGGGGCCATAAAGGCTTCTTTAAAGAAAGACCTTAAGTTATCTGCGAGCGTAAAGGCTTCTTCAGAAGGCTCAGCAATGGCTAGTCCATTTTCTATAACAAAAAGAGAATGTCCTGCAAATAAAGGGGAGGAATAGCCGGCAAGGCGTTTACGGAAATCAATGAGGCCTTGATTCATCTTAGAGATTAAATTAGCAATAGAAGGGGTGGTAAAAAATTTAGACTCTCCCATCAATTGGATAACATACTCATATTGAGGCCCCGGAATAAACTGGTCTGCATTAAGCCACTGAAATTCAGGATTTGTTATAGATTTAATTGTTGTCTGAAGGTTAACAAAAATTTCGCGTAATACATTCATATCAAATGCTGCATACGTACGAGCTCCTGAAAATTGATTCAGCGCTGCAAACAACGCCGATAAACCAGGAACCGTCTGTTTGGGATCAAAGATAGCAGTTTGAAATTCATCAAATAATTTGTTTAGTTTTACAGTGGCAGCATTTTGATATTTTTCGAAATTAAAAAGTTGGACGTTAGTGCTTTTTAAAGCAGAAATATAATAAGTATCATTTTTAAAAAATCCTGGAGGCATGTCATAGTTAAACAAATATTTTATAATATCGGCAACGTATTGCAAATTCGAGGTTGTTTTTAATGAGTTAAATTTATTTGCTGCGAGTTCAAGAGCAGACAAATTGACCAGGTAATTTCTTAATCGGTTAAATTCAACTGTTTTAAGAGGATCAACGCCACTTCCTGGTGACTCAGGAATGTCTGTATTAAAAGAAACAAGCTGTCGAGCTTTATAGTTGAGGTGGGTGCTCATGGATCTCAGAATGACTTTGTCGTAGGCAAGGATCATCACATCACGCATTTTTTCATCTAAACGACTAAACCAAGAAGGAGGAAAATAAAAAGAAGAAAAATGTGTTACATCAAGTTGTGTCATTGCATTAAGAAGTATCTGAGCTTGTTGATCAAAATGAAGACGTTCAATGTCTGTTGTTTCATTTTGTCCATGGATTTTTTCTAAAACCATCTCAATGTGAGACAGAATAGGTACAAGGTTTGTTTTTTCATCTTGTATCTTCTCATTCATCCTTAACAAGCCAAACGTTCCTGTAATTGTAAGGATAGCAATAGCAACTTTTGCGAAACGAATAGCAGTTGTGTTTCCCAAAAGGGATCGAGAAACAGGACAGGCTAAACCGACCTCTCGAAAGATTTTTTTCTCAAAGAGATTAGTTGCAAAATAAAGATTACGATTTTCGTTATCAACTTTTTGTTTGAAATGCCAAGGGAGTTCTAAAGTAGAAGATGGCTTAAATCCTATCTTCTCAATATGGCTATCCCCAACAAAATAAATTCCTCTTAGAAAGAAAGAGTCATGATACCCAGACGTTTTAAAAAGATGATTTGTATAAGTTTTAATCCCCTTTTTTAACTTATAAAGGGCGATGGGAAAGAGAAACACCCCATCGTGATTATTGATCGTGTTGCTTTCTGTATAGATTTCTTCTTGGGCACGATAAAGGGACTGACTAAGAGTAGAAAAAGCTTCATCTATCCAATCTGCATTATAAATAGAGTCTACCGCCTTGTCGTTGGACCATCCAAAAATATCGGATTTTGTATGTTCAGGAATTGCCTTACAAAAACTTTCGAATCCAGGAACAAGGTCACATTCTGTAACAACAATATAAATAGGGATCTTAAACCCTGTTAGGCGTTGTATCTGCCATAGCTTATCATAAAAGTAATTAGCTCGCATGACGATATCATCATGGGAAAAGCGTGTTTGCTCTCCTATTTCTGAAGCAGGAATGGTTAGCACAATCCCATCTAAGGCTCGGTGGGGACGATAATGGACTAAAAGGTTTAAAAATAGCGTCCAGTTAGATTCATCAGAGGAGGCCTTGTCAGAGTCTATGACAATTTTTCCATCTAAATCTAACACAATACCATGATCATAAAACCACCAATCACAAAGTGGTTTGTCCCCTCCCGCTGTTTCAAAATGAGGTCTCCCTATAGGACGGTCTAAATCAAGGCTTTGAAGAATGGTACTTTTTCCTGTACTACTCCCTCCAAGCATGACAATCCATGGCAATTGATAGCGAAATCTTTTCCCCCCAATGAAGGTATGCATCATTTTTAAGGCATGTTCGAAAGATTGATTTAGGGGATTGCTTGGAAATAAGCCAAAACGAGCAAGAAAGGCTTTGCACTTCTCCAACAAAGGATGAAGCTTTTCTTCTTTAAGTTCTTCTCCTCTTTTAATTGCTTCTTTATAGACAATCGTTCCTATAATGGCGAAAAGAAGCGCCAAGATAAGTGCAACCACAAAGCTCCAGGGAAAGTAATAAGATAAGCGGGTTAAAGGTTCCATATGTCTCCTTTACCCACCTGTGTTGTTATATGCAATAATTCGATTAAGCACATGAAAGATACCAGCGGTTGCACTATACCACATGATATAAGATGCGAGGAAATAGGTAGAGGCAAGTCCTAATAAGATAAGATACCAGTTACGCAGCGTAGGAAGTTCTTTTATGCTATTTCCTTCTAACGTATGAGCATACGCATCTGGGAAAAGATGGACTTTTTGCCGAAATAGGTAGGGGTCTCGCCGATTAATAAAAACAAAAAGTCTTTTACGATACGAAGCGAGCGTCGTATCGTCATTAGAATGACGATATTTTCCTTGAAACCCTAAAGCGAGCGCATTGAGGTAAAGAATAGCCAAGTCTGTTTGAACAGGATCTTTATTTTCCAACAAAAGATCAAGTTTCTCAAAAAAGACTTGCCCCGCACTATGAGTGTTGTAGAAGCGTTGCTCCAATAAATTAGACTCCCAATATTGTTTTCCAGGCCATTTTAAGCTTAAAAAAACTTCATCTGCCAGGGAAACCATGATAAATTGGGCGGCAGCATAATAATTTTCAGAAAAACCACTTCCCCCTTCAAGGACTTCAATTGTTTGTTCCTCAATAAACGTCTGTAAGGTTGACAGAATATATGCCGCAACCGCGTTAGGAGTTGACGTCTCTTTGTCCTCTTCTCTTTCCCAAGGTTTGGAGACGACAAGCTGCTTATTCTTTAAGACTTGCGTATAAAAGTCCTCGAAGCAATCGATAACTAAGGAGACAAGGTTATTTTTTTTATTAAATTGTGTCACGAATATTATGATCCCCCGGAGTACCTTTTTTATTTTAGCAAATCCTATAAAATTTTATACAAATTAATTTATTAAAAATGCGTTAACACTACTCCTTTAGGGCCCTCCGAGTTGAATGATAGAAGACAATTTCCGCTGGACGTGTCATCTCATCATCCGACACATTGAAGAGACACAAGATTCCTCTTGGATCAATATACTGAGGATCTGCTTGAACAATAAAAATTTTCACTCCTCTCATGGGGACTAAATTCATAGAAGAAACCTCAGAAACAATTTGTCGAGCTGCTCCTAAGACACGATTATCCTTTGCAAGAGAGATATACTGATTTGTCACAATAACGCAGTTGTTAATCCAATTTAAAAGAGAGTCTTCTGTTATGCCAGGCTGTGCGCGTACACCTAAAACAAAGCAATCTCCAATCCAAGAAGGTTGAAGCTGAAGGGTAAAGGCCCTCTCATTCAAGGCAAAAGGGATAACCGCATAACTTTCTTCAATTTCGCTGAGAACTTGTTCAATGTATTTTATAACTTGAGAAAAACTTTTTTTAATGTCTAAATGATCGTAGCCCTCAAAACGAGGAGGGGTTTCACCATATTTAACCCCCGCCATATGCGCGGCAAGATTACACAATGCTTTGTAAATCTCAAAAGGATGTGCTTTTCCTGTAGCGAGAGTTACCTCGAAGGGGAAAAGACCAACAACGAGTTTCAACCTTATCTTTTCCATTTCTTCTGAAAATGGGTCTTTGACGGCCTTGTTCTCTACAGATTGGACTTGTTTTTGTAGATATCCCAATTTTTCTCGTAACTGCCGACCTAGTTGATTACATACTTCTCCTAAGTCAGAGATCATATCTACCTGTACTTGAGGAGGAATATAATCCGTTAGAGAATAACTTTTCATCCCATAGGTGACTTGGGCTAGGGGCATCGAGATGTAATGTGCAGGGGGTTCTTGCCCAACGTGCAGGGAAAGATTAGGGATAAGGCGCGGAATATCGATGGCCTGTTCTCCTGTATTCATATCTACAACGTCTGAATTTACGGCAGAATGATAGCGTGGCAAATCTCCAGATACATCTGTCCAATCACCATGTTTCTGAGGCACACATAAGTAAACAAAGTGGGGGGCGATCGCCATTTTCTCACGAAAAGAAGAGAGATCTATTTGTAAAGGTATTTTGGTCTGAGGCAAACTTGCGATGACAAGGCCGTCTGGCATAATAACTTCAAGGACCAAAGGACGAAAAACACCAGAAGTTAAAAGGGATTCATCAACTTTTAGTTGAACAACCCCCCAAAAAAAAGAGAAAACATGTGACATATAATACGTCATGATATTTTCTGTGCGTATATCTGCTTGCTGAAAATGCTGAGGCATCAAAAGCATACCTTCATACCATTGAATAGGATTTATATTTAATTGGGGCATAAGATCACCTTCTTTTTGAGTTGCATGGGGAAACTACCTTAAGAGGACGCAAGGGTTTAACAATAATAGGCATTGGTTTTCTTCCCGTACAATGAGGCGCGGAAGGAATAGGTGTCAGACTGCAGGGCGGGGCGGTGATCAGAGGTCTTTTGTGACAGGGAGAAATAGCCATCCGTTGACACGGCCGCTTTATCAAAGGTCTTTTTTCACAGGGGAATGCGGCTCTTGGTTTAAGAGGGGTCACAGGCCCTTTGTTGCAAGGGGCTGCAACTTTTGGTTTAGGAGGGGTTACAGGCCCTTTGTTGCAGATTTCTTGTGAAGAGCTTTGATTTGAGTCCATTACGCTACAGGAACATTTTTCAGCACTGCTGGAATTCGACATTGTTTCTCCGGTATTCATATCTTTAGCAGTGAGTGCAGAATAATCTTTAAGATCATTTTTTCCCAATAGAACAGCCACAATTCCATCAGGAGCTACTTTAAGCCGATGATCTCCTGGTGCTAAATAATTAGCAAAGACATACGCCCCAAAAGCTTTGCCTTTATCCTGCGTTGGCGTAAAACTTTGAACGCTTTGTCCTGGCACAAGTTCCCAATGCCAAATATTTAAAAGAGTTGGGTTGTCGAGACGAAGCTGCGGTGAAGCTGCAAAATAAGCCTTAGCCGACATTTTTCCTAATGTTTTTAAAAGCTCTTGATCATGTACGATGACAAGATCAACCGCTGTGGCAGAATCTTGATTAGCATCAAGGGTCGAGTAAATGGAAACCGTATCGATTTTAAGCTGAGGATGGTCTTTGGAACTTCCACAAGAGACAAGCCCAATGGTTGCAAAAATAGTAAAATATCTACCAAATTTTCTGTTCATGAGGCGTTACCACCCATTGTAGATAATTTTACAACCCTTGCTCCCGGAATATTTTGAGACACAAAATATGTAGCGGCCTTCAAAGCCATCGGATAAGTTGGATAGTGTCCACTATACACCTGGTATAATACATCCCCGTCCAAAGATTTTCCTTCTTTCACATAGGTAGTATACCCCAACGCTTGCAAGTGATTTTGGAGAGCTTCGGCATTTTCCTTAGCTGCAAAGCTTCCAAGATGGACGGCATATTGCCCTTTTATTTGCGGATGAGCGGGTGCAGTGTAGCCTGCTTGTGATGCGTGAGGAGGTAAAGGAGCTTGCCCCCCGGAGGAATGAGGAGAAAAAGGAATTGCTCCTTCTTGAGCGTGTTGCGTCGCTTGCTGAACTGTTGCTGTCGCTTGGTTTGCGACTGCTTGTTGACCCACTGCCACAAAAGGAGACAAGAAATTCGGTACTGCATCTGGTATTGAGAGTCCAGTGACAGACTCTCCAGCAGCTGTTCCTAGCATTTGAGAAATGTTGGAATTTGGAGAATCTTGAGAATACTGTGGAGAAGGCGGTATGGTTCCTGCCTGTGGAGGTAAAGCAGAAGGGTAGTATTGACCATTCCCCTGAACAAGTCCATAGGGTGGAGTTTTGGTTCCTTCAAGCCACATTCCTAGCAAAAATCCTCCTAAAAAGGTAAAAGCTCCCAGAAGAACTAAGCTCAAAACAATCGAGAACAAAGAAAGATTGCTTATACTAACAATGGTTTTTGCACCATTTTGCCCCATAGGTTGTGGAGGTTGATAAGGTGATGGGGGCATATGTCCACCTGGGGGATATTGCAGAGAAGGAGCTTGTCCCATAGCAGTAGGTTGCCATTGCCCTGTTTGTGGTTGAACAGATTGTGGTGATGGGACTACCATCTTTTTCTAATCCTTTATTTTCTGAGAATTATACAGAAAATTTTGAAAAATGAATAGGATTTTATACAACCCTATCGTGTGATAGATATTGTTTTATCTAGGAATAATGTTTAACCCCACCAAGCTGAGGAAACAATGCAACAATATATCATTGGTAATTGGAAAATGAATGGCACAAAGGCAGAATCTCAAAGATTGGCTTCTGCCCTTTTGAAACACGTCAGAAAGGAAGCTCTTCCCCTTCCTCACATTATTGTGTGTCCATCTTACCCCTACCTCACCTCCGTCGTTGATCTTCTTGAAGGATCTCTCCTTGAAGTGGGAGCCCAAAATTGCCATTTTGAAAAAAGCGGTTCTTTTACAGGGGATGTAAGCATTTCTCAGCTTATAGATGTGGGGTGTCGTTATGTCATCATTGGTCATAGTGAAAGGCGGATGTTTCATCATGAAAGCAGTAGTCTTATTCGAAAAAAACTTGAAGCAGCCGTTAAAGAGGGCCTCAAACCTATCCTTTGTATCGGAGAAAGCGCTGAAGATCATAAAGAAGGCAGAACCTTTTCCGTTCTATCCACTCAGCTTTCTCTCGAATTACCAGATGACATAAACTCCTCTGATCTTCTGATTGCTTATGAGCCCCTCTGGGCCATTGGAACAGGAGTGACACCAACTCCTACAGACGTTGAAAACGTTATGAAATTTATAAAACATGAAGTTTCTGCAAGGAGAGGAGGGGAGGGGGCACAGCTGGTGTCAACCCTTTATGGTGGATCTGTCACTGCCCTTAATGCGGCTCTTTTTTTGAACCTTCCTGACGTGGACGGTCTTCTTGTAGGGGGTGCAAGCCTAAAACCTGATGAATTCTGGCAAATTATTACTGCGGCTGAGAAGTAAAACGATCAACTTGATTTTTAAGCCGCTCCCTTGCAGGGGGAAGGGAGCGGCCTAAAAGATTTCTTGTCAAAAAATAGCCCGTGAGATGAAGAGCTTCGAGCATTTCTTTTTTTTCAGGCATGCTTTCTGTATTGTCTTGCCAAGTGAATTGTGGGAGAGGGAGTAATCTATCAAGATAAGGCATTGCGATTTCCTTGCATACGGCACGGCCTGTTCGGGGAGAAACAGCGAACAGATCTGTTGTAACACCCGTGACCGCACAGGTTGTCAGGTTAAGGCCATACCCTAGTTCTGTCAAAAGAGAAAGTTCAAAGAAAATATAGGATCTGAGCCAAAAGGGTGAATGCAAGTCCTTTAATAAAGCGTCAAATCGTTCATAGAGGGCAGGATAGGCGTGACGTTCGGGAAGGGCCAGCTGACAGATAGCTGCCGCACTTACGAGTGCTGCAAGAGGGCCAGGGGCGTCCAAAAGGAAGGCCGTGTTTCCCGACAAAGGCTCAAACGTCCAGTGGCCAAGGTGATTATCAAGACGTGCTCTCCACCCTGCTTTTACTTTTCCGCCACACTGAAGGCAAGATCTTATCTTTTTACCCCCAGAAAAAAGGCCAGAATAGCGGCCGTGAGTCTTTGTAAAAAGACTGACAACTTTTTTATGCTCTCCTAAAGCTTGTGTATGAAGAATAAAGCCTTCATCTTGCCATTCCATTTAAGGTGTCCTTAATAAATTTTTAACATTTAAATAGTACCTTTGTTCTGACGGCAATTCTTTTTGCTCGGTATTTTTAAATTGTGAAAGAAAATAAAAATGTATCTATATCTTTTAAATACATTGCCAACAGTTATTTTTATTTCAATTATTGTTTTTTTTGTTGATGTTTTAGTAGTATCTGTATTTTTTATCGTAAAAAGATTTGTTCCTTTAAGTTTTATGGAAGATGTAAAACAATTTCGCTCCCCTCTTATTGGTCTTGTAACGGGCAGCTATGCCATCTTGCTTGGTTTTCTTATTGTTAGTTTATGGAATTGGCATCTTCAAGCTGTAGAAAGTACGTCAAAAGAAGCGGCAGCTGTTGCGACATTAACTTATGCGAGTTTAACCTTTCCTCCTACTTTACGAGAGCACGCTCTAGAGAATATTGGCCGCTATGTCAATGCAGTTACTCAAGATGAATGGCCTCTTCAACGCTATGAAAAACAAAGTGTATTAGTACATGAGGCCTTAGCGAATCTTTTTGAGACGTTTCACTTGTACGCGCCAGTATCAGAAACAGGAATATCTGATTCAAGAGCCTTTATGTTTATCCTTAATGATGTTGTGGAGCTTAGGTCTATTCGTCTGAGCAAGCTTCATAGTCTTATATCCTCTCCTTTTTATTTTGTTTTATTATTTGGAATTATATTAATAACTTTTATTTTCTCATTGTACAGGATAAGGCATCATCATTTTCATCTCATTGCGCTTCTTATTTTTACGTCTATTTTGTCTCTTAACATTGGGTTAATTTTTGTTCTTGATCGCCCTTACTCTGGGCGTGTTGCCGTGAGTGACGAGCCCTTTAAGAAAGGGGTTCTTGCTCGTTTTAATTCTGAACCCTAAGGCGATGATTAAGAAGAAATTAAATAAATTTTAAATCTTGCTATTTATTATAAATAGTGATATTATTAAAATTGTATTCCACAAACAAGGAGATTATCATGTCCAAAAATACAACATTTTTCATTTTGATGAGCGCAAGCTTTCTTTTTCTTTTTAATCAACAGGCGGAAGCTATGCATCATGAGGAGAAGCCTGGAACCACAGCACCTGCTTCCCATGCTGCCAGAATCTGCCCACCATCGCCCAAACAAATGAATGAAGCAATGAGTTTGGGTATGCTGGGTAGTATCTATACTAAAGACAATGGGCAGAGTTTTAATCCTCGAATGTCAGCCTCCTGGAGTGCCGACGACGATGATTGGACAGCATCGGACAAGAAGAAAGGAAACGTTATTACGGGTATTGTAGCGCTGACGACTCAAGCACAACCAGCAGAAGCTGGGTCACACCTATCGTACCTTGCTGTCCCTCATACAAAACTCTTTGTTGAGTACCAGGGCACGCTGCAAAACATACGCGTCCATGCACTACACGCAGGGACATTGATTGTGAGCGGGGACTGCTTTGTTGAACAAGAATCTGCCGCGGCCCACTGAGACTCACTCATAACCATAATAAAAAATCCATCAGTGACGGCTCACAAGGCGGTACACTGATGGATTATTTAAAAGACAGCCCTATACTCTTATAAAGCCGTGGGGTCTCCATCCAGTCTGCTTTGACTTTTACCTGCAGAAAAAGATGGACAGGTTTTTTCAAAAGGAAGGTAAGCTGCTTTCTGGCAGCTTGACCAATCGCTTTGATTTGGCTTCCTCCTTTACCTAAAACGATGATGCGTTGCGTTTCTTTTTGCACATAAATGCATTGGGTAATTTTAACGCTCCCATTGTCGAAGTCTTCCCATGATTCTGTTTCTACCCAAATAGCATAGGGAAGCTCATCATAGAGGCGGTGAAATATTTCTTCCCGTGTAATTTCTGCTGCCAACAATCTTTGCGAGAGGTCACTGAGCTGGTCTTCAGGAAAGAGCCATGGGCCTGAGGGAAGAATTGTGGCTAAGTAGGCCTTAATATCTTGCACCCCATCGCCTTTAAGGGCAGAGACCATAAAAACTTTGTCAATACAGGGACGTGAGAGGCTTTGGCTGATAGCTAAGAGCTGATCACGAGGAATGAGGTCGATTTTATTCAATACAAGGATGATGCGTTGCTGAGAGGTGTTCAAGTGATCTAGAATAAAGGTGGTTTCTTTAAAAGATTTACGGGAAACATCCACAATAACCATAATCCCGTCGGTATCCTGAAGGCTATCCCAAGCACTTTGGACCATTGCCTTTTCAAGGCGATTTTTGGTGAGTGAAAAAATGCCGGGCGTATCGATCAGAATAACTTGCGCATCCTCTATTTGAGCTACGCCTAAAATACGATTGCGAGTGGTTTGAACTTTGGGGGATACAATGGTGACTTTAGATCCCACGAGATTATTGATGAGTGTTGATTTTCCTGCATTTGGGGCGCCGAGAACGGCAATGAATCCACATTTCGTCATGCAACACCAGCTGCATAGCGAATCATAAAGTGTCTTAAAGGGGTGCAATTCTTGACGAGTCCGAATCCAAGAGAGCGAAGGTGAGCCATGGGGCGGCTTTTGGTTGAGAAAACACGGGTCAATCCATCAGTTAAAAAGGTCATAGATAAAACATCCAGCCGTCGCCTTTTTTGATATTGCTCCAATACATAGGAGGAGCCAATATCTAAGCCTAATGAGAAAGCCTTATGAATGATATCAGCTAACGTGGTCACATCGCGGAGGCCCACATTTAATCCTTGCCCGGTTACAGGATGAAAACTATGGGCTGCATCTCCCAAAAGAGCTAAACGTTTACTGACAAATCGTTTAGGTAAACAGACACTTAAAGGGTAGCTCCAGCGCTCATTTTCGACCGTGAAGGTTCCTAAAGAAGGGCCAAATTGAGCAAAAACTTCTTTTGCGAATTCATCGTTTGAGAGAGATAGAAGGGCAGGGGCCTTTTTCGTTTCAATGGACCATACGAGTCCTGACGTATTGCCAGAACGAGGAATGAAGGCAAGCGGCCCAGAGGGGAGAAAATGCTCGAAGGCTTGATTGTAGTGAGGAAGTGTATGACCCATTGTACACACAATCGCTGTTTGATCATAAGACCATTCCCAACAAGGGATCTGCGCCCAGTTTCTGAGGGTTGAAAATTTTCCGTCCGAAGCAACGCAAAGTGGCGCTTCAAGAATTGTCCCCTGATCTGTCTCAACACGTACATGAGAAAGTGTTTGTTCAAAACGCTTGAGAGATGTGGGGGCATGTAAGGTAATACTTTTATGATTCAGAACCTTCTCTAAAATTTTAGCGCGTAAAAGGGAACTGTCTACGACATAGCCTAAAGCGTCGCGTGTGATCTCGTGTGCTTCATAGTCGACCCAATTTGGGCGCACCCCATCAGAGGTATGAACGAATGTAATGGGTGTTATCTCTTCTAGCTCCTGCCAAATGCCCAAGGTTGAGAAGAGAGTGGAGGCGCTAAAGGAGAGAGCAAAAGAACGTCCATCGGGGACGAGGGGCTGATTGGGGTCTTTTTGATCCACAACAAGCACTTGAAGTCCTTGTTGAGCGAGGGCAAGAGCTAAAGCCCCGCCTGTAAGGCCATTGCCAACAATGATAACGTGGAACATGATTTTCTTCTCATTGCTTACAGTTATCACTATGACAGAACAGTGAGAAGAGTCAAAATATTTATTCTTAAGCTGAGCAAATTGCAAAAACTTAGCATTCCTCGTGGATCTCTTAGCAACACATTGAAAACTAAGCAAGATCCTTTGGCTCTCATTCTAACCCTCTGAAAATATGTATGTGTTAAGAAATTACATTTTCTTTACAATAAAGCGCCATAATTTTTCTTGCCCTTTGGTAATACCAATGCGTGGAGTAGCTTCATAGTTTGGAGAGAAAGATGAATTTTCAACAAAAAATGACGAATGAGTAGTCACATCAAGGGCGTTATGGGCGCGGGTAATGCCTAAGTGGCGGCACAGTTTCCCAGGGCCATCAAGAGAAAGAGGAGAGGGGGATAAAAGTGTAAGCCCTCGGATAAGAACGGCTGCAGGCACTCCTTCCTCTTCAGTGACGAAGTTAAGGCAATGGTACATGCCATAAATAAAATAGACGTAACTTATGCCCCCGGGTCCAAACATAATGGCATTACGCGGCGTTTTCCCTCGTGCAGCATGACAAGCAGGGTCGTCTTGACCGAGATAAGCTTCTGTTTCTGTAAT
The DNA here is from genome assembly GCA_963704475.1 of uncultured Alphaproteobacteria bacterium. Lineage (GTDB taxonomy): Bacteria > Pseudomonadota > Alphaproteobacteria > UBA9655 > UBA9655 > UBA9655. The sequence goes on from OY969900.1 coordinate 492,859, forward strand.
GACTTCTGTAAAGTCACCAAAAATCAGGATTTTTCCAAGCAATTCTTGAGCAACGGTCAGGGTAGGTCGAACAAAAAAGTCTTGTTTAAGCCGCTTAGGCATAGCGTTTCCAGGGAAATTGAAAAAGCTTTGGGAGTTTTAGAACTTCTTCAATGCGATGATCAAGAAAAGCCCATGTTTTTTCAAAATCTTCCGAATCATCCTTCAACCAATGAATAAGAGTTGCACTATAGACCCACGCCAACAGCCCACGTTTTGTATAAAAATTATAATTCGTTGAGGTATCACCCGCATAATACCAAATCTGATTAACTATTTGATACACAAGACGGCTAACCTCAGCGAGATGGGGTGGTCGCGATAAATAGCGTGCTGTTTTGAGAGCCGCTTGCCGATGAGGATCAAGAAGACTGATGCGTGTTCTGACGCCTAAGGCGACACGATCTCTGACGCGCATCGTCTCTGCTGGTGGGAGAATGGCGAGCATCTCTTGATTCAAAAGATGATTCCAAAACAAAATAGCCTCTAAGGGCCCTTTGGGAAACAAACGCCATGCGTAAGAAGGATCAACGCCACATTCACGTGCTGCTTGTTCTAAAAGAGTTTCCGACCACCCCTCAAAAGGAACATGGATAAGGGCTTGGTTTAAAATTTTTCTTTTGATTTCTTCTCTTTCGTCCATATTTTTTCCTTTTCTTAACTCTTGAGATGTATTATAAGCACTCACCCTAGTTCCTCCATTGGTCTGGGAAAAAAATTTGGAAGGAGGTGTATACTCTATGCAAGTTATTGTCCGTGACAATAATGTTGACCAAGCGCTGCGCGTACTCAAGAAAAAAATGCAACGCGAAGGTATTTTTCGTGAAATGAAGCTGCGTCGACATTATGAGAAGCCTTCTGAACGAAAAGCACGTGAATCTGCTGAAGCGATTCGACGTGCGCGTAAGCTCACTCGCAAACGCTCTGATTCACTGTAAACTTATCCTTTTTTTGTCATCTTCGACTTAAGAGTTCTTGCCCTCGATTTGATCGGGGGCTTAGAACGTCTTAATCGGGGATGCATATTTTCTGATCCTTCCAAAAATTGCTCAAGGCTTAATGGTTTTTTAACAGCTATGTGCGATAATGGTAATCCTGGGTATGCGGTTGACTCCACAAACAGCCTAAACTGACAAAATTTTGCAGTTGACTCCACTTGGCATTATTTGTAGTTTTTTCATGATATGAAAACTTACCCTGAAGATGCGGTTGAACTCATGAACATGTTTCCAGATGAGGAAGCCTGTTTGGATTATTTGGCAATGATTCGCTGGCCCCATGGATATCAGTGCTTGCGTTGCTCCGCGAGAGGCGCCTTAAAATTAGGCCGAGGACTCTATCGTTGTCAGTCCTGTAAATACGAAGGATCAGTGATTGTCGATACACTTTTCCAAGACACACATAAGCCTCTTCGATTGTGGTTCCAGGCCATTTGGTATGTTGTGAGCCAAAAGAATGGCGTGAGCGCCAGTGGTCTGCAACAATCACTTGGATTGGGCAGCTACCATACGGCATGGGAATGGTTACATAAACTACGTCGAGCTATGGTGAGGCCTGGGCGCGATAAATTGAGCGGCACCATTGAAATAAATGAAACGATGATTGGCAGCGAGCAACCAGGCAAAAAAGGGCGTGGAGCGACGGGAAAAACATTGGTTTTAATAGCAGCGGAAGAGACCCAATGGGGCATTGGACGCATTAGAATGGCTCCCATCAGTAATGCCTCCGGTGCGGTGTTAGACAATACCGTTCAGCAGATGGTTGAGATGGGTAGCACAATACGAACCGATGGCTGGGCTGGATATAGCGGATTAAGTAAGCTTGGATACACGCATTTGCAGATAGTTAATCGCAACGTGAAGAATGAGGATCTAATCGAGCAAGCCCATCTTGTTGCTGCATTACTTAAACGATGGCTAATGGGCACGCTTCACGGTGCAATTAATCACAAAAATTTGCCATATTACTTGGATGAATTTACCTTTAGGTTTAATCGAAGGACATCTAACTCGAGAGGAAAACTGTTTTATAGGTTAATCCAACAAGCGCTTGAAATAGACCCAATTCCAGCTAAACTACTAACGGCAGTTGAGGCTTAGTGGATACAGCTGCATAGGGTGTCTCGCTTGTGGAGTCAACCGCATACCCAGGATGGTAATTATTAATAGAATAAGGAAACCTATCATGAAAAATCTTTCAACTATTCTTTTAGGGGCTGCTTTCATCATTGGAGCGAACGTTTTTATGGGAACAGTAGCTTCAGCGCAGCAACCGATGTGTCTTAGTGAAAAACGTTGTAATGCAAACAAACCATGTCCCGCCACCTCCGCGTATCCGTATTGTGTATATGGTTGTTGCTCTTCTTCCAAACCGAAGGGTTTTATAAAGGACGGAGAGGACAAAAGTGCGTAAGTGTCGGAGATGTAACCGAGACTCTAACCATAGGCACCCAATCCCACGGCTCTCTCAACTCCCCCAAGATCTTTTAAGATAAAAAGAGTGCTAAACCCCGAGCTCTGAAATAGGGCTTCAACGTTTTCTCTTTGCCCGACGCCAAGCTCGAGAACCGCAAGGCCTGTGGGAGAGAGAAGGCGTTTGATGTCTGTGCTTAAAAGGCGGTAGCAATCAAGGCCATCCTCTCCCCCAAAAAGAGCAAGAGAGGGATCAAAGTCAGAGACATTTTTGTCTAATGTTGATTTGTCTTTTAAGGGGATGTAGGGGGGGTTGCTTACGATAATGTCAAAAGACCCTAACAGATCTTGCCCCCAGTTTCCCTGACAAAAAAGAGTGCGCAAATCAACCTTATTCAAAGAAGCATTGAAACGAGCCATCTCAAGGGCTTTTTCTTCCACATCCACACCAACACCGGTTGCGTTTTTGAGCTCATGCAATAAAGAGATTAGAAGACATCCTGATCCTGTTCCTAAGTCAAGAATATGCCATGGTTTAGCGTTACGGTTTCCGATCCACTGCAACACCCCTTCGATAAGGGTTTCCGTGTCAGGACGCGGATCAAGGGTATGGGCATTCAGATGAAACGGAAGACTCCAAAACTCACGAATTCCCTTTAAGCGAGACAACGGCTCACCTTTAAGGCGCCGGGTCGTCCACTCTTTAAGGATAAGTTCTTCCTGAGGGGAGGGGAGGTACTCTGGCTTTAAAATGATCATCGAGGTATCAGCGTTTAAAGCCCCCGCAATCAACCATTTGGCCTCCTGAAGAGGATTTTTAAATCCTGCATCTGAAAGAGATTTTTCTATAAAATGACACCATTCGGCTAGAGTCATTGTTAAGAATCCACCGTCATGAGTAAAAAATGGCGCAATTCTTCTTTTACCTCTCCCCTTGTGGGAGAGGTCGCTCCCAAAGGGAGCGGGTGAGGGATGTTAAAAATCTCATTTCTTAAGATACCCATCTCGTCTCCAATTGGTTCTCATTGACTTGTGCCATATTGCTTTTCAAAAATCACACCTTTAATTCAACACTAAAACTATTCAAATAATACCCCTCACTCGCCGCTTTGCTGTGATCTTTCCCGCAAGGGGAGATATTAAATTAACTCTTTGTTTTATAAAGATAATGACACTCGTTTCGTACGGGACATGTGGGGCAAAGAGGTTTCCGTGCCTTGCAAATATAGCGGCCATGCAAGACAAGCCAATGATGCGCTTTAAGAAGCCATTTGTCGGGGATACGCTTCGTGAGCTCTTTTTCGACCTCAAGAGGTGTTTTTCCAAGAGCAAGTCCCGTTCGATTAGAGACCCGGAAGATGTGGGTATCAACAGCAATCACAGGCTGATGAAACGCTGCATTCAATACAACATTTGCTGTTTTGCGCCCAACACCTGCGAGAGATTCAAGATCCTTATGATTGTTTGGAACAACACCCCCAAACGTATCAAGCAACCTTTGGCTTAAGGCCATTATATTCCTGGCCTTGGTATTATAAAGGCCGATGGTCTTTATATACTGTTTAAGCCCAGCTTCTCCCAGCTCTATCATTTTTTTAGGCGTATCCACGTGTGCAAAGAGCTTTTTTGTTGCAAGATTTACCCCTTTGTCCGTTGCCTGCGCTGAAAGGACAACTGCAATAAGCAACGTATAGGGATTCGTTGAATACAGCTCTCCCTGAGGATCGGGGTTAAGCGTAGAGAGAGTTTCAAAAAAACGGTCAATTTCTTGAGAGGTCATGAGTATGTCAGGGGGTGTCATAGATAAATTCCGATTCTCTTGTTGTGTGAAACTATAGTTCATTTGTTCCCATATTTAAAGAAAGAGTTGGCAGGAAGAAGGGAAGTCGGGTATATGAGAGATTATAGGAGAATTGAAAAATTATTCCTTTAATTGTCCTTTGGCTAGATTGACAAAGGGGAGGGGTAGCCCAAGAGCCCGTCCCTGCGAAGGCGTGGAATGACAACTGAAGCAGTAATTTTGCAATTTGCTCATAAGAGTAAAGATTAGAAGAGGAAATGGTATGCCACACATGATATTTGTTAAACCTGATGGAGAGCGCGTTGAAGTGGAAGCCCCATACGGCCTTTCAGTACTTGAAATTGCTCATCAAAATAGCGCGAAGATCTTCCTTGAAGGGGCTTGTGAAGGATCACTTGCCTGCTCAACCTGTCACGTGGTTGTTGAGCCTGAATGGTATAGCCTTCTTGCTGAGGCCACAGAAGATGAAGAAGACATGTTAGATCTCGCCTTTGGATTAACCCAAACCTCTCGCCTTGGCTGCCAAATTATCATGCGCCCCGAACTCGATGGCCTTGTTGTCCATCTTCCGACAGCGACAAGGAACATGATGGTGTAGCGATGAAAATCGCCAGCTCTTTTTTTCTTTCTTTTCTTGTTCTTTTCTCTTCATCTGCTGAAGGCCAAAATGAAAAGTCTGCTCACCAATATTGTAAAGAGCAAGGCCACAAGGTAGGAACGCTTGCTTTTGAATCTTGTTGCGAGCGTAGAGAAAATTGTTGCGACTGTAGAGAAAAAAATAAGAAGGAAAGCCATCAATCTGCGAGAAGAATACTTGGGCGGGATGTTGGAGGAAAATTTGATCGATCTCGTATTAAGGAAGAAGAGCTTGTTATCGTGCCTCGAGGTGATATTTAAAAAGCCGCTTCCCACTAAGTGTGATTATAGAAATAATCACACTTATCGAAGTATTGGTGATCTGCACTAAGTCGCGAGTAATTTTTTACACATCTTTTTTGCACTTCCCCTACGTTTTTGTACTTTTTCCCTTGAATCTCATCAATTAAAAGGCGTATAAGTTCATAAGAGCACTCTTTGACTACCCTTGATGGTTAATTTTCTGTCCAAAAGATGGAAAAAGAGCTCTAAATACACACGCGAGAAACAAAGGCTCCGGTGGCGAATGCCCCTCTCTTCTCGCGGCGGTTTAACTGGAGAAAGGATATAACTCTCATGATGCCAACTTTTACAATGCGCCAGCTTCTTGAATCAGGCGCTCATTTTGGACACCAAACACGTAAGTGGAATCCCAAAATGGCCTCTTACCTCTATGGATCTCGCGGAGGGATTCATATCATTGACTTACAGCAAACGGTTCCTCTTTTTCACCATGCCCTTCAAGCTATCCGCGATGTTGTGGCTGGAGGAGGACGCGTATTGTTTGTGGGCACAAAACGCCAAGCGTCTCAAAAAGTTAAAGAATCAGCCCTTCTTTGTAATCAGTTTTATGTCAATCATCGTTGGTTAGGCGGTATGCTTACCAACTGGAAGACCGTATCTCAGTCCATTAAACGCTTGCAAGAGTTAGAAGAAAGCTTGGAACAAGAAGAAGTCCACGGGTTTACAAAAAAAGAACTTTTAACCTTTGAGCGGGAACGGAACAAACTAGAACTTTCTTTAGGTGGTATTAAAAATATGGGGGGAACTCCCGATATTCTCTTTATCATTGACACAAACAAAGAAGATATTGCGATTAAGGAAGCCAACAAGCTTGGCATTCCGGTGGTTGCGATTGTGGATAGTAATTCAACTCCAGAAGGAATTGATTATATTATTCCTGGCAATGACGATGCACAGCGCGCTATTGAGCTTTATTGTACGCTTGTTTCAGCGGCGGTTTTAGATGGATTGCAGGCCGAAATACAAAACTCCGGCGTTGATGTGGGAGCCGCAGAAGATGTAAACGTTGTTATCACTGAAGAGCCATTTGTAGAAGGCGACTCTGTGGTGGAAGAAGTGAACGTTTTTATTGAGGAGGAAAAGCCTCTTGAAGAAAAAAAACCCGCAAAAGAAGTAAAAAAAGAGGCGACTCCTAAAGTGGAGAAAGTAAAGAAAGAAACGTCCCCTAAGCCAGTGCGCAAAGCGAAAGAAAAGGAATAACCATGACAAATATCTCCCCTTCTCTAGTGAAAGAGCTGCGTGAAAAGACAGGCGCAGGTATGATGGATTGTAAGAAAGCCCTTATAGAAACAAAGGGTGATTTGGAAGCAGCTATCGATTGGTTGAGAACCAAAGGCTTAGCTGCGGCCGCCAAAAAATCAGGCCGTGTGGCAGCAGAAGGCCTCGTTGGAGTCGTGTGCAAAAAAACACAAGGTGCTGTTGTTGAAGTCAATGCCGAAACAGACTTTGTGGGGCGCAATGAGCAGTTCCAAAATTTCGTACGCACAACAGCAACTCTCGCCATAACTGCAACGGGAGATTTAGACTCCCTTAAAAAGGCATCTTATCCTGGCACTGACAAAACGGTTGAGGAAGAATTAACCCATCTTGTCGCAACAATTGGCGAAAATATGACTCTGCGCCGGGCAGCCTTCCTTGAAGTTTCGGAAGGCGCTGTTATTCCTTATGTTCACAATGCCCTCGCCCCAGGTTTGGGACGCATTGGCGTGTTGGTGGCTTTGGAGTCGCCTGCTGCTCAAGATAAGCTTGAAACCTTAGGTAAACAAATCGCGATGCATATCGCAGCCGCACACCCTATTGCGTTAAAGATCGAAGAAGTTGACCCCGCTGAGGTTGATCGCGAACGTGCCATTTTCCGCGAACAAGCTTTGGAATCCGGAAAACCAGCTGAATTTGTCGATAAAATGGTCGAAGGTCGCTTGCGGAAATTCTATGAGGAAGTCGTACTAGAAGAGCAAGTCTTTGTTATTGATGGGAAGACACGCATTAAAGATGTTGTGGCCGCACACGCAAAAGACAGTGGCCACCCCGTAAAATTGACTGGATTTGTTCGCTTTTCTCTTGGAGAAGGCGTTGAAAAAGCTCAAACAGACTTTGCAGCGGAAGTCGCAGCACAGCTGGGTAAGTAGTTAGAGATTCGTCATTGCGAAGAGCCGAAGGCGACGAAGCAACCCAGGACCAAAAACTTATTTCGCAGGAATGCGTCTGTGAAATAGTTTTTTTCAAAACATACTATGCTCTGCAAAAGACGTTAATAAAGCAGCTGGAGACGTTTTCGGGCAGGAAGCTTACTGAAAAAGAGAGTAGAGAAATAGAACAAGAAGAAGATTAAGAGAACTAAGACGATATGACGCAATGTATAATTTTAGTAATTAGAGGTTAGTAAATTGGATATTAGCAATTCTCTCTATCTTATTAACAACTAGCCTCTAATTACCAGAATATGGCAAAATCATCCACCCAATACGTCTGTCAAGTTTGTGGCAGTTGCTTTCCAAAATGGTCTGGGAAGTGTGAGGGATGTCATAGTTGGAATAGCCTTATAGAAGAAGCAACGGTTGAATCTTTTCAAAAGAAAACAACCCTCAAAGCTCAACACATTGAGTTTTCCACCCTTCAGGATGTCTCCCCCCTCCTCCCCCGTCTTTTAACAGGTATAGAGGAATTCGACCGCGTGTGTGGCGGAGGGCTTGTTCCTGGCTCAGTTCTTCTGGTGGGAGGCGACCCAGGTATTGGAAAGTCCACCCTTCTGCTTCAAGTCGCCGCTGTTATCAGTGACAAGACATCGTGCGCGTACATATCCGGTGAAGAAGCGGCTGATCAGGTTCGGCTTCGAGCCGAACGGCTTCAGGTTTCCTCAACTCCCGTTCATCTTGCAACCACCACCTATATTGGAGATATCCTTAAATCTCTTCATAAAGCAGGCACAAAGGTTGCGATCATTGATTCTATCCAAACGATGTATGTGGATACCCTTGATGCAGCGCCGGGGAGTGTCTCTCAGGTTCGCGCCAGCGCCTTTGAGTTGATTCGTTTTGCTAAAAAATATGGCGTGACCATTCTTATTGTGGGCCATGTCACAAAAGAAGGCCTTATTGCGGGCCCGCGTGTTCTTGAACACATGGTGGATACGGTCCTTTATTTTGAAGGGGAACGGGGACACCATTTCCGTATCTTGCGGTCCGTTAAAAATCGTTTTGGCCCCACAGATGAAATCGGCGTCTTTGAGATGACGGATAAGGGATTGCAAGAAGTCTCAAATCCTTCGTCTCTCTTTCTTTCTAACAGAACAGAGGATGTAACAGGATCTTGTGTGTTTGCTGGCATTGAGGGAACACGCCCCCTGTTAGTCGAAATTCAAAGCTTAATTGCCCCCTCCTCCCTCGCCACCCCGCGGCGTGCTGTGGTGGGATGGGATTCAGGACGTCTTTCCATGATTTTGGCTGTGCTGGAAGCGCGTTGTGGCCTCACCTGTGGTAATCGCGATGTTTTCTTAAATGTGGCCGGAGGGCTCAGAATATCGGAACCCGCAGCAGACTTGGCCGTAAGTGCGTCGCTTCTGTCTTCGCTTGCGAATACATCCATTCCAGGGGATGCGGTTTTCTTTGGAGAAGTGGGCCTTTCGGGAGAAATTCGCGCCATAAGTCAGTTCGAGACACGCCTTAAAGAAGCCTCCAAGCTTGGATTTAAAACTGCCTTTATTCCTAAACCCTCGAAGCCTTTGACGATGCCAGAGATTACCCTTGTCCCCCTCGCCCACATCGTAGAATTAGCCCATTATTTAGACGCAAAGCCCAAAATGCGGCGGGTTACTTCGGTATAGCGCTTCTCCTGATTTTAAAGTACACTTTTATAAAATAATCAAGACACAGGGAGTCTCTGTTGAGTCGGGAACATTTTGAAAAAATGCTGGATTATTACCAGCAAGAGATGATGTATTTGCGTCGCTCAGGCGCAAATTTTGCCACTCAATACCCAAAGATTGCCCAAAATTTAAATATGTCTGGAACGGGATCAATGGATCCGCATGTTCAAAGACTCATCGAATCCTTCGCTTTCCTTACAGGGCGCTTACAAAAAGAATTGGATAATAGTTACGTTCAATTTACAATGACTCTCCTTGGGGTTTTGTATCCTCAATTTACAACCCCTTTCCCCTCAAGTGCGATTGCTTCTTTTCGCCTTTCTCCTCATCTTGGAACAGCAACGGCTGGCTATACGGTTCCTCGAGATACGCCTCTTTTTACGGAAACACAAGACAAAGAAATCTGTCGTTTTCAAACGATATATCCTGTGGAGTTATGGCCTTTTGAGATTTCAGACGCACGCGTTATGACGGTAGATCAAACCTCCCTCCCCTCTTCTTCTTTGCAAACCCAGAGAGTCCTGAGACTTCGTATTGAGCGCTATGATGGTGTCCTTCAGGAACTCTCGCCAACGCGTTTACGCTTTCATCTTGCAGGGGACTCCCTTACGACTCATTGTCTTTATGAAAGCCTCTTGTGCTATTTACCGGATGAACCAACACCTGTTTTTATTCAGGCTGATACAGCTGACACCCCGGTAGAGCTTCCCCCTGGATCGTTAGCGCCCGTTGGATTTAAACCGGAAGAGGCCCTTATTCCTTATCCCCACAATGCGCTTGATGCTTATCGGCTCCTTTATGAATTTTTTGTTTTTCCAGATAAGTTTAAGTTTCTTGATATTGAAAATTTTTCGACTGCTAACGCTCAAAAATACGTGGACGTTTACATCCCTCTCGCTGATGAGGCACAGACTGATAAACTTTCAATCAATAAAAAGAATTTTCTTCTTGGTTGTACCCCTATTCTTAATCTTTTTCCTAAAATTAGCGAACCCATTGATTTGAATTATCAATCTATCTCTTATCGCTTGGTAGGGGATCAAAGGAATGAGAGTACAACGGAAATCCATACGATCTTAAAAGTTGTTGCAGCATCGGTAGGGGGAGAAGAGCCCCAAGTCTTTGCCCCATATTTTTCGTACGATTATGATATAGAAGCCAGAAATAATGGGCTTTTTTGGCACGCGACACGCGCTCTTTCTGAAAACCCGAATCTCTCGGGGACAGAAATATTTCTGTCTTTCGTTGATTATAATTTTACCCCTCTTTCCCCCAGCAATCAGGCAGTTTACGCTTATACCCTCTGCACAAATAGAGATTTGGCATCCTATATTCCCCCAGGAGCCGCTCTTCAAATCGATGGAGTGATTCCATCTGCAACAATTACATGCCTTGAACAGCCAACGCCAGAAATTCTCCCCTCCTTAGATGCAGAGTCTCAATGGCGTCTTATTTCACAGCTTTCTTTGAATCATCTTGGCTTAAGTAATGGCGAAGAGGCCATTCTTGCTTTAAAAGAGCTTTTGACCCTTTACTCCGGATTTAATAGAAGTAAATCTCACCCCCCTATCGCTGCTCTTCAAGAAATCGTCTATAAACCCGTTGTTCGGCGAAGAGGCAATGAAGCATGGAGAGGATTTATTCAAGGATTAGGTATTACATTAACGAGTGATGAAATACCTTTTGCAGGTCATGGGGGATACCTGTTGGCTTCTGTTCTCAATGAATTCTTTAGTCTTTATGTCTCGATAAACTCATTTACCGAGCTCACCCTGGTGAGCTCTCATAACAATGGAACTTGGAAACAATGGCCCGCACAAATCGGAAGTCAACCCTTACTATAAAAGATGTTCTTTCAAAAGAGCCATACCGGTTTGAGTTTCATCAGGCCATCAAACTTTTAGAATATCTTCGCCCAGATGCTATCCCCTTTGGGGAAACGGTTAGTCCTTTTGAGGAAGTTGTTACTGTTAAATCTCGTATTTATTTTGAATCGCTTTCAAGCGACATTTATTCTCTCCAAAATGCAACGTTTGACTCCTCAACCCCTCTTATTCTTAATGTAAATTTTATGGGTATCGCAGGAATCCAAGGCCCCCTCCCCTTTCCTTACTCGGAGATGATTATTCAACGTATGCGAGGGGGGGATTCAAGTCTCAAGGATTTTTTGGATATTTTTAATCATCGTTTGATCTCAATCCTTCACAGAATTCGCAAACAATATTTAATTAGTTTAAGTGCTCAGTCTCCAGAAAAAATAGAAATCTCTCATGGAGTAAAAGCATTTTTGGGGCTAGGCCTTCCAGCAGTGCAGAATAGTCTTCATGTTCCTGATCGCAGTCTTTTAAATTATGCAGGCCTCTACTGGACAAACCCACGATCAAAACAAGGGCTTACACGCATCTTAAACGCTTATTTTCATGCGCCATTTGCCGTTAAAAAGTGTACGGGTCGCTGGCGACGTCTGTCTAAGAATCAAGTAACGTGGCTTAAACGAGATGGAAGATGGCAAAAATTGGGACAGGGAGCTGTGTTAGGAACGCGCGCCTGGGACCAAGCAACTCATTTTTCTCTTCATCTGGGCCCCTTGACAATCGATCAACTTGATGCCTTTCTTCCGAATGGCAAGTTGTTTCCTCGCCTTCAAGATCTCACACGTCTTTATGTCGGCCCTGCTTTGGATTTTGGGATCCACTATCATGTTGAAAAACCACCCTCAACGTACTTGTCTCAAAAGAGTTATTTGGGATGGCGCTCATGGCTTGGGAAATCTCTTGAGTCAGGAGATAATGTGAGGGTTTCTAAAGGATAAGACGTCCTCCCTCACTCCTCCAAATTTAACAACGCCACATTACCGCCGCTTGCAGTGATATTATAGGAAAATGTTCGCTCCACCGCAAAACGAGGAAGGTAATAGGGGCCTCCTGCTTTGGGACCTGTGCCTGAAAGACCTTCTCCTCCGAAGGGTTGGACGCCCACAACTGCCCCAATCATATTACGGTTAACATAGAGATTACCCACATGGCTCATATTCCGCACCTTTTGGATGGTTGATTCAATACGGGTTTGAAGTCCCATCGTTAGACCATAGCCACTTTGAGTGATAGAGTGAACGACAGAGTCCAACTCTTGCGCCTTAAAAGAGGCTACGTGCAGAACGGGACCAAAAACCTCGCGTTTAATATCTTCTATCCCGTTCACTTCAATCAGGGTTGGCGCTACAAAGGTTCCATTAAGATCAGGAAGAGGGGTACGAGCGAGCGGTGTAAGAGCTGCAATGTAGGCCTCAATCTCATCACGAGCTTTTTTATCAATCACCGGCCCTACATCCGTTGAAAGCCATTCAGGATCTCCAACTTCTAGAGCTTCCATAGCTTCTTTAAGCATCTGTACAGTTTGAGAATAAATATCTTTTTGAATAAATAGGATTCGTAAGCAAGAGCACCGTTGACCTGCGCTTTGAAAGGCAGAGGCAATGACGTCATCTACAACTTGCTCGATCAAGGAAGATGAATCCACAATCATAGCATTGAGGCCCCCCGTTTCTGCGATAAGGGGTTTAATAGGGCCATTACTCTCGATCAGCATTTTTTGAATGTGCTGTGCCGTGGCTGTTGAGCCTGTAAAAACAACGCCACTTGTTCTTGGATCAGCCACAAGGGGCGTTCCCAAGACACTGCCTTGCCCTGGAAGAAAATGAAGAACTTCTTGAGGAACCCCTGCGTCGAATAATGCTTGAACCGCATATTTTGCAATCAGGGGTGTTTGAGAGGCAGGTTTTGCAATAACCGCATTTCCTGCTACAAGCGCCGCCACAACTTGGCCCATAAAAATGGCAAGGGGAAAGTTCCAGGGACTAATGCACACAAAAATACCGCGCCCTCTCAGGGTTAATTCATTTCTCTCTCCCGTGGGACCAGGTAAAATTTGAGGAGAGCCAAAATGTTTAAGAGACTCAACAGCATAGTACCTGCAAAAATCAACTGCTTCCCGGAGCTCTGCGATGGCGTCAGGAAGCGTTTTTTTTCCTTCTTTGATCAAAAGAGTTAAGAAGAGATCTTTGCGATCTTCTAAAAGGCTGCCGGCTTTAGTTAAAATATCCGCACGCTTTTGAGCGGGCGTTAGATCCCAAGCTTGCCAGTGGGCTGATGCGATTTGAAATCCTTTTTCCAAGTCTTCTAATGTGGATTCTGCCACAGCCTCTGAGATGTTTATAGAGTCAAGACCCTCCTTTAAAGCTGCAATCGTTGGTCGATCACTTAAATCATACCCTTGAGAATTCAATCGTTCTTTTCCATACAAATCTTTTGGCACAGGAATCTGAGGATGACGACCAGGCGCATGAGCTTCAAAAAAAGCTAAAGGATCCCCCACGACATTTTCAGGGCTGAGGGATGAGTCATAAATTTTATGGACAAACGAAGAGTTTGCCCCATTTTCGAGCAGACGCCGCACAAGATAGGGAAGCAATTCCTGGTCAACTCCTACGGGCGCATAGACACGACAAGCGATAGAATGTGTTGCTTTTACCGCTCTATACAGTTCTTCCCCCATTCCCTGTAGCCGTTGAAATTCAATGTCCTTTCGTTTTTTTGCCATATCAAGAAGAGTGGCTATAGTATAAGCGTTATGGGTGGCAAACTGAGGGTAGAGGAGTCCTTCTGCTTTTAAAAGCTGCTGAGCACAAGCTAAATAAGAAAGATCTGTTGTCGCTTTACGGGTAAACACAGGATAATCACGGTATCCTCCTACTTGGGCAACTTTAATTTCCGTATCCCAATAAGCGCCTTTTACAAGGCGAATCATGAGGGGACGCCCTGTTGTGCGGGCCAGATTCTTTGCCCACGCAATAACACCTGGGGCTTTCTTTTGATACGCTTGAACCGCAAGTCCAAAACCGTCCCAGCCTTTTAGCTCATCTGTTTGAGCAATCGCTTTACTCAAATCGAGAGACAGCTCAAGGCGGGCAGCCTCTTCCGCATCAAATGTCACGGCAACGCCTGCATTTCGTGCTAAAACACAAAGCTCTATCAACTGAGGCAAAAGCTCATTCATAATTTGACGACGATGAGAGAAAGTATAATGGGGGTGAAGAGCAGAAAGTTTAATAGAAATACTATCTCTTTCAAAAGGAGATAGGTTTGTATCCTTTTTCTTTCCTAAGGTTTCAATAGCATGACGATAGGACTCCAGATAGATCTTTGCAGCGGGAAACGTTCTGGCTCCTTCGCCAAGCATATCAAAGGAAAATCTGTCTTGAGGTGTTTTTAAACGTCGCTTGTAGGCGTCTTCTATTGTCTGTCCTAAAATAAATTCTTTCGCCAAAAGACCCATAAAAATTTTAAAAGCCTTCAGGCTAAGAGGCCGCGTAATTTTTCCCCACGATTGATTTTCTAAAAAGTTAAAAAAATCAAGGCCCGTCTTTGAAAACTCAAGCATGAGACCACTTGATTTTAGTCTATTGCGCCACCTGTGACTGGAAATCTTATCTTTCAAAAGAAGATGGGCTGTATACGAATCAGGAATCCGAAGGAAAGCTTCAGAAAGTGCCATCAAAGATCTCCCCTCCAGGCAATTGAGAGGAAAAGCTTGTAGAAACTGTTGGATATTAAATGTAGAAAGCGGCATGTTTCGGACCGCCTTAATCCAAGTTTCCGCTTGTTGAGCTATAGAGGAGCGTTCAGTTTGATAAGCAGATAGTTGCTTAAGCATCCCCTCGATCAGAGTTTTTTCATCTTGAGTAGATAGTTCTTCAAGAAGAGAGTAGCTGGGTAAGGTATCTTGGTAAAGCATAGGGATTTCCTGTTTCATATCCTTCAGGTTATACTATATTCCTTGATTAGTTTAAGAAATGTTAATAGCTTTCTCACGCAATTTGGCGAGGAAGAGGGATTCTTTTCAAGTTTTTATCAATTTGAAGGTTTGAAGGAAGACTGGACAGTGTGCCGTGGGTTAAACAGGCCAATCCACTGGCGACGGAGGCATGTTGAAGAGAAAGCGGAAATGGCATTTCTTTATCTAAACAGGCCGCCAACACCCCAACAAAAGCGTCCCCAGCTGCTGTTGTATCTATGGCCTCAATGTCCATCGCCTTGACTTCCCATGTTCCCTTAGGGGAACAAGCGATCGCTCCCTCTTTTCCTAAGGTGACGACACATGTAATCCCAAATTTTGCCGCAACACGTCGCGCCGCAACTGCCGGAGAGATGACATCAAACCCCAAATGTAAAGAAAGAAGAGTCGCCTCAACCTGATTCAGAATTAAAATATCTAGACTTTTCAAGATGTCATGAGGAACATTTTGAGCAGGTGCCAAATTTAAAAAGATACGAGCTCCGAGTTTTTTAGCGCGTCTAATAAGCTTCCAATTCTCTTCAACGGGCGTTTCCATTTGAAGAAGAAGGGTTGTGTCTTTAGAGAAGAGATGATCAGGAATATCATCTGCTCGAGCCTGGAGATTGGCTCCACTTGCAACGATAATCGTATTTTCACCTCGTGGGTCAACACAAACTGTTGCACATCCTGTGGATATTCCCTCACAGGATGTAACACCCATTAAATCTATGGTTGATTCTTGTACTGATTTTAGAAGAAGGGCCCCAAACGTATCATCCCCCAGTTTGCCAAAAAGTTTTACAGCAGAATTTGTTTTTGCGGCAGCAACAGCTTGGTTGGCTCCTTTGCCTCCTGCCACCATTTGATAACTTGGACAAAGAACCGTTTCTCCAGGCTGGGGTATTTTTCCAACCCGCATCACCATGTCAACATTGAGAGATCCAAAAACAATGATCATAGGCTTTTTTACCTGTTATAATACTGATGTGTGACGTATAAATTAATCTGCGTCATGCAGCAAGTACGTCTTATTGTCATTCTGAACTTGTTTCAGGAACCCATAACAAATGAGATCCCGAAATGAATTCGGGGTGACAATCAACCTTTTTCGCAATTTCCTCTAGACAAAAGAAGAGCTATCATGGTGATATGGCTAAAGTTATCATAAAATTTGAATAGGTATCGGATGAAAATTCTAAAAAAAGTCACCCTCAATATTTTGGCCATTTGGCTTCTTTCTTGTATTTTTATTAACTCTTACGCCCAGGCTCGAAAAAATGGAGCCATTGTTATCTGTGCTGAAACAGGAAAAGTTCATTCCGAGGTTAATGCGGATACCATCATTCCTCCTGCCTCCCTTACAAAAATGATGACTCTATATTTAACATTTCATGCCTTACGAACTAAAAAACTTACCTTAGATCAAAAGCTCCCTGTCTCACACTATGCATCCATTCAACAACCTTGTAAGTTATGGCTGAAGAAAGGAACTTTTATCACCGTTCGTGATGCCATCTTAGGGATGGTAACAAAATCTGCAAATGATGCATCTGTTGCAGTAGCTGAAACCTTAGGAAATGGGTCTGAAGAACTCTTCGCTAAAGCTATGACTCAACAAGCTCGTAAATTAGGAATGACAAACACAGTGTTTGCAAATGCGTCAGGCCTTCCACATAAGAAGCAAATAACTACGGCTCGAGACATGGCGACTCTCTCTCGGGCTCTCTACAAACATTTTCCAGAATATTTTAGATTCTTTAACACCCCACACTTTGCTTACAAAGGAAACGTGCATAAAAACCACAACCACCTCCTAGGGAAAGTGGAAGGAGTAGATGGGATAAAAACAGGACTTACAAATGCTTCCGGCTTTTGTCTGAGTGCCTCTATGATCCGTGATGGACGCAGAATTATTGCTGTTGTTTTAGGAGGAGCAACACGCCACGAACGGGACAAAAGGGTGACCCATTTGCTTGAAACCACCCACGCGCGACTTACAGGACGTTCGAATCCTCAAAGAGAAGGAAAATATGCCTCGGTTGGAGAGTTGATCCATACTTTAAGTCCAAAAACTCAAACGAGATCCTCCACAAAAAAGATAAAGCAAGCCCGTTATTTACCACAAGAAGGAAAGCCGAAAGTGCTTAAAACACAATATGAGTCCTTAGATGACTTATTCAACGTTGCTATTGAGCCCTCTTCTTCTTTCAAGTCAACAAACAAAAAGAAAAGACAACCAAAATCTCATTAGTATATCCATTGATATACATATTGGAGTTGACCGAATTTTGTCTTGGAGGAAAAGACGCAGAGAGATGGGTTTGGGTCAAGGTCTTTGAGCCGCTGGAGGCGGCGTGCCTTGAGCCGAAGACAGCTCTCTGCGAGAATAATCCATAAGGTAAAGATTCGATCAGTCTCTTTTTTACTTAACAGGCCCCATCACCATAATCATCCGTTTTCCTTCAAGTTTTGGAAACTGTTCAACTTTTGCGATATCTTCTAAGGTATCTCTGACTCGATTAAGAACTTCGGTTCCTAATTCTTGGTGAGACAATTCTCGGCCGCGAAAACGGAGCGTTACTTTTAGTTTGTCCCCTTCCTCGATAAATTTGCGCGCACTACGCATCTTAACGTCAAAGTCATGCTTATCAATGCCAGGACGGAGTTGAATTTCTTTTATTTCAATGACTTTTTGTTTTTTGCGAATTTCAGCCCGGCGCTTTTGCTCTTCAAACTTATACTTGCCGTAATCTAAGATTTTGCAGACAGGCGGCTCAGCATTCGGAGAGACTTCAACGAGATCAAGCCCTGCTTTGTAGGCCCGCTCTAAAGCTTCTTTCTGAGATACAACACCAGCCATTTCTCCATTTTCATCCACAAGACGAACGGTACTTGAGGAAATTTTTTCATTGACGCGCGGTCCGTCTGTTGCAGACCCTTTGTCTTCTCTCATGATTTTAGATATGTACGTTTCTCCTTTTTATTGAGGGAATTGCAAAATTCAACCAACCCTTGTCATCCTCAGGCTAGAAAAGGTTTGTTTTTCGAAGGAAACATTACCTTTTCTTGAACCGAGGATCTTGCTTCCTTTGAGAAGATCCTCGATGAAGAAGTTCTAGAATTTGCGTTGCAAATCAAGAGCTTCTAGCTCGAGGATGACAACCTGGGGGATAACTTTACAATTCCCTTTATTGATTTCTCTTATGTGGGGCTATTGCCTCAGTCCTTAGTTTATCAACTACTTGATTAAGTGCAAGGATTTCTTGAGCCTCCCCCCCTAATTTTCGCAACGCAACGGTTCCAGCTTCCTCTTCTCTTTTCCCAACAACGAGAATGTAGGGGATCTTTTGAAGACTTAACTCTCTGATTTTATAGTTAATTTTTTCGTTCCTCAGATCTGCCTCCACCCGTAAGCCTGCTGCTTTAAGCTGCTCTAAAACGCTTTGAGCGTAAGCGTTTCCTTCTTCCGTAATGGGTGTAACAACAGCCTGAATAGGGGCAACCCAGAGAGGAAATTTTCCGCCATAATGTTCGATAAAGATAGCAATAAACCGTTCAAATGTGCCTAAAATGGCTCGATGGAGCATCACGGGCCGATGTTTTTTTCCATCTTCGCCGATATAAGATGCATCAAGCCTTTCGGGCAACACAAAATCAAGCTGTAATGTTCCACATTGCCACTCTCTCCCAATGGCATCTCTTAAAATAAACTCAAGCTTTGGACCATAAAAAGCACCTTCACCCGGATTTAAGGTATAACTAAGGCCTGATGCGCGTGCGCCAGCTTCAAGTTGGGCTTCCGCCTTATCCCATACCTCATCTTCTCCAGCACGCACAGCAGGGCGATCAGAAAACTTTACAATAATCTCTTCAAATCCGAGTTCTTGATATACATTCAGAAGAAGGAGGCAAAATTTTCTAGTTTCTTCTCCAATTTGACCCTCAGTGCAGAAAATGTGCCCATCGTCTTGGACGAAGCTGCGCACCCGGGTCAGCCCATGCAAAGCTCCAGAGGGTTCATTGCGCATACACGACCCAAATTCTGCCATACGCAAGGGTAAATCCCGATAACTCTTCATGTTGTGACGAAAGATTTGCACATGACAGGGGCAACTCATGGGTTTTAAGGCTAAAATTTTATTTTCATCCTCAACCGTAAACATATGGTCTCGGAACTTTTCCCAGTGGCCAGACGTCTCCCATAAGGAGCGGTCAAGCAGTTGAGGTGTCTTCACTTCCACATAGCCTTCCGCCGCAACTTTCTCTCGGATATAGTTTTCTAAAAGCCGGTAGAGGGTCCAGCCGTGAGGATGCCAAAAAACACTCCCCACTGCTTCTTCTTGCATATGGAAAAGGTTCATTTCTTTGCCTAAACGACGATGATCACGTTTTTCTGCTTCTTCCAAGCGAAAAAGGTACGCCGCGAGGTCACGGTCAGTTGACCAAGCGGTCCCATACACCCGCTGGAGCATAGGATTCTTGTGATCCCCCCGCCAGTAGGCCCCTGCAAGCTTCATGAGTTTAAAGGCATGGCCGAGCTTTCCGGTTGAGGGAAGATGGGGGCCCCGACACAAATCGATAAAATTGCCTTGGCGATAAAGGGTCACGTCTTCCGTGCCAGGCAAATCCGCAATAATTTCTGCCTTAAAAAATTCTCCAAGGTCTTTAAAAAATTGAATGGCTTTTGGCCGATCCCAGACTTCGCGAGTAAACGGCTCATCCCGGTTGACGATCTCATGCATCCGATCTTCAAGACGGGTTAAATCCTCAGGCGTAAAGGATTCCTCCCGATAGAGATCATAATAAAATCCATCCGTGATGGATGGGCCTATGGTAATTTGCGTTTCAGGGTAAAGCTCTTTGACGGCTTCTGCAAAGACATGAGCCGCATCGTGGCGCAGAATATCAAGACCCGCTTCAGAATCTCGCTTAATGATCTCAAGGGTCGCATCCTTTTCAAGAGGACGCGTTAAATCCCACAAAGAATCATCAACACGAACGGCAACTGCTTCTTTGGCCAAAGAAACGCTCAAGCTTTTTGCAACTTCCCATCCCGTAATTCCTTTTGGAAATTGTCGACTGGCCCCATCGGGGAAACAAACCGTAATCATGAATTCAATCTTCCTTTTATTTGAGAGATATACCCAATGAACTTGAAAACACCGATTTACCAGTGTCATCCTAGACTTATACATCCTTCATTTTCAAAGAAAATGTTAGAATGTGTTGATCTGGGATCCATGGGCAACCGTTCTTACCTTAGCCTGTGGATCCCTGCTTCCGCAGGGATGACACCAGTGGGAAATCCCCAATCGAGTTCTTCAAGTATGATAAGTATAAACATACAATTTTACATTTATTATAGTACTAAATCCCTTAAGAGCTGTCAAATTTTCTAATTGCCCATATATTGAATGAGACTCCCTCAAACCCTCATAACTTGCACATGGGTTAAGGTTTTTTTGCCGTAATACTCGGACAACACACGTCGCGTAGCAACACGCCCCGCGTCAGCAACTTTATCATCATCGTGTCTATCTTCCAGAGAAAGGGCGAGGAACGCTCTCTCAATGGCAGCAACACAATGAGAAGTAAGAAGATCTACATGTTGTTGTTCCGTAATCCCAATCAAAAGAATGGCAGGAGGACATTTTAGGGAAGTCTCGCCTTTTAAAATAAGAGTGACAATGGCATGGCCTGTGCTCATTAAACGATGGCGCTCATGCATAACAGCTCCCTGAGTAGGAATAATGCGTTTCCCATCAAGCGCCAGCCGTCCAGCAGGGACCCGACACACAAGCGTCGCCCCTTTTTCTGTCAGATCAATGAGATCACCATTGTGAGGGGTAATCGTATACGGAACCTTGTGACTGAGGGCCAGTTGAGATTGTTCAAGAATATGCTGATCTTCTCCATGAACGGGGACCACAATTTTAGGCCGAATCCAAGAGTACATCTCCAAAAGTTCATCTCGACACGGATGACCGGAAACATGAATATCTTCTTCTTCGGCCGTAATGACCAGAACTCCTTTTCGAGTGAGTATGTTTTGCAGTGCGAGGATTGCCTTTTCGTTCCCAGGGATTTGACGGGACGAGAAAATAACAACGTCCCCCACTTCAAGGGAGATATGCCTGTCCTCTCCTTTTGCAATGCGCAGAAGAGCAGCCCGTTGTTCTCCTTGGCTGCCGGTTGACACAATAAGGGCCTCATGACGCTCAAGAAAGCCTGTATCATGGTGATCAAGAAAGGGGGGATACTCCTTAAAGTACTTAAGTTTGCGAGCGACTTCATCCATCCGATGAAGAGATCGCCCCACAAGACCGAGACAGCGTCCATGCGCCTTTGCCGCCTCCGCACAACTCGCAACCCGTGCCACATTTGAGGCAAAGCAGGCAACAACAACGCGTTTTCCAGGAAACTTTCCGACAAGGTCAATGAGGTTTTTGCGAATCACCCCTTCGGAGCCAGAGTGTCCTTCAACAAAAACATTGGTGGAATCACATACAAGGGCTAAGACTCCCTCATCTCCCAATTTTTTTAAAGCCGCAACGTCCGTTGCTTCTCCAATAAGGGGGGCGGGGTCAATTTTCCAATCCCCCGTATGGAGAATGGTGCCGGCAGCTGTTCGAATCGCTAAGGCATTGGGTTCAGGAATAGAATGGGTCAAGCGAATAAAATCAACCGTAAACGGTCCAATATCTACGCCTCCTGAAAGGGGAACCTCATGCAAGGGTGGATTTAACCCCGCTTCTTTGAGCTTATAGCGCAAGAGCTCAGCCGTAAAAGGTGTTGCAAAGAGCGGACACCTCAAGCGAGGCCAAAGATAAGGGACTGCGCCAATATGGTCTTCATGGGCGTGGGTCAGAACAAGCCCCACCAGATTTTGCACATGTTCTTCAATAAACTGGGTATCTGGCATCAAAACCTCGATGCCAGGTGTTTGATCAAAGGTGATGCCTAAATCAACCATCAACCACTTACCACGCGTGTGGTAAAGGTTGAGATTCATCCCAATTTCCCCAGAGCCCCCCAGGGGAAGAAAATATAACTTATTCGGATCTAATTGCATTTCTATATTATTCTTGAGCTCTTATGGTTTTAC
This sequence comes from uncultured Alphaproteobacteria bacterium, assembly GCA_963704475.1. Classification (GTDB taxonomy): domain Bacteria; phylum Pseudomonadota; class Alphaproteobacteria; order UBA9655; family UBA9655; genus UBA9655. The sequence continues at coordinate 514,854 of OY969900.1, forward strand.
CTATAGTCTTGCAACAGTTTCTGGCCGTTGTGTCAATTAAAAAATAGCTATCTTAACCTGACATATTTTCGGAAGTGTCATCATCCTTGGACTAGGAAAGGCTTGTTTTTCGAGGGAAAACAATGACTTTTCTTGATCCAAAAATTCTTTGGCTCTCATGCCAATCCTCTAAAGACTCAAAGGATATTCGGGCCAAGAAGTGCCTTGATTTTCTTCAAAAATCAAGCACTTATATAACCCAAAGACACCGAGTGAGAGAATTCACGCGAAAAGATGACAAACATAGGCAAGTCACAAAAATAATGTCAGATGTTAAGAATTCCCCCTAGTAATTTATAAGGCAAGTTGTTATATGAAGGATAGAGATGACTTTGACAGAGGAGCAATACTCAATTCCATGACGAATGTATCAAAAGTCCTCCCCTCCGTAAATTCTGGATTTATGACCAAATGGCAAGATCCTGCCGTACGAGGAGCTCTTTTTAAGGTATCTTCTTGTCTTTGTTTTTCCGGCATTAATGGGTTTGTGCGGTATCTTGCTCTCACCGCTAAAGAAACAGGGGTTACTCCCCTCCCCGCCCCTGAAATTGCTTTTTTTGAAGCCCTTTTTGCCTTATTTTTTATACTCCCTTGGCTCCTATCCACAGGAAAATCTGCTTTTCAAACAAAAAACTCCCTTCTTCTTAATATTGCAAGAGCATCTGCCTCTTCCATGGGAATTATCTTATGGTTTATAGGACTCTCAAAAATGCCCATTGTTCAAGTTGTTGCATTTAAATACTGCGCTCCTCTTTTTACAGCATTGGGTGCGAAAATTTTCCTTGGCGAAAAGTGTGGGTGGGCACGTGCGATTGCCATTGGAATAGCCCTTTCGGGAGCTCTTCTGATAACGGGATCAGAATTTTTTGAAGGAACTGCCCATTGGAGTGAAGTAGGGCTCATTGCCCTCTTTCCTTTGGGAGCAAGCGCTTGTCTTGTGGGATGTGCTCTTCTTGGAAAAAAACAGGTTCAAAAGGACACCCCTCAGACTGTTTGTCTTTACCTTCTCCTTTTCTCTTTGCCCATCCTAGGACTTGCGTCTAGTTTTCAATGGGTAACGCCGCTTTCCTGGCAATGGCCGTATCTCTTCATTATGGGAGGATTTTTAGCGGGTGCCTTTATTCTCTTACAAAATGCGTATGTTGTTGCGGACATCACTTACCTTGTGCCTATGAGTTTTGTCCGCCTTATTGCAGGGGCTCTTTTGGGAATGATTTTCTTTAGTGAATGGCCAACTTTTTGGACGTTTCTGGGGTCCTTCTTTATTTTAATTTCAACTATTAGTCTTTGTAACTATGAAGTTAAAAAAATAAAGGCTAAACAAGTTCAAGAACCACTTGCGAAAGCTGCATGATAAGGTCTAGTTTCGCCTTTTGGAAAACATCCCCCCATTTCCGGGGAGCAGTTTGGAAAGTCTCCTCTTTCCTCTGCTTTTCTGCAATTAATGGCATCGTTCGCACCCTCTCTCAGACGTCTGAAGCCCTAGGGCAAACGCCCCTCCCCGCTTATGAAATTGCTTTCTTCCAGAATATAGTGGGGCTTATCTTTTTAATCCCTTGGATTGTTCAGCAAGGCCCTCAATCTTTAAAAACCCACTCCCCTGGCCTTCAGGCTTTTCGGATTATTCTTTCAGCGGTTGGTGTCGTGTTGTGGTATATTTCTCTTACCTATATGCCATTGGCTCAAGCGGTGGCTTTGATGTTTTTGGGACCTCTCATCACTGTTATGGGAGCCAAGGTATTCCTTAAAGAAACCCTCAGCAAAGAACGTAGCCTCGCGATATTAATTGGATTTGTGGGCGGAGGAATTATTTCTCATACAACATTTTCAGTCGGTTCTTTTAGTCTCGTTGCTCTTCTTCCGATCCTTGCCGCGACGTGTTTTTCAGGAGCAACCCTGATGGTACGCCGTCTTGCCAAGGATGATTCTCCTCAGCTGATTGTTACGTACTTGCTACTTTTTATGGCACCAGTCCTTTTGGTTCCCACTCTTTTTTATGGAGTATGGCCGGAGACCTGGCAATGGCCTTGGCTTTTGATGATGGGAGGATTTGCCAGCTGTGCTCACTTGTGTTTGAGTAAAGCGTACGCTTCCGCTGAAGTCAGCTATCTTATCCCGTATGGCTTTACGAAATGGTTTGCAAGTGCACTCATTGGATTTGCTGCTTTTGCAGAAGTCCCCTCTTTTTGGACATGCCTTGGCGCTTTTATTTTAATGGGAGCAATTGTTTCTTTAAGTTATGGAGAGGCGCGGCGCAGGGTAAGAGCTTAGTCATTAATTGTTAGAAAATAGAAGATAAAAAAGATATAAGATATATGATGAAAAAATTAAATATTTTTACAAAGATTGTTTGTGCATTTTTTCTAATCACTAATGACTACTTACTAAAAACGAATGCGGAGGCCTCCATGAAACTATCAAGCTCAGCCTTTTCGAACCAAGAGTTTATTCCTGTTAAGTATACGGCCCAAGGAGAAGAACTCTCTCCGCCTTTAAAGTGGCAAGATGTTCCTGCGGGAACTCTCTCATTTGCCTTGATTTGTGAAGACCCAGATGCCCCTCATGGCACATTTGACCATTGGATTCTCTATAATATTCCTCCCTCAAGAGATGGATTACCAGAAGGTCTCACTTCCCTTGCTGAAGGAATGAAAAGCGGGGTAAATTCAACAGGCAAGGAAGGCTATATGGGCCCAAATCCTCCCAGTGGAGTTCATCGGTATTTCTTTATTCTTTATGCTCTAGATACTCTTTTGACTCTTCCTAAGAAAGTAACGAAAGCCGAGCTCTTAAAGGCCATAGAGAACCATATCCTCAGCAAAGCCACCTTGGTGGGGCGATATACAAGAGAACAATAAAAGCCATCATAACAAGGCATAAACTCAAAGCCATTCACGTTTAATTTTTATATGAGATCTTAAAATGTTATATCCAACCGACTTCAAGATACCGACTTGACTTCGTTGCTATCTCGCGGCGTCATCCCAGACGTACACATTCTTCATAAAGGACGAAAATGGCAGAATGTGTTGATCTGGGATCCATGGATCTCTGCTCTCAAAGAGATGACGCCGGTGAAAATCTAAATCGGGTTCTTTAAATACGATAAGTGTATTTGAAACAAGCGGTGATGAAATTTGAGAATGATGTCGCATCTCATTAGCGCTCTCTCCCGCTCGAAAACACTCCAACAAGAAAAAAGGTATTGTCTCATTGTGCATAGGAGGGGAAAAAGCTGTAGTTGCCCCCTTTGTCTTTGAAAAGTTTCGGGATCGTTACCCTTTGGATCTCACCTCTGTCACGTATAAGAATACGCGTCAATGGGCTCGCCACTCGGGCGCCTATCCAGTCCTCGATTTCTCGAGGACAAGCCTTGAAATCCTTTGAGAATATTTGAGAATTCAGGCATCTAATCAAACAGGTTTTGCGTTTTGTTCCAAAATCCATGCGGCAATTTTAGGCCAGTTATCAATAAGCGTTTTGATGCCCATAAACAGGCCAAGATGTCCTCCTTTAGCCAAATCTTTTTTGACTAAGTGAGCTGGCGTTCCAAAATATTTTTCTGCATTAAAGACCTGCTCTTGAAGGACAATGTCATCCTGCTCTCCCGCTAATAAGTACAAGGGGCACGTGATATTTTCAGGATTAAGAACTGTGCCAAGACCCATGAATTTTTTCTTCACGAAGAGATTTTTCTGAAACAAGTCATGCACAACCTGTAAATACCAGCGCCCTGGTAAGTTGATTGTATTCTCAAACCAATTCTCAAAATTTTCGGTACGCTTTACATAAGTGGGATCATCAATTTTATCATAGAGCTCAATGTATTTATCAACGAACTGGCTCTCTGGTTGCAGAACTTTAAATCCCTCTAGCATGTATGATCCTTTTAACAGCCCTCCCCCAGTAGCCACCAAATCCTCAAAAAAGCTGATAGGCAATTTATTAACATATTTCTTGATCGCCCCATGACCTGCCTGCGTATCAATAGGTGATCCTACCAGTACAAGGGAAGCCACTCGTTCAGGGAAACGTGCAGCATAAAGGCTGGACATCCATCCTCCCTGGCAAAGGCCGATAAGATGGACATATCCTCCAAGATCACTTATGGCTACATGTATCTCTTCTAAATAATTATCAATGTCATAGTCCTTCATATCCAAAGTAGCACTATGGTAGTCGGTGAGAAAGATACGCTTAATTCCACATCCTAACAATGTTTCAACCAGGCTTTGCTTTTTCTCGAAATCAGCAATGACTGACGTATGTCCAGAATAGGGGGGCAATATGAAAACCGGAATTTCATTTCCTGCCTTTTTGAGAGAGAAATCACGCAATGTGAAGGTATGTAATGCATATAACTCCTCATTCGGACTTGCCCACTTTGGCTTCGACCTTTCAATTTCTGTTTTGTCAACCTCCTCAAGAAACTTCATATTCCTTTGTTCAAGGGCAAAAGCTTGTTCTTCCATGCTCTTGGCGATGCCGAATGGCCAGAATAATGGTACGCCCACTTCTGGATAATGGTTAATATTTTTAAGATTTGTTGTCATAATCCAATCTTCCTTTCCATATTATGGGATGTGGTCCCTGTTTCGGCATTCGTAAGTTAAGTCGTTGAACAACCAAAATTTTCAGCAGCATAATTAATCAAAAATCCAAAAATGGCATCAATATTTAAAGAAAAAAATTACAGAGATACAGATATATTAAAATAATTAAAGCAAAAAAATATTAATATTTTCTTAAAAAGAAAAATTTGTTTAAGATATTATTTTTTGGTGTTTCTTGATTTTTCTGCTAAGGAATTTATGACAAACACTGTACCCAGCGTCGAATTTATACTAACCAGACAAACAGGTTACTTTTTTTTCTTTGTTTTCAGTGTGCCTAATTTCATACCACATCGCATTCAAAATTCCAAAAGAACACGCAAGTCCAAGCCCCAAAACCCATGAGAAATACCACATTTATTCTTGCCTCCTAATAAGCATTTGTATGTTCATCTTCGAGTGTTTTTTGAGTGACAGGTCCTTTCAAAACCCGATAAACCCACGCCGTGTAGGCAATAATAAGAGGCAAAAAGAGGGCAGTTGCCAGGAGCATAATAAAAAGTGTTGTTTTGCTGGAAGAGGCATCCCACACCGTCAAGCTATGAGAAGGGTGAGTAGACGAGACAAGTAAGAAAGGGAATAAACTTACCCCAGCAGTTGCGAGAATTCCAAAGATAGCTAGACTGCTTGTCAAGAAAGCAAAGGCGTATTTTTTTAATCTTAGGAGTAAAAACGTAAAGAAAAGAAAAAGATAGGTTCCCATGGGCAATAATAGGGTCCAAGAAAATTTTTTATAGTTTAGAAACCATCCCTTCTCCATGCTTATAACATGTTTGTACAAAGGATTTGAGGGCGCCTCTCTCAACCATGGTTCGGACAATACATACCCTGGTATTTCTTGATAAAGGTATAAGCCTGCGCCCGAGAATAAAATAATAAGACTCAACACAACCCACTGCCCACTGGTTCGAAACCTGTTTTGTAAGACCATCCGGGTTTTTAAGGCTCCATAGGTACTGGCTTGTAGCAACATCATCGCTATACTTAAAAAACCACATATGAGGGGGAAAAGCGTCAAAAGCCCAAAAAAAGATCCCGTATAATAAACACGTAATGTTTCGTCAAAATAAAAGGGAACTCCTAAGAAAAGATTCCCAAAAGCAACGCCAAAGATAAGAGAAGGGACAAAACCTCCTAAGAAAATCATCGCATCCCAAAAATTGCGCCAAGAAGGACTTGGCATTTTTGATCGAAATTTAAACCCCACGGGACGCAAAATAAGACCAAAAAGCGCAATAAACATAGCCAGATAAAACCCTGAAAATGAAACCGCATAGACATAAGGCCAGGCCGCAAAGCTTGCGCCTGCGCCTAAAATGAGCCACACCTGGTTTCCTTCCCAGATAGGCCCTACTGTGTTGATCAAGATACGCCTCTCTTCATCACTTCGACCAAGAAAGGGCAAGAAAATAGCCATGCCTAAATCAAACCCATCAAGGATCACAAAACCAATAAGCAAAATGCCTAAAATGGCCCACCATAAAAGACGCAATGTTTCATAGTCTAAGAAAATCATGAAATACCCTCCTCTTTTTTCCCAGAACCTAAAGCAAGCACTGGTCCAAGGCGGATGTATTTAATGAGAAGTTTTAAATCAATGAGAGCAAGGCTTGTATAAAACAAAATGAAAATGATTAATGTCGTGAGCACCGTTCCTGCGTTCGTTCCAGAAGCACTTAAAAAAGTTGGCAAGACCCCCTCTATTGTCCAGGGTTGCCTTCCATATTCCGCCACAAACCACCCAAGTTCTGAGGCAATCCAAGGAAGAGGGAGGCTATAAAATGCAGCCTTTAAAAACCAACGATACTGATGAAGCTGATCTCGAGAAGCCAAATAAAAAGCGGTTAAAAATAAAACAATAAAATATAATCCAAGGGCTACCATAATATGGAACGCCCAAAACATGGGCAGAACACGAGGAACGGTACCCCATGCTGCTTTATCGATCATCTCTTCCGTCGCTTGGGACACATCATTGGTATACCTCTTGAGAAGAAGCCCATAACCTAGATATTTGGATGTCTCTTTGACTTTATCTCTGTTGAAGGAAGATGGATTGTTTTTAAATGTTTGCAAATCCTCATAGGCTCCGATTCCATCACGAATATACCCTTTGACATGAGTAACAAGATCCTTGATTCCATAGACAGGTTGATTAAATGAACGTGTCGCAATCAATCCTAAGACCCAAGGCACTTTTAGCTCATAATACGTTTTTTGTGCTACTTGGTCAGGCCAGCCAATCAACGTCAGGGGAGCAGGTGCTGGGGAGGTTTCCCAAATGCCTTCAATAACTGCAAGTTTCATCTTTTGGTGTTCGGTCAGTGTGTACCCACTCTCATCCCCCAAAACAACAACAGACAAAGCTGATGCCAATCCAAAGCTGGCTGCAACGACCATAGACCGTTTTGCAAATTCAATGTGACGTCCTTTTAACAAATAAAAAGCACTGACAGATAAAACAAACATAGCCCCAATGACGTAGCCAGCACTGACTGTATGCACAAATTTTGATTGTGCAACAGGATTAAAAAAAACATCATAAAATGACGTCAATTCCATCCGCATCGTATCGGGATTAAACTCAGCGCCTGTTGGATTTTGCATCCATGCGTTAGCAATGAGAATCCACAGAGCCGAAAAATTTGTCCCCAAAGCCATAAGCCATGTGACACAAAGATGTTGTAATTTTGTAAGACGGTTCCATCCAAAGAAGAAGAGGCCAATAAAGGTTGCCTCTAAGAAAAAGGCCATTAATCCCTCAATTGCCAGAAGAGATCCAAAAATATCCCCTACATAATGAGCGTAATACGCCCAATTCGTCCCAAACTGAAACTCCAACGGAACACCCGTTGCAACCCCCATAGCAAAATTAATACCAAATAATATTCCCCAAAACTTTGTCATGTCCTTCCAAATTGATTTTTTAGTCATGACATAGACACTTTCCATAATAGCAATAAGGATGGAAAGCCCCAAAGTTAGGGGAACAAATAAAAAATGATAAAGGGCCGTAATGGCAAATTGAAGTCGAGAAAGATCAACGCTTAATGTATCTACCATCTTCCTAACTTTCTATTTTGAAAACAAAGGATGTTAAATCTTTTACTTTAACATGGGGTTTAGGGAAAAGAGTCAAAACAAAGCTAAGCCCACACAACAAGAAAACTTTTAGAAGAACAAAAAGAAAAATATCTTTATAGGGGCGTTGCTTTTTTTGAATCATAAGTAAAAATTTTTTAAAATTTTTTTTAATTTATCCCTCACACCACGGATAAAAGCAATCATTTCTGCAGGCAATTTCACGTATTCATGAATTAAGCAAACGCTTTAAGAACAACATGGAATGAGCAATCATCACATAATTTAGCTGACGAGATAGAGATTTCAAAATCTTTGGCAAGCCTTCTGTAGCCATTAAGCTAAAAAAATTTCCGCTCAACAACCCAGCGTTTGGGAAGAATTGCCCAGTGCTCTATAATCCGCTCTGAAATTTAGATAGTCCTTTTGAGGACCTTTTCTACAAACTCCTCCATTGTTTTGCGATATCCTGCATCTGCACAAACCCCTTTCAAAGTTGGGTATTTCTCCAAAGCTTTTTGAAATACGGGGCAACCTCCAACAGTATCATGCGTATTGGCCTCATGAACTTTGATATGGAGGAGGTGCCCTACTGTATCGGTCACAATATGGCGTTTACGGCCCTTTACCTTTTTTCCCCCATCAATACCACGGCTTTCTGCTGCATATGTCGTCTTAACACTTTGACTATCAATAAGACTGTAGATCAGATCCCATTGTTCGTCTGTTAAGTCACTCGGATAACTCCACTCGGATAACTCATGAGTATCCTCTTTTTTTGAGGGTTACTTTATCACATTAGGATGCTTCATGAATACAGGTTCTTACTTAAAGAAATGTGCATAAAATGCTGGCTCCCCGGGACGGACTCGAACCGCCGACCCAGTGGTTAACAGCCACTTGCTCTACCGACTGAGCTACCGGGGAATAAAAAGCGTTATAGCAAACTCTTGTCTTGAGATCTAGCTTTTTTTGGAGGCCGAGACCGGAATCGAACCGGTATACAAGGATTTGCAGTCCTCTGCATCACCACTCTGCCACCCGGCCACCTTATGCAGTTTATCTGTTCTCATGACATATGGTCAAGACGGTTTATCGGACAGGAAGAGAAGGGGTTTCAGAGTTGTTGCCCATACTCTCAGAACTTACTGGATACAAGACTAGCCTTAATAACAAAGCATTCATTTTTTGTTATTGCTGAGCTCGGATATACAACAATAATTTCCGTTATTGCAAACGCTTAGGTGAGTGAATGACAAATCTCACTTGATTTCCAGGGCAATTCAGGACATGTATGGGGATGCAATTTAAGAAAGGTTTTGGCATGTACTCGTCAGTCGACAGAATTCAAGGAACAAAGCTTTTTATGTTAAGGGTTCTGCGCAATCCCCGTCAACTAGGGGCTGTTGCCCCGAGTTCTCCTCAGTTGGGGGCTCTTTTGGCCCGTCATGCTGCAGGCACGGATGATTCTCCCATCGTTGAACTTGGAGGGGGAAGTGGAGCCTTAACGCGCGCCATGCTCAAAGCAGGGATTGACCCTGCACGCATTTTTGTTATTGAACTGGAGCCAACCCTTGCAACTTATTTAAAGACGGCTTTTCCAAATGTGACAGTTATTCATGGAAATGCTGCCGAGTTGAATAAAATTCTCCCCGCCAAGATTGTTGGTAAGGTACGGCGCGTTGTTTCAGGCCTTCCCATGATTAATATTCCTGAGCCTATACGGCGACAAATCCTTGAGAGTTGCTTTGACATTATGGCGGAAGGTGGGGCCTTTCTTCAGTATACCTATTCCCCCCGTTCTTCCATTAATGAAAAAGCCTATCATTTAAAAAAGAAGCGTCTTGGTACTATTTTTTTCAACATCCCTCCTGCAACCGTATGGCAATACACGAAGGAATGAAAAACGTAATTCTATGTATCTTGGACGGCTGGGGCCATAGAGCCGATGGGGTTGATAATGCCATTGCTCAGGCTAACACACCCCATTGGGACAAGGTCCTCGCAAGATATCCCCATACGCTTTTAGAAGCTTCTCAGCTCAACGTCGGATTGCCCAAAGGCCAAATGGGAAATTCAGAAGTAGGACACATGAATATTGGGGCTGGACGCATTATCCTTCAAGATCTCCCCCGCATTGATGACGCTATTGCGACCCATACCCTTGAAACACTTCCTCCTTTAATAGAGTTTATCAATACACTCAAAAAATCAGGTGGAACCTGCCATCTTTTAGGCCTTCTTTCGCCTGGGGGCATCCATTCCCATGAAAAGCATATCAAGGCTCTTGCCGCTCTTCTTGCAGAAAACGCAATTCCCGTTGCTATTCATGCTTTCTTGGATGGACGGGACACCCCTCCAAAAAGCGCAGAGGCCTATTTGTCCTCGCTTTTAACCTTTATCCAGGCACACCCCGGTATTCGCCTTGCGACCCTTGGCGGCCGTTACTATGGAATGGATAGAGACAATCGATGGGATCGCATTCAAAAGGCCTATACAGCCATCACTGAAGGTACGCCTCGTACAGAAGAAGCTCTTCCCTACCTCCATCAAATGTACAAAGAAGGTGTTGGGGATGAGTTTGTTCTTCCCATTGCACTGGGGTCGTACCAAGGAATAAAAGACGGGGATGGACTTATGATGGCCAACTTTAGGGCTGATCGTGCGCGCCAAATTTTAACATCTCTTTTGGATCCTGATTTCCAAGGCTTTAAAAGACCCAAACAGATCTCTTTTTCAGCCGCCTTAGGATTAACGGACTATTCCGAAGCGTTTGCACCTTGGATAAAAACACTTTTTCCTCCCCTCCCCCTTACGGAAAGTTTGGGAGAAATCATTGCCTGCAACGGATTAAAGCAGCTCCGTATTGCCGAGACAGAAAAGTATGCTCATGTGACTTTCTTCTTTAATGGGGGGCGGGAAGATGTTTTTCCTGGGGAAGACCGCATTTTGATCCCCTCCCCGCGTGTGGCTACCTATGATCTTAAACCAGAAATGGCAGCTTATGAGCTTACAGACCGCTTGGATGAAGCTGTGTTAAGCCAAAAATATTCCTTGATTGTTGTTAATTACGCCAATACAGATATGGTGGGTCATACAGGTAACTTGGAAGCGACTGAAAAAGCCGTTGAAGCGGTGGATAACTGTCTGGGACGCCTTCTTGACGCGGTTTACAAAACAAATGCCTGCCTTATCATCACAGCTGACCATGGAAATGCTGAAAAAATGTTTGACGAAGTTCTTCATACTCCCCATACGGCTCATACGTTAAACCCAGTCCCTTTTGTTATGGTAGGTGGACCAAAGGCATCTCTTCATTCTGGAAAGTTGTCTGATATAGCCCCTACTATTTTAGAAATTTTGGGGCTCCCAAAGCCACCGCTTATGACAGGCACTTCTCTTTTGGAGAAGACACATGGGTAAAGTTCTGCTGTTTCTTTTACTACTTATATCTCCTGGGTTAGCTCACAAAGCATCTAAAGATCATAAAGCGCATAAAACATCTAAAACTCATAAAGCATCTAAGGATCACAAGGCATCCAAGGAAGCTCAAACGCTTCAAAAACAACGTGAAGCTTTTCTAGTTGAGCGAAAACAACTTTTAGAGAAAATTGCAGATTTGGAAAAGAAACGTCATGAATTTTCTTGCATCATTGAAGAAAAGAAGCAGCAGCTATCTTCCCACCAAGAAAAAATTGCCACTCAACTTCCCTTGTTATTGCGCCTGGGACGTATTAACCCATTACGTCTTTTAGTCGATTCTAATACGACTCAAAATGCCGTGCGGGGAGTTATACTTATGCGTGCATTAACAACGTCTCTCAATCATCAAATAAGATTAGCTGCCGCCGATTTAAACGAACTCCGCTCCATAAATGAAGATCTTAACTCACAAAATCAAGACTATCTCTCTCTTCTCCAAAAATTGGAAGGACAAAGAGATCAGATGAAAGCTATGGGAATACAAGTCATTGAGGACAGAAAAAAAGAGGAAGAGCAGCGTCTTATGGAAGAAAACGACGTATCCGCTCTTTTAGAAGAAAGTCAAATGGTTCTTTCACAAAAAGAGAAAAAGAAACAGACGTCTCCTAAAGCAAAAGAATTACCTTTCGATCAATTAGAACATCCTGTTGTGGGTAAGATCATACACGATGCCGCTCTTCAAAAAAAATTCAGCCCTCAAAGTCAAGGTATTATTTTCAAAACACAAAAAAATGCCAGTGTTCTTGCGCCAGCGAAAGGGGTCATTGTCTTTAGAGGGCCTTTTCTCTCTCAAAGAGAAATCTTAATTATCAACCATGGAAATCATGTACATACCGTCTTGATGGGAATGGATAAAATTCGTGCAGAAGTGGGGCAAAGCGTGTATGCTGGAGAAAAAATAGGATCAATGGCAGGGTATGGAAAAACAGCTCCGTTATTATATATAGAATTAAGACAAAAGGGGAGGACGATTGATCCAAAACCCTATCTTGTGGAGTAGAAAGTGTTTGCCCCTAAAGTCACTTTGTCGAGGTAAGTGCAAAATTATTTTCCCGGTTGTCATCCTCGAGCTAGAAATTCTTGATTTGCAATGCAAATCTTAGAACTTCGTCGAGGATCTTCTCAAAAGAGGCAAGATCCTCGGTTCAAGAAAAGGTAATGTTTTTCTTCGAAAAACAAACCTTTTCTAGCCCGAGGATGACAAGGGTTGGTTGAATTTTGCAATTGGCTCTGTCATCTCGAACTTGTTTCAGGATGACAAAAAGAAAAAGTGTGACTATATTATAGATATACAAATATGAATCACAAACGGAGCAGCAGAATGAAGTCTCGATTTTTAGGTTTTATTATTCTTTTAACGTTATTTATTGCTAGCTTTTATTTAAATGCTACGCCCAAAGAGAATGTAAGTGCTCCGTCTACGCCTCACGAAACAAAAAGCTCTCCTCCTGTGGACGCTCAGATGTTTGATGGTATTCTTAAACGTATAAAAGAAGATTACGTAGAAAAAGTCACAAATGATAAGCTGCTTACTGGCGCTTTAAATGGTATGTTGAGTTCTCTCGATCCCCATTCGGCTTACCTTGACCCTAAAGACTATCAAGAGTTAACTGCTCAAACAAAAGGAGAATTTGGGGGGCTTGGGATGGAAGTCACACAAAAAGATGGCTTTGTAGAGGTTGTCTCCCCTATCGACGATACCCCAGCTCAAAAGGCTGGGATTCAATCAGGAGACCTCATCGTTGGAATTGATAAAAAACCTGTGATGGGAATGACTCTCATTGAAGCCGTTGACCTTCTGCGCGGGAAACCAGGAACAACAGTACGTCTTCATATTAAGAGCGCAGGCAAGGATATTGTTGAGAAAGTTCTAACGCGGGCTATCATTCAAGTCAAAGCCGTCAAATGGCGTGCAGAGGGAAATATAGGCTATATCCGGATTGCCACATTTAGTGATGAAAAGACAGTTGCTCTTGTTAAAGAAGCCTTTGAGTCGCTAAAGAAACAACTGAAAGGCAAGATGGAAGGTCTTATTCTGGATGTCCGCAATGATCCAGGAGGACTTCTGGATGCTGCCATTGCTGTTTCCAACCTTTTCTTGACAAAAGGGCAAGAAATTGTTTCAACAAAGGGACGCAAATCTCAAATGGATTCTCATATATACGCAGACGGTTCTGATATAGCAGAAGGACTTCCCATCGTTGTTCTTATTAACGGCGGGTCAGCGTCAGCCTCTGAAATTTTAGCCGGTGCCTTACAAGATAACCATCGCGCCATTGTTGCAGGAACAAAATCATTTGGCAAAGGATCCGTACAAGTTGTCCTTCCCCTAACAAATGGCGGAGCTCTTAAGTTAACAACGGCACGTTATTACACCCCCTCAGGTCGTTCTATACAAGCCAAAGGAATTGAACCTGATATTGTTGTTGAACAAATTCAAAGTAAACTTGAAAAGATTGACGAAAAAGATCGTATCTATGAAGGAGATATTACAGGAGCACTTGACACCAATAAGACGAAAAAAACACCAGAAGAGCAAAAAAAGCAGGAAGCAGATGATCTAGATCCTGAAAAACAAAAAAAGAAAAAAGAAGTAGAAGATTATCAATTGATGCGAGCCATTGACATCGTTCGCACTATCTTCCTCACAAAAGAATACGACGTAGAGAGGAAAAAATGTCCGTAGTCCTTGATTTTGAAAAACCTATTGGAGAACTTGAAAGTAAGCTCTCCGAGCTTCGTCATATGGCCTCAACAGGTGAAATGAATATCACACCTGAGGTTCAGCGCCTTCAAAACAAAACAAACAAACTCTTGGAAAAGACCTATAAAAGTCTCACTCCCTGGCAAAAGGTGCAAGTTGCTCGCCATCCAGAAAGACCACACACAACCAATTATATCGACAACCTCATTACTGACTTCACACCTCTGGCAGGCGATCGTACCTTTGGGGAAGATACCGCCATTGTGGGGGGACTCGGAAAGTTCCGTGAGCACTCTGTCGTTGTCATGGGTCATGAGAAAGGCCGAGACACAGACTTACGTATCAAACATAATTTTGGAATGCCACGCCCTGAAGGGTATCGGAAAGTGGCACGCCTTATGCAGCTTGCTAACCGATTTAACCTTCCCATTCTTACTTTTGTGGACACAGCGGGTGCTCATCCGGGAATAGATGCGGAAGAAAGAGGCCAATCAGAAGCCTTAGCCCGATGCCTCGAAGTAAGTGCTACAGTTAAAGTTCCTATTCTAACAACCATCATTGGTGAAGGTGGATCTGGGGGGGCCATCGCCCTTGCCTTTGCCAACGTCGTCATGATGCTTGAGCATTCCATTTATTCTGTTATTTCTCCAGAAGGATGTGCCTCTATTTTATGGCGCACACGAGATAAAAAAGAAGAGGCAGCCATTGCCCAAAAACTGACCGCTCAAGACCTGAAGAAATTTGGGATTATCGACGAAATTATTCCTGAGCCTTTGGGGGGAGCGCAGCGCAACCCTCTCGCCATCGTTGACGCCGTAGGGAATGCCCTTGAAAAAGCCTTAAAACCTTTTCTTTCTCTTGATGGAAAAACAATTTGTTCCCGCCGCCGCGCAAAGTTTTTAGCCATGGGTCGTATAGGGATTAGTTAAAGCGCGCACTCCGCATTGTCTATTATTACAAAATCATCATTACGGGGCTTTCAATCAGCTCTTTAAAGGCTTTTAAGAAGTGCGCCCCCACCACGCCATCCACAACGCGATGATCAACGGAAAGTGTACACGTCATCAGGGTTGCGGTTGTCAAAACTCCTCCCTTAACAATGGCTCTTTCCTCTCCCATGCCAACGGCTAAAATACACCCTTGAGGGGGATTGATAATGGCTGAAAATTCTTTGATCCCATACATTCCAAGATTTGAAAGAGTAAAGGTTCCCCCTTGAAACTCTTCCGGCTTCAGCTTTCCTTCCCGAGCCTTAACAGCAAGGTCTTTCATTTCATTAGAAATATCAAGCAAACCCTTGCGTTCAGCTTGGCGCACCACAGGGGTAATAAGTCCCCCTTCAATCGATACAGCAACTGCAACATCTGCAGATTTATACTGATAAATTTGATCCCCCATCCAAGAGGCATTTGCCTCAGGCACCTGTTTCAAGGCCATAGCACACGCTTTAATGATAAAATCATTCACTGACAGCTTATAGACCCCCTCCCCTTCCGTATTTATTTGCGCCCGGGCTCTCAAAAGAGCGTCGATCTCACACTCAACCGTTAGGTAAAAATGCGGAATCGTTTGTTTTGCTTCAACAAGACGTTTTGCGATCACCTTCCGCATACTGGAAACGGGAAGACTCTCATAGGGAGGCTCATACCCTGACAGAAGCGGTGCAGAAGCGACGGGCGGTTGGATTGTAAGGGCTTGTTCCACATCGGCTTTCACAATGCGTCCCCGAGGCCCAGAGCCTGTAAGAGACGACAGATTCACCTTTTCTTCTTCCGCAATGCGCCGCGCCAGAGGGCTTGCAAACACACGAGCTCCCGAAGAGACTGTGTGAGGCATAACAGGAGGTGTCTCCGGTTTCCTCTCAGGCACAGAAGGAGTACTTTCTTTTGCTTTCTCTACAGGAAGAGTGGCGGATACTTTTGTCAGCGCCGAGGCATCCTCTCCTTCCTCAAGCAAAAGGGCAATCACTTGGTTAACTTTTACGTGTTCTGATCCCGCAGGAACAAGGATTTTCCCCAGACGGCCTTCGTCAACAGCTTCCACTTCCATGGTCGCTTTATCTGTTTCAATTTCAGCCATAACGTCGCCAGCCTTAATGAGGTCGCCTTCTTTCTTCGTCCACTTTACAAGATTCCCTTCCGTCATAGTGGGAGAAAGAGCTGGCATTAAAATTTCAATGGGCATGATTAATCCTTATGAGTATGTGTTTGGGGGCCTTTCTGAATAAGAACAAGATCCTTTGTAATAAACTCTTTAAATTCTGGAGATATATATCGCCAATCAAGCACATCAACTTTAAATGGCAAATCAGATTCTTCAAAATCTTCATCGATATGTCCTTTAATGTTAAAGGGAATTGGCTCTTTAAAACATAAATCAAGATCAGAGAATCGCTTCTGTTTTCCTTTAACGCGCGATCCAAAAGCATAAAAAGTGTAAGGATATTTACGCAGAATATCGTGTACAATTTTCAGATGCCTTTCTTCCATATGAATTTTTTCTTCATTCATTGCAATGATTGAATCTTTAAAATTAATTTGTTCATTTCATGTGAAAATATATCAAGAATAGAAATAATTTCTTCTAAGCTTTCTTTGTTATACGAATGGTTCGTCAGGTTGCGCACGTTCTGAAAGCGGATCCAAACCTCTGGATCATCAATTAATTGTTCATGAACAGCCTTACGAAACGTATCTTTGGCATATCCTACGTCAACGCTACGTGCGCGAAGCACACGGTTCATCAATTTCCAAGACAATTCGTAACAAAATTCAAACGTCTGAACAACTGCAGTTTTATCTTTATCTGTTGTGAGATCCTTACGAAAGGATTCAAATACCTGCTGTGCCTTTAGAATATGACTTAAATCTATTTTCTCAGACTCATCCACGGTTACGTCCTTTATAAAAAGATGATTCTTTTGTAACGAAAAAGCGCCAAAATGGCAAGACTTAACAAAATCTTAGAAACAAATGGGCAATTAAAAAATTTGACTTTTTAATCAAATTCTATATACTAAAAATAGTAAATTGTCATAAATACTAAGGAGGAATAAATGATGAATCTCACAAAATTACAACAAGAATACACAAAAGACTTCTATGGATGGATCATGCATAATGCCGCCCTCTTGCGTCAGAGGAAATTTTCAGAAATAGATGTAGATCATGTTGCGGAGGAACTTGAAGATATGGGGGGAAGTGCCAAAAGAGAACTCGTTAACCGGCTCGGCATTCTTCTTGCCCATCTCTTAAAATGGAAGTACCAACCTCGTTATCAAGGAAAAAGCTGGAAATATATAATAAAAGAGCAGCGTCGTCGGCTCTCCAGACTTCTTAAAAAAAACCCAAGCTTGAAACATGATATCGACGAAAGCTTCAAAGAAGCCTACGGAGATGCCATATTCATAGCAACAAAAGAAACAAAGCTAGATGAAGAGGACTTTCCTGAAACGTGCCCCTTTAGCTTGAGCGAATGCCTTGATGATGACTTTTTTCCTGAGGCATAGAGGGAAGCGCTTACGAACGATAACACACCCGCTTTACAACGTTCACAATGTCCTCTACTTGCGGTAAAGCCAAGTATTCTAAATTGGCCGCGTATGGCATAGGCACATCCGCACCCGTCACCCGCACGCACGGCGCATCAAGGTAGTCAAACGCTTCCTCCATCATGAGCGCTGCGATTTCAGACCCAATCCCCGCAAAGGGCCAGCTTTCTTCAACAGAGACAATGCGGTTTGTCTTCATGACGGATTCAACAATTGTTTCGCGATCAAGGGGGCGTAAGGTCCGCAGATCAATCACCTCGGCCTCAATTCCTTCTTGTGCCAAGAGCTCGGCGGCCTGGAGGGCTTTGCCGACCATCAAAGAGAAGGCCGTAATCGTTACATCTTTTCCTTCTCGTCTCACAAGGGCTTTACCGATGGGAA
Organism: uncultured Alphaproteobacteria bacterium; assembly: GCA_963704475.1. GTDB lineage: Bacteria > Pseudomonadota > Alphaproteobacteria > UBA9655 > UBA9655 > UBA9655. The sequence continues at coordinate 532,705 of OY969900.1, forward strand.
GAACATACTCAGGATCTGAGGACACATCGTCAAAGGTAACCCCATAAAGAAGCTCATTCTCTAAAAAAACAACAGGATTTGGGTCACGGATGGCCGCTTTGAGTAACGCTTTTGCATCCCCTGCACTATAGGGGCTCACAACCTTTAGCCCAGGGCAATGGGCGTACCAACTTGCAAAACAATGGGAATGTTGTGCCCCTACCCGAGACGCTGCGCCATTAGGACCTCGGAAAACAATCGGGCACCCCATTTGCCCGCCTGACATATAAAGTGTCTTAGCAGCAGAGTTAATAATTTGATCAAGGGCTTGCATGGAAAAATTAAAGGTCATGAATTCAATAATGGGACGAAGACCTCCAAACCCGGCACCCACCCCAAGACCCGCAAATCCATGTTCCGTAATCGGCGTATCCACAATCCGTTTGGGGCCAAATTCATCCAAAAGACCTTGGCTCACCTTATAGGCCCCATTGTATTCCGCCACTTCTTCTCCCATGAGGAAGACCGTTTCATCGCGGCGCATTTCTTCTGCCATTCCCTCTCGAAGGGCTTCTCTGACTGTCATTGAAACATGGGTCATTAGGCTACCTCCTCTTTTAAGACATCCGTGTAAAGCTCTGATGGATCTGGCTCTGGAGAGGTTTTAGAAAACTCCACCGCTTCCAACACAACCGCCTTAACGGTGTCATCTATTTCTTTAATGGAAGCCTCAGATATTTTAAGCGTCTTTGTCATATAGGTATGAAAGAGATCAATAGGATCACGGGTTTCTTTGACATGTTCAACTTCTTCTTTTGAGCGATATTTTGCCGGGTCAGACATAGAATGGCCTCGATATCGATAGGTATCCATTTCCAAAATATAAGGACCCTTCCCGGAACGCGCATGATCAATAGCCCGCTTTGCGGCTTCTATAACGTCGAGGAGATGCATCCCATCGACCTTCTCCCCAGGGATTCCCCACCCTTGACCGCGGCCATAAAAATTTGGCCCCGCTGCATGACGGGCAACGGATGTTCCCATGGAATATCCATTGTTTTCAATAACATACACAACGGGGAGTTTCCACAAAGCAGCCATATTGTACGACTCATACACTTGACCTTGATTTGCCGCCCCATCTCCTAAGGAGGTCACGCAAACTCCCTGATCTTCCTTATATTTATGAGCAAACGCAAGGCCCGTCCCAATAGGAGCTTGCGCCCCCACAATCCCGTGTCCCCCATAGAAATTCTTCTCACGACTAAACATGTGCATGGATCCCCCTTTACCTTTAGAGTATCCATCCCTTCGGCCTGTAAGCTCTGCCATCACGCCTTTTGGATCCATCCCACAGGCCAACATATGGCCATGGTCTCGGTAAGCGGTAATAACGCTATCTTGGGGTTTTAAGACTGATTGGATGCCAACGACAACGGCTTCTTGGCCAATATAAAGATGGCAAAAACCTGCAATGAGCCCCATACCATAAAGCTGAGCCGACCGCTCTTCAAATCGACGAATAAGCAGCATGTCATGATAGGCTTTTAAAGCCTCTTGTTGAGAAAGGGATTGTGCCAAAATTTAACCTCTTCTTTGCTAATACTGGTGCATCCTTACCCAGAAATGAGTAAATTGACAACCCCATCTGTTCCTTATGTGTCATGACTAAAAAGAAGCAGTGCCTCTTTTACCTCTCCCCTTGTGGGAGAGGTAAAAGTGTTTGTTCAGCAGGATGACAAGGGATGGTATTCATACCCCAACTCCCGCGCTACGGCTTCATGGGTCACTTGGCCTTGGTAGATATTAAGGCCTGCCCTCAGGTGGGGATCGTCAGACAGGGCCTGCTTATAGCCTTTTGTGGCCAACGCCATGACAAAAGGTAGGGTGGCATTGTTAAGAGCAAAGGTGGACGTACGCGCAACTCCCCCTGGCATATTGGTCACACAATAATGGATAATACCATGTTCACTATACGTGGGATGGGTAAACGTCGTTGGGCGACTCGTCTCAAAACATCCGCCCTGATCAATGGCCACATCCACAAGCACAGATCCTTTGCGCATTTTTTTAATCATTGCCTCTGAAACGAGCTTAGGCGCTGCTGCCCCAGGGATAAGAACGGCGCCAACCACGAGGTCAGAGTCTGTTACACTGCGTTCAATCGCTTCGACCGTAGGATAAAGCGTCCGCAGCCGTGACCCAAAAAACATGTCTAATTCAGCTAAGCGGGAAAGAGACTTGTCGAAAATGGTTACGTCTGCTCCCAGACCTACAGCCATCCGTGCAGCATTTGTTCCCACAACACCTCCCCCAAGAATCGTAACCTTCCCCGGCTGAACGCCCGGAACGCCCCCGAGAAGCACACCTGCTCCCCCCTTTTCTTTCTCTAGGAAATGGGCGCCTGCTTGAATGGACATACGTCCTGCAACTTCGCTCATCGGCGTAAGTAAGGGGAGGCCTCCTTTTGGAGACGTGACGGTTTCATAAGCGATTGCGATACATCCAGACTTTAGAAGACCTTTCGTCTGTTCAGAGTCTGCCGCAAGGTGGAGAAAGGTAAAGATAACCTGTCCCGGACGCAGCAAGTTACATTCATTGGGTTGCGGCTCTTTAACCTTAACAATCATATCAGCTGTGGCAAAAACCTCTGAAGCGGTCGAGACAATTGAAGCCCCTGCAGCTTCATACGCCTGATCACTTACCCCAATGCCGTCCCCCGCATGGGTTTCTACAATCACCTGCTGGCCCTGATGAGTAAGTTCCCGTATGGAAGACGGTACAAGACCGACCCGATATTCGTTGTCTTTAATTTCTTTTGGAACGCCAATAATCATGTGATTTCTCCTCTTAATCAATTTATACTCCTCACCAATGAAGACACCGATGGGCTATCCTTCGGTGTCTTCCCCCCGAAAGCGGGGATCCATGGATCCCAGATCAACACATTCTAGCATTTTCTCCGAAAATGAAGAATATGTAAGTCTGGGATGACACATTGGGATCTATATAGCCTCGCGGAAGGATGTTCTCCCCATCAAAGCGTCAATAGTATAGATATCTTTTTTGCCCCCCTCAGGAGTGGTCCACTCAAAATCTTGGTACGTTTTCTTTAAAAAACCAAGAATATGTGTCCCGAGCGATAAAGAATCAAGAAGATGAGTCTCTGTCAAGATCAGATGTGCTCCTTGACACTCGCGCCCCTTAAAATCCCCGCTGTTGGGCGTAAAGGTAAGAGGGCGCGCCCGAATCCCACTTTTGGGAAGATTATTCAAAAAGTCCACAAGTTCATACGCATTGAGCCCAGGAGCACCAAACGAGGTAAAAGGAAGGGTTGTCCCCCGTCCCTCCGAAACATTCACGCCTTCTAGCAAAACCAATGCAGGATACAGCAACACAGACTCCCAAGAGGGAAGATTCGGCGAAGGGGGTACCCAAGGATACGCATAAGGCGCATGAAAGTGCTGACAAGGAATAACTGTAAGGGGCAGTTTTTTCTCCCCCAACGACGTATTAAAAGACGAAAGAAGCCCCCCCATCGTTTGTCCGTGCTGAAAAGGAACATCAAAATACGCAAGAAGCGAGCGATAGGCAGGATCTAACAAAGGCCCTCTCTTAGCTGGGCCAAGGGGATTTGGGCGATCACACACAATGATCTCAAGGGGAATTTCCGCGCATGCTTCAAAAAACTTTGCACAGGTGGCCGCATACGTATAGCAACGCAATCCAACATCTTGCAGGTCAATTAAGATAACGTCGATAGCGTTTGTGGTGATGAAATCAACAAATTTTTTTGAGCGGCCATATAGGCTAAAAATAGGTAAACCTAAATAAGGATCCACCCCATCGCCTATCTCAACACCCTCTGCGATAAACCCACTCCATCCATGTTCAGGCGTTAGAATGCACTTTAAAGCAGGACCTATCTTCTCGTGAACGGCCCTTACGCCCACGAGGAAATCTTGGGTCAAAGCGCTTTGATTGGTAATAAAGCCAACATTTCTCTTTGAGAGAGACCTCAAAAGTGTTTCGTCTTTTAAAAGATGATCTATGCCAAAGGCAGGCGTGTGCTGCATGTTTTCTTACTCTAGATTGTTGCTTTTATAGATGGTATACTCACCCAAGTTAAAAAGATAAATCCTGCAGTTCATGACCCTATTATCTTCATTTCTCTCCATCCTCGCCATTCTTTTTTTTATTCTTATAGCCGGCCTCGGGTCAGCCTCAGAGGCAGCCGTACTCGCAGCATCTCGTGTACGACTTTATCACTTGGCCACAAAAGGAAATAAAAAAGCCTCGATCATATTGGGATTACAAGCTAAAATAGGGGAATTTATTAGCTCTATCATTCTGTTAAATACGTGGTCGATTACGATTGTTACCGCCCTTGCAACAGGAATTTTAAATCATCTTTTTGGCGCTGCAGGAACTGTTTATGCAGCTCTTGGCATGGGTGCCCTCATCACCATTTATGCAGAAGTGCTTCCTAAAATGTATGTTTATACATCCCCTGATCGGGTAGCGTTAGCTTTTTCGCCCTTTTTTAAGCCTCTTTTAGCACTGATGTCTCCCTTAACCAAAGCGATTCACTTCATTGCTTCTGGGTCTTTACGTCTTTTAGGAATAAAAATTAAGCATGACATCTCAGAAACGGCTTCTGCAGAAGAACTACGGGGCGCCATTGAACTTCATACGGGATCTTCGGGGGAGGTTGAGTATGAACGCGCCATGCTTCGAAGTATTTTAGATTTAACGACCGTTGAAGTCACAGAAATCATGCATCATCGCAAGACAATATTTATGATTAATATCGATGAGCCTAAGTCAACTATCATCGACCACATCTTAACTGCCCCCTATACGCGCATTCCTCTTTGGAAAGGAAATCCTGATAATATTGTAGGGATGATCCATGCAAAGGATTTACTCAGAGTTATCCATCTTCATAAGGACTCTCCAGAAGATCTTGATATTGAAAAAATTGCAACTCCTCCTTGGTTTATTCCTGAAACAACCACTCTCTTCTCACAACTTGCCGCTTTTCGTCAGCGAAGAGAGCACTTAGCCCTCGTTATTGATGAGTATGGCGACCTTTTGGGCATGGTCACCCTTGAAGATATATTAGAAGAAATTGTGGGAGAAATCGTCGATGAACATGATATCGACGTTCCAGGGGTTAGAATTGCGCCAGATGGAACCTATGTCATCGAAGGCACCCTTACTCTCCGAGATCTTAATCGCCTCTATGGGTGGAACTTGCCAGATGAGAATGCAGCAACTTTAGCAGGTCTTGTTCTTTATGAGACACGCGAAATCCCCGAGGTGGGGCAGTCGTTTATGGTTCAGGGCTTCCGCATAGATATTCTCCGCCGCCATCGCCACCAAATTACGCAACTGCGGGTGACGCCTCCTCAGGGCAAAGAGTCTTTAAACGCAAAGCATGAACACGCGTCTTAAGCTCTTCCTCAAGGCATACATATACGAGTTTATGTCGCTCAATGCGACTCCGCCCGCAGAAAAGAGGAGAAACTATTATGACGCTAAAATGGCTCTCTCCCAAAGGATTATGCCCCTCGTGCCCCCTATGCTGGCGGGACTCATCCTTAACCTCTAAAAAAGAGGGGGAAAAAGAAGTGCTAAGCTTTTCTTCAATGCGTGTTTTTATCATGGAGACTCTCGCACTAACGTCATTGCGAGGAGTGAAACGACGAAGCAACCCAGTACAAATAATTATTCCGAAGGAATACAACTGAGAAACAGTGTTTAAAAATTGCAAGCCTTTCGGGCTCAAGTGTTTTCACTGGATTTCTTCGTCGTTTCACTCCTCGCAATGACGACCCTTATTTCTTCCGTCTTTGAATTTTTTCTCTCAAATATTGAGATGACTTAAAAGAAAGAACGCGCCGCGGCGTAATCACCGCTTCTTTTTTCGTTCTAGGATTTCGTCCAACACGCCTTGCTTTTTGTCGTACATTAAAAGATCCAAAAGAAGAAATCTTAACAAGCTCTTCCTCATTCAAAGCAACAATGATTGTCTCTAAAACAGATTCTAAAAAGTCGGCAGCAAGATTACGGGAAAGGTCGACCTCCTGCACAAGACTATCAACAATATCTGCACGTGTAAGGGTAGTCGTAGTCATTCCTTCCTCCTTCTGTTTATTCTTTGAATATTTTGGATAATATCATAAAAATAGAAGCGATTCTATCCCAATCTTAACATTGACTTAATTTCCGAGAATTTTAGCCCGTACAGCCCCATCAAAAAAATGGATTTGGACGTCTTGAAGAGAGGCTGCCGTTGATTTAGAAGGAACAAGCGTTTGGTCAAGGGTTGTGACAAAAGAAAACCCACGCTCCAGTGTTCGGGTGTAGGAATAGCTCTCAAGCAGCTGTGCAAACGTTTCAAAAGAGTGCTGTGCTTTTTGAACAATGTTCATCAGGAGAGGCGAAAGACGCTGCGTCACAAGATCGATTGTGAGGTTTTGTTGTGTGAGAAAGCGGTTTTCCGCACTCACCAACCTTTCAAAGTAATCATCCACCTTTTGCCCATGCTCTTCGATCCAGGCATCCAGAGGGGGGAGCCCTCGCCTAAGCGCTTCCAGCCGGCTTTCATAAAGGGAAAGCGTATTGCGAAGGCACATCAAGAGACGAGAGTAATGCTGGGACAGGCTTTGCGCTAAATGAAGCCTTAGAGGCACAGCAAATTCGGCCGCAGCTGTAGGGGTAGGCGCCCGTTTATCCGCCACAAAATCAACAAGCGTGATATCTGTCTCGTGCCCTATGGCAGAAATGACGGGAATTTTGCTCTCTGCCACAGCTCTCACCACATTTTCTTCGTTAAAAGCCCAAAGATCTTCAAGACTTCCTCCCCCACGGGCAACAATCAAAAGATCGGGCTTTGTTTGAAGTGTATTAAATCCTCGTACAGCGGCCGCCACTTGAGCAGACGCCCCCTCCCCTTGAACAGCCACAGGCCACAAAAGAATGGGCACTGGGAAGCGATCCTTCACACGATGAAGAATATCTCGAATAACAGCCCCTGTCGGAGAGGTCACAATACCAATAAGCCGGGGCAGAAAAGGAAGTGGCTTTTTTCGGGATTCATCAAACAGCCCTTCCGCTGCAAACTTTCTCTTTCTCTCCTCAAGAAGTTTTAAAAGAGCCCCCTCCCCCGCCATTTCCATTCCATCAACCACAATTTGATATTTGGAACGGCCGGGATATGTCGTAAGACGTCCCAAAGCGATCACTTCCATCCCTTCTTGAGGAGTCAAGGAAAGCCCTTGAAAACTTCCTCGCCAACATACCGCATCCAATACAGAATCTTGATCTTTAAGAGCAAAATAGACATGTCCAGACGTGTGGCGTTTGAGTCCTGAAATCTCTCCTCGTACCCGCACGCGAGCAAAACCAACCTCAACGACTTTTTTTAAAGCAAGGGAAAGTTCTGTAACTGTATATTCAGGAAGGGGTGAAGTAAGAGGCTGCATTTTCTCATCGTCCTATTGTCCATTGCACCCAGCAACAGAATCAGTCTCCTTAGTACACTAAGCGTTTAATAGTGACTATTGACCTCAACCATGAAGGCACACATATGTTATCTTACATTTATCATATTATCAAAAATTTTATATAAATGCAATTTAATTTTGCAAAATGGGCAATTAGAATTGAATAAAAAATTTTACTATTTTTATAATTGTGTTATAATAAATATAAGATCAAGGAAATGTGCCCTCTCAACCAGCTGGCTTTGACTGTTCTTCAAAAGGTGCCGGGGGCTCTTGAGTCTGAACTGAGGGCAAAGGAAGCGGGACATCACTTTTGCTTCGTAGATAGGCAATTAAGGCCGCTCGATCCTTTGTATCCTTGACCCCCACAAAAGACATCTTTGTTCCCGGAACAAAAGCGCGAGGATCATATAAAAACGTATTAAGATCATCATAATTCCACGTTCCTCCCTTTTTTTCCATTGCGGAAGAAAAAGCATAATCAGGAGGATGTTTCCCTTTTTGAGACCCGACCACACCGTAAAGGTTAGGGCCTATTCGATTGGGCCCCGCCTTATCAATGGTATGGCAACTCGTACATTTTTTAAAAACCTCAGCGCCTCTTTCAAGATTTGCCGTCGCAAGAAGAGGCTCTATCGGATCCGGCCCCTTTTTTTCAGCCTGAAGCCCGAGAGGCTGAGCAGCAGGCGAGACACCTTCAATCTTATAGGCTGGCTCTTTTAATATGGTAGGGTGAATCAAAGCTTGAGAAATCAAATCAGCTCCTTTCACGGTTAAAAGAGCAATTAAAATTGCTGCTGCAATTTTGTTAAATTCAAACCCGTCCATTGTGTCTCGTGATTAAAAATCGTTATCCAATGTGTTCTTAACGCCATAGTATATAGAGAAATTCAAGGGAATGGAATAATGCTTGAAAAGCTGAAGATGACGAAAGGAAGCAGATGGTATATAATAGAAAGAGGTGCCCGTAGCTCAGTCGGATAGAGCACAAGATTCCTAATCTTGGTGTCGGAGGTTCGATTCCTCTCGGGCACACCATATATTCTCCCCTTATCAACCCTCTTAAAATACTCCGGAAGCACATCGGAAGCAGATGGAGAAAAGTCGAGCCTTTAAAGTCAAATGCTCTAACTTGGCAGTGTAGTTCAACAATCCGAACAAAGTTCTTATTTCCTAACACCAAAAAGTACCCTTGTTTTCTCACGTAATCCCCCTGTAGGCTATATTCATAAGCTCTATCAAAATTTCTCGAAAAAATGATCCATTTTTAGGGGGCATTACAGCTTTACTTAGTGCCTTTACGAAAAATTAGAGTTGATAGAGGTGCTCAATTTGATAGAGTTGGACTCAATCAAAAGGAAGAAAAAATAAAGATATTTCACCTTTCTTTCTCAATTACAGCAAGATTTTCTTCAATCCTCTTTTTATGACCGGAATTTTTTGGAAAATGGGTTTTTACAATATTGAGTGCGTATTCTAGGTACATAATGGCTTTGTTCCGAAAATTTTGAGACATTTCTTTTCTGCTGTGCTTCAACTCAAGCGCAGCTTTTTCTATGTATAATTTTGATAGATTTTCTAGACATTGGTACTTATTAGGATGTTTATTTTTTTCAAGTATCAAACAAGCCTTATTCATCAAATTCTCAGATATTTCTAGATATCCTTGCAAGAAATAAACGACCCCAAGATCATTTAAAATCAGAGCTGTTCCCAAGTGATTTTCTCCTAAATTTTTTTCAACAATTATTTTTTGTTGCTCTAATAAAATTTTGGCTTCTTCATAATTGCCCAACTCTCTATAAACAATTCCTAATTGCCCTAAATGCCAAGCAGCTTCTATATAACTTTCATGAAAATGGATCTTATAAACTTTTAGAAGTTTAGCAAATAAATGTTCAGTCTCTTTATCGTTTCGAGAGGCATCAAGTGTATCAAGATGAACCGAAATCCATGAAGGACCAATTTTATCTGGAAACAATGAGACCCAAAATTTTAGGCTTTCTATTAGGGCATGTTTGGCTTTTTCATACTTCTTGAGTTTGAGGTACACAAGACCTAAGTGCTGGAAGGCCCACGCGATATCAATATCACTTGAATTATAATCTTTTTGAAAAGTTGAGAGGCTAGCTTCTAGAAGAACTTCTGCCTTTTCATAATTTCCTAAAATTCTCTCAAGAACTCCCTGTCGTCCAGATGCCCAAGCTGCATAATTTTTGTTTTCAGGAAAATTATTCTTGTGAATCACCAAACCTTTTTCCAATAAATTTTGAGCTGTTTTATAATTTCCTAAGTATGTTTCCACAATGCTTAAATATACAAAAAAATACGCATGTCGCAGAGGATCTTCCAGAGGATATTTACTATAAATTGAAAGGCTTTTTTCTAAAAGAAATTTTGCCTTATTATACTCTCCTAAATCTCTCAGTACATTTCCTAAATAGCCGAGAGCAAAAGCAATACGAGTAGGATTTTCCTCGTAAGAGCTCTTTAATTTTAAAAGACTTTCTTCTAAAAAAGTCCTTGCTTTAATATTGTCACTGGCAAAAAAATGTATGGCCCCTAATTTACTTTTTATAATTCCTTCTATTTTATCAGTGAGTAGCTCTCTATGACTCAAAAACATTTCAGAGAGATGCATTAAGGCTTTCATCTTAGTGATATTTTCCTCCTTAATTACGGCATCAATATATTTTTCAAAAATCTCAGTTATACTTGTTAAATTTTCTTTTTTTTTCTTAAGATCAAAGGTTTTTGTGAGATAGGCTAAGCTTATTGCTTGTGTGCTTCGGTGAAGGGAAATGTTTGAAGAAGATGTTTTATTTGTTAGAAGAGAATATTTTCTTAAATTAAAGATAAAATTATCAACTATAGCTTCATTTTTAAAATGAGTTAAGAGTTCTCTTGGAATGTTCTGAGAATCTATCAAACTGACAAGAAGCAAGAGATCCCGGAAATCTTTATGTGCATTGATAATATGCTGTAAAGACAGAGTGACGATACCATAGCGTGTCTTGAGATAATCCCCCGCTTCTTTTAAAAGGTTCTCCTCTAGAATGGCGAAATCCTTATTGTAATGAGCTATATTTTCCAAATAAACAGCGTAAGATGCGTTTGTTGCCTTTACATAATAAGCCGCGATGGAGACATCAAGAGGAAAGGAGGGGATTGTTTCTAAGAAACGTTTTACTTTTTCTATTTGAGATTTCCTTAACTGAGAAGGGTCCCTATTTTTCATAACCTGGGTATGCGGTTGACTCCACAAACAGCCTAAACTGACAAAATTTTGCAGTTGACTCCACTTGGCATTATTTGTAGTTTTTTCATGATATGAAAACTTACCCTGAAGATGCGGTTGAACTCATGAACATGTTTCCAGATGAGGAAGCCTGTTTGGATTATTTGGCAATGATTCGCTGGCCCCATGGATATCAGTGCTTGCGTTGCTCCGCGAGAGGCGCCTTAAAATTAGGCCGAGGACTCTATCGTTGTCAGTCCTGTAAATACGAAGGATCAGTGATTGTCGATACACTTTTCCAAGACACACATAAGCCTCTTCGATTGTGGTTCCAGGCCATTTGGTATGTTGTGAGCCAAAAGAATGGCGTGAGCGCCAGTGGTCTGCAACAATCACTTGGATTGGGCAGCTACCATACGGCATGGGAATGGTTACATAAACTACGTCGAGCTATGGTGAGGCCTGGGCGCGATAAATTGAGCGGCACCATTGAAATAAATGAAACGATGATTGGCAGCGAGCAACCAGGCAAAAAAGGGCGTGGAGCGACGGGAAAAACATTGGTTTTAATAGCAGCGGAAGAGACCCAATGGGGCATTGGACGCATTAGAATGGCTCCCATCAGTAATGCCTCCGGTGCGGTGTTAGACAATACCGTTCAGCAGATGGTTGAGATGGGTAGCACAATACGAACCGATGGCTGGGCTGGATATAGCGGATTAAGTAAGCTTGGATACACGCATTTGCAGATAGTTAATCGCAACGTGAAGAATGAGGATCTAATCGAGCAAGCCCATCTTGTTGCTGCATTACTTAAACGATGGCTAATGGGCACGCTTCACGGTGCAATTAATCACAAAAATTTGCCATATTACTTGGATGAATTTACCTTTAGGTTTAATCGAAGGACATCTAACTCGAGAGGAAAACTGTTTTATAGGTTAATCCAACAAGCGCTTGAAATAGACCCAATTCCAGCTAAACTACTAACGGCAGTTGAGGCTTAGTGGATACAGCTGCATAGGGTGTCTCGCTTGTGGAGTCAACCGCATACCCAGGTTTCATAATATTAGTATAGAGAGTGAGTTTTTGTTGAGGGGTCAATTCTCCGATAAAGAGAGCATGGTGAACGTGGGTATTGCTTTCAATATTAGCATCCCGTGTTGTAATAATGATTCTACCCCTTCCCCATGTTTCAGCATCATTTGGAAAATACTTTTGGATATCTTCAAATTTTTCCACATTATCATAAATGAGAAACCAATTTGGTAGCAACTTAAGATGCTCTTTTACAAATTGGACAACTCGTTCTTCCTGTTCTAAGGGATCTTTTGTCTCAAATAATTCTTTTAAAATCTTTTGATCTACGTCAGTCTTTGCAAGACCTTTGGCAAGTTTTTCAAAAGATGTTTGAAGGCTTACCGGTGTTTCTGCATTAATTTCCCATAGGCAAGAGGCTTTTTGTTGATGAGCATACTGGCGTGCAAGGGTTGTCTTTCCTGCACCTCCCTGTCCTACAAGAGCCACGGTTTGAATCTTTTCTTCTCCTTTAAATTTATCATCGATTAACTTCAGAAGTTCAGGACGCTGAAGAAAAGCTGTTTCCTTGGGAAGAGCAAGATCGGATCTCAGGGTGATAGTATGTTTGTGGTGTTGACTCCATTGAAGAGTCAGAAATCCACTTCCTATAAAGCTGATCACACATAATGCTAATAAAAAATAGCGTCTAGCTTTACTTTTGCCAAATAGATATGGAATTCGATAAGGTAACATTTTAAAATCAGGCGAGACAGGTTGCTTTTCAAGAGTCCCTTCGTTTGCAGAAATTTTTGGCCATTGGAGCTCAACTGGTATTTTTGCATAGTGATTTTTAAAATCAGCTTGAATTTTTTCAATATCAAGATTTGGGAGAAGTTTTTTTAAAAGGCTAAAAAAGGAAAAATAATAATTTTCCTCTTTTGAAAAATCTATGATGTCAAAACCTTTAAGTGTTTTAGAGATTTTCTTGTTATTGTTTCGTTCTCGCAAGAGAATAAAAACTTTATTTTTCTTTTGTTTTATTTCTTGTAAGTGATGAATGAGGTCGCCCTCATTGTGTATTTGCAGCAAAATAAGGATCACAGAGACCCCTTCCTTTGGGCGCACTCCAGTGGATGTTATGAATCCAACAAGATCTAGATGAGATTTGAGATGAGAGGCAAGAGAGTCTTTATTTTTGTCTTGAATAAAACAGAAAAATGGGCTTGCTTCGCGATTTAATTTTGAAATTTCTTTGAGGCTTTTCTCAAAAATTATTTCCTTTTGCAAAAGAAAGTAATATTGGCTTAAGAAGGGTAAAACCTCGGACGTTTCGACAAAATCGATAATGCTATCTGTTGCATTGCACCCTACCTTTGCCATTATATTTTCGATATGTTTTTGGACGGTTTTGGGAGAGATGGAGAGAAAAGTGGCTATTTTCTTGCTCGATCCTTTAACATTCACAAGACAGGCTATGAGGTCTATTTCACGCTTGGTAAAATGGATACCCTTGATAATTGTGAGATGCCTTGAATAGAGATCTGATGAAAAGAGAATCTGTGTATTTTGAATCATCAAGAAGCTTTTTTCATTTAATTTTATCAAAAAAAAATCTTACGTCAGAGTCCCAACAATGGGAAACGTTTTATACAAATTGTCTTTTAACCTGTGAGACTCGTCCCAACAGTAGGGTGGCCTGTTCCCATACTAAGGCGGGCAGTCTTTTCTATAAAACACTCAAACCGAACAACGCTCTTACGCCTGTACCATTCTGAATTGGGCAATATCTACGTATATTTTACGTAGATAGATCAAGTTATAGGAAAAAATCACACCTGGACAAGTCTTATTTTCCCTCTTTTCTTTGGATCAAAATCTTTTTAAGGGAATTTACGAATCCTTTACGTATGTCCTTGATGAACCGAAATAAAGATGATTGTTGCAGGAACCTTGACTTGATATTCCTCCCGTCCCAGTCAAGGTTCGTGTTCAATCTAATTAAAAAGGTCCGGGAGGATTATTTTTAAAGGAGATTTAAAAATGAAAACATATTTCAAAAAATCTACTGAAAAGAAAATTAAAAATATTACGTTTTGAGGTAAAATAAATGGGGGAAAAAGTTATTATAAGTATTGTTGGTGGAGGATCAACCGGCATTGCCTTCTTAGCGCAATTTGCAAAGAAGATCACTAAATATTTATATAAGGATCAGTTTGAAATAAATATATTTGAAAAAGAGAATCCTCTGGGAACTGGTTTAGCTTATAATGTAAAAAGTCATTCCCTACTTTTAAATTCCTCGACAGAAGCGTTCAGTATTTATTCTGAAGATCCAAAAAATTTTTTAAGCTGGTTATTACAGTTTCCCGAGAAATGGAGACCTTATTTTCCCGAAATAGGAGACGTCAACGAATTTAGTTTTTTGCCTAGAAAGTTAGCTGGACTCTATTTACAAGATAGCGCTTCTCAAGCTAAAGAAATATGCAACTTTCATAATATTAAAATAAATTTAATAAGAGATGAAGTTGTAGATATTGTTCAAAATGGGTATTATACACAAATATTGGTCAGTAACGGGAGACGATATAAGAGTGACTATATAATATTGTGTACTGGCAATTTGCCGAGCGAGAAGTTTAACGAATTCAAACAATATCCTTCTTATTTTCATTCCCCCTATAAAGAAGAAGAAAGAATTAAAGAAACAATTCCTCTAGATGCTTCTGTTCTTATCTTGGGAACAAGATTAAGCGCCATTGATGTTGCCATGTTACTTAAAGAAAATGGTCATCAAGGAAAAATTACTATGGCATCTCGAGAAGGAATATTTCCAGCTGTTAAAAATGAATTAAAACATTACATGTTAAAGTACTTAAATTTAAAAAACATAAAAATACAATTAAAAAGAAACAATTTTCAATTAAAAATTGATGATTTGTTAAAATTAGTTAAAAAAGAAGTGTCTTATATTTATCAGAAAGATATAAGCTACAAAGAAATATTGACGTATTCCGGTGATCCACAAAGAATTTTACGAGAAGATCTATATAAAGCAAAACGAAAAAAATTGCTGTGGGGTAAAATGCAAATGGAATTTTTCAATTTAATTGAAGAGTACTGGAAAGCGTTCTCACTTGATGAAAAAAGAAAATATCTTAAAAATTATTTAGGAATCATGCAAAGATATACCTCCTCATTTGCTGTTGTGAATGGTGAAAAAATATTAGCCCTTATGAAGAGAGGACAGCTTACAATAGAGACAGGGATAGATAATTTAAATTACAGAAAAGATGAATGCATTTTTTCTTGTGAACTAAATAATAAAAAATGGAAATATAATAAAAAATTTGACTATGTTATCAATGCAACAGGAAGTGGAAAAGATTTACAAAAATTTTCCCCCCCACTCTACGCTAACTTAGCATATTCTAATAAGGTACAGTTTAATCCCTTTGGTGGTCTTAATGTCTCCATTAAAGATTTCTCTATTCTAACAAATAAAAATTTTACAGCCAAGCTCTACGCCGCTGGTTCTCCAACTTTTGGATCAGTTTTTTTTACAAATTTTGTCCTTACTAGTGCTAAACAGACAGAAGTTATTCTCACAGATATCCTAAAACATGCTTGTCCAATTAACTCAGGAATATCCCCTAATCAAACTTCCCCCGTGGATCAATCAGAAGCAGCCCTAATTACGTGACCGAGGGTAAGCCACTCATAAGTAACTTCCAGGAATGAGCTATTTTATGAGGCTTTTTCAGTTGGCACAAGCTCAAAACCTAAGCGAGTTGCTTGCTTTCTCATTTTTTTTAAGTAACCGCGTATGCCACTCTCTGTATTGATGCTTTGTACTTCGATGTGGCAAGCTATCTCAAAAGCATCACTGGAGTTACTCATGCTGAAAAATAGCACCGAGCATGTAGACGCAGGATTAGAAGCTTATGAACGTTACTCATAACGCCAGCATGTTATGAGATGATCATTTACCATCCCTATGGCTTGCATATAGGAGTAGACGATGGTTGAACCCACAAACATCATTCCTCTCTTTTTTAAATCTTTTGATAAAGTATCACTTTCAATCGTTTGAGTAGGAATGTCTTCAAAGCGTTCCCAATGATTTTTTAGAGGCTTTCTTTTTACAAAAGCCCACACATAGTGGTCAAAAGATCCAAACTCTTTACTGATTTGAATAAAAATACGTGCATTCTGGCGAATAGAATAGATTTTAAGTCTATTGCGGATAATTTCTTGATTTTGGCATAAATTTTCCAATTCATCATTACTCATCGTAGAAACTATAGAAGGATCAAATCCATAAAATGCTCTCCAATATCCTGCACGTTTTTTAAGGATGGTTTCCCAACTAAGCCCTGCTTGCATTCCTTCAAGAATTAGTAATTCAAACAAATGCTGTTCATTGTGTGAAGGAACACCCCATTCGTGATCATGATACTCCGTCAAGAGTTTCTTGTTGGGTTCTCCTCCAAAACAACGAATTTTGTGATCGACTTCTAACGTTTGCATTTATATTTCTCGAGGGAGGTCATTTCTGTGAGAAGGTCACTTTTAAAACTCTTAGAACTCTTGTCTTGTAGGGAAAAGAGAGAGGGGACTACCTTTGTATCACGCAAGTTTTCGACAAGAAATTTTATATCGAGAGCGGTTTTTAGTTCGGGTGTTCTAGTTTTCAAAAGAGCTTTCCGCAATTCTGCTTGATCAACCTTATCTTCTCCAAAATTAATTACAAATTTAACGGTATCTTTTAAAATATCTTGTATGGCGTTTGCAATGAAATTTGTATCAATAAATGTAACGTTTTCTTTGGATGAGATATCACTGTGAACCTCAAACCCAAGCTCTTTTAAATCTGCTTCAATTTTTAAGGAAAGTTCAAGAGAAGTTTTATCAGTAATAATTAATATCTTATTCTGGCTTCTTCCAGACAAATCATAATGACTGCAATGCAGCTTTAAACTTGCATCTTCAAAATCAATCCCTTGAATCATTATTTCACCTGTTGACCTCATTTCAGGACCTAAAAGGGGATCAACTCCAGGAAATCTATGAAAAGAAAAAATAGACTTTTTAATGGCAACTCCATTCATTGAGAAACAATGCCCCAGGTTAAAGTCTGACAAAGGAACACCCAACATAACTTGAGCTGCAATAAATGCGAGAGGAAGATGCGTTGCTTTCGCAATAAAAGGAATCGTACGGCTTGCACGAGGATTAATTTCAAGGACGTAAATATGATTATCTTTAAACGCAAATTGAATGTTAATGAGTCCTTTAATTTGAAGTTTTCGAGCAAGCTTAAGTGTATGAATCTGGAGGTTTTGCAACACTTCTTCTGAAAGAGTTTGAGAAGGAAGAATACTTGTAGAATCTCCTGAATGAATTCCTGCTTTTTCAAAATGTTCCGTAATTCCTGCAATATAAACGTCTTTTCCATCAGAAATAGCATCCACTTCCATCTCTACGGCTTCGTCTAAAAACTCTTCAATAAGAACAGAGTGGAATTGAGAGAATTTAGTCAGGAGGAAACTTTTTTTCAGATCTTGGAAATTGTGCACAACTTCCATAAATCTACCTCCAATGACATATGAAGGACGCAAGATTACAGGAAAGCCAATTGCCTGTGATTTTTTAAGAAGTTCTTCAGGTGTTTGAGCAATATCATTAATAGGTTGTAAAAAACCTTCCTTTGTAATGAGCTTACGACAACGCTGACGATCTTCAACAATATCAATAGAGTCTAAGGACGTTCCCAAAATAGAAATCCCCGCTTGGTGAAGGGCATGAGCCAATTTAAGAGAGGTTTGCCCACCAAATTGAACAAAAACCCCTATGACTTGGCCGTTTTTAGATTCACAGTCAATAATATCGAGAACTTCTTCTTTCGTCAGAGGAGAAAAATAGAGACGATCCGAAGTGGTGTGATCAGTTGATACAGTTTCAGGGTTGCAGTTAATCATAATTACTTCGTAGCCCAGAGCTTTTGCGGAAGCGGCAGCGTGAACAGAACAATAATCAAATTCTATTCCTTGACCAATATGATTTGGGCCACTACCGATGATGATTACTTTTTCGCGATTTGAAGGATTAGCCTCACAAGGTTTTTCAGATGACGTATGGGGAAGATAGGTCGAATAAAAATAAGAAGTTGGGGAAAAAAATTCTGCTGCACATGTATCTACGCGACGATAGATAGGCATAATATCATATTTTCTTTGTTTTTCTTGAATAGCACCAATAGATAATCCAGAAAGTTGTGATAGCCTTTGATTACTAAACCCTGAAGTTTTTATGTAACGTAAAAAATCTGGAGACAAATGAGACCCGTGTTCTTGAATTTGTTTTTCAATCTCAACAATCTCTTGAATTTGTCTTAAAAACCAAGGATCCCACCGACAAAAATCGTGTATTTGTTTTTCTGAGAACCCTTGCCGATAAGCTTCAGCTACATAAAGATATCGTTCAGGACAAGGCATTTTTAGATACTCTTCTATAATTTTTTTTTGTTCTAGAGAATTTTTTATAGAAAATTTAATTTCTTCAAACCCAGTCAGGTCTGTTTCTAAAGAACGGATTGCCTTTTGGAATGATTCTTTAAATGTTCGACCAATCGCCATCACTTCTCCTACAGACTGCATAGAAGTGGAAAGAAGGGGTTTGACATCCTTAAATTTTTCAAAATCAAATCGAGGAATTTTGATCACAACATAATCAATACTCGGCTCAAAAGCTGCACTATTGTTTTGAGTGATTTCATTGGGAATTTCATCAAGAGTATACCCTACAGCAAGCTTAGCTGCTATTTTGGCAATAGGGAAACCCGTCGCTTTGGAGGCAAGTGCAGAAGAGCGAGACACTCGAGGATTCATTTCAATGATAACCATTCGCCCTGTTTTAGGATGGATAGCAAACTGCACATTAGCTCCTCCCGTCTCAACACCCGTCACTCTCATTACCTTCAAAGCAGCATCTCGCATGACTTGATACTCTTTGTCAGTCAAGGTTAAGGCAGGAGCAACTGTAATACTGTCTCCTGTATGAACTCCTATTGCATCAATATTTTCAATGGAGCAAACAATAACGCAGTTATCACGGTGATCCCTCATAACCTCCATCTCAAATTCTTTCCACCCATAAACAGATTCTTCAATAAAAGCTTGATGAGTGGGAGAAGTTTGTAAAGCGTGCATAACGATGCTTTCAAACTCATTTAATGTATGGGCAAACCCGCTCCCTTCTCCTCCGAGCGTAAAAGAAGACCGAACAATAACGGGAAGAGAAAAATGATTGAGGACTTCCTTTGCTTCTTCAAAACTTGAAATCTCAAATCCTTTAGGGCAGGAAAGCTGATGTTTTTGCATAAGCTTATGAAATTCAGAACGATTTTCTGCTTTTTCAATTGTTTCAGGGCAAGCGCCAATCATGATAACGCCCTTTCTCTCTAGAAAACCAGAGTGATAAAGCTCCATGGCTAAATTAAGAGAGGTTTGTCCTCCCATCGTTGGTAAAAGAGCATCAATTTTTTCTTTTTCAATTATTTTTTCAATAACTTTGGTTCTGAGCGGTTCAATATAGGTCGCATCGGCAATCTGTGGATCTGTCATAATGGTGGCTGGATTAGAATTGACCAGCACAACACGGTATCCTTCTTCTTTCAGAGCCTTACAAGCCTGTACGCCAGAATAATCAAATTCACAAGCTTGTCCAATGACAATGGGGCCAGAACCAATAATAAGAATATTTTGTATATCACTTCTTCGAGGCATGTATCCTCATAAGATCAATAAATTCATCAAAAAGATACTTCGTATCATGTGCCCCTGGTGAAGCTTCAGGGTGGAATTGAACGGCAACAACTGGTTTATCTAAGATCTTAAACCCTTCAAGAGTTCCATCAAAAAGCGAACGATAAGTAGCAATAAGATTGTTAGGTAAAGAATTTTCTTCAACCACAAACTCATGATTTTGAGAAGTAATAGCAATTTTATTCGTCATAAGATCTTTCACTGGATGATTAATCCCATGATGTCCACAGTTAAGTTGTTTAATCTTTGCCCCAAAAATTAAGGCTAAGAGTTGATAGCCTAAGCAAATACCAAAAATAGGAATTTCTTGTTGCAAAAGAGTTTTAATTGTTTCTCTTACACTCATGCTAATAGCTCGTGGATCTCCAGGACCATTAGACAGAATAACTCCATCTATTTGTGCATCTATTAATTCTTGAATAGAAACATTTGGGGGAAAAATATTACAAAGGACACCGCGTGAGGTTAAGCTTTTCAAAATATTTGATTTAACACCAAAATCAAAAACGGCTACTTTGTATTCCAAAGGTGCTTTTTTTGTTCTTTTCCACTCCGTTGTTTCCCAAGTAGAGGGATTGGCTCCCCCTGTTTGCAGCGTAAGATTGCTGCCAGAAATAGCTGCCGTTCTAGAGGCTTCTAATGCCAATTGTCGAAGCTGTTTCTCTATTACAGGACCTTGAATGGAGTGGATTTTTCCTTTGATAGGCGTTGAAGAGGCTACAATTTTTTTGATCAGCGTGCGTGTATCAGCACCATAAAGTCCCCCTATTTTCTTGTGAAGAAGATAACTCAGAAATGAAGACTCAGCCCGGAAATTTGAAGGATCAGTTGGCACATCACCGATTATAATGCCATTCAGATAACTCTTTGCCGATTCTTCATCATCTTCATTAACACCTGCATTGCCAATATGAGGAAAAGAAAAAACAACGATTTGCTGCGCATAGGATGGGTCAGAAATAACTTCTTGATACCCAGTTATTCCTGTATTAAAGCAAATTTCACCACTTACATCAGAAGTATGTGGAAAAAGTTGTCCATAAAAATAAGATCCATCTTCTAAAACCAAGACTCCTGTGAGTTTATAAGATGATGAACTTTTTGAAGATATGTTATTATATAAATTCAATACCACAACATTATTTTCCCCTACGTAAGTGCCGGAGTTTCTTTATGAACGAAGTTGTTGTTTATGAGATCAATCTCAAAATATTTTTTAAACATTTTACTTCCTTTTTCTGTAATAGTAACTGTGCGGCAACCAGGTTGACGAGAGATCCAATTGTTGCAAAAAAAGTAATTTGTGATTGCTTTGCCCAGGGCTCCTGCTAAGTGATAAGATCTCTCAGATCTATCTAAGCAAAGTTTTCCTAAACAGTTACTATTTAAAATAAGACCAATTTTTTGAAATTCTTTGGTACCTTTTTCTGTGATGATACAAAGAGGGGTATCTATTGTTATTAGGTCTAGTTCTATTAAGTGATTATAAAAAAGAACTCCTACTTTCCCTGCTAAATGCCAATAGCAAGTTCGAGCGAAATCAGAATTCTTTGTAAAAGTTTTGACAAACTCACGATCATCTCTCTTTTCTATGTTAGTATGCTTTTCTTTATTTAAGAGATAATACTTATGTCCCCCATAAATTTCGATAGAAAGAATTTCATTGTTTACTAATTGAGCCAAAAGTGGTTTAATTTTCTTAAGGCAGACCTTTGTAACTCTAGAAATTTCAGTAGCAGGCAACGCAGTCACAGTTTGTAGGGTAAAAAAAACCTTCTCTTTTATTGTGTCATGGTTAATATTTTTTTTGTTGCACAATGAAATTATTCCTTTTTCATAATTAATCTTAAATATTTTAATTTAACTTTTTTTGTTGTTGTTTATTAATTCATCCAGCAAAGTCATCCTCATAAAGATAGAGTTTCTTACCTGCTGAAAATACAAAAATTGAGGCAAATCATCTAGAGTGGGAGGCATTTCATCAAGACGTGGTCCAGGGTGTAAGATAGGCACGCACCTTCCAACACTTTCTATCTTTTCTTTAGTTATTCGATAGCAATCAGGAACAGGAATATTTTTTAATTCTATCATATCTGTTGCTCTGTTTAGGTCAGGTATATTAATCGGATGCATTTCAATAACGTCAGCTTTTTCAAGCAAATCTATTATATCATGACATATTTTCCACTGAATATGTGAATTCGAGAGAAGCACGTTTGTTTCATCTGGTAGATCCATCTTAAATGGGAGCAAAAATAAAATCTCTTTAATTTTGAATTGGCTTAATCCTATCAAAAGAGATCGCATTACACGCGTTGATGGACTGCCAACCAAACCAATGCACTTTCCATCTAAACCTCCCAAATATCTATGAATAGTCCATAGATCAGTCAGAGCTTGCGTTGGGTGCTCATTTGAGCCATCTCCTCCATTAATAAGAGGTACAGGGGAAAATTTTTTCATCCTTTCTATTGAATTGGATTCAAAATGACGTATGATTATGCAATCAACCATTTGCCCCACCACTCTCACCGCATCTTCAAGTGTTTCTTTAAAAAAATCTCCAGAACGTGTTGTTTTTACATCGCAAAAACCTAAATTCTTTCCCCCTAGATTTAACATTGCTGTCTCAAAGCTTAGGCGTGTTCGCGTACTTGCCTGAAAAAAAATCAGTCCCAATTTTTTATTATGTAATATTTGGGTAGATTTATTTTGTTCTGTATTTAGCAGGACTTCTGAACGACGAAAAAAGCGCTCTATAGTTTCCCTCTCTATCTCTCTCATAGATGTAATGTGTTTCATAGGAAGGACTTTCAAATCTAACTACTTTCACAAGATTTTTTAGAGGTAAGTTCAGTTGCATAACTTTTTAATTGATCACGCAAAATTTTAACTTCTCGCTGAAGATCTAATAATTGTCTTAGTCGAATCCTACGGCTTTTTTGAATGAACCACGCAGCAAGCATGGGATCTACTATGTCTATAGCAGTTTTATCATCATTATTTTTCAAATGTTCATCTATACCTTCCTCAAGAAGAGCGCTGGCTATATCACGATGATCAGCCATCATCGCATGGTGTAGCAAGGTGTTCCCACTATAATCCGTTGAACAGCAATCAACTCCCAGTTTTAAACAAGTTAAAGCTAAGTTTTTATCTCCTCTCTTTACAGCAGAAAACGCTAGTTCAGTTAGGGAAGTTGGCTTCCAACCAAGAGGTTTTTGTAATTGTATAATTTCATACAATTGAGTCCCTAGGATATTAATAAGTGCCTCAAGGATTTCAACAGACCCATATTGGCAAGCATATTGAAATGGTGTGTAATTATTTTTGTCAGATTCAAAAAAAATTTCCTCTAGATCTTTACTTGAAAGTGTAGAAAGATATGATTCGTTATTTTTAATTGCATCTGCAAGTTTTTGAAGTGTTTCTACTGTCATAAAATTTTCCTCATAATGTAAGTGTTAATTTTAATCATTCCACCATTTTCCATGAACAAGTCTTGCATTCCACGTTAGTGCATCAAACATTGCATATCCTGGTTGTACTGGTAATTGAGCTGCTCCTGGCAATTGATCAAGTTCTGTAATAGCAAGAGCTAATCTCTCTACTAAAATGCCTTGTGCTAAAGGAGGGCATCCAGCAAAAATCGGACATGTTTTTTGATCTACAAGCCAATGAGTTAGCATCTTATTATTAGGAAAAGTTGGCATTTCTGGAATAAATCTTTCCACTAAGCGCTGACGTGCTTCCATTGTTGTTACTGGTTCATCCGGCAATCCAAAAACCTCTTCAACAGGCATACTGTTTTTAGTATATTTGTAGACGAATACTCTGTGCCCTATAACAGGTGTGCATAACATAAATTTGCACTGATCTGATTTTCTGAAAGCTCTATGTAAAGCGTAGCGAGCAGGTATATTATAAAATTCTATTTTATCCATTACATAATCGCAGCCTTTTACAAACTCATCAGCATTTTTTGAAGTAATTCCTTCAGAATAAACTTCTATGTTAGCTGTGCGCGTTATGTCATGAATGATTTCAGCAACGACCATAGCTTTGTTTCGCCCTATATTGCCAACTGTTGCTCCTAATTGACGATTAATGTTAGAAAGCTCGAATGTATCAGGATCTGCTAACTTCAAATTACGGACTCCCAAACGAATTAAACGCTCTGCAACAGAGCCACCAATTCCACCACAACCGGCAATACCAATGACTGAATCTCTTAACTTGATTTGTCGGTCACGCTGTTCTTTCTCGGTGTTCCCAAGCCATCCTAAGTTTCTATTGATACTCTCCCAATATTGAGCATCGTCGTAGTGTCCACTAAATTTTTCTCTTGAATTTTCCATGTTTTTTCCTTTACTAGTTAATAAAATTAATTTTTCTAATTTTTATTTTTTCTATATGAAGCTTCTGTGTTATGCGGAAATCTTTTAGTTAACTCATAATCAGTTGTAGCAAATATTTTTAAATCCTCAGCTCCATCATTGATTGTTTGATGCGAAATCCATCGCGGCACATGCACTATATTTCCGTTTTTTACTTCTATATTTTTATCTCCAATAATCACCTTTCCTTGACCAGATATTACATAAAAGATAGATTCGTGTGCGTGACTATGACGTTCATTTCTGCATCCAGGAGGAATCACGAGTACTCTAGGGTCAAATACATCAGAGAAAATTGGCAAGCGATCAACACGAAATTTGATGTTTAAAAGTGGATCTTCATTTGTATAAAGAAGATTAGATATTTGATTAACATCATAGACATGCTTATTCATAGAAATAGGTGGGAATTTAAAATCAGATGACGGGAAGTTAATGTTATTAATTACATTTTCTATTTTTTTATTTTGTATACTCGTATATAAATTAGTAAAAAACTCATTTCTAAGGTTTAAAGCATAGATAATAGAGTTTTGACATTTTTCAAACCATCCGTCTTCTTGATGATAAGAGCTCATCATCTCTTTTAAAATTTCTGCATGTTCATCATCACAAGCGATGTGTATATTGAAGAAATTAAGGTGCTTATCTTGGATCCCTGCTTTTAGCAGTCCATTTTTCATGATGGTATAAAGCCTAGAAACAATACCCTCTGTACCGTATGATAAAAAAGCTGCGCATTGTATTGCATCTGACTCAAGGCAATATCTGAGAGATTCTCCAAAAAAATATTTCGTATAACTTTCATAACGAATTTCCTCTAATGATAAGGACAATCCTTCTTTTAAGAACTTTCTATAAATTTCAACATGTCGATCTTCAATTTTGAGAGCTCCGCCTTCCTCCCATAAATTTCTGGACAGTTGAGCTCTATAATAATCGTTGTTACATTTAAGCAACAACGATGCCAATAGTTTTGTGAAGTTATAAGAATAGTAATAATACTGAGAATATATAAATTTTATTTCGTCAACATTTAAAAATCCTTTTTTAAATAACTTAATGAGTGGATTGTTCCAAAATATGTGGTTACGTTGTATCGTTAGTAAATTTTCTAACTGTGTATAAGTGTTGTCTTTTTTATTTAATTTCATCTTAGATCTCGACCTCAAAGCAAAGCTATTAACGTTGAGCCAATCCTCCAGTTTTTAAGTGGGTATGAACATACGTAAAAATATAGTAGATTGCGTCAAGAGCTTCTTCGTTCAGCAAAAAAGCAAATAAAAATAATAGGTTGCTGGGCTTTTATTTCCCCTATAATTTGACTCTTCTACGTAGAAAATACGTAGATCACTTCTTGCGTATTCTGATTAATCCGGGGGGTGATTCTGGTTTTATCCGGGGGTCGATTCTGGTTTCAATCCGGGGGAGGGTTATGATTTAATCTGGTAAGCCTTTTGAGCTAACACATCAACCTTCCAAGATAAGTAATATTACTTACCTCATTACTCTCTGACAGGAAAGCCACGGGTTTGATGCGTGGACCTACAAGGCTTGGCCTCTAGATTCAACGATGTTGTCGTAATTTTCCCGTTGGGCTTGGCGGTCCAACAAAGAAAGGAAAATCACATGACAACATCATCTTATGAAAGTCTAAGCCATTCGCGCTGGGACTGTAAATACCACATTGTATTTGTATTAAAGTTTATTATTTTTTAACACTCAATCAAAAATATTACCTCTCTTTGAGAGGAACACTTATTCATTTATTGTCTTGTAGACTTTTCCGCAAGCCCGCTTACACATTGGTTGCTAAATGAGCTCTTTGGTGTATGCACATCTGATTGATTGTGAAATAAAATTTGATAGTTTTTGTCAGGCACGACAACAACAGAAGCGTTTAAATAGGTGAGTCACTTTGTGGAAGTACCTAAATCTAAATCTCGAAGGCGTTATGGAGTGGCTTCGTCAGAAAAACGGAACGTCTCCGACGATTTTTGAAAGACCTCTTGCCAGACATGCTAGATGGGTCGCACCAGACAGAAACCACTGGTGCTCAAACCAAAACGGTCGTCGGCGCTTGCGCCAAAGAGCACATTGCTGGAGGCAATGTATAAGCACGCCTCTCCAACTTTTGGATCGGTCGGCTTTCTTAGTTTCTGATCTATACATCGTGAGTGAAAGTTATCGTTTTGTTAATGTTTTTGCTATATTCTATGTTTCTATGAATCAGTTATGAGGTAAGATCATGAAAAAAGATCATGAAAAGAAAATATCTTCGAACATCAGTTTTGGCCATTGTTGTCATTTTCGCGTTTACTCTAGTCACAAATGAGGGCAAGAGTGGGATATGTTGTCAAAAGGGTACGGAGAATCCGTGGTGTGAAGCACAAGGCACTGCTGAAAATAATTGGTGTGGGAATTATGGTGCTCGTGCTTTTGGAACTTGCACAGACAATCGCGATTGTAAAGGCGGTTGAAGTGACCCCCCTCCACATCATTAACGTGCTTAAAGAATTCTCTCCTGTATCTTGCTCGTTTGCTGGCTTGATACCACTAAAAGGCTGTATGAAGTGAAAGTTTATTCATGCGCACTTATGCGCGATTGCTCATAGGGCAATCGCGCAGTGCTTTGAGTTAATCGCAAAAGTTGGTGACGGAGAGAAATAGAAGTGGCGTATCATGAGGGGGAAATAAGCAACCCTCAACCTTAACAAAGTAAGGAGATACGCCATGGATAAAGATAAAGTAAATAAATTCAGTGGTGGAGGGAGTAGGATTCGAACCTACGTAGACATTCGTCGGCAGATTTACAGTCTGCTGCCTTTGACCGCTCGGCTATCCCTCCGGCCTTTTCTTCTCCGGATGACAAGCCAAAAAAAGAGGGGCAGCTTGCCGAAACGTTAAGAGAGGCAGGCTGAATGTAAGATGAATGCCTAAATTCTGTCAATGTGGAATATGCAACTGTCTTGTCGTCATCTTAATCCAAAACTGTCATCCTGAACTTGTTTCAGGATCCCATGACACGAGATCCCGAAATAAATTCGGGATGACAAAAAGTTGGATGCTAAAGAGTGGAGTCGCGATACCACTTGTCCAACAGCAAGACGTATGGTTTCTACCCTATCACGGAAAAAGAGGATGCTTGGATAAAGCATCCTCTTTCCAGTACAGGTTCGTTGAGTGTTTAGACACAACTATCAGATGAGTAGGCGTCAGAACTGTGCGGAGGAAGTAGGCTAAGCCAGCGCGCTGGCGTCCAACAAAAATCACAATGGACACAGCCCTTCACTATTGTGAGGTTAACGCTCTTGAGAATTTATGCAGCAATTGCCATTACAAGTAAACCCATCAGGACAAGTACCGTCTGTGCAGGATAACCCAGTAGCGCATTCATCATCCGCAAACCCAGACGTTCCCATAAAAACATTCGCTCCAACAAGAAGAGCAGCGCCTAAAAGTATATTTGAAAGATTCTTCATGATACGTTTCCTTTATTCTGTTAATAATGGGCTACATGTGAGGCGTAACCCCGTGGACACGATTGTCCTTAAACTCCATCATCTCACAGAGTCGTTAAGAAACCGTTAATATCAATCCTCTTTCACCTCTCCCCTTGTGGGAGAGGTCGCCGCATAGCGGCGGGTGAGGGGGGAGCAGTATTGCAGTGTTGCGGTGTAGCAGTATCGCAGAAATAAGAACGGGTACTTCGGTGTTTCCAATTCCTAGATTCTGTAACACTGCAACACTGCAACACCGCTACACTGATACCCCTCACCCGCGCTGCTTCGCAGCACGACCTCTCCCACAAGGGGAGAGGTAAAGAGGAACTAACCCCTAAGCTCACCACTCACTAAGAGATTGCGCCCCTAAAGCAACACGTTGTAAGATTGCGCCGGAAAGGAAACCCCGATGAAAAAATCTCTCCCCCAAGGTCATATCACCCAGGTTATTGGCGCCGTTGTGGATGTGCAATTTGATGAAAGACTGCCTGAAATTCTAACCGCCCTTGAAACAGACAACCATGGCAAACGGCTTGTGTTAGAAGTCGCCCAACACCTTGGGGAACAAACGGTACGAACCATTGCCATGGATGCAACAGAAGGTCTTGTACGCGGACAGGTTGTTTTTGATACGGGAAAATCCATTCAAGTGCCTGTGGGTCCGGGAACCTTGGGACGTATTATGAATGTGGTCGGAGACCCCATCGATGAGCGAGGCCCCATCAAAGCCACAGAATACCTCCCCATCCATCGGGACGCTCCTTCCTTTTTGGCCCAGTCCACAGAAACAGAGACCCTGGTGACGGGCATTAAAGTCATCGACTTGTTGGCCCCCTATTCACGGGGCGGGAAAGTCGGTCTTTTCGGCGGAGCTGGCGTCGGAAAAACCGTCATTATTATGGAGCTTATTAATAATATTGCAAAAGAACATGGCGGATATTCCGTTTTTGCAGGTGTGGGTGAACGTACCCGCGAAGGCAATGACCTCTATCATGAAATGGTTCAATCGGGCGTAATTGACCTTGAGACGGAAAACTCTAAAACAGCCCTTGTGTATGGACAAATGAATGAGCCCCCCGGGGCCCGCTTTCGTGTGGCGCTTTCCGGTCTTACGGTTGCAGAATATTTTCGGGATCAAGAAGGCCAAGATGTTCTCTTCTTCGTTGATAACATCTTCCGTTTTACCCAAGCCGGAGCAGAAGTGTCGGCTCTTTTAGGCCGCATTCCTTCTGCCGTGGGCTATCAATCCACCCTTTCAACGGAAATGGGAGAACTGCAAGAGCGCATCACCTCCACCACAAAAGGATCCATCACAAGCGTTCAAGCCATTTATGTTCCTGCGGATGATCTAACGGATCCAGCTCCTGCGACGGCCTTTTCGCACCTGGATGCCACAACTGTTTTAAGCCGCCAAATTGCTGAGCTTGGGATTTTCCCTGCTGTCGATCCTCTCGATTCGACTTCTCGTATTTTAGATCCACGCATCGTGGGAGAAGAGCATTACACTGTGGCTAGGGGTGTCCAAAAAATTCTTCAAACCTATAAGTCTTTGCAGGATATCATTGCGATCCTGGGTATGGACGAACTTTCCGAAGAAGATAAATTAACAGTTGCCAGAGCCCGTAAAATTCAACGTTTCCTCTCCCAACCATTTCATGTGGCAGAAGTATTTACCGGCACGCCTGGGGTTTTTGTCAATTTGGAAGATACAATTGCAGGGTTTAAGGGTATTACGGAAGGCACCTATGATCATCTTCCTGAAGTGGCTTTTTATATGGTCGGCACCATTGAGGAAGCGGTGCAAAAAGCGACCCGTCTTAAAAAAGAAGTGTCATGACGACGGTGTCTTTTCACTTCAGCCTTGTAACGCCTGAAAAAGTGCTCTTTGACCAATCGGTTCGTATGGTGGTGATTCCAGGCATTAAGGGAGACATTGGTGTTTTAAAGGATCATGCCCCCCTTTTGACCCTCTTGCGCCCAGGTGTGATTACCATTTATGAGGAAGGAACTCCCTCATTTAAAATTTTTGTCGAGGGGGGGTTTGCTGACATAACCCCTGAAAAATGCGCGGCCCTTGTCCCTGCAGGAACGCCGCTTGAAGCTCTTGACAAACGTGCATTAGAAGTGGAAATAAAATCCTTGGTTGAGGATATTGCTAAAGGCGGAACACCCGAAGAACGCAAGAAGGTCAATCAAAATTTAACGATTGCTCAAACAAAATTAATGGAAGTTTTATCGTCTGTGAAATGAAAGAAAAAATGTCTCCCCACTGGAAATTTGAAGATATCGACTGCTCTTTATTCGATTCCAGCCGTGTGAATCCCACTATGCTTCGCAGTATCAAGGCTGCAAGTGTTGTGGAACATAATGGGTCCGATTATGGGGCCTATCTCAAAAATGTTTTTGCAGGAGATACGCACCTTCAAGAAGAAATCGACACTTGGGCACAAGATGAAATAAAACATGGAAAAATCCTCGCCGCATGGATCAAATTAGCAGACCCAGCCTATAATTTTGATGAACGCTTCAAGGCTTATGTTGAAAAATTTCCGATCGCTGTTGAGACAACCCTCTCAATTCGCGGATCTCAAGCCTCAGAACTGCTTGCACGATGCATGGTTGAGACGGGAACAAGTTCTTATTACACCGCCCTCAGAGACGCAACGGATGAGCCCCTTTTAAAGCAACTCTGCGCTAAAATCGCAGCGGATGAGCTTCGTCATTACAAATTATTTTACACGCATTTTAAACGATATCAAAAAATAGAAAATCTTAACCTCTATCAACGCTTTAAAATTGCTCTTGGGCGGTTGCTTGAAGGCGACGGGGATGAGTTGGCTACAGCCTACTATGTCGCCAACGAAGAAACAGCCCCTTATAATCTCAAGCATTATGCCAAGATTTATGCACAAGTCACCTATAGTTATTATACGCGAAATCATGTAAAAACCGCGATGGCAATGTTCTGTAAAGCCATCGGCATCAGCCCCCACGGCGTGTTTCACAAAATCCTTTCAATTGTGGCGTTTAGAATGCTTTCTGCAAGGGCCGCGGAATAATATTCTCAGAGCCGCCAATTCATCCCAGACACACATTTTTCTGAAGCCCTGTTGGAGGGCTTTCTTTTTTTGCCCTGGTTGCCTGGCAACAAGCCCAGAACACGTCTGTTCATCAGCTCTTGCTCAAAATTAAATTAAACCCTATATATAGAGAGAAATTAAAAAAGGAGTTCTCTCTATGAATGATCGCTCTAAAAATAGAATTATTTTAGGCGCAGAAAAACGTGCTTTTGCCTATAGTGAAGGCCTTCGTGTCTATATGCTTAGCGTTTACAATTACATGGCGCTGGGGCTTGGCTTGACGGGAGGTGTTGCGCTCTTGGTTGTGTCCTCACCAACATTACTGCACATGATTATGCCGATGATGTTGCTCTTTATTCTTGCTCCTCTGGCTCTTGTGTTTTTTTTAAGCTTTAGACTTAATGCGATAAAGTATACAACGGCCCAAACATTGTTTTGGCTTTATGCAGCTCTGAACGGTGTGGCATTCTCTACCATCTTTCTGGCCTATACGTCTGAAAGTATTGCGCGGGTCTTTTTTATCACAGCAGGAATGTTTGCAGCGATGAGCCTTTATGGATACACAACCCGCAAGGATTTAACCGCTTGGGGCTCTTTCCTTTTCATGGGGCTTATTGGACTTATTCTTGCTTCCGTGGTGAACCTTTTCTGGGCAAGCGATATGCTCCAGTTCATGGTTTCAGTGGGAGGCGTGGTTATCTTCACTGGCCTTACCGCCTATGATACCCAATCGATCAAAGAAGGATATATGGAAGGAAGCTCCACAGAGATTGCTGGCAAACGGGCTATTTTTGGGGCCTTGCGTCTGTATCTCGACTTTATCAATATCTTTTTGAGCCTTTTGCGTCTCATGGGAGATCGCAGGTAGGTTTCAATACTCAAGAAGTTTTCAACCCACTTGTCATCCCCGATGCTAGGATTTGTCGATCGGGGATCTGCCTGAGCACCCCGATGTTGATAGAAGATCCTCGGTGAAGGAATTCTAATGTTTTCCTGCGAAAAACAAAGAATTCCCAGCTCGATGATGACAAGGGGTGGCTAGCAAGGATGACACCAAGAGAGAGAGTTCGTGCGACAAATGAAGCGCCCACTCTTTATTTTACTTTTTTTGAACGAGAAACGTTCACCAAAGCGCTCTGCTTACGTCGATAAGATAAGCCGCTTAGAGGAATTGAAAGAAGATAAAGGAAAACCCCAAAGCTTAACGTCCACCAAGGAATGCTAAAGAGAGCAGCCATAAAGATGGCCACCATAATAAGCAGTGGACGAATAAAAAGGTGGGGAATGCGCATATCTTTCAAAACATAGGTTGGGATTCGACTGATCATCAGCAACGCGCTAACGAAAAGGCTCACTGCAAAAAGAAGCGGCTGAGATGACAAATCAACTTCAAGAGCAAAGCCGATCATAAGAGGGCTAAGACCTAAGATAGCCCCCGCTGGCGCTGGTACACCTGTAGAAAATCGTTTTGCCCACTCTGGCTGTGGACTATCCATGTTCGTATTAAAACGCGCTAGCCTTAGGGCCATACAGGTGGAAAAGAAAAGAACAATGGCCCATCCCGTACCTTTCCAAAAATGTAGGCTATAAAGGTACAACACAATAGCGGGAGCTACCCCGAAGCTAATAAAATCAGACAAAGAATCAAGTTCAGCGCCGAAAGGGCTATCAACGCGAAGAAATCTTGCGATACGTCCGTCCATCGCGTCAAGAATGGCAGCAATGAAGATAAGGCTCACTGCCAACTCCCACCGCTCGCTCAAAGCAAAACGAATGGCACTGAGACCCGTACATAAAGCTGTTACTGTTACGGCACTCGGAATGATCCGAGTGAGGCGTGGCGCTTTTAAATGAGGAGGGGTCATGGTCGTTTCTCTCCTAAACGTTGAGGAGCCCCTGACAAAAGATCCCCTAATATTGTTTCTCCTCCCACCATACGTTGCCCCTCAATAACTTGAGGAAAGACGCCTTGAGGAAGATAAATATCAACGCGGCTTCCAAAACGAATAATGCCGAAGGTCTCACCTGCTTTTACGGTTTGTCCTGTCTGAGCCTCACATAAAATACGCCGCGCAATAAGACCTGCGATTTGAACAACAAGAACCTCTTGGCCGGTGGAAGTTGCGATAATGAGAGAATTTCTTTCGTTAAATTCACTTGCTTTATCAAGGGACGCATTAAAAAATTTTCCAGAATGATAGACAATCTTTTTAATCATTCCTTCCACGGGAATACGATTCACATGCACATCAAAAACATTCAAGAAAATACTGATGCGGGTTAAGGGGGTACTTGTCCATTTAAGTTCTTTTGGAGGAAGAACTTTTTCAATTTTTGTCACTATCCCATCTGCAGGACTAATGATGAGTCCTTCTCCAAGAGGAGTGACACGGCGGGGATGGCGAAAAAAGTAAAGACACCATCCTGTTAATCCGAGGGCTAAAATCCCTAAAATTGTAGAAAAAATAAATAAGGTGACTGTGATGCCAGCAAATAATACAATAAAGGGCCACCCAGCTTTATGAATAGGAGAAAGGACTGTTTTCATGATATCTTCCTATAAAACTCCATGCGCTTACGCTTAATCAGTTTTATAGCGATTTTTCTTTACATTGGCTATTAAGTTTTCAAAATTTTGTCATCCGTCGATTCCTTACAACTTTTGCCGTCTTGCCCAGATTTGTCATCCTCAAGCTTAGAAACTCTTTGTTTTCTGTAGGAAAACCTCCAATTAGTGACCATTTATTCTTTTTATTTTTCAATGCTGTGTCAAAAAACTAACGGGAATTGTTTGACAAACAAAAATTCATAATTATATATTGCAATATAACTAAGCGTATATGTGTGTTAACTATTTTAAGGAATGAATTATGAAGCCGAACTTAACAAGATTGTTTTTAACGAGTGCAAGCACTCTTTTTCTGTTGACCTACCAAGTGACTGCTATGCAGCAGAATGACCTAGAGGCCCATAACGGTCTATTAGCAACACCAGCAGCAACATCTGCACTCTCGCGTCTAGATGAGCTTACTGCACAGTTCACCCAAGAAGCACAAGCGGCTGTAGCTCATACCTCGTCTGTTCAAGAAACACAACTAGCTGCTAGAATAGCTGCCCTAAGCGCTGCAAGAGAAAAGGTTATAATAGATGCTGCTCATGCTTTACCGCAGGCTTCTACTGACGAGGGCATAGCAAGAAAGGCGATCGAGACTCTGTTTAGAGAAGAACTTGTACTAGCACGCATCGGTCGTGCGGCTCTCAGCAGCGTGGAGAACCCTGCCGCGCATCTGGGAACTGTTATCCGCTGTCTAGCAGACTGGCAGGGCAATAAAGCATCCCTCTTCAATAGCGTATGTAGCAGCCTCGAGCAGTGCAAAAAAGATCAGTGGTTGCAAGCTAAGCAAACCTTAGGATACCTCGACAACACCGACGGTTTGCGCGAAGCTGCCACCAATTTTTATAACGCCCTGCAAAAATTCTCCCAGCAGGTCGACAATGCGTCGACCCAGGTGGTCTTAAACCACTTACTTAGGCTCTTCAAGTAGTTTTAACTTCATAGGTTGAAAATGAATGAGCCCACGAATGCGTCCTCAAACAGCGCTGTGAGTCGAGTGGGCTCATTTAAGATTACAGAAAAAGAAGGAGGCCGACACCTAAGACTAGAATAAGCCCTTGTATTAGTTGTACTCATTAACCCGCTGTTCGATGATGGCCCTGGCTTCTTTGAGCTATCAACCCACTCAAGATTTACGCATTCGTCCCTCACACTTCCATTAAAGCGTTCATTAATCCCATTTTCCCAAGATTCTTACTTCAATGTTAAATGAGGAACACCTGCGTGCGTTCCATTCCCCCGTCCAGAAAGACTCGGATGTTTCATGAAGTAGTCGTGAGCACTGAATCCTGGGCCCATGGGATGATATTTACCATTCTCATCCAAGCTCCAACTTTGTGCATGATCCTTGAGGTAAGCCACCATAATCTGATTAAGAATTTGTTCCTTAACAGTTTGGTTTTCAATGGCAACAAGTGTTTCAAATCGCCAATCTAAATTGCGCGGCAACAAATCAGCAGAAGAAATATAGACCTTTGACTCAAGGGAGGGAAGAACTTGGCCATTTCCAAAACAGAAAATGCGCGAGTGTTCTAAAAAACGCCCAATAAGGCTCTTAACCCGAATGTTCTCAGAAAGACCTTTGATCTGCGGGCGTAAGCAACATATACCACGTACAATAAGGTCAATAGAGACCCCCATCTGAGAAGCCTCATAAAGCAAATCAATAATTTGTTTATCCACAATAGCGTTTACCTTTGCCCAGATGGCTGCAGGTTTCCCCTTTTTTGCAGAACGAATTTCAGCTCTAATAAGTTCTTCAAGCGTACTCCTTAACGTAATCGGAGCATAAGCAAGTTTTTTTAGTTTTTTAGTATGTGCATAGCCTGTTAGATAATTAAAAATCTTTGATGCTTCTGCTCCCATTTCAGGGTTAGCCGTAAAAAGAGAAAGGTCATCGTAGATACGCGCAGTAACAGGATGATAATTTCCTGTCCCCAGGTGAGTGTAAATTTGAAGCCCCCTCTTCTCGCGCCGTGTCACAAGAGATATTTTTCCATGGGTTTTATACCCCAAAATTCCATAAAGAACCATAACACCAGCACGTTCTAGATTCTGTGCCCATTGAAGGTTTGCTTGCTCATCAAATCGAGCCTTAATCTCAACAACAACTGTTACACTTTTCCCATTCTCTGCAGCATCAATGAGAGCAGCGACAATAGGAGAATCATTAGAAGTGCGATAAAGAGTTTGTTTGATAGACACAACATTTGGATCTCTTGCTGCTTGTTTAAGAAATTCCACGACAACATCAAAACTTTCATAAGGATGGTGAACAAGAAGATCTTTATGGGCAATAGCTGCAAAAATATTTCCTCCAAATTCTCGGATACGCTCAGGATAGCGTTCGTTATACGTAGAATACCTCAAGTCTGGTCTAGAAGAAGAAAGCAATTGATCTAACGTATCAAGACCTAAAGTCCCTTCAATGCGCATGACATCGCTCATATTGATCTGCAAATTTTCTCGAACAAATGTGCGCAAACAGAGCGGCATGGTTTCATCAATAGCAAGAGAAATGACAGCGCCTCGTTTGCGCTTTTTTAAAGCCACTTCAAAATACTGGACAAAATCTTCTGATTCTTCATGAAATTCAATTTCACTATCTCTCAAGATACGAAAGCATCCTGAAGAACGAATACGAAAACCAGGAAATAAGTCATTAATATGAAAAAGAACTATGTCTTCGACTAAGATATAATGTTGTCCTTTGCGCGGAAGCTGAATAAACCTCGGAATCTGGCTTGGAAGAGGGACAAGGGCCTTCATTTCTTCCTCCTGTTTGCCAAGAAGGTCTAAGGCAATGGCAAGGCCCATATTGGGAATGAAAGGAAAGGGATGTGCGGGATCCACAGCAAGTGGCGTTAAAATTGGCAAGAGGTTGTTAATAAAATAAGTTTTTAGCCATTTTTTATCGTATTGGGAAAAATCCTTCGCCCGAACAATATAAAATTTTTCCTTCTGAAGCTCTTTCGTAAGTTTTTTGAATTGATCTTGCTGCCCTTTGATAAGTTTTAAAGAACGCTCATGGATGGCCTGCAAAAGATCTTCAAGTTTCTGTCCATGACTATCTGGTCCCTCTGCCCCAGCATCTTGCTGATTTTTAAGGCCAGCAACCCGCACCATATAAAATTCATCTAAGTTTCTCGCAGAAATAGAAATAAAGTTGATCCGCTCTAAAAGCGGGATCTCTTCATTGTAGGATTGGGCAAGGACTCGCTCATTAAAAGCAAGCCACGACAGTTCTCGATCAAATGTGCGGGGTTCTGGTTTCACGTTTTTTCCCCTTTTTATTGATAAAGAGGGTATACTACCAAAGGTTAATTATTTAATAATAAGCAGCGTCGTCATTGCGAGGAGCGTGAGCGACGAAGCAACCCAGAACAAATAACTATTCCGAAGGAATACAAGAGTGTCATCCCAAACTTGTTTCGGGATCTCATGAACAAAAACGTTGTATGTCCTGCGGACATAAGTTGTTGGACTGGGTTGCTTCGTCGCTCACGCTCCTCGCAATGACGACCATGGATAAGAGACAACAAAAATATGACTCAATCACCCCCTCCCCTCCCCTTACAATCCATGGCGAACGCCATCCGAGCGCTTACAATGGACGCCGTTGAGCGCGCCCATTCCGGTCACCCCGGTATGCCGATGGGCATGGCAGATGTCGCCACCGTTTTATTCTCAAAATTTTTAAAGTTTGATGCGAGTGCGCCTCACTGGCCTGATCGAGACCGATTTATTCTCTCCGCTGGTCACGGATCTATGCTGCTGTATGCGCTTTTATATTTAACAGGCTACAAGGATATGACCCTTGATGAGATTAAAAACTTTCGTCAGTGGGGCAGTCGAACAGCTGGTCACCCAGAATACGGAGACGCAGCAGGGATTGAAACCACGACAGGTCCCTTAGGCCAAGGGTTGGGCAATGCCGTTGGGATGGCCCTTGCAGATAAAATGATGGCCTCCCAGTTCGGATCCCTCGTGAATCATAAAGTCTATGTGGTCGCAGGAGATGGATGCCTTATGGAAGGCATTTCTCATGAAGCGATCTCTCTTGCAGGGCACTTGCAGCTTAATAATCTTGTTGTGTTATTTGATGATAATCATATCTCCATTGACGGCCCAACGGACCTTGCTGTTTCTGATGATCAACTTGCGCGCTTTAAAGCGTCCCAGTGGGACGTTATGCGTATTGATGGCCATAACTTTACGGAAATCGAAACGGCGCTGAAAAAAGCACAAGGCGCACAAAAACCTGTGCTTATTGCCTGTAGAACACATATTGCAAAAGGCGCCCCCCACAAAGCCGATACCGCTTCTGCCCATGGGTCACCTCTGGGAGCAGAAGAAGTTCAAGCAACGAGGGACAATCTTGGGTGGCCGTATCCCCCCTTTATTATTCCGGATGAGATTCTATCCGTGTGGCGAAAAGTTGGAGAGCAGGGGCATTCTTTACGCAAAGCGTGGGAAGAACGGCTTGCACACCATCCTTCCAAAAATGAATTCAACCGCCGCATCCAAGGGGATCTCCCAAAAAATTGGGGAAACGCCCTGCAGCCCCTTCTTAAAAAATTTATTTCTGAAAAAACAAGTGTGCCCACCCGTAGCTCGTCTCAAATGGTCTTGGATGTCCTTTCCCCTCTTATCCCTGAACTTGTCGGGGGATCAGCGGATCTTACGGGCTCTAATAATACACAAGCCAAGGATATGGTGGCTATAAGTCCAGGAAATTATACCGGGCGCTATATTCATTATGGCGTCCGTGAACATGGCATGGCAGCCATGATGAATGGACTTGCCCTTCATGGTGGCTTTATTCCT
Source organism: uncultured Alphaproteobacteria bacterium (assembly GCA_963704475.1). GTDB lineage: Bacteria > Pseudomonadota > Alphaproteobacteria > UBA9655 > UBA9655 > UBA9655. Next base: position 570,697 of record OY969900.1, read on the forward strand.
TACGGAGGAAGCTTTTTAACCTTTACAGATTATTGCAGGCCTTCCATTCGCTTGTCAGCCCTCATGGGTATTCGGGTTATTTATGTCATGACCCATGATTCTATTGGCCTTGGCGAAGATGGGCCCACCCACCAGCCAATCGAGCACTTAGCCTCACTGCGCGCCATTCCTAATCTTCTTGTGTTTCGCCCCGCAGATGCAGTTGAGGTGGCGGAATGTTGGATGTTGGCGTTGACTTCAAAGACATCCCCTTCCCTTCTCGCCTTAACCCGGCAGAAACTTCCGTCTCTTCGGGATGATATGTCTCAAAACTTTTCAGCCTATGGGGCCTATGTTTTGAAAGAAGCATCTGGTGTGCGCAAAGTCACACTCCTTGCAACTGGCTCAGAAGTGAGTATTGCCATGAACGCGCAAAAGATACTCGAAGAAAAAGGGATCCCCACGGCTGTTGTCTCTATGCCCTGTTGGGAGCTTTTTGAAAAACAACCCCCAGCCTATCAGACTGCTATTTTAGGGCCGGGCACCTTCCGCGTTGCGATTGAAGCCGCCTCTCCTTTTGGGTGGGAAAGATACGTGGGAGAGAAAGGATGTATCATCGGCATGACCCGGTATGGCGCTTCCGCCCCTTATGAAGATCTCTATCGCCACTTTGGCTTTAAACCTGAGAATGTGGTAAAAGTTGTGGAGGAGCGGTGTTTTCGTCATTGCGAGGAACGAAGTGACGAAACAACCCAGTAAAACAACTATTTCGAAGGAATAAAACATGGCTTTAAAAAAAGTTGTAAGCCCTTCAGGCTTGAGTATATTCACTGGGTTGCTTCGCTTCGCTCGCAATGACGGCCCTTATATTATACTTTAACAACGAAAGGAACTCTACCCATGTCTCTTAAAGTTGCCATCAATGGATTTGGCCGTATTGGTCGCCTTGTTCTCAGAGCCATTTTTGAAAATAGACGATCTGATATTGACGTATGCGCAATCAATGATTTAGGCACAATCTCAGATAATGCCCATCTGTTTAAGTACGATTCTGTTCATGGCGCTTTCCCGGGAACGGTTGAGGTGCAGGAGGATGGATTTAAGATCAACGGTCATTTTATAAAAGTGTTGAGCCATCCGGACCCGGCAGCGCTTCCTTGGAAAGAGCTGGGAATTGATATTGTCATGGAATGCTCAGGCCATTTTACAAAGAGGGAAGAGGCTGCAAAACACCTAGGCGCAGGCGCTAAAAAAGTTCTGATTTCTGCCCCTGCAGAAGGGGCTGACCTCACTGTTGTATATGGGGTAAACCACAAAGAACTAAAGCGCGACCATGTCGTTGTCTCAAATGCTTCCTGCACAACCAATTGCTTGGCCCCTGTTGCTTTTGTCTTGAATAAGACCATTGGCATTACCCATGGGTTTATGACAACGATTCATTCCTATACGGGGGACCAACGGCTTGTAGACACCCTCCATAAAGACTTACGGCGTGCACGCGCAGCAGCTCTTTCTTTAATCCCCGCTTCAACGGGGGCTGCAAAGGCTGTGGGCCTTGTCTTACCTGAACTCAAGGGAAAGCTTGACGGAACAGCTGTCCGAGTCCCCACAGCGAATGTTTCTTTGATTGATTTTAAATTTATCTCAAAACAACCCACATCAAAATCTGAGATTAATAACGTGATCGCTGAAGCTGCAGAAAATGAGCTTCAGGGCATTTTAACCGTTAATAATGAACCGCTTGTCAGTTGTGACTTTAATCACAACTCCGCTAGTTCCATTTTTGATTTGACAGAAACCCACGTTGTGGATGGCGTCTTTTGTCGCATTTTGGCTTGGTACGATAATGAATGGGGCTTTTCCAACCGGATGGCCGATACAGCGCTTGTTATGGGGAGACTTTAAAAAAATAAAACATCTCCCTCTTTACATTTCTTCAAAGAAAGACTATAATAAAGTTGTTGAGGAAACTTAACTATAGTGATAAACGTTTTTCGGAATAAGCGTTACGGACCCGGGGGCGGAACCCGGCACCTCCACCATATAGCATAAAGTTTATGGGGGTGAATGAGGATCGACGTGCGTAGTAAAGGATGAATTTTCACTCGGCATGGTACCACCGATATCGGGCTAAACACATAAATGCAAAAGATTTTAATGCATTTGGTCGTATGGTTGCAAACTTAAATGCGAGCAACTCTAATAACGAGCGCGTAGCTGCTGTAATGGCCGCTTAAGCTTGTAAACGATCGCGGTTCGAGGGGCACCGGGCAACAGAAGCCCCTCACTGAGTTTTTAGAGGAGAGAATTGCAAAATTCACCCACCCCTTGTCATCCTTGGACTAGAAAAGGCTTGGTTTTCGAAGAAAAACAACGACTTTTCTTGATCCGAGGATCTTGCCTTCATCGACGAGATCCTCGATGAAGAAGTCCTAGAATTTGCTTTGCAAATTAAGGACTTCTAGCTCGAAGATGACAACCAGGGGGCTATCCCAAGAGCCTGGCCCTACGAAGGCAGGAGATGACACCCGGGGACTCATTTTGTAATTCCCTCGCAAGAAAAAGGAAATAACCTATGGACGGATTCAACTACGAAGCGATGGTTCAAGAGGGATTAAGAAGCGTCGTGCGCGAAGCCCTTGAAATGACTGTGCTTGAAGGTCTTCCCGGATCCCATCATTTTTATATTGCCTTCAAGACAGATTACCCTGGGGTTCAACTCGCTGATTACCTCAGAGAACGTCATCTGGAAGAAATGACCATCGTCATTCAACACCAATACTGGGGACTGGAAGTTGATGACAACGGGTTTTTCGTAACATTAAGTTTTAGCGAATCTCAAGAACGCATTTATGTCCCCTTCCATGCTCTTTTAAGTTTCATGGATCCTTACGCAAAATTTGGCCTTCAATTCGTTCCTCCTCCTGTGATTGAGATTGAGGAAGTTCTTGATCCTTGCCTTTCTTCTTCTACAGAAACCGAAGGAAACATCATTTCTTTGGATACGTTTAGAAAGAAATAGGAAAATTTATGAACTTATTATGCTCATGGATCCCAGATATCATTGGATGTGTGGGAACCCTTATTATCGTCGTTGCCTATGCTTTACTTCAAGCAAGAAAGTTAGAGCCTGACGGCGTCCTTTATTCCCTTTTGAATGTAACGGGTGCGGTTATGATCTTAGTTTCATTGTATTATGTCTGGAATGTCGCCGCCGTTGTGATGGAAGTGACATGGCTCATCATCAGCGCGTACGGCTTGGGAAAGGGAATTCTCGTCTGCCGTCTCCAACCAAAAGCTAATAGAGAAAGATGATTCTAGACATACGCTCAAAAAGTTTATATAAACGCTTAACGTATAAGGAAACACACCCATGAAAAAAGACATTCATCCTGCCTATCATGAAATCAATGTCATTATGACAGATGGCTCCCAGTTTAAAACACAATCGACCTGGGGAAAGCCTGGAGACTCATTGCGGCTCGATATCGACCCGGTCTCTCATCCTGCATGGACAGGAGTCCATCGACTTCTTGATACAGGCGGACAGCTTGCAAAATTCGAGGGCCGTTTCAAGGGCTTGAATCTTTAGAGCTCTTTCACCTCTCCCCTTGCGGGAGAGATATATTGAAGAGGCATTTGGTCTTATTTTATTCCTTCGGAATAGTCATTTGTACTGAGTTGCTTTATCGTTTCACTCCTCGCAATGACGCATCATATTGTTTCTAAAAACAAAATTACAGGGAGGTGCAAAGAACACGGGAGAGGAGTGGAGCCCATCTGAAGGTGTATTGGGACTCTATATCTTTGCAGAGGGTACTTGTGCGAGAGACCTTAAGGCCTAACCGCCACACACCATCGTTTACCCCAATAGCTATAGCCCCCTCCTCGATTCGACCGCACTATTCGATCATACGAGCGACATCCACTCTGCCACCGCGGTATTGCAACCTCCCAGTCACAAACGCAATTTTTTATAGTCCAAACCGCGCCCGCGCTGCAGCGGCTTTAGCTGGACCGTATTGACCATTCAACACTGCAGTGCGTTCGTCAAGTAACTCGCACTTGTAGGGCGGGTCTGGGTTGTCCCCGCTACTGTTGTTATGGCAAATACCGCAAGGGTCATACCACGGACAATCTGAGTCCGTTGTGCAGTATTGGCCACATGCCACTGCCTTGTTGCTGGTGGTTGCTAGGAGAGAAGGTAGTACGGCTAAACAGCCGATTACGAATGATGTCGGAAGAAATTTTGTGTTATACATTTTTATATTCCTTTCTTTCTGTATTCTACAATTTATATTTTTTCACATTTTGATTTAAAAAATAGTTAACACTGTAACATTTTTTATTTTTCTTCTCTTGCGCTTCTTGGTTGTTTAGAGAAAGTGGAAGAGTCATGTAATATCCTGATAGCTCATCCCCAACCCATATAATCCTAGGATTTTGTTGTTTAGGGAGGAGTTTAAAACCGTTTGACTTTCTTTAAGCCAGACTTTTTAATTTCTTTAAACGTAGCATCTCCAATCATAGATTGCTGAATATCCAAAGCCTTTGAGCCTTTATCATCCGTTTTGAGGGCATAATTTGTCATGAGATCTCTCTTTGTTTTCGGCTTAATCTATAACCAAACGCTTTGCAAAAATTACTCCAGAGGCTTACAAATGTTAAGAAGAAAATGGATGACAGAGAGTACGGAAGATATGGATGTGGAACAACTGATGCATCAGCTCTTAGAACATGTTTTCTCAGGACAGTATTCCTATAAAAGAAGTATTTCATCTCCTCAAATAAGTTTAGAGGGAACTGCTTGCTTTGAACAAAGCGATACGAATCGACTCCTCTATCATGAACAGGGCTATTATAGGTTGGGAGAAAGCGAACAATCTTGTTATCAAAAGCAAATCTTCATCTATGATGCGTCCAATCTGTACATCTATAAAAATGACCTTAGCCTACTGCATGAGTTTACTCTTGATACTATGCTGGAATTTCCTGTTAAACTAACCCATACCCACCTCTGTAAAAATGATCGGTATGCATTAGAAATGGTAATTCATTCGTTTAACACTTTTTCGATGTCATATAAGGTTCAGGGGCCCTCTAAACAGTATAAGATCCATACGATTTTTAACAGAAAAAGTATGTTAAAGAGGGGATGATCACTTGGATGATAAGGGAAGAGATCGACTCACCTCTTTGATCTTATAATTAATACTCTATCACATAATTTAAACAAAATCAATTATTTTTGAAGAAAAAATGCAAATGGGCAATTAGAAAATTTGACATTATTTTAAAATATGTCAAAATGATAAATATAAGATGGAATAATTGTGAGAAATGTCATGGATATTCAAGAGAAAACGGTAGCACCCTCTTTTTCAATGGTCACAACACCCCATCCAGACTGGGATAAGAAAATTGAAATTGGGATGCGTAAAGAATGTGAAGCTCTTACACGTATTCCTGTAGAATCTAAAATTCACCCTATTTATGTCAAAAGGGATGATACCCTTGTAGGAGGTATTCATGTTGAACACCATGGCTCTATTCTCTGGATCGACTCACTATGGGTTGAGCCAGCTTTTAGAAGACAAGGAGTCGGAAAGAAACTGCTTCAAGAAGCCAACCTTTTTGCAGTCCAACAAAAGGCAACAGAAATGCAGCTGAATACGTATTTCCAAGAGGCTCATACTTTCTTTTTAAGCTGCGGTTTTGAAGACGTTGCCATCGCCCCCAATTGGAAATATGGTTTGACATGTTATTTGATGAGGAAGAGGGGGTAAATCATCAAATGTATTTCTTTTAAAAAAGGAGGAACTATTATGAAAAATAAAATATTTAAATTTAAAGTTTCCATTGATAAAGGAATTTACCGTATTCTTGAAATAAAAGGGAGTGAAAGTCTGTATGATTTTGCTGCAGAGATCACAGACTCATTTGATTTTGATTTCGACCATTGCTTCGGGTTTTTTAGCAAAATAAAGGGGCATATTTTTGACAGTGACGAAGTGTATGAATTATTCCAAGATTTAAAAGACTGTGACGGCACGCCAGGAGCCAAAGGGGTTAAGAAAGAATATCTTTACAATGTCTTTCACAAGGGCAAAAAAATGACTTTCTATTTTGATTATGGGGATGATTGGCGCTTTCTTGTTGAGTGTTTAGATGTTTATGAGCCTGAAGCCCAAAAACGGTATCCTAAAGTCCTTGAATCAAAGGGAGCCGTTGAACAATACCCTGACCCTGACGAAGATTATGATGATGACGATTATGACGACGACGAGGACGAAGAGGAATTTGATAGTGTCATCAATCAAAAGTAATATGTGGGGTGTGATAGAAGGGATTATCATGAGCGTAATGATAAGCATTACGGCGACCACATCTTTGAATGCTGCTCCCGTACTTGCTCAACCACTTACTGCCCCTCTTCCTGCGCGAGCTGGCTCGGAAGTAGTAACGCCTGAGTGGCTTCTGATACCACTTACCAATCAAGTGGCAGACAAAACTGGGTTGCTTCGTCGCCTTCAACTCCTCGCAATGACGCCAATTTCCGTCATTGCGAGCGAAGCGAAGCAATCCAGAATATCCACCTATTGAATGCGAAATGGTATGAGCGCGCCACAAGAGAATACGGATTATCCGATTATGAGGTGGCTTGATAACACACACCCTTAAGGGCCAAGGTGTTGAGACGGAGTACGTGAAATACTCCGATGAAGGTCACCTCTTTGAAAAGCCCAAAAATCAACGAGACGCTCTGACGCGAAGGATCAAATGGATTGAAGATCATTTGGAAAAACCGTGAAACGGCACCTGTTGGTTATCTCTTCTCCACCAATGCACCTTTAACCACCCCTTGAATTTTAACTCCAGGGCCTTGTTCTACTGTTCCCTTTCCAGATTCAAAGGTGATAGTGCCTTCGACAACTGTTTTTCCTTTCAAATAAAGAACTTGCTTCTCTTGCAGAATCTTTTTAACAAAGATGTCTTTTGTTTTGACATCCTCTAAGAAAATGGTATCGGCCCCAATCGTCAGCTTCTGAAACGTACCCTTGCGCGCTTTGAGAGGTCCTGTAATCGTCGTCTCTCCAGAGACCTGAAGGTTTGTTACATCAACAGGTCCTGTAATGTTAAATTTTGAACAGGTGATATTTTTAGCCTCAAAAGGTCCCGTAATGTCAAGAGAGCCAAAAATGCCGTGTTCGCTCTCTATAACAGGCCCTACAACCACTAAGTCTTTTGCGACTTTGAGGTTATTAAACTGAAAAGGGCCAGTCACAGATAGAGATGTTGCTGTGATTTCTTTAAGCTCAGTAGGTCCCACAAACGAAGCCTCTTGAAGGTTTTGTTTTTCAAGAAGGGTCACGCCCATAAAACTCTGCGCTTGAATTTCTTGAAGCAGGCACGCCATGCAAAAAAGAAGGGATAAAATTTTTGTCATCCTAAGATCTCCTTGAGACTTATTGTTTTTTTAACTTATCTTTTATTTAACTCATACGATAACCCGGTAAGCAAGGCTTTGCAATTCTCTCGGCACACTTTGTCCATAGCACGTGATTTGACTTTTAGGGGAAGCACCCCTATATTGAAATAAGATTTAACAATACATATTTTTTAACAAGTAAATTTTTGACAATGGAGATGTAATCATGAATACGACCGTCGCAAAACTTCTTTTAACAAGCGCAAGCACTCTTTTTCTTTTGAACCAGTCTGTGGAGGCTATGAACCCTGGCTCCACTGATGAGCGGCAGGGGTCTTTCAGTGGGCGTAAGCCGGTATATCTTCCTAGGGATGATGGCTTCGGCATCGGCCCAGGCCTCTATGGTGGGCTTAATCACACCGGTATCGGAGGACCATGCATATTAACCACGTTCACGCCCGTCTCTGATGCTACTACTACAGCATTTCCCGCCAGAAATGCAAGACCCGCAAGTGGACAACCTGAGCAACAAACATCTACAGACATTCGGCCAGAACCGTTACCTTCAAGCTCAGCGGGGACTACTGCACACACAGCCACAACTGGGGAGAATCAGAGTTTGAGTATTCCTGCTCCAGCAGCAATTACCTCTGCTCCAATAAAAACATCCGAAAATCCTGCGCCGTGAGTATCCACAACTTGCAGTAGCACAACATATGACGTCTTCTATAACCATTCCCGAATCCGCGTATACGCCCAAATATACTTTGGATGAGATTCTCTTTCCAAAAATAGAAGCCAATTTTGAAAGCCATTTGAGGGTCTCTGACATACATGAAATATGGTATGCAGAATATGGAAATCCGCAAGGCATCCCGGTCATATTCGTGCATGGGGGCCCTGGCGGAGGATGCTGGCCTGATGACGCGCGGTTCTTTAACCCTCAGCACTACCGCATCATACTCTTTGATCAAAGAGGGGCCAGTCGCTCAAGGCCACTCTATGAAATGGCAGAAAACAACACGCAAAATCTAATCTCCGATATGGAGACGTTAAGGAATCATCTGAGCATTGATAAATGGTTAGTGTTTGGGGGGTCTTGGGGCAGCACACTTTCAATGCTTTACGGCCAAGCTCACCCCAAACGGTGTCTCGGGTTTGTGATACGCGGCATATTTACCGCAACCGACGAAGAGATAAACAATGTCTATGCTATGGGAGATATTTTCCCCGAAAACTATGATGACTTAGAGAATTTCATACCAGAAAATGAGCGTGGGGATTTACTCGGTGCTTATTTAAAAAGGTTCTGCGATCCTGATCCTAAAGTCTGCATGGAAGCCGCAAAGATCTTTATGAAATACGATCTTGAAGCCTCTTTCTTAATGAATAGAAGAGAGTACGTTGACAAAATTTTGGAGGAAGAAAACGTACTCCTTACAGTTGCCAAATTCTTTGCGCACTACGCTCTTAATAAATTCTTCCTTAAGCGAAACCAACTTATGAATGATTTACATAAAATCTTACACCTGCCAGCCATAATCGTTCATGGACGATATGACATAGTCTGCAAGGTCAAAAATGCATACAAAATACACAAAAACTGGCCTGGGTCGGAGCTGCTGATCATCCAAGATGCGGGCCACGCAGGAAAAGAACTTGGAACCGCAAAGGCCTTGGTCTATGCGACAGAGAAAATGCGAAAGAATTTAAAAAGTTGACAGTAAGCCACACGCTTTAAAGGACGCTAAAATGACAACACAACCAATTGATTCTACAAAATATTACGACGAAAACGCCCAAAATTTTTTTGAGACAACTGTTGGCTCTGACGCCTCAAAATTCTATGATCTTTTTCTCCCCTATCTTTTTCCAAAGGCTAAGATTTTAGATGCAGGATGTGGCTCGGGGAGGGATAGCAAATTCTTTCTCACCCAAGGGTATGAGGTCACAGCTTTTGATGGCTCACAAAAGATGGCCGAGCTTGCGCGTCAGTACACAGGGCTACCCGTAGCTCATAAGAATTTTTCAGACATTCATGAGAAAGAAGAGTTTGATGCAATTTGGACAAGCGCTTCCCTTCTTCACGTTCCAAAACCCCACCTGCCACCTATTCTGCAGAAACTAAAAAATGCCCTTAAACCACAAGGTGTTTGGTTTATGTCTTTTCGACACGGCGAGACAGAACAAGACGAAGGCGATCGTTATTTTAATGATCAAACTGAAGCGTCCTTAACGCAAACACTGAAACAAATTGGAGGTCTTGATATCCTTCATGTGAGCATTCCTGATGTTTCAAGCCGACGAGGGTATAAATTCGTTTCTTGTGTTGTGAGGAAAATCTAATCCACCATTTGGTGCTGTTCTATCGTAAAAGCAGGATGGCAAGAAATAAAAAGGGTTAAGTTCTGGAAAAGGTTCTCGACACAAAAACCGAGCCTACGAAGCTGGGGAAGTTTTTTTACAGAGCCTTCCTATACAAATATAGAAAAGACCGATAGTAAATAACCTCAGTTTTGGATAAGAGAGCTTGAAAATTTAAAGGCCGGTTTGTTTTGCCTCAATTGATAAGCAACGAGGCAAGAAAGGATATTAACGCAAGCATTCGTAGGAGATCTATGGCGTGTATGAGATAAATTCATATGCACCTTCAAGATGTCAAAGACAGTTTCAATGAGAAACCGTTTTCTTAAGAGAAATTTTTCGATCAATGGCATAAGGTAATTTTTCATGTTTTTCCTTATCCCTGTGATTACTTTGAGGCCTCGTCTAAACAGTTTTTTGAAAAGCTCCTGAGAAATAAACCCTTTGTCCGCAAAAATACTTCCCATAAGGTCTCGAGTCATCTCATCCAAGACAGTTCGTTCATCAACATTACCGGGAGTTATTTTAACAGCCATAATGCTCCCTTTATGATTAATGACCATGTGCAGTTTAAGCCCATAAAACCACCCCATCGTTGTTTTTCCTCGGGCTGCAAGTCCTTGGAAGACACGATGACGATTAATCCGTTTGTTGTGACACACGGGTAGAGATGTGGGATCAGCAATATAAATTCCTGTTTTCTTTCCAAACAAGCTGTTCAACAAAACACTCAAGGGAACAAAAAGGCGTGGCATGAGCTGGACAAATCGATTGTAACTGACAAGGTGTGGAAAGTCTTGTTTATGGATATGAGCTACATGAACAGTGTAAAAATATTTAAATACTTTACAAGGGCTTACGTGAAACATAACCATAATCGTTAACATTTCACTTAAGGTCATTTCGCAGGCTCGATGGCGCTCTTTTCCCGTATCAATAAGGCGATGCTTTTCCCATTCTTCATAGGCTTTGCAAAATTCATCGATGCAAAAAAATAATGCTGTGATATTATATCTCATTGGCTAAGCTCCTTTCTTATTTTTTACCAATTCTAAGAATGGCTTAGCCTACCATATTTTTATCCCTTATCCAAAACTGAGGTTAAATAGACAAAGCATTCAAAATCTGTTAAGAATAAGGGAGTTCAGAGGACAGGAGGAGTGAATGCTAAAAATAGATGGGCGCAAGCTATCCCATAAAACCCTAGAAGAACTGCGGATTAGAACGGTTGCACAGGTTGAGGCAGGGTGTTACCCAGATGAGTTGGCAAGGTCTCTTGGCTTCAATCGCTCAACTATTTACAAATGGCTTCAACTCAAGGTTAACGGGGGAGATCAAGCACTTTATGCCAAGCCCATCCCCGGAAGGCCCGGTACTTTAAACGCTATCCATCTCAAATGGCTCTGTAATACCACTTATCAATCAAGTGGCAGACAGAACTGGGTTGCTTCGTCGCCTTCGGCTCCTCGCAATGACGCCAATTTACGTCATTGCGAGCGAAGCGAAGCAATCCAGAATATCCACCTATTGAATGCGAAATGGTATAAGACTCTTACGGATAAGACTCCCCAACAATTAAAGCTGCCTTTTGCCCTTTGGACGCGAGATCAAATCATCGAAGTTGTAAAGCGTAAGTTTGGCATTAAGCTTAGCAAAAGCGGACTTTCCAGAGTGTTGAACAAACTTGGTTTCACCTTTCAAAAGCCGACTGTACGTTATAAACAACAGGACCCAGTCATTGTTAACAAAGGGCTGACGACTGATTATCCTGCCATTCAAGAGGAGGCCAAGAAAAGAGGAGCGGATATTTATTTTGGAGATGAGGCAAGCGTCGCCTCAATCTATGCTTTAGGGAAAACAATTGGAAAGAAAGGAGTCACGCCCATAGTGCACAGGACAACAAAGAGGTTTAGAGTCAATATGTTGTCAGCGGTTTCAGCCAAGGGACACTGCCGGTTTATGGTGACAAAAAAGTCAGGAACGGCTTCCGTATTTATAACCTTCTTGAAAAGATTGTTGGTTGGAGCAGATAAACCTATTTTTTTGATTTTGGCTAATCACCCAATGCACAAATCCAAATTGGTTCAGGAATTCGTCGAAAAACACAAGGACAAGCTTAAGTTATTTTTCTTGCCACCCTATTCCCCAGAATTAAATCCGGACGAGTTGGTGTGGAATGATGTAAAAAATCATGGCCTTTCCAGACATTTGGTAGACAACCTTGAAACCCTAAAAAAGCTAGTATACTCAAGGCTTTTCGAGCTTCAAAAGAAAATGTCTAAAATAGCTTCCTTCTTTGAAACTCCAACGACTTCCTATGCTCGACTCTAATAAGTCTACCTACTTTCGGATTTATCTATAATTATCATAGGGCGTTCCATCACGTCCTTGAATGAGCTTTGGGGCGATTCTAATAAGCGCATATCCAAGTTTTTTATAAAATTTTGGAGCTTGCCACTCGTTTGTATCCAGTTCTACAAAACGGGCGCCACATTTTCTGGAATGGGCTTCTGCAAACTGCATAACCTTGGTTCCGAAACCAGCACCCCTGATATTGCCCATGCACACCATGTCAATATCACTATAAGGAATCGCAGCTTCTCCATGAAAAGTTCCAACCAATCCACCTTGCACCACACCATCGGTGCGTCGACGAACAAATACACCAAAGTGTTCCCCATTCTCATCTGACCCATCATCCTCATGCTTGCTCCAGCTCAAGTCTGTGCGAGGATGAGATGCACGATCAGTGAGGCGCTCCTTATAAAAAAAGCGTTCTGGTTGCCCTGTCTCTAAATCGAGGATTGTTTCTTTTTTCCCAAAACCCGCGGCCAGTAATAGTCTCACAAATACTGCATTGTCGCTTGCAGAAGTTGCATACATTCTTTGCGCCCCACGCGCAATAGCCTCCGCCTCGATGTCCGTTAAGACATCCGATAGGGCATCGGGTCCTATCTTTGATAAAAGAGTGTTCAATGACGTCTTCCTGAGTCGAAGGCTCTGTTGAAAAGCGATGGCCACCGAATTTGAAGTTTCCTGCGTTTTTACTGTAAAATCAGAACAACTCGCTCTGTCTATAAACTGAGCATTATATTCCCGAAGAAACAGACGAACTTTCCAATAATCTGCTCTCCCCGCAATCGGTGACAGAGTAATTTCCAGATCTCCCTCAACTTGCAATTCAAGAGTAGACAGCCCTCGATCCATAAGCACGGTTGCTGTGATCGTCGTGTCTGCTGCAATCCATAGTGTTTCTCCCCTTGTTGGATTGAGCCTACTGTCAGCACGAGGATCAGCCAAAAAAACCTCATGAGGCCTGGGTACAGTAACAATCGCTGTTGAGGAGGCCGGTAGCCTCGTCGTCACTTCCTTCATCATTCATGCCATACCCTGCAGAGGCAGAAAGAAGGGACATAAGCGCCGTTGAAACGTACAAAAATTTCTTAAACGTCATGACAACACCTCTTCATTAAGTATTAAATATATATAACAATAAATATATTATAAGTAAAATTAAATGTGATTCTCATTCTTAAATTCTAAAATGGTTGAATGATTTATGACCGTATGCAAAATGCGGCACAAAATTAAAACAACATAAGCTTGATAATGGCTGTTTTGCGGGTAAGTGGGATCTCTCATTTTAGGCTCCCACTCTTCGAATAAATCCCGAATGCAAGCGTCTCGGATATCTTCTATAGAAATAGGTTTCACAAGGGTTTTAAACTCAGGGCCCATTAAGGGAATGCCATGGTTGTATAACAAATATCGGTTAACGATCCACTCGGGCGCCTATCCGACTCCTTGAAATGCTTTGAGTATAGAAGAAGAGGACCTTTTGTACAGATGAGCCCTCCCCTGCCCTAGCGTTTTGACCTACCTCCCTGTAGCCAATCAGAAACATGTACTCTTCGCCTTCTCTGTTCCGGATTCCTTGAAAAGCTTTGAGTACAATATCTCTCTATCCTTATTCTATCAGATGATTTATATAATGCAAGAATTCTAATTGCCCATTTCAATAAATTTTGAAAAAACTCTAGACAATGCATATATTTATTCCCCTCTCACCCCATCTCTTTATTACCTGGCTTCAACATCAATCGCCCGAGGTCTTAACCTTGGTCTCGCTTTTGAGCTGTGGGATTGTGATTCTTATGATGATGCGCTTTTTTGGCGTCGTAGGATTAATGGTCTATAGTACTTTGGCTGTCATTGTCGCAAATTTACAGGTGCAAACGGCAACCTATTTCAAATTTTTTCATGAACCTATTGCTCTTGGAACCGTTGTGTTTTCCTCGATTTTCATTGTCAGTGGTATTTTAACAGAATATTACGGCAAATCTCAGGCAAGATCGACTGTTTGGCTTAGCTTTGCCGGGATGATCATTGTAACTTTTTTTATGGTCCTAGCGTTAGGGTTTGTTCCAGCACCTGGATTTCAGAACGCACACCTGGCCATGCGGGTTCTTTTCTTGCCCGTGCCCGCGTTGATTGCAGCAAGCCTGATTGCCTATGTTATTGGCCAACTGAATGATATTTGGATTTTTGCGTCCCTCTCCCGGATAACACAGAAAAAATATCTATGGCTTCGCTCATTTCTGGGAACCCTTGTTGGCGCTTTTTTAGATAACTTTGTCTTTAGCGTTCTTGCGTGGATCATTTTTGCGCCTTCCCCCTTGCCGTGGAAGACGGTCTTCTTTACCTATATCTTAGGAACGTATATTTTACGGGTGTTTGTAGCCATCTTCGGTATCCCCTTTGTGTATGCCGCCCGATTTATGCTGGTGAAATAATGTTTAAATTCGAAATCACATTCCAATCTGCCCATTCCAAAGCGCGTTTGGGCCGTTTAACCACGCCTCACGGGGTTGTGGAGACGCCTGCGTTTATCTTTTGTGCTACAAAAGCGGCCATTAAGGGGGCTACGGCTTTTGATATGAAGCGCGAAAAAACCCAGATTATTCTTTCAAATACATATCATTTGATGCTTCAACCCGGCCCCGACATTGTGGAAAAAATGGGGGGACTTCACCGCTTTATGGGGTGGGATGGCCCGATGCTGACAGATTCTGGGGGATTTCAGATTTTCTCGTTAGGCCACGGCTCGGTTGCAGAAGAAGTCAAAAGGCGTAGCACCTCTTCTCGACCCAAAAGCCTTGTAAAGATCACCGAAGAAGGAGCCACGTTTAAATCCTATCTTGATGGAAAACAACACACCCTTTCGCCTGAAAAGTCCATCCAGGTTCAACGCGCCTTGGGGGCGGATTTGATCGTCGTTCTGGATGAGTGCACCCCATTTCACGTGGACAAGGCCTATACAGAAAGATCCATGCATCTCAGCCACCGCTGGGGCGAGCGCTCTTTAGCAGAATTCAACAAGGGGCCAGAAGGAATCCAAGCGCTTTATGGCATTACCCAAGGCGGCGTCTATCCAGATTTGCGAAGAGCAAGTGCAGATTTTATCAATAGCTTGCCTTTCTTTGGCCATGCGGTCGGCGGATCTTTGGGAGAAAACAAATCCCAAATGAAAGAGGTTGTGGAAATGGCCATGGAGCCTTTAGATCCCACACGGCCCGTCCATTTGCTCGGCATTGGGGGCATCAGCGATATTTTACACGGGGTCACGCAAGGAATTGATACCTTTGATTGTGTCCATCCCACGCGCCTTGCGCGGCACGGAGGGGCTCTTGTGCCGCCCACTCTTGCTGAGGAAGGACGGGAACATCTTAACCTCCGTAACACTCGTTTCCGAGACGATCCACGACCTATTGATGAAGGCTGTCATTGTCAAACCTGTCAAACACTCTCCCGAAGTTATCTTCATCATCTCTACAAAGCTGGAGAACTGCTAGCCATGCACGCCCTGACGGTTCATAACGTCCATTTCATGAACACTCTCCTAGCATGCATTCGCCAGGCGATCGCGGAAGAAGGGCTTGGGAAGGTAACTAACCTCAGTTTTGGATAAGGGATAAAAATATGGTAGGCTAAGCCATTCTTAGAATTGGTAAAAAATAAGAAAGGAGCTTAGCCAATGAGATATAATATCACAGCATTATTTTTTTGCATCGATGAATTTTGCAAAGCCTATGAAGAATGGGAAAAGCATCGCCTTATTGATACGGGAAAAGAGCGCCATCGAGCCTGCGAAATGACCTTAAGTGAAATGTTAACGATTATGGTTATGTTTCACGTAAGCCCTTGTAAAGTATTTAAATATTTTTACACTGTTCATGTAGCTCATATCCATAAACAAGACTTTCCACACCTTGTCAGTTACAATCGATTTGTCCAGCTCATGCCACGCCTTTTTGTTCCCTTGAGTGTTTTGTTGAACAGCTTGTTTGGAAAGAAAACAGGAATTTATATTGCTGATCCCACATCTCTACCCGTGTGTCACAACAAACGGATTAATCGTCATCGTGTCTTCCAAGGACTTGCAGCCCGAGGAAAAACAACGATGGGGTGGTTTTATGGGCTTAAACTGCACATGGTCATTAATCATAAAGGGAGCATTATGGCTGTTAAAATAACTCCCGGTAATGTTGATGAACGAACTGTCTTGGATGAGATGACTCGAGACCTTATGGGAAGTATTTTTGCGGACAAAGGGTTTATTTCTCAGGAGCTTTTCAAAAAACTGTTTAGACGAGGCCTCAAAGTAATCACAGGGATAAGGAAAAACATGAAAAATTACCTTATGCCATTGATCGAAAAATTTCTCTTAAGAAAACGGTTTCTCATTGAAACTGTCTTTGACATCTTGAAGGTGCATATGAATTTATCTCATACACGCCATAGATCTCCTACGAATGCTTGCGTTAATATCCTTTCTTGCCTCGTTGCTTATCAATTGAGGCAAAACAAACCGGCCTTTAAATTTTCAAGCTCTCTTATCCAAAACTGAGGTTAACTAAGACGCAAGGGGGGGGATTAAGAGCTAATACATAAGGTATCTCGGTTGTGCCCCAATATAAAACTTGCGCCGTTGTATCTTGTGATTTATTATTTTCTTACAAAAAGAGGTGCCTGCAAACGCTAGGCGCCGTCTTAGGTTTTTTAAATACTACCAAAAGGATAAAAAATGAAAGCATCTCTTCTGAAATCAATAAGTTTTGTGGCTTTTTTGGCCATAACAACGCCCGCGCTTGCGGCTGATCCTATCGTTGCTAACGTTGATGGGCACACAATCACTTATTCTCAGGTCATGGAAGCAAAGGCCACCTTGCCTAAGCAATATCAAGCAATACCTGATGACAAGCTTTTTCTTGTTCTTTTGAACCAAGCGGTGGATACCTACTTGCTTGATAAAGCGGCACAAGCTTCAGGAGAGGCAAAGAAGCCAGAGGTTCAAAAATCTATTGCGAAAGCAACAGAGGAAATTGTGTCTCAGGCTTACCTCTTTGCCATGGTAAAAGACCGCGTTACTGATGCCGCTGTTAAAGCAAAATATGATGAAATCGTTAAAGCTTTTAAGCCAGAGCCAGAAGTGCACCTCCTCCACATTCTTGTTGATAAGGAAGACGTAGCAAAAGCTGTCATCAAAGCCCTCAAAAGCGGGACAGATTTCAAAAAACTTGCTGAAAGCAAATCAAAAGATGCAACAGCAAAATCAGGGGGAGACCTCGGCTTTTTCCGTAAAAGTGAGCTTCCTCAGGACCTTGCAGAGGCAGCGTTTGCTTTAAAACCTGGTTCTTATAGCGAAACCCCTATAAAAACGGACTTTGGGTGGCATGTCTTGAAAGTCACAGAGATACGTGACGCAAAGCCTCCTAAATTTGATGCTGTGAAGAATGAAATTAAATCCCTCCTCACGCAGGAAGCCATTGTGACTCTTTTGAAAGACCTCCGTGCAAAAGCCAAGGTTGAGCTTTTTGATAAAAATGGTAAGCCATTGCCCGCAAAAGAAGAAAAACCTGCTGCAGGAAAAGATGCTGCGGTTAAGGAAGAAAAACCTGCCTCTAAGGATGAAGCTGCGAAGAAATAGGGTGGAAGCTGTTGTCATCCTGAACCTCGCTTGTCATCCTGAACTTGTTTCAGGACCTCATGACAATGGGATCCGAAACAAGTTCGGGGTGACAATTGAGGGGCTTCATGACAATGGGATCCCGAAATAAATTCGGGATGACAGTGTGTGTTCAAGATGACAACTCTCTTAAGCCTTAGGCCGCTGATTTCTTTTGAGATACCTCAGAAGGCTTGTGACTTAGGGCAAGAGGAAAGTGGAATTCTTTAATCTCATGATGTTCTTTGACAGACCCATACACCCTTGTTGAGAGGGTTTGAGTGAGAGGATCATAGGCTTCAATGGTCACACGGATATTTGTAAGGCGGGGTTCAGCCGCTTGAATAGCGGTTTCAAGGAAACGAGCTGCCTTAGCCCACTCTTGGGTATCTCCTGCCCCCAAATTGCTCCAGTCTTCAAGACCAAAAAAATCAGGCAGGCCAAACAGGGGAATGGTTTCTATATGATCTTCGTAAATGATTTTACGCACAGTACAGCGGGTATTTAAGACAACCGAAACTTCATGAATAATTGAGGCTTTTAGTTCATCTGCGGTCAGCAGTTGACGTCCCCTACCTGTCTCCGCCCGATCATCTACGATGCGATCAAAAAGTGGAGAGAGAGTTCCTCGATTCATTTTTTTTGCCCTACGGGTTATAAGTAGTGATACCATTTCGCATTCAATAGGTGGATATTCTGGATTGCTTCGCTTCGCTCGCAATGACGGAAATTGGCGTCATTGCGAGGAGCCGAAGGCGACGAAGCAACCCAGTTTTGTCTGCCACTTGATTGATAAGTGGTATGATACATCCCATAAATAAGCATCTTACCCAGGGTCGTCAGTGCGAGGCGGGCCATAAGGCCCAACGAAGCAACCCAGTCAAAGAACTATTCCGAAGGAATACATCTTTTCTTAATTTAGCAAAAGCACTGGCATTGCATGAAAACCATTGCATGCCTTTGGGCATAAATTGTTACACTAGGTTGCTTCGTCGGGGTTACGCCTCTCCTCGTATGAACACAAGACTATTTATTTATGGTTTGTACCACTGTGCTTACACCATACCACTTTTTCAATAAAACTTGAACGAAAAAGCTCCTCTCTTACGAAACATTCTTACTTATTTTTTGCCCCCCTGAGCATGGAGAGTTCCTTTAGAGAAGTTGATGAGGGACACATCTTGACCTTTAGCCTTCCCAGTTTGATCAAAGAAGAAGAGTGTTCCTTTTCGTTCGTTAAATCGAAAAGAGAAATTAAGAATCTGTAGATTGTCTCCATCTGCTGTAACAACATCTGTAGCACTCGTGATAATGTAGCAATCATTAAAATCTATTTGTTCTGTTACTGTTAATTTTCCATTGATTAAATCAGATCGAAAAACTGTAATATTTTTTACAAGTGTTCCATCAATAAATGCCTTTTCAACATATTTGGAGATCTGGGTTCTTAAAATGGAAAGCTCAACGGGTGTGGCGTTAATTTGTCCCGCTGAAAATAATGTGCTTTCGGACGCAGTGTTAATATTACGTGTCATGCTCTCTTTGAACTTTAAGAGACGTTCTGCTTTTCCAGCAACGAGCTTGGCATCAACGTCTTTTCCAGTCAACGTACCTGCCCCTTTCTTATCAACATCTACGTAGAGATTAGAGGTGTTGATAGTTGGAAGTACAGCTTGAGTGATGGTTATCGGTTCTGACATTTTTTGTTCCTCTTTTGTTTATTTATTTGTTGTCTTCCGTTTATGCTGCTCCAGGAGCAGGTAATGTTGCAACCAACCGCAGGGAAGCTTTGAGCTCTTCCAATTGGAAGAACGGGCGTAAGAAAATCACAGCCGTATAGCTTCCAGGCTTTCCTGGTATTTCAGAAACATCAATCCGTGCTTCACGTAAGGGAAAAGAGGCTTTTACAGATTCAGGCGCAATATCTGTTAAAAGAACATATTGTGCAATCCATGAATTTAAGAAGAGCGATACTTCTATAGCAGACATGAAGGATCCAATTTTATCGCGCATCATGACTTTGATATAATGGGCAAAACGAGAGGCATTGAGCATATAAGAAATGCGCGCTGAAATGCGTGCGTTAGCATTGGCATCATTGTCTTCATACAGTTTGGGTTGTTGGACTGTTTGAGCTCCAAAGAAAGCTGCGTAATCAGTATGCTTACAATAGCACAACGCTATGAAGCCAAGGTTACTGAGTTCTTCTTCACGGCGATCAGTAATTGCAATTTCTGTAGGGCATTTAACGTCCAAATCTCCATTGCTTGTTTTAAACGTATAGGCTGGCAAGTCAGAGACAAGGCCTCCTCCTTCAACGCCACGAATCGCCGCAGTCCATCCATAAAGGAAATAGGCATCTGCAATATTTTGGGCAAAGGCGTAGGCGGAACTTCCCCAACAGAACTTTGAATTATCTGTTCCATCGACGGCTTCTTCATAATCAAAGCCTTTGACGGGAAGAGTTGCTGCCCCATAAGGAAGACGCATTAAAACATGGGGCAAGGTGAGGACAAAATAACGCGAATCATCCGTCTCGCGGAAACTACGCCACTTAATGGCATCTGATCCATCAAAAACCTTTGAAAGATCCCGTGGACTACTCATTTCAGTAAAACTATCAAAGTTAAACAATGCAGGCGCCGCCGCCGTAATGAACGGAGCATGGGCGCATGCTGCAACATTTGAAATGAGCATGGCGAGTTCAATATCTTGCGGGTCGCGACCAAACTCAAAGTCTCCCATAAGACAAGAAAAAGGAACGCCTCCATAAGTGCCATATTGTTCTTCATAGACTTTCTTAAAGAGTTGGCTTTGGTCAAATTCCGAAGCCGTAGTAAGGTCATCCAGAAGCTCTTGCTTTGTAATCACCCAAAGTTTGAGTTTCAAACTCTCTCCTGTTTCTGTTCCCATAACAAGCTTGGACAGCCCTCTCCAAGATCCCTCAAACTTTTGAAAGTCTGGGGCATGAAGAATTTCATCCATTTGAAGGGACATCGTCTTGTCAAAGGCACTAATGCAATTGACGATAAAGGAGTAGACATCATTTCCAATGCTGTCTTTAGGAGCAGCAACCACTTGATTGATAAATTCCGTTAGCATTTCTTTAGCTCGTTCCGTTTGAGAAGGGTCGCGTGCCAATTTTCCATTTTGGATAATGGTGCTAAGAAGGTTTCCCCCGTCTCCACTTCCTCCCCCACTTCCCCCTTTAGCTGGAGTGGTTGGAGCAGTGTCTTGTGTTTTCTTTGTATCGTTAGCCATGATTTTGTTTCCTATTTTGATTGTAATCCTAAGGCTTTCTGGAGCTGACTCATGACATCAGGATTGCTGATGATATTTCTCAGTTCTGCGTCTAATGCGTCATTTCCCTCAAGCTTGGACAAGAGGTCTGTCAATACCTTACGCTTTGTATAGATATCGTTCAGGGGTCCGACTTGAGCCATAATATTTTCAGGATTAAGGTCGTCCAATGATTTAAAAGAAAGCAAGATATTTAAATCTGGTGCACTTCCGCCTAAGACATTTTTTACCCGTAAGGGAAGCTGCGCATTGAGAGAGGCCATAACGTCATTAATATTATCGCGATCAATGTCTATAATCTTCCGCTCCTTGAGGGGGGGCAACGGGGTTGCAGGTGATCCCGCTAGATCTGCCAAAATCCCCATGACAAAGGGAAGTTCAACTTCTTCAATGGCATTTCCGATCTCGACATCATACGTGATTTGAACACGTGGTGGACGAACTTTATCAAGCAAATGTTGTGTACTGGCCATGAGTTTTATCCTTTTATCTGTTTGTGGTTAAAAACCACCTGTCTTAACTCCATTAAAAAACAAACCCCTTTAAAAATTCGTAAACTTTTATATTTTTTTTAAAAAAGGACAATTTATGGGAGAGAAACATTTGGTTCTTAAAATTCAGGAGAAAGATAAAATTTGATGTATGGGGGAAATCACACAATTATTCCCAGATGTCACCCTGGACTCAGTTGTCATCCTGAACTCGTTTCAGGATCTCATGATAATGAGGCACCGTAACAATGGGATCCCGAAATAAATTCAGGATGACGCAGCAATAAGGTTCTGAAACAAGTTCAGGATGACAGTGCTTGTTAGCGCGACACCAACGCAAGAAGCTGTTGTTTATAAGCTTCTAAATCCTGAAGAGGACGGGTTGCAACGCCTGTTTGCATAGCAGCTTTTGCAACAGCTAGGGGAAGATCTATGATAAGGCGTGGATCAAAAGGCTTAGGAATAATGTACTGAGGACCAAAGGTTACTTCTTCTGGAATATATATAGAGGAGATAAGATCGGATGTATCTTTAAAAACAAGCTCTGCAAGGGCGTGAACGCAAGCAAGTTCCATTTCTTCATTAATTATCGTTGCGCCTACATCAAGTGCCCCTCGAAAAATAAAAGGAAAACAGAGAACATTGTTTACCTGATTGGGATAATCTGAGCGTCCAGTAGCCACAATGGCATCAGCGCGTACTTTTTGAACATCTTCCGGTAATATTTCAGGGAAAGGGTTTGCAAGGGCAAAAATAATAGGTTTGGCAGCCATTTGAGCTACCATGTCTGGTTTTAACACATTCCCAATCGAAAGCCCTAAAAAGATATCTGCATTTTGCATTGCATCCTCTAGGGTACGCACCTTTTGAGAGGTAGCGTATTTTTTTTTGAGATAATCGCGTTCACCCCGTTTTTTGCAAACAACTCCTTTTGTATCCGTTAAAATGACATTGTCGGGGTCAAGGCCTAAACTAACCAGAAGATCAAGACAGGCAAGGGCCGCAGCCCCTGCACCAGACGTGACGAGTTTTACGTCCTTAATGTTTTTTTCAACAAGTTTTAAAGCATTAAGGATAGCGGCACCCACAATAATGGCCGTCCCGTGTTGATCATCGTGAAAAACCGGGATTTTAAGGCGTTTTTTGAGAGCTGACTCAATGTAAAAACATTCAGGAGCTTTAATATCTTCAAGATTAATCCCCCCAAAGGTTGGCTCTAAACTTGCAATAATATCGACAAGCTTCTCAGGATCAGACTCATTAATTTCAATATCAAACACATCAATGCCAGCAAACTTCTTGAAAAGAACAGCTTTTCCTTCCATGACAGGTTTTGCAGCCAGAGGCCCCGTATTTCCAAGCCCTAAGACTGCAGTACCATTGGTGATGACACCAACTAGATTTGCGCGGATCGTAAGAGAAGTAACCTCTGTTGGATTTTCCTGAATGGCTTTGACGGCTGCTGCAACACCAGGAGAATAGGCAAGAGCTAGATCCTCTTGGGTTGACAGAGGCTTTGTTGGAACAACCTGTAATTTTCCTGGTGACTTCAGTCGATGATAGTCAAGGGCACGTTGGTAAAGGGTTTTAACCACATTTTCTCCAAACTAGAGGTTAGGAATCGTCACTCGGTTGTCATCCTCGATTTAGAAATGCCTAGTTTTCGTAGAAAACCTTAGCATTCCTTGATCGAGGATCTTGCCTGCATTAACGAGATCCTCGATGCAGAAGTCCTAGGATTTTCCTCGAAAACCAAGGGCTTCTAGCTCGAGGATGACAAGTGACCACCAATTACTACCTATGGTGCGGTCGAGAAGACTCGAACTTCCACGGGGTTTCCCCCACAGCGACCTCAACGCTGCGCGTCTACCAATTCCGCCACGACCGCAAATTTTTGGCTACCACCTTTACTTTGCTATGGTAAACCTGGAATATCAAATCTATAGATTTGACGCAAGCCTCTTTACGCGGAAACGCTCATGAATTCTTACGAATGGAAAACCCAAGATACTCTTATAGCCTATGAGGATGCGGTCAACTGGATGCAAAATCGAGTTCTAGCCTTACAAAAAGGAGACGCACCTGAGTGTGTGTGGCTTTTAGAACACCCCTCACTATATACGATGGGAACCCGTGGCGTAATGCAGGATGTTCTCCCCTGTGCAACTCTTCCTGTAGTTGAGACAAAACGGGGCGGACAAGTAACCTACCATGGGCCGGGACAACGTATTGTATACCTCATCTTAGATTTAAAAACCCGCAAACAAGATATTAAGTGGTACGTTGCAACCCTTGAAACCTGGATTATTCAGGTTCTAGACCACTTTGGAGTTCAGGGGGAACGCCGCCCAGGGCGTGTTGGGGTCTGGGTGCAGAAAAATGGCGTTGATCATAAAATTGCAGCCCTTGGGGTAAGGGTTCAAAAGTGGGTAACCTCTCATGGTATTTCTTTAAATGTAAATCCAGATTTGAGGCCTTATAAAAATATAATTCCCTGTGGGCTGAACAATTCAGGCGTAACGTCTTTAAGTGATCTAGGTCTTGCTGTAACAGTCTCTGAGGTTGACGACATCTTGAAAAAAACGTTTCCTTTTATCCCATGCGTCTGATCATTCACCTTACACCCAAAGCAGCTTACAATAAGATTGAAGGATGGACCCAAAATGCCCAAGGTCAAAAGATTTTACGGGTCAAAGTGACAGCTATTCCTGAAGATAACAAAGCAAATATTGCGATGATCAACCTTTTAAGCAAAGCGTTCCGGATCCCTAAAACGCAGATTTTTCTTATCCGAGGCGCTAAATCTCGAACAAAGGAGGTGGAAATTGCAGAACCCTTTGATAAACTTATTAAATTATGAGACTCAACTGCTAACCCTGCCTCAGGCGCCCCCCTGCGGCGCCGTGATCCTCAACCATGTGAGGCGACCTCCGCATCGATATACCGACCCTTATCGACCCGCAGGGGACCCACCAGAGATCAGTCCACACAATGCCCGTCACCTGGAGAAGACGGATAATGACAATGGCCGCAGCAGTTGGCATCTCCAATACATGGCGCCCCAGCCGGAGCGCAAGTAGCTTTGGTTTGGGTAGGGGTTAGTATCGCGGGCAATATAGCAAGAACCGCAATTACAAATGATGTCCGGAGAAATTTTGTTTTTTCCATCCTGGGTATGCGGTTGACTCCACAAGCGAGACACCCTATGCAGCTGTATCCACTAAGCCTCAACTGCCGTTAGTAGTTTAGCTGGAATTGGGTCTATTTCAAGCGCTTGTTGGATTAACCTATAAAACAGTTTTCCTCTCGAGTTAGATGTCCTTCGATTAAACCTAAAGGTAAATTCATCCAAGTAATATGGCAAATTTTTGTGATTAATTGCACCGTGAAGCGTGCCCATTAGCCATCGTTTAAGTAATGCAGCAACAAGATGGGCTTGCTCGATTAGATCCTCATTCTTCACGTTGCGATTAACTATCTGCAAATGCGTGTATCCAAGCTTACTTAATCCGCTATATCCAGCCCAGCCATCGGTTCGTATTGTGCTACCCATCTCAACCATCTGCTGAACGGTATTGTCTAACACCGCACCGGAGGCATTACTGATGGGAGCCATTCTAATGCGTCCAATGCCCCATTGGGTCTCTTCCGCTGCTATTAAAACCAATGTTTTTCCCGTCGCTCCACGCCCTTTTTTGCCTGGTTGCTCGCTGCCAATCATCGTTTCATTTATTTCAATGGTGCCGCTCAATTTATCGCGCCCAGGCCTCACCATAGCTCGACGTAGTTTATGTAACCATTCCCATGCCGTATGGTAGCTGCCCAATCCAAGTGATTGTTGCAGACCACTGGCGCTCACGCCATTCTTTTGGCTCACAACATACCAAATGGCCTGGAACCACAATCGAAGAGGCTTATGTGTGTCTTGGAAAAGTGTATCGACAATCACTGATCCTTCGTATTTACAGGACTGACAACGATAGAGTCCTCGGCCTAATTTTAAGGCGCCTCTCGCGGAGCAACGCAAGCACTGATATCCATGGGGCCAGCGAATCATTGCCAAATAATCCAAACAGGCTTCCTCATCTGGAAACATGTTCATGAGTTCAACCGCATCTTCAGGGTAAGTTTTCATATCATGAAAAAACTACAAATAATGCCAAGTGGAGTCAACTGCAAAATTTTGTCAGTTTAGGCTGTTTGTGGAGTCAACCGCATACCCAGGTTTTCCATTTTGATAGTCCTTTCTTTAAGTTGATAAATGCCCAATCAGATTCAGAGATGACGGGGCGGGTTAAGCTTGTCCTCGGGCTTAACCCGAGGACCCGTGTCAGAATCTTGGAAGAAGAAGTCACGTTGACTTCCCCAACCATTTGTGTTCCCAACACGCTCTGATTTTGAAAGGTGTAGAAAGTGAGGGAGATACTTCCCATTTTGGTATCCTCCCCCAAATCAATGACTTCATCCACACCTGATAACACTGTCATTTTATCTCTTTCCGTTAAACAAAGGACTCTACGGTCCTTTTTTGTTTAATTTCACGTATGCATCTTTTTCAAACTAAAGAATAACATTGTGAATATTAATATTTTATTAATGTAGAAAAAGAATTTTTATTTCATTTTGAGGGGGTGATAGCAGGGTGCAATGTTGTAACACTCATGAGTGAGATCCGCAAAATTTATGCGTGCCATTAGGACTGAATCCTTTCTTTCTGGTAATCACTAATGGTCTTAGTTGGGTGAACAAGTTCATGTCTACTGCGCCAGGCTTGGGTAACATAGTTAACAATGATCGTTTTGCGAATTCCATTGATGTGACGGGGCCTAAATCCATGCCAACTCTTTTCCGAAGGAAAGAAAATAAGAGCACTATTCGTTTCATAAGGAGCAGTTGAATGATATGTCTCAGCATCACAATAGATATCGGTTCCCCACGCCTCAGCCCCTTTATCGTCAGAAAGATAGATAACCATTGTAAAGTGCTTTTCGCCAATATCTGTATGCGGTTCTAACCAAAACTTCTCTGTATCCATTGTATACTCAAGACGTAACATAGAGTCTTTTAGGCAAATATCACCTGCTTGCTCAATAAAAGAAATAACAGAGGGGGAAAGAAATATATCAGCAACACGTTTTGCAGATTCATGGGCTTCAATATTTTCAGGGTTAAAGTATTGTCGGAAAGAATTAAACTCTTCGCGCCGTCCTAATTTGTAATCAAGATCGTGCGCTTTAAAAGGAAGGTTGCGTAATTGCTGTAAAAGATCAGGGTTAAAGACATTTTTCATAATATAATGAGGGTATGGGAAAGATTGCTGGGGTGTATTTTTCCAAGAAGATAAAAAATTTTGTGCATCTATCGTCATAACAATGACTCCTCCATAGAGTGGTTGACCTCTAAAACAGCACAATTTTTTGTTTTTATGCTATTTTCGAAAGGGGCTTTCCTTCGATTTTTGCGTAAGAGTCAAATACCTTAGAAACATAGCGAATCAACATAGGTATAGTCGAACAAAATCGAATTTTACGATTCTTAACAGAAACAATGTTCATTGTCTCTAAATCTTTGAGCTGAGAAAGCTCCCTATCAAAATAATTAAGGGGATAATTATTGTCAGATAGGATCTCGTTAAGATCAGCTTCAAAATAACACATCAGCTGGCTAATGACTGTTTTCCGGACCTGATCATCCTGAACGTAGATCCACCCACGAGCAGTCGGCAATAGTCCATCTTGAACCCTTTTTTTATACTCTGCAAATTGAAGGCTATTTTGCGAAAGCCCTTTCCCCAGCTCACTAATAGAGGAAATACCCACCCCCACACTATAATCATGAGGCAAAGGAGTGTACCCCATAAAATTGCGTCGTAAGGTTCTGTTTTGTAAGCTTAAGAAAAGATCGTCTTCTTCTTTAGCGAAATGGTCTATGCCAATACTCTTATACCTGGACTCTTCAAGAAGATGCTGGATTAAGGTGTAAAATCGAATTTTTTCTAGTGTATCGGGCAAAGCTTCTGAAGGTATCAAGCGCTGATGCTTTTTTATCCAGGGCATATGAGCATAGGAAAAATAAGCAATTCGATTTGGGTCTAGGTCCAAAACCTTTTGAACCGTATCTTTTATGCTGTGGGGAATTTGGAAAGGCAATCCATAGATAAGATCTAGGTTAATGTTATGAATACCATACTCTCTAAGCAAGGTAGTTGCTTCTAAAACCACATCAAACGGCTGAACCCGGTTGATAGTCTCCTGAACTTTCTTATTAAAATCCTGAATTCCTAAGCTTGCACGGTTAATCCCAAGTTCAGCATAAGCTTTTGCTTTCTGTCTTGTTAAGTGACGTGGGTCGATTTCAATTGCGATTTCAGCATTGGTGGAAATTTCAAAATGGCTTTCTATGGCGTAAAAAAGACGGGTTAAATCTTTCAAGTCAAGAATTGTTGGAGACCCTCCCCCAAAATGAAGACTGTGCAACTGAGGCCGATGCGGAAAGTGTGTAGCACGTATCTTAAATTCTTCTAAAAGCAATTGAATGTATGTTTCGATAGGTTCATAGCGGTATGTCATTTTTGTGTAACATCCACAGTACCAACAAAGTTTTGGACAAAAAGGAATATGGATATAAAGTCCGATACTTTGATCGATAGGAAGACTCTTTAGCCACCGTTCAGAAAGGCTATGACTCATTTCTTGGAAATGGTGAGCTGAGGGATAACTTGTATAACGAGGCGCTTGGGAGTCGAGTAAGCTTAGAATTTTTGGGTCAATATCTCGATGCGAACTTATCTCAGCTGATGAGTCTACCCTTTTAATCATTATCCACCTCAAGGTGCTTTTATAAGGCTCGACACAAAAGCGCCTACCGAGAGGCTGCCTTCTTAAAAGATCCTCGCTTAGGCCCACCTTTCCACTTTGACACCAAAGGCTTTTGAAAAGGCCGTGGATTACGTTTTTTTTGAAACTCACCGGATTTCATCGTTTCCTGTCGTGTCGTTTCAGAAGAAACGAGCTTAGGTCCGCCTTTCCACTTTGATTCTGTTGACTTTTGAAAAGGCCGTGCTCTTTGTTTTTTCGAAGGCTCCCCAGATCTCATCGTGTCTTGTCGTGACGTCTCGGGAGAAATCAACTGATGAATGCGGCGCCATTTCTGGCCATCTTCGGGAGAAATCAAAGAGAGGGCACTCCCTTCTTTTCCAGCCCGTCCTGTGCGTCCAATACGGTGAATATAATCTTCTGGGCATTGAGGAAGGTCATAATTAATTACATGCTTGATATGAGGAACATCGAGTCCGCGGGCGGCAAGATCAGTTGCAACGATAATACGGTTTTTAAGATTTCGAAAGTTTCGCAGGACTTCATCTCTCTTTCTTTGTCTCAAGTCTCCATGAATGGCAGCAGCAGGATGATCTTGACGACTTAGTTTCTCTGCAAGACGATCTGCTCCATGCTTTGTTTTTACAAAAATAATAATAGAGCCTTCACGTATATTTAATTCCTTTATAAGGCTTGGAAATTTCTCAGCGGTAGAGGTTTTAAGAGTTTCTTGTTTCACTTGTAAAGTCGGAGTTGTTGTTGATCCCACGGAAATATGCTGAGGGTTCGTTAAGTAGGTCAAAGAGAGGGTTTTAATGCTTGGAGGCATTGTGGCTGAAAACATAAAAGTTTGACGCTTCTGGGGCAGGAAGTGAACAATCTGTTTCAAGGCTTCGCTAAACCCCATGTCCAACATACGATCAGTTTCATCGAGGACAAGAAAGCGTGTTTCAGACAAGTGAAGCGTTCTTCTCTTAAGGTGATCAGTTATTCTTCCAGGCGTGCCAATGATAAGACGAGGTTTGCTCTTAAGAGCGGAAAGCTGCTTTCCCATAGACTCTCCCCCAATCACAAGAGCTATCCCAAAATTTTTGCCAGCAAGGGTACGGGCCGCATCTTGAATCTGGGTGGCAAGTTCACGGGTTGGAGCCAGAATAAGAGCTGATGACTGAAGATCCTTACACAGGTTCGTAATCAGGGGAATTAAATAGGCGATTGTTTTTCCTGTGCCCGTTTGAGCAGAGGCTAAAATATCAAGCCCTTCAAGTCCTGGGGGGATAGCCTTCTCTTGAATGGAAGTAGGGATCTTTATAGTCATGCGACTAAGGGATTCACTAAGAAAAGAAGGAATGCCAAAAGAGTCAAACGTTGTCATAGTTTCTATACCAGTCTGTAGGGGGGTAAAATTCATGTAATGAATATGTAGTGCTTATTTCTCAAAATAGCTAGGGGTATTGTGGATATATTTTCGATTCTGATGATATCGTCCTTTCTTTATTGGTTTCTGAGCCCTTTATCTTACCTCATTTTTGACGCTTATTGAAAGGTACACAGGCCATACCATCAGAATCAATTATCAATTTCTACACACAGGGGCCTCATGCAAAATTTGTATCCGAAGTCACAGCGTAATCGCCCGTATAAGATAGGTGGCGGGGATTTTGTTGGTAATTTTGGATATGTCCTTTTGACACTTTCTTCTTGCAGTATTGAAGAGATTCGACTAAGAATAACCCACTTAAAAAGAAATCCTAAGAAATTTCTAAGAAAAATTTTATAGAGGTTCTTTAATTCTACGATCAAACCACTCATTTCTCAGGCTTTGCTACAGCGTAGCGAGCTACATTAAGCGCCCGTAGCTCAATTGGATAGAGCATCTGACTACGGATCAGAAGGTTAGGAGTTCGAATCTTCTCGGGCGCGCCAATGTTTATAAGGGGTTTTGTGGTTCTTAAGAAAGTCTATTTTTCTCCGGGTATACGCCGGGTATACTTTTGGACTGACTAAACTCTCACAATCGGCAGTACACTTCGGCACACATACCACGATCCAACGCGGACTTGATACCGGACTTCCCAATATTCAAACGAGCACGTTCGAACCTCCCCAAACCAATATTCGATCGGAAATGCTGAGTAGAGAGGGCACCTGCTAAATCGCACCCCACCTGAGCCCTACAGTTGATTCATTCCTCACACCGAGCGGGAACTCCGGCGTAACCCGTGTGACTCGATAACTAGGACCTAACCATTCAGACCTGAAATCATTAAACATGTTTGCTCATTGTTTTTGAGGCGTCTCCTCTGGCTCCGTTATTTGCAGCAGGAGAAACCAGAACCACCCATTCCCGAGTGACAGCTTCCACCTTTATCACACCTAGGAAAGGGCTCATGACATGTTTCTCCCGTTCCACCTTCTAGTATAACGTTTTTATAAAACACTTACATATTGACCAAAAAAAGAGTATAATGTACCCATCTACAACCCAGATGGAGTATGACTCATGCCGACCAGAACGAAGCGCGCATCCCTTGAGATAGCCCTGAAGATTTAGCCCACCTAACGCACATCTCTCACTCGAGAACGCTGCCAAAACGCGAGGTTGATCGAGCCAAGATTCTGATATTGTACTCAAAAAATAGATCGATTAAGACCACGGCAGGGCAGGTAGGAGTTTGTCGCAGAACTGTTTACGATTGTATTGATAAGGCGTTGGCGATGGGGGTGAAGGCTGGATTGAAGGATTTACCTCACAGTCCAAACAATGCGGTTATCACGCCTGAGGCCAAAATATGGATTATGAATCTTGCCTGCACAAAACCTTTGGATCATGGGTATGCAGCAGCTGTGGAGTTCTCAAAGCTTGGCAACTCACATTCAGAAGAATGCGACCCTCTTTGGCCATCCCTGTTTATCACGTATCGTCAAATCAACAGTTCATAACATCCTGAAAGACAACAAATTAAAACCACACAAAATCAAATATTATCTTGAAAGAAGAGACCCTGATTTTGAAACAAAGATGAGAGACATACTCCTTGTCTATAAAGAGATTGAGTACCAAAATAAGTGTGCCAATAAAACGAGTCAGAATGTTGTCACGATATCCATTGATGAAAAACCAGGGGTGCAGGCGATAGCGAATACAGCTCCTGATTTATCTCCAGTCCCGGGCAAACACAAAACGGTCAGCAGGGATCACGAATATGTTCGTCATGGAACAGCTTCGATCTTGGCCGGTATCGATTTGCACGATGGGCATGTCTTCGTCCAAGTTCACCAAAGACACAGAAGCTGTGAATTCATACAGTTGTTAACAGAAATAGATGCGCATTACGCCGATCACATAAAAATTAGAGTCATTCTTGACAATCATTCTGCGCATATCTCAAAAGAAACAAGAGCTTACCTTGCAACACGGCCCAACCGCTTTGAATTTGTCCATACGCCAACGCATGGCTCTTGGCTCAATATCGTTGAAACCCTGTTTGGTAAAATGGCACGTACTTTTTTAAAGGGTATTCGTGTTGCTTCTTGGGACGACCTGAAGGAGCGAATTCTCAAAGGAGTGGCGGAAATCAACCAAGCTCCCGTCGTTCACAGGTGGACAAAATTCGATAGTCTGAATGACTTGTGGAAAGCTAAAAATATGTATTGATTTTATGAAAACGTTATACTAGGAGACATTTTCCCCTGTCTTAGGATGTGCAGTATGTAGTGAGGAAGACGTCACAGCATGTAAATGCTGTATCAGATTATTGATATTTTTTAATAAAGAAAAATGCCTCTTAAAATATCTATAACCATTTTTACCTAAGAGGGATCTTTTCTGAGGGGACATTTTATATAAGCGTAAAACCGTACCTGCTAGAGCGTTAGCATTCTCTGCTGGACAAGATAACCCTGCTTTAGCTTCCATAATTAGTCTCGCACTTTCACCATTTACGCTAGAAATAATTGGTTTTTCTGCAGCTAAGTAAGTTTGCAACTTGCTTGGTATAGTCGCAGAAAAAACTGAATTGTTTTTGAGAGAGACAAGCAACCCTGAAGAAGCAGCAAAAATAGACGGCATCTCTTGAGGAGGAAGACGTCCCACCATAATAACATTAGTCAATTTTCTGTGCTCTATATCAAGAGAAATGGATGTAACTTGACTACCAGTTCCAATAAGATAGAATTTGATGGCTGGGTAGTTTTGCAATTTTTCTGCTGCGGCTACAATAGTTTCGCAAGCTTGTGCTGACCCTATGTTCCCTGTAAAAACTATAGAAAAATTCTGTTCAATCTCTCTCGCTATTTTACTTTCTTGTTTTGATTGAGTACTGGCATCTTTAAAATCTTGGGCAGAATTGGGATAAAAATAAATTTTCTTCTTATCTTTAACTAAAGGTTCGATAAAAGATCTAAATCCTTCTGATTGTATAAGTATAGAGTCTGCAGAATTATAAATATATCGCGCCAATATTTTAACAAGTGACAATATAAAACTATTTTTAATGTATCCCGTAGCTTGTAGTGATTCGGGCCAAAGATCCTGTACCCAAATAATTAGGGGAGCTCGTTTAAGTTTTGCGAAGAAAATAGCAGGGAGAGCTTGGAGCAACGGTGATGGAGCGTAAACTAATACAACATCAAAATTCTTTTTTTTAAAAAAAAATGGAGCAATAAAGTAGCCAGAAATGATAAATGATAAATAATTAAAGAACAAGCGCTTGCGAGAGCCTCTGCTGCGTGGAATAAGCGGTAGTCTAACAACCTCCATTCCAAAGAATTTTTCCTTCTGTACACCCCATATTTTATAACCTTTAAATACCTGCCCATCTGGGTAATTGGGTTTTCCTGTTAAAATTGTGATGTTTATGCCTTTATTATAAAGAGCACGCACAACTTCATTAATTTGAAAATGCTCAGGCCAAAAATATTGAGACCACACTAATATTTTCATATCATTAATTCCTTAAGAAAATTATCTGTAGACTTAAGTTCAAGGGGTGCTTCTTCAGAAGAAGTAAAAAAACGACGAGCAGCTCGCGCAATCGATAAGGGAGAATGCGGGTCAAAGGTTTGAACAGGGTTCACTACATCTCTAACAAAATCTTGTTCTGAAGCAATAATGGGAAGCCCATATTTATATGCTTCAATCAAGGGTAATCCAAATGATTCGGTTAGAGATGGAAAAATCAAAGCTGATGAAGATTGATACAACTGCGCAATGGCTGTTTTTTGCAATTGCCCGAAATTAATAATGTTTAAGCCTAATTCCTTATTATTTCTTACTATTTCATTAGCAAGAACAGGATATAACTCTGGAGAAACGGTGAGAGCTAGTGAGGGAGTTAACCCCATATCACGTAAGATACTCCAAGCTTCAAGTAAATTGAGGTGATTTTTATGTGCTTCCCCACTAGCTATGTAGACGAAGTCAAATTGGGGAGATTTACTTTTTTTTGATTGTAAAAATAAGTCTTTTGAAGGAACAAAGGGAAAGATGGTGACTGCAAGATTCTTGCTTAACCGTTTTTTCACCGCTATGGCCATAGAGGGAGTTTGCACAATATAGCGATAGGAATTGCGCCATAATAGCTTTATCCACATTCGTTCAATAAAAATTCGCATTTTTGTCCAAAAAGGGAAGACCACAAACTTACATTTCTCAAGAAACATACGATTTTGTATGAATACAATAACATGCCCACGAATAGGTAGGAGAGGAGGTAACCCATGAAAACACAATACTGTATCAGTGTTTTTAGCATTATACCATAGCCTACACTCTGCTAAAAACCTCGAAAAAAAACTATTTTTTACATATTTCTTGAGGATATGATTTGATAAATCTAAGATCGATTTTGCGCGATTGTCTAATTGTGCCCAGCGAATGGAGCAACTTTTTGTTTTTAGAACCTCTTGCAATAGTATGAACCCCCCTCCTGTATAAATATTTGGTGCATGCAGAATTAAGGAATTCTGCTGAGCAGCTCCCATCTGCTTAGTATCCTGCAGGTACGGTTATATCCTCTAATAACCACAGGCCCAGACTCTTATCCATGTATAGCTTATCACCTTCTGTACATTCTTCATTAATAAGTTCAATAGGAGGTGGGAAATTAAAGGGGGGAAGTTGCATATTAAGAGTGCGCCAAAATAACTCGTTGCCGTTTTCATCAATAAGATCAGAATTTTTCTCACGATTAGTAAAGGTTGTTGTAAGTAAATACTTTGCTTTTGATCTCTTGAAACTAGAAATTATTCTCAAGATGTCATCAAAATTCAAGTGAACGAAGCAATCTCTAGAAAAAACTAAATCAGCGTGAGGAAGCGTATCTTTTGATAAGTTCAATGCTTGGAAAGAAACTATAGAATTTCCAAATTCTTGATTATTTTTATCGATCATTTCTGCAACAATATCCACCCCTATATATTTCTGCACCCCCAAGTCAACAGTACGCATCCAATACCAATCTCCACAGGGCGCATCAAGAAAAGTAGAAATATTATATGATTTAATAATCCTTGGTATTTCTCTACGAATTACTGCTGTTTGAATAAAATTCGATCCTTCTCCAGAACGCGATTCTTTTCCCCCAAAAATATTCTCCCGATACACATGTGTGAACTTATCTTGCAGATTATGTGATTGACTGCGTGTTTGTTGTGAATTCTGGCCGTCTGCGGATACATATTTTTTTTTGTAAAAATATGATGGAATAATTTTTTTTAAAAAAGATTTTGCTTTGTTATGCATGTCTATTTCCATTTTTCGAATACCTTGATTATCTATGAGTGATGTCGCACTACCACTAAGTTCTGCAAGTTCATTTGCACGACTATATGCATTTGTAAACCCTTTTTTTAAACAGGCGTCTGCAATCTTTAGGTAACTAGATTTTAAGTCTTTCTTTGTAGCTCTTATAATTTCATGAGGTTCAAGTTGATCGATAAAATTTTTTATTAATTCATCACATTCTCTTTTTACTACACTAGCAATAGCTTTAGTAGCTTGATTTGGATGCACTCTCGCAAAAACAGTTATGGTAGGCATGTGCAAGAATTTGTACGTTTTTGCTAAATTAAACCACATGGCATAGTCTTGTGTTGTTCTTAAAGCTGGATTAAATGGTCCATACTCCTCAAAAGCGGACCTAGGAATAAGAAGGGTACATCCATGTATATGATTTTCAATAGTAATCCAACAACGAAAGTCTTGAGGAGTGATAGTTGGTAACTTTCCATCAAATGAGACAAATGGTTCTTTCCCAAAAACCCTATAGTCAGAATAAAGAATCGTTTTGTTATCATGTTGTGATATTTCTAAAACCTGAGTTTCTATTTTGTCAGGAGCATAAAGATCATCATGACTAAGCCAGGAAAAGTATGTCCCTTTCATTTTTGCAATGCCCAAATTAAGGGCCGTTGCTACGCCGCCATTTTCTTTTCGATAGTAAGAAACTCTATTCCCATAACTTAGTGCAATCGCCTCCGTTGCTCCTTGGTCGTTTGAGCCATCATCGATAACAATAACTTCTATATTCTGATAAGTCTGAGCTAAAGCGCTATCAATAGCTTGATTTAAATAATCTGCACCATTAAAAACGGGTATAATAATAGAGACAAGAGGATTACTTATATTGTTTTTCATAAAGATTTCCCTATGCGCTTAAATCATTAAAAATTGAATGATAGAACTCATTAGCTATTTTTGAACATTTTTCTTTGTCTGCTCTTTTTAGAATAGTTTTCCAATTGAGCTGAGACGCTTTATCAACTAAGGCATCGTCACTTAAAGCTCTTTTAAAGGCGTTTACTATTCCTTCAAAGTTATCAGGAGAAATCACAAGACCTGATTCACCATCACGGATCCACTCTTCACAACAGGAGGTATTCGTTTGAATAGGAAAAGCTCCCATCGCCATCGCTTCTAATAGTGACGTACTAATAGCATCCGAGATAGATACCCCAAGATATATTCGCGCTTGACTAAAAAGTTCTAACATTTTTGAATGATCTTGCGTATACGGAAGCAATTCAACTAAAATATTCATATTTTTATTTATTTCATTTGCTTTTTTCTGTACATCCTGTGTGTGGGCAGAGTAAACGATAACTTTATACTCTTTTAACAAAGGAGTACATTCTTCAATTACTTTCAAGGCATCTAATGCCCTTCCTGC
Organism: uncultured Alphaproteobacteria bacterium; assembly: GCA_963704475.1. GTDB lineage: Bacteria > Pseudomonadota > Alphaproteobacteria > UBA9655 > UBA9655 > UBA9655. The sequence continues at coordinate 607,251 of OY969900.1, forward strand.
GAAATGCTGATATCCCTTCACCATAATAAGTTTGCGTGAGGATGGGTTTATTTTTTCTCTTAAGTTTTTAGCAAATTTTATATCTATCCCCCCTGTATTTGGGATAATTGGGAGAGTAATTCCTTTGTACCCAAGTTCTTTTGCAATTTTTATATCTCTATTGCATTCACAGCTATAATAGTTTATATTTGACAATAATTCCTTGATAATTTCCAAATGAGCAGGATCTTCTTTATAAAAATAAATATCACTCCCCCAATTTGTTGCGAGCCAAGGAGGAAAATTTCCTTTGTATTGTTTTTTTGCAAACAAGACATTGTATCCACACGTTTGAAATTCTAAAGAATGGATTAAATCAGGCTTTAATTTAGAGATAAGCTTCTTAAGCGCATCTGGGCCATAAAGTGTTTCAATTTGAGCATTACTTTTACCAAATTTATAAAAAAATTTACTATTATAAAATCTATTTATTAAAATATCTGGAAATAATTTTGACAGTATGTTTTTTTTTGCAAAAATATATTTTGAAATTTCTTTTATTATATCTTGAAAATGTCTATGCTCTCCCTCCAGAAGGGGGGCATGAACAGTGACATCTTTTAAATCTGGGTGGAGTGGGACAGAATTAACAGGAAAAAGATGAATATCATATTTTTCCCTATCCAATTGGTTGATCCAACGTGCAGTATGAATGCTCATTTGCATCGCAACAAATAGGATTTTCTTTTTTTTCATTTAGTTAAACCTTTCGCCTCTTTTATGAAATTAATAAAATTACGGACGACAACATGACTTTCAAATGTTTTTCTATAGGCTTCATTGCACCAATTTTTCTTATTTTTAGAGTGGCAATAATCAATCGCTTGTTCTAAGGCTTCGCTTAGTAAACTAATATCAACAGAGTCTACACACCATGTGCCGAGTTTTTGACATATTTCTTTAGAAACTCCACTAGAGCTTATCCCGACAATGGGAGTATTTGCTCCCATATAATCTGCAAGTTTGCTGGGAAAAAAAAGATTTTTATTCACATCTGCTTCAATGAGAAGAAGTATATCTGCATCGTACATGAATTCAAGGGATTTTACATATGTAGCACTAGGAATCACTGACAGCATTCCTTTTGGAAGAGACAGACATGCTTGCGTTTTAAGCATTGCATCTGGATATATTTTACCAATAAACTCTAATTTTATCTGATCTAGCAGATCATTGCGACGTTCAAATAACTTTAAAAAAGCTTTAAAAATGGGCTCGGGTGAGCGATTTCCAAACAATGTGCCTACGTATCTAAATATCGTCTTTGCATTAGTAGCTTTTGGTCTTTTAGGATATAATCCTTTTGTAAACATATGTGGCAAAACAGCATTAGGAAAAGCTCTATTGCGTGAATTATTTTTTAACATTAAATCTAGAGAATTTTTTGAATTATGTATTAAACTGTCAATATTCTGAAGCATTTTGCGTTCTTGTACTCTCTCCAAAAATTTTCTCATCTTTTGCAATTCAAGTGGGTTATTTGCCCAGGGGTCACCAAACTGGGCGACCCAGAAAATATTTTTCTTTCTCTTTTTTACTTCAGACATTATGTTATTAATAGAATGAAAAGGAGAAAAAGTAATGATTGCATCATAAGATTCAAGATCCATGGCCATCATTTTCTTAATCATAGAGTGAGATAGCCTTGACATTATGTCGCCAAAACCAAAAATATTACTAAATTTATTGTATTTAAATGCCTGTTTTACTCGATGCACATTTGAAAAATTTTCTTTTATGTAGTCATCAAGACTATTGTCAGTAGAATAAGGGATGCCATCAGTGTAGTGACCACATAACACATCTACATTATATCCCAGCTGAGACACCGCACTCATTTGCTTAACAATAACTGGAGCCATCTGAATTTTAAGTGGTGAAAATGCAAATGTTACAACTAATATACGCCCCTTAGAAAAATCATTATTTTTTTTAAACTTGGACATGTTAATCACCTAAGGCAGAAACGACAGTTCTTTTTATCTTTCTCGCACACTTTACGGGAAAATAATTTTGATATTCACTAAGGTTCGACTGAGTCTCTTGTAGTTGAGCCTGAGTCTCTTGTAGTTGGGTCTGAGTCTCTTGTAGTTGGGTCTGAGTCTCTTGTGAGGCCTGGATCTCTTGGAGTTGATCCCGAGTCTCTTGCAATTCTTTCTGCATCTTTTCTAAAAACTCTTTCTCATTTTCTCTCAAACTTTTAAGCTTATGCGCTTCATGCAATTCTAAAAGCTGTTGAATGTAGGGAAGTAAAGATTTATGGACTTCCACGCGCTCTTGTTCATTTTTTTTTGCCAGGATTTCAATCCTATTACCCCACAGTTCGAATAACACATGCGCACTATACCCTAATGTGTGTAATATTTCTAATGTATAAAATGCGGATAAAGGAGAGTGAAGCTCTATCACTAAGGTGATTTGGTTGTTTTTAAGAGTTTCTATTGAACCTCTTAAAAAAGAAACTTCAGCTCCTTCAATGTCCACCTTAATAAAATTAGGAAGAATTCCCGTGTTTCTAACAAAATTATCAAGGGTTTCTACTTTTATATCTTGTTCATAGAAGCCCAGCGCATAAAGTTCTGTATGAGGAATAGCCGTTTTTCCACCTCTTATAAGCTGCGATGTACTGCTATAACCAAATTCTATGTCCTCGCTTAATAACAGCCCGCACGTTTCGGTTTTCTCCCCTAAACCAAAGTCATAAAGATGAATATTTTCAGCTAACTCTGGATTCTCAGATAAATTTATTCGCATACGGTTAATATTGGCGGAATTTGGCTCAAAGCAAAAAATTTTCCCGTGGCTACTCACTAACTTAGAATAATGCAGACTACTTAACCCGACATGCCCCCCAACATCAAAAACGATATCACCTTGCTTAATCTCATGATTGATATCAGAATGTTCATTAAGGTACTGTGTAATTTGAGAGTTTATTCCTAATATTTTACAGTTCAACAATGAACCCTCTTCGCATTTGATAATTTCAAGAGGATTTCCTTGAATATAAGCAAATTCATGTTCGTCTGGCTGATACACAACATGAATAGGATAGTTATTTTTTGCGGTTTCTTCCCATAAATTTCTATATGATGGGATTTCTTCATAGTCTTTATTGTTTTGAAAATTTAAAGTATAAATCTGACGCTCTGTTAAGTTAATAAAACCGGATTTTTTCATAAAATTTGAAAGAGATAGCAAAGAATACTTATTGCAATGCATGCCTTTTGTTTCTTCTATAAAATCAGCATGATCAATTGCATCAATATGATTTTTTTCATCTAACCCTTGTACAATAACATCGTTATCAACACGATAGACAGGTGTATTAATAATAATTATTGCTTTCTGGGCAAGGTAGGGCTTTAATAATTCTAAAGTTTGGCGAAGTTCTTCCCTTGGAATATGCTCAACAACATCGAGAAGAACAACGATATCAATAGGCTGAGTTATTTCATGCCCCTGATCTTTTAAAAAGTCTATTGCATCAGCACAAAACAAACGAGCCTTGGAGAAACCATGATGAACGACATATTCTTTTGCTAGTTCAAAAGCCGGTAAAGCAAAATCGACACCTATGTACGAGGCAACTCCCTTTTCCATAAAGTATTTAATGCTTTCACCGCGTCCAAACCCAATCTCCAGAACATGAGCGTTCTCAAAATTAACCCGGTCCAGAATTTTAATATCAAAATCTCTTAGGACAGTTGTACTACCAGAACATACTCCTTCTATTCCGTAATGTAATTTTGACCCATCATCACTTAACCCAGTAAAATAATGCTTGGTGTATTTTTCTCGAACCCAACCCATTAAGAAATCTCCTTAAAAACATAATGAGGACGCAAGCACCCATTCACTCTATTGTCACCAACTACCTGTATAGATATTGCATGGTCATGCGAACACAATGGTACCATTGCATTTAACGATCCAATAGCAATGCCCGGGGTTAAGAAATATTCGCCTTGCTGGAGTAAGGGCATATCACATTCTAATAGAAATTTTAATTTTTTTTTCATACTGCCTCCGAGTGTAAAATCTAATGCTTTTGATGCAAACAAATCAAACAAAGAAATTCCTTTGTGTGTATCCAAACGTAACCCTACAAACAAATTATTACTTTGCAAGTCTGATTTGAATATTTTATTTATTTCTTTTAAATCTAATTCTACTTCTACTTCAGCCAATAAGGGTTGTCCTTGCTCAAGAATGTTTGGTTTTTTGATGTTTTTTAATTTTACGCTATTTACTGTAGCTCCCCCACGCCCCCACGAACTTTCTTGAGTACTAAACAATAAAGTCAGATTTGAATCTTCAGATTTTATTAACTTAAGATTCCTTTTATTAGCTGAAACTTCTAAAGGTTGGATAAAACCATGACCCTGCGTTTCCAAAATTGGGTCATTAACTATGTCAACTTCTAGAGAATCTGTTGAATTTTGAGGGATCTCCTCTGAAATTTGTTTTTTTGGAAATAACACTTCATAATATTTTGTTGTAGCTTGTTTCGAATCTCCCCAAAAAATCGCTTTTCCTTTTTCAAGCACCATTCCGCGGTTACAAAGTGATCGTACGGTTTCTGCAGCATGAGATACAAATAAAATTGTTGTTCCATTATTGCGAAGGTGTTCTAATCGTTGCATACACTTCAATTGAAATCGTGCATCCCCCACGGCTAAGGCCTCATCAATAATGAGCACTTCTGTTTCCACTGCCACCTGCACAGCAAAGGCAAGGCGCAACATCATGCCACTTGAGTAAGTTTTTACAGGTTGTTCTACATGCGCTCCAATATCCGCAAATGCTAAAATCTCATCCATTTTATTCTCTGTCACCTCGCGTGACATACCTAACAAGCTAGCATTTAAAAATACGTTTTCAATCCCTGAAAAATCTGGATTAAATCCAGATCCTAACTCTAGTAAAGCAGCGACACGGCCTTTTACATTTACATTGCCCGTCGTTGGAGACAAAGTTCCTGTGATGATTTGCAATAACGTACTTTTGCCGCTCCCATTTTGCCCCAATATACCAACTGTTTCTCCACGCTCAACCTCAAAGCTAATGTTTTGAAGAGCCCAGAATGTATCATAGTAAGCTTTATTACTTTTTTTTATGGGGTGTATAAACCTTGAGTACGCCATTTGTTTCAAACGATCAACTGGCGCTTTATACATTGCAAAACATTTGCTCACCTGATCAACTTGAATAACTGTATTATCAGAGGACATCAGCAAACCCTTTTCTTGTTTTCTGAAAACCCCAGAAACCCATCCATGCAATAAAAACACTAAAAATTGTGTACACCATTAAACTTTTCCAATCCAAAATTTTTCCAAATAATAGCACATTACGAGACTGCTCAATTATCAATGTTAATGGATTTAATAAAATTACAGTTTGCAATTTCAGGGGCACCATTGACAATGGATAGAATATCGGTGAAGTAAACATTAAAATAGTGGTAAAAAAAGAAATTATTTGATTAGAGTCTCGAATATAAACCCCTATTGCAGATAAAATCCAAGAAACTCCAAGCGTAAATAAAATGAGTGGCAATAGAACAAGAGGAAAAAAGACAACAGTCCACGACAAAGAACCTACAAGAAGGAACTGAATAATTAAAAGCATAAAAAGGCTAACCATTGCATGAAACAAGGCAGATCCCATCGCAATACAGGGAAGAATTTCTAAAGGAAATATAATTTTCTTAACGTAGGTCACGTTACCCGTAATTAACGAGGGTGCTCGGTTAATACATTCTGCAAAAATCCCATATACTATTAACCCAACGAATAAAATGACCGCAAATTCCGTCTGATTTTGATCCGGTTCAATACCCCATCGTACCTTGAAAATAGTTGAAAAAAAGAAGGTGTAGACACCGAGCATAAGCAACGGATTAATAAATGACCACATCAAACCAACAACAGATCCGCTATAACGACTCAGTACTTCTCGTTTTGCTAAATTAAAAATAAGTTGACGATTACTGTATACACTTCCTAACATTTGTTTGAAAGTTGTAGCATTGTTTCTAGAAGAAATCATTTAGACCACACCACACGATTCACATAATCTACATAACTCAGAACTATACGAAGAATTTTTTTTGAGACAAGTCCTGCATCATAGTCAGGAACTAACTTATATAAACGCTCATTTGGCTTGTGCTGGGCAATTACAACACGTACAGCATCTAATATACGTTCAGCCTTAAAATTGCTTAGAATTAAAGTTCCTTCATCCATCCCTTCTGGCCTCTCATGTGCATCACGGATATTAATAGCTGGTAGGCTTAATAATGAAGACTCTTCCGTAATCGTGCCACTATCTGATAGGACGCATAATGCATCCATTTGCAGCTTGATGTAATCAGAAAAACAAAATGGTTTTAGAAATTGAATTTTTGGACTCAATCCCTTGGTTTCAAGTGTTTCCAACCTTTTCCTTGTACGAGGATGGGTAGAGACGACTATTGGTACATCATACTCTTTAACTAAAAGCTGAAGAGTATCCAACAAATCTTGCAATTTATTAGGATCATCAACATTCTCTTCCCGATGAGCACTTACCAAGAAATAGCGTTGAGGTTTAATTTTAAGTTCTTTCAATATATTAGATTTTTTTATTTTTGGCATAAGGTAATTCAATACCTCATACATATGAGACCCAGACTTTATAACCCGTTCTTGAGGAAGTCCCTCTGCTATAAGATAGCGACGAGCATGTTCGCTAAGAACAATATTAATATCACTTAAATGATCAATAATTTTGCGATTAATTTCCTCGGGAGTGCGTTGATCAAAACAACGATTCCCAGCTTCCATGTGAAAAATAGGGATCTTCCTACGTTTAACCGCAATTACAGAAAGACATGAATTTGTATCTCCATAAAATAATACGGCATGAGGTTGCTCTTTTTCTAGAACGTCATCTACCTTTTCGATAACACGCGCTATCGTCTTTGCTGCAGTATCTTCAGCAACATTCAAGAAGTAATCAGGTTGGCGAATTCCAAGATCATCAAAAAAAATCTGATTTAATTCATAATCATAATTTTGACCTGTGTGAACTAAAATATGGTGAGTATGCTCATCAAATTCTGCAATAACCCTAGACATTTTAATAAGTTCTGGGCGTGTGCCGACAATCGTAACAACTTTGATCATAATTTAATAGTCTCGTTATAAAGCACTAGGCAGCAGCTTCCAAAGCCTTGTTAGGCAGTTTGAGGTATTGGCGCATAAAGTCTGCTTGTAACAAAAGTTCTTTTACGCCTTCTACTGTAAGCCTTTCTGTATTCTGGGATGTATAACCTTCTAAAGCAAGCTCTTTTTTATCATCTGCTGCAACGTAATTTGTGTAGTTAATATCTCTACTATCTAATGGGATACGATAATACCGCCCGAGGTCATCAGCTTGTGCGATTTCTTCAGCAGAAACTAACACTTCATAATGCTTTTCAGCGTGTCGAGTTCCCATGTAGTGAATTTCACTATTTTTCTCAAATAATTCTTGTAAGGCCTGTGCTAATACTGAAACAGTTGCAGCAGGAGATTTCTGAACAAATATATCCCCCGGAAGACCATGCTTGAAGGCATAAACCACTAAATCTACGGAATCTTCTAAAGACATCAAAAAGCGAGTCATCGTGGGCTCAGTAATTGTTAATGGTTTTCCTTCCTTAATTTGTTTTACAAAGAGAGGGATTACAGAGCCCCGAGAACCCATTACATTGCCATACCGTGTTGCGCACAAAATAGTACCGCCCTCTTGTTGTCTACGTGCTTTTGCTTGCATTAACTTTTCCATCATTGCTTTGGATATGCCCATTGCATTAATAGGATACACAGCTTTATCTGTACTAAGCATAACAACACGCTCTACTTGATTAAAAACAGAAGCATTCAAAACATTTTGCGCCCCAAGAATATTCGTTTGTACAGCTTCTATAGGAAAAATCTCACACGAAGGTATCTGCTTTAGTGCTGCAGCATGAAAAATATAGTCTACCCCTTTTGTAGCTTCAAAAATACTATTATAGTCCCTGATATCTCCAATATAAAATTGAATTTTAGGATTACTGAAAGCCCCTCGCATCTCTTCCTGCTTCTTTTCGTCACGGCTAAAAACACGAATTTCTTTAACAGAAGAAGCTATTAAGTGCTTTGTTAGAGCATTACCAAAGGAGCCTGTACCTCCTGTAACTAAAACTATTTTATTATCAAACATTATAGGCTCCTTACACTTATTCGTATTTGAAGATAATTTCTAAATCGATGTTAGGTTTTCAAATTTATACATTCGTTCCACTAGTTCCGACCACTCAGGTGCAATATAGCCGGTTTCCGCATTGAAACGGTCGGCATTAAGGGAACGATCAATAACTAGGCTGTTTGTAGGTACAATGTCAATACTTTTTCTATAATTTTTAGCAACACAATTCAAAAGATCATATTTATTTATTGGCCTTGACGCTACATGATATAATCCTCTCATCTCTGGTCTTGGTATTACAAACTTTCGGATAATTGTTGCCAACTCAATTGTTGGAAAACCAGAAAAAACAGCATGAGTAAACCCATTTACACTGCCCTGTTGTGCAAGAAACCAATTTATGAGGCTCTTTTGTCCTGATAGTTCATGACCAATGATCGAGGTGCGAAGTGTAACAGCATGAGGATAGTCAACTTCACCTAAAAACTTAGAACGACCGTATAAATCATCAGCATCAGGAAAATCACTCTCAAGATACCCTCCTTTTGTACCAGAAAATACGCAATCTGTACTAATCTGTATAAGACGAGCGCCCCCTGTTTTGCAAAGAGCTGCCAGTCGGTGAGGCAGCAGCGCATTAATAGAAATGGCCAACAATGGATCCTTAGACTCAGCTAGTTGTTTTACAAGCCCAATACAATTAACAACAACATCAGGTTTTATTTTTGTAAAAACGTCAAGAAGGGACTCGTTATTTGCAACATCTACACCAATAATAAGTTGAGAGGCGAGCGTTTTAGAAAAATGCTGAAGCGCCCTACCCTCTCGTGCAGTACCATACACACTAAAATTCTTATCTTCACTTAGATAACGAAATAGAGTGCTTCCCAACATTCCAGTTGCGCCAAGGACCAATATTTTCATCTTTATATTCCTTACAATTATTCAAAATCAATGATGTGCAGTATGCCCTTTTTCTTGCAAAGGAATCAACTGAAAAGAGCGCAAGAACATACTAAGGGGACTGTCAAAATCCCACGCTCCTATTTCTTTTGGAGAGATTGCATTGAGTGGTTGAAACGTAAATACATTAACACCATTACCTACTAATAAGTTCATTGGAATTTCTAAATCCACTGATTGTTTTTTAAGTGATGTTGTAATAGAAATAATTCCTAACACCTTATCATTTAAGGAGACCCGTATTTTCTGTACAGGATGCTGCTTGTTGACTAGACCCGAGACATCCATGTGGAGTGTATAGAACTTCTTTTCTATATTTGGAATTCTCATACATAATGTCGCTGGTCTATTTTGCAACCACACACCTTCATTTTCTGGAGAAAGCCACGCATTGTCCACATATTCACTAACATCCGTTACTTTCGTGCCAAGCTTATATACTATGTTGCAATTGTTCCAAAGGTCCTTTTTAAGTTGCTGCGCTAAGGCGCTAACATTTCCTCTAAATTCAAAAACGACATGATTGTCAGGATAGCCATAAGGATCTGGAGTGACATTATTTTTAAAAACAACAACCTTATTCTTTCCTAAAATTTCAAAATTTTTCAACAAATCTGACGCTTCATCCGTCAGATACTGTTTTATCAACGGCCTGAGTCCCAATGTACTTGCGGCAGCCTTGGAGATTTTCAATTTTCCACTTTGCAAAGGCGGTTTTATGAGTATGGCAGCATTATACATCCCAGCTATGTACGTCCACGTCCCTTTTTGAAAAACCTCAAAATCCGTAGATCCAGGATGGTCATCTAGACTGGGTTGTGTTCCAATCGGATGACCATGATCACCGGTCACAATGATTAGTGATTTATCATAGATTCCAAGACGTTTCATATGGTCAAAAAGATGGGTGAGTTGGCCAAGGAAGAATGCCATTTCTTCCCAATAGTTTTCTACGGTCAGCTCCAGAGGTTTTAAAAAAAGAGGCATTGATTCTAAGTTTTGACGTTTAAATACAATTGGCACATGAGGAATCATACTATGAAAAAATAATATTTTGTCTTTACTCTTTCCAATGGGCGCAAGAGCTAATCGATCCATAATATTTTTGCTCGTTTTTTTATACCCGGCTATCCACATGTTTACATCTAGCCCCAGAAAACTCGTTGTTTTTACTATTTTCTGAATGCTCAATGCTAGTAAAATACGAGAGGTTTCTACCGGATTGGAAGATTGATAACAAATCTGCGAATTATGAAGTTGGATAATCTCTAAGCCGATCACAGTACTATCAAACCCTAAAGTTTTAGCATCCGTTATAAAGGAAGAAGTAGCTACATCTGCATATTCATCAGTGGCAGTAGGTTTTTGTTCTCGAGTATACAACTTACCAGTCATAATTGAAGGAGCTCCATAACTGGTAAACGGGAAAGGGGACGTAGCACGTGAAAATAGAGTAAAGCCTTGAAAATTGTCTTTTTCACTAGGGTGCATTGTAAGATATTGCCCAAGTGTTGATCCCTGCAACATATCAGCAAAAATAAAAATGATATTTTTATCTGAAGCAAAAGTTAGATCAGTTTTATCAGAATAGTAGGTTTGTGGTGGAGACGTCATCCACTGTTGAACTGGGTAATAGAAAGCGACTGCAAATCCCAGAACTGCAAAAATCACATAAAGATTTCTTAATATAACTTTTTCACGTAAAAACAAGAACATAAACACTGCGACAGCAATGAGATAAGAAGAATAAAGTATACAATAGTACGTTAATGAAAAATTTTTGCTCGTACTACCATCGAGCTTTCCTCCCGCCTCAGGGTAAAAAATTGAGACCACAAAAAAAACGAGAAAAAGAGAACGAAAAAGAGCGATAGCGATTCGGCGATATTTATTTGAAAAAAAAGAGATTGGAAGAGCCGTCAATACACAGGCACAAAGACAAGAAACACCCAAGATAACAAAAGAAAATTGATAATCAAACGGCTCGCGTGGTGCAAGGGCAATTAATATCGGATTTAATAGAAATATTAGCCCGAATAACGGCAACGTTTCTAAGAATACGCGAAAAAATTTTTTAAACCAAGTTTGAAACATTTCTTTTATCTCCTGATTGAGTCTTAATTTTTACACTCATACCAAAAAAGGCATCTTCCGCTTTCCGTTACAACTTGTTTTTGAATAATTTTAGTAAGAGCCTTCAAACATAATTCGAAGTTTTCAATATCGTAGTCATAAAATATATCTTCTCGAAGAGCAAGCATTCGTTGTATCGTGCTATCAGATTTTGGAACAAATTCAATAATGCCCGTGGGGGCAATGTCTACAAGCCATTCTATTGTTTGTTGAAGAGGAATGTTCTTAGCTATTGCCAAATGATGCTCAAAAGCAAGTGCAATCAAAGCATCTGCTTTTGTTCGACTAGAAAATCCCTTACGCTCTGTCTGCATCCACCCTTGACTAGGACTAGGGTTTGCGGCATCTAAAAAGAGGGGCAAAAAAGGTAATTTTTCTTCCACTCCCCGTGAGAATGCTAAATCAAGAGTGTGTTGATCAAAATCAAAACCAATAACGTATTCTGCGCCTGCTTCTAGGGCTGCGACACTATAATCACCCGTATTACACCCCATGTCTACTAACGTTTTGGGCTTGGTAGAAGCAACAAAGTCTTGAACAAATGCTCGTTTGAGAGAGACCTCGTGAGAGGCATATGTGTGCGTGCGCGCATAATCTTGCCAAACTGTTTTTCCTCGATCAAGAGGGGTCAATTTGGCAATCCACCGTCGTAGTTGAGAAAGCAGTCCATGATAAGCAGTTTTTGATAGGTGGCGCTGTGACTTAGCTTCTTTAATGAGCCCGTCTGGAGCGTTAATAGCTTTATGCTCTAACTTTGCTTGAAGAACGACATGGCTTAATATATTCCATGAAAGTTTTTTTGAGAGAGATATTAAACGGGATAGATCAGCGGCACTTATACCTTCCAAAGAGCCTCTGAACCAAGAATTATGACAGACTCCATTGAGTGAACGAAGTAACAATGGATTTAAGAATTGTTCACAAAATTGCCGATAGCCTAGCCAAAATTCCCCTTTTTTATAGGGTTTGAGAGAAAGCAGATCAATAAATATAGGTTTAGATCCAAGGAATTGAATGTTATAGGCCGTTGCATCTGAAAGAACCGCGTCACTTTCTAATAACGCTAACTGAAAATCTAGATGGTGCAAGGCTGCTGCCTTTAACTGACTAAAAGACCATTCGTAAGGGTATGATATATAAGGGATTCGAGGGTGCTCAACTATGTAGACAGCATCCAAAGGATTAACTGGCCAATCAGATTTTTTCAATTCTTTAAAATTAATTAAATAGCCTTGCTGAATGGCCTTGGATAAAACACCTGTATCACGGAGTTTTTCATAATCTACACGTGCTATTTTATTTACTGAGCGAAGCACTCGATTGTCAAAGATAAAAATATTTCCCGCTGGATCACGAAATGAGCCAGCTTCCTGAAAAGACTTATGCTTCATTTTTCTGTTTATTTTTGTTCTTTTCGTTTGCGTAGATTACAAAGAAAATTCTTTATCTTGCTGTAGTATAGAGAAAAAAATGTTGTTACAACAGCCGCTCCACCAACCATCCCTTGCAATAGTATACTCCCCGCACCAGGATCCAAATAGGCATAAGCAGGGTGTATTTCTGCACAGAACAAGAGAAAAATCATGTAGTTAAGAATTAATCGCATATGAGTTTCATGCCTTCACGTCATTCAACTTTTCAAAGGAGTTGGAATACCCCGTTACAAGTTTTGTTTTCGCTGGCAAGAGGAAGAATGTCAATATAAATCACTTCGCCTCCATATTTTGATAGTGGATTTTGGATTTTCAGCAATTCCGCTATGTGCATAGTCAAGGAAAAAAACACTAAGAAACACAAAAATCCTCTCGTTCAAACAAAGAAGGAGGTAAAAACTTAACACCCATCAGTTTTGCATAAAGAATGAACACTCCACGTCTCAAGCCCCATAAGCGCTAACCTAGTAGAACTGAAAGCTGGCCACCTGTGGCTTGCGCGTTCGATTTCTCTCTGCTAGGTCATCCGCGATAATATTCCATTGTTCAATGACCGTTCTTAAAGACAATCTTGGTTCAATCGCTTCCTGGATTTGGTGTAAGAAAAATGCAAACTCGCGCCAAGGACTATTTATCTTTGTTGTCGGACAAGCTATACCCCCAGGGGGAAATAGCATTGGCATAGTTTACTAATTTCTCGGTCAATAAACAAATAACTTCCCATATAACCAAGCACGTGAACTCTCTTTGTCATATTTGGGTAAGTGCCCTAATTTAGCCAAGGATTTAAATCTTTTAAAAGCAAGCTCTATTTGCCAACGAATGCGGTACCATTCCAATACCTCATAAGCAGCAAAGGATTTTTTAGGCAAGGTTGTAAAGATAATAACATATTTGCCGTATTCTAATGTTTGTAGACGCATCACCCGCTGCTGCTTTGACGCTGCACGTTGTAATTTTTTCAGCGAATCTTCAATTGCTTTCTCACTTTTTCTTGCAACACAGAGACGACCACGAATCACCATATCTTCTTTAGGGGCTTTAACATAAACCTGCCATTCAGCTATGTCTTCAGTGTTTTTTAGCGTTTGGACAGCCTTTAATAAATCAAATCGTTTGTTTGCTTTATTATCTTTAAAAAGGGGTGATCCTCCAGTATTAACGCGCACGAGAATGTAAGCACCTGATATATGCAGATAATGTATGTCCGTTGCGTCAGAAAAAGCTCGATCAGCAATGAGACAATCATTAGCTGAAACTGGTATCCTTCTTTGGAGATTTTCTGCGGTTCCTTTGCCTTTTGTTGGTGTGAACTCAAAATAATCGCAACAAAAGCTAGGAAGCGAGATGCTGTAGTGAATCCGCCATTGGCTTCCTGTTTTACCAGGTTCCTTAATGACAGTGCCATCTGCTAACCTGAAATTAAAGTGGCGTTTCTCTTGAGGTAATGTAAGACCTCTTTCTGTTAAGAGGGAGCTACATAAGGCCTTCAGCCAGTTTTCTGCTGAGCGCAAACGTTTTAACAAGGCTACATCAGAAACGGAAGCTAGACCCGCTGCTTTTGCACGAACGACTGTTTCCCGTAATCAATATCCTCGCGCAATATGTAAAAGTAAAGTACGTAAAATTGCTCCAGCCGAATCGAAACTACGGATTTTCCTTGTCATCGCTCCAGTCGATATTGCGAGTTCTTCCCAGTTCTCAGGCAGTAGGCTAAGTAATGTATTCCAGTTTTCGTCAAGTAGGGATGTGTCTTGCATGTTGCTATTATCCTTAAAAGATTTATCCAAGGGGATAATAACATATATCTGTTCGAAAATAAATCTCTTAGGTTAGCTCTTATGGGGCTTCCCCCGTGGTTTTTTCGCGCGTATAAAAGGGCGATACTCTTTTATAGCTTTTTTCACGAAACGCTACACGAGAAATCGCCCTGTCTTTTTTACTTATTTATTTTTCCCTTTTCCTGCCAACTTCTTTCCTAATTCCTCAGCGGCAAGGAATCCAGGAGAAACAGACGTTTCATTTACAATTAAGGTTGGTGTTCCATTAACGCCAATCTGTTTTGCAAGGTCAAGGGTTTGATCAATTTGATCCTGAACTTCTTTACTCTTCATATCCGCTTCAAGCTTTTTAGTGTCAATTCCAATGGATTTTGCCAGTTTGAAAATTTTCTTTTTTGTAAGCTTATCCGGCGACTGATACACAAGCTCTTGGAAGGGATAGTACTTCCCTTGAGCATGTGCTGCCAACAATGCTTTCGTAATAAGCGCAGAGTTCTCTCCCATAATGGGAAGATCCACAAAGATAACTTTAACGTCCTTATTTTTCGTAAGAACAGTTCCGAGTTCTTTAGAAAAACGTTTGCAATAGCCGCAATTAGGATCCCAGAAAATAACCAATGATTGAGAACCGTTCGGATTTCCTGCAGTTGGCAAAAGAGAATTTTTAAAGATTTTGTCTTTATGTTCAGCAACCGCTTTTTCCATTTTTGCCGCAGCTTCTTTGTGCTTTTTCTCCATCCCAGCATCCATAGCCGTCATGATAATTTCAGGATTTTTCTGTAGATGATCAGCCACGACTGTTTTGATTTCCTGTATTTGAGCAGGTGTAAAAAGAGCAGAGGCTGATTCTGATGCCTCTGAAGCTGTTTCTGCCAAAGCACTAGTTGCAATGCCTAAACTCAGAAGCGAGACTAGACTTAAGGGTATATTATTTTTCATTTTTTTATCTCTCTGTATGTTAAAGCAAAATTGTAACAATTTTTCGTCTTCTCTACAAGAGATCTTATATCTTTATCTTATTCCAGACCTTGACTCCCCTCCTAAATGTGTTCATTGTTTTTAAAAAAATATGGAGGAAGTGTGTACCAACGCCCACATTTTCAAAAAGTTATTCAAAGAATAAAAAGTCCTAGACTATTCATGCAAGTGTTGGCGGGGCCTCGTCAGGTAGGGAAATCAACCCTTGCTCATCAAGTTAAAAACGCCATCTCTCTTCCATCTCATTATGCCTCAACTGATGGCTATGCTTCGCGAGGGAGACAATGGATCGAAGAACAATGGAAAATTGCTCGCGAACTTGCAAAAAAAAACGAATAATGTCTTAGGAGCTTTACTAATTCTCGATGAGATTCAAAAGATTCCTGAGTGGTCTGAGGTCGTCAAAAGGCTTTGGGACGATGACACGTTAAATAAGGTGAATTTAAAAGTGATGCTTTTAGGATCTGGAACACTCCTTATTCAAACGGGATTGGGGGAAAGTTTAGCGGGTCGATTTGAAGTGATACCTGTTTCTCATTGGTCTTTTGGGGAATGTCGTGATGCTTTTGATTGGTCCCTTGATCAATATATCTATTTTGGTGGTTATCCGGGAGCTGCTAAGATTATTCAAGATGAGGATAGATGGTCACAGTACATTATTGATTCAATGAATCACCTCCAGCAGAGCTGGAGGTATGAATGTGAACCGCTCAAAGCGGTTTAAAAGAGTCTTGGCTGCAACTGATCAAAATGGCGATCAGCTTTTTCTTGATTTTGGATGTATTCTCGAATGACCTTCTCATCTCTTCCAACTGTAGAGACAAAATAACCTCGAGCCCAAAAGCTCATTCCTGTGTAATTTTTCCCCCTCCCCATGTAATCTCGAGCAATGTGAATCGCACTTTTCCCTTTGATGTATCCAATAACCTGACTCACCGAATATTTTGGAGGAATACTGATCAACATATGGACATGATCTCCCATCAGGTGTCCTTCAAGTATTTTGCTCTCACGTTGCTGAGCCAAATTGTGAAAGATGACGCCTAAGTTCTTCTTTAAATGACCAAAAATTGCTTTTCTCCGATATTTCGGAACCTGGGTATGCGGTTGACTCCACAAGCGAGACACCCTATGCAGCTGTATCCACTAAGCCTCAACTGCCGTTAGTAGTTTAGCTGGAATTGGGTCTATTTCAAGCGCTTGTTGGATTAACCTATAAAACAGTTTTCCTCTCGAGTTAGATGTCCTTCGATTAAACCTAAAGGTAAATTCATCCAAGTAATATGGCAAATTTTTGTGATTAATTGCACCGTGAAGCGTGCCCATTAGCCATCGTTTAAGTAATGCAGCAACAAGATGGGCTTGCTCGATTAGATCCTCATTCTTCACGTTGCGATTAACTATCTGCAAATGCGTGTATCCAAGCTTACTTAATCCGCTATATCCAGCCCAGCCATCGGTTCGTATTGTGCTACCCATCTCAACCATCTGCTGAACGGTATTGTCTAACACCGCACCGGAGGCATTACTGATGGGAGCCATTCTAATGCGTCCAATGCCCCATTGGGTCTCTTCCGCTGCTATTAAAACCAATGTTTTTCCCGTCGCTCCACGCCCTTTTTTGCCTGGTTGCTCGCTGCCAATCATCGTTTCATTTATTTCAATGGTGCCGCTCAATTTATCGCGCCCAGGCCTCACCATAGCTCGACGTAGTTTATGTAACCATTCCCATGCCGTATGGTAGCTGCCCAATCCAAGTGATTGTTGCAGACCACTGGCGCTCACGCCATTCTTTTGGCTCACAACATACCAAATGGCCTGGAACCACAATCGAAGAGGCTTATGTGTGTCTTGGAAAAGTGTATCGACAATCACTGATCCTTCGTATTTACAGGACTGACAACGATAGAGTCCTCGGCCTAATTTTAAGGCGCCTCTCGCGGAGCAACGCAAGCACTGATATCCATGGGGCCAGCGAATCATTGCCAAATAATCCAAACAGGCTTCCTCATCTGGAAACATGTTCATGAGTTCAACCGCATCTTCAGGGTAAGTTTTCATATCATGAAAAAACTACAAATAATGCCAAGTGGAGTCAACTGCAAAATTTTGTCAGTTTAGGCTGTTTGTGGAGTCAACCGCATACCCAGGTTTCGGAATAAACACAACATGGAATTTGCATTCCCAAGTCGTATGGCTTAGCTTTTCGTATGTGTTCATAGATTTTTTCCTTTTGTTGAACTGAGCGGTTCAACTCAAAGTCTATGAACACTTCTGGAATTGTCAAACTTTGATGGTCCCCCAGCTTAGCTGGGGGTTTACCCTGATGGAATTATATGTGCTGTCAATTCAAGGTTTTTAAAACTTAAAGAGTGAGGGAAATGCATTAAGAAGTGCCAGATCTGAATATCTCATAAAATTCAGATTCAAAAATAGACAAAAAATTGGCAAGCGAAGAGGGAAAATTTTACATTCTTTGGTGTGAGTTCGATTGTCTTTCTGCTTCTGTTCTGAGAATATAATCTCGGGTAAGAGTTGCGAGCTCAGGGTTTTTCACCATTTGTAGTTGAAAGACCATATACCCTTTTTTTCGGAAAGCAACTTCACAAGACGCAAGATAAAAGTCCCACATACGAAAAAAAACATCACCCCACTGTTTGCGAACTTTATCTTGATTGGCTAAAAATCGCGATCTCCAGTGGCGAAGAGTTTCTGCATAGTGATGATGGAGAATTTCGATATCTGTAACATACAGCTTGGAAGGTTCAAGGGGATTCAATGTTTCAGAGAGTGAGGGGGCATACCCTCCCGGGAAAATATATTTATTAAGCCAAGGGTTAGGCGTAGTGGGTCCTGTTGCACATCCAATAGAATGGAGAAGTGCCACGCCATTCTCTTTTAAAAGAGAAGCAATCTGAGTAAAAAATTCATTGTAATGCTTAACACCCACGTGCTCAAACATCCCAACAGAAACGATGCGATCATAGCGCCCTGTTTCATGACGATAATCCCGAAGATAAAAACGTACTTGCTTTTGGAGACCCGCTTCTTTTACGCGTTCTGTTGCCACGCGATGTTGTTCTTCAGAAAGGGTAAGACCTGTGACACTAACACCTGTCTCACGAGCAAGAAAAATGGCAAGTCCTCCCCACCCACTTCCAATATCAAGGACTTTCTGCCCCGGCTTAAGTTGAAGTTTTGCAGCAAGATGCCGTTTTTTGTTTTCTTGGGCCATTTCAAGATTATCATTAAAGGTCTTGAAATAAGCACAAGAATATTGCATATCCTTATCGAGAAAGAGCCGATACAAGTCTTCAGAGAGATCATAATGGTGTGCAACATTGCTGCGAGCCCTATGAATAGGGTTTTTCTCATGAAAAAAATGGCGCAAAGACCCTAAATTCTCAATCAATTTTTGAATTGGAGAAAAAGTAGTTTGCTTAATATTAACAGCGCAGAACGTAAGAAGATCGTATATATCCCCCTTTTCAACAGTGATCTCTCCCTCCATATAGAAAAGACCGATAGTAAATAGACAAAGCATTCAAAATCTTTTAAGAATAAGGGAGTTCAGAGGACAGGAGGAGTGAATGCTAAAAATAGATGGGCGCAAGCTATCCCATAAAACCCTAGAAGAACTGCGGATTAGAACGGTTGCACAGGTTGAGGCAGGGTGTCACCCAGATGAGTTGGCAAGGTCTCTTGGCTTCAATCGCTCAACTATTTACAAATGGCTTCAACTCAAGGTTAACGGGGGAGATCAAGCACTTTATGCCAAGCCCATCCCCGGAAGGCCCGGTACTTTAAACGCTATCCATCTCAAATGGCTTTGTAAGACTCTTACGGATAAGACTCCCCAACAATTAAAGCTGCCTTTTGCCCTTTGGACGCGAGATCAAATCATCGAAGTTGTAAAGCGTAGGTTTGGCATTAAGCTTAGCAAAAGCGGACTTTCCAGAGTGTTGAACAAACTTGGTTTCACCTTTCAAAAGCCGACTGTACGCTATAAACAACAGGACCCAGTCATTGTTAACAAATGGCTGACGACTGATTATCCTGCCATTCAAGAGGAGGCCAAGAAAAGAGGAGCGGATATTTATTTTGGAGATGAGGCAAGCGTCGCCTCAACCTATGCTTTAGGGAAAACAATTGGAAAGAAAGGCGTCACGCCCATAGTGCACAGGACAACAAAGAGGTTTAGAGTCAATATGTTGTCAGCGGTTTCAGCCAAGGGACACTGCCGGTTTATGGTGACAGAAAAGTCAGGAACGGCTTCCGTATTTATAACCTTCTTGAAAAGATTGTTGGTTGGAGCAGATAAACCTATTTTTTTGATTTTGGATAATCACCCAATGCACAAATCCAAACTGGTTCAGGAATTCGTCGAAAAACACAAGGACAAGCTTAAGTTATTTTTCTTGCCACCCTATTCCCCAGAATTAAATCCGGACGAGTTGGTGTGGAATGATGTAAAAAATCATGGCCTTTCCAGACATTTGGTAGACAACCTTGAAACCCTAAAAAAGCTAGTATACTCAAGGCTTTTCGAGCTTCAAAAGAAAATGTCTAAAATAGTTTCGTTCTTTGAAACTCCAACGACTTCCTATGCTCGACTCTAATAAGTCTACCTACTTTCGGATTTATCTATATATCCTTCTCCTAATGCAAGCATAGGACAGCGTCTCAGCCTTTTTTCGATAGATTTTGAATGAAGATGCACGGTGATTTTAGGAGTCGATGTTACAGAGAAAATGTGGTTTTTCCCATGACAATCAATGAGCTTCAAAGTTCCAACTTTGATAAATCCCTTTAAAAATAGGTTTAACAGCATTGTATCCCCCTCGTTTAGTTATTTTTGAGGTCTTTTTATGATCATTAAACAGAGATTAGATTAATTTTTTATTACACCGGATCTTCTTTTTAAGAAGAATTATGGGGAGGAGTCTGAAATTCATCAGCTATAAACTGAGAGAAACTGAATTAACAACTCCTTAATAAACATTGTGTATATGTTACTCTTCCAAAAATTCTTCCAAGAAATGAGGGGATCTTATGTTTCGAGATCGAGAGGATGCAGGGCAACAACTTGCTGAAAAGTTAAAAAACTATCGAAAAGAAAGTCCCCTTATCCTTGCTTTGCCGCGAGGAGGAGTTCCCATCGGCTATAGGGTAGCTCAAATGCTCAAAGCGCCGCTTGACGTTTTTGTCGTCCGAAAAATAGGAGCTCCTGGAAACCCAGAATTTGGTGTTGGAGCCGTAGCTCCAGACGTCTGTATTTTAGATGAGGACTTACTCCGTCTATTGGGATTGAATCCCTCTGATATGCAGGAAAACATTCTGCGTGAGAAACAAGAATTAAACCGTCGATTACAGCTCTATCGTGGTGGAAAAGATTTTCCAAATATTTCAGGAAAAACAGTTATTCTTGTTGATGATGGAATTGCGACTGGCATTACAGTCCGTGCAGCTCTTCAAGCTATCCAACGGTTGCGCCCTAGAAAATTAATTTTAGCTGTTCCAGTTGCCTCTTCCCAAGCCCTTGAGATGTTAAACGAACAAGTTGATGAGATTATTTGTCTTAAAACACCCTCTCATTTTTACGCGGTTGGCACATTTTACCTTAACTTTACCCAGGTTTCCGACACTGAAGTCCTCTCCTGCCTCAAACAAGCTCAACAAGAGAGAGGGGAATAAGTCAACATGCTGAAAGACCACGCAGTAAAAATCCCTCTTGAAGGGCATAATACACTTGAGGGTATCCTTTCTCTCCCACAAAAGACGCAAGGGCTTGTTTTGTTCGTTCATGGAAGTGGGAGCAGTCGATTAAGTCCTCGCAATCAATTTGTGGCCCGCTCCATAAATGAGACTGGAATGGGCACGTTACTTTTTGACCTTCTTACGCCGGAAGAGGAAAGAGTGGATAGGGTAACGGGAGAGTATCGCTTTGACATCCCGTTTCTTAGTGCCCGTCTGATGGCTGTCACAGAATGGGTTGCCAAAAACCCTGAAACAAAAAATTTAGTCACGTTTAAACCATAGTGTATGGGAATGTAAATGCCATGTTGTTTTCATTCCAAAATATAGAAAGAAAGTATTTTTTGGAGTTTTACGCACAAAAATAGGTCCAATTTTTAGAAGACTGGCGACTCAGAAAGACTGTGAAATTTTAGAAGGACATACGATGCCTGATCATGTTCATCTGTTGATCAGTATTCCTCCAAAGTATGCTGTTTCAGCCATCGTTGGGTATATCAAAGGAAAAAGTGCTATTGCCATAGCCAGTCGAGGAAGAGAAAGAAGTTTTACTGGTGAAAAATTTTGGGCACGAGGATACTTTGTATCAACAGTTGGGAGAGACGAGGGAGTCATTCGCAACTATATTAAAAATCAAGAACAGGAAGATATTCGACAGAATAGCCTCCCATTGTTCAACTGCTAAAACCGCCTTGGGCGGTTCATTAATACCTCCAGCTGTGCTGGAGGTTGCTTTAGTGCTCAAAAAAGAGAAGAAGGGGACTCCCAAAGAATCCCCCTCATTTTTCATGCTTCTCTTACCTGCTTCAGCCAATTTTTAGCGGCTGGGCTGACTTTATCATCTGCGAGAGCTGCTTCATAAACTTCCTCTTTGTGTGCGCGAGAATCGCCACACACCTCAGTCAGGAGATCATTCCACATCGCCAGAGCCTCGGAAGGTCGGGAATCCACCTGATCTAAAATAGCGTAAATACGCTGTTTATAGTATGAACCGGTGGCCTTATCCAACCAAGCGACAACTTTAGGAGGCACTTCCGTATGGCCCCCTTTAAAGCCCTTCTCCCAAATGGCTTTTCGTAAGGTAGTGTGCTCCTTAGGAAATGTCGCATTAACCCAATCCATGCAGCGTTTTCCAAGCTTAATGCCCACTTCACTGTTAGGGTTTTTGTTTAAATTTTCCTCAACGTCCTTGACCAAATCAAGCCACCTCTGACGAGAAGCTTCTGCTTCCTCTGGGGTAAAACGGGTTTCCAGCCCTTGCTCAAAGCTTGCATATTCTTTGAGCTCGGTTGGGTTAAGGGCTTTCGCCACCCATGCGTATTTTAGTTCTTTTGTCATTTGATAATCCTCTATCAGTTTCATAATTGTTTTCCAAGGAACAGATTTATTGGGGCTGTTTTCACAGAGGATGGCCTCAAGGGTTTGGCGTGCCTCTTGCAAAGATTGAACCTTCTGCTCAAGGAATTTTTGCTGCGCGCGAAAATGATCAAAGATATTAATTTCTTCGTGCATTAACGTTTTGATACGCGATAACTCAAAGCCAAAGAACTTCAAAGCAATAATCTGTTGCAGCTTCAACAAATCCGCTTCAGAGTACACACGATATTTATTTTCCAGCCTTATGGAGGGCTTGAGTAAGCCAATTTTGTCATAATGATGCAACGTGCGCACCGAAACTTTCGTCAGCTTGCTTAGCTCATTTACATACCACTGGGTCATCGTCTTTTCTCCTTGTGTCTCAAGCTAAGGTATGACGTAAGGGCAGGGTCAAGAAGTTTTTTTGTTAACAAAATCAAAAAGTTAGGAAAAAAATTTGGTTTATTCACTATGAGCTATCGTTTGTCGATGCCCTGGCGCACTGTGGTGTTGACTTTAGGTCAGCTAATCGTTCGCAACACATCGTTTTTTGCCCACTCAATAACTCTTGCATCAAAAAGGGCGGCTTCTTCATACTGAGGGTAATGGCCACTGTTTTTAAAAAGACTAACCGTCATGTGAGAGGGCAGATTAGGAAGGTCTTTCCACAGCCAAGGACAGCAATCGTAATCACTCAAGCCTGCTGCAAGAAAAATGGGCACGTTTATTCTCTCAAGCCCTTGTTCTACTTTTGTTTTCGGCAAAATATCCGTGAAAAATCTTTCGATAACCTTATCCAACGCCTAACCTCAAACACGAAATGCAACAGTATGGTAAGGTACTGTTGCTATGGGAAAGACACACAAACATTTAACGCAAGAGAAGCGTTCAGAGATTTACCTCCTGCATGCAGGAGGTAAATCTCGAGGGACAATTGTCAAGATTTTAGGGGTTCACAAATCCACAATTTCTCGGGAATTGAAGCGAAATACAGATTCTAATGTTGGGATTTATCTTCCTGATAAAGCTCAAGTTTTAGCCCAGCAGCGACGAGGTTGCCCTGGATCTAAGATCGAGCGCTTCAAGGTCCTGCAGACCACGATTGTTGACCATCTTGCTATGGGGTGGTCGCCAGAAGTGATCGCAGGGCGCTTGAAGACAGAAAATTTTGAGCACACAATCTCTCATGAGTCCATCTATAAATGGATTTATGGAGAAGGAAAAAAACATAATCTTATTCAATACCTTGTTCGAAGAAAACGAAAACGAGGTCAAAGGCCCTGCCGCAAAGCCAAAGCTTCCCTCATTCCTGATCGTCTCTCCATCCATGAAAGACCCAAAGAGTTTCTCAAGGAGTTTGGCCATTGGGAAGGAGACACGGTCATTTTTGCAGGTAATAAGGGAGCCCTTGTCACTCTTTATGAACGCATCTCGAAAGTTGTCTTGGCTAAAAAAGTGCCTCAAAAAAAGGCAGATATCGTTGAAGAAGCCATTCAAAATATATTGGAAGACCTTCCTGAAAAATCAAGAAAATCAATGACTTTTGACAACGGAGGAGAGTTTGCTCAGCATATGTTGCTCAGGAAATCTCTCCAAGATAAAACCTATTTCTGCGACCCCTACTCCTCTTGGCAGAAAGGCGGTGTTGAAAACGCAAACGGAATTATCCGGCGAGATATTCCTAAAGGATCTAAAGAAAAGGATTATACAGATATGGATATTGAATTGATTATAAACGATATTAACAACACACCGCGTAAATCTCTCGGGTTTCTTACTCCCATCGAAAAATTTAACTCGTTACTTTTTGATGCTAAACCCGTATTATCTAACTTCTTCAACTAAGTTGCATTTCAACTTTGAGTTCAGCACGTAATCCCTTCCCACAAAAAACGACAGTCAAAGTCAGGAATATGCCAATAACGAGGTGCGTCTCGATAAATGTATTCTCGTAAAAAACGCTCTGAGGAGGAAAGTTTTGATAAATCTTCTTGTGCGATGAGTGCGCGCCTTTGACTATCAATAAGTTTTCGATTTTTATCCGCATGAAGATGGAAGAGACGATCATTTTGTTCAGCCACAGTTGAATTTGAATTCACAGGCGTTCCAATCATAATAATTCCTAACGCTAGGCGAGGATATTTTTTCGCAAATTCTAAGGCTACAATTCCAAAAGCAGAATGGCCAATGACAATATATGAGTCGAGCTTAAGCTCTTTCCCTAAGAGGGCAATATCATCAACAATCATGTCCATTGTAAGAGTGGTAGGGTCCTCAAGTCCTTGTTTTTCTTCCCAATAAAGATCACTGGAATAAATCTTAAATTCTTCTTTAAATCTCTTTGAGAGAGTTCTCGTCGTTAACGTTCCTGTCCCAATGGCAAGACAAGGAATCCCTGATCCAGAAATTGTGATAGGGTATTCTCTGCCTCTTATGTTAACAAGCATCGATTCACTACAGGATAGATCAGGGTTCATGTGTTGTTTTCCCCTTATGGGGTTTTTAGTGGGTCCAATTTGCAAAAACCTTACGTCAGATTTTAGTCACATTCAATTGGAATGCAAGAGCTCTAAAGTTTTAAAACATGCTGGTGTTTTGAGCGATCAAAAGCTACATTAAAATTACTTTAATGAGAGGAGACAATTGCCATGACAACCCCTGATGTATCTCAAATTATTCTCTTTTTAGGAGCAACCGTTCTTTTAAATCTTACTCCGGGTGCGGACGTTCTCTACATTGCAAGTCGCTCTTTTAGCCAAGGCAAGAAGTATGGGATTGTTGCCGCCTTTGGTATTAGTTCAGGCCTTATCCTTCACGTTATCATTACAGCCTTTGGGATTGGAGAAATCTTTCAACATTCTCATTTTGCCTTTTGGATACTCAAACTTTTAGGGGCGGTTTACCTTGGCTATTTAGGATGGAAATCTTTCTTTAGTAAGGAAGTGATATTTCAAAAAGCTTCTCAAAACTCAAAGAATAGCGCTTTCAAAACCTATATGGGCGGCATTTTAACAACGGTACTCAATCCAAAAGTTATTTTATTTTTCTTGACCTTTTTACCCCAGTTCGTCGACACCACAAAAGGACATGTTATGTCTCAGTTATTCTTTTTAGGGGGGTTATTTGTCCTCTCCGGGACCCTTGTAAATATTTTTTATGCTTTCTTTTTGAGTCTCTTCAAAGATCTCATTTTTAAATCCCGGAAGATAACGTTGGCGTTTCAAAAACTCACAGGTGCTTTATTTGGGGCTTTAGCCTGTAAACTGCTCTTGGCAGAAAATCGGTAAGGAATGCCGCATCTCTCGAAATCATAAGCCAAAAGTTCATCCTTTAGCTTAATCCAGGGGCTGGTGTCGTGAAAAAGTTCGTTCCTTATGATCAGCCCGTCTTGAAAGGTCATAAGCGCTGCTCCGGGAGCTTTTCCAATGGGGGCTGGGCACTCTAAATCGTAAACGACCAGGGCTTGATCACCCTCCCCAAACGTTGCACGTATGGTAAGCGTGTTAAAAAAAGCAGTGAAGTTTTTCACAGACTCAAGATAAGCTTGCTTTCCCTGAAGCTTTGCGAGAGGAGTGATAAGGTGAACATCAGGGTGCAGATACTTTTCCATAACCCCACTGTTTTTTTCGCCAAATGCTGTGTAAAAGGCTTTGGCTATGGCCGTATTATTTTGATTCATCGTGATCTCCTTCTGAAATGGGATTGACGTGTCACATTGGATATAGCAAGCTATGTCTAATATATAAAATGGATATAGTAGACTATAACTAATATGTCAAGTCGCAAAAAAAGAATTTATAATTCCGAAACGAGACAGGCGCAGGCTGCGCAAACACGAAGTCGTATTCTTGTCTCTGCAAAAGCACTCTTTCAGTCTAAGGGCTTTGAGGAGGTGACAATCGAACAAATGGCTCAAGCAGCAGATGTTTCAGCACCTACGATTTATGCTCTCTTTCAATCCAAGCGCGGCCTCTTGCGCGCTTTAATGGATGAAGCTCTCCCCGCCGATCAATTTGAAGCTCTTGTCAAAGGGGCTATGCAGGAAAAATCAGCAAAAGCACATCTCGCCATATCCGCTAAAATTGCCCGACAAATGTACGATGCGGAAATGGCGCAAATGGATATTTTTCGGGGGGCTGCTATTTTAGCCCCTGAGTTCAAAGAGCTTGAAAAAGAAAGGGAACAGCGCCGTTATAAACGGCAGGAAGAAAGCGTTAAACTGATCGTAAAAGAGGGAGTTCTCCTCCAAGGACTTACGGCATCCAAGGCACGCGATATCCTCTGGGCCTTCACGGGGCGTGATCTGTATCGCATGTTTGTTGTTGAACAAGGCTGGTCTTCAGAAGATTACGAGAACTGGCTTGCACAGCTGCTTGTAAAAACGTTGATTGAAGAAACCCAGTAAAATATAGGGCTTCAGGTTCAGACTTCTGTACCCTACTCCAAAACCTGTGATACTTTACGATCCAGATCTTCAACGGTTACCTTGAAAAAGACCGTATCTAAGGGACAGACTTCAAATCCTGAGGGGAGGTCTTGTTTGGCGATGCGTACAAATCCATATTTTTCATAAAAACGCTGGGCGGCATGAAGTTTATCAACAGTCCCTAAATAAAGGGTTTCAAACCGATGCTTAAGGGCTGCCCTCACAAGGGCATTCATTAACTTAGGTGCTACGTTTTTGCCGCGATAGGATTGATGAACAAAGAGTTTTTTGATCTCCCCGTTCTGGTCATCAATTTTCTTTAACCCAACACTCCCGATGATGGTGCCCCCCTCATCAGTGGCATACCAAAAATTATAGGAATTGTTATAATAAAAGTCTTCCTCCGCCCTTAAGATACACGCATTAATGTCATCCGTAATAGGCAGTGAAAATTCCCCTTTTTGAATCGTTTCAATCATAGTGATGATTTGCTTGCGAATGGTGCGAGGGGTGGAAAGCCTGTGGATTTTAACTGTGTCCCGAAGACATCTGCTTTTTTCTAAGGCATTTGCATATTTTTCTATCGCCTTAATGATCTGGTCTTGATCCTCTTCTGTTAAAAACTCAAACGCTCCCTTTATTTTTGTGTTAGAAAACTCATCAATGTTGGAAATCTCAAGTTCTCCTTTTTTGGTGATATGTAAATATTTCTCTCTTTTGTCTGCACCTTCTCTATAAGCCACCAGTTCATTTTCAATCAACGCACTGACAATGCGGGACATGGCAGACGTGGACAAAAGAAGGACCTGGCCTAACTTTGAAACAGTGATGTTGGGTTCTTTAGCAATCTCAATCAGAGCATGCCAATGTTGCGGCGTCTTTTTTAAATGAGCCTTATTTAATTGCAACATCCCCAGCTCGCGGATCAATTTACGCGAGACATGTCTTAGGGTGCTAATGCGATTTTCTTTCATAAATTCACCTCTTGTAAATTATTTATGGGACCACTATAATAAAATTAGTTGCATATTGCAATCTTATATAGTTCATTTCATCCTAAGGAGATAGAACATGAAAACACACCTTTCTTATTTTGAAGATACCTGCAAGTTTGAGGATCAAGCAATCATTGATGCTGTAGGCAAAGATGAAAACGGGCACTTCATCCTTCTCAATCAAACAATTTTTCATCCTCAAGGAGGGGGACAGCCGTCAGATTGCGGAACCATTCAACTAGGTGATGTCATCATTCCTATTCATCGTGTGAGGACTGTTGATAACATGATTAGACACTACACAGACAAAGAGTATAGGTCTCTTGTCGGTCAAGAAGTAAAGTGTTCTCTTGACCAAGACAGACGGTTAACCCATGCTCGACTCCACACCGCGGGGCATCTGATTAGCAATGTCATAGAGACGCTCACCCCTCATTGGCATGCTGTGAAAGGGCACCATTTCCCGAATGAGTGTTATGTTGAATTTTCCTCTCAAAACGGTAAAACGGAGGCTCTTTCAGAGGAGTACCTCACCGATGAGATTGAAAAATATATCGAAATGGATTGGTCAATCACGAGCACGCAAGTTGCGGGAGACAAAGTGAGCGAGCTATGCCCAAATTTGAAATTTAACGTTCCCCAAGATCAAATTATTCGAATGGTTCGTATTGGTGATTTTTCCTTTTCACCCTGTGGCGGAACCCATGTCAAAAGCCTCAACAAATTGAAAGGGCTGAAAATCTCGCGCATTAAGATTAAAAACAGAACCATGAAAATTAATTATGACATTCAATAAACCGAGAACTTTGAAAACGTTAATCTAAGGAATAGCTATGGAATCTCTTCTTTTTGAATACCTCCCCTCACTCTTTAGTGTGGCAGGACTCGTGATGATTTCTCTCATCAGCCCAGGGCCAGATTTTGCTATCGTTGTGAAAAACAGTTTGGTTTATTCCCGCAAAACAGCTCTTCTGACAGCCTTTGGAATTGCCCTGGGGATTCTTGTTCACGTCACTTATACGTTGTTAGGATTAGGGCTCGTCATCGCAAAAACGCCCTGGCTTTTATTCAGTGTAAAATGTTTAGGCGCGGGCTATTTGCTCTACATAGGGTTTAAGGGACTTCGCGCTAAGAAAGCGGCTGCCTCTTTAGGAAATGTGCATCACAAGGAGGATATCTCTTCCCTCTCCGCCATTCGTTCCGGCTTTCTCACCAACACCCTGAATCCCAAATGCATGCTGTTTTTTGTGAGCCTGTTTTCAGTCATTATTGATCCCAACACCCCCTTTGCCATCCTGCTTATCTATGGATTTATTATATTTATGGAAACCTTGAGTTGGTTTGGATTTGTGGCCTTTTGCTTGTCGGGGAAAAGAACCCGGGAAAAGTTTAATGCCGTAGGCCATTGGATTGAACGTGTTACAGGTGGCATCCTCATGGCCTTAGGCGTGCGACTGTTTTTTATGGTGTAATCACTCATATTTGTCTTGCCTGGCGGTGTTCAAAAAGTCTGTCGCATTGCCACAGACACAACCCGACCGGATAGTTATAAATTACATTAAAATGAGGTTGACAATATCAATTAATTAAGATTAGAAATTTTACTGCATTAATTTTTTGATAATTGAGGGGCTATAATGAATATGACCGTAACAAAACTTCTTTTAATGAGTGCTAGCACTCTTTTTCTTCTCGGCCAATCCACAAAAGCAATGCAAGCGAAGACTGAGGAAGCTACTTTCTCAGCATCCGCTACCTCTGCCAGAGCAAAATTAATACAAGACGCGGGAAAAATCGCTCTCGCAGTCAAAAATCTCTATAGAACAGCACCACCCTACCCAAGCCCGTATCGGGAAGAATTTATATCCCAGTTAGAAGAAAAATTTCTGTCGCTCATGCGAACCCCAAATCTAAACCCCTCTTTCCCCTCTTTATACGGACGCGATTTATCTAAGGTACCAGAACTAATCGATATGTTCTTCAATTTTTTTGATGATAGAGGTAATTACATAAATACCTATGGCTATAACCCTAATATTATTAGAAAGATAGAAGAACAACGGTTAGACGAATACTTACGCGTGGTTGGTAGAGATCCAAAAATAAAAATGCGTGAAGTATGGGAGTCATCAAAAGAGCTCAGGATTTATAGCACACAGGAAGCGCTGGATGAAGCCGCGAAATACCTGGGACAGACAGCAAAATACTGGGCGCTCAACTTACGCAACAACACGCGTCAGGGAGCAATCAACTTAAAAGATAGTTCTAACTGGTTTTGTGGCCTTGTAACTGAATTACGCAGGGGCCGCCTCGTCGAGCAGCCTAAAATGGGTAACTATGGAATCCACATAGCTTATTCAGCCTTTATTGAGGCTCTTAATGCCAGGATTAAGGAGGTGAGTCCCGCTGAGCGATCGACCTTGCTCAACAACATAAGTGATGAACTATTGAGGAATTTCGATTTATCCCAGGAATAACCGTGACGCGGCCCAGCGCGAGGGGGGCGCTCTTGTCTCTGAATCGTCGTTTTGTTTTGAATTAAGATAGATAAACTGGTTAGCTTCGCTCGCAATTGTCTGCGAACGTCGTTGTGAGAAGATTTGCTCGAAGTAATCCAGATTTTATCAATTTCTTGATCGAAAAACGGCATTATCCCTTGTCTTACCCTAACAACGACTTTCGGAGGTAATTGTCTAATTTTGTTGAGTCAGTTCGCGAGGCGACGTGATACATTGGATTTGCCCTGGCGCCACCTTTCCAATTATATGGTGACCAGTTTCTGGTTGGAATCGCTCCGGTCAGAATTAACCATCTAACTCTAACCTTAACGGGGGTAGCCTGAACCAGACACTACATCAGTAGCCGCTTAGCGCGACCTATCTTTGGGTCGATTGGCTCTTCCCTCGTGTTGAAAGGGGATGATCGTAAAAGTGTACGAGTTGTTGATTTTCTTCAATTGTAATTTCTACGTTTTTTATTTCCTTACTCAAATTCAAAATCTTTTTTAATACAGTGTGATCGATGTAGGTGACTGCATAAAAACTTATAACAATTTTTGAGGTGATTTTAGTCGCTTCTAGTATAGCCTTTTTTAGCTTTAAATAACTGACAAAAGTTAAAGGCCCCTCAACCTGCACGACCGCTCTATCCCTGAGTTTCTTGATCGTTATGGTGGGGTTAAATAAGCTTTTGAAGCTATGGCCTCTGAGTCTATGAAGAATGAGTTTCAAAATGATACCAGCCACAATGCCCACGAGTAAATCAACAGCTAGGGTTGTAATAAACGTTGTTAAAAAGAGAAGAAGCTGATCTTTTCCCACTTCATAAGCATGGATGAATTCACGTGGTGAGGCTAATTTAAGCCCTACGAATATTAACAAAGCAGCTAAAGCGGATAAGGGAATAAAATTTAAGACGGTCGGAAAAAGAATGACCGCAATAAGCATAAATACGCCATGAAAGAAGTTTGACTTTGCTGATTGTGCTCCATAGTCAATATTAGCCTTGCTTCTTACGATCTCAGATATCATGGGGAGCCCTCCGATAAAGGCACATACGAGATTCGCAATTCCAACAGCACAGAGGTCTTTATTGAGGTCTGATGGCGCGTGTTGGCTTGTCATTGAGTTAACGGCACAAACTGTCAATATAGATTCTATGGATCCCACAAGGGCAAACAAGATGATATATTTTAGGCTCATTGGGCTAAATATCATTGAGAAATCTGGAAACTGGACGGCATGAAAGAAATTTGTTGGTAAATTGATAAACAGAGTGGAATTCAATGTATGTGTCTGTCCCAAAAAAGTGTAAACATGTTCTGAATTTAAATTTAAAACAATTGATAGCGGTATAACTGTTACTAAAATTACAACAGATGATGGTATAAATGAAACTTTTTTTAAATAGGGCCAAATAGCAATGATGAAAAAGGTGACAAGACCTATTGCCAATATGATCGGATTTGCGTGAACCATTTCAAGAGGCAATTTAAAAAGAAGGGCTAGAGGTCCTGAACCAGAGGGGTCAATGCCCATCATCACATAAGCTTGTTTAGAAATAATGATAACGCCAATGGCAGCCAACATCCCATGAATAACAAAGGGAGGCATGATTTCAGCAATAATGGCTTTTTTCGTAATGGCGATGAGAATTTGAATCAAGGCTGCAACAACACCTACCGCGAGAGCATACTTATAACCTAAAAAAAGATCTCCTTCGCCAAGCTGCTGAACAGCCCCAAAAACGATGACAATTAACCCCGCAGCAGGACCTTTAATTGAGAGCTGAGCTCCTCCTAGCAAAGAAGCAAGAATCCCCCCAACGATGGCCGTCAAGATTCCTGCAAGCGGAGGAAATTTACTTGCAATTGCGATACCTAAGCAGAGGGGCAGGGCTAAAAGAAAAACGTTAAACCCAGCAATAACATCACTTTTAATGGTTCTCATCACGTTCGTGCTCCTTTAGCTTCTATAATAATCCTATAAGTGCCTACGTCAAGACAACAATGGCAGCTGTTTTACAAAATCAGTGCGAAAAATATTTTACTATCTATTTGTTTTTACTCTCTTCTTTGTTTGAACGGGAATTGCTGTTGCGGGCGCTATGTGGGGGTGTTAATTAAGGCTGTGCAGCTAAATTACCAAATCAGACCATTTGACTTTAAACACGCGAATTTTTTCCATCTGCTCCCGATGCGCTTCCGGAGTATTTTGAGAGAATTGACAAAGAGAAAAAATCCCTTATAAAAACTGGTGCCGGATGGGGGATTCGAACTCCCGACCTACTGATTACAAATTAGAACAGCTACATATATCTCTCATTATCTCAAGTTATGCAAACATAGCGTTTCATTAATGTTTTGGCGGTCTTAGCGTATCTCTGTATATCTATATATATCCCTAATTCTCGTTCTATTGCTCCCCATATGCTCCCCTTTTTGTGTTGCGCTTCAAAATGAGCTCTGTTACCTTTCGAGTTAGAATAAACAAGAATACCACTGATAAATACTCAGTCGGTCATCGAAAAAAGGAGGGGGTTTATGTCTGCTCAAAAAAGTCCACAGAAATACAAATTCACCAAGAGAATGATTGAAGCTCTCGAGCCAGATTCAACAAAACGAATTGTTATCTGGGATACAGAAGTCACAGGGTTTTGTGTGCGGGTTTACCCAACGGGGCGTAAGACGTATTTTCTTCAATACCGCAATCAAAAAAATGAAACACATAAAGTGAAAATAGGCGTCCATGGCTCCATCACAACAGAAGCCGCACGGGAAAAAGCAAATCAACTGGCTTTGAGCGTTTCTCTTGGCACTGATCCCTCTATTAAGCTTCTCTCGTCAGAACAACATACGGTCTATGACTTGGGAGAAGAGTACCTCAAATCCCATGCCAAAGTGAAAAAGAAAAGCAAAGGCTGCAAGGAAGACGAGACTTTTCTACGAGATATCATTTACAAAAAATTTGGTTCAACTGATGTAACGGCTGTTTCTGCCCTTGACCTTCAAAAACTTCATGCAAGTCTTAAAGAGACACCCTATAAAGCCAACAGAATCCGAGCCCTTTTAAGCAAGATGTTTAACCTTGCCATTGGATGGGGCTGGAGGGCAGATAATCCCGTGAATGGCGTTGAGAAATATCAGGAATATAAACGTCATCGATGGTTAAATAATGAAGAAATGCAACGATTATGGGAAGCATTAGACACCCATACCGATCAAAGTATTGCCAATGCTCTGCGGCTTCTTCTTTTAACGGGGTCTAGACGGAGTGAAGTCCTCCATGCCACCTGGGATCAATTTGATCTGGAACGAGAGATATGGACCAAACCCGCTCATACAACAAAACAAAAACAGATGGCCCATGTTCCTCTGTCGGCTCAAACTATTGATATGTTAAAGGCTATGAAAAGTGAGGCCACGTCTCCTTTTCTTTTTCCTGGAAGGATCCCGGGAAAACCTCTTCAAGAAATCAAAAAATCTTGGGACAGCATCACAAAAAAAGCGGGGCTCTCAAATGTTCGTATCCATGACCTCAGACACACTCATGCGTCTCATTTAGTCTCCAGCGGGTTAAGCTTGAGCATCGTAGGAAAGTTGCTGGGTCATACGCAAGCCTCCACCACCCAAAGATATGCCCATTTAGCTGATGAGCCTTTAAAACAAGCAACGCAGGTATTTGGGAATAAGCTTGAGAAGCTCTCATTCAAATTGACAGCCAAGCCGACTTCATAGAAATTAAAT
The DNA here is from genome assembly GCA_963704475.1 of uncultured Alphaproteobacteria bacterium. Lineage (GTDB taxonomy): Bacteria > Pseudomonadota > Alphaproteobacteria > UBA9655 > UBA9655 > UBA9655. Next base: position 641,576 of record OY969900.1, read on the forward strand.
AATGAGGGCACAAAACTTATTTTTAGCTCCTCTTTTAAAAGTGTATGAAAAATGAATGACTTGAATAAAAACAACCCCTTAGAAACAAAAAAGCCCGATGATTTTATCATCAGCAACTCACTCATAGTTGATTTAAAAAGATTAATTGAGAGCACTAAAAATCGGATTATTTACTCATCCAATTCTGAATTAATCCTTTTGAACTGGAAAATCGGAGAGCGTACAGAAGAAGAAATTCTCAAGAACAAACGAGCAGATTATGGGGACAAGATTGTTGCGACAGTGTCGCACCAATTATCTCAGGAATACGGAAGAGGCTTTACGAGGTCTTCCCTCACAAGAATGATTAATTTTTATAGGTCATTTCAAGATATTACAGTTGTTGCAACACTATCTCGGCACTTAAGTTGGAGTCATTTTGTTGAATTAATTCCTTTAAAACCAGATTTGAAGCGCAATTTCTATGCAGAGATGTGCAGAGTAGAAAGGTGGAGTGTTAGAAAACTCCGAGAAAAAATAGATGGGATGCTTTACGAAAGAACAGCTATTGCAAAAAAACCTGAGGAAGTGATTCGCTTAGAAATTGAGGCCCTTCGGAAAGAGGATCTTCTGACACCTAATCTCATATTAAAAGATCCTTATTTGCTAGACTTTCTAGACTTAACAGAAGTTTACAGCGAAAAAGATCTTGAGAGCTCCATCTTAAGAGAAATCGAAAAATTCATTTTGGAGCTTGGGTCAGACTTTAGTTTTATTTCTCGTCAAAAAAGAATCACCATTGGGGAGGAAGATCACTACATAGACCTCTTATTCTACAACAGGGCCTTGCGACGACTTATAGCAATCGAACTTAAAATGGGGCGGTTTAAGGCTGCTGACAAGGGACAAATGGAGCTCTACTTAAGATGGCTTGATAAACACGAAAAGAAAATAGGAGAAGAGAATCCATTAGGAATTATTCTCTGTTCGGATAAGAACCAAGAGCAAGTGGAACTCCTTGAGCTGGCTCAAAACGGTATTCATGTGGCTGAGTTTATGACAGAGCTTCCCGCCCCTGAGGTTTTTGAGAAAAAACTTCATAAGGCAATAGAATATGCAAAGGCTAAATTTGATAGATCATTAAACTTAAAATAGAAGTGTTTTCCGCGCAATATAACCCCTCTTTCATTTTAACGGCTAATTTTTTGGCCTTTTCTCAATGTCTTTAACATCGATATCTCTCATGAGAGAGGATTTTACCTCTGTAATGTTTACAATAGACGTATTCCATACTGAAAAAATATTTTGGGGAGTTTTGGGACTTGGTTGACATTGATTTTAAAACATTTTGAGAGAGAAAAAAAGAATTTTTGAGGTGCCCCAGAAACACTTAATTCTGGAACTGTTTCTGGAACTTGACACGTACTGGGTGGAGGTAGAAGATCAGAGTTGAGTAAAAATTGCTCGATAAAAAGAAACAAAAAAAGGAGAGCTCCCCATGCATAAAAATTTTATCCGAACAACAGTTAGAATAGCAATCCCAAGTTTTTTGTCTCTGACAATGATCTTCCAACCAAGTAGATGCTACGCACCCATAGACGAAGCCACGGGAATCTATGTCCTGAGAAGACTACACGGGGAAGACAACAACGAACGTATAGCTAGAACAATAAACGAATGTAAGGCCAAAGCAGGAACGGACAGACATGCAGGCGGCCTAGGACAACGTATAGGACAACACGACCGCGAACACATGAAAGTACACAGAGATATCATAAAGTTCCATACATTAGACGATGAAAGCGAAACCATTGTCTCTCGAATTAAGCATTATACTGACTACGTATACCCAAAATACTATAATCATTCTTGGTGTGCAGACTGCAGGCTACTTGCGGAAACTCACCTTCGCAGAGCTCTTCCAGTTCTCAATCAGAGGGAGCTTCCGGAATTTGATCCAGACCGGGAGATAGTTCCGTATGAAGAAAGACAGGCTAGGAGGCGGTTGATTGGTGAACTGAAAGGGTTAGCTGCTGCTGCTGCAGTTGGTGTTGCTATAGGATTCATGGCGGATGAAAATGCAGATTGATCATTCGTGTAAAAATAAATAGTGCAAGGTTATCTTGGGCCCGGAACCGTCTAACCGTACGCGCCGATAACACCGCGCGAGCTGAAGAAGCCATAACGTGGAATATCGATCGGAAACATGCAGATGAGCTAGACCCACGACTCGTGATGCCACGAGACGTCGTGAACCTAGTTGAAACGGCACGAATATACGAAAGAGTAGATTACCCAGCCACGAGGGATTGGCACTAATGCCCGTGGCCGAAAAGAACAGCAGGATTGCCCTTGGCAATCCTGCATAAGTCGCGCTCGCATATACCTCGTAACACTGGCATTCTGAAGTTTAATCTCTCTCTGGTTCAATTCTCCGCAGCTTTGCTGAGATTTTTTTTTAAAGCAGGCCGGTCCGAAGGAAAAATTCCCATAATACTCCGTCGGCTTGCCGCGGAGATAGGGAATTTTAGATCTGCGCATTTATTGGGATACACCATCTCTCACCCCACCACCCAAAAGCCCCCTTGCGAATTTTCCACAATATAGCCCATCTCGACAAGGTCAGTGAGGAGGGGGAGAAGATCTTTAAGGCTTCTAAATTTTGAGTGGCGGAGGATAAAGCGTCGTTTGAGTGGTTTGTCTGGACTGCTTGGGTATTTGCGCATCCATGCCAGAAGCTCATCGGCTTTAGGGAGCGTTGCCTCAATGCCCATGCCGTAGATGCGGCGAGCGTGCGATTCGAGGTAGGCGCACCAAGATGAGGCGTGTTTGGTGGCCTCAAGGGAGACGTCTCCCGCTCCCGTTTTATCCGCCACTCGAATGAGATGAAAGATGAGGGCCAAGGACGGCATCAAGCTTCTGTATTTTGAGAGGTGTTGGAGGATGAGCGGGTGGTCTGGTGTTTCAAGCTTTTGCTGGAGTTTTGTAAGCCACTCATGGAAAAACGTTTGAGCCTCAGGAGAAAACCGAAAAAAAGGAATGATATACTGTCCTTCGTAACTGGACTCTTCTTCTTGTGCGCCAACGTCTGTAAATTTTAGGGAAGCGATTGTTTTACAAATATGAAGCACCCGCCCTCTTGCAATGGGACAGGGGCGCTCATCAACCAAAGTCCAGGGTTTTTTGTCAGGGTACACAAGCAACTGGAACCGTTGAAGGAGCCCATCGTTATCCAGATCTTTGAGCGCGCGTTTCAGGTAGGACGCTATTTTATCGGGCTGGGTGGTGCCTAAAAGAGAGACGCAGATATTTGGAGCGTGCACCATGCCGCGCCCAATGCGGTCGATGGTGTAGGATTTATCGCCATTCCACGCCTCCAGGTAAAAGCTGCGATCCGATTCATGCCCTTTCTTTTCCCAAGACTCAAGGAATCCCATCAGTTCATCTCGGAAAACAAGCACGCCGCCTGGGTTTTGAGAGAGAATCTCGTGCATTTTTTCGACCGTTGTGTCACTGACCTTGTAGCGTTTGAGGACCGGTTCAGGAGGCGTCTTCTTCAAGAGAGCTGCCAACTTTTCTTTAAGGACAGTGAGGTCGGATGTGTCAGATTGAAAGAGAGCGTCTCCTTTTTGTTCAACAATAACCTTTATCTTGTTTTCTAGAGTTTTCCTTTCCTCCCCAAAAGCGACTTTTTCGGCCTCATAGGTGTTTTTTTGTTCAAAATAGTTTTCTTTGGCTTCTAGCTCTAAAGGCCCAAAAGGAAAAAGAACATCCGAACACACAGGGCTTTTGAGGGTTCCTGGATCTCCTAAAATGCCGCCCCAGAGATTGGGCACAACCGTCCAATCGTCTTTCGCATTGGGCTTAATTGCACACCGTGCCCCGATGAGGCTTGCTATCATGAGAATGGCCGGAATAGCAACAAAATCCAAAGGACATTGACGGCGATGGGCGATATCCTTGATCCAATTCCGGAAGGGTTCTGGGATCATCTCCAGCGTAAAGAGAAGGACGGGCATCAGGGAACTGGTATCAGGAGTCAGAGGATCAACATCTTGTTCATCTTTAGGAGAAGAAAGCTGAGCTTGCGCAAGCTGTGCTTTCACTTCTTCAACTCCTTCTAACACATGGAGATCATTGAAATCCGTGGGCTTTCTGCTTGTCTCTTTAAACGTTGGGAACACCACAGAACACCCATACTTTTGTGCGGCCTCACGGGCCTTTTCTCGACCAGGATTTGTGTCTTTCCAAACGTCATCATCCCCTGCAATGATAAGGGGACTTTGGGGATAGGCTTTTTTCAACTCCTCAATGACAGATTCAAGATTGCCTGCGTCAAACGCAACGACCGTCGGTTGATGGGTTGCCCTATAAACACTTGCCCCTGTGGCGTAGCCTTCTGTCACATAAATCGGTTTTCCCTCCTCAAGATCCCCAAGGTGATGAAAACATCCCTTCTTACGCCCTGTGGTCAGAAACCGCTTTGTCCCGTCTGGCTCAATCCATTGAAGACTCCAGAGCTTGCCGCTTGTGTCCCTTAAGGGTACAACAACTTTCTCCCCCTCAAAGCGAACACTCAAAGCCTCTACGTGTTTTTGGGTCAAATAGGGAGAGCTTCCCTCTTCAGCAAATCTATCCCACAGAGACAAAGCATGGAGGGCAACCTCCTCCTGCTTTTTGAGCCTTTCCTCCTGTGCTTTCTGTTGGGCGTGGATCATCTGAGTGTGAAGGAGTGCCGCGTCTTTTGGAGAGTGGAGGAGATCTTGCTTGAGGCTCCAGGTTTCATGAATGCCCCGGCTCCAATCCCCAAAGGTCCCCGCCAGGCCATAAAACCCATACCAACAGTCCTTGTTTCCTTTCCCTTCGGTGGCGAACCGATGAATTTTGCCATCCGGGATCAATTTATCCCTCAAACGAATCCCCTTGCAGGCCATCGCCTGCAGAAAGGCTCCTTCATGGATTCCGCAGGCTTGTGGGGGAGTTATAAAGGTGAAAGCATTATTCATGTTTGTCTCTCTCAGGGGCTTGGTTCACGGTCCGTCTTTCAACAAATTGAAGGAGATCGCTATAGCGATATTTAGCCAGTCTCCCGACTTTTACGCACGGGACTTGATAGCGATTGGTAGATTTCCAAATGGCGAGCGTCATTTCCGACACGCCTAAAAAAGTGGCCGCTTCTTTACGATTTAAGAGGCGATTCTGTGTGATGTCGTCTTTCATGGTCTTTCCCTTGTTTGATTGTAAAAAACTCACCCTAAGATGAGAGAAAACGCGTTATACTGCGTTAACTATATAAAAAGAATACACGAATATAATAGAAATTGAAGTTTCTCAAAAAAATTTCTAAGGCAATGTTGTTTTACATTGATCTGTATAGATAGTGAGAAGTAATGAGAATAAATGAGATCATACCGTCGCAAACATTTTGCGAAGGTTGACCCTCATGAAAGCCTAAAGAGGGTGTCTTTGCGGTGAAGCCTGGGAGAACATATCCCTTATTTCCTGGAGTTTGTCCTCAAACGGATGAAACGGAATGTCAATATCATCACTATGAATCCAAGGAGGAAGCGAGAAAAGGGTTTCTTCTGAGAACAAGGACTGGCCTTTTACATTGGGCGTTGTAACCCGTAACATCATTTTTCTAAAGAAGTGGGCGACTTTTAAAAAGTGTTCAATTGTGTGGGGATCTTCCCACGGGTCGTCCTCCCGATCGTCCTCCGGCGTTTCCGGTCCATTTTCTTTCATCATATTAAAGGCGGCAATAAAAGGACAAAGGGATTTATAGACTTTGAAGGTTTCACGGTAAGCCTTTTCTCCTCCAGAGGAGTCCTTCTGTTCTTGTTTCCTCTGTTGCGTTTTGAGAGGGCCTTTCCCCAAAATGATCTCAAGCGCCTTTTCAACACTGGCTTGGAAAGACCGAAGGGGTGACACTTCCCACGTTCGAGCGAGGCACAGAAGCGTCCACACAAGCTGGTCGACGCGTTTAAAATGACGCACTGTCTCGCTTTTTTGAAAACCCTCTTGAATCAGCCACAGCGGATAGAGGTCTCCAGAAATTTTCCTGAAGAAATGATCTTCTGGAATATTAAGGAAAAACCTTGCGAGCAAGAGAGAGGCATTCTTCTTCTTCATTTCAATCTTATTGTAGGAATGAGTGTTGAGAGACAAAATCACCTTATGCCGTTTTTCCGTACAGAGACACAAGCGATCGCATCTGCTATGGGCGGATAAAGAAGAAACGCTTTGATACGGTTCAAGATATCATAGAGAATCACATCCTTGTGCTGGATTAGAAAACCAGGCTGGAAGGAGGTTTCATGCCGCTTCCATAAAACCGTGTCCTCCAGTTTATAAGGGTTCTCAGGTGTTGCGGTATCTTGAGTGTCACAAGGATACGGCGGCTCTGGCTCAAGGACTATAGGGTCAATGGGCGCAGGATTGGAATTTGATGGGTAAGCATTTGCAGGATATGGAGGTTGCGTCATGCCTGGCGCCCTTCTTTGAGAGAGCTTCTTTTTTATAAGCACACCTCTTTGATCTTATATTTATCAGTTTATATGATCTTTAAAAGAAGTCAAATTTTCTGATTGCCCATATTCATTTTTGTAAGGGTTTCAAACAGGTAGATGCCCAATGAACTTGAAAGTACCGATTTAACCCTTGTCATCCCCGAGCTAGGAATTCTTTGTTTTCCGTAGGAAAACATTAGAATTTCTTCATCGGGGATCCAGACAAGCATTCGTACCTTGGTCCCCTGGATCCCTGCTTTCGCAGGGATGACACCGGGGGAGAGCAGAGAGGACACCAGTCAAATAGGGTCTTCTTTGTGACCTCTCTGTCGCACAAAGTGTCGCATGTCGCACTTGGTGTCGCATATTTTTTGCGACAGGTTGAGACAAGAAAAGTCCAGTGTTTGTGCCTCTTTCAGAGCCTTCCACCCAAAGTGTCGCACTGTCGCGCGCGTTTTATACATAAGTGAGAATGAGGGAATCCATTCTTCTTATAAGGAGATATTTCCATAGAGGAAGAATGAGATAGAAACATATAGATAATAATAGATTGTTATAAATAAGTAATTTATATATAATACTATATAATAATGTATATGTTATTCTTATTTTACTATGGGTATTTTATAAATATATATTTATCAGCACCACAAATGTCTTCATCGGAATACGCAGCATAAAAATTCTAATTTTATTTATGTGAGTAAATCGATGCGACACTGCGACACTTTTTAAAAAGAGCTCTACATACCGCAGAACTCCTCATCTTTATGGAATAAAAAATGTCGCATAAGGCGTGCGACAGGAGTGCGACACTGCGACACTTGAACATAGTGGTTATGCCATGTAGTAACGAGATTTTCTCCATGGGGTGTTATACTCTGCTTCATTATTGCCACTTCCTTGTCCTTCGAAATTTTTTAATTTCCAGTTCTCTAGCCTTTGTTGAAAGGGTTTCGACAGTTTGTGGCGTTACTAGGCGGGGCATAAGTTCTCCATCATGGATTCTCTCAGTGTATGAAAATTGTATGTTGGTTGCTCTAGTTAAGTTATCCATTGCCATAGCATTGCGTCCTTCTCTGATAGACTTGCTCAACAAACCAGGAGTGCGCACAGCATCTAGGGCAACTGCTACTGCGGCTCTCGGAATGCCCGAAACTGCAGCCCACAGAGTTTGGGCAGCAGCATCAAAGCCTCCCAGTGCTGGCCAGAGTTCATCTATGTCGCACTTGAGTAATACTCTATGAGCAATGCTTGCACAGTGGTAAGTGTTATTATACTGCAGAACTCCATATTTTATATCTGGATCAGCTTTAGCTTCGCGTATTTCGTAGCGCAGTCTTTCAGGATGCAAGCTATATAGTCGAACTTCTGAGTATTCTTCTAATTCGGTCTCTGTGTTATAGCTTTTGTCATCGTAATAAATATCGTCTCCCTTTAGAGTTTGCCATCTTGGTTTCTTTTTTTCCCACCACCCGGTTTTGAATCCATATGGAGTAGCAGGCCACAAACTAAGGTAATCCGTACTTTCTCCACCTTCAAAAAGTTCTAAGGAGCAGTGACCTGGGTATCGTGTTAGTCCGTGCATACGCGTTGCGTGAGGCCATACTCGCACTACGCAATGATTTTCTTCTCTCACTTCATCTTTATCTAAGAGGCCGGAAAATGTTTGTAAGTTTGTGACACACAGAAAAACACAACTGATAAAAAGTGATTTTTTGAATGTCTGGAACAACTTTTTTTGCATGTTCTTTTTCCTATAATCTACTTATTTGTTAAAATTTAGTAAAACAATATAAAATTTTAGATAAATTGCAAGCAGTTATTTTTCAGAAAGTTTTCAGCAAAAATTTCATTTTTGAAAAAATTCATTCAAAAACGAGACGGGCATCCTGCTTTTTTCTCATTCATCATTGAGCCTATTCGTCCTAAAGAAGATGAAAAGATTTTACAACCCATTGTTTCCTCATGATAAAAATATTTTTTCCTCAAAAACTTGCAATTCTTAGAAAAGTGTGTATACTGTATGTGTGTATAACGAATACATGATTCACAACATACATATAGGGGGATCCCATGTTAACTGCCATCCGTATCGATACAGATCTTAAAAATCGTATCAACTCTTTGCCACTTCTTTCTCAAAACGTTAAATCGTTCTCTCATTCCTTGAGGTATCTGCTGGATCTTGGGCTTCAAACCTTTGATCAGTCCTTAGGACTTATCAATGAGGGGACTGAAAAAGACATCCGGTTCATTGCTCAAAAGCATGACCTGGGGGAGCGCTTGTCAGAGGGGGAGATGACTTTTCTTCTGGTTTCTGCGGCCTCACCTCTTTTGTCACGCTCCTTTCTCCATCTGGAGACCATGACCGTGTTGACAGACGTCTTCCTGAGCTTTGTTAAAAGTCGCTGTTATGCTCCAGCAGACACGGTCATTCATCTTTTTAAGAAGTTTGATCTTGGCTCTCTCCCCTCGGAGGAGTTCGACCCTTTGAGGTTTGGGGGGCCGTTGAGTCAAAGACAGATGTCTTCTCATGATTTCTATGAGCGCATGGACGAAGTAGAGAATGCCTTCAAATCAAAACTGGGGGCAGATCCTTGTCCTGTGACTAATCCTTTGTTCATAGCCCCTCTGAGAGATTTTATGTGCTTTCTGACTTCCATTCTTTACGATAAGGGAGCAAATATCCTCTCCCCCTTAGCGTTCCAACAGGTCTTACAGCCGTACCTAACCACGTTGATTCAGATTGCTAAATATAATTCCTATCAGGAAAAAGAGGCTGCAAGGGAGTGTCCTCCCTATCACACGGTGAGCCAGAAACTCTTTGCACATCAGCAGGGCTTAGAGAAGCCGCTGTCTGTTGAATCAAAGAGCTATACCTGCCATCTCTGGGCGCATGACTTGAAAAAAGTGTTTACAACCTTTGTGTTTAACCAAAAGGACGCGACGCTTTCTCTGGACTTCCCTGCGTTTGATGATCTCTTGGAGATGGCTCATGCGATCAACCGCTTTTCTTCTGCTCGATTGAAATCAAAAGAAAAACAAATTCTTAGATTTGATGCCCCAGGTCTAAGCTTCGTCTGGAATTCTGATGAGACAAAGAACGGGATGTCTGTTTTGATGGCTCAACAGTCAAGCTTCATGTTTGATCATGAAGAAGTCCAAGATTTTATCACTTTCCTCTTAACCATTGAGGATAAATTCAAGGAACAACTGAAAGCCCTGCGCTATCAGCTAGGGAGTGTGTGAAGATGATTCTAACACCCTATATTCTCACACCTGCTGAGCCGATTAAGATGCGGTATCTCAAACTAAGAGAAAAGCCACTTTCTTTTGAGGTAGAGATCAGAAGTAACGTAGTTACTTTGGATCTTCTGCCCATTGAGGAATCCATGCATATCCTCTTAAGCCATCCGGATTGGGACCAACGAGGTCTTGCCAGAGATGCAGAAAATATTTGCTCGTCTCTTCTGGCCCTCATGAGTCTCTGTGGACTCATCAAGGAAAGAGACCATGTACGTTGGTACGAGCTTTCTTTTGTTGCGTTTCCAGAAATTCGTCTTCAACCAATGCACTTTACAGACGATGGTCAGGTGTTATCAGCGCCCGTGTGGGGGGAGATTCCCCTTAAAGACGCTCCCTTCAATCTCTCTGAGCTGACAACGCCTGATGGGACCATAAAGAAGGCTTAAACCATTGAGAGCCCTAAAACCCCTGATTCTTTTCTGTCTCTGTGGTTTAGGGCTCTCTTTGTTTATCTTTGTCCCAACACCTCCCTCGTGGGAAGTTATCCTGCAATCGAAAGCCCTTATTCCCTTCCCAAAGAGGCTTTCACCCTAAACACCCTGTATGATTTTGTGTGTGGTCCAGGGTTCATCAACAGACTCAAACAATGGGAACGCCAACCAGACTTCCTGTCTGGGCGCCCTGCAAAAATGGCGCATATCTTGCTTGAGGCAGGAGAGGAAGAAAGGGGGTCTTTCCTCACGACCCTCAAACGCAATCTCTCCTGGATTGGCTTTGAGAAAAACAAAGCGTTCCTTACCGCCCACAATGATTCTTTAACTAAGAGCCCCTTCAAGTGGTTCTCTTTTGAAGACCTCCTCGAAAATAAAATAGACGTCTTCTGCGTGATTCCTCTGGATATGATTGATGCCATGTCAGGGTTCTTACGGCTCTTTACAAACATTGTCTTAGGAACAGTCATTCGCCAATCAGGGTACAAAAATCCCAAAGAAAAGATCCTCCTCGTCCTGGATGAATTTCCACGTCTTGGCGCCATGCGCCAGTTGATTAACATCGTAACGGTTGCAGCCGGCGCTGGCATCGAAGCCTTTATGGTCGCGCAAGATAAGTCCTCCATTGAATCCGTGTGGGGCAAAGAAGCGGATGTGATCTTCGGATCCTCCGCAACAGTTCGCGTGTTTAACTTAGGCCGAACGGATAGGACGACTGCCGAATGGGTCTCTTCCCTCATGGGGGATAAAACAGTCGTGACCCGCAGCAATGCCACACGAGAATATGGGGACTTTCTGAAAGGAGCAGGCTCTGAATCCGTCAGCCAAATGAAGGAAAAACTCATGACAGCGTCTGAAATTCAAGAACTCTCTCAGTCCAAAATGCTCTGTTTTCTCCGCGGACAAAAGCCCCTTTTGTTGACGCGGATTATTTCTCATAAGCATCCTTTCTACAAACATCGGTTGGAGACTAATCCGACGTTGTTGGGGGGAAGGGGGTGAGAAAGTAAGCACATCATCATTATCATTGAATTTGTGAGCGGGCTACTGTCTTGCTTAAATGCGGCAAAAAAACTACTAAAATACTGCTGTGTTAAAAATATTGCTTTACATTTATTTCAAATTTTATATTCTTTTATCAAAGCTAATGAACAATTATGAAAATCAAAGCCGAGTCGGGAACTTCAGGAGTCAACCATTGACCATCTATTCGAAGTTACTGGTTCGTGTAACAAACTGCCCCCCTTCATCTGAATCTGAGAGGGTTAGTAACATAAGAAACGGAAATATCATATGCGTAAGAAATTGCTTCGGCCATTGATTCTAGCTCTTGGCCTTATTGCGTTGACGACGACAGGAGCAACATATAACGCGAGCGCCGGGCCCAAACGACTGCCGAGCTCAGAACCAGAGGCACCCCAAACGCCGAGCGCAACGAGGAAAGAAAGCCCAGCAACGAGAGCCTATCGAAAGCTCCGGGAGGCACGCCCAGCAAGCACTGAAGAGGCAAAGGGAACAAAACACGACTGGAAGAGCGGGAAGGTAATAGTGGTCCCGCTGAGCGAGGCCGATGTGTGGCATAGGCCAGGGGCACAAGCAGCAAAAACGGGCCGAGAAACGCAACAACCACTGGTTGCCGCCGAACTGGCCCTAAGCGATGTTGAACCCATTGTCACCTCAGTAGTGACCAAAGCCATGAGTGCCGACGAAGACGCAACGTCCACGAGGTTAGAAATGTGGAAAAAGCTCCGAGACACCCTGCCGAAACAGACTTGCAAGGATAGCGTCCCGGAAACCAAAAGCGAAGACGGAAAAACAATTGTCGAGCCCGCCCGGGCCTGTAAGGAGGGCTATTGTTGGAATGGCGAGGCTGAAATACCGACCACCAGCTGTAAGAGCTGCATGACTTTGCACAGCCATCTCGCGACACTAAATGAAGAGAGCAAGCGGTTGAATTTAGACCTCCAAATAAACACAGCCCTCAAAGTTAGCAGAAACGTGCTCGCATTAACCCTAGTCGCTTATCTTGGATATAACACAATGAAATACCTGACTAGAGAGCAAGCACGAAATGATAACAGAAGACCCTGAAGAAGACTATTTGACAGTACATTAGAGGGGTTGTACCCCGGAAAAGCGAAACAAGGTAGTAGAGCTCTGTAAGCGCCCGGTGTGAGGATTCTAACGATATGGGACAGTTTGCGTTAGAGTGCAGGATTGGTATTATTTTTGTCTAAACGCTACCCCTATCTCCTCCTCCCCGGAGAAGGCGGCTTGTAAGAACGCGTGAGTTTTTGTTCTTCTTCGTGAGCATGGGCGTCTGGACTCTCCGCCCCAGGGCGCGTTTGTGAAGAAGACAACTCCTCTGCCTTTGGTGTTTTTAAATCCGGTTTTATTCCATGAGCATGGTGATAAAGGTCTCTTCCTTGTCTTGGACGAATTTCCACGCCTGGGGGCCATGCGCCAATTGATTAACATCGTGACCGTTGCAGCCGGCGCCGGCATCGAAGCCTTCATGGTCGCACAAGATAAGTCCTCCATTGAATCCGTGTGGGGGAAAGAAGCGGATGTGATCTTTGGATCCTCCGCAACAGTGCGCGTCTTTAATCTGGGCCGTACAGATATGACAACCGCCACGTGGGTCTCATTCCTCATGGGAGACAAAACAGTCGTTACCCGCAGCAATGCCACACGAGAATATGCAGACTTTCTGAAAGGAGCAGGATCCGAATTCGTCAGCCAAACAAAAGAAAAACTCATGACAGCGTCCGAAATTCAAGAACTCTCTCAATCAAAAATGCTCTGCTTCCTCCGCGGCCAAAAGCCCCTTCTTCTGACACGGATTATTTCACATAAACATCCACTCTACAAACATCGGTTGGAGGAGAATCCGACGTTGTTGGGGGAAAGGGGGTGAGAGACAGAGCATCAGCGGTGAGGTTGTGAGTGGAAGTTGCTGCTTTTTTAATGTCTCTATCGACATCAGGAAAAAATAATTATATAAATCTAGAAAGTAATCATTATTTATTATCAATAGAGGTGTTTGTATGAAGCAGAGTCTAAAAAATTCAAGAGAACATTTTTTGCCTACCCTAGAATTGCGGCTTTCTTCTGGCGTAAAGCAGCAGTCTTCTTCTATAGACAAGAGGAGCCCATACACAAGGTTTACGGCGCTCGTCCTTATTTTAGCGGCCGTGTGCCCTTCCCCCGGATGGTGTCCCCCCAAACGCGATAATGCATCATTAGACGATGATGCAGATGACAGCCGATCTTCAACTTTAAGACAATCGCTGGTAAGTAAAGAATTAAAGGAGGATGATATACCACAGGCATTTTTGTGCCCTATTTCATGTAGTATTATGTGTGATCCAGTTAAGACACCAAATGGTGATACATATGAAAGAGAGAGTATTACCAGATGGATTAATTCTGTTGGCAACGATCCTACTACAAGGACATCTTTGAATACAAACATGCTGCTTCCTAACCATACTTTAAAAAATGAGATCGAGAACTGGAAGAAAGCCAGACTTGCTTCTTCCTCTGCAGTTACACTTTCTGAGGCTGCCCCCGAAGAGTTGCTTCAAGAAGTGGCGCGCCTCCGCGCTAGTCTAAGGGAACAAGTACAAGAAAATAACATGCTTTTAGATCGCGAAAGAGCTCGTCAAGAGAAAAAAAATCAGCAGGATGATGCAGATCTTTTGCGTCGAGCCTCACTTCTCGGAGAGAGATTAAGAGTAGGGGGGCAACGTTCTGTTCTTGCTGACTCAAACCCCAGAGATCTTAATTCTACACCTAATACCCGTGGTACGAATACGGCTCTCACACAAGCAGTCTCTCCAGCTGCTGAGAGGCGTCCTGTTGTGAACGGCAATGATACGGCACAAATTCCTGTCCCAGTGGCCTCTTCAGGAGCTGTAGACAGACCTCTTGCACGTGACATCGTCATTCCAGAAATCGCCCGTGGCTATGAGGACGTTTATATAAGATTTTTAATGGGAAGATTAATTTACCAGCCAGACCGTAATAGTGATACGGGAAGGGCAGAGTTCCGCATCAGAGACTTTGTCAATCCGTTAGAAGGAACGTTTGATTTATCTCGTTGTGGAGATACAGGACAGTATGTAAACATTTCAAGCGGGTACCGTAAAGGGATAACACTAGAAAATACGGAAAAACTTGAGATATGGATAGTGCCGCAGTTTTTAATTAGAGAAAATCTGGCAGGGAATGCAGCCCATTTTCAACCGATAATGGCAAATTGGAGCTCCTCAGCGGCTCCCGTTGGGTTGTTTTGGACTTGGGGGGGATGGGATAAGCTTTGTTGGTACGATTATTTGACGACTAGTTCTTGGGAGCAGTTGGGTGAAGAGGATTTGTTGAAGAAATGGGGAAAATCCAAAATGAGACACGCTTTCAATTATCCTTACGGCAAGACAGCGCTAGATCGGCAGCCAGGAGCAGATTTCATGTTTCGTTTCTAACTCACAAGTAAGGACCCACTAAAAATGGGCGATGGATGCCTGAAGCGTCCTGCTTCCAACACGAAGAAGCATGGCAGGAAGGAATACACACAATGCGCAAACTGATTCAACATCGAAAGCCCTAACTTTAGCCAGCGCGCCCATTGACCGATGTACCAATATACACTGCCCCTATCTCTTCCTCCTCGGAGAAGGTGGCTTATGCGAACGTGTGATTTTCTGTTCTTCTTCTTGGGTATGCGTGTGTGAACTCTCCGCCCCAGGGCGCGTTTGTAAGGAAGAAAGCTTTTCTGCTTTCGGTGTCTTTACATCCGGTTTTGTTCCATGAACACGATGATAAAAGTCCTCTCCCAGCATGGTTTTTTTCAGTTCTTCGGAAATGACCTGAGCTTCCCCCGTCTTTGATTTTGGACGATGGACTTTGTTGTAAAAGTCCTCTCCTAGCATGGTCTTTTTAAAGTCCTCTGATATCACCGGAGTTGGAGCCTCGCCCGTCTTTTGCTTTGGATGGTAGATGCGATTGTAAAACTCATCCCCCAGCATGGTGCGTTTGAGCTCTTCAGAAAGGACGGGGTGTTCCTGTGTTTGGGCAGGAGGTAGGGGTGAGGACGGCGATACTTTAGTTGACGTCAAAGAAACCTCTTGGTGAGAATTATCTTTGGGCCGCTCAAACCGATAGAAATCCTCGTTTTTATGAAAGAGGTCCTTTATCTTTGTGAGGGCCTTCTCAGCGCCTTGTTTCAAAGAGGTAACAAAAGTCTGTGTTTCTGTCGACTTAAAGTGGCGCAGGTCTTGATGGCGCAATGCTTGATGACGAACTCCACTCTCTTTTTGTATATCAAAAGCAAGGCTGATTTTATTTTCCTCATTTCTACCCATTTGACGAATGAGAGATGCATGGGATAGCGTTTCCTCACGTGAGACATGAAGAGAGAGGGATTTTGTTTGACGCGTAAGGGCGACATAATTGACCTGTTGAGTAATAGCATTGCTATGAAGCACATAAACATGATCGAGGGTGGATCCTTGCGCTTTGTAGACGGTTGAGGCATAGCCATGACGGAGCCCTTCATAAGCCTTAGGGTCAACGGTTTTTTCTTGGCCGTTATCGAGAAGAATGGTGAGATTTTTTGTCTTGGCATTAATTTTCTGAATTATCCCAAAATGGCCATTCATCAATCCTTGACCCCTATCCGTCTTCGTGAATTGAATTCGGTCCCCTTCTGAAAAACTCATAAGGCCGCGTTGGGTCATACATGTAACCTCAAGATCTCCCAATTTCCCTTGTGCCTTTAGAATATCTCGCGCTCCTTGATTGAGCGCATCCACATCAACGTTCCGTTGGGCAAGGATGAGCCGTGGGGCTTGAGGATGAGTTAGACCTAGACTTTCTGTCTCCCAAGCTTTTAAGAGATCCGTGAGGGCTTCTTCTTTTGTAGGTTCCCACTGAATGGCCTTATGTGCTTGAAGAAGATGAACAGCCTGTTTGACGTCTCCTTGAGAGAGATGTTCAGACACGGCCTTTTGCCAATCAATGGTTTGACGCCGCACCTCACTCAGCTCAACGGCGCCGTACCGTTCGGCTAAATGTCCAAAAGCACCCCCGCGGGCCACAGAACTTAACTGCCGGTCATCTCCTACAAGAAGCAATTTTGCTCCGGATGTTTTAACCGCATGAAAGAGTTCAACAGAGAGCTCCGTCCCCATCATGCCGGCTTCATCCACCACGACAAGGGTCTTTGAGTTCAGGGTCTCTCGATTGTTCTTAAAGGCAAAGAGAAAGGAATGACAGGTTTTTGCTTCTTTAAATCCATCCTCTTGTAAATCCAGGGCGACTTTATGGGTCGGAGCTAATCCTAAGACTCGAAAGCCATGGTCTTCATGAGCAACACGAATAGGATGGAGAACCGTGCTCTTGCCCACACCGGCGCGCCCCTGAATCACACAAAGGTTCTTGGTCGAATTGACACAATGGTCATACACTGCCTTTTGTTCAGGGCTCAGCACAATTTTCGCTTCCTTGGGGGCTACAAGAGGCTGGTCAAGCGAGGCTCTCGTCTTGCTTGCGATCCGATCCGCAAAACGCATCAGCTTTTCTTCCTCAGCCCTCACCTCAACCGTTGTCAAATAATTTGTCTGCTGGCCGGTTTCCTTATCATACAAAGGAATAAGCTGCTCGTGGCCTAAGACCTTCTCTTTCAGCTCCTCCCTATCATCACCGGGAACGTGCTTATTTAAAAAGATCTCGACATCTTTACCTGTAAAGACCGCTCGATTTTGCGTCAGGGCTTCAATGACGCTTGTGGGGTCTTGCGAGAGCTTCTCATTGGCTTGTTGGAGCATCTGAGACCGTTGGATCGCCTCATTCATATGATGACGCATGCGCACGGGGCCTAAATGTTCTTGGGCGAGAATTCCGATGGGGTCCACGCGGATGTCATAGCCCATATCTTTAAAGTAGGCGTTTTGAATATCCCGCCAGATCTCCCCCCACAGATCGGCCTCAACCACCACCCCATTTCGAAAGACAGGATCTAAATCTTTGGCCTTCTTTGAATAAAGAGTCTGCCCATCTTCTGAAAACCGCCGAGTGGTTACAAGGTAATGGGTATGCCAGTTTTTGTCTCCCTCATGGGGCTCATGGATGTCCAACTGAACAGCGACGCCCTTGTTCACAAAGATCTGAGCAAACATCCGGCTGAGTTCAACCCGATCTTCAAAAGAAATTTGTTTATCATCAGGAAGAGCGATCACAAATTCCTTCGCCACCTGACTGTCTTTTCGTTTCTCACATCTTTCAGCTTCGTTCCAGAGCACAGAGCTATTCTGAAAGCGCACATCAGCCCCCTGAGGCAAAATGATTTCATGATGAACGTTATCGCCTCTTTCCTTAAACGAAAACACTTCTCCCGTGCGTTCACACTTGACAGCCTCGCGTTGATTATAAGACGCCTTACGGCAGGCATTTCCTCCCGTACTTCTTGATACGTATTGACAGCGTGCGAATTGAATAGCCATGAGCGTTCACATGAGGTTGATTTTAAATTATCATATTATAAAGCTGCGTTTGATACAACGCATATTGCGTATGTCCTATTTCTAACGAATCAGTACATAACTGCCTTCGACAGATTTTACTTATAATTTATAGCATATATATCCGGGAAGAATCATTTTTGTTGTCCTTATTTATAAATTATGATAGACTCATCTTCTCACACAATAGCTTTTTTGTCGGAGTAGTTCATGACACAGACACACCTTTTAGAGAAACGTAAGAAATCATTAGAGCAAAAGAAAAATCGCCTCAAACAATTGGAAGCGTCCCTCAATACCCAAGAGCGTAAGAAACGAACGCGTCACATGATTGAACTTGGAGGGCTTCTTTCAAAAGCCCATCTCGATGGCTGGAGTTCCAACACGCTCTTTGGAGCGCTTCTATTTTTAAAGGAGAAAGAATCTGATAAGAACCAGATGGCCACCTGGACTCACACAGGAGGAGCTGCCTTTGCTGCAGAGAAAACAGCTATGGCTCAAAAACGACCTGTCAAAGGAACACCCGTCATCGTAAAATTCTCCTCTTCTCCAGAGGACGATATCCGAGCCTCCTTAAAATCCCTTGGTCTTAAATGGAATGCTTTGAGGCACGAGTGGGAAGGGTATGCGGTTGTGGAAGAGCTGCACTCTTTGCTAATCGATCAGGATGCAGAGATTACGAAAATATTAACGGATTAGGAGCGTATTCTAGGAACAGAAGCTTTCTGTAGGCGACAAAGAGTGCCACTAATCGGAGAATTTCCTTAGTGGAGAGAGTTTCTTTGTGTAAACAAATTTGTGATGTTCGAACAAAGGTGGAAATAGCTTGGATATTCTTATACAAGATGGAAAAATTTTCTCTAGCCGACTTTTCGTTTTTGCTCCCCATATGCTCCCCCACTCTACTTTTTATTTTTAGGATACTTCAAAAACACTAGGGAAAACCTGGTGCCGGATGGGGGATTCGAACTCCCGACCTACTGATTACAAATCAGTTGCTCTACCAGCTGAGCTAATCCGGCACTACCAAGTGCTTATAATCTAAGTGCTCTTGAGAACCAAGTCAAAATTTTTAAAAAAAGAAAATATTTATTTTATTCCTATCTCCCTATTCGACAGAAGCAATTTCCCCTCCTTTTTGTGCAGCACATTCTTTATCGAAATTTTCTCGAATAAGAGCACAAAGGGTATCATTCTGAAGGGCATACGCAAGTGCTGCGCCGAGCATAATATTTTCAGGGATATAGTCCCCTTGGATATGAGGGAGAGAAGCCTCAAAGGTGCCATCTTGTTTTAAAATAATGGCTGCATCCCACGGAGCTAAGGTAAACGTTGTTGGTGGCATATCAGTTATCCCTGAACTCGTTGTATTATTGCCCCAAAAGTGATCTTCCTTATAGAGGGTCTATAAAGGGAGATCAAGTGTTTCAGAAAATTCTTGCCACTCTCTTTTACTCATCCCACTTTCTTCAAGAGTCACTTTTTCTCCTTTTAAAAGTTTTTTGAGAGCCTCCAAGCCATTTTTTGAAAAATGAGCGGCCCCTTTACGGTATTGAAGAAAGGCTTCATAGGTAAAAGGACACCACTGCTCGAGAAGGCCTAAGATGACTTCCACATACGCGCGGATCTCATACTGCGCATGAGAACCTCCTCGAAGCACTAAAAAGTGCATTAAATTGTGAAGATCGATCTTCCAATACCATTGGGTGTAAAAATTAAGGGAAAGATTCATACGCGCAAGTTCTCGCGACAAACCTTCTTTGTGAGGGTCGCGAATCTCCCCTGCCCCATCTTCATTTAAAAGGTCTTCATAATGGGTATAGGCCCTTTCCGCATCTTCTCTCAGCAGGTCCATTACATGCTGCGCATAGCTCGGTGAAAGGGTTTCTCCGCGCCCCTGACGATTTGTCGCAGACTGAACGGCTAAGTGCTCGTGTGAGGGAATGTAAAATTCTTTATCAAGGATTGAGTAACGGCCGGAATATTCATTGATACTGGCCGTCCGATGACGAATCCACTGACGTGCCACAAAAATAGGCAATTTTACATGTAGCTTAATTTCGCACATTTCAAAGGGCGTTGTGTGAGCGTGGCGAAGAAGATAATGGATCAAGCCCCTGTCCTCGTTAAGTTTTTTAGTGCCCTTCCCATAAGAAACACGTGCTGCTTGAACGATAGCGTTATCATTTCCCATATAATCAATAACGCGCACGAACCCATGGTCCAGAACAGGAAAGGCTTCATAAAGGACCAGTTCTAGCCCCGGTGATATATCCCGATGAGTGAGAGACGTTTGTGCTCGTTGGCGTTCGATCTCGTCTTTTTGTTCCTGTGTAAGGATCATAGTGCACCTGCGTGTTTTGTGATGTGAATAGGATTTTATTCTTGACTTCACTCCTGAGTCAATCCATGAGGTGAGTAGTATTCACTGTAATTTGGATAAAAATGGCTAGCGAAGATGCGTCTCGTCGAAAATATGGTTTAAAGGTAGCAATTGTGGGCCGACCCAATGTGGGAAAATCCACTCTTTTTAATCGTCTTTCAGGCAAGCGCTTAGCCATTGTACACGATTTTCCCGGTGTCACCCGCGATCTTAAGGAAGCCTTTGGCCAATTAGGAGACCTGCCACTTTCGTTGATGGATACAGCAGGGCTTGAAGACAACAGTACCGATCCTTTGAGAGAAGGAATGAAAGCCCAAGTGTTGGAAGCCTTCCGCAGGGCAGATGCTATTTTATTTATGATTGATGGGCGAGCAGGAGTGACGGCGCAAGATCAATTCTTTGCCTCTCTTTTAAGAAAAGCCGAAAAACCGGTTCTTCTTCTTGCAAACAAATGCGAAGGAAGAGGTGGCTCTCAAGGGATTGCAGAAGCCTGGGCCCTTGGGTTTGGAGAACCTCTTCCCCTCTCAGCCGAACATGGGCAAGGACTTGATTCTCTGTATGAAGCTCTTCTTCCCCTTTATACAGGGCCTTCGATTGAGCTTGAAGAGACGGAAGAGGAAGAAGAGATTCCGCTACAACTTGCCATTGTTGGACGCCCCAATGTCGGAAAATCAACCCTTCTCAATCAATTCATAGGGCACGCGCGGGTTCTCGTTGGCCCCGAAGCAGGCGTTACCCGCGATTCCATTGCCATTGAATGGTCTTACAAAGGCCATCCGGTACGCTTGATTGACACGGCTGGAATGAGGCGTCGCGCAAAAATTACCGACCAACTGGAGCGCATGGCAACCCAAAAAAGTTTTTCTGCTATTCAATATGCGCACGTTGTCATCTTAGTCATTGATGCAACCCAACCTCTTGAAAAACAGGATCTTATTATTGCGTCCCATGTTATTGAGGAAGGACGGTGTCTTGTTTTGGCCCTCAATAAATGGGACCTTGTGTCCAACAAGGAAGAGATCCTGGCCGATGTAAAAGACCGCCTTATAACTTCGTTACCTCAAGTACGTGGCATTCCCTTAGTTCCCCTGTCAGCCCTGACGGGTAAAAATAAGAAAAAACTTCTTGATGAGGTGTTAGCTATTTTTAAGATATGGGGACGGCGTATTTCCACATCAAAATTAAACCGGTGGCTGGAAGGGCTTGTGGCGCATCACCCCCCTCCCCTTGTTGCGGGACGACGGATCAAGGTTAAGTATTTAACTCAAATAAAAACACGTCCTCCTACGTTTGTTCTCTTTTCAAGCAAGGCCGCTGAATTGCCTTCTTCTTATGAAAAATACGTCATAAACGGGTTGCGCGATGCCTTTGGGCTCACAGGCGTCCCCATTCGCCTCTTTGTGAGATCCGGGAAAAATCCGTATGTGGAGGGGTAAGAGCTTGTTAAGCCTTTCCACAATGGGTATATAAAAAGAGCAGATGGTTGGAGAGGTGCCTTGTCAGAGGTCAGGGATCAGGAGTCAGAAGTCAGGAAGTTTTTCCTGATCCCTGTTTCCTGACCCCTGATCTCTGGTAAGGAGGAAAGTCCGGGCTCTCCAAAGACACGGTGCCGGATAATAACCGGCGAGGATAACCTTAGGGAAAGTGCAACAGAAAGCAAACCGCCTGGAAACAGGTAAGGGTGAAAGGGTGCGGTAAGAGCGCACCGCGCCTTTGGTAACAAAGGTGGCACGGCAAACCCCACCGGGAGCAAGACCAAATAGGGATGACACATGACCTGTCTTTGGGTCGTCATCCGGGTCGGTCGCTTGAGGCGTGAGGTAACTCACCTCCTAGATGAATACCTCTCCCCCACTCGTAAGAATGGGGACAGAACCCGGCTTATAGACCATCTGCTTTTCGAGTTATTAAGGAATGCTAGGACGTGTCATTATAATCTTTTTTTCATGGTATCGAGAAAGTTCAAAGTTAATTCAAATAATCCCAAAGTTAAAGCCGCATGAGAATAAGTTTGAGGTGCAAGGTACTGACCAAGACGCAAGGGCATATCACAATGACGATGGTCTTGGGTAATCTTATAATGAAGCTCAAAACCTTGTGCAGCATGAGGTTTTGAAGAGTGTTTAATAAGACGAGAAATAGAGCTTTTGTCTTCATAAAAAGTGACATCAAAGAGATTAATCATCGCTGAAAATGCAAGAGGAGAGAGTCTTGCTACTCTTTCATGTGCAGCCAAGAGCCAGCGAGTCTCTTCTTCAATAGGAAAATCTTCTTTATCCAGACCAAGATCCCTAAAAACCTCCTCCATAAACTTATAATGTCCTACTTCATCACACATAAAATGGTGAATCACATCTCGCGCGATATCAAAATGAATCAATGCCGGCATCATAGCCTGGCAGCATGTTTTAGTTTTGTACCAAGATTGTTTGGTAATCCGTCCTATAGCTTGAAAAAATTGACTTTCATCCGAGTGCAGCAGGTGTTCTAATAACTGCTCAATGCCATTTTCTGACCACATTGCGCTTTCCCACTCTAGGCGGTAACAAATGAGGTAAGAAATAAAACTAATAGGATCATAAAGGTCTGTGCCTGGAATTCGTCCCTTGGCTAAGATTTTCTCCCACTCCCATGTCCAATGGGGCATGATATCTTTCGTAAGGTCATCAGATATCTCACACTCAAAGGATGAAACAAGAGCCGCCGGTGTAGAAAAATCTATCTTTAACGAGGGGCATGGCTGAAAGGGTTTATTGTAAAATTCATCTCGCCCTCGCGGTTGAATATAAAAAAGAGGGTAGTCTTTGAAATTATTAATAAATCTTTGAACATTCGTATTAGCAGGTGTGGAATGAAGATGATCAGTGGCATCCTTGATCCATCCCCTATCTTTTTCTGAAATATCGACTTTCATTGACATCCAGGGGAGAGAAAGCTCAAAGCTTTTTTCACTATTTATCCAATTGATAACTAGTTTTTCATGAGCAATATAAGACATTTTTTGTCAACCGTTTCTTTTAGATGTAAAGCGATTGTTATAAAATTTCAACGGATTTTTTATTAATGGTTCTTGTGAATTTTTATTTTGACTTCAAGACGTTTAAGCACTATAGTGTGCTAGATTATAGCATGGTAGATTGTGCCATGGTTTTCTTAACATGTGAGAATACTATCGTGTCGATTAACGATAAAATATCTTTTCAAAGTTCTCTTTTCTACGGACTCCTCCTCCGCTAAGGCGGAGCATAATCTATTTCACCCCTTTTTTATGAAAATTTTTCGGCCCTTTTAAGATAAAGATTTACTTTGTCGAGAATGGCTGTATTTACAATTTAAATCTCAAAAATTAAGGAGAGAACGATGCCTATTTCACGAACAATTGCATGGACTGTATGGATGCTTGGATCCTTATTCTATGCCTATCAATATATTTTTAGAGTTATGCCGAATATTATGATTGATGATATTATGCAGCAGTTTCACATGGACGCTGCTGTTTTTGGGCAATTTTCTGGCGCTTATTATATCGGCTATTCATTAATACATTTGCCCATGGGGGTTGTGCTTGATCGTTATGGACCTAAACGTGTAATTCCCTGTTGTATTTTGCTAACGGTTATCGGTCTTTTGCCTCTCATTTTTGCTGAAAATTGGATTTACCCCATTTTTGGTCGCGCCTTGACTGGCATCGGGTCATCAGCCGCAATTTTAGGGACGTTCAAAATAATTCGTATGACTTTTAATGAAAAGCAGTTCACCCGAATGCTGAGCTTTTCTGTAAGTATTGGACTACTAGGTGCCATTTATGGGGGTGAACCTCTAAACTATATGTGTAATGCGCTGGGATATAAGGTTGTTATACAAATTTTAGCCGGAGTGGGCGTAATTCTTGCTGTAATGACCTATCTTATCGTACCAAAGGGTGAATCAAAGAATCAGAAAACCCGCCAGAGCACGGTGATTTCAGATATAAAAACAGTCTTCACAAATCGTAAAGTGATGGCCGTGTGCTTCTTTGCAAGCCTTATGGTTGGGTGCCTTGAAGGGTTTCCTGATGTGTGGGCATCAGACTTCCTAAAACTAGCGTATGGATTTGGTGAGGGTGTCTCAAGTACGCTTCCCTCTATGATCTTTGTCGGGATGTGTTTTGGGGCTCCCATTTTGAGTCTGATTGCCGAGAAAACAGGACAGTATATAGGGTCTATTATAGGTGCTGGGGTGATTATGTTGATGATTTTCATTGCCTTATTGGCTGGACTCCTAACAATTAATAGCATGACTGTAGGCTTTATACTGATAGGCGTATGCTGCGCTTACCAAATTTTAGCGATTTATAAAGCTTCAACTTACGTACCAGAAAATCTGGTAGGCCTGACAACAGCCACTGCAAACATGATTATTATGAGCTTTGGGTATGTGTTTCATGCGTGCATTGGATTTGTTATTGATACCTTTGGAGGCATCCACAATGTTTCCGCATTTGTCTATGGCATGAGTGTTATTCCAACAGCCTTAGGAATGGGTATCATGGGATTCATTATTCTTGCGTATGTTGAAAAAAAAGGGGTAATTTTCGAGAAGAAAGGAAGAAAGATATGAAATTTATCAAATAAATATCACGCGAGTCGTGCACGTTTTACCTCTCCTTATCATCCTCTTCTTGTTCTTGATTTGAAAGCCTCGATCAAGAAATCGCTCACGATTTTCTACGAAAATCAAGCGGTTATACTCGAAAATGGCAGCAGAGTTAAACCCAACACGACTCGCGTAAGAAGAAGATTCTATCTTCCCAAATTAAAATTTACACAATAACTTGACTATAGCATAGAATCTGTTAGTCATTAAAAAAATAAGAGGTGAGTACGTATCATGTATCAACGCCTACACTTTCAAAAAATTATCAAAAGAATCGAAAGCCCAAGATGCTTCATGCAAGTATTAGCAGGACCTCGCCAAGTTGGGAAATCAACCTTAGCACATCAAGTCAAAAAATCTATTTCTTTTCCGTCTCACTATGCTTCTGCCGATGGATCTGCGTTGCATGGATCTAAATGGATTGAACAACAATGGAACATGGCTCGACAGCTTACAAAGCAATCCAATAACAATCTAGGCGCCTTACTTATTTTAGATGAGATCCAAAAAATTTCTCATTGGTCTGAGACTGTAAAAAAACTTTGGGATGAAGATACCCTGAATAAGGTGAACCTAAAAGTGATGCTTTTAGGGTCCGGGACGCTTCTTATCCAAACGGGACTAGGGGAGAGTTTAGCGGGCCGCTTCGAAGTTATTCCCATTTCTCACTGGTCATTTAAAGAATGTCGAGACGCCTTTGATTGGACGCTTGATCAATATGTGTATTTTGGAGGATACCCAGGGGCTGCTGAGCTCATTCACGATGAAGAAAGATGGTCTCATTACATTATTGACTCAATTATTGAGACAAGCATTTCTCGGGATATTATGCTCATGACGCGTGTTTATAAACCCGCACTCTTACGAACTGTTTTTGAGCTTGGCTGTCATTGTTCAGGACGGATTCTCTCGTATCAAACGATGCTAGGTCAATTACAAGATACAGGGAACGTTTCTACATTAGCCCATTATCTTGAACTGCTTTCAGAAGTAGGGCTCGTTGGAGGGTTGCAAAAATTTTTTACAAACAGGGCGCGTCAAAAAGCTTCTAGTCCAAAACTTCAAGTTTTCAACACTGCGTTAACAACAGCGCCTAACCATCTTTCATTTAAAAAAATGCGACAAGACAAAGAAGCGTGGGGAAATCTTATAAAGTCTAGCGTCGGAGGACATATCCTTAACTCGTCCCTTGGAACTAAAATAGAGATCTTCTACTGGAAAGAAGGAAACAATGAAGTTGATTTTGTCATACGTAAAGATGACATAGTCATCACTGTCACAATTGAAAACGATAGAAAGAACTTAGATTTTCGAGGCATTGAAGAATTTTCTCGGCTCTATGCCCCTCAATGTAATCTTTTTGTTGGCGAAAAAGGCATCCCAGTCGATCAATTTCTTCTGAAACCCTTAGAATTCTGGATAGATACTGCGTCAGAAAATCTTAGGGAGTCTGCTTAAGTATTTCTAAAAAAACAGGGGTTAAGCTTAAAAATCAAACGGATGGCCTACCAATGAATAAATGATAAGCCTTTTGATCAATCCATTTTCGACTTCAAAAAAATCTGCAATTTTTCGTTTTCTCCCATCCCCATGCAACGTAACTTCGACAGCAACGACGTTATCTTTAATAAAGAGGGGTCCCGGTTCAGGGCGAAATTGACGAAATTTTAAAGGACCAGTTTCGTAAAACGCCTTAAGTTCGTCATAACCTCTAAAAATGCGTTGTCCTATTTCGATCTCCGCTTCTGAATCAAATATATCAAGAATTTGCTGCATATTCTGAGAAGCAACCCGTCGAAAATAATCCGAGACTACGTCCTGGGCTAATTTGTTTTGTGTCATAAGTAATCCTGTTGAAAAAACTTTCAAATTTTGAGAATGAGTTCTAATTCAAAAATGCAATAAAGGCAATGTCCCTTCTAGCATCTAATTTGTACAGGAGTAGACAAGCTCAGAGGCTTGATGTACTTACTTATAGGGAACACTCTACAGTTGAGAAAAGTTGAGGACAAAATTCAATGATGGTCTTAGATTTTGAACGTATTTTGCCATCTGTTCCTTATATCCTAGGCGGAGTCCAGGTAACGCTTGCCTATACAGCCGTTTCCTTGTGCTTAGGACTATTTTTCGGCGCTCTGCTAGCCTTATGTAAAGTGAGCCATATCCGCGTTCTCAAAGGATTTGCAGCGGCATACACCTCCCTCTTTAGGGGAACCCCCCTCCTCTTGCAGCTGATCCTTATTTATCATGCAACACCCCAGCTCATTTCCTATGACATTTCTATATGGGAAGCCGGCATTTTGACCTTTTCCCTCAATTCAACCGCCTATCTTTCGGAGCATTTTAGAGCCGGCATTGAGGCGGTAGATAAAGGACAAGTTGATGCGGCCCTATCGCTTGGGATCCCCTATTCCTTGATGATGCGTGACATTATTCTTCCTCAAGCCATTCGCATCAGCCTTCCCTCCCTGATCAATGAAGCGATAGACTTACTCAAGGAATCTGCGCTTATTTCTATGATTGGAGGAGCGGATATTTTAAGACGTGCTAATATCGTTGCAGCCGAGAAATATCTTTATTTTGAGCCCCTCCTCATTGCAGGCGCTTTATATTATGGTCTTGTGATGATTCTAACGTTTATTTCCAAACGAATTGAAAGAAAGTTGAACCCATCATGATTCAGCTTGAAAACATCCACAAAGTTTATGGCTCTCTTAAGGTGCTGAAAGGCATTTCAGGACAAATTGCCCAAGGGGAAGTCCTGGCAATTATTGGTCCCTCAGGATCAGGAAAATCAACCCTTTTACGCTCAATCAACCTTCTGGATCCCCCCACAAAGGGAAAGGTTACGATTGATGGGGCATGCATTACGGAAGGACGCGTTGATATTGGAAAAATTCGCACAAAACTCGGTATGGTTTTTCAAAATTTTAACCTTTTCCCTCATATGACAACTCTTGAGAATGTGACCTACGCTCCACGAAAAGTTAAGAAGATTCCCCCCAAAGAGGCGGAGACATTGGGCAGAAAGCTGTTAGAAAAAGTAGGACTTGCAGATAAACTGCACACTTACCCCCCCCTTCTTTCTGGAGGGCAAAAGCAACGGGCAGCGATTGCCCGTGCGCTCGCCATGGAGCCTGAAGCCATTCTTTTTGATGAGCCGACCTCTTCCCTTGATCCGGAAATGGTCAAAGAAGTACTGAACGTAATAAAGGACCTCGCGCATACAGGCATGACGATGATCATTGTGACCCATGAGATGGGGTTTGCCCGTGAAGTTGCCGACCGCGTTTGGTTCATCGATGGCGGACACCTTATTGAAGATTCCCCCACCCAGACCTTTTTTACAAAGCCGCGAACAACTCGTGCGGCTGAGTTTTTAGAAAAGATATTGTAAGGGACTTGCAAAAATATTTCCCCGGCTCTCTTACCTCTCATTCTCCCCTTGTGGAGAACATCCATCTTGTTCTAGAAAGAAGCATTATCGTCACACTTTTTTGAGAAAAAATGGCCCTTCTATCAGATACATGGATTCGTGAACAAGCACATGCGGGGATGATCGATCCCTTTGTGGAACGCCAGGAAAAGCATGGTGTTATTTCGTATGGGCTGTCCTCTTACGGCTATGATGCGCGCGTTGCAGATGATTTTAAGATTTTTACGAATGTTGATAATGCCCTGGTGGATCCAAAAGATTTTTCTTCTGCTGGGTTTGTTGACCGAAAAGGAGAAGTTTGTGTAATTCCTCCTAATAGCTTTGTTCTCGCAAGAACAGTGGAATACTTTCGTATCCCCCGAGATGTCCTCGTTATTTGTCTTGGTAAATCAACCTATGCGCGCTGTGGGATTATCGTCAATGTGACGCCTTTAGAGCCAGAATGGGAAGGGCATGTCACTTTAGAGTTTTCAAATACAACACCTCTCCCCGCAAAAATCTATGCCAATGAAGGGGCCTGTCAGTTCCTTTTTTTGAGAGGGGAGACGACGTGTGAGGTTTCTTATCGAGACCGGCAAGGGAAATACATGGGACAACAAGGGGTAACCCTACCAAAAATAAGTGGGCACACCAATGGATAAAATTCGTATTCAAGGGGGGACTCCTCTCATCGGTGACATTAAAATTAGCGGGGCAAAGAATGCCGCCTTGCCCCTCATGGCCGCCTGTCTTCTGACTGATAAACCTCTGTGCCTTAAAAATGTTCCTAATTTGTCTGACATTACCAGTATGACAGAACTTTTAACGCAGCTCGGCGTCGAGGTTATCTCTCAAAAAACAAACGACCCCTCCAGTATGCAGCTTCATGCAAAGAACCTTGTTCAGTTGAGCGCGCCTTATGATGTGGTCCGCAAAATGCGTGCGTCTGTTCTTGTGCTCGGGCCCCTGGTTGCTCGTGCGGGAGAAGCCCATGTTTCTTTGCCGGGAGGCTGTGCCATTGGGACACGTCCTATCGACCTTCACCTCAAAGGCCTTGAAGCGTTAGGGGCTGACATTACCCTTGAAGGAGGGTACGTGCGTGCAAAAGCGCCCCATGGCCTGCGAGGAGGGACTTTTACGTTTCCAATTGTTTCTGTGACAGGAACAGAAAATCTTTTGATGGCTGCGACTCTTGCAAAAGGCCAAACGCGTCTTATAAACGTTGCCCGTGAGCCTGAAATAGAAGATCTTGCCCATTGTTTAATGGGAATGGGTGCAAAAATCTCTGGCCTTCATACCGACACCTTGATCATTGAAGGCGTTGATCGTCTTGAAGGGACGACCCATCATGTGATTCCCGATCGAATTGAAGCAGGAACTTATGCAATGGCCGCAGCGATCACAAAGGGACACCTTCATCTTAAGGGAGCGCGCCTTGATCTTATTCCAACCGTGTCATCGCTTTTAGAACAAGCCGGTGTTAGACTAGAAGAAACAGAAGAGGGGCTTATTGTCACGATGTCCTCTGATCCCCTTCAAGGGATTGACATGATCACCGCCCCTTTCCCGGGTTTTGCCACAGATTTACAAGCCCAGTGGATGGCCCTTATGAGTGTCGCCCAAGGATCGAGTATGATCACGGAAACGATTTGGGAAAATCGGTTCATGCATGTGCCGGAACTTTGTCGGATGGGCGCCAATATTACTGTTCATGGTGCTTCAGCACAGCTGCGAGGTGTGCCAGAGCTCAAGGGCGCCCCTGTGATGGCCACCGATTTGAGAGCGTCTGTCTCCTTAGTGCTAGCCGGACTTGTCGCGAAAGGAGAAACGCTTATTAGCCGCGTGTACCATTTAGATAGAGGCTACGAGCGAATGGAAGAAAAATTACGGGCCTGCGGGGCGAATATTGAACGTATACTATAATTCTACTGATTATTGACGACTGATTACTAAAGGAGACCCTATGCCACCTTATGCACCCTTACGGATGATTGCCGAAGATCAGGAAGACTTAACCCTTATCAGCGCATGCCTTCAAGATGCGCTCATTCCCTTGTCAGGTCTGGAATATGATCAGGAAAGTGGTCACTTTCGTTTGATTGCCAATCGATTTTGTTGGGAATGTGATGCAGAACTTCAAGAAGAAAAGTCCTACTACACCCGTGTTCCAGCAGGACTCGCTTTTCACCATGTAAAAGAAGTCCATAAATTAGGCCTTAATCTCCAGAATAAAAATGAACTGGTCAATCTTCTCACCATTCAAACGACAGATGAGGATGACTATATCCACCTTATTTTCTCAGGAGGTGGAGAAATTAAACTGCACATTGATAAACTCCTCTGCCATCTTAAGGATATCGATGAGCCTTATCCCACTGCCAATAAGCCGGATCATGGGGCGTAAGTACGTTCTTGTCATCCTAACTTATTTCAGGATGACAACCAAAGTTCAGGATGACAACCAACCATGAACCAACCTCCGCCTTCTCTTGAACTGGGTGTCATAACGATTAAAAATTACGCCCAGACTCTTCCCCCCTCACCTGGAGTTTATCGCATGATAAACAAAAAGGACGAGGTGCTATATGTCGGAAAAGCAAAAAACCTCAAAAATCGAGTCACATCCTATACACACCCTGATCGATTGCCCATAAGGCTACAGCGCATGATAGCTGAGACAATGCGGATGGAGTTTGTGACGACCCATACGGAAGCGGAAGCCTTCCTGTTGGAAGCGAATCTTATTAAGAAGCTTCTTCCTCGCTATAACATTTTGATGCGGGACAGCAAATCATTTGCCTTTATTAGACTAACAAATCACTCTTATCCTCTTCTGACAAAGCACCGAGGAGCACGGAATGCATCCGGAGATTATTATGGTCCCTTTGCATCCACGGAAGCGGTGAATACAACCCTGACAGCTCTTCACCGGGCGTTTCTTTTGCGCTCTTGTCCTGATTCTGTGTTTGCCTCTCGAGATAGGCCGTGTTTGCAGTATCAAATCAAGCGGTGCAGTGCGCCCTGTGTGGGGTATATTTCGCAAGAAGCCTACTCTGAGCTCGTCCAAGAGGCGCGCGACTTTCTGGCAGGAAAAACACATCAAATTCAACAGAAACTGGCTGAGATAATGGAGGAAAAAAGCCATGCTCAGGCGTATGAACAAGCAGCTCTCATCCGAGACCGTATTCGCGCTTTAACCGCTGTCCAAGCCCGTCAGATTATTAATACACCTGCTCTTAAAGATGCGGATATCTTTGCAATTTATGAGTTTGAGGGACGGACATGCATCCAGTTCTTTCTCTTTCGTAATGGGTCAAATTATGGGACGTATGCGGCCTTCCCAAGCCATGGAGACGACATCCAACCAGAAGAAGTTCTTGAAGCTTATATGGCTCAGTTCTATCAAGACGCCCCTCCTCCGCGCGACATTTTTCTGAACAAACCCTTGCCCCATATGAAACTGATGGAAGAGGCATTGTCTCAAAAGGCAGGAGCAAAAGTTCATCTGTCCGTTCCAAAATCAGGGATAAAAGCTGATCTGGTCCAGCATGCTTTTCTCAATGCCAAAGAATCCTTAACCCGCCATCGAGCTGAAAAAGCCTCAACTGATGAGTCTTTACGCGCGTTTATGGAGACCTTTGATCTACCCATCCTTCCGCAACACATTGAAGTGTATGACAATAGCCATATCCAAGGAGCTTTGGCCGTAGGCGCCATGATTGTGGCCGGACCAGAGGGGTTTCTTAAAAAGGCCTACCGGAAGTTTAATATTCGCAACGCCGATCTTTCTCCAGGCGATGACTATGGCATGCTGCGGGAAGTTCTGACACGACGCTTTGCACGAGCTCTTTCTCATGATAAGGACGACACAGCTGGGTGGCCAGATGTTGTTTTAATTGATGGCGGAAAGGGGCAGCTTAGCGCCGCTGAGGCAATCTTTGCCGATTTAGGCATCTCAGACATTCAGCTTATTGCCATTGCCAAAGGACCTGACCGTAACGCAGGCCGCGAAACATTTTACATGCCGGGACGCAAGCCCTTTCAACTTCCCCCTACCCATAAGGCTTTATACTTTCTTCAGCGCTTGAGAGACGAAGCCCACCGCTTTGCCATAGGCGCTCATCGTGCGAGGCGCATCAAAGCCATTTCGTCCTCAAAACTTGATGATATCCCAGGAGTCGGGGGGGCGCGCAAACGCGCTCTGCTCCAGCATTTTGGCTCCGCCAAGGCCGCCCAAGGCGCAGGTCTCAAAGACCTTGAAGCCGTCAAAGGAATTAACAAAAATTTAGCTAAAAAAATATATGATTATTTCCATGGAGAGGGGTAAGATAGGGAATGAGAAAGCCAACAACCTTACCAAATCTCCTTACCTTTGCACGCATCGCCCTTGTGCCGGTTGTGGTGACGTTGTTTTATTTTGATCGCCCGTTAAGTAATTGGATTGTGGCGGCTATCTTTATTTTAGCGTGTATCACAGATTACCTGGATGGCTATTTTGCAAGAATCTTAAAGCAAACAACACGGTTTGGGACGTTTCTGGATCCTATCGCTGACAAGCTTCTTGTCTCTGCAACCCTTCTGATGCTCGTAGGGTTTGGGCGTATCCAAGGGCTTAGCCTTATTCCAGCTGTGATTATTTTATGTCGGGAAATTCTTGTCTCGGGTCTTAGAGAATTTTTGGCCGAAGTACACGTGTCTATCCCTGTAACCCGCCTTGCGCAATGGAAAACAGCAATTCAAATGATGGCATTGACGTTTCTCATTATTGAAAGTATTCCAGGATTTCTCTTTCCTTTTGATGATGTTGGGCTCATTGGACTTTGGATTGCA
This sequence comes from uncultured Alphaproteobacteria bacterium, assembly GCA_963704475.1. Lineage (GTDB taxonomy): Bacteria > Pseudomonadota > Alphaproteobacteria > UBA9655 > UBA9655 > UBA9655. The sequence continues at coordinate 674,587 of OY969900.1, forward strand.
GCGTTCCTCACGTTAATAACAGGATTTGATTACCTACGCGCAGGTCTGCGGTATATGTGAACTTTCTTCTAGAAATCTCCTGATAAGTGGGGTATATAACCCCTTGGGGGCGATTAGCTCAGCGGGAGAGCGTCTCGTTTACACCGAGAGGGTCGGGGGTTCAAATCCCTCATCGCCCACCAGAGAAACTAAGGAGTTTCGAGGTTCCCCAAATACACTCAAATAAATACGCAAACCTAAAACTCCCTATCTTCGTGGCAAGCCAACGGAGTATTACGGGAATTTTTCCTTCGGATCGGCCTGCTCTAGAAGACAGACTGCTGCAAGCTGCTGGGAATTAACCCGGAGACGTTGAAGGGAGCATCTTTAAAGGGAATCTCCCCCCACACAGGCGCTGATAAAACTTGAGCATCGTCTGTAAAGTGCATCGTTTGAAGCCGAATCTCTGGAAAAGCAACAAACGAAAGCTCATACCAGCGCACATGGTCTCGCTCCTTCACGAGTCCGCAAAGACTCATGAGGGCCAGAAGAGACGAGCAAATATTTTCTGCATCTCTGGCTAGACCTCGTTGGTCCCAATCCGGATGACTTAAGAGAACATGCATGGACCCATCAAGGGGCAGAAGATCCAAGGTAACTACGTTACTTCTGATCTCTACCTCAAAAGAAAGTGGCTTTTCTCTTAGTTTTAGATACCGCATCTTAATCGGCTCAGCAGGTGTGAGAATATAGGGAGTTAGGATCATGTTCACACACTCCCCAGCTGATAGCGCAGGGCTTTCAGTTGTTCCTTAAACTGATCACTAACTTTTAAGAGGAACGTGATAAACTCTTGGACTTCTTCATGATCAAACATGAAGCTTGACTGTTGAGCTATAAGCCTCGATACCCCGTTCTTTGTCTCGTCAGAATTCCAGACGAAGCTCAAGCCTGGGACATCAAATCTGAGAATTGCTTTTTCTTTGGCTTTCTGGTGAACAGAAGAAAAGCGATTGATCGTGTGCGCCATTTCCAAGAGATCATCAAACGTAGGGAAGTCCAGAGAAAGAGTCGCGTCCTTTTTGTTAAACACAAAGCTTGCAAAGACTTGTCTCAAGTCATGCGTCCAGAGATGGCAGGTATAGCTCTTTGATTCAACAGACAGAGGTTTCTCTAAGCCATGCTGATGCACAAAGAGTTTCTGGCTCACCGTGTGATAGGGAGGACACTCCCTTGCAGCCTCTTTTTCCTGATGGGAATTATATTTAGCAATCTGAATCAACGTGGTTAGGTACGGCTGTAAGGCCTGTTGAAACACTAAGGGGGAGAGGATATTTGCTCCCTTATCGTAAAGAAGAGAAGTCAGAAAGCACATAAAATCTCTCAGAGGGGCTATGAACAAAGGATTAGTCACAGGACAAGGATCTGCAAGGAGTCTTGCTTTGAAAGTGTTTGCGACTGCGTCCATACGCTCATAGAAGTCATGGGAATTTTGACTCAATCGCCCCCCAAACGCCGTAGGGTCGAACTCCCCTGAGGTGAGAGGATTAAGATCAAACTTCTTAAAAAAATGAAGGATCCTCTCTGAGGGAGAACAACAGCGACTTTTAACAAAACTCAGGAAGAGGTCTGTCAATACAGTCATCGTCTCCAGATGGAGAAAGGAGCGTGACAAAAGAGGTGAGGCCGCAGAAACCAGAAGAAAAGTCATCTCCCCCTCTGACAAGCGCTCCCTCAGGTCATGCTTTTGAGCAATGAACCGGATGTCTTTTTCAGTCCCCTCATTGATAAGTCCTAAGGACTGGTCAAAGGTTTGAAGCCCAAGATCCAGCAGATACCTCAAGGAATGAGAGAACGATTTAACGTTCGAAGAAAGAAGTGGCAAAGAGTTGATACGATTTTTAAGTGTTGTGTCGATACGGATGGCAGTTAACATGGGATCTCCTTAAATGTATGTTGTTTGTTACGTATATGTGATACGTAGATACACTTTTGCGATGAATTGCAAGTTTTTGAGCAAAAAATATTTTTATTAATAAAAAAACAAGTAGTTACATTCTACGCTTCCCCCTACAGATGTGTTAGACCCAATGATGAGAGAAAAAAATGTGAGAGCAAGGCTTGTGTTTTTAACGAAGCTTTTGAAAAATGAAAGTTTTGTTGTGTAAAAAACTTCTTGCAAGTTAGATAAAATCTAATATTGTGTTCTGAAACCTAATATTGTGTTCTGAAACAGAAACAAAAGGAAGCTAAGCATGCGAAAAAAATTAGTCCGGACATTCAAAATAGCGCTATTCGTTAGTTGTGTTTTTGCGATGACATTACCACAAGTATCCTCTGTTCTCTTAGATCAGGATGAAGTAAGGCAAGACACGTATAGCTGTGTGAGGGTGTGGCATGGGGGGCCTACCCAAAGCGCCATCGTTTCCGGAGCTAATACAGGTCATGCTTCCGTTGAACTTGTGCAAAACGGAGAAACCGAAATCTATTTTAGCATGTACCCTAGCCCTGAAGGGTCCCCCGTAACTGGTTGTCGCCCTCGTTGGAATACAAAGAGAGATGATCGAGTGGACGAAAATCTAGGTCGTTACTCACCAGAAACAGTGAAGATATATTCACTACACCCCCGTGACGTCCGTGCAGCAATGAGGGGCATTATGGCAAATGATAACGTTTTGTACGGTCTCCTACAAACTGACTTAAATCTTCACTGTGCAAGTTCATCGCGCCTGGTACTACAAGATGGAGGAATTACAGATTTATGGCCAAAGAGAGGGTGGATTGGATGGTTTGTTGAGGGTATTAAAAATTTGCCTGGTGAAATCGTTCATGTGGGAACAGCTCACCAATTAGATCAGATTAAAGGCGCTTTAACTGCCTCTAAACTTCTGCTATCAGGAGAGTTGAGAGGAGCAGCACAGCATATAGCCATGGCTACTGGGCCAGGTGGTGGAATCAATACTTTTCGTGCTCAGCAAAGTAGGCCAAATATATGCTTATACGACCCATTGGGGGTTACTGATATTGTTGGGGTGACACCTGAGCGGGTAAGAGCTCTCTGCACAGAGGCGAGAAATCTAGAAGTTGGGCAATATAGACGAACTCAGGGTTGGAATTGAGTTTTTAGTGGTCCTTGCAAAAAGTGTCGCATGTCGCATTGGATGCCGCACGCCTTATGCGACACTTTTATGCCATAAAGATGAGGAGTTCTGCGGTGTGTAGAGCTCTTTTTGAAAAGTATCGCAGTGTCGCATCGATTTACTCACATAAATAAAATTAGAATTTTTATGCTGCGTATTCCCATGAAGGCATTTGTGATCTGATAAATATATATTTATAAAATATTTATAGTAAAACAATAATAATATATAAATTTTTATAGTTATTTTTTAACAAGCCATTAGACTTCAAATATCTTCATGAGGCGGCCCTGATAGTAACAGCCCTGATAAATTAAATAAATAAGTTGACTTTTTTCTCTTGTTATAATACAATAAAAATAAGATCAGAGACGTGTATCTTTCAGTACACTACGCCAATAATAAAAAAAAGATGAAAATCAATGAAAAAAAAGATTCCTCTCTTAGCGGCGTTCCTTCTTCTTGGAAATATTTACAAGGTCGATGCTACTCCAAAAAATGTCATTATCATCCGCCATGCAAATAAAATCCCCTCTCCTAAGGGGATGACTCTTGAAGGGCCAAATCACCTTGACTTACGAGGATATGAAAGAGCCGCAGCTCTTGCCTATTATTTTTCAGGAACCCCTCTTTATAATGATCCACCCATAACTCATATTTTTGCCTCTGGTTTAAAAGAAGCAGATTCTTCAGTAAGGCCTATTCAGACGTGTGCCCCTATAGCAAATCATTATCATCTTCCCCTTGATATTGCCTTTAAGCCGACTAAAACCAAAGAACTAGCTCAAGAAATCCTTACAAATCCGAAATATAATGACTCCACGATCTTAGTGTGTTGGGAGCATGTAAATATTCGCCCTCTTGTTCTTGCTTTAGGGGCTGAAGATCCTGGGAAGTGGGAGTTTGATGTCTTTGATCAAGTCTATATGCTAGTGTTTGATGAAAAAGGTAAACCTAAGCTAACAAAGATCTTACAACAACTCATGTATGGAGATAGACAGAGTTTTGACTCTCCAGAACCTCCCCTTCCTCCTGTAACAACAAAACGAACTGATGCAGATTAAGAACTTGTTAAGATTTTGTGAGATAAGAATGACAAAAATCGGTCACATAGATGGAATAAAATGAGCATTTCTCTATCAAAGGTATATCAATCGACACTTGTAATTTTGCTCACCATCACTCATGAAGGGCATGGCGATATCTCTCTTTCTAATCATTGTGCCGTTTCTGTTGCGCGTTATGAGGCACAACACAACATTCCTCCAGGCCTTCTCCATGCTATTTCAAAAGCTGAATCAGGGGTTAAAAATATGGGCCATCTTCAAGCATGGCCTTGGACTGTTAATGCCGAAGGCCAAGGGTATTATTTTCCTACAAAAGAAACGGCCATTGCGGCAGTTCGAATAATGCAAGCGAGGGGAAAGAAAAGTATTGATGTAGGATGTATGCAGGTTAATCTCTACCATCATCCGTATGCCTTTAAAACGTTAGATGATGCCTTTGACCCTGAAAAAAATGTGAAATATGCGGCCTTGTTTTTAACAAGATTAAAAAGCGTACATACCTCTTGGGAACGTGCAGTCTCCCATTATCATTCAGCAAACCCTGTGCATCACATTCCTTATAAAAAAGCCGTCTTCGCTCTATGGAAAAAAGAACGCAATGGAGGAGCAATTCTATTCCATGCTGATGTTTCTGGGAGAGCCATCAATCGCATTCGACGCTTGCCAATGGTGCAGAAAGTAAGTTTAAGAACAAGTCCGTCTTCTCTCAATTCAACCACATCTGTCGTTCGGCGTGTCACCCGCACCTCAACGCATCTAAAGCGAATTTAAGATTATCCTCATTTATATTAATATAATTTTGTTGTAACATTTTTTTGATTATATTGTATTTGTATTATCTTGTTTGTTGATTATTCCCCTCTGTTGGTGGAGTATACCGTCCTATTAGTGGATTATACCCCTCTGTTGGTGGATTATTTCCCTCTGTTGGTGGAGTATACCGTCCTATTAGTGGATTATACCCCTCTGTTGGTGGATTATTTCCCTCTGTTGGTGGAGTATACCGTCCTATTAGTGGATTATTTTCCTCTATTGGTGGAGTATACCCTCCTGTTAGTGGATTATTTTCCTCTATTGGTGGAGTATACCCTCCTGTTGGTGGAGTATACCCTCCTGTTGGTGGAGTATACCCTCCTGTTGGTGGAGTATACCCTCCTATTGGTGGATTATATCCTCCTGTTGGTGGATTATATCCTCCTGTTGGTGAATTTCCAAAGTTCTGCACCCCATATTGCTCAGTTCCTCCCGGTCCATTTTCAAGGTTCTGTATCCCATACTGCCCAGTTCCTCCCGATCCATTTTCAAAGTTCTGCACCCCATATTGCCCAGTTCCTCCCGGTCCATTTTCAAAGTTCTGCATCCCATATTGCCCAGTTCCTCCCGGAGCACCATTTTCAATGCCCTGCCCCCCCAATTGCCCAGCTCCTCCCGGGGCACCATTTTCAATGCCCTGCCCCCCAAATTGCCCCAATGCAGGAGATTCAGATGCACTATTCGGCATCTGACAACTGTTCATGCAACTACTAAAGGTGGTAAGAAAGCAATTTGCGTGACATGCTGCGTAACTACTCACGTGAGCTCCTCCTGCGCAAGAAGCAGTCTCACAATCCGTAACCTGGTCATTACACCTTTTCTTGCATTTCCTGTACTTCTTCTTGTGATCACATTTTTTCTTACATTTATACTTATCATAATTAGATTTCTCGTAATCACACCTTCTTTTGCATTCATGGTAAGACCATGCGATGCTTGCTTGAGGCAGCGTTACCCATCCTCCACATATCATTAAGAAAATATAAAATTTTCTTTTCAACATTAATTGTCTTCCTTGTGTATACAATATGGTTAAGTTTCAATTCCTAGTTACTACAATACCTGTGTGAAGAAATGTATAGATAGCCAAAATATAGCACCCTAGCTCTTGTTTTGCAGGAGCTAGGCCTGAAAGAAAGACATCCTCAAGGTATTTGAGTATATTCTGATTGAGAAAGATTGAAAATTTATTAACTTACCCCACTTTCCTCAGAAAATTCTTCATGAATCCATTTTTCTTTACTAAAAATTATAAAATAATATATATGATTACTAATTATAAATAGTGCATGTGCATCATTTATTTTTTATTAAAAAAGGAGAATATTATGAAAAAACTTCTTATCGCAACAAGCGCTCTTGGGCTTGCCTTTGCCTTTACAACGACGAGTCCTGCAGAAGCAGTCTCAGAACCTACTGCCGCACCCCATGGCCAGCAGGGAAAAATTATTCTTGCACGTGGGCATCATTGGAGAGGCGGGGGAGTTTTTGGTTTCTTAGCCGCTCCTTATCCTTATGCTTATCCTTATGCTTATCCTGATCCTTATGCTTATTATCCTGACTACTATCCTCCCATCTACTAAGGATACCAATCAATATTATTCATAAAAAAAATATATTATCTTTAATAAATTATTATTATTTTTTATGTACAGTAAAAATAAGAAGGAAATCGTTTCCTTTCTTTTAACAAACGAAACGGAGGTTTTTATGAAAACACTTACAAAAACAACCCTTTTTGCTCTTAGCGCTGTCGTTGCCTTAGGAGCTTCTAATAATTCTGCTGATGCACAGGTCGTATATGTTGTACGACCCCATCATCATGTAGTAGTACCTGCCTATCGTGTAGCACCTTATGGGTACGGTTATGGACCTTATTATTACGGACCTTTTTCTTCTAGCCCAGTAGGAGCCGTCCTTGGTGGGGCTAGTAATGCAGTTGGTGAAATTGTTTACTCTCTAACTGGTTTTTAATTAAACACCCTCTTCACCGAGAACAAAAATCTTTTGTTTTTGGTGGAGGGGTTTTACTTCTTCATGTCTCGTTTCAAGAGAACTTTTCTTTGAAAAGATATTTTCTTCTCCGTAAGTTCCGCGACCTTTCTCTCTTCCCATTCAGGGTTTAGAAAGAAAATATAGTGAAAAACAAAGGGCATCAGTCCCAATTGACAGGCCCTAAAGGCTAAGGCAAATCCCCAAACAACGACCACATATTTTGGCCAAAAATCCCAGCTTCGATCAAGTGTGAGCCAAATAAGGATCAGAAGAACGTTAACTCCCACATAGACCACAAGATCCATGTAAAATCTCTTTAATGTTTTGACTCGGTTGCGTATTTCTTCTTCCTTAAGCATGGGATGCCTCCTCTAGATTTTTAAAGCTTTGTCTGATATCTTGTCTTTATACTTCATAGCGGAGATTGCTTTATAAATGGTTAAACCCCTCCCTTTTTTTACCGCATCTTTGCGTCAAACTGATCTTGTTATACAGACTGCCATCGGTGAAGAGCTTAAAAGGCAACAAGATCAAATTGAACTCATTGCCTCAGAAAATATTGTCTCAAAGGCCGTTTTAGAAGCCCAAGGATCCGTTCTCACAAATAAGTATGCGGAAGGGTATCCAGGAAAGCGCTATTATGGAGGCTGTGAATGGGTGGATCAGGTTGAGCGACTTGCGATTGAACGAGCCTGCGCTCTTTTCCAGTGTTCCTATGCAAATGTTCAGCCTCATTCCGGCTCTCAAGCCAATCAGGCTGTTTTCTTAGCCGTTCTTACCCCAGGGGATACGATTCTTGGCATGGATCTTACGGCAGGGGGGCATTTGACCCATGGGTCTCCTGTTAATCTTTCTGGGAAATGGTTTAAGATTAAAGGATACGGCGTTCATCCAGAAACCCATCTTATTGATTATGAGGACGTGCGGGTTCAGGCCCTTGCTCACCGCCCAAAGCTTATCATTGCAGGAGGGTCGGCTTACTCTCGCACGATTGACTTTGCACGCTTTAGAGCAATTGCAGACGAAGTAGGCGCCCTTCTAATGGTGGATATGGCCCATTTTGCAGGGCTTGTGGCGGCGGATGTCTTCCCCTCCCCTCTCGCCCACGCCCATGTTGTGACAACTACAACTCACAAAACATTAAGGGGCCCTCGCGGCGGGATGATTTTAAGTACAGATCTAGAGATAGGAAAAAAAATCAATAGTGCTATTTTTCCAGGCCTTCAAGGAGGTCCTCTCATGCATGTGATCGCAGCAAAAGCTGTTGCCTTTGGGGAAGCTCTTCTGCCTTCTTTTAAAGTGTATGCAAAGTCCGTTATCACTAATGCCAAAATTCTTGCAGAAACATTGCAAGAGAGGGGGCTTAAGATTATCACGGATGGCACAGACTGCCATCTCTTCTTAGTAGACCTACGAGCCCTCGGGACCACAGGGGCAGACGCTGAGAAAACTCTTGAGGCTGTAGGCCTTACCTGCAATAAGAATGGAATTCCTTTTGACCCACTGCCTCCAGCCCAAACATCAGGCATTCGTCTTGGAACGCCTGCAGGGACAACACGAGGCTTTGGACTTGAAGAATTCCGCCAGATCGGCCACTGGATTGCCGATGCATTAGAGGGAGATGCATTTCATCATCAAAGAATTCGTGAAACAGTTGCTGATATGTGTCATCACTTTCCTATTTATACGTCATAAGAAAGAAAATATATCCAATGAACTTAAAATACCAATGTAACCACTGTCATCCCAGACCTACACATCCTTCATTTTCGGCGAAAATGTTAGGATGTGTCGATCTGGGATCCATGGGCAAACATTCTTGCCTTAGCCTATGGGGCCTTGCTTTCGCAGGGATGACACCGGCGGATCGGGTTCTTTCAGTATAATGAGTATAACGATGCCAAGCCAATTTATGACTACCCCTTTAAAGGGAAGCCTGACAGAGTACTCTCATATCCTTATTTTCATGGCCATTGCGTTTGGGATTTCCATTCTGCTTGTTAGCCTTTCTTTTCTCAGAGGGCCCAGGCATCCAAATGCCGCAAAGCTCTCTCCTTATGAATGCGGTTTTGAGGCATTCGAGGATGCGCGGTTAAAATTTGACGTACGGTTCTATCTCGTTGCTATTTTATTCATTATATTTGACTTAGAAATCGCCTTCCTCTTTCCTTGGGCAGTGAGTCTAAAAGATATTGGCTTTTTTGGATTTTTCTCCATGATGATTTTTTTAGCTGTTTTAGGAATAGGATTTGCCTATGAATGGCGGAAAGGGGCCTTAGAATGGGAATAACTCCTACTCTCACACATGAAGCGCTGAAAGCAGGATATAGTATCGACGCTATTCCTGAGGGGATTGATCCGGATATTCTTCTCGAAACCCTTGGTCAAGACGTCAGCCAAAAGGGGTTTATCCTAGGCAAGCTTGACGAAGTCGCTGCCTGGGCTCAAGCGGGCTCTTTATGGCCTATGACGTTTGGCCTTGCGTGTTGTGCTGTTGAGATGATGCAAAGTGCAGCAGCCCGCTATGACCTTGATCGATTTGGCGTTGTGTTTCGCCCCAGCCCGCGTCAAGCAGACCTTATGATTGTCGCCGGGACTTTATGTAATAAAATGGCGCCTGCCCTGCGAAAGGTCTATGATCAAATGGCAGAGCCTCGGTATGTGATTTCTATGGGATCCTGTGCCAATGGAGGCGGCTACTACCACTATTCCTATTCTGTCGTACGTGGGTGCGATCGCATTGTGCCTGTGGATGTTTATGTTCCGGGCTGCCCACCCACTGCGGAAGCTTTACTTTACGGGATTTTACTCCTACAGAGAAAAATTAAGCGAAGAAAGACTTTTTTGCGATGACCACTAAAAACGATGACAAACTCAACCTCTTAGGTCGCCTTATCGCCGAAGAAATTGGCCCCTCTCTTCTGTCATGGTCTGTTGCTTTTGGAGAGCTTATGCTCACTGTAGAACAAGACTCTATCAATCGAATTTTACTCCATCTTAGAGATGCGGACGCGCTCCAATTTGCACAGCTCATGGATGTTTGTGGGGTAGATTATTTAGGGAGAACTCCTCGTTTTGAGGTCGTCTATAACCTTTTAAGCCTGCACCACAATCTGCGTGTGCGCGTTAAAATTAACGTTGACGAAGGAATTCCCGTTCCCTCTGCCGTCCCTGTGTATAGTAGTGCGAATTGGTGGGAACGCGAGATCTTTGATCTTTTTGGCATTCCCTTTGACAGTCATCCTGATTTAAGGCGTATTCTGACAGATTATGGGTTTGAGGGCCATCCGTTGCGAAAAGACTTTCCTCTTACGGGGTATGTAGAAGTGCGTTATGATGAAGAACAAAAGCGCGTGCTTTATGAACCTGTAAAACTGCCCCAAGCCTTCCGAACCTTTGATTTTGAAAGCCCCTGGGAGGGGATGGACACGGCGGTGCAAAGTTTGCGGACCCCCGCTTGTCATCCCGAACTTGTTTCGGCCCCCCCTTGTCACGAGATCCTGAAACAAGTTCAGGAGGACAACTGATGACCTCAAAATCTACCCCTCAAACCTTCACCCTTAACTTTGGGCCCCAGCATCCGGCAGCCCATGGGGTCTTGCGCCTTATCCTTGAATTGGATGGGGAAGTGGTGGAACGCGCCGATCCCCATATTGGCCTTCTCCATCGAGGCACAGAAAAACTCATCGAATATAAGACCTACCTTCAAGCCATTCCTTATTTTGATCGCCTGGATTATGTCTCTCCGATGTGTCAAGAACATGCCTTTGCGTTGGCGGTTGAAAAATTACTGGGCCTTGAAATTCCTTTGCGCGCAAAATACATTCGCGTCTTGTTTTCCGAAATTACCCGCTTGCTCAACCATTTGTTGAATATCACAACCATGGCGATTGATGTGGGAGCGATGACACCCCTGTTGTGGGGATTTGAGGAACGAGAAGTTTTAATGGGTTTTTATGAACGTGTCTCTGGTGCCCGTATGCATGCGGCCTATTTTCGTCCTGGGGGCGTTCAGAAAGATCTACCAGAGGGACTCGTTGACGATATAGCAGCCTTTGCAGAGCGCTTTCCGCATGTGATTGATGATATCGAGGGGCTTCTAACAGAAAATCGCATCTTCAAACAAAGAACGGTTAATATTGGCATTGTGACTGCTGATCAAGCCCTTGATTGGGGATTTAGCGGCCCCCTTCTGCGGGCCTCCAACGTGGAATGGGACTTACGCAAAACCCAACCCTATGAAGTCTATGATAAAATGGACTTTCTTATTCCTGTGGGGAAAAATGGGGATTGCTATGACCGGTACTTGGTGCGGATGGAAGAAATGCGCCAGAGTGTTCGTATTATTAAGCAATGCCTTGAGAAAATGCCGGAAGGCCCTGTAAAGGTTCAAAACTACAAGGTTACACCACCGCCAAGAGAAGAAATGAAAACTTCTATGGAAGCGTTGATTCACCACTTTAAACTTTATACAGAAGGCTATCATGTGCCCAAGGGGGAAACATATACAGCCGTCGAAGCGCCTAAGGGAGAATTCGGCGTTTACATAGTGTCTGATGGAAGTAATAAGCCTTACCGGTGCAAGATCAGAGCACCAGGCTTTGCCTTCTTACAAGCCCTCGATATGATGGCGAAAGGACATATGCTCGCCGACGTGCCCAGTATTATTGGATCTTTGGACATTGTCTTTGGAGAGATTGATCGGTAAGATTACTACTAGAGAAACGACCCATAAACAAGTAAGCTCATCCACGGTCGATTATTTACGGATTGTACTTGCTAAAGCTGTGAGCAGAAATAATAGGGCAAAAACCGCCACTGAAAGAAGCGAAAGTGACTCTAGAAAAACCCAATAAAGAACCACCCTTTGCTTTCTCAGCTGAAAATGAAGCGAAAGTTTCAGAAATCTTAAAGCGTTACCCAGAGGCGCGTCAAGCGAGTGCGATCCTTCCTCTTTTTGACCTTGCCCAGCGTCAATGTGGTGGCTGGCTTCCAAAAGCTGCTATTGAAAAAATTACAGAAATGTTGGGCGTGCCGCTTATACGAGGGTATGAGGTGGCAACATTTTATACGATGTTTAACCTCACTCCCATTGGCAAATATCATGTGCAAATTTGTGGTACCCCTCCCTGCATGTTACGAGGAAGTGAAGAGCTGAAACAAGCTGTTGAGGCTCGCTTGGGTATTCAATGCGGAAACACCAGCAAAGATGGTTTGTTTACGTTAAGTGAGGTTGAATGCCTCTGTGCGTGCGTTAATGCGCCTGTCGTTCAAATTAATGATACAACTCACGAAAATTTAACTCCCAATAACTTGCTTACTCTTCTTGAGGAGTTGGATAAATGCTGAAAGAAAGCGACCGCATTTTTACAAACATTCAGGGAACCCAAGGCTGGCAGTTAAAAGACGCACAAAAACGAGGCGACTGGGATAAGACAAAAAATTTTATCGCAAAGGGACAGGCGTGGATCATTCAAGAAGTCATAACGTCAGGGCTTAGAGGCCGCGGCGGCGCTGGTTTTCCGACAGGAAAAAAATGGTCCTTTATGCCCAAAGATGATGGCATCACCCCCCGATATCTTATCATCAATGCCGATGAAAGTGAGCCGGGCACGTGTAAAGATCGCGATATTCTTCGTTACGAACCCCATAAACTGATTGAGGGAGCTCTCCTTGCTGCTTTTACGATAGGCGCGCATACAGGATATGTTTATATCCGCGGAGAATTTCATCTGGAAGCTGCTCATCTTGAAACCGCTATTGCAGAGGCCTATGCTGCAGGCCTTTTGGGCAAGAATGCAGCTCAATCTGGCTGGGATTTCGATCTTCATGTACATCGTGGCGCAGGTGCGTACATCTGTGGCGAAGAGACGGCTTTACTTGAAAGCCTAGAAGGGCGCAAAGGGATGCCCCGCCTTAAACCCCCCTACCCTGCAGCCGTCGGTCTTTATGGATGTCCAACACTTGTCAACAACGTGGAAACCCTTGCGGTTATTCCAACGATTCTTCGTCGAGGGGGTGCTTGGTTTGCAAGCTTAGGTGTGCCTGGCAGTGAGGGATCAAGACTCTTCTGTCTCTCCGGGCATATTAATACGCCCTGTGTTGTGGAAGAAGCCATGGGCATTCCCCTCAAAGAGCTCATTGAAAAGCATGGCGGAGGTGTGCGGGGTGGATGGGAGAATCTTTTAGCGGTTATTCCAGGGGGATCCTCCGTACCTCTGATTCCGAAAGAGATTTGTGAGACAGTTTTGATGGATTTTGCCTCTCTTGTGGCTGTTAAAAGTGCACTCGGCACAGCGGGGGTGATTGTGATGGATAAATCAACGGATATTGTTCGTGCTATTGCTCGGTTTTCTAGGTTTTATATGGTAGAAAGTTGCGGTCAATGTACGCCTTGCCGTGAAGGAACGGGATGGATGTGGCGAATGCTGACTCGTCTTGCCGATGGTATTGGAACCTCTCATGATATTGATCAGCTGGAAAGTGTGACCCATGAGATTGAAGGGCATACTATTTGTGCCCTTGGCGATGCGGCAGCCTGGCCCGTCCAAGGACTCATTCGCCATTTTCGGCCCCTGATAGAACAACGGTTACAAAAGGAATCACGATGATCATTATGGGAAATATAGATATCAGCCATATTCTTAAAGCACGAGATGTTTTTGAACGCTGCCGCACTAATCTAAAAACAGAACAAGATAAAATGGGCGCGACACAAGCTTTTGAATTTTGTTTTGAGCTCTGCTGGAAAATGATGAAACGTGTTCTGGAAACACGAGGTCTCACGGTCGGTTCCCCTAAAGATACCTTTCGCAAAGCTGTGCATGAAGAATTGATTGCTAATCCTGAAATTTGGTTTGATTTTCAGGAGATGCGAAACTTAACGGTGCATACCTATAATAAAGAAAGTTTAGAAGAAGTAATTGCTATTTTTGAGACTTTCTCAAAAGAAATGGATAAATTCATTCTTAAACTAAGGAATCTTGAATGATGCCGATAGAACAGAGGCCTTAAACCCATGCCAAAACTCACCATTGATGGTCAAGAAATTGAGGTTCCCGAAGGAATGACGGTCCTTCAGGCTGCTGAAATGTTAGGCATCGAAATTCCTATTTTTTGTTATCATTCAAAGCTTTCCATTTCAGGGAACTGCCGGATGTGTCTTGTGGAAATGGACCACAGTGCGAAACCTATTGCAAGTTGTGCTATGCCAGCCTGTGAAGGCATGGTCATTCGTACTCAAACACCTATGGTCAAGAAGGCACGACAGGGCGTGTTAGAGTTTCTTCTCATCAATCATCCCTTAGATTGTCCGATTTGTGATCAAGGGGGGGAATGTGATTTGCAAGACATCACCCTCGCTTATGGCAGAGATACGAGCCGCTATGCCTTAAACAAGCGTGCCGTCCCGGATAAAGATTTTGGTCCCCTTATCGCAACTGCCATGAACCGGTGTATTCAATGTACGCGGTGCGTGCGCTTTGCAACAGAAATTGCAGGGATCCCCGAACTAGGGGCTACAGGGCGGGGGGAAGAAATGGAGATTGGAACCTATATCCAAAAGACTCTGACGTCTGAACTCTCAGGGAATATGATTGATATTTGTCCCGTAGGAGCGTTGATGTCTAAACCTTATAGTTACCGCGGAAGACCCTGGGAACTCTCCCACACCCCTTCTATCGATGTTTTTGATGCGGTGGGAAGTGCCATTCGCCTTGATACCAGAGGACGTGAGGTCATGCGCGTTCTTCCCCTTCGCAACGATGAGGTCAATGAAGAATGGATTTCTGATAAAGCACGATTTGCCTACGATGGCTTGAAATATCAACGCCTTGATCAGCCCTATGCCCGCGGCAAAGATGGTCGCTTGTTGCCTGTAAGTTGGGAGAAAGCCTTTGATGTGATCACTGAACGCCTGAAACCTCTTGCCGGAGAACAGATCGCAGCCATTGTTGGCGATATGGTTGACGCAGAAGCCATGATCGCGTTGAAGGACGTAATGACAGCCCTTGGGTCCCCTCATATTGATTGCCGCCAAGAAGGAGCGATGAGTGAAGAAAATCCTCGGTGCAGTTACCTCTTTAATACAACAATTGCCGACATTGAACGCGCTGATTTCTGTCTTTTGGTGGGAACAAATCCACGCTGCGAAGCGCCCCTCATTAACGCCCGTCTTCGAAAAGTCTATCTTTCCACAGGCCTTCCCGTAGCACTCCTTGGACCCCATCACGAGCTGGGATATCCTGTAGATTATCTGGGAAATGACCCGTTGATCCTTGAGAAAATTCTAAAAGGGCGTCATCCAGTTTCTGCCGCCTTGAAAACGGCGCATTATCCCATGATGATTATGGGACAAGACGTTTTTAGGCGCGAAGATGGGGCAGCTCTTCTTAATATGGGACATCAAATTGCTGATAAATACGGCCTTATCCATTATAAGCCTCCTGCTGATCATTGGAACGGGTTTAATGTCCTCCATACGGCAGCCAGTCGGGTTGGGGGGCTGGATTTAGGGTTTACCCCGGGACCTCAAGGCTATGCAGTCAAAGGCATTCTTGAAGCAGCCTCTCGTCAAGAGATAAAAGCTGTGTATCTTTTAGCAGCGGATGAAATTGATATGACACCGCTTAAATCTGCTTTTATTATTTATCAAGGCCATCACGGGGATCGAGGGGCTGCTGTAGCTGATGTGATCTTGCCAGGGGCGGCTTATACAGAAAAGTCAGGGACTTACGTCAACACGGAAGGGCGCGTTCAACGCAGCTTAAAGGCGGTGTCTCCTCCCGGAGAGGCAAAGGAAGATTGGAAGATCCTACGCGCTCTTTCTGAAAAACTAGGGGTTACACTGCCTTATTCTACGCTTGAGGACATACGAGCACGCCTTGTTGACGTTAATCCTCTTTTTGAAGAGCTAGATACAGTACAACGCGCCGCTTGGCTTCCTTTTGGAAAGGAAGGGTCTCTTTCGTCTGAACCATTTGAAAGTCGTATTAAAAATTTTTATATGACTGATCCTATTTCACGCCACTCCATAACAATGGCAAAGTGTACGGTGGCGTTATCGCAGGGAGCATCTGAATCTCATGGTTAATCTCGAAGCTCTTTTGTACATCACTGGGTATAGCCTTCTGATCCTTATTCCCTTGCTCTTGGCCATTGCCTATTTGACCTATGCGGAAAGAAAAGTCATTGCAGCCATGCAGCTGCGCATTGGCCCGAATGTTGTTGGGTGGCTTGGACTTTTACAGCCCTTTGCGGATGGATTGAAGCTTCTTCACAAAGAAACAATTATTCCGACGCGCTCAAATCCACTTCTTTTCCTTATGGCCCCTCTCCTGACCTTTGGATTGAGCCTTTCCGCGTGGGCCGTCATTCCCTTTGGGCCGGGTCTTGTCGTCAGTGACATTAATGTAGGCGTTCTCTATCTGTTTGCCATTTCATCGCTGGGCATTTACGGCATTATCATCGCGGGATGGGCGAGCAATTCCAAGTACTCCTTCTTGGGCGCTTTACGCTCATGTTCTCAAATGATTTCTTACGAAGTTTCTATTGGTCTCGTTATCATCACGGTTCTTTTGTCTGCAGGATCCTTGAATCTGAGCAAAATTGTGGAGGCGCAAGAACACTGTTGGTTTATTATTCCGCATCTTCCAATGGCTGTTATTTTTATCATCTCATCTCTCGCTGAAACAAATCGAGCTCCCTTTGATCTTCCCGAAGCAGAGGCAGAACTTGTTGGCGGCTATAACGTTGAATATTCGTCGATGAGCTTTGCCCTTTTTTTCTTAGGGGAATATGCCAACATGATTTTAATGAGTGCCTTGGGGAGCCTTCTTTTCCTGGGAGGGTGGTTGCCCCCTTTCTCTATTCTTCCCTTCACTTGGGTTCCAGGAATAATTTGGTTTTCGGCCAAAATTTCCTTTCTTCTTTTTATCTTTTTGTGGGTCAGAGCCACCTTTCCCCGATATCGATATGATCAGCTCATGCGGCTGGGGTGGAAGATTTTTCTCCCCTTTTCTTTAGGCTGGGTTATTTTAACCGCAGGAGTTATCATTAGCCTATGACATATCTTCGTTTCTTAAAATCCTTTTTCTTAACCGAGCTCATAGCGGGACTTGCACTGACACTCAAGTACATGTTTATGAAAAAAAAGGTAACCCTTGCCTATCCTTTTGAGAAGGGCGCCTTATCGCCCCGTTTTCGTGGAGAACATGCACTCAGGCGCTACGCAAATGGCGAAGAACGCTGCATTGCTTGCAAGCTTTGCGAAGCCGTTTGTCCTGCTCAAGCCATTACGATAGAAGCTGAGGAACGCGCAGATGGCAGCAGACGTACGACACGGTACGACATTGATATGATCAAATGTATTTATTGCGGTCTTTGTGAGGAATCCTGTCCCGTAGATGCCATTGTGGAGGGGCCAAATTTTGAATTTGCAACGGAAACAAGAGAAGAGCTTTATTATGATAAGGAAAAACTTCTTCTCAATGGAGACCGGTGGGAAGCTGCCATTGCAGCGCGCCTTGAACAAGATGCGAAGTATCGGTAGAAAGGGGCGGAGAGGGAGTTGCCACCCCACCCTTTGTCATCCCGGACTTGTTTTCAGGATCTCATGCCTTGAGATCTCGTTGTCATAGGGTCCCCCTCTTTGTCATCCCGGACTTGATCCGGGATCCCATTTTTATAAGGTCCTGAAACAAGTTCAGGATGACAGTGTTGGTTCAGGAGGACAATGTACTACTGAAGATACGACCCTAAATTGGTTCTTACATTCCGCTCCAACTCTTCATCAAGGGTATTCATCAGGCTTTCCATCATGTGGATCCATACCTTCCGCCGTCCACCAAGAGAGAGGTTTTCTGCAACTGTACGGGATCCTTTTGCTGTCGCATACGCAAATCCTTTTGAGTTTCCTAGGTCATCAAAGATCTCGATCTTGACCGATAAATCGGCATCATATTTTTCTGATTGATCAACCGTAAAGAAACCTTGCATCCCTTTCGTTCTCTTGAGAGGAGTCTCAATGACAGACGCGTCTTCAATTGTCACAACGGCATATCCTGTTTTTCCAACAGGGAAAAGTCGATCTTGCGTCCATTGTTGAATCATTGCAACTGGAGGAACCGGAAAATCATTTTCTACATGAGGTGGCGTTGAGGAGGACTTATATTTTTTTACAACTTCAACACGTGCCACGTTCAAAGAGAGTGGCTTACGGGCAAGATAGGCAAGCCCAAGGGGCTCAGGCAACCGTGCAGCCGGTGTGCATGCTACAAGAAGAAAAGCGAGGCTAATACAAGAGAGAAGGCGCATATTACTTAATCTTTGTTTCTTTAAACTCAACGTGTTTTTGAACTTTTGGGTCGTATTTACGCATTACAAGCTTTGCCGTCTGGGTACGAGGATTTTTCTTTTTTACATAGAAAAAGCCTGTCCCTGCTGTGCTTTCCATCTTAATTGTAAGTGAATTGCGTTTTGCCATTATCTTTCATCCCTTTTAATATATTACAAGAAACATACTATTTTTACAGCCTATGTCAAGCAATCTTTACCCAATGTGATGGGTTTCTCTGAGTCTCATTTGTACTAAATCCGTAAAAAATTAGAAAAAACACTTGCATAACAAATCAAAAATCATTAGATATACAAAAGAAGGATAAATCTCCTTCACCTTCAACTCTAAGAAATCCCTGAAAAATGGGGTAAGAGTGCTAACACACCAAAAATATACATCATAGATAGATGAGTTCATGAAACAAGCTGGTTATTCTAAGCGACCACGTGGTCGTTCTTTTGAACGTCGCCAAACTCCAAAACATATGAATGGGGACGCAGGAGAGATAAAAGCACGTAACAATCCACAACAAATTATTGAAAAATATCTCACTCTTGCACGAGATGCTGCGTCTTTAGGAGATCCTGTCTCTGCAGAAAATTATTTTCAATATGCGGACCATTACCATCGTCTTGCCTCCGCGAGTCGTCTCACTCGAACCCTCGACAGGCAAAGTGAAACGACAGAAAGACAACCTTCTTTTGCTCCTAAGGAAGACGCAGAAGATCTTCCCCCCCCACCATCAAGAAAATAGCTAAAGGGAGTCTCCATGAGCTTCATCGTTGATATTAAAGGTCGTGAAATTTTAGATTCCCGGGGAAACCCAACTGTGGAAGTAGACGTAGAACTTGAAAGCGGCGCTCACGGTCGAGCTGCAGTCCCAAGTGGCGCGTCTACTGGCACTCATGAAGCCGTTGAAAAACGAGATGAGGATAAAGATCGCTATAATGGGAGAGGCGTTTTAAATGCAGTTGATGCCGTCAACAATGAAATTTATGAAGAACTTTGTGGAACAGACGCACTCAATCAAATGCTTGTTGATCAAAGGCTTATTGACCTTGATGGCACAGAAAATAAACGTCGCTTAGGTGCTAATGCTCTGTTAGGTGTGAGTCTAGCAACCGCAAAGGCCGCAGCATTTGAACAAAACATGCCTCTTTATCGCTATATTGGGGGCATTTATGCCCATGTCTTGCCCATTCCCTTAATGAATATTATCAACGGCGGGCAACACGCAGATAATTCGCTCGATTTTCAAGAATTTATGATCATCCCTTTAAGCGCTCCTTCTTTCAAAGAAGCTTTGCGATGGGGAGCGGAAGTTTTTTACGCCCTCAAAAAAAACTTGCAGGAAAAAGGGTATAATACAAACGTTGGAGATGAAGGAGGCTTTGCCCCTGCTCTCCCCTCTACCCGTGCAGCCATTGATTTTATTATGAAAGCGATCGAATCTGTCGGATATCGTCCCGGCGAAGATATAAGCTTAGCTTTTGATGTAGCGGCAAACGAATTTTATCGTGATGGACGCTATCATATGACGGGAGAAAACAAGATTTTTGATGCGAAACAACTGACGGCATTCTATCAAGATCTTGTGAAGTCTTACCCTGTTTTTTCCCTTGAAGATGGAATGGCAGAAGATGATTGGGAAGGCTGGAAACACCTTACAACAGCCCTTGGTGAGCGCATTCAGCTTGTAGGGGACGACCTTTTTGTCACCAATCCCGTACGCCTTGCAGAAGGCATTGAAAAAGGTATTGCCAACAGCATCTTAATAAAACCCAATCAAATTGGGACCTTAACGGAAACGATCCGCACAATCGATCTTGCCCATCGCGTTGGGTATACAACAATCCTCTCTCACCGTTCCGGGGAAACAGAAGATACCACCATCGCAGACTTAAGTGTCGCTCTGAATTGCGGGCAGATTAAGACAGGCTCTCTCTCCCGTTCCGATCGCTTAGCCAAGTACAATCAACTTCTTCGCATTGAAGAAGAGCTGGGTGCGCAAGCCACTTTTGGCATGTGAAGGAGACTACTTTTTAGCAGTATCCCCATCGAGTTTTGATTTCTTATAAAACTACACCACGAATCTCCTCACTCGTCAACTTTGATGAACGCGTCCAAATACTCTGACTCTCCACACATTTTTCTCTGGTTATTCTGAGTAAATTTATTTATGTTTAATCCAATAGATATAAAGAAGCCATATGTTATTATGAATTTTAATACCCGTAATCTTACACGACTCAGTCAAAAAGCCATTGCGCCCTTTTTGACGTTTGCTGTTGTAGGATATTTCATCTATCACTCCACCCAAGGGGAGAGAGGAATTCTTGCATGGATACACCTCCAAGACCGTCTTCACCAGGCTCAACAACAATTAGATCAAACGGTTAATTATCGGAAGATTCTAGAAGAAAAGGTGAAGGGCTTGCGTCCAGAAAGCCTCAACAGAGATCTTCTTGATCAGCAAGTACGCCTTTTATTAGGGTATACACACCCGGATGAAATAGTGATTTTAAAGCTGGGCGATCCGTCTAAGGAGACAAACGACTCTCTCATTACTCCAAGGGAATCAAAGCAATACGATGATTTTTGAGTCCTATCGCGATCTTACCTTCTTTTAAAGCGAGGGCTGCTTTCCCAAAGACTTCAAATCGCCACCCAACGAGTGCTGGCGTCGTTGGGGTTGAGAACTTTGCGATATTCTCTAAATCGCTCGTCGTCGCGATCAGCTTTTGTGCTACATCATATTTTTCTGATTTAATCTTTAAGAGGAGTCGTAACATTTCAATCAAAGCAGAGGCTCCAGGGGGAGAATCCCCTTCTATTTTAACTGCGGGGCAATCCTCTATTGGAAGGCCCTGCGCTTTTTTAATAAGGTCAAGAATGGTTTGCGCATCTTTGCTCTTTGTAAAGACATGAGACAAACCACGCATACGGCTAAGATCAGCCTGAGATTGGGGAGAGGACGCTGCAAGTTCTAACATCACTTCATCTCGCATGATGCGTGTACGGGGAACATTTCGCTTTTGAGCCGTGATTTCTCGCCAAGCCGCCAATTCCCGCAAAACCGCAAGCATGCGCGGCTTGGCAGAACGCACTCGAATTTTTTGCCAAACTGCATAGGGATTGACCTCATAGGTTGCGGGGTCTTTGAGAATAGCAAGTTCATCTTCCACCCAATGAAATCGATCATCCTCCGTGATTTTTTTAGATAATCGTTCATAAATAATACGTAAGTGGATAACGTCTCCCAAAGCATAGGTAAGCTGTTTTTCCGTTAGCGGCCGTTGCCCCCAATGGGTATAACGACTTGACTTATCTAAAGAAACCTTCGCAAATTTTTGAACAAGAGCATTATACGCCACCGATTCCCCAAAGCCGCAAACCATAGCCGCAATCTGTGTATCAAAAAGGGGTGTAGGAATACTTCCTGTTAAATGGTAAAAAATTTCAACATCTTGACGACCTGAGTGAAAAACTTTCAGGACTTTTTCATTTTGAAGCAATTGAAAAAAAGAAGAAAGGTCGATGTCCTCACTCAAAGGGTCAATCGCTACAGCTTCGTCTTCAAGCCCCACCTGAATCAGACAAAGCTGAGGCCAATAAGTTGCTTCTCGAACAAATTCCGTATCGACCGTGATATAGGGATTTAATTCTGCTCGTGCGCAAAAAGCGTTAAGATCAGAAGTCGTTGTGATTAATGTCATACTTTTCTGTTATTTCACCCTTACAATTGCGCGCCCTGCAAAAGATGGGGCGAAGTAAACCCAAACAATACTGATAAATTTTATAAAAATAAATATCTTATTTTTTGATGCCATTATCGAAGTGTTAACACATTTGTGTGATAATGTAACTAATTATTGAACGCTGAACTCAAAGTTGAAATGCAACTTAGTTGAAGAAGTTAGATAATACGGGCTTAGCATCAAAAAGTAACGAGTTAAATTTTTCGATGGGAGTAAGAAACCCGAGAGATTTACGCGGTGTGTTGTTAATATCGTTTATAATCAATTCAATATCCATATCTGTATAATCCTTTTCTTTAGATCCTTTAGGAATATCTCGCCGGATAATTCCGTTTGCGTTTTCAACACCGCCTTTCTGCCAAGAGGAGTAGGGGTCGCAGAAATAGGTTTTATCTTGGAGAGATTTCCTGAGCAACATATGCTGAGCAAACTCTCCTCCGTTGTCAAAAGTCATTGATTTTCTTGATTTTTCAGGAAGGTCTTCCAATATATTTTGAATGGCTTCTTCAACGATATCTGCCTTTTTTTGAGGCACTTTTTTAGCCAAGACAACTTTCGAGATGCGTTCATAAAGAGTGACAAGGGCTCCCTTATTACCTGCAAAAATGACCGTGTCTCCTTCCCAATGGCCAAACTCCTTGAGAAACTCTTTGGGTCTTTCATGGATGGAGAGACGATCAGGAATGAGGGAAGCTTTGGCTTTGCGGCAGGGCCTTTGACCTCGTTTTCGTTTTCTTCGAACAAGGTATTGAATAAGATTATGTTTTTTTCCTTCTCCATAAATCCATTTATAGATGGACTCATGAGAGATTGTGTGCTCAAAATTTTCTGTCTTCAAGCGCCCTGCGATCACTTCTGGCGACCACCCCATAGCAAGATGGTCAACAATCGTGGTCTGCAGGACCTTGAAGCGCTCGATCTTAGATCCAGGGCAACCTCGTCGCTGCTGGGCTAAAACTTGAGCTTTATCAGGAAGATAAATCCCAACATTAGAATCTGTATTTCGCTTCAATTCCCGAGAAATTGTGGATTTGTGAACCCCTAAAATCTTGGCAATTGTCCCTCGAGATTTACCTCCTGCATGCAGGAGGTAAATCTCTGAACGCTTCTCTTGCGTTAAATGTTTGTGTGTCTTTCCCATAGCAACAGTACCTTACCATACTGTTGCATTTCGTGTTTGAGGTTAGGAACTGCATTATTTTTTCTATATATTTATTTCAAAAAAGATATAAATTATAAACAAATACAAGGAGTATTACCATGATTAAGAAAAATCTTTGTAATAAAATTAAAATCCGACCCATGATTTCTGCACTCGTAATCTTTGGATCTACACTTTACGTAACAGAAAGCAATGCTCAATTTCAGTGCATGATACAAGACCCGGCCCATACGGCCATATACACCACGTGGAACTGTGGAGGTGCGTGTGTTGCTCCAGCCCAGTGCAGGGGGACGACGCCATGGAATGGACAAAGACCTCAAAATTTTCAGTGCATGATACAAGATCCGGCCCATACGACCATATATACCACGCCGCACTGTGAGGGTGCGTGTGTTGCTCCAGCCCAGTGCAGGAAAACGACGCGAGGCGGACATCATCGGAGTGGTGGACATCATCATGGATGCCGTGGTGCTGGATGCCACCGCGGCGGAGCCTAGATTTCTTAGAAAGTTGATTAGATACGGTCTTGACAAGGTCGCAATCGGTGATCAGTAATTAGGTAAAATAAGAGAATTACAAAATTCATTTTCTCGGGTGTCATCCTTTTCTAGTCTAAGGATGACGCGCGTTTGGTGAATTTTGAAACTCCCTCAAGTGTTAAAAACTGGATACGCCGATGAACCCTTACCGCACCCATACCTGTGGCGAACTTCGCCTTGAAAATGCTAAAGAAACGATTCGTCTTTCCGGATGGGTTCACCGTAAGCGCGACCATGGGCAGCTGCTCTTTATTGATCTCCGCGATCATTATGGCATCACCCAATGTGTTATCAACACAACCAATCCTTGCTTCCGAGACGCTGAAGAGATTCGGCTGGAAAGTGTAATCACGATCACAGGGCAGGTTGTTAAGAGAACACCAGAGACAGTGAACTCCCTTATGGTTACCGGCGACATCGAGGTTGTTGTTGAGGATTTCAGCGTTCAATCAAAAGCCGACCTTTTACCGCTTCAGGTTAATAGCAATGCGGAATTCCCAGAAGAAACCCGCCTAAAATATCGCTTCTTGGATTTAAGACGTGAAAAAATGCACGCAAACATAGTTCTTCGCAGCAAAATTATTGCAGCGTTACGTAAAAAAATGATTGATCAGGGATTTTTAGAGTTTCAAACGCCGATCTTAACCGCAAGCTCTCCCGAAGGAGCCCGCGACTATTTAGTCCCGAGTCGCTTACACCCTGGCCACTTTTATGCGCTGCCTCAAGCCCCTCAACAGTTTAAACAACTTTTGATGGTAGCGGGATTTGATAAATACTTCCAGATTGCGCCCTGTTTCCGTGATGAAGACGCACGAGCGGATCGGTCTCCAGGAGAATTTTATCAGCTTGATTTTGAAATGTCCTTTGTAACCCAAGAAGATGTCTTTGCAGCGATTGAGCCCGTTCTTTATGATGTATTTGTTGAGTTTAGCGGTGGGAAAACGGTCACTCCCCTCCCCTTCCCTCGTATCCCTTATAAAGAAGCTATGCTTAACTATGGCATCGACAAACCTGACCTCCGCAATCCTTTGATTATTAGTGATGTAACAGAGGTGTTTGACGGATCGGACTTTACTGTTTTCTCTAAAGCCATTGAGGAAGGAGCGATCGTAAGAGCCATTCCTGCCCCTCAAACAGCCACACATCCTCGCAGTTTTTTCGAAAAAATGAACGGGTGGGCTCGGGATCAAGGGGCGCCTGGCCTCGGCTATATTGTCTTTAGTGCGGAAGGCCCTAAGGGACCCCTTGTTAAATTCTTAGATGCGGACCGTCTTCAAAAACTTAAATCCCTTACGAGGATTCACGAAGGAGATACACTCTTTTTTGTCTGCGATAAGATCAGAGTGGCTCAAAAGCTTGCCGGTCTTGCACGCATTCGCCTCGGCGAAGAGTTGGATCTTCTTGAAAAGAATGTTTTCCGCTTTTGTTTCATCGTCGATTTTCCAATGTATGAGTGGGATGAAGAAAAAGAAAAAATTGACTTTTCTCACAATCCATTTTGCATGCCCCAAGGAGGACTTGAAGTCCTTGAAGATGAAGATCCTCTCTCTATTCTCGCCTACCAGTATGATATCGTTTGCAATGGCTCAGAATTATGCAGCGGGGGAATTCGTAATCACAACCCCGACATTATGATCAAAGCCTTTGAACTTGCAGGGTACACCCAAGAAGAAGTGGAAACAGAATTTGCCGGCATGCTCCGCGCTTTCCGGTATGGGGCCCCCCCTCATGGTGGCGCTGCCCCTGGTATTGACCGCATTGTTATGTTACTTGCAGATGAACCCAATCTCCGAGAAGTTGTGGCCTTCCCCATGACCCAAAAGGCTGAGGATTTACTTGTTGGTGCGCCTGCTCCTGTTCGGGAAGCCCAACTCAAGGACCTTCATATTCGTGTGGTGATGCCCCCAACGAAGGGGTAGGAACTACACGCCCTTCTCAATATATTCCCTCACCCGTGCCACAATCTCTTCTGGGGGCGTGAGATGATTAAAATGGGCTAAATAATGGCCTTTTTTATCCATCAGATAAATAAGAGAGGAATGGTCAAGAAGATATGCTTCATCTGGCGTGTTGGAAGCCCGTGCCGCATAAACGCGATATGCTTTAAGGACCTTATTGATATGCTGTCGATCGCCCGTCAACATGATAAAGTCTTTATGGAAATTTGGTGCATAAGCTCGCAATTGTACCGCCGTATCGCGCTCTGGATCAAGGGTAATAAAAATGGGTTGAACAACTTTGCGACCTCCCAGAGTTTCAACCGCTTGGGATAAATGAGAAAGGGCAGCAGGACAGATATCAGGACAATAGGTATACCCAAAGTAAACAAGCATAGGCTTGCCCTTAAAATCTGTATCTTTCCATGTTTTGCCATCCTTATCGATCAGCTCAAAAAATCCTCCTATAGACGGAAGGCCTGAGGGAAGCTCTGAGCTTTCGTGAGTCATTGCGACTGCTTCAGAGGCTTTTGTGGTTTTTAAGACCCCAAAGACCGCAAATAAAGCGACAACAAAGGCAATAACACTTAACGTTAAAAGATTGCGTTTTTTTTGGGTCATCTTATTCTCCTTGTGCTTACTGCTAGCATCTTTAGTGTACTCTTACGTGTGAGGTATGATGAGACTATAGCCTTAGAAAACTTTCGAAGAAAGTTTTTTGATGAACTTCCCTTAATAAAATATTAACCTCATGATGATATATTTTTTAAAAGAAAAATGATGCAAGTCAATAAAGGAATATAAAAATGTATAATATAAAATTTCTCAAAACATCATTTGCAATAGGGCTCATGGCTATTTCGCTTACACCCATTGTGAGTAATGCTGCATTTGGCCAAACGTTGTGTACTTGTACACTCACTGGTCAGGAGGAAGAATCGAAACCATGGAGCTTCGTGTGCTGCGGTTATTTGGGTTCTCATAAAAACTGTCACCGTTACTGTGAAGAACAGAAGTATGTTGATGGATACTCCACAGTGTCGGGGGCTTCCTCAGGGTGCCACTCTCGTTACAGTTGCTAGTATAACTCTATAGAGAACACAGATAGCACACTCTGTTGTTTTACAGATGTTCCTACAAAGAGTAAAAAAATGAGAGAAGATTGCTTAACGGTGACGCTCTAACGTTTCTTTTAACAGCTTATTCACAAGCTCTGGATTCCCTTTACCCCCCATCGTCTTCATCACTTGCCCTACAAAAAAGCCAAAGAGTTTTTCTTTGCCCCCCTTGTACTCTGCAACCATGGAAGGATTTTCCTCGAGCACACCTTCAATAATCCTCAGAATAGCCCCATCATCTGACACCTGTTGCATCCCATGCTCTTTGACCAAGCTTGGCGCATCTTGGCCCGTCTCCCACATCAATACAAAGACCTCTTTTGCAATTTTCCCAGAAATTACACCACTATGAATTTGGGTGATCAACCCTGCCAAATGGGCTGGGGAAACGGGGCAGTCCTCGATCGTTTTGTCTTCCCGATTTAAAGCCCCAAAGACATCGCCAATCAACCAATTAGCTAAAAGTTTAATGGTTGTATTTGTTTGAGGATTAAGATGCGCCAGTGCTTCCTCAAAATAGGAAGCGATTTCCATCTCTGAGACAAGAACAGACGCATCATAGCTGGGAAGCTCATAATCCTTCATAAGGCGGGTCCGCTTTGCATCAGGAAGTTCTGGCAAAGAGGTGCGAATGTTCTCAACCCATGCCGTCTCTAACACAAGGGGGGGAAGGTCAGGATCCGGAAAGTAGCGATAATCATGGGCATGTTCTTTCGTCCGCATAGAGCGGGTAACCCCACGGGACGAGTCAAAAAGACGCGTTTCCTGCAGAATCTCTCCCCCACTTTCAAGCACGTCAACCTGCCGCTCCAGCTCATATTGAATAGCACTTGCCAAAAACTTAATAGAGTTGACATTTTTAACCTCAGCACGAGTACCCAAAGGCGCCCCTGGCTTTCGTACTGAAACATTCACATCAACCCGCATACTGCCCTGGTCCATGTTGCCATCACACGTTCCTAAACATCTTACAATAGCGCGAAGTTTTCGCACGTAAGCGGCCGCTTCTTCAGCACTCCGCATATCAGGCTCAGACACAATTTCCATCAACGCAACGCCAGAACGGTTGAGGTCTATATAAGATTTTTCCGGGTGCTGATCATGAATGCTTTTACCCGCATCTTGTTCAAGATGGAGGCGGGTAATGCCAATACGACGTGTTGTGCCATCCTCAAGCTCAATATCCAAATACCCCTTGCCCACAATGGGGCGGGTATATTGAGAAATCTGATATCCTGCAGGAAGGTCTGCATAAAAATAATTTTTCCGATCAAAGACAGACACAAGGTTAATTTCAGCATTTAAGCCAAAGCCTGTCTTGACTGCTTGCTCAACGCATCGTTCATTAATAACGGGAAGCATCCCTGGCATGGCAGCGTCAATAAATGACACTTGGGTATTCGGCTCTGCTCCAAAAGCAGTCGCCGCTCCTGAAAAGAGCTTAGCTTTGGAGGTGATCTGGGCATGAACTTCAAGCCCCACGACCAATTCCCATGGCCCTAAAGCGCCTTCATAGAAATATTGGTTAGTGGCCACGGTATTTATATTTGAACTTATGGTTGAATTTTTTATAGATTTCATCATCATTCCTTTTGCCTATAAGCAGAATTTCTATGGTGTCACGATTGACCTCATAAATAATTCTGTACTCACCGCAATCGGCACGAAAACAGGCGGAGCAACCCACAAGAGCTTTTGCATCATGGGGAGATAAGTTGAGCGCAAGAGCGGTAACTTTACGTCCTATTTGCCGATAGTGCTTCGCATCTAGGTGGTCCCAAAACTTTAAGGCGTCGGGATCTAGATTAATCTTCTTCATCTGGATTATTCTTGTCCCATTCTATGAACCGTTCGATAATCTTTTGACTCTCTTCAACGCCGATGAAATTATTTCTTTCCTTGATGCGAAGAGCTTTTTCTCCCCAATACATATCTTCATAGACCTGCAGCAAATTATCATAGTCTTCCTTTGAAAGCATAACAATGGCTTCATGACCTGTTTTACTCACCGTTATGGGCTCACGCTGAGCCGCGGCCATATACTTTCCAAAATGGGTTTTTGCTTCTGTTGCGGTAACAACTTTCATTGTCTTCTTCCTCTTAAAGATTGATCAATATGATCATATTAATCTATTTAATCATTTCGCACAATCTAAAAATCCTTTAAACTCAGCTGCCTCTTCCAGAACACGTCCTGCTCTGAAAAGGACATTTTCATCAAAGGCGGGGCCAATGAGCTGCAATCCCAAAGGCAAACCATCTTTGGACAAACCCGCAGGAATAGACATACCAGGAAGCCCTGCAAGGTTAACCGGTACGGTGAGGACATCATTGAGATACATCACCACCGGATCCGTTGGTGTTTCATCAAAAGCAAACGCTGCTGCCGGCGTTGTGGGCGTTAGGATGACATCTACTTTTTGAAAGGCGCGCTGAAAATCTTGGGCGATAAGGGCCCGTATCTTTTGAGCCTTCACATAATAAGCGTCATAATATCCCGCTGACAGGACGTACGTTCCAATGAGAATACGGCGCCTGACTTCCTGCCCAAACCCTTCACTTCGTGTGTTCTCATAAAGCTCATCTAATGTTTTACCAGGAACACGTAAGCCATACCGAACCCCATCATACCGAGCGAGATTTGAAGAAGCCTCAGCCGGTGCTAAGACATAATAGGTAGGAAGGCTATATTTTGTATGGGGTAAGCTGATATCAACAATGTCAGCCCCTGCCTCTTTAAGCCACTGGGCTCCTCTTTCCCAAAGAGAAACGGTCTCTTCCGCCATACCTTCAATGCGATATTCTTTAGGGATTCCAACTCGAAGGCCTTTAATGCTTTGAGTTAGAGCTTTCTCAAAGGACGGAACTTTTTGAAGAGATGAAGTAGAATCTTTTGGATCATGACCAGCCATAACTTCTAGCATTAAGGCTGCATCCCGGACATCACGGGTCAGAGGCCCCGCTTGATCAAGAGAGGACGCAAAGGCTACGACTCCCCATCTAGAACACCGCCCATAGGTGGGCTTCAGGCCAACAATTCCTGTAAAAGCTGCTGGCTGGCGAATAGATCCACCCGTATCCGTCCCAAGAGCTGCAAGAGCAAGCCCTCCTGCAACTGCAGCAGCCGACCCACCGGAAGACCCGCCAGGCGTTAGATCTTTCCCATCCGCACGTCTCCACGGGCTAATGACGTTTCCATAGTAACTTGTGATATTCGCTGACCCCATCGCAAATTCATCCATATTGGTCTTGCCAAGAAAGACAGCGCCTGCGTCCTTTAGGTTTTGCGTCACGGTCGACTCATAGGCAGGCTTAAATCCTTCTAAAATATGAGACGCTGCCGTGGTTTGAACACCTTCTGTGCAAAAAAGGTCTTTGATCGCAAGAGGGATCCCCTCAAGCGCTCCCCCCTCCCCTTTTGCGAGGCGCTTGTCGCTCGCCTGTGCGTTCGCAAGGGCAAGCTCAGGAAGCTCTAAAATATAGGCTTTCATTTCCTGGTGCTGGCCCATGGCTTTCAAATAAGCTTCCGTTAGCTCAACACTTGAGAATTTCTTTTTCCGCAGGCCCTCTTTTGCTTCAGCAAGGGTTAAGCGGATGAGGTCATGTTTAAGAGACATCTTTATTCCACCACTTTTGGGACGACAAACATATTGCACGCAACTTCAGGGGCGTTGGCCAGAATTTTTTCAATACAGTTCCCATCATCAACGACATCCTGACGCATCGGCATAGAAGGTGTGTTCACGCCTGCCATCGCATCTATGTGAGATGTATCCACCTCATCAAGCTGATTAATAAAACTGAGGATACGATTCAAGTCTTGTTCCATAGACTCGCTCTGTTCAGGAGACAATTTTAAACGCGCAAGCGTTGCTATACGTTTAACAGTTTCTTGATTTAATGACATGCGCCTCTCTCCATGGAAATCCTAGAAATACTATCTTAAATTTTAAGAGCTGTCATCTTGCAATTGTCATCCTGACTCTTAGCCCCGGACTCGGAATCTCACGACAAAGGGATGAACTCCGGAAAACTTAGTTTTTATCGTTGAAATATATTTCATATTACATTTATTATATTACATCAAATTTTATATAAATGCAAACAAAATATTAAAATGGGCAATTAGAATTGAATGAATAATTTGACCCCTTTCACAGTTCTGCTATACTGCTCAATCACGACCGCCTCAAGGCGGTAGTGATTGAGATGCCCTTCGACGCGTTCTCAAATCTTCCCCCCTTAATATGCACAACTGCGCGGCGTTCCATCATCCTCCTGAGGTGCTCTCTCATCCTTGGGTGATCTCTGAGCTGTGAAAGAAAGGTTATAGAAACATTTTTGTTGGTGCTCGAGGGAATTGCAAAACCTGGGTATGCGGTTGACTCCACAAGCGAGACACCCTATGCAGCTGTATCCACTAAGCCTCAACTGCCGTTAGTAGTTTAGCTGGAATTGGGTCTATTTCAAGCGCTTGTTGGATTAACCTATAAAACAGTTTTCCTCTCGAGTTAGATGTCCTTCGATTAAACCTAAAGGTAAATTCATCCAAGTAATATGGCAAATTTTTGTGATTAATTGCACCGTGAAGCGTGCCCATTAGCCATCGTTTAAGTAATGCAGCAACAAGATGGGCTTGCTCGATTAGATCCTCATTCTTCACGTTGCGATTAACTATCTGCAAATGCGTGTATCCAAGCTTACTTAATCCGCTATATCCAGCCCAGCCATCGGTTCGTATTGTGCTACCCATCTCAACCATCTGCTGAACGGTATTGTCTAACACCGCACCGGAGGCATTACTGATGGGAGCCATTCTAATGCGTCCAATGCCCCATTGGGTCTCTTCCGCTGCTATTAAAACCAATGTTTTTCCCGTCGCTCCACGCCCTTTTTTGCCTGGTTGCTCGCTGCCAATCATCGTTTCATTTATTTCAATGGTGCCGCTCAATTTATCGCGCCCAGGCCTCACCATAGCTCGACGTAGTTTATGTAACCATTCCCATGCCGTATGGTAGCTGCCCAATCCAAGTGATTGTTGCAGACCACTGGCGCTCACGCCATTCTTTTGGCTCACAACATACCAAATGGCCTGGAACCACAATCGAAGAGGCTTATGTGTGTCTTGGAAAAGTGTATCGACAATCACTGATCCTTCGTATTTACAGGACTGACAACGATAGAGTCCTCGGCCTAATTTTAAGGCGCCTCTCGCGGAGCAACGCAAGCACTGATATCCATGGGGCCAGCGAATCATTGCCAAATAATCCAAACAGGCTTCCTCATCTGGAAACATGTTCATGAGTTCAACCGCATCTTCAGGGTAAGTTTTCATATCATGAAAAAACTACAAATAATGCCAAGTGGAGTCAACTGCAAAATTTTGTCAGTTTAGGCTGTTTGTGGAGTCAACCGCATACCCAGGTTGCAAAATTCAACCAACCCTTGTCATCCTCGGGCTAGAAAAGGTTTGTTTTTCGAAGGAAAACATTACCTTTTCTTTGAACCGAGGATACCACATTACCTTTTGAGGGTAACGGAGAGGGAGGTGTGGCCACCCTCTAGTGAACGGTAGGATGTATACGCTTATTGGCGTCCTTTTGGGTCTCACATGAAGGGACCAGTACTTACCGTGCGATATAGCCTCCATCAATCACGAGCTCAGCCCCAGTCATATAAGAAGATTCATCAGAGGCAAGCATAAGAACCGGCAGGGCAACTTCTTCTGGTTTGCCGGGGCGCTCCATGATTGTTGTTGCTAATATTTGTTTGGTTTGTTCTGGGTCCTTAATGATATCCTTCGTCATAGGTGTATCAATTAAGCCAGGATGCACTGAATTTACACGAATTTTATATTTTGCAAAATCAGCAGCAGCAGCTTTTGTTAATTCTCGGACGGCGCCCTTAGACGCCTCATATGCCGCTGCAGAGGGAGCTCCAATGATTCCATAAATCGAAGATATGTTGATGATAGATCCGCCTCCCGCTTTTTTCATTCCCTCAACCGCATGTTTGCACCCCAAAAAGACGCCCTTAGTGTTAATTTTAAAGATATGGTCCCACTCGTCCTCCGTTGTGTCTTCTAAGGCTTTCAAAAGAAGAACACCCGCATTGTTCACAAGAATATCAAGTTTGCCATGTTTTTCAACAATAGCCTTGATGACTTTCTCCCAGTTGGATTCCTCTGTGACATTTAACTTCATGAACTCAGCTTTATGGCCGGCTTCTTCAATTTTTTTGACCGTATCTAACCCTGCGTCTTCATTGACATCGGTAACAATGACTTGTGCCCCTTCTTGCGCAAAGAGAATAGCTTCAGCCTTTCCCATTCCCATACCTGCTCCAGTAATTAGAGCTACTTTTCCTGAAAGACGACCCATTTAGTACTCTCCTTACTTTTTAATGTTTTTGCAATCTTGCATTCCATTAAGAACTTAATGGAATACTCTTAATTATTTGTTAACAAGATCAAATTGAACCTTATGAGGGATTCAAGTCAGGTAATTTTTTAACATTTTCTTCTTTCTTTACTTTATTTTTATGCGTGAGAAGTAAATTCATGCAACGTTTTTTTACATCTTCAAGGTTGATTTCTATTCCACCATATAGTTCATCATGTAGAGAATTTACAATATAAGTTATATCTTTTTGAGAAAGTATCGGGCAATGTTTTTTTGCAGCTTCAAAGATCGTATCTAAAGAGGAGTTTCTAGGAACACCCCAATTTTCAAAAGCATAAGTTTGTAAGAAACGTTGCAATTCATCTGCTGATTGTACTTTTACAAGATCCTGATGATTTAGACTTCTATTATTAACTTCCTTTTTTTCTGGCATTTCGTTGAATGACCTTTCGTAGATCTTTTCTCTAACATTCGACAAGTTGTTTTTTATTTTTAAAAAATAAAATAACGAAAAAACAAAAATTAAAAATAAGATTAAAATTATAAAATAAACTATATTATTTTTAATATCTTGTTTAATAACATTATGACTCAATGTCTTTTCTGGCGTAGCTTGTAGGGCAGGAGTTGTTGGAATTGCAGGGTTTTCAGCCTTGGAAGAACTTTCATTCGTTGATACACCGGACATTATTTCTACCGTACGTGCAGGCACAGTTGCATGCTCCACTTTATCTTCCTTCACATTCCACCATGGAATAGAAATTTCAGGTAAAGTAAGTGTGCCAGCTTGTTGTGGAATCAGTGTATAGCTTTCTTCACACCAACTGGTAAGTTTCCCATTTTTAATCGTTTCCTCTGTTACAGGCTTGTCCCCATAGACTTTAAAATTGTCGCCATGACCTTGCTGATCCTTCAGACTGGGAAGTTGATTAGCCGTCGTTCCTTCCGCCACAATTGTAAAGGTTCGTGTGAACGGCTCACCTACTTTAAGAGGCTTGGTTTCCGATATGTTTTCAGAAATCTTAAGAGATGCTGCTGGCAACCAAGGAACAAGGTTAAGAGATGGTTCTTTGACGTCTAAGGTTATTGCGTTACTTGTCAAAGAAAAAGGTTCCAATTGGGCCATTCCAAATCCTTGCAGCCCCTGGAATTGTTGTAACATACGGAAGGGATCACCATTTGGCCCTAACAAGGCATCAAGCGAGTTTTGAGTTTGAGCCACTTTTTCCCCTTGAATGACTAATCCTGGAAGAGTAAGAGGACCGGCCTTCAAAGGCGTTATGATATAATTTATCTCAGCAACTTTTACAGAGATGCCATTTTGAAGTTTTTCATAGATTTTAGGGTTACCATACGCTTTGACCACAGCATCTTTAACCGACATGTCTTTGAATTGGACATTCACCAAATCTTCTTGGGACACAAGTTGAACCGTATAAACAACCGGTTCATTCTTATAAGGTGAATCTTTATTAACCTTAGCCAATAAAGTTGTTGTATTAGCTATGTTATTTACGGGTTTTGAGGACGATTTTTCTACAGATATGGTCACTGGCTGACTTCTTATAGGGCCTTTTGAGCTTTGTATTTTAATTGCAGGGATGGAGTATGTCCCCTCCTTGTGCGGAATAAGCCCATATTGCCAGCTTACACTGGTTGAGACGTTACCATTTATAATCATTGTGCTTGAAGATTGCTGTTGACCGATAATAGTGAAATCATTTTCAAGTTCTGAAATATCGGGGGTGCTTTTTGGAGAGGCTCCTGAGAGTTTTAATTGCAAAATGAGTTGCTCACCAACCCCTATTTGATCCTGATTTACGCTGGCTGTAAATTCTGCTGCTAAGCAAATAACAGGGAGAAGAAATACTCCTATAAAATGGAGAAGTGCTTTTTTTACCATGGATTAACTCCTTCTAAAGAATCATTTTTTTGAGACTCAATATAAAATTGATTTTTTAAAAAAGATGTTGGGTCATTTTTTATTTGGTCAAGCCATTGATCTGCATCCCTATCCAGTTGCGCCTTTGCCGAGTTCACTTGCGGATTAGACATCTCATGAGAGTCAAGCTGTTGATTAGAGAGTTCTTTTTTGTCCCCTTCTGAAAGAGGTTCCTTTCTATTGCTTAAGGATTCTTGATCACTTTCTTGTTCTTTTTCTGATGCTTCCCCTTGAGTTTTATCTTCATTCTTGTTTTTTTGACTTTTATTCTCTTTTTCTTTTTCTTCTTTATTTTTTCCCTGTCTTTTATTTTTCGCTTCTTTGTCTTTCATTTTTTCCTCATCCTGATTTCCTTCATTTTCCTTTAAAGAGGATTTATCATGAATTGGCTCCTTATTTTCGTTCGATTGTTCTTGAGAAGGGTCTTTCTCTTCCGAAGAGTTCTTAGAAGATGTATCTTTTTCACCCATCTGTTTTTGCTGGTCTTCTGACGTTGGGCTATCCTTGCTTTGGGTATTATCTCCTTTGCTTTCTTCATCCTTCTTTTGGTTGTCTTTTTTTTGTTCGTCCTTTTTTTTATCTTTTTCTTGCTTCTCCTTTTTCTGTTCCAACATAGCCTTTACAAGGGCCAAATTATCTTTGGCTTTATTATGGTCGGGCCTTTTTTCTAGAACTTTTTCGTAAATAGCTATGGCTTCTTCCAACTTTCCTTGCTTGGCAAGCGTATTTCCCAAATTATAAAGAGCATCTATTGCAACGTCAGGGCGCTCAGATTCACGAAATAATTTTTCAGCTTCTGCAAAATTGCCGGCCTTATAGTGAGCAACTCCTTGGTGATAAGAGTCACGGAATTTCTGTATGGCTCCCTCATAATTACCCTGCTCAAGGGCAATCTTTCCAAGCTGGGCTTCATTGTGGAATAAGTCTTGGAAGTTTGTGGCTTTGGCCTGTCCCACTATGAAGAAGAAAATAAGGGGGAAGACAAACCCTCTCCGAAACCACCCTAACAGGATCACCATCACAGGAAAGACAAGCAGATAAAAGTGGTCTTCCCACTGCCGTGTCGTTTGCTGCGTTTTTTCTTCCCCCTTCCCTCTTTCCTTAATTTGATTAAGTAAAACATGCACATCATCATCAGAATAATGAAGATCCTGGTACTGCCCATTTCCAGCTTGACTAATCGCCTTTAGCTGATCTTTCTCCAGCTTTGAGATAACTGCATCCCCTTGCTTTTTAATGAAACTGCCATTTGCCTCTTGAAGAGGAGCCCCTTCCACTGTTCCAACACCTATCGCATGAATCTTTAGACCTTCTTGGGCTAACTTATGAGCAAGAGCGATAGCATTTCCATCTTCAAATCCACCATCTGAAATAATAAGGATGGATTTATTATGGCCTGAAGTCGCACTCAGCAAATGGGAAGCCATGGTAAGGGCTGGGGAAAGATTACTCCCTTGTACGTGAGCCAAATCCGTCCCAAGGGAGGGCAGAAAATTACGAATGGTTTCTTTATCGTCTGTTAAAGGCGTTATCAAATGAGGGTCGGCCGCAAAAGCAATGAGAGCAATTTTTACACCCTTTGCATGATTTAAAAGGTCTTCAATTTTTTGACGCGCCCGAACCAAACGAGATGGTTTAACATCCTGCGCATCCATTGACTTTGACACATCTAAAAGAATGCATAAACTTTGATCTGGGGAAAAAGTTTCAATGTCATGATACATCCACCGTGGGCCGGCAAGTGCCCCCACCAAGAGTGTCCATAAGACAGACCACAGCAAGAGGGACTTCCATAACGAACGGTGAGTTTTTCTAGAATTTATAAGAAGGTGAGGAAGAAGTTCCTTATCTATAAACCCTTCTAGTTGCGAGACAGGAGCATAAATTCTAAATAAAGATTTATGTAACATCCATACAAGAGGAAGAAGCAATAATCCCCATAACCAAAGAGGGTTTTCAAAATGAAAGTGATTAAGCTCCATGGGTGACCTTCCTATAGAACGGCAATAAAATAGTTAAAATTAAAAACAGAACAGCGGCCATGCCCAGAGGGTAGGGATATAAAGGCTTTTGAATGAGATAGGTCCGTGTATTGGCTTTTGTTTTTTCAAGCTCATTAATTTTGTTGTAAATCGCTTGCAAGGCGTGCTGATCCGTTGCACGGAAATAGTGTCCCTCAGTGATTGAAGAAATTTGTTTCAGCAGATTCTCATCTATAGGAACTTGAACCATTGCAATTCCTCCTTGATCATCCGGGTAAGGAACAAATCCGTTTCGTCCTACGCCAATAGTATAAATGCGAATCCCATATTTCTTAGCCAACTTAGCGGCTTCTAAAGGGGGGATAGAGCTTGATGTATCTACCCCATCCGTTAACAATATGATGACGCGTGACCCTTCTGGACGATTTCGCAAGGTTTTGACGCTAAGGCCAATTGCATCCCCAATCGCTGTTGCTTGTCCCGCCATACCCGAAATAGCATTATTGAGCATATGACTCACAGAGAGGGTATCAAGGGTAAGAGGCACTTGAAGGTAGGCGTTCTCACCAAACAAAACGAGCCCTATACGATCTCCTTGCCGTTCTTGTACAAATTTTCCAACCACATCTTTTGTAGCATCGAGGCGGCTTATAGCTTTTTCTTTTGTAGAAAAATCAAGAGCCCTCATAGATCCTGAAATGTCCACAGCCAACATTAAATCATATCCTTCATTCTCGATCTGACTAAATTGATCGACCAATTGAGGTCGCATTACCGCTAACACCAAGCATAGCCAGAGGAGAGAAAGGATAACTAAGAACAGTCGATTAGTCGGCAGAAAATGCGTCTGATGTGTAGCAAATGCTATTTGTAAACGCTGCACCCCAGGAAATCGTATCTCCGGAACTGGGTGATTCTCTTCTTTTTCGCTGCGAGGCAAAATAACTCTCGCTATAAGGGGGAGTGGAAGGAGAAGAATTAGCCATGGCCAGTAAAACTTAAACATTATTTCACCCACCTTTCGATGGCGTTGATGATGTCAAGAACATCCTCAAGAGGAATAAACATGTTGGAAGGCCCATAGGGAGCGTCAACCAAGCATTTACCTTTTGCTTGCCAGTCAAACTGTGAAGGGTCATGTTCAGCGAGCCACGTAAGCCATCTTTTCCCCTCAAGGCCTGCGCATTCCACACGCGAATATCGATGCATGGCAATGCGCCGCATGATTTCAGAAAGTTCTATAAGTGTTGCTTGAGCATTCTTTACTTCTAGATTTTTTTTAAGTTCCGAGAGCTTTTTTAAAACAGTGTGTTGCCAGCTTTTTTTATAAATACGTCTTCTCCAATAAAGGGTAAAAATTCCTATTAAAATGAAGAGGATAAAAATCATAATAGCCCACCACCCAGGTGCAAGTGGCCACCAGTGAATAGGATCAAGTCCTTCAATATCATGGAGTTGAGTAAGGGGATCATTCATCTTTTACGCTTTTCCTTACGAATTCGTTTTAATCCATGAAAGAGTTCAGCCTGTGCATTTGCATCTGTGGCAATGGGAATCATTCCTATCTTAAGCTTAGTTGCGATTTTTAGGAGGGATTGCCTCGTTTCTAGCCATTGCGCGGCGTAGTTTTCTCTTCCCATTTGGTTGTTCGTATCAATATAAAGTTTGTCCTGATTACATGCGGAAAAAAACACAGGACCAATGGGGGGAATGCTCTGATCAGCCGGATCATCAATAGGAATAAGAACAATATCACAGCGTCTGCGAAGGGTGCTCAATTGCTGTTCCAGAGCCACACTTACTGTACCAAAATCGCTAATAATATAAATAAGAGTCCCTCTCAATATTGCCTTGTTCACATGAACCAGCGCTTCATCCAAAGAAATGAATGGCGCATTCTGATTTACATCAGCACGACTCAACTGCTTAAACATGGCCAATAGAGATTTGGTAGAGCGGTAGGGTGTAAAATAGTGAAGGCCATCCGACACATCGCCAAAGAGCCAAGCCCCAAGCCTGTCATGGCTCATACAGGCCTGCCATCCCAACAGAGCAGCAACTCTTGCTGCCTGCACAGATTTGAAGGTCCCTTTGGTCCCAAAACGCATGGCAACATTCACATCCACACATAAAATGACACTGCGCTCACGCTCTTCTCGAAAGACCTTTGTATGAGGCGCCCCTGTGCGTGCAGTTACGCGCCAATCAATGGAGCGAATATCGTCTCCTGGGGTATAGGCTCGAACTTCTTCAAAATCTAACCCCTGGCCTCGAAAGGGAGAGTGATGATCCCCCGCACCAAGGGATGCGACAACTTGGGGAGAGACGGAAAATAAAGTCGATGCCTTATGCTTTAACGCGGCTAATTCATCAAAACTGGGGTATAACATAAAACACCTTCAGGGAATGGCAACGACCTCAAGCAGCCTCTTTATAATTTTTTCTCGTCCAATCCCTTCCATATCTGCTTCAGTTGAAGGGGTCATGCGATGACGGAGAATAGGCAGGGCTATCGTCTGCACATGATGAGGGGTAACATAGGCATCTCCTCTGAGCCAAGCAAGTGCCTTAGCACAGCGTACAATGGCCAGGGTTGCCCGAGGAGAGGCTCCATGAGCTATCCATTGTGCAAGCTTATTATCATACTTTTCTGGGCTCCGCGTTGCGATTACAAGAGAGACTACATAGTCCTTTAACTTATTATTCATAGGCATGTCAGCTGCGGCCTTACGAGCTACAAGGATATCTTCCTGTGTTGTGACGGGAAGAAACGAAGCTGATGGTTTTGTATCCCGCGTTTCAACAAGATCAATAATTTGCCGTTCTTGTTCTGATGTTGGATAATCAACAACGACATACATCAAGAAACGGTCGAGTTGAGCCTCAGGGAGAGTATAGGTCCCTTCCTGCTCGATAGGATTTTGCGTTGCAAGTACCATGTAAAGCTCTGGAAGTTTATAACTCTGATTTCCGACTGTGATTTGTTTTTCTTCCATGGCTTCTAAAAGGGCAGATTGCACTTTAGCCGGCGCACGATTTATTTCATCTGCTAAAAGAATGTGATTAAAAAGAGGCCCCTTTCGAAAGGTAAAATTGCTTTTCTCATGAACATAAATTTCTGTACCGATGAGATCAGATGGCAACAAATCTGGTGTGAACTGAATACGGTGAAAGTCAGCTTCAATCCCTCTTGCTATGGCTTTAGCCGCCGTCGTTTTAGCAAGCCCTGGCATCCCCTCAATGAGCACATGCCCATCTGCCAGTAGCGCAACCAATAAATTTTCGATTAAGGTCTCCTGACCAATAATCTGAGCTTCTATTGCCCTTTTAAGGGCGCCTAATTTAAGCTCTTCATTTCCTGAAATATTTTCATCTTGGGCAGCTTTCTTTACTTTCTTTTTCGTCATTTAACACATCCTATGCAAATTAAATATTCTTTTGGGACCTGATAGTAGTCGATCCCTTTATATTTTTTTACTTCTGACACTTATTAAAGTTACTCAGACTGTACTATCAGATCCCCTGTGTTCTTAACTTTTTTGAATAGGTATCTTATGGGCACTCTGTTTTATGGCGGCAGGCCGCGGTATTTTTAAAGTTAAAACGCCATCTTTAAAAGAGGCACTTACTTCTTGTTGCTCTGGTTGGTAAGGGAGCTTTAAAGAGCGAGAGAAAGATCCGTAACTCCGTTCTGTAATATGGTACGTTTGATCTTCTGTTGTAGATTCAGCCTTCTTTTCACCACTAATGGTTAGAACACCCTCAACAAGTGTAAGATCGATATCATCTTGCGAAAGGCCTGGAAGTTCTGCAGTAATAATAAGCCCGTCCTTGTTCTCGACAATTTCAAGATTAGGCCTTATTCCTTGTACCGAATTGCTTTTATCAAAAAGACGGTCAATTTCTTCGCGTAAGAAGTTAAAAGGATCTCCAATAAAATTACGTTGAGAAACTGGGATTAAGTGTGATTTCATCTAAAGTCTCCTATTTTTTATCAGTTTTTTTAAAAGGGTCTCCCCTATTTTTTTATGTAGGATCGCTCTTTTTTAATTTCAACCTCTGGAGCATAAAAATTGTTGTGTTGCATTTGTAAAAATACACTATAAGGTATCTTCATATCAAAGGAGTATAGATTAACTGATTGATATTTTGAGCATTGACTCATTTCTTTCTCTATGCTCATTTAATCCCTCTGCTCACCCCCTTCAACAAATACGATAGATCCGGATTTTATGCTTGTTTCCCTTTCCATCTACAATGTTGTTCTTATTGATGAGCTTCATCTTGACTTTGAAGCTGGACTTTGTGTTTTAACAGGAGAAACAGGAGCAGGAAAATCCATTCTTTTAGACGCCTTAGGCCTTGCCCTGGGAGCGCGAGCGGAAGCGCGCCTTTTACGACAAGGAGCAGAGCTTGCCCAAGTGACAGCCTTGTTTTCTCTTCCTCCCTCCCATCCTCTTTGGCAAGAGATTAACGCGCAAGGCCTTCTTTATGAAGGAAATGACCTTATTTTTCGGCGTGTTCTTGAGAGCGATGGAAGAAGTAAGTGCTTCCTCAATGATCAGCTCATTACTCAAAGCTTGATGCGGCAGTTAGGAAAATGCCTTGTTGAAATTCACGGTCAATTTGATCAATTAATTGAAAGAAAACAGCATCTTCTGGCGCTTGACACCTATGGAAAGATCAACAGGGGAGATGTTGAACGTGCGTTTAAGGCATACAAAGAATCACATCAAGCCCTCTTCGCCTTCCAAAATACCCTCGCAAAAGCCGTTGAACGACACACTTTCCTCCGTTTTGCAGTGGAGGAGATTGAGAAAGCCGCCCCTAAGGCAGGAGAAGAGGAACGTCTAGAGGCTGAAAAAGCACTCATTTCTCACCGCGCTAAGTTAGCAGAAGCCCTTATGGCGACAGATCAAGCCCTTACTCCTCTTCTGTCAGGGCTTGCTCAATCCTATAAAACGCTGAACCGGATTCAAGGCCTTCTCCCAGAAAAAGTAACTCCTCTTCTAGAGGCGGCTGATCGAGCTATTCTAGAGAGTCAAGAGCTCCTCAATGGCGTAACCATGTTAAAAGGGGAAGTGGAAGGAAGCTCCTTGAGTCTTGAAACCCTTGAGAATCGTCTGCATGCCTTAAGAGCCCTTTCCCGCAAATACCAGGCCGAAAACTTACTCTCCCGCTTAGAGGAGTTTAAACAAGAACTTACAACACTCAACCAAGGAGAAGACCATATCCACATCCTTGTCGCCACCCTTAAAGAGGCTCGTCAAAATTATGTCGAAAAAGCACAAGAGCTTTCCTGCCTGCGCCGCTCCACCGCCAAAGCGCTGGAGATCGCTCTATTGCAAGAGTTTTCTCCTTTAAAGCTCCACCATGTCCGCTTTCGGATTCATTTTGAGGAGCTCTCAGAAGAGGCGTGGGGAGAAAAAGGCAAGGACCGTGTGGAGTTTTATGTCCAAACAAATCCAGGCATGCCAGAAGGGCCGCTTTCAGCTATCGCATCAGGAGGAGAATTGTCTCGCCTGATGTTGGCGTTGAAAGTGGTTCTTGCTCAGGCAGAAAATGGCTCCACCCTTATTTTTGATGAAATTGAAAGCGGAACAGGAGGGGCTGTCGCATCAGCTATGGGAGAACGACTCAAAATGCTCTCCCAAAGCAGCCAGATCCTAACCATTACCCACTCTCCTCAAATAGCGTCTCAAGGAGATCAGCACATGGTTGTCCTCAAATCCATCACACCCAACGGAACAACGACCCATGTGAAGCCCCTTCTTAGGGAAGAACGCTATGAAGAACTTGCACGCATGCTCTCAGGTCAAGATATCACGGATGAAGCACGCGCCGCCGCAAAACGGCTCATGGTGTAAGCTAGATTTGATGGCATACAAGTCTTCGGAAGTAAATTAGGAGAGCTTGTGGCAAAAAATTGTAACCCGTTATTAGGAGTTAAGCGATCATGAGGGCCACAGCTCCCCAAGTTCCTTGGATCATATATTACTCTTTGAAGGTGATTTTTGTATAACAGGGCAATTCCAGCCTTCTATCTGACAACGAGGATTCGGTAAGGGTGTAAGTGCATGAATGGGACCGAGGATCTTTGCCCATCCCTCTACATTGTAAGTAGCACGTAGCATTGGTTTTCCATGATAACGGTCGTCGATCTCAACTGAATTCTGCTCGGATACAACGGGTGGGATTGAGGTGCTTGGTATGCCATAAGTATACAAAGTCCATTCTCCGATCTTTGCTATTCGAGTAAAGGAAGAAGGGTCCTTTTTATGATGAATTTTTTGTCCGAGTTCAGACAAAAAATATTTCCAGTGAGCTTTGATAGCATTATTGATTTCGGATATCTTAGGAGGAGAGATGTGATGTCTGGCAGATTTACGAGTAGAACCAGGACAGCTCCACCCCCCTAACTGGCAGTGAGGATTTGGCAAGGGTGTAGTTGCACTGAAAGCCAACTCATCTCTTTCTTCCTTTGCACTGTAGAGAGCATGTAGAGAAGGGCCTTCATGAAAAATCTTACTCGTAATGCTGACACCTTTCAATTTAGATACAACGGGTAGTGTTGAGATGCCTGGCCTACTTGTAGCGCGCAAGTTCCATTTACCAAGCTTTGCTTTCCAAACCCCTCCAGCGACATTGCTAGGTGAATATTTTTTCCTGAGCTGATCAAGGATTTTGTTCTCCTGAACATCTTCGTGCCAATCACTTTTGCTGATTTTGTTGATTTCATCTGCTGTAGGGGGGGAGATATGCGAAAGAGCCATTGCAGCATGTGATCCAACTGCAGCATACACACTTAACAGCGCCATGCTTGTGAGGAGTTTCTTATACATTTCTGTGTTTCCTTTTCCGTTTTTAAATGTTTTTTTATTAGATTTTTTGAAAAAGATAATATTGAATCGAAAGTAGCACATAAGGATGAAAATATCTTTAACAAGATAAATGTAAATTTTTCTAATTGCCCATCATCTTAACCAAACGAGGGAATTAAAAAATTCATCCCACTCTTGTCATCCTTGGAAGAAGTTCTAGG
Organism: uncultured Alphaproteobacteria bacterium; assembly: GCA_963704475.1. Classification (GTDB taxonomy): domain Bacteria; phylum Pseudomonadota; class Alphaproteobacteria; order UBA9655; family UBA9655; genus UBA9655. The sequence continues at coordinate 718,800 of OY969900.1, forward strand.
ATGACAACCGGGAAAATAATTTTGCAATTACCTCCTATGAATCCCGTTGAATGCAGATGAACAAGCAAGAGATAAGCCTCTAAAGATAATGAAATCATTAAAAAACAAGTGGTTCCCGCTCTGCCAGACTCGAACTGGCATGACCTTTCGGTCGACAGATTTTAAGTCTGTTGTGTCTACCATTCCACCAAGCGGGCCGGTCAGCAGATCAAACAGAAAAATTAGGAGAACTTAGGCAGATTTATGCAGCGGTCTTTAAATGCATGCTGACAACGAATTTAGCATTATTTAATGAAGGAACGCTGATGGCTGTTACGGCAAAATATACAGTTGTCGACATCTGATTGGAACAGCAAACCCCACTCTTGTTTTATCTTGCCGTGGTGATTGATCACCCGAACCCTTGACTTGTGTTCACCGGCTGGATATCCCCCAATTTGTAGCTCCATGTTTAGTCTGTGGGCTTTTGCCATGCTGCTGCACTTGCAGGCGACGTTATCCCCCGAATACTGTCCGCCGTCATCCTGCCGGCCACAACTCATCTCGCATGGCCGGCCCATTGTTCAGCTTAGCGCCCCCTCGTCTCGCCATGCACAATCTTCGTGGGTACCTCCGCCGACCCGTTGATCACTACGGACATCCAGATTCGTATTTTGCGCAGGTACCACCTTCATCTCTGCAGCGGAGTGCACTGTAATTCCCCCCCGGACTGCATCAATTTGGGTTTGACAAGTGGCAATCAGTCGATTCCCAGGGAACACAGCGTTTATTTACTACATCACAACACTCACCCCATTCGCTCCCCGTGCACTCGGTGAGCGCCTGGCAATAGTTATCCCCTGCGACGTTCAACTTTGTCTCCCCCCCCCCCCCCGGAGCCCGGTTGCCCCCAATGCCTCTACTTTTTGGTTAGTGGTTAGGATCGCAGGCAATATAGCCATGGCGCCAATTACAAATGATGTCCGAAATTTTGCTTTTTCCATTTTGATATTCCTTTCTTTAAGTTGATAAATGCCCGATCAAATTCAGATGTGACGGGGCGGGTTAAGCTTGTCCTCGGGCTTGACCCGAGGATCCGTATCAGCAGGATGAAAGAAGAAGTCACGTTGATTTCTCCAACCATTTGTCCCAACACGGCTCTGATTTTGAGAGGTGTGGAAGGGGAAGGAGATAGATCCCATTTTTGGGATCCTCCCCTAAATCGATGACCGCCTCCACACCTGATACGTTGAAAGGAGAAGCAGCTTGCTCCTAGGTTCCACATCTTTTTAAATATAATCTGCAGAGACTTGCCTCCTCCTTGCCCATACTTGAACCTGATCTCGGGGCACCTTAACAATTACCTACTCCTAGTTCTGGTTTCCTGGTGGTGCGCTCACGCACTATCGGGGAGCCTCACAAACCCACGGCCATTTCGTATCGTTGCATACTCTACTTTGGCATTGTAAACCACTATCACAGGGTTCCCCCGCACCCTTCCCCTCATTGCAAACGTACCACCCATCTTTGTTGGGTTCACACCAAAGTCCATTACAGCAAGAACCCTTACTTCCGGTTCCGCACCTCCCCCCCAGCTCTATGCAATTTTGGGTTTCTGCTGGGGTTGGTATCGCAGGCAAGACAGCAAAAAAACCAATTACAAATGATATCCGAAGAAATTTTGTTTTTTCCATTTTAATATTCCTTTATTTAAGTTGATAAATGCCCGATCAGGATCAGAGATGACGGGGCGGGTTAAGGGTGTCCTCGGGCTTGACCCGAGGATCCGTGTCAGCAGGGTGAAAGAAGAAGTCACGTTGATTTCTCCAACCATTTGTCCCAACACCTCAAATAAAACAATAGCATTGTTTGCTTAAAATTGAGTTAACAGTAGACAAGAATTTATCTATTCATCTTCAAGTATTAAATTTGAAATAATTCTGAAAAGAGTGACTGTTGTCCTCCTCTCTATAAGTGCAAACGCTTTATAGATTCGCCTCTTGCCTCTTCAAAAGGCCCCTCAGCCTCAGCTCTTCCACAATGACATAATATCATCATCCCATGCTTTATTTACCAATCCCTTAACATCACAAAATTTTTAAGGAAGACCTGCACATACAGCTCCCCTGATAAAGGGATTGTGTTCTGCGTCTCTTAACGCTACAACTAGAAAAAAATTTCTGGAGAGATCGCCCCATGGATTGTTTTATAAACTTAGGCTGGTACATTGTACCGTTTCTTGTTGTTTTATCCATTCTCGTCTTTGTACATGAACTCGGCCATTATCTTGTAGCCCGTTATAATGGGGTGGGGGTGGATGTGTTCTCCATTGGGTTTGGTCCCGAAGTTTTTGGCTGGAATGATAAGGCTGGAACACGCTGGAAGATAAGCTGGTTCCCCCTCGGGGGCTATGTCAAAATGGTTGGGGATGCAGATGCCGCCAGCACGCCTGATACAGTGGCCCTCAAAAAAATGGATGAAGAAGCACGGAAACGCTCGCTTTTTTATAAAACCGTTTGGCAACGTATCGCCGTCTCTGCGGCAGGACCTCTAGCTAACTATCTTTTTGCCATTGTTATTTTTTCTATTCTTTTTGCAACAGTAGGACAACGATATACGGTTCCCATCGTTCAAGGAATTCAAGAGGGAAGTGCTGCAGAAAGCGCAGGCCTTCAAGCGGGCGATCGGATTAAAGCCATTCAAGGGCATTCCATTGACCGATTCGAAGATCTTCAAGTGATTGTCCAAGAACATCCAGATGAGGCTTTGACAGTCGTTATTGATCGGAATGGTCAGGAATTAACGCTTTCTGTGACTCCAAAGCTCTCTGAAACAACCGATCATTTTGGACATGTGCATAAACGCGGCCTCTTAGGCGTTCAAGGAAAAGAAACCGGCTATATTCATCATTCGTGGATGACGTCCTGGTGGTATGCAACAAAAGAGGTCTGCTCTTTAACTTGGCAAACCTTACAAGCTTTAGGGCATATTATTATCGGCGCCAAATCAGCTGATGGCCTGGGGGGACCTTTGCGGATTGCTCAGATGTCAGGGGAGATTGCTCAATCGGGCATAGTAGCCCTTGTTTGGTTCATGGCGCTTTTGTCTGTAAATTTGGGTCTCATCAACTTTTTTCCCGTGCCCATGTTGGATGGGGGCCATTTGTTATTTTATATTTGTGAAGTAGTCTTGGGCAAACCTCTTTCTGAAAAAGCGCAAGAATGGGGCTTCAAGCTTGGTTTTGGACTCATTGTGGGGCTTATGCTCTTAGCCACATGGAATGATATCGTTCATATTTTCTTTAAGTAAATAGAGTAGAGGGTTTTGTGATAAGAGGATCGTTAATCTTTACCATAGTTTTAGGTATGTGCTTAGGTGCAACACCCCTCATGGCAAAAGAAGTTATCTCTACAATTGAAGTCAAAGGTAATCGCCGCGTAGAAACCCCCACTGTGTTGAGTTACATTGATGTAAAATCTGGCGAAGAAATCACTGAAGGGAAAGTTGAAGAAATCCTTAAAAACCTTTTTGCCACTGGACTTTTTGCAGATGTTGTCATTGAACAACAAGGCAATCGTTTGCTTATTCAGGTTGTTGAGAACAAAATTATTAACCGTATTGCTTTTGAGGGCAACTCACGCCTTAAGGATGAAGTGATTCAAAGTGAAATAGGTATCAGACCTCGAGAAGTCTATACCCCAGCACGCGCCCAAGAAGCAGCCCAAAAAATTCGAGATATGTATCGCCTGAGTGGACGGTACGGGGCCAAAGTCGAACCTAAAATTGTAGAGCGAGAGCAAAACCGCGTTGATCTTATTTTTGAAATCACCGAAGGAAATCCAACTCGTATCAACAAAATTATCTTTATTGGGAATAACCACTTTAGTAGAGGACGCCTGGAGACGATCATCATGACACAAGAATCCCGGTGGTATCGTTTTTTTAGCTCAGATGACACTTACGACCCTGATCGGCTTGCCTATGATAAAGAACTTTTGCGCCGCTACTACCGCGAGCAAGGGTACGCTGACTTTAAGGTAGAGTCGGTTGTGGCCGAACTCGATCCCGATGATCAAGAGTTTTACATCACGTACACCCTCAATGAAGGCGAGCGGTATCAATTTGGAGATATAAAAGTCACTGTTAACCTTCCAAAACTATCCCCCTCTTGCTTAGAAGGGAACATCATGTTTGAAAAAGGAGACTGGTTCAACAGTAAGCAAGTCGAAAAAACCATTGATCAGTTAGTGCACTCAATCGGCGAAAAAGGGTTTGCCTTTGTAGAAATTGAGCCCCAATTTACCCGTCACCCTGAAACCCGTACAATCGATGTTGATTTTATCGTGAAAGAAGGCCGCCACGTCTATATTAATCGAATTGATATCACGGGAAATGATCGAACAGATGATGAAGTTATTCGTAGAGAATTTCGTCTCATTGAAGGGGATGCGTACAATAGCGCAAAACTCAAGCGCTCTGAAGAGCGGCTTCAAAACTTAGATTATTTTAAAAAAGTTGAAATTAAAAAAGAAGAAACCACCGCACCTGATAAGGTAGATTTAAAAGTCGAGGTTGAGGATAAACCAACAGGATCTCTGCAGTTTTCTGGAGGATATTCCACTGTAGACGGTCCTTTGGTTGGCGTCACAATGAATGAACGCAATCTAATGGGTAAAGGATATGACCTTTACGGCAGTGCTATGGTTGCACAACGTGCGAAAGACTTTCATACTGGGTTTACAAACCCCTATACTCTAGGAAAGCCCCTTACAACAGGCATTGATTTATTTCATTCCTCTCGTAAATTTAGTACAAAAAGGACAGGGTTTTCTGGGTATCAACAGGTCAAAACAGGAACTGTTCTTTCGCTCGGCTATGACATTATGGAACGATTGGGACAATCCTGGAGTTATGGTATTCGTAAGGATCAAATCGGACAGATAAACCCTAGGTCTTCCCCTTTTTTACTAGCCCAGAGAGGTACTTGGATAGTCTCCTCTGTTGGACATAACTTAACGTATGATAACAGAGATAATGTCATAGATCCAACAAGCGGGTATTTTGCAGGGCTTTCGGATGAGCTTGCTGGTGTTGGAGGAAACGTTCGATTTTTTAAAAATGCTATTCGTGGTGCAAATTATATCTCTCTTGATGAAGAGCACAAATGGGTTTTATCTGTAAAAGCTTCAACAGGCGTCATGAATGGATTGGGAAAAGTGACGCGTGTTGCTGACCGATATGAATTGGGTGCAGATAGTTTACGTGGTTTTGCTGAAGATGGTGTTGGTCCGCGCGATATTATAACAGGAGATGCTTTGGGAGGTCTCCTCTATTATAAATCAACTATCGAGCTTTCCTTTCCTGTAGGTTTGCCGAATGAACTTGGAATTAAAGGAAATATTTTTACAGATATTGGAAGTGTCTGGCATTGTAGTACCCCCTCTCCGAATATAAAAGGAGATAACCCCCGCCCTCGCACAGGTGTAGGGGCAGGTATTACATGGCGCTCACCTTTTGGACCTATCGGAATTTATTACGCTCCGTTCGTTTGGGCTGAAAAAAATATTGACCGTATACAGAGATTTAATGTTACATTTGGGGCAAATTTTTAACTACTTGGCAAAAAACAAAGACAACCACAAACAATCTAAGGAGAAAACATAATGAAAAAACTTTCAATTGCTGCCCTTTTAACTTTTACGGCTATGACTCTACCTGCAAAAGCGGAACCTCTCCCTGCTCCTATCATTTGTGTTGTTTCACAGGCAAGTCTAGACAAGTCCGCAGCTTTAAAGTCCATCGTAGATCAATTACAAAAAAAACGTACTGAGGTTCAAAAAGAATTAGCAGCTGATGAGAAAAGACTGAAAGCTGAAGATCAAATTCTTAGTGAGCAACAGAAGAAACTTTCCGAAAAAGAATTTGCAACGAAGCGTCAAGATTTTGAAAAGCGCGTCCATGAGATTCAAACAAAGCTTGAAATTAGAAGGATGCAGATGGAAATTGCCTTTGAAGAGGCAAAGAAAAAGGTATATGATGCTTTCTTAAAAGCCGCTGATGAAGTTAAAAAAGAAATTGGATGTAATATCATCCTTTATAAAGAAACGATTGTAACGGCTGATGACTCTTTTGATGTGTCAAGTAAGGTCTTAGAAAATCTGAACAAATCATTACCAACTGTTGCGGTTACCTTTAAGTCTGAGGCTGACATTAAGAAACTTGTTCAGCAACAAGGACAACAGCAATAATGAAAACCTCGTTTGTCATCCCCGAGCTGGGAATTCTTTTTTTTTCAACGAAAAACATTAGAATTCCTTCATCGAGGATCTTGTTAGAACTCCTCTTTACTCAGAGAAAATCCCCGCTCAAGAAATTCTATGGTTTACTTTGTAAATCAAGAACTTCTAAGTCGGGGATGACAACCCGAGAGCTGCTTATCGCCTTTTCTCTCCTTTTTGCTTCACCTCTTTCTCTCAGCGCTCAAAACAACCCCGAACTCATTGTAACGTTGATGAATCGTATCGGGGAGCTTGAAGCTGAACAAAGAAATCTTCGCGGGCAATTGGATGAAGTGCACCATGATCTTTCTATCTTGCAGAAGAGAATGGAGACGTTACTTGCAGATGTTGATCTCCGCTTCAATAGCCCTGAGGCCACAGACTCGGTCACCATGATAGGGCCTGAGCCTGCAGAGAGAGAGTCCCCGTCTTCTCCCTCACAATCAGCAGAGGAAGAGTATGAAAGTGCACGCACCCTCTTAGAGAAAGGAGATTATGAGGCAGCAGGTAAGGCTTTTACTGCCTTCATAAACAATCATTCCACTCATGAGCTTGCCGGTGCTGCGCAGTATTGGCTTGGCGTGACTTATTTTGTCCGAAGTCAATATGAAAAAGCAGCGGCTAGCTTCGCTAAGCTCTTTAAGACCTATCCTAAATCCCCCAAAACCCCTGATGGGTTATTAAAACTTGCAAAATCTTTAAGCGCCCTTGAGAGAAAGGCAGATGCTTGTACCACCTTAGATCAGCTCTCAAAGGATTACCCTAAAGCGCATCATAAAGAGATTGCCGCTGAACGTGAAAAGTTAAAGTGTAAATAAGGATTATGCCTTTCATTAGTCGTCGGCTCTCCCTTATCAAGCCCTCCCCTACCCTCTCTATCGCCGCACGGGCCGCGGAGCTAAAATCCCTTGGTCAAGATGTTATCAGCCTTGGCGCAGGTGAGCCTGATTTTGATACACCGCAATTTATTAAGGATGCGGCCCTTCAAGCGTTAATTCATGGCAAGACAAAGTACACTGCGGTTGAAGGCACTCTCTCTTTACGAAAAGCCATTGTTGAAAAATTTAAACGAGAAAATAACATTGACTATACGCCAGACCAAATCATTGTTGGAACGGGTGCAAAGCAAGTCATTTTTAATGCTTTTTTGGCAACTCTTGACCCAATGGATGAGGTCATCATTCCCGCCCCCTACTGGGTCTCCTACCCTGATATGGTGGCGCTCGCAGACGGAGTACCTGTCACTACCACATGTCCCAATTTAAAATTAACCCCTTTAGAATTACAAAAGGCCATAACGCCTCAAACAAAATGGCTCATCTTAAATTCTCCAAATAATCCCACAGGCCTGGCTTATACCCGCAAAGATCTTGAGAGTTTAGCCATTGTTTTGCGTCAATACCCCCATGTCTATGTCTTGAGCGACGATATTTACGAACATCTTGTCTATGATGGCTTTCTCTTTACAACGCTCGCCCAAGTGGCACCTGATCTAAAAGACAGAATCTTGACCGTTAATGGCGTCTCTAAAAGCTATGCCATGACAGGATGGCGCATTGGCTTTGGCGCAGGCCCGCGAGAGCTTATCAAAGCGATGACGACCTTACAGTCTCAATCGACCTCCAACCCAAATTCCATTGCTCAAGAAGCAACGCTTGCAGCCCTTGATGGATCTCAAGACTTTCGCAAAAAATGGCTTGACACCTTTAAGGACAGACGCAATCACGCCTTAAAGATTTTCAATGAAACCCCTGGCCTTACATGCCTTAACCCTCAAGGCGCTTTTTATCTTTACCCCTCGTGCGCTGCCTTAATGGGAAAGAAAACACCTTCGGGAAAAGTCATTGAAAACGATACGGATTTTGCGGCCTACCTTTTGGACACCGTCGGCATTGCCGTCGTTCCAGGAGCCGCTTTTGGGCTCTCGCCTTATTTTAGAATTTCTTATGCGTTAGAAACCCCTCTTCTTTTGGAAGCCTGTCAACGCATTGCTGAAGCTATTCAGAAGCTGAAATAGAATGTAAAGAAAGGAATCATCATGACCCGACCTAAAATTGCTCTTGTTGGCGCAGGCCAGATTGGCGGCACACTCGCCTATCTAATCGGCCTTAAAGATCTTGGAGACGTTATTCTTCTTGATGTTATGGAAGGGACACCTCAAGGAAAAGCCCTAGATATCGCTGAAGCATCCCCCATTGAAGGATTCGATGGAGCGATTAAGGGAAGCAATGACTACAAAGATCTTAAAGGGGCTGATGTGGTCATTGTAACAGCGGGCGTGCCGCGCAAACCTGGCATGAGCCGAGATGACCTTTTAGATATTAACACAAAAGTAATCCAGGATGTCGGCCAAAACATTAGAGAGCACTGTAAAGAGGCCTTTGTCATTGTTATAACCAACCCCTTGGATGTCATGGTGGGCGTGATGAAAGATGCATCCGACCTCCCCCCTCACCAGGTCGTAGGCATGGCAGGAGTGTTAGATAGCGCCCGCTTCCGCTATTTCTTGGCTCAAGAATTTAACGTGTCTGTAGAAGACGTCTATGCCTCTGTCTTAGGAGGACACGGAGATATGATGGTTCCGTTGATTCGCTACTCAACGGTTGGAGGCATCCCCCTCCCCGATTTGATCCGTATGAAGTGGACAACACAAGAGCGCATTGAGGCGATTGTTGACCGGACCCGCCAAGGAGGCGGAGAAATCGTGAATCTTTTAAAAACAGGCTCCGCCTTTTATGCGCCCGCCTCTTCCGCTGTCGCCATGGCAGAATCGTATCTTAAGGATAAAAAACGCATTTTTCCTTGCGCTGCCTGGTTGCAGGGAGAATATGGCGTGAAAGATCTTTACGTCGGTGTTCCAGTTGTCATTGGCGCAAAAGGTGTTGAGCGCATTATCGAGCTATCACTCACGGCGGAAGAACAGGCCCTCTTTGAGCGTTCAGTTGCCACGGTACGAGAGCTCGTTGCCGCTCTAAAGCGGTAGACGGAAAGGCGTCATACTCAGGTCTTTTCTCCTGCTCTCCCTACATAAGCTGCACTCAATCGTTTGTATGAATACGTCCAGCATCTCTCAGCTGGGCTATCTCATCATCAGCGCAGGCACGATCAGCCGCGTAAGCCTCCGAGTTTGCACTGACTTTCTTCAAAAACTGATAAATAGCCCCATCATCCATTTCTATACGTTTATCTACTCCCATGAGAGCCATCAGAAGATCAGCACTCGCCCGATCACGTGCAAAAGCTTTCTGGTTCATACTAACACTCAGCGCAATCGAATAGGCATCCCTATCGTTGATCCGTCTTGTTTTTTTATTAAATCTCATCTGCGCTCTCTTAAGATTAGCTCTCGCACGATCATATGCGTTAGCCCGTGGGTTACGGCTAACATCTTCTAAAAGCTGATAGGCAGCATCATTTGTAAGTATTGTAATAAGTTTCTTCATGTGCATCAGGACTCTCTCAAGATCTGCTGTCGCACGATCAGCTGCATAAGCCTCCTCGTTTTCGCTAATGTCCAGCAAACCCTGATAATTTGCATATGCCTGTGTCGCTGTTGGTCCCTGTCTATTACTTCTCATTATGCTCTGAAGCTGTTCTTTCACATGTTCAACGTCGGAAGCTGGTCTACCTATATTGGTGCTAGCCGAAGAGATACTGCTACTATCATCATCATCCAAGTTCATAGCCTGAATAGGGAAGAAAGACACACTAATAGCAGTAATCTCACTCAAAAGAATTAATTTTTTAAATATCATTTGTAATACTCCTGTTATAAAAAACACATCACTATACGAACGAATAGAAAAAAATCAAGAAACTTAGAAAAAACCGTTAACCTGTTTTTAATATTTCCGCGCTATCGTTCTTTTATGATCACCCTTAAAAAAGAAAGGTAGCCCCATGCGTATCCTTGCTCTTCTTACTCTTACGACCTTAGTTTTTCCCTCTCAAACATGGGCTGAAGCACCGGAATGTCCAGCCTATGCAAATCGTCAAGACTGCCTAGCCTCTGCAGATGAAAATTTAAATAATATCCTTCAGTTCATTAATGATGAAGAGGACGGAGCAGATAAAGACCGCCTCATTCTAGCTGCTCATGATGTAAAACATTTTGAGAGTGAGGCGTGCCTTAAAACATGCGTGAATTAAAGTGATCTTTTCTTTTTCGAACCAACAAAGAAAAAATAAGGCAATAAGTTTTCTTTGTCTCCTTTGTAAAGCGGAAAGGCAGAATCAGGGCATTCAATAGACCCTACCCTCCTCCCGCCGCCTGTAACGCCATCCTTAGATCAGGACTTAGAGTATAGCTCGGTTTCAACGCAAGCGTTGCAATCTTGTTATCAACCCCCACTTTCAGAACAACTTTTGTTTTACCCTGAGGAGCCCCCTCAAGAAGCCGAATGAGTGTATGGGCTTTATCTTCTGATTCAATCGCTAGAGTTAGGGTTCCTTCCTCGGTCACCTTTTCTAAGCTTTCAATGCCTTGGCATGTAAACCGTAAGTTTTCGTTGAAAAACTGGGCCGTCACTGTCACAAGAAGAGAAGCGCCTGGGATAAGCACGTCTCGATATTGACTTAAAAGTTCAGAAAAAACAGTGATTTCAAAAACACCCGTCGCATCAGACAACTGAAGAAAGGCATAACGATTACCACTTTTGGCGATTCGAGTCTGGAGAGTCATGACAATTCCCACCAAGCGGTAGGTCCCCTCTTGAGGACGAGCGAGGATGTTGGCACTGGACTGAATCCCTTTCTCTTCAAGAGAGAGGGCATAGGCGTCCAACGGATGGGAGGTAAGATAAAACCCAACCGCCTCAAATTCATGCTGGAGCTTTTCTGTCAAGGTCCATTCTTGAGCAGGCGTCAAGGGAGGGCGCGTGTCTTCAAGGCTAAAGAGCCCTTGAGACCTTTTATCTTCGTTGCCATAGCGAAGCAATATCTCAAGATTGTCCATCAATTGACGCCGATTCGGAGAAAGACTGTCAAACACACCGGCTTGAATAAGATTCTCCATTTGCCGTTTGTTAATAACACGCCCATCTATGCGCTCCATAACGTCAAAGATATCTTTATAAGGGCCGTGTCTGCCTCGCTCTGTGATAAGAGCGTCCATCGCAGCCGCCCCTACATTTTTAAGGGCCGCAAGGGCATAGCGAATGGCGTCTCCTTCAACCTTAAACCCCGTATAAGACGCGTTCACATCTGGGGGAAGGAGGTCAATCCCAAGGCGTTTCACTTCGCGCGCAAAAAACGTTAGTTTGTCTGTATTATGAAGCTCTTGGGTCATGAGTGCCGCCATAAATTCGCCCGGATAATGGGCCTTAAGATAGGCAGTTTGATAGGTAATGAGCGCATAAGCCGCCGCATGGGCCTTAGGAAAAGCATAACTTGCAAACTTTTCAATTTGATTGAAGAGCTCTTTTGCTGTAGAAGCCTCTCCCCCTAAATGCGCCTGAATTCCCTCAATAAACTGTTTGCGCTGGGCATTCATTTCAGACTTAATCTTCTTACCCATGGCACGACGTAAAAGATCAGCCCCTCCAAGGGTATATCCTGCCAGATCCCGCGCAATTTGAAGAACTTGTTCCTGGTACACCATAATACCTTCGGTTTCCTTTAAAATAACTTCCAACTCAGGGTACAGGTAGGTGGGCTTTTCTTCCCCATGGCGACAGGCAATAAATCGAGGAATGTTATCCATTGGACCGGGACGATAAAGGGCACCGATCGCGATGATATCTTCAAACTTATCTGGCTTAAGTTTACGGGTAAGGTCCGTCATTCCCGAGCTTTCCACTTGAAACATGCCGATGGTTTCTGCACGCCTTAAAAGCTCAAACGTTTTTTCATCATCCAGAGGAAGGGCTGAAATATCCACCTCAATTCCACGTTCCTTTAAATAGTCAACAGCTTGTTGAATGACCGTCAATGTCTTCAATCCAAGGAAGTCAAACTTCACAAGGCCGGCTTGCTCAACGTATTTCATATTGAACTGGGTGGCTGGCAAGGGGGAGCGAGGATCGTAATACAGAGGAACCATTTCATCCAAAGGACGATTGCCGATGACAACGCCGGCCGCATGGGTTGAGGCATGACGATACAACCCTTCAAGCTGTTGGGCAATGAAAAGAAGATGCTTCACCTCTGGCTCATCCTCTGCCATTTGCGTCAGTTGAGGCTCAAGGGTCAGGGCTTCTTCTAGGGTCACAGGATGAGCAGGATTGTTCGGAATAAGCTTACAAATACGGTCTACCTGACCATAAGGCATTTGAAGAACCCGCCCAACATCTCGAAGGACAGCACGGGCTTGCAGTTTTCCAAAAGTAATAATGTGTGCCACCCGATCCGCGCCATACTTATCGCGCACATAGCGGATGACTTCGTCTCGCCGCTCTTGACAAAAGTCGATATCAAAGTCTGGCATACTGACGCGCTCAGGGTTTAGAAAACGTTCAAACACAAGACCAAAGCGTAAAGGATCAAGGTCTGTAATGGTTAAAGACCAGGCAACGATCGAGCCAGACCCGGATCCACGCCCAGGCCCTACTGGGATACGTTGTGCTTTCGCCCATTTGATAAAATCTGCAACGATCAGGAAATATCCTGAGAAATTCATCGTTTCAATAACGTCAAGCTCATACTCGAGTTGCTTGGCATACTTTTCTTGAACTTCAGCCTTTGTCTCCTCCGTCATCTCCGGCTTAAACACATAGCGCGCAAGACGCTCTTCAAGGCCTGCACGCGCTTGGCGACGAAGTTCGCTTCTCTCTTCTTCGCACGGGAACGACGGTAAAATGGGATCAATGGGAGTCAGAAGAAAACTGCAACGCTGAGCAATCACCTGGGTATTAGCAATAGCTTCGGGAAGATCCTCAAAAAGAGCCTCCATCTCCTCAGGAGACTTAAAGCAATGATCAGAAGTCAGACGTCGCCTATTGTTTTCATTAACGTATGTACCCTCTGCAATACAGAGCAACGCGTCATGGGCTTCATAAAGGGAAGGCTCCGGGAAAAAGGCCTCATTGGTTGCGACCAGGGGAATATCATGGGCATAGGCAAGGTCAATAAGGGCGCTTTCTACGCAGTCTGTTTCAGACGTTGAAGTGCCTTGGCGGGAAATTTCAATATAAAGGCGATCCTTAAAAAGGCATTCAAGGGTTTTTAAATAAGTTTCCCCCTCAAGACCCCGCTCAATCCGTTTGGCAAGGCCCCCTTGCGGCCCTCCGGTAAGCGCAATGAGTCCCTGTGCCCAAGGCGTTAGTGTCTCAAAATCAATCTGAGGAACGTCCCCCCCCTTAAGGTAAGTATGAGAAACAATTTTAAGAAGATTCTGATAGCCTTGTTGGTTTTGTACCAGGAGCACAAGCGGCTCTCCTTCCACCCTCACCTGACAGCCAAGAAGGGGCTGAAGACCTGCCTCCCGAGCGCTCAAAGAAAACTCCATCGCCCCAAAAAGATTTCCCGTATCCGTCATCGCCACAGCGGGCATGTTATATTTTTTGGCAAGGGCTATCAGGGTTTTGACAGGAATGGCGCCTTCTAATAACGAGTACGCGGTATGAACGCGGAGATGGATAAACATATATACTCTTCGCCTTTCAAGTTTCGGGGTCGTTGTCCTTCGGGTCTCGCCCTCTGTCACGTGTAAGAATACGCCATTTATATATTCCATACCATATACCCCCTCCAATCACGGAAAGGCCGAGAATAATTTTAGGAATCATATGGAGTTCATCTATAATAAGGTAGGCAAAGTAATAAGCAACAACACAACTTACAACGGACCAAATAATAGCCGCAATAAAATTTAAAATAACAAACTGTTTAATTCCAATGCCACTTGTCCCGATCACGACAGGACTAATGATGCGTATGCCGTAGATAAAACGAAAACTAAGAATAAAAAGAACATTATACCGTTTTAACAGACGAAAGGCTTTCTCAGCCCGTGGTTTAAGAGTGGGAAACTTGTCCAGGACCCTATTCCCGTAAAAATGGCCGACAAAATAAAGGGATTGATCTGCAACAAGTGTACCCAAAAAGGAAACCATAATAACTTTAGGCAGAGATAAATATCCTTCATGGGCAAAAAAACCAGCTATAAAAATGATGGATTCGCCTTCAACAAGGGATCCTAAGAAAACAGCGATATATCCCCATTGTTCGACAAATTCTTGCAAATCTAATACTCATTTCTCAAAGAAGACTTAGAGTCTTTTATGATAAGGAAGAGGGGCAGTTGTCAACGACTGTCTGTCATGAATAAAAAATGTGAAGCAGAACTTCCTTCCTCTCCCACAAGGGGAGAGGTTTTTTAACAAGCTTCTTCGATCTAACGACAGAGCCTGATTAAAAATCAAACCATTTTCTCTGGTCTGACCCAGTCGTGATATTGCGCTTCAGTCAAATACTTAAGCTCAAGAGCGACTTCAAGAAGAGTTTTATCTTCTAAATGTGCCTTCTTGGCAATTTGAGCGGCCTTATCATAGCCAATATGAGGGGTTAACGTTGTCACCAACATAAGAGATTTTTGAAGAAATTCCTGGATTCTCTTTTTATTCGCACGAATCCCTACGACACAATGGTCTGTAAAACTTTGCGACCCATCGGTCAGCAACCGTATTGATTGAAGCACATTATAAATGATGACTGGTTTAAACACATTGAGTTCTAACTGACCTTGAGATCCCGCAATACTTACGGTCACATGGTTCCCCATCACTTGAGTTGCAACCATTATAAGAGCTTCACACTGGGTGGGGTTCACTTTACCCGGCATAATCGAGGATCCGGGCTCATTTTCTGGTAAGATTAGTTCGCCCAATCCACAGCGCGGCCCTGAGCCGAGTAACCGGATGTCATTGGCAATTTTCATTAAGGAAACCGCAAGGCCATTCAAAGCGCCTGACACTTCCACCAACGTATCTTCGGATGCAAGTGCTTCAAACTTATTGTCTGCTGTAACAAACGGAAGCCCCGTCAAGTCAGCTATTTTTTGCGCAAACGCTGTTGCAAAATGGGGATGAGCATTAAGGCCTGTGCCAACGGCAGTCCCTCCTTGAGCGAGTTCATAAAGAGGTGGTAACGTATTTTTAACCTGCCGAATGCCTTTTTTAAGTTGGGTTGCATATCCTGAAAATTCCTGTCCCAATGTAAGGGGAACAGCATCTTGAAGATGGGTTCTGCCAATCTTAATAATACGCTCAAAAGCCTCTTCTTTATCCCTCAAAGCTTTTTCAAGATTTTCTAAAGCAGGTAAGAGATGGTGATGAATTTCAAGAACTGCTGCAACCTGCATGACGGTAGGGAAAGTGTCATTCGATGATTGACCTAAATTAACATGATCATTGGGGTGAATCGGTACTTTGGACCCCAGTTTCCCTCCTAAAATTTCAATGGCCCTATTCCCAATCACTTCATTGGCATTCATGTTCGTTTGCGTTCCCGAGCCGGTTTGCCAAACAGAAAGAGGAAAATGAGCATCAAGCTTTCCTGTCTGAACCTCACTGGCAGCAGTTACAATCGCTTGACCAAGCGTGGAGTCAAGCTCTCCAAGCTCCATATTAACCAGTGCCGCCACTTTCTTTTGCAATCCAAGCGCATGAATGAGCGCAAGAGGCATAACTTCCACCCCAATCCGGAAATTTTGGCGCGCCCTTTCCGTTTGCGCCCCCCAATATTTATCTGCAGGGACAGAAATGGCTCCAAAGGTATCTGTTTCAGATCGTGTTTCTTTCATGAAGAAGGCTCTTTATTAAAATAACTCTCATAAAGCTTCATATATGTTTTCTTGAGATGCGGAAAATAGGTTTTAATATTGGCATAAATTTTATCCGCAAATTTCTCGTCATACGTGAGAGAGGATTGATTACGATCTTTAAGTATTTGGAGACAAAGAGTATCATTATCAATTAAATGACCCGCGTACGCTTCTTGAAGAACATCTTTTAGATAAACTGCTTCCTGACCACGAGATTCCAAAATACGCTTCAGTAATTTCCAAAAAAGTTCAATTACAAATTCAAAGCGTTGAATGGAAGCATCAATATTCCCACGATCCTCTTGCATGGGCTTATTGACCATAATTTCGAGGGCATTGAGGGTTTTTCCTGTTTTTTCAAAAGCTTCATCTATTTCTTTAGACATCTTTTTTCCTAATAAATAAAACAAGACCATCTCTTAGAATGGATTTTTTTAAAGGGGTATCATCGGATAAGTCATCAAAACGTACGCAGTCAATTTTTAAAAGAGTATCAGCGTCATCAATAATATCAAGCACTTTGATCCATTCTTTAGAGCTTGCCTGGGAACATTCAACTGCAAGATCAATATCTGATCGCTCTCGCCCTGTTCCTCTTGCTCGAGACCCGTAAAGGATTACTTTCTCTACAAACGGAAGATGAGTGAAATCTTTAAAAAATTGAAAATCCGTTATCTCTCTTTGCTCTTTCATCACTTCTCTTCTTCATCTGACGAAAAAATCTTACGCAAAAAGCCAGGAGCAAACATTGAAAGCGGATTGGTAGAAATCTGAGGCTTCTCAAAAGGTCCTTTCACCGTATAAGCCAACCCAAAAAGCCCCTCTCCTTTACCCCCATGCAGAAGAGACCCAAGAACAGGAATATTATTTAAGATGGAATTAAGAAAGCGAGCAGGAATAAAATTTCCTTTAAGGTTGTAGAGGCGCTTAATACGATCGAGTTTGCCCTCAACTGTAAATCCAAAAGATATGCTTTTCCCAATGCCATTTCTAATGGCTACAAAAGCATCATCGAAGGTAAAATCACATTCAAAATGTTCCATCGAAAGGCTTTCATTGTCAGAAAATAAGTTTACAATCCCAACTGGGGAAAGAACGGCCGCAAACCGCGCAAGAAGAGGGATTTTATGCGCATCAAAATCATCTAATTTGAAGACGCCCTCGAAAGGACCATGATTTTGCCGTTCGGCAAGAATCATAAGCTGCCCTTCTCGAACATCATCGTAGATGCTTAAGTTTTTTAAAAATTGACCCGCATCGTTTGCCTGCACGGTAAGTCTTTGAGTAGTATGGGGACCGGGCTCAAGATCGAAGGAAATTCCTCCTGAAACATGGGCTATGCCCCCTTCATTCGCTATTCCCTCCCCTGCTTTGGCACGTAGCTTGACCATCTTCCAAAGAGTGTCTTTTCCTGTCAATATAAGATCAGCCGCCGCCTGGACATTGTGAAAGATCTTTCCTTCTCCCAACCGCAACTGATTTACATTTGCAAAAAGTTTAATATCTGTAGAGGAAAAATCTGTCATCGTTTCTTCTTCATGAACATATTCAAGAAACTTCTCCAAATCCACACTCTCCCCTTTAAAAGAGACTTCATAAACATTTTCACGTGGCGCGTGAAGAGTTACATGTGTGTGCGTATGTGGTCCTTTGAAGTCGGTAAGATGAATTGTTGTCCAAGCACCTTTAGGGCCAAAGAGAACCCCCCCTTGGAAAGAGTATAGAGAAGAAGACAGTTTTAAATCTGTCATTTTAGAAAGATGCCCCTCTTCAAAAAGAAGATCAAAAGAAAGAGAACTTTTTTCGCCAGCCTTTTTCTCCCATTTTAAAGGAGAGAAAACAAGAGACGCTGGCGTCATATCTAAGTCTACCTTCATATGGCTCTTTTTGTCTTGGGCCAATGTATAAACGAGTTTCGTCTCTACGGGGCCCTTTCCATAGGCCTCATAATCAAATCCAAGACGCTTAAAGTCTTCAAAAAAGGCCCTTGTATTAACTTGGACTTGAAGAATATCTGGGGCTAAAGGCGTAAAATAATGCATGTAAAGAAGAGAGGAAGGAAGTTGGTTGAACACGCCTGTGCCTTTAACGTCCATTTGATCTTGGGTAAGATTAACACTAAGCGATCCCTCAGTCAGATGAGCATTAAGATCTTCCGTAATTTTTCGGTTCAGCTCCACACCTTTAAAAGCCCCCTTCAAAGCTAATTTCACATCCTTAAAGCGAAGATCGTTTAAAAGAGGAAAGTCCATATGAAGAGCAATGCTTCCCTTGCCTTTTGTTTTCACAGGGTCAATCCCTGCATAAGAAGCATACTCAAGGGGCTGATGATTAATAATATCCAAAATACCGGGGAGCGAACCTTTCCCTTTAATATCGAGAGTAAGCGCTTCTTTATCTGTATCAAGCCCTTTTATGATAACGTGCCCCTCAGAAAGCTGGAGTTTTTCGACATGTCCAGAAGCTATTTTTATATCAAAGCCACGTTGATTAAAGGTAGCCGTTGCCTTAACATTTTGCGCTGGAGGAAGTCCCTGCAAATAGGTCAGCTCAGCGCCTTCTCCTGACAAAGTTCCTCGCAAATCATCAATCGTAAATCCCTTCTCTCCCCCATGACCTTTCAGAAAAACAGTCGCTTCAGTAAGCGTGCCTTCTCGTAAATTTTGCGTCAACCATTCGCGAGGAGCTGATGCCACGTTTTGAGGCCAAAGCGCTGCAAGATGGTTTAAGGATAGGTCTTCCACCTTTCCTTGGATATCAAGTGTTTGTCCTGGCTCAAAAAATTTTGTGAGCACCAAGGGAGACGTAGGAGAAGAAAGTGTCCCAGAAAGCTGAAAAAGCATCTCATCTGACAAGAGAGAGACTCTTTTTAACTCAATAGAGTGGGGAGAAAGAATGAAGGAAAGATTTCCTGCCTCAAGGGGAAAGGGGCGAAGATTTGCTATGGATAAATCTAGATTTCCTTTCCCAATATCCACATCGCAACTTCCTTCAATGATCTGCAAGGTCGTAGGGACAAGGGCCATATGAATTATACCATTAAAAGGAACTTCCCAATTCTGAAAAAAATTAAGAATATCATCAGACGTGAACTCTTCAGAAGGGGAAAAGCATAAAAGAGGACGATCTTTTTCTATGAGAGATGTAAAAGCAATATGCTCAAACCGTACCATAAGATCAACCCGAGGGGCTCCTACTGTATGGGTTAACGCTAAACTCAAAAGACCACGACCCTGGAGAGGAGATAAGATTAAATCTGCCTGAAATCCGTGTTGATACCGCTCTAAAACAAAAGTAGCCTTTGGGAGGTCCCATTTTTGTCCTGTCCGATCATCTTTCAAAACAACTTTGGCATCAACAATCGAGATTTTCCGCACATCATTGAGCTTTCCAAGAGCCGAATTAAAACTGCCAAGTACGAGAAGAGGGGCCATTTCTTCAAATGAAAACTCTTGGTTTATCCTAGACTCTCCAAACCCAAGGGAAAATTGTCCCTGATTATTGCGTTGTAAAAGAATATGAGGATGGTGGATACGTATGTGCTTTAAGGCAACTTCTCCCCTCAAAAGACGATGGAGTTGCAAAGAGACACCAACATGCTCAATCTTAAGCCACTCAGCATCTTGATCTTTTTGAACGTGAAGATTAAGAAGCTCAATTTCAAAGGGCCGTTCCCACTCCCGCCAAACAAGCTGAGTATGTTGGATAGAGGCCTTAATACCCAAAGCCGGCGCATTTAAGGCTGACTCGACATCAGCAGTCAAAAAATCAAGATTAATGGGCCCAAGAGAAAGACGTCCTAAAAGAACCAACACAACTAAAATCAAAAGGGTCATAACTGACCCTATAACTTCTATAAGAAGCCGCACGGACTTTTTTGCCATGCACCCTTGTCGAAAACAAAGTGGTAGAGTAAACTTTAGCTTACGCATAAATACTCCAAGAGAGGTCCCTTATGACATTATCTGTTGGCGACACAGCCCCCAACTTTACTCTGTCCACGGACAAAGAAACCCCTATCACACTCTCCGACTTAATCGGTAAAAAAGTCATTGTTTATTTCTATCCCAAGGATGCGACCCCCGGATGTACAGTTGAAGCCTGTTCCTTCCGAGATGAAAAACCTCAATTTGATCAAAAAAACGTATTTATTATTGGAATCTCTAAAGATTCCATTAAAAGTCATAAGCAATTTAAAGAAAAAGAACAACTCAATTTTACACTCGCTTCTGATGAAACTGGAGATGTTTGCGAAAAGTACGGCGTATGGAAAGAGAAATCCATGTATGGCCGGAAATACTTTGGCATTGAACGCTCCACTTTTTTAATTGATGAAAAAGGAAAAATTGCCGCCATCTGGCGCAATGTCAGTGTCCCCAATCATGTGACAGAGGTGTTAAAATCACTTTAACCACAAAAACACTTGTTGTCATCCCAGCCCGTCTTGCAGCAACACGCCTTCCAAAAAAACCTCTCGCAGACATTTGTGGCAAGCCTATGATCGTTCATGTGTGGGAAAAAGCCACACAAGCTCACGTAGGACCCGTTCTTGTCGCCAGCGGTGATCAAGAAATTTTAGATGCTTTAAAACCTTATGGAGCAACTGGCGTTCTGACCGATCCTCTCCTCCCCTCTGGAACAGACCGCATCAAAGCCGTGGTGGATATCTTTGACCCCCAGGGAAACTATGAATTTATCATCAATGTTCAAGGGGATCTCCCAACGCTCGACCCTGCCCTTGTGAGCCACGTTTTGGAGCCTTTCAAAAATCATGCGGTTGATATAGCCACCCTTGCAACACCGATTGTTAACCCTGTCGAAGTCCTCGATCCCAATGTGGTAAAAATCGCTCTTTCCTTAGATAGGGGCGATTCTATTGGGCGCGCTCTCTATTTTAGCCGCAATCCCATCCCCTCAGGAGGGGCAGGCCCTTATTATCACCATATTGGCCTTTATGCCTATCGCCGCAAAAGCCTTGAGAGATTTGTGAACCTCCCAGTGAATTCGTTGGAAATGGTGGAAAAACTTGAACAACTCCGCGCGTTAGCTGATGGCATGCGGATAGACGTAAAAGTGATCACAACAAAAGCTTTCTTTGGTGTCGACACCCCCTCAGATCTTGAGAAAGCACGAAGAGTGCTGTGTTCGCCCACTACGCTATAATTTCCCCAAAGCGTCTTCTAGCTTTTGAGCGGCAAACCGCGCAGCCTCAAGGCGATTTTGTTGAGTTTTTACAATGTCTAGGGGGGCTCGCAGAAGGAAGTCTTTGTTCGAGAGCTTTTGCTCAATCCCTTTAATTTCTGCCATGGTCTTTGCGAGCTCTCGCGTCAGCCGTTCTTTTTCAGCCGTCACATCAATCGCTCCTCCCAGGGGAAGAAGCAGTGTTGCCTCTTCCACAACAGTTTGAGCGGCCCCTTTGGCTATTTCAGGCGAAAGGGATTCTGAAAATACCTTGAGCTGAGACAGACGCGCAAGCTTTAACAATAAGTCTTCATATATTCTAATTCTCCGGTGCGTTTCCGGCGAGGCATCATAAAAACTTAAAGAGAGAAAGGCACCTGCTGGAACATTCATTTCTGCCCGAACGCTCCGCACATCCGTGATCACTTGAATAAGCCACTGAATATCCTGACTTTCTCGCGGATAAGCGAGCCCCCCCTCTTCCGGCCAACCCGCCCCCATCAAAAGCCCCCCCTGAGGATGCAGGTTTTTCCACAAAGCTTCTGTGATATACGGCATAAAAGGATGGGAGAGGCGCAAAATTTGATCTAAAATCCAGGCAACTGTTTGTTGGGTTTCGAGTTTCTCAAGCTCATCACCTGCAAACTTAGGCTTGCAAAATTCGAGATACCAATCGCAAAACGTATCCCACACAAAGTGATAGAGAAAAAAGGCGGCTTCATTAAACTTGTACTCTTCAAGAGCCTTTTTAATTTTTTGGGAAAGAGCCGTAACTTCCCCCACAATCCATTGGTTAATCGGCATTTTAAGAGCATTCGGCTTAAAGGCCGGATCAAAAAGACACCCGTTCATTTCCGCAAACCGCGCCGCATTCCAAAGTTTTGTACAGAAATTGCGGTAGCCTTCTACGTGTTCTTTTGAAAACTTTACATCCCGCCCTGGGGCCGCTAACGATGCCAAAGTAAACCGCAAAGCATCCGCCCCATAGGTATCAATAAGACCTAAGGGATCAACAACGTTTCCTTTGGTCTTTGACATCTTTTTCCCTTTTTCATCGCGAACAAGGGCATTGATATAAACCGTTTTAAAGGGAACTTTTCCTGTAAAATGCAGGCCCATCATCATCATACGTGCCACCCAAAAGAAGATGATATCATGACCTGTCATCAAAACATCTGTCGGATAATAACGCTTAAAATCAGGCGTTTCTTCAGGCCAGCCTAAGGTTGAAAAAGGCCACAGCGCGGCTGAAAACCACGTATCCAACACATCCCCGTCCTGAGTCAGGGGCACCTCTTTCCCATAAAAGCGTGCTGCGTCCGCAAGGGCATCTGCCTCATTCATTGCCACAAATATTTTTCCCTCTGGGCCATACCACGCAGGAATACGGTGCCCCCACCACAACTGGCGAGAAATACACCAGGGTTGAATATTCCTAAGCCATTCAAAGTAAGTGTTTTCCCACATTTTTGGCACAAACTGTGTTTTTCCTTGCTCAACCGCTCTCAGCGCAGGGCCTGCTAAGGTTGCCGCATCCACATACCATTGATCCATCAGCCATGGCTCAATCACAGCATCTGACTTTTCTCCATGGGGAACTGGAATTAAGGCTTCTTCTTCTTTTTCAAAAAAGCCTTTGGCAATCATGTCTTCCACAACTTTTTGCCGCGCAACAAAGCGATCAAGGCCTTGGTAGGCGGGCGGAACCGCTTCATTCAAGCATGCAGAAGCATCTAAAATATTAATCATAGGAAGGCCATGACGCCTGCCGACCTCAAAATCATTAAAATCATGGGCGGGGGTAATTTTCACAGCCCCTGTAAACTTTTCAGGATCCGCATGCACATCCCCAATGATGGGAATCAACTGGTCTGTGAGCGGATGACGCAGGTGCCGTCCAATAAGGTGTTTATAACGCTCATCCTCTGGATGAACGGCAACCGCCACATCTCCAAAAACGGTTTCAGGCCGGCTGGTAGCAATGGTAATACAATGATTTTCTTGGCCATCTAGCGGATAGCGGAAATAATACATGGCCCCTTGCGTTTCACGGAGCTCAACCTCAAGATCAGACACAGCTGTGTGAAGCTTAGGATCCCAATTAATCAGCCGCTTATCCCGATAGATAAGCCCCTGACGGTACAGGTCCACAAAAACGTGGCGTACTGCGGCACTCAAGCCTTCATCCAGTGTAAACCGCTCACGACTCCAATCAGGAGACGCTCCCAAACGGCGTAGCTGATGATTAATCATCCCGCCTGATTCTTTCTTCCACTCCCACACTCTTTCGACAAATTTCTCGCGCCCCAGTGTATGGCGATCAATATTTTCTTGAGCTAGCTGGCGCTCAACAACGATCTGGGTTGAAATACTGGCATGATCCGTCCCCGGCTGCCACAATACGTCCCGTCCCAGCATGCGGTGAAACCGAATGAGAATATCCTGCAGCGTAAAGGTGAAAGCATGCCCCATATGAAGGCTTCCCGTGATATTGGGCGGCGGCATCATAATGGTGTAGGGGATCGCTTGGCTTTTCTGGCCTGCCGTCATAAGGGATGATTTTTCCCACGCGGCGTAAATGTCTTCTGCTTGGGAAGAGGGAGAAAAAGTTTTGTCTAACATGGTGAAGGACTATAGCATATCTGATGAACATAACCATAATTTTTTAAAATTTTTCTTAACACCTGTCATTTCTTGCGGTGTTCCCTCCTTTGTCATCCGCGGTCTTAGCTATGCTTTGTTTTTTGCAGAAAAACAAAGCATAGCTTTGAGCCGATGATCCTTTTGCTCTATAGATCCATGTATCTGAACTCACTCAACCACATTCTATGCTGCTGCTTAATTATAGTCCTCTTGCTTTCAGTTTTGTATAGGTTGTGCGTCTTGACGCAGGCGATCTAGAAAGCCCGGATGATTGGCTATTCTACTCTGGATCTCAAAAAGGTTGCGCTTAGCTGCTATAATAAGGGGATCGATCTCCTTAATAAATACATCCCTACATGTTTTAGCGTGCTCATATATTTTTGTAAGCGTACCTCTTAGCTCTTCCTCCTTAGGACAACCTTCCTGAGGGCACAAATTAAAAAAGTGTACCAAGTTGTTTATAAAGGACGATTCAGGCAATTTATCGTCGTTAGGAGGAACATTCCTCAAATAGGATCGCATCACGCAAAGCGAGGTGCGCGCGTTTTCGTTTGCATCACCCCACCCTGGTACAGTACCTAGACGTGTACTACTTAATTGCATATTACTCATCTGGCATCGCAAGCCCTCATATCTACCTAATGTAGCTAGATGCTTGGCGTTCCCAGCGTGGTAATCTGTGACAGCTTTATCACGTTTTATTTTTGCTGCATCCAAAATTTGAAGGCGAGATAATACGTTCCTCTCTAGATCCCCTAACGTAGGTGCATGCTGGTGGGCTACTACACCAGTAGAGGAGGGTGCCTCATCATCCTGCATAGCAGAGAGGCCACTAATGGCCATGGAGTTGGAAATAATAAATGTCGTAAGCAATAATTTTGTTAAATTTACTTTCATGATCAATATCCTTATTTACATTAAAATTGTCAAAATAATTTACTATATCAATTCATATATGACTTATTTTTTAAAAGTCAAGATTTTTTATAATAGATTTTTTATAACAAATTTTTCTCAATACATACATATTTCGAGCTTTGTCATGTACGGACCTGACGAGAATTGCAAGAGAAATTTTGAAGAGAAAGTGGATGAAACCTTGCATTATTGAATAAAACCTCCCATGTTAAGGAAGGAGGGTTTCCAAGTGTATTTACGATTTTTTTATGGATTTTGTTTCCTTTTTCTTCTGATATCTATCTATCAAAAAATAGAGAAGGATCGCTTGTCTTCTCCTCAGGAGATTGTGGGGGCTTCTTTTGCGCACGCGCAGCACTTGGATGGGGACGGAATTGTTGTCGCTGTCCTTGATGAAGGATTTGACCATGCCCACACCTCTTTGAAAGAAAATTTCAGTTCTTATCGATATAATGCCCATAACAAAACCCGCGATGTGGCGGAGCCCATGATCTATGAGAATGGGCACTATATCTTTGAAAGCCACGGAACTCATGTGAGTGGCATTATTGCAAATCTTGCTCCGCGCGTTAAAATTATCCCTATCAAGGTGGAAGGATTTGGGGGCGATCAATCCTTTGTCAAAGCCCTTCGCATTGCAGCCGTAAGCCCCGCGCATATTGTGAATATCTCTCTGCGGCTCAGCTACACAGGGCGCAAGCTAAGCCCAAACGTTCGAAACGCCCTTATCCAGCTTGCAGAGGCAGGAAAACTGATTGTTATTTCGGCAGGCAATGAAGGTTCTTCCCTCACCCAAAAAGCCTACACAAAAAGTCTTGTAGAGCTTGCCCTTAACCCTCTCATGGAGGGACGCCTTCTTTTAGCCGGTGCCTCAAGCATCAATAATGGCAAAGAAGAGTTAGCCGATTTCAGCAATTATCCTGGAGAAACAGCATCCCATGATGCACCCATGTATTTCATCACTGCCCCGGGCGATCAGATTACCTCAACCGTTACGGGAGGAGATTTTGGCAAAAAATCAGGAACATCGATGGCGGCCCCTATGGTTGTGGGCGCCGCTTGTCTTGTGAAACAAGCGTTTCCTCATTTATCAGCAGAAGCCCTTGCTCGTCTTCTTTTAACATCAGCCCGCAAAACATCACTGAATGGTGAGGCCCTCTCGAGCGCCCAATTCGGGGCCGGTATTGTTAATCTTAAATCTGCTTTAGAAGAGGGAAAGCAGTAATTCATTAGTATCAGTCGTCATGAATAAAAAATAGCGCAGAACTTCCTTTATCTCTCCCACAAGGGGAGAGGTAAAAGAGCCATAACCGCTCCAACCGCCCTACCGCTTACCGTCCTACAGCTACACCGTTCCCCTACTCCCCCAAATCTGCAAGGCGAGAGGCTTGATCGTCTGAAATCAGGGCTTGAATGATTTCATCAAGCCCTGGGCCTTCTAAAATGCGGTCCAATTTATAAAGGGTAAGGTTAATACGGTGGTCCGTCACCCGTCCTTGAGGAAAATTATAGGTGCGGATGCGCTCTGACCGATCCCCGCTCCCCACCTGACTTTTACGACTCGCAGCACGCTCAGCAGCTTTTTGAGCGCGCTGATGCTCATAAAGACGCGCCCGCAGAATTTTCAAGGCTTTGGCTTTGTTTTTATGCTGAGACTTTTCATCTTGTTGCTGCACCACAACTCCTGTGGGAATATGGGTGACGCGCACCGCACTGTCGGTGGTATTCACTGATTGCCCCCCAGGGCCACTTGAGCGAAACACATCAATCCGAAGGTCTTTTTCTTCAATATGAACATCGACCTCTTCCGCTTCCGGCAGAACCGCAACCGTTGCAGCGGAGGTGTGAATGCGCCCGCCTGTTTCTGTCTCAGGAACCCGCTGAACCCGATGAACGCCTGATTCGAATTTAAGCTTTGCAAACACGCCCTTACCAGAAATTGAGAGAGAAGCTTCCTTAATCCCCCCAAGACCCGTATCGCTTTCATGCATCAGCTCAACCCGCCATCCTTGAAGTTCTGCATACCGTTGGTACATGCGCAATAGATCAGCGCCAAAAAGAGCGGCTTCCTCCCCTCCCGTTCCTGCGCGAATTTCAATGATCGCATTACGGTCGTCATCAACGTCCTTGGGCAGAAGTAAGACTTGAATTTCTTTCAATAAAACAGGCAATTGTTCATGAAGGCGCTGCAAATCATCTTGCGCTAACTCTTTGAATTCCGCATCATTCACAAGGGCTTGCAGATTTTTTTCTTCTTGGGTAGCGTTCTGCCACTCAAGAATTTTTTCAGCAATCGGCGTCAGGTCAGAATATTCTTTCGACAGTTTTGCAAACTCTGCCGGATCTTCAATGACGCCCGAAAGCTGTTCCCGAAGCTCTTCAAAGTGAGTTAAAACTTGATGGAGTTTTTTATCCAGGCTCACACAACACCTTTTTCTTTCAAAAATGTCCCCACCTTATCTTGAGACACCTGGACCTGTTCGCCAGACCCCAAATTTTTGACAGTAACAGTTTGAGAGGCGATTTCCTCTTCCCCTAAGATTAAGGCATAAAGGGCATTCATTTTATTTGCTTTCTTAAGACGTTTTCCAAGGCCACCGCCATAGGTCATCTCTACTACAAAACCTTGGCCCCGTAAAGCTTGCGCCAGGGCAAGGCCTTTAAAGTCAAAGACGTCGTCCATCGGTACAACCGCAAGAGGGCGCTTGGACGTGGGCAGACTTTCGGGCTTTAACATCATGGCAAGACGATCAATACCCCCTGCCCAGCCAACCCCAGGAACGGACGGTCCCCCCATTGTCGCCATAAGGCCATCATAGCGCCCACCCGCTAGAACCGCTCCTTGAGATCCTAAGGTTGTCGTCGTAAACTCAAATGCAACATGACAGTAATAATCAAGCCCGCGTACAAGGTGGGGGTTCAGTTTAAAGGGAATATTTAAACTTTTCAGCCCTTCTTTTACGCGCCCAAACATCTCAACAGACAAAGCATTCAGACTTTCGGACAGAAGAGGGGCGCCTTCCAAAATCTTTTTGTCTCCCTCATCTTTTGTATCCAAGATACGTAAAGGATTCCGCGTCATCCGTAGTTGGCTATCAGGAGACAGCTTGTGATGGTGATCTTTTAAATAGGTGACGAGGTGATCCCTATACCGCGTGCGGCTTTCCTCATCTCCAAGGGTGTTAATCTCTAGCGTCACATCTTGGGCGACATTAAGGGCTTTTAGGGTATCAAAAGCGAGCGCAATAACTTCGACATCTCCCAGAGGCTCAGCCACCCCAAAGAGTTCAACCCCAATTTGATGCAGCTGCCGCAAGCGCCCTTTTTGAGGCCGTTCATAGCGAAACATAGGCCCGGCATAAAAAAATTTACATGGCATGGATTGAGTCAACCCATTGGAGAGGATGGCCCGCGCCACCCCTGCGGTGCCTTCGGGGCGAAGGACGATCTCCTCCCCTCCCCTCTCAACGATTTCATACATTTCTTTAGATACAATATCCGAGCCATCCCCCAGGGTGCGCTTAAAGACATCTTTAAACTCCATGAGGGGCGTGCTCATCTCAGCAAATCCAGCGCGCACCGCTATACGCTGTGCGGTCTCAGTAATAAAAGAATGCTTCTGGTGCTCAAGAGGCAACAAATCATGCATCCCTCGAGCAGGTTGAAGGAGTGTCATTTTATCTCTCACTTACTTTTCTAATAAAGGCAATAATATCATAGATTGGGAGGGTTCTCACGTCTTATATTTAATTTTTACGATCTTACCCCAAAATTCTCCCCATTGATCAAGTCACACATTAGGTTTAAAATACACAAATCATAAGGTAGTCTTATGTGTGTTTAGACTGAGTAAGGAACTGAAGATGAAAACAAAAGTTATTGCCTCAACCCTGTTGTTGGCTGTTGCCGTCACCGCATGTGAAAACCCCAAACAAGCGATAGGAACTGTCGGGGGAGGCGCTTTAGGCGCATGGGCCGCTTCAAACATTGGTAAAGGCAGAGGTAATGTTGTCGCAACCGCTGTCGGTGGCGTTTTAGGAGCCCTTGCCGGCGGATACATTGGCGGTCAACTTGACAAAGCAGATAGAGAACGTGCTGACCGTACGACACAGCAAGCTCTTGAAAACAGTCAAACGGGACAAGTTGCTCAATGGTCAAATCCTGATTCAGGGCATTCCGGAACAATTACGCCCATACGTACGTTTCAACGTGATGGTCGCAGCTGTCGCGAGTTCAAACAAGCAATTTACATCGATGGAAAAGTACAAGAAGCAACCGGTGTTGCCTGTCGCACGCCAGATGGCAGTTGGAAGATCGTACAGTAGATCAGTGATCGGAGATCTGGAGACAGGTATCCAGGAAAGGTGTTCGGGGCAGTTCATCCTGCTCCCCTGTTCCTGATATCTGCTTCCTGGCATCCCTGACCCCTGATAAGAGGAGCTCTTGTGCCAAAAAGAACCACCAAACAAAACGAGATCGCCAAGCGTTACGGGGGTGTTTTGTTTGACCTTGCACAAGAAAACAAGGCCTTGAATGAGATTTCAAAGGAGGCGCATCGCTTAACAACCTGTCTTCTCCAAGAGCCTCGTGAATGGGCTTTCGTTGCAAGCCCTGTCATTCCTTTAAAAGCCCAATCACAAGTTATTCAAAAAATGGCTGTGTCTTTAAAGTTAGGTAAATTAATGATCAATTTTTTAAAAATCGTGTGTCACAATCATCGTCTTCAAGACGTCCTGTTTATCCTCGAGGATTTTACGGCCAGATGCAAAGCAGCCACCGGCGTTGTGGACGGGACGGTAAACACCGCGGTTGAGCTTCCTCCCCAAACAATAAAACGACTTTCTGAAGCCCTAAAACAACGCCTCGGCAAAGATGTCATCCTCCATCAATCTGTCGATAAAACCCTTTTAGGTGGTCTTATCATACGGATTGGGTCTTTCATGATTGATGCCTCTTTTAAAACGCAACTGAATAAGCTACGCCATGTGCTAAAGGGATAATCATGGATCTCCGTGCAACAGAAATATCTTCTATCTTAAAAGAACAAATCGCTCATTTTGACGAAAAAATTAATGTTGATGAAATTGGGCAAGTCGTGTCCGTGGGAGACGGTATTGCACGCGTTTGGGGCCTTGATCATGTTCAATCTGGTGAAATGGTTGAATTTTCATCTGGCGTACGCGGTATGGCCCTTAACCTTGAAACAGATAGTGTTGGCGTTGTGATCTTTGGCGATGATAAGCAAATTCGAGAAGGTGATACGGTTAAACGCACAGATCATATCGTCGAAGTCCCTGTTGGACGGGGGCTTTTGGGCCGCGTTGTTGATGCGCTTGGCAATCCGATTGATGGGAAGGGGCCGCTGAAAGACGTAACCCTTACCCGTGTAGACATTAAAGCGCCCGGCATCATTGCAAGACGTTCCGTTCATGAACCCATGCAGACCGGGATTAAAGCCATTGATGCGCTGGTCCCTATTGGGCGCGGTCAACGTGAGCTTATTATTGGGGACCGACAAACAGGAAAAACCGCCATCGCCATTGATGCCATTCTTAATCAAAGGGAAAACAATGCTGGATCTGATGCCTCTCAAAAGCTTGTCTGTCTTTATGTTGCCATTGGCCAAAAGCGTTCAACAGTTGCGCAGATTGTAAGCGTCCTCGAAGAACGCGGCGCCATGGAGTATAGCATTGTTATAGCGGCCACTGCGTCTGACCCAGCGCCTATGCAATTTCTGGCCCCTTACACCGGATGCGCTATGGGGGAATATTTCCGGGATCATTCAGGTCACGCCCTTATTGTCTATGATGATCTGTCAAAGCATGCGGTGGCTTACCGTCAAATGTCACTGCTCTTACGGCGCCCCCCTGGACGGGAAGCCTATCCAGGCGATGTGTTTTACCTGCACTCGCGCCTTTTGGAACGGGCTGCAAAGTTAAATGATCAACAAGGGGGTGGGTCCTTAACCGCACTTCCCATTATTGAAACCCAAGCGGGAGACGTGTCGGCCTATATCCCTACCAATGTGATTTCGATTACAGATGGACAAATTTTCTTAGAAGCTGATCTTTTTTATAAAGGGATTCGCCCGGCCATCAACGTCGGGCTTTCTGTCAGTCGTGTCGGCTCCGCCGCTCAAACCAAAGCCATGAAAGCCGTTGCCGGGAGCATTAAACTTGAGCTCGCCCAATACCGAGAAATGGCCGCTTTTGCCCAGTTTGCTTCTGACCTCGATATGACAACCCAACGACTTCTCCAACGCGGGAGTCGATTGACAGAACTTTTAAAACAACCTCAATATGATCCCTTGCCTGTAGAAGAACAAATTGTGGCTATTTTCGCGGGCGTTAAGGGCTACCTCGATGCTCTTCCTCTCACTGATATAAGTCGTTTTGAACACGCTGCCTTAAAGGCGCTGCGTCTTGAACAGCCAGATATTTTGGAAGAAATTCACCTCAACCCCATTCTTTCAAAAGAGATAGAAGAACAACTTCACGCCTTTTTCAAAGAATTCATGAAGGTGTTTGTGTGAGAGTGAAAAAAATCCATGACCACGCTTAAAGTCCTCCGGGATCGCAAAAAATCCGTTCAATCGACTCAAAAAATTACGATTGCTATGAAAATGGTTGCAGGCGCTAAGTTGCGGCGTGCTCAAGCACAGGTAGAAGCGGGACGTCCTTACGCGCACTTAATGTACAAAATTTTGAGCGATCTTGCCTCACGGGTGACAGCACTTGAGTCTCCTCAGCCTCTTCTCACAGGAACGGGCAAGGCAGAAACACATCTGATCCTTGTTGCAACCTCTGATCGGGGCTTGTGTGGTTCCTTTAATTCGTCCCTGGTAAAACAAGCGCAAAAAGTTATAGCGACAAGCCAAGACAAGGGGCAAACCGTAAAGCTTTTCTGCATCGGACGGAAAGGCAAGGCTCTGCTTGAGAAAGACTACGAATCCCTTATCATAGAATCCTTGTCGGGCATTGGGTATCCCCGTCTTTATTTTTCTGATGCGCAAACTATCGCAACCACCCTTCTTACGCTATTTAAAGAGGGTCTGTTTGACATTTGCACCTTAATTTATAATCATTTTGAATCAGCGCTGAAACAGGAGGTCGTTGTTCAACAAATCATTCCCTTACAGGTTGCCCCCCCTCCTTCAGAAATCCAGGCAATTTATGACTATGAACCTGATGACGAAACCATTTTAAATCAACTTCTTCCTCAAAATATTGCGATTCAGGTGTATAATGCTCTCCTCGAAAATGCGGCAAGCGAAGAAGGTGCGCGTATGACTGCGATGGAAAGTGCTAGCCGTAACGCAGAAGATATGATTCGTAAATTAAC
This sequence comes from uncultured Alphaproteobacteria bacterium, assembly GCA_963704475.1. Classification (GTDB taxonomy): domain Bacteria; phylum Pseudomonadota; class Alphaproteobacteria; order UBA9655; family UBA9655; genus UBA9655. Next base: position 750,900 of record OY969900.1, read on the forward strand.
CCTAACCTATAACCGCACCCGCCAAACCCACATTACCCGAGAGCTTATCGAGATCATCTCAGGCGCCGAGGCGCTGGGGTGAGGGATCGTCCTATGATAATCCATACCATATTGAGCGACCAGCGCCATGTCGTACCAGAAGCCCTTTTTTGACTAGACTACCGAATGTTACCTTTACCGTATTTGGGCTAGCCCCATATTCGCGAACCATGTCACGCGTCGTCACACGACCATACGCCTGAGCAAAGTCCATGATCTGCAAGGCCAGCTCGGACAACACAGCAAGCGCGTTCTTTTCTCGCTCAACCTTGACAGAAAGCCTACGTTTCTGTTGCTGCAAAGCGCGCATGAAAAACAGGAGCCATGATTGCCAGTTTGGCTTCTCAGTACGGATCGTGCCTTGTGTTTGACGCAAAGCCAGGTAATACCCTTCTTTGCTGTTCTCAATCACGCTCTCAAGAGAGCTATAGGGAACATAAATATAGCCAGCTTGTAAGAGAAGTAGGGTCGTAAGAATGCGACTCAAACGGCCATTACCGTCCTGAAAAGGGTGGATTTCCAGGAAGACGACAATAAACACGGCAACGATCAACAAGGGATGCAGACGGCCAAGCTCCCGCGCCTCATTCAACCAGGAGGTCAACTCAGCCATGCGACGCGGTATGTCGAATGGTGTGGCTGTCTCGAACACACTGCCAACCATATTGCCGGCAGTGTCAAAAGCACCCACATCATTGCGAAGTGTTTTATAGCTGCCCCGGTGCCGTTCGTCCTTTTCACTATACCGCAGAAGATCACGGTGCAGTTGCCGAATGTGGTTCTCACTCACAGGAATGTCGGCCCAGGATTGAAATATTGTTTCCATAACGTCGGCATAGCCAGCGACTTCCTGCTTGTCACGACTCGCAACTGTCTTAATGTCTAGACGCGCAAGCAAATGCTCGACCTCGCGATCTGTCAGCTTACTGCCCTCAATGCGGGTTGATGATCCGATGCTTTCGATCGTCGCCACACGACGCAGTGCGTTCAGGCGATCAGGCGCGAGAGTTCCAAGGGCACGCCAAGCGCCTTTGAATTCATCGATTTCTGACAGCAATGCCAGAAGCTCTGGGGTTATTTCAATGGTGTCTGTGTTAAGCATACCCGATTTTACACCGGATTATACCTGATTGTCTACAAAGGGAGGGTATCAAAAAAAAATTACGCCGCCTTCTCTTTGATCTCCCGCGTCACTGGCTCGCCAATACGCTCGATTTCCCACCTGAGCTCAATCCCTGAGGTGGCAAGGACGCGTTTGCGAACCTCTTCTCCTAAGGTCTCTAGGTCAGTGGCGGTGGCTTTACCCTTATTGATCATAAAATTACAGTGAAGCTCTGACATCATGGCGTCTCCTTGTGTGAGCCCTCGACAGCCCGCTTCATCAATCAACTCCCACGCTGTGGCACCCTCTGGATTAGCAAAGGTACTGCCTCCTGTGCGGGATTTGACCGGTTGGGTTCGTTCACGCTCCTCAAGAAAACCCGTAATCTTTTTTTGAATTTCGCTCGAGTTTCCTTTATTTCCTTTTAAGCGAGCGCCCACAAAAATCCACTCTTTCGGAAGACTGCAGTGGCGATATCCTAATCCAAGTTCCTGAGGCGTCAATTGATGGACAACCCCTTTGGGATCGACAACAAGCGCATGGGCTAAAATGTGAGAGATCTCAGATCCGTAAGCCCCGGCGTTCATACGAAGAGCTCCCCCCATCGTTCCGGGAATGCCACAGAGGAACTCAAATCCTGTAATACTTTCATCAATGGATAAGGACGCAATCGTCCGGTCTAAAACAGCTGCACCCACATCAACTGTGGCGTCTTCTATGTGAATATTGGTAAAACCTTGGCCCAAACGAATAACGACGCCTTTAACGCCCCCATCCCGCACTAAAAGGTTTGATCCCACTCCCATAATATGAAGGGGAAGATCTTTTTGCTTATTCTTAAGAAAAAAGCACAAGTCCTCCAAGTCAGCAGGCTTAAACGTGACTTGAGCAGGCCCGCCCACTTGAAACCACGTCGTGGAAGCTAAGGGAACGTCAAAAAGATAACGGCCTCTTACCTGTGGGAGTAAGCTTTGTAGTTTTTTAGTTTCTAACACTAGTTCTTACACACAATCGTTGATCAGACTCATTTAATGCAGCTGGTAATCCGTGCGCAATAGAAGAAATAGATCCAGCCCCTAAACAAATAATCATATCCCCTTTTGTGGTGATTTTTTGCAACAGGTCGGATAACGCCTCTGATCCATCACAGACGTGCACATCTCCTGTCATAGCGGTCGCCAACGCCTTATGATTTATTCCGGTTAGAGGAAGTTCTCGCGCCGCATAAACGGGTAAAACAATCGTTATATCCGCTCCCTCGCAGCACGTTGCAAAATCTTGAAAATGATGAGCAAGCCTACTGTATCGATGGGGTTCTAGAACCGCAATAACGCGCCCCTGGGTTGCATCCTTTGCCGCTCTCAAGGTCGCTCGAATTTCTACCGGATGGTGGGCATAATCATCGATGATTGTGATCCCATCCCATTCCCCAACAACCGTAAACCGCCGCTGAACCCCTGCAAACGAGCTAAAGGCTTTTTGAAGAGCAGAGGCTGTAATGCCGCACTCAAGAGCAATGGCCGCGACTCCCAAGGCATTCAACACATTATGTTGACCATACAGCGAAAGAAAGATCTCCAGTGTCTGATCCCCTTTGACGAGCTCAAAAACAGACCCACGGGGAGTGAACCGAATATTTTGTGCGCGAACATCTGCCTCTTTATGCAAACCATAGGTGATGCAAGGATGCGTTGCTTTTATCTTTTGCCACAACGCATACACAGCCGGATGATCAATCCCAAGGATCGCGGTTCCTTGCGTTGCAAACGTTTCAAATGCTTTATGAAGCTCTTCCAGGGATCCATAATGATCCATGTGTTCAGGATCAATGTTCGTAATCAAGGAAATCTGCCTCGGGAGTTTTAGAAAACTTCCATCTGACTCATCAGCTTCTGCAATACACCAGTCCCCCTCACCCGCTTTGATATTAGACCCCCAGGCATTCATGATTCCCCCATTAATCACCGTGGGAGCAAGGCCCGCCGTCTCAAAAACCCACCCCGTCAGCGCCGTCGTTGTCGTCTTTCCATGGGTCCCTGAAATGGCGATACCCTTTTTCTCTACCATAAGGAGTGCCAGCATGTCCGCCCGATGAAGAATAGGAAGATTTCGTGCGCGGGCTTCCTGAAGTTCAGGATTATTTTCTTTAATATCCGTTGAAAGCACAACAACATCTTTTCCCTCAAGGGCCGCAGAACCGTGTCCTACCTCGATCTGTACTCCTGCATTCTGCAAGCGTTCTGTATTGCTATTCTTTGATAAATCACTGCCGCTTATAGAGTATCCCCGCATGGATAAAAGCTGCGCAATGCCACTCATCCCAATACCACCAACGCCAATAAAATGAATGTGTTTGTCTTTTAGGTCTTTGAGCGTCATCTGTTATTCTTTCTCTGAAATTAGCCGGTTAACAAGATGCGCGAACCTTGAGGGTGCATCTGGAGTAGAAATTCCACGTATATTGACGCTTGCTTCTAGTAATTTCCAGGGGGAAGTTATTACATCGGATAAAAAATTAGATAAAGTATGGGAAGTAAAATCTTTTTCTCGCATCATCCAGGCCCCTCCCCTCTTCACAGCTTGTTGAGCATTATAAAATTGATGATCATCCATCGCATAAGGATAGGGGATGAAAATCGCTGGCCTCCCCGCAAGGGCAGCCTCCACAACACTTGAAGCACCTGCGCGAGAAATCACAAGATGGGCTTTTTTATACCGCTCTCCCATTTGATCTAAAAAGGGAGATAATTCAACATGCGCTTGGGTCTTCGCATAAAGAGACTGAGTTATTTTTAAAGACTCTTCCCGACATTGCTGACTAATATGAAGACGTCGTTGCACAGAGGGCTTCAAGAGATGGATAGCTTGGGGGATAATATCCCCAAAAATACGAGCTCCTTGGCTTCCTCCTGTCACCAGAAGATAAAAAGGGGCATCTGCTTCAGAGGGGATATAAGAAGACGCCTGAATCTCAGCCCGTATGGGAAGCCCTGTAAAGCTTACTTTCTTTTGACACCTCTGAGGTATATTTTCCACATGCGGGAATGACGTTGCTATACGCGTTACAAAGGGGCTCAAAAGACGATTCGTTCGCCCAAAATAAGCATCTGCTTGATGAATAATGATGGGAAGACGTAAAAGAATCGCTGCCAGCACAGTTGGAAAAGAAGCATACCCCCCAAACCCCACAACAACATCTGGCTTTAGTTGTCGCAAATAATAAAGAGCTACACCCACTCCCTGTATAAGCTTAATACCCCCTTTTAATTTCTGTTTTAGTCCCCCTTGAAAATGCTGGGCAGGGATTTTTACTATTTCAGCTCTCATCCCCTCACTGTCATCCTGAACTCGTTTCAGGACCCCATGACAAGAAGATCCCGGATCAAGCCCGGGATGACAGTGTTGTTCAGGATGACAATGCTTCTCAGCATGACGTTTTCCACGTTCATCAGTAAACAGAAAAACCTCTATCCCCTGAGAAGTTAGCTCTTTAGCTAAAGCTTGAGAGGGGAATACATGCCCACCCGTACCACCAGAGCTCAAAACAACGCGTTTTTTAAGATCTTTCATGAACATCAATCCTACGACGCGTTAACCCTAAGACCATTCCTAGACCTATGGCCAGGGCTAAGAGAGAGGACCCTCCATAGCTTATGAAAGGCAGCGTCATTCCCTTTGTAGGCATCAAATTTAAAGTTGATGCCATATTGATAATAGCTTGCAAGCCAAACTGGACCATAAGACCCGCAACAGCCAACACAACAAATAAATTTTTTTCCTCAAAAAGACGATTTAATGAACGTAAAATAATGAACGCAAAGATGCACACCAAAAAAAGACAAAAGATTAATCCAAATTCTTCCCCTGCGACGGCAAAAATAAAGTCAGCATGCGCATCAGGAAGAAACTTCTTTACCGTTCCCTCCCCTGGCCCTTTCCCTATAAAACCTCCACCCGCAAAGGCATCTAAAGATTGAGTGATTTGATAATGATCACCGAATTTATCCCCCCCATTTGAGAAGAGAAAATGATCAAGGCGACGTCTCACATGTGGAAGCAAAAAATAACACCCGAGTAGTCCCCCAAGACCACACCCGGCTGCTGAAAAAATCCAAATAAGAGGCAACCCTGCAAGGAAAAGTTGCGAAAACCACATCACCGTAATAAGAGCTGCCATGCCTAAATCTGGCTGAAGGAGCAAGAATGTTATAACCACCAGAAAAAGAGCCATTGAAATAATATTCCCAGGAAAAGATGGCTGAGAAAGGTGTTTAGAAAAGAGCAACGCTGACACAACAGCAAATGCAGGCTTTACAAATTCAGACACTTGAATGGACATCCCCCCCACCACAAGCCACCGACTCGCTCCTTTAACTTCAGCTCCTATAAAGAGTGTCAAAAAAAGCCCCCCCACACTAAGGACAAAAAGTCCCAGAGAAAACCGTTTGATATTTTCAAGAGATAGAAGAGAAACACCTCCTAAAATCCCAAGGGTGGGGATTAAAAAAAGAAGATGCTTCTTAATGAAATGAAGAGAATTCCAATGATGTTGATCTGCAACAGCTGGACTTGCAGCCATAATGAGGAGTATCCCCATAAAAATAAGAATCAGCACTGCACTCAAAGTCCAGCGATCAACTGTCCACCACCAACGTCCTATCAGGTTTGTATTTGTACGGGCCAAAGAGAGCATTATAGGTTGCCATCCTGCACAACACTGTCATCCTGAACCATGTCCTCGGCTCTGATTGAGGATTGTTTCAGGACCTCATGACAATAGGATCCCGAAATGAATTCGGGATGATAACCGCACACAATATATGGATATTTTATATTTATCATTTTAACATATTAATTTTAAAAGTCAAGTTTTCTAATTAGTCCATCCAATAAAAATTATTCCCCCGTTGTCATCCCCCGCCTTCGCGGGGGCAGACTCTCGGGCTAGAAAAGGTTTGCTTCTCGCAAAAAAACATTACCTTTTCTTGAACCGAGGATCTTGCTTCCACCCCTCCCCCCAAAAAGATCCTCGATGAAGAAGTCCTAAAATTTTCTTCGCAAATTAAGGACTTCTAGCTCGAGGATGACAACGGGGGAGATGCATTTGCAACTCCTTCTTCCTTCACAATCTCTGCAACGTAAAGACAAAAAGCCCCGCCTCTGTCTTCAAAATCTCGAAATTGATCAAAGCTTGCACAGGCCGGCGATAAAAGCACCACTGCTTCCGCATGATGTCGCGAAAACGCCATCTCTGCAGCCTTTTGTGTCGCCTCAATGAGTGTATGACAACATGTATACGATACTTTTCCCGTCAATGTAAGGGCAAAATCTTTTGTTGCTTCCCCATACAAAAAAGCATGGGTAATAGACGGAAAATAAGGCTTAAGAGAGGAAATTCCCCCTTCCTTTTGTCTTCCCCCGAGGAGTAAGTAAAGAGGCGTTCCCTGATAACAGGTTAACGCTTTTTCAGTGGCCTCCGCGTTTGTTCCCTTGCTATCATTAATAAAGAGCACATTTTTATGACGTGCAACAATTTGTTGGCGGTGTGGAAGCCCTGGAAAGGACGCAATAGGTCTAATAATTTCATTTGGCGTAAGCGCAAAGACGCGAAGCGCTCCATAAACGGCCGCTATATTCTGCCAATTGTGCCGTCCTTTTAATCGCTCAAACTCTCTCACATCCACAATAGGATTCATGTTTTCATAAAGGATGCCATCTTGTACAGAAATTCCCACGGGAAGCAATTGAGAGAGGGAAATAGGAAGAAGTTTTACGGTTCCGGCTTCTTGTAAGGCCTCATAAATGGCCAAACAATAGGGATCATCTACACTCACCACCAACGTATCTTCTGGGGTTGCGTTTCTATAGATACCGCATTTGGCAGCAACATACCCCTCCATCCCCCCATGCCGCTCTAAATGATCGGGCGTAATATTCAGCAAAACACCAATATGAGCATGAAAATGAGGGGAAATTTCAAGTTGATACGATGACATCTCTAAGACATAGATACCGTCCTCTTGCAGAGGCATAAGGTCAAGAGCGGGAATCCCAATATTTCCGCCAGTCTCGACAGCGGCCCCCTTTTCTTTCAGAATATGGCCGATTAAGCTTGTCGTTGTTGACTTTCCATTCGTTCCCGTAATGGCAATATACGTCGCTTTAGGCTGACTGATACATAAAACATCAATATCGCTGATAGGAGATATCCCCGCCAGCTTGGCGCGCGCAACATGAGGGTGCGGAGCAGGATGATCATGGGGAATTCCTGGACTTAGGATGAAGTAATCCACATCTTTCCAGTCAATCGTCGTCAGGTCTGTGAGGGAAATTCCGAGTGTCCGCGCTTTATCACGCGCAGTTTCCTGGTCATCCCAAGCAACAACATGCGCTCCCGCTTCCTTGCACGCCCTAACTGCAGATGCGCCAGATCGCCCTAGCCCTAGGACAACAACGTTTTTATGTTTGAAAGAGCCAGGGATAATCATTTACCGCAGTTTCAATGTCGCAAGACCAATTAAAGCCAGCACAATGGAAATAATCCAAAAGCGAAAAACAATCGTTGGCTCAGACCATCCTTTCTTTTCGAAATGGTGATGGATAGGAGCCATCAGAAAAATCCGCTTTCCTCCTGAAAGCTTAAAATATCCAACCTGGAGGATCACAGAAATCGCCTCCATCACAAAAAGCCCCCCCACAATCGCAAGCACAAGTTCATGTTTTGTAATGACAGCCATTATCCCAAGAGCACCTCCTACAGCCAGAGATCCGGTATCCCCCATAAAGACAAGCGCAGGCGGGGCATTATACCAGAGAAACCCAAGGCCTGCCCCCAGTAAAGCTCCACAAAAAATGGCAAGCTCCCCAGTTCCTGGGACAAAAGGAATCTGCAAATAATTCGCAAAAATATGATTCCCCACAAGATATGCAATCAACATAAAACACGCCGCCACAATCATAACAGGACCGATCGCGAGTCCATCTAATCCATCCGTCAAGTTAACGGCGTTTGACGCCCCTACAACAACAAAAATGCCGAAGGGGATATAAAGCCATCCTAAATTAATCCAAACATTCTTAAAAAAAGGAATCGATGTGCTTGTTGCAAGCTCTGATGTTCCAAGATACATCACCCCATACACAGCAAGCGCACTCATGATAATCTGCAAGCAAAGCTTCTTTTTTCCTGATAGTCCTTTTGTATTACGCTTTGTGAGCTTTAGATAGTCATCCAGAGCCCCCACCACCCCAAAACCAAGTGTTATCAAAAGGACAATCCATACATACCTATTCGCCAAATTAGCCCACAATAGAACACTTAACGTCAGCGCTAAGAGAATGAGACTTCCCCCCATCGTCGGCGTTCCTTGTTTTGTTTTAAGATGAGATTCTGGCCCATCATCACGAATAGGCTGACCTTGACGTTGTTTTTTCTTTAACCATCGAATAAGAGCGGGACCACACAAAAAACTAATCAAGAGCGCGGTCAAAAGGGCTCCCGCTGTTCGAAAGGTAATATAGCGAAAAAGATTAAAAAAAACGCTCTCGTGCCCTAAAAGGGTGTAGAGGTAATAAAACATGGGATAGCCTATCGTTGCTTCAATACTATGGGGATAGCACATTTAAGTCTTTTTTAAAAAGAAGAATTTGATGAAGTACGGGCGTGAAGACAAAATAAAAACAGGCACACCCGTCTAAAAAATTTTTTTGAGACTTGATTTCTGCTGAAAGAACTGCAAAATGTAACAAATAAGTATGAGTGGTACATGTTTATCTTTTCTTCAAAAATCCTCTCAAGCCTACACAACATTACCAGGGTAGCTGACGATGACAAATGACGTATTAGCGACTGAACCTCAGGGGCTTATCCAACAATTAACGCGCTTTGGTATTATAGGCTTTGGGGTCCTTGGTGTTCACTTACTGCTCGTGATGTACCTTGTAAAACAGTGGGGAATCCATCCGTTAAATGCAAATATCCTGAGTTTTTGCGTCTCCATCCAGTTAAGTTATTGGGGACATTATAAGTGGACATTTAAGGCAGACCATATTTCTCATAAAAGTGCTAGCGCCCGTTTTCTTATGATTACGTGTGGGACATTTACTCTCAATGAAGTCCTGTATGCCATGGTATTGCAGATGACAAATTTGTCTTATGACGTCGCCCTCTTTATCGTTGCACTTTTTATTGCAGCTTCGCGCTTTGTTTTGACTAAATTTTGGGTCTTCCGATAATCTGTTGGGAAAATTCTTCAAGAAGGTAGAGATAATAAGCAGAGACTAAATGAACACTCACGGAGGAAGCCCCCATGGTTTTTTCGCGCGTATAAAGCATTCTTCTTTTAGAAAGGAGAATGGCAATGGGTATGCATACGAACAAGGCGATAAAAGAGCCGGATTTAGAGAAATTAAGTTTGCTCATGCAAGAGGTTGAGACTTCATCAGATTTCCGAAGACTTCAATGCGTTTATTTACGAGGACAAGAACTAACTGCGAAAGAGGTTTCAAGAATTACCTTGTATTCCGTTGGCCATATCAAAAGCATATGGACGTCTTATTTTAAAGGAGGTTTAGAGGCGCTACAGATAAAGCCCAGTGGAGGACGTCATCGGAGCAACTTAAGTATTGAAGAAGAAAAAGACTTGATAGCTCACTATACGTCAGCAGGAGAAAATGGCCAGATTCTTGAAATTGGTCCTCTTTACAGAGGATTATGTAAAAAAATGGGGCGTCCAGTTGCTTTGACAACAGCCTATCGTTTAGCTTATCGGCATGGGTGGCGTAAAATTTCTCCACGTCCCAGACACCCGGGACAAGTTCCAATGGCCGCCCAGTATTTTAAAGTTTTTTTTTCCTAAACTCATTGAGGAAGTCAAAGAAGAAGCGAGCAAACTTGGAATGCCTTTACGGGTAATGTTTCAAGATGAAGCGCGATTTGGGCGCATAACAGATCCAAAACGCTGCTGGTCTCCCAAAGGTGTGAGGCCTATTGTCTCTTCACAAATTGTTCGAGAATACACCTATCTTTATGGAGCGGTGAGCCCACAAGATGGCCGGTCAGACTTTCTTATCTTACCTGCGATGAATCTTGTAAATATGGAGATTTTTTTAAACGAGATCCGTCTTCGTTATCCTGACGAATACATCTTCCTTTTCTTTGATGGCGCCACTGGACATAGCTTAAAGGGCCTCAAAATTCCTCCAAACATGTCGATTGAGACAATCCCTGCCTATTCGCCAGAAATAAATCCCACTGAAAACATATGGGACGACCTGCGTGAAAAATTCTTCGGAAATCTTCTCTTTCATTCTATGAACGCTCCAAAAAACAGATTATGCGAAGCCGCAATGGCCTATGAGGCTGATCATGAAAAAGTTAAATCCATTACGGGTTGGCAATGGATTTTATCTGCTCTTTGATCGCTAAATGGTATGAGATAAATCTTTTGAAATTGGAACTTATCACCCATCAATTTATATAAAGCCATAGAGATCCTGGAAATTTTTTAAGGAAGCAGCATCTTCGGAAAGAACGTAAGCCTCGTTTAAAAGAAGAGAGAAGTGATCTTGAGGCTTTTTTGGCCCCCTTTTTTCAGCGTGACACTAGATTTACTCCCCATTAACGAAAATTTAACCCCGCATCCGTTAAGATTAGTTCAATGAATAGTCGCTATAAGATGAGAGTGAGAGAGATTCACTTTTTCTCAAAGCGCGTGATTCAAACCCCTTATGGGTCATGTCCATAGGGTCAACGATTTTGAAACTCTAAAAATAAGGAATATGATTATGGAAAAGAAAAATTTACGTAGCTTACTCATCGGCGTTAGCGCTGCTGCTGGGATTCTTGTTGTGGGACAGTCAGCTCAATGCTTGTTTGGCGGCCCCACCTACTGTTGCGAAAAAGATGGATCTTCAGTCAAGGCAGGACTCCTTGCTGCGAAGTTCAAGGCCGGTAAGCTAACTTTAGAAGAACTCACAGACGCAGTCTGTGGAGCAGAGGGACTAGTAGGTACTTGTGAGAAAGTATCTGGAAGCAGCTGTAGTAGTAAGGTGCTCACGGATCCCACTCATAAGCATTCAAATAATAGTGTAAATACTGCCATCACAAAATTTGCATCGACTGAGAGCCTCGATGTTCTATGCGCACCTGCTGCAGTTGAAGCTGAACCAGCAGAAACGCCAGCAGAGGAAGCTGCAGTAGAGGCTGCAGAACAATAAATAAGTTCCCTCTGCATATAAATTCCCTCTTTCCCCCTCTGTCCCAACGGGGGTGGAAAGGGGAATTTAAGAACATGTACAATCTGAAAATAGAATAAGGAAGATAATGATGGAAAAGAAAAACTTACGTAGCTTACTCATCGGCGTTAGCGCTGTTGCTGGGATCTTTTGTGAAAGTCAATCAGCCAGTGCACTCACTTGCTGTCAGTTTCAGGATAGTTCTGGGACGGTCATAGAACCCTCAAAACTACCTTCACTAGCTGAAGACATAATTAAAGGCTCAAAGAGTTTCTGTAAAGTATGCAATAGCGATGGAAATAATCAACATCACACATGGCATGGTGAAACTTGCAATGGCGGGTGGCATAATGAACTCGAGGCAAAGCTTGCTATTACTGCTGTTAATAGTAAATATCCTACTTTTCCAAATAGCCTGCCATCAGACTGTAGTTAATCTCTTTTGTTGCCCCCTTTGTCTCCTCCTATCAGAGGAGGGGACAAAAGAGGTTAGACCATCCCACTCATTCCAAACACAACGTCGCATTGCTTTACTCCTCCTCCATCAACGTATTAGAGAAAGGTTTCAAAACATGCACCCACTCCAGACCACCTGGTGAGACATACGGGCGCACGCGAATCTTTCCATTAGCCGTTTCAGAAACCGTCCCAACAGGCAAGCCTGGGGGGAAAATGCCCCCCAATCCCGAGGTTACAACCTGTTCACCTTTCTGAACATTTTGAGGCTCAGCAACATATACAAGTGCTGGGGAGAAGCTTCCATCTCCGGCAAGGATTGCTTTTTGGTTTGAGCTAACGGTCATGACAGGAATCCGTGAATTTGCATCATTAAGAAGCAAAACCCGCGCCACGTGACGCCCCACTTTCTCAAGACGACCCAAAATTCCGAGCAGTGCAACAACGGCTTGATCTTTTTCCAGACCATCACGCGTGCCCGCTTCAATAAGAAACACATGATGAATCCCATCATAAGGGGTGGCCACTATACGAGCTGTGAGGTGTTTATAGGGTTCAGCATAAGGAATGTTCAAGTTTTGTTTTAAAATCGCATTTTCATGAATAAGCGGCTCTAACGCCTGGAGTTTCCATCTCAAGTCGTCATTCTCACGTAAAAGACGGGCATGATCTTGCTTCAGATATACAAAAGTATGGCTTTGATTAAAAAAAACGTGTGCCGCATGAAACGGCTGAATAAAAGCCTTTTGAATCCAAGCCGTTCCTTCAAAAAGGACGGAGTGAGAGGCGACATAAAAGGGAGGATAAAAGCGGAGAGAGCACCCAATAGTCAAAAGGAGAAGAGTCATGGCCACGCCAGGTTTTTGCCAGCTCTGACGAATTCGGGACGGATACGGATTTGCCGTTGGCTTCAAAGGACCGGGCTTTTTATGACGAACGAAAAGGGACACCCAGCCACCTCACGTCATGTCGTAATCAAGACGTTTTTGTGATGATTCATTAAATCAAGAGCCGCACCCGTTCCTAAAGCCACACACGAGAGGGCATCTTCTGCAACAATCACAGGAAGACCTGTAACTTTGCGAAGGAGGATATCGAGATTTGATAAAAGAGCTCCGCCCCCTGTCAAGACAATGCCACGATCTACAATGTCAGCCGCAAGCTCAGGAGCTGTATTTTCGAGAGCAAGCTTTACTGCTTCCACAATGGCAGACGTTGGCTCACCCACACTTTCAGCAATTTGCCTTTCTGAAATCGTAATTTCTTTAGGAATTCCATTGAGGAGGTCTCGTCCCTTAATTGTCATGATACGCCCCTCCCCCTCTTGAGGAACTATAGCTGAGCCAATTTCTCTTTTGAGCTTTTCAGCACTGGCCTCTCCAATAAGAAGATTATGCTGACGACGAATATAGCTAATAATCGCCTCATCCATATTATCTCCTCCCACACGCACAGAACGAGAATAAACAATCCCCCCGAGAGAAAGAACGGCTACTTCTGTTGTTCCTCCTCCAATATCAACAACCATAGATCCAGTGGGCTCGGTCACAGGCAATCCTGCTCCAATGGCGGCTGCCATGGGTTCTTCAATTAAATAAACACTCCGTGCCCCTGCACTTTCTGCGGATTCTTGAATTGCGCGTCTTTCCACGGCTGTGGAGCCAGACGGCACACAAATAATCACACGAGGACTCACAAAGCGACGCCGCTTGTGGACTTTATGCATAAAATATTTAATCATTTCTTCAGCAACTTCAAAATCCGCAATAACGCCTTCTCTTAAAGGGCGGATAGCTTGAATATTTCCAGGGGTCCGACCGACCATAAGCTTGGCTTCTTCCCCTACTGCAAGAACTTGTTTTTTACCTCGAGACGTAGCAATGGCAACCACAGAAGGTTCATTCAATACAATCCCCTCTCCTTTGACAAAAACAAGCGTGTTAGCTGTCCCCAAGTCAATAGCCATATCTGAAGAAAGTCTACCAAGTAACCGTGAAAACATTTATTTTTACTCTCGTTGTGTATCGTAAGTATTTCTATAGCACATTCTCTATCAATGCACAGCTTTTTTTGACCTTGACAGCTCTTCTGTTTTCTCAGGGAAACCCACAGCAGGAAGAGGAGCTTTAGGATTTTTCAAAATAAAATCCACCATGCGTGCTGTTTGGTGCCCGAGGGCCCGCTGATCAGGCCCAAGCGCTGCGAGAGCCCCTTGATCGACGATATCAATGTCGCTCACAAAAGCAGGGATGTTACAGGCACGCGTGGCCTTCACCACACTTTTAAACGCGCTTAAAGCCGTATTATCATTGTTAATAAATACAGCATCCACTTTCCCGCATAGGCTTTGAGTGGCCGCGAAGACATCGTTTGTTTTATTGGCAGTTGCCATTTCTAGCTTCCATCCAAACGTTTTAGCTGCCTTTTCCATCATCTCATTAAGGGCTGTTGAATTCTCTTCCCCAGGATTATAGACAATGCCTAAGGTTTTTATGGTGGGAAGGAGTCGTTTAAAGAGTGCAAACTGGGACTCGACAGCAATAAAATCTGACACTCCCGTCACATTTCCTGTTGGTGCTTTCAGATCTGTCACAAGTTTTGAAGATAGAGGGTCTGTAACAGCCGTAAAGACAACGGGAATCTTTTTATCTTTTGTGGCCGCCATAACGGCTTGAGCTGCAGACGTTCCGATCGCCACAATAATATCTGGATTGTTTGATGCGAATTTTTGGGCAATTTGAGAGCTCAAGGTCGGATTGCCTTGGGCAGATTGAAAGTCGACGGTAAGGGTATCCCCTTCTTTATAGCCTAACGCCTTCAGTTCCTCAAGGATACCCTCTCGATTTATATTTAACGCAGGGTGATCAATAATCTGAAGAATGGAAACTTTGACGGGAGCGCTTTGAGAAGAAGAAAGAGAGACAAGGGATAAGATAAAAAGTAAACAAGCGGCAATTTTAAAAGTTTGGCTCAGGATATTAAAAAAGTACATTTTAGGGTCCTCATTTGGTTAAGTCGTCGTTGCAATCGAAAGATGTGTAAAAACATGTGATGATGATGTCGATGCATGATGACTCTCCTTTTGTAGGTAAAATTACTTTTTAAATGGAGATCTTATTCTACAGAATTTTTCAAAAAATGAAACCATTTTTATGAAAAACAAGAAAACCATTTTAAAGAAAAAGTTTTGTTATATTTTGTAGTAATACTCTCAATATTGCTTGTGTTGTAGCATTTATATTGTTGAAACTCAAATATAAGGTCAGCTTTGTTCGATTTTGTAAGGCCTCAGGCAATACTCCCGCACCGCTAATATTATTGCAATTACCTCAATTGAGTCATTTTTTGCAGATATGGCAAGGTCGCAGCCAATGCCGTTGCTTCCGGATGCAGTAAAGAAAATTAGGTATTTTCTTTGAAGAATGAGTTAATGTACTCCATAGGAGTGAGACCTTGCAAGCTGACTAGGGTCCATATATGGGCAATTAAAAAATTTGACAAAGATATAAAATACATTTAGAATGAAAAATAGAAAGGCGCAGTACTGTATCTATAGAAATGAATATTTCCCCCTTAATTCTCAAAGACAGCCAAGAAGCGGCAGAGCTACACCAAAAAGCCTTTTTTAAAGGATGGACGGCAAGCGTATTTGAGGAGTTCTTACAAAATCCTTTGACATTCGGGCTGAAGATCAAGAAAAATAAAAGTCTTTCTGGGTATATTTTATGGACAAAAATTGCGGATGAAGCAGAAATCCTAACCCTTGTCGTAGATCCCTCATACCAGCGAAAAGGAATAGGCAGCGCTCTTATAACACGTCTTTGTGAAACATTAAAAGATAAAGGAATTCTACGCCTGTTCCTTGAAGTTGCTGAAGATAATGTAGAAGGTCTTTCCTTTTATCCTAAGCATGGTTTTGTTTTTCTAAGCAAACGACCTCGTTATTATCCAAGAGAAGAAAATGGGTATATTTCTGCTTTGAATTTTGTTAAAGATCTTATATAAAGGGAAATTCATGGCTTTTTCTAATTTAGAACAGCTTTGCAGAGAAAAAGGACTACGAATGACGGACCAAAGGCGCGTTATTATACGTGTTTTGTCTAATTCGCACGATCACCCTGATGCAACAGCTGTATATAAACGTGTAAATCAACTTAATTCTAACATTAGCCTTGCAACAGTTTACCGAACCTTGTGTTTATTTGAAGAAGCTCATATTTTGGAGCGTCATGAGTTTAAAGGCGGAACGTCCCGCTATGAAGAAACGTCAGTTGAACATCACGACCATTTGATTGATACGCAGACAGGGCATATTATTGAGTTCCAGGATGAGCGTATTGAAGCACTTCAAACAGAAATTGCACATAAATTAGGATACCATCTTGTTGGCCACCGCCTTGAATTGTATGGTACTCCTTTAAAAAAATTGAGAGAGAAACATAAACTTAATGAAGCCTGAGCTTAGCCCTTCCCCTTTTGATCGTTTTTCAAAGACGCTCCCTTTATTGAAGAGCGGCTCTTTAGAAGTGCGTCTTGCAAAAAGCGAAAGAGACATAAAAGCAGCCCAATTATTACGGTACGACGTGTTTTATGAGGAATGTGGAGCCCAACCTGATGAAACAGTCGCGCGCTTAAAACAAGACGTGTCCCCTATCGATGATTTCTGTGACGTTTTGTTGGTTATTGATCATGCATGCAATAAAATTGTTGGCACCTATCGTTTTATGTTACGAGAAGCGGCCATACAGTATGGGGGCTATTTTACAGCAAATGAATTTGATGTCAGCAAAGTCATCTCCTTTCCCGGACAAATTATGGAATTGGGACGTTCTTGTGTTCACAAAGACTACCGAACAAAACCGACTATGCAGCTTCTATGGCGCGGAATCGGCGCTTATATTCAGCTGAATCAGGTCAATCTTTGTTTTGGGTGTGCAAGCTTTATCGGTACAGATGTATCAAAATATGCACAAGCCTTGTCCTATCTTTACCATAATCATCTAGCGCCCCCAGAGATTAGAGCAAAAGCGCTCTCCCATCATTATCAAGAAATGAATTTGATTCCTCCTTCAAAAATCAATGCCAAAGAAGCCATGCGTCAGCTTCCGCCCTTAATTAAAGGGTATTTACGTCTTGGGGGATTTGTCGGAGAGGGCGCCTTCGTTGACGTTCCGTTCAATTCGATTGATGTATGTATCATTGTAAAAAAAGAAATGATGACAGAACGTTATTCACAACGATATAACCCTCCTCCTTTGAATAAGGATATATGATGCCACGTGCGTATGGTCTTGCACTCTGGCGTTTCTTTTTGGTGCTATTGGTTTACCTAACCTACTTCCCCATTTATTGGATCGCCCTTAAAATAAGTCGGCCTTTAGGACTTCGATTTGGACAACGGTTTCTTTCCACGTGGCGAAAATGTATTGGTCATCAGCTGATTATAAAAGGTGAACTTTCCTCAGTTAAGCCAACTCTTTTTGTCTCTAATCATTCAAGTTATGTGGATATCCTTACTTTAGGAACCTTTATCTCCGCCCGCTTTGTCGCCAAACAAGAAGTCGCCAAATGGCCAATCATGGGACGTCTTGCCACGATGCAAGGCACCCTCTATATCGATAGAAGCCGCACGGCCATTGCGGACGGAACTGACAAGTTACTGACGTCTATTGATCAAGGAGAAAGTCTTATTCTTTTTCCCGAAGGAACCACATCGGATGGCTGTCGCATCCTTCCCTTTGGAAGTTCTTTTTTTGATGTCGCTATGAAAAAAAACATGACCGTTCAACCGATTACGGTCACGTATGCCGGATGGGATGGCCTTCCCATGCCGTTGTTTATGCGTAAGTTTTGTGGATGGGTTAGCCCAGATATTGATATGATTTCTCATCTATGGTCTCTTGTGCAATTAGGGACGGTTCAAGTCATTGTTGAGTTGCATCCTCCTTTAAAAGCCCAAGATTTCGCGTCTCGTAAAGACCTTGCTTTGGCAAGTTTTCAAGCCGTTCAACACGGTCTTATTGATGCTTTTGCGCGCCCTATTGCAGCGCAGAGGAGTTAAAAATGGTTCAACGTCTCTATATAAAAACCTATGGCTGTCAGTCGAATGTTTACGATTCGGAGCGAATGGTCGATATTTTAAAACCCCTTGGGTATAAGTTGAGTGATACCCCAGAAGGGGCAGATCTTATTATTTTAAACACCTGCCATATTCGTGAAAAAGCAGAAGAAAAAGTATACTCTGATCTTGGCCGAGTCCGTTCCGGTAAAAGTGACAAAGCAATTATTGCTGTGGCAGGGTGTATGGCCCAAGCAGAGGGCGCTGAGATTATTCGACGTGCGCCTTATGTGGACATGGTTTTTGGACCCCAAACCTACCACCGTCTTCCAGAAATGATTGCGAGAGCCCATCGGTCAAGAGACAAGAAACCCGGCCCTGGACGAGGAATTGTCAATGTGGATTTCCCGGTTGAATCTAAGTTTGATCATCTTCCCCAAGATCGAACAAACGTAGGGCATTCGGCATTTGTAGCAATTCAAGAAGGATGCAATCAATTTTGTACATTTTGTGTTGTGCCTTATACCCGGGGGGCTGAATATTCACGTCCCGCAGAAGCCATCCGCCAAGAAGTAGAGCGCCTTGTTGAAAAAGGAGCAAAAGAAATCACCCTTCTTGGGCAAAATGTTAATGCCTACCATGGGCAAGGCCCAACTGGAGAAGAATGGAGACTCGGACGGTTGATGGAATATTTAGCTTCTCTCAAAGGGCTCATGAGACTTCGTTATATGACCTCTCATCCACGAGATATGGACGAAGAACTGCTGATCGCTCACCGCGATATTCCTCAAGTCATGCCTTTCCTTCATCTTCCTGTTCAATCTGGATCAGATCGAATCTTAAAAGCCATGAATCGCAAACATACTGCTCAATATTATAGAGAGATTATGGAAAAAGCCCGCAGCTTCCGCCCAGACATTGCTTTTTCGTCTGATTTTATTGTGGGATTTCCGGGAGAAACAGAAGAAGATTTTCAGGAAACCCTCTCTCTTGTACAAGATGTTTACTATTCCCAAGCCTATTCTTTTAAATATAGCCCTCGCCCTGGAACGCCAGGCGCCTTGATGGAAAATCAAGTTCCCGAAGATGTAAAGATTGAGCGTCTTGCGCGACTTCAAGACCTCTTACAAGCTCAACAACTTGCCTTTAATAAGGCAAGCGTCGGAAAAGAAGTATCGGTATTACTAGATCGTCCTGGAAAAAAAGAAGGGCAGTTATTAGGAAAAACACCTTATGCTCAATCTGTCTATGTGGATGCACTCCCACACGTTTTTGGAGAATGTGTCACTGTAAACATCGAAAAAGCTTTTTTGAATGGCCTGACAGGGAGCCTTATCTAAAGACATGTCATATTATCAACTCTCCCCTTGTGGGATAGCTCGCAGCAAATCGGCGGGTGATAGGTAATTGAGGAGGGTTTGATATTGGCCGAAAATATGCGTTTTTTGGAATGATGGCGTGACTCAAGTCAATTTGAGACGGAATAATCTTTAATCTCTCCGGGTTAATTCCCAGCAGCTTGCTGCGGTCTGTCTTCTAGAGCAAGCCGACCCGAAGGAAAAATTCCCGTAATACTCCGTTGGCTTGCCACGGAGATAGGGAATTTTAGGTCTGCGTATTTATTATACACCGCCCCTTTCGGGAGCAACCTCTCCCACAAGGGGAGAGGTAATAATAAAAAACTAAGCAGCAACCTTTTTCTGGCCTTTCCGGCGTGTTCCAAGGCCAATACCCTTAGCAATACTACTACGACGCTTTGCATAGTTCGGAGCAACCATTGGATAATTAGAAGGCAAGCTCCAACGCTCACGATATTGGTCTGGCGTCATATTATAAGATGTTTTTAAATGACGCTTTAACATTTTTAACTGAAGGCCATCTTCCAGACAAACAATATAGTCTGGATGAATTGAATCTTCTACCGGAACCGCAGGTTCTGAACGAGAAGAAAAGAGACACGGTTGTTTTGAACTCAACCGATTAAGACTTTGATGAATTTGTTGAATAAATGAAGGAAGTTTTTCTTGCTCCACTTCGTGATTAGAAACGTACGCGGCTACAATTTCAGAGACCATAGCCATAATATCTAGAGATTCTGTTGAGTTTGTCATTTTATCTTTCCTATTTTATAAAAGCACCTCTCTCTATATTACATAAAAAAAATGAAATCAACTGTTTTTTTCATAAAAAAATGATTTATAATAAATACTGGATACACCATTGGACGGTTATGATTCAAGACTCTCAAATTATAAACACGCTTAAAACACTGATAGACCCTTTATCTGGAGAAAATATTGTCAAAGCAGGCGTTATGCAAGGTCTGCAAGTAACGCCATCGGGAAAGGTTTCTTTTATTTTAGAAATCAGTCCAGAGTACATGCAGGAAGGGGTAAAATTAAAAGAAAGGGCCGAATCTCTTTTAAAAAATATTCCAGGCATTATAGATATCCATATCGTTCTTACAACAATGCGTCCCCTTAAAACCAAGACCTTAGCAAAGACAGGAATTCCAGGCGTTAAATATATCCTTGCGATAGCGTCCGGGAAAGGAGGAGTTGGAAAATCAACGACAGCTGTAAATTTGGCCTGCGCCCTTCAAATCATAGGGCTAAAGGTAGGAATTTTAGATGCAGACATCTATGGCCCCTCCATTCCACATCTTTTAAGCACACACGAAAAACCAACGTCCGATGATGGCAAGACGATGAATCCGATTGAGGTTTATGGTCTTAAATGCATGTCCATTGGCTTTATGATTGCAGAAAAAGCACCTGCAATTTGGCGAGGCCCGATGGTTCAGAGTGCTTTTCAGCAAATGCTGCGTCAGGTCAACTGGGGCGAGCTCGATGTGCTTGTGATTGATCTGCCGCCAGGAACGGGAGATGTGCAGCTCAGCCTTGCTCAAAGTGTTCTTGTATCTGGCGCCATCATTGTTTCAACACCCCAAGATCTTGCGTTGATTGATGCCCGAAAGGGACTTGAAATGTTCTTGAAAGTAGATGTCCCTGTGCTTGGATTTGTTGAAAATATGAGTTATTTCCTCTGTCCGCATTGCACAGGGAGGTCAGAGATTTTTGACCATGGGGGCGTGTTGAGGGAAGCAGAACAGCTCAGACTCCCTCTTTTAGCCGAAATCCCCCTTCACATGGCTATCCGTGAAACGTCTGAAAAAGGAATCCCCCTTGTTATAGCAGATCCCAACTCCCCTGAAGCGGAGATTTATAAAAAGCTTGCGAAGACCGTTATTCAAGCTATGGAGCAGGACTTCCCCATCCCCGTTAAGTAAATTACCTCAAAAGTCGCTGGAATAGTGCCATTTGGAAGGCCGAAAGACGTACGATACACATCTTCTGCTTTTTCAAATAAATGCTGAGGCGTAAATGTTTTAAGGCGATTAACGAGTTTATTTGTTTCTCCCATGCCGCGCAGATCTTTCATAAGCGCCATCAGAGAGGGGTAGGTTACAGTTAAAATTTCTGTATCCACCACAGGATTTGAAAATCCCGCACGACTCAACAAAAGGGGGGCATCAGAAGGTTGAAGCATGGGGATAACACGCGGAGACGCACCCCCCGTCAAGCTAAGCTCAGCAGATACAAGACTTTCTCTGAGCTCATACAGTGTATTCCCTCCCCAAAGGGCGCCCAAGAAGAGGCCGTCTGCGCGGAGACTTGTGTGAATGTTTGAAAGAAATCCCGGCAAGTCATTCATCCAATGGGCATGCAGGCAACTCAGGATGAGATCAAAGCTGTCGCGTTTCGTCCCCCACCCCTCCCCTTCTCCTGCGTAAGCAGACTCCTGGAGCAACTGAGGAGAGATCTCAAGAACGTGGTCAAATGTCCGCTTCATCCCCCGCACACGCTCTTCAAGCTCCTGCCTCACATGTTTGAAGAGAAACGCATGGTCCTCAAAGGTCTTACGTGCTCTGAGGGCATGAAGATGAAGGGTATGAGGGTTAAAAAGGGTCATTAAGGGCTAGATAATCACATCTTTCCATGGTAATGAAGGAAAATATGGAATACATAACAAAAATAGCCTCTTCCGATGAAAACGGCGTCCGCCTTGACCGGTCTTTGCGGATATGGATTCCTCATCTTCCCCAAAGCTTGATTGAGAAAGCAGCCCGCAAGGGGCTTTTAAAGATTGATGGCCTCAAGGCCAAACCACGCGATCGCATTAAGGAAGGGCAAACGATTTCTTTCCCCAAAGCGTTTGGGAAACTGACACATGAAATGCCAACCCAAGAACCCCTCGTTTTAACGGCAGCAGAGCGCAAATGGCTTAAAGACCTTATCCTCTATCAAAATGATGATTTCTTTATCCTTAACAAACCCGCAGGCATTGCGGTTCAAGGCGGAACAGGCCAAACACGTTCTTTAGATGCCATGATGACGGTGTATGATGACGAATGTAAGCCACGCCTCGTCCATCGTCTTGACCAAGAAACATCCGGCGTTCTCGTGCTTGCCCGCACTCTGCCTATGGCCCGTTGGCTCACGGAAGCCTTTCGACTGCGAAAGGTTCAAAAAACGTACTTGGCGATTGTTTGTGGCATTCCAGATCAAAAAGAAGGGGTCATTTCTCTGCCTCTCTCTAAAAAGCCTGGGGGCGAGAAAATCAGGGTTGATCAAGAGGCAGGACTTCCAGCAGTAACGCATTACCATGTCATTGGCACATTTGAGGATCGACTCACCTTGCTTGACCTCACCCCAGAAACAGGACGCACCCACCAATTACGTGTTCACCTCGCAGAAGGCCTTAAAACCCCCATTCTGGGAGATGGAAAATATGGTGGAAAGGAAGCATTTCCTTATGGGCGCACGCCGCTTCACTTGCATGCCCGCTCTCTTACATTTCCTCTTATCAATGGGGAATCCATGACGGTTGAAGCTCCCCTTCCGGTGAGTTTTCAAAAAACGTTTGGAGAGCTGGGGTGGACGCCAATCCGGTAGGAATTACGGGATCTTCATAAATACAAACTGCCCTACCAGGTAACAGTTGCGGTAATTGTAGACGTGTAAGGAGTTGCCGATGGAATGACTGTTGTTTGCGACCCAGGAATTCTGCCGTATGCTGTAAAAGTACAAGGGTTGGGCGTGTGACAGTCCCTACCACCACCTACTGTAACGGATCCTCCTGTCCCATCTCCCCAAACAGCGGCGTAAGCATTAGTCGTATATAAATTATATGCTACAGTATGCCCTCCTTGAGCCATGGTTCGCGACGCAAAAGACCCACCGCCTGTACCAACATTTAACGCCACTGATGTGATCGAAGTGGTGCCATCACCACAGCTAATCGTTACTGTTCCTTGAGCCTCGGTGGGAGTACCTGATAAGGGATTATAAGCCGTACCAAAGCTGACATTAGTTGTTGAAGATACTGTACAAGCAGCCATTACCCTATCATAGCTTGGCACAAAAAAGAAAACCAATATTATTATTTTTATTCTTGACATTTGATCACTCCTAAATTTGGTATTGTCTCATTCGTGTTTGTTTTCTTGACGTTAAAGGAGCATTTATAGGTCTTCTGTTTATATTTTAGAGTTAACTGATTCTTTTCTTCAGCCCCTGTCACATACACTTCTCCATCATATCCTACAGGGAACTGCTCACCGTTAAACATTACCATTGTTCCTGCCGCCGGTGACTGCCCAGAAGGTAGGACAAGTTTCATTAAGGCATCATGAGAAGCTGTGATGGGGAAATCTACTAAAAGGCCACTTCGATAATAAGGAATCACGGTCATTTCAGACTTCTTAATTTGTGCATTAAGGGGCAAGTCTGTCAACTCTACACGAATGGGATTTTTTTGGTAAGGAAGAAGTTTCGGCACAAGAAGGGTGCCATCTTCGTCTGTTGTCCCCATGAATTGGTTTTGATAATAGACCCCCACATTCTCGTAGCCTGGGACTTGCACAACCGCAAAACTGTCTCCCACAGTACGGGTCGGGTAAATCTTTCTATCCATGAAAGCAAGAGCTCCACTGGCTTGCAGTTGGCCCGCCTTGTTCCCTGAGCAGTCCGCAGCCGCTGCTGTATATTTTCCTGTCTCTGTTTGTCCCGTTAGAGACGCTTGATAGTTTGCATTTTGCCCATTTCCAGCATACAAGTTATATCCATAGCCTGGACCTGCGGGAAGGTTACGCATTATCTGCACAACACCTTGGTTTCCACTCTTTTTATCAGCAGTACCCCCCACATTAAGGGTTGTCGTGTCACTGAGTGCATATGTTAACGTCACAAAAGCCGCTTTATTTTTTTGTCCCCTTAAACAAGCGACTGTCGAAATATTCAATGCCCACCCAAATCCAATGGACTGGCTGTAATTTGCAGTGACAATATCTATATTACGAGGCGATTCTCCCACATAATACAACGTATTATCTCCTTGAAGCGATTCTCCCTCATTCCACGCCCCACCCCCCCCAGTAGGCCATTCGCTCCGCGGCCACCTACGATTTTTTTGTCGTATGTAGCTTATCCCCAAAGACGCTCCATCATAAAGAGACATTCCAACAAAGGTGGTGAGCAATACCTTAGGCGCTGTTTTTTCTTTAAGACCTAATTGAGAGAAGTGTCGTGATCCAAGCTGAAGGTTTGTGCCAAAGCTAATACTCCGCAGTGCTTGGCGTTGAAATCCTACAGAGAGCAGATTGCCGATCTTATTCTTTTTATTATGACTCACAGCGCCTGCAAGGTTAAAAATACCAAAATCCCCTAAAAGCACATACCCCCCCGTTCCTGCTGTCTGCTGTTGCGATACAAATTCTAGATGTGTTTCTTTCGTAACGGTATCTGTAAGTCCCAGTTGATAATTCCCAGCAAAAGCTAAATCCTTATAGGTATTGCTTTCAATGCCAAAATTTTGACGAATAAATCCTGCGGAATAAGAAAAATTTTGCAGTCCCGCTTTCAGAAGAGAGCCAGACACATAATAGGGAACACTGGTCTGTTGTTGACGTCCTAAAAGGTCTGTTGTCACAAGATTAAGCGTCCCTGCGCCGGTCGTTACAGGAATAGCGTTAATCGTAAAAGGTCCTGCTTCTGTTTCTTTCCTGCCCACACGAGAGTCATTCAGAAAAACATCCACAACGGAGGGAACAATCGCGTCTCCTCTTGCAGACGGAAGGGGGAACGTAATAAAGCTCGGTTGAGTTCCAAAATTTGTGCCCCATTGAATTCCTCCAAATCCCACAGCACGCCCCCACATCCCGGGGGCTGTGTAGCTATCCCCTATAAGGAAGCTCTGCATTTCAGCAGGATCATCCACACGCCAATTCGAATTTAACCGAACAAGCTCATTAGAGGTGTTGTTGTGACAGGTTGGTTGTTGAGGATTATACCGAGCAACAAAATCCGTAAACCCCGTCCCGTATATATTAAAATACCCCGCTGAAAAAAGCCCGCTCAATTGAGGACGACTCTCTTTGCTTTTTTGAGCAAGCGTATCATAGTTAAAATAAGCCCCTGGGGAGGGTTCTGTCGGAATAACAAAAGAAGGCTTCGTAAAATCAACGTCTTGAGGTTTAAAATGAGAAGAAGGACTTGTGATATGAATGCTCATCCGCTTTCGGTTAACGTCATAGTGAAGATCGTTAAAAGCTTTCAACTCATAATACGCCTGTTCCTTATGCAGGGTGGGCGCTTTTTTCGGAAGAACAAATCCCCATTTGTCTAAATCTGCCTGATTTCCCCAAAAATCCCCCTTGGTGTCTTCTAAGAAGAGCGCAATGTCCCCTACTTCATTCGAATTAATTTCAACGGCAAGAAGATGCTCTGTAAAAGAAGGAGACGGGGGTACTGCCAGCAGAGAAGAGGAGAAAAAAACAAAAAAAAATAAAAAAGAAAGAAATATACTTAAATGACTTGAAGGTACCGATCGTGTAGCCCTCCTAGTCATGCCCGCCTCTAATGTCATCCCCACCTCTCCCATCATCCCCGCCTCTCCTGTCATCCCCGCGAAAGCGGGGATCCAGAGGAAAACGTTCTTACCTTGGTCCATGGATCCCCGCTTTCGCGGGGATGACAAAATTGGATATCCTAATATTTTCTTCAAAAATGAAGGATGTGTATGCCTGGAACAACACCTGAGAGAGGACATTTCAAGGATGAGGAGTATATGCTTCTTAAACTTAAGGCAATTGTACAACCGAAGAAATGTCTCCTTGATCTGTTTTGACCAAGATATGGATCGTGTTACCTTTAAAAGATTCAGGAACATCAAGGCTCCACTCCTTGCTCTGGAAAGGAATAACATAATCATAGATTGTTTTCTCTACAAGAGGCTTCTCCTCCCCTTCTTTTTTCAAGATAATGGTGTGAAGAACTAAATGACTCAGTCCTTTGTTTAAGAGCTTTACCTTTATTTCTTTTTTATCTGAGTGGTGAGCTGACACAACTGCAGAAGGAAGCGACGGAATAAGAGGACTCACAAGAAGAGGAACTCTAATCTCCAAAATTGTTTTTATGCCCTGAAAAGGAACGTCAGAAGGCTCCTGTACCTCGTTAATCACGACCCGATAAGTCCCCCCTTTTTTAGGATCACGGGGGATTAAAAGCCCCACACGCACAAGTTGTGTTTCATGTGGCGCAATCTTTACAATAGGGGGCGTAATCAGAATATCTTTTGTTTTTTCATGCACATCTTTTCCCTCATGCTGCGTCCATTTTACGACGTGAAGTTGGGCTGTAAGGGGTTCGTCTGCCTCATTTGTAATTTCAAAAGACGTAATTTTTTGATTCTCTAAAAGCTGCAAGCGAACAGGAGTGACTCGAATTGAAGAGGCCTTAAGATCTGACACTGGAAACAAAAAGACAATCAGTATCGCTAGAAAACTGAGGAAAGAGATATTTTTTTCTTGTTTTTTCATCATGGTTATTCATATTCCATAATTAATGTTTTTAGTCCAGAGTAAAAATCCTTTTTTAAAGACGCTCAACAAACAATGAGGTACCTTAATAATTGACTGTAGCTGTAATCGTATCCGTATAATCAGCTGCTGGTTTTAACGTAGCTAAAGGATTAAGAATTTGCCCATATCCTATTTGTGGCTGAGCTGCTCCCGACCCCGTCCCGCCCACATCTACAGTTCCCCCTGTCGTATCTCCCCAAATAGTTGTGTGTGCCGAAGTTGTATAAATATTATAGTTTATAGGCGTCCCTGGGTTAGAGAGAGAAGTCATTGTTCTGTTAGTAAAGGTACCACTTCCTGCATTTAGGTAAATAGTCCAAGGGGTTGAATTTGTACAAGTAGGTGTGATTGTATTAGTTTGAGTAACAGTAGATCCCCCAGGCACAACAGCTCCAAAAGCTAAGGTAGTGGCTGTTACCGTACAACTAGACACAGCGGTTACTGTGGAAGTCAAGGTACTCGCACTACTCGGTGCAAAGCATTTTTGAGGACAAGTGAAGAGGAAAAAGATCACAAAAATGGCTACAACGAATAAGGATTTTTGTTTTCTCATTCTAACCTTTTTTTATGGTTTATTTTCTATTGGATGATTACCAGAAAAAGAAAAATTTTTATAGGTCTTTTTTAAAGACGCTCAACAAACAATGAGGTACCTTAATAATTGACTGTAGCTGTAATCGTATCCGTATAATCAGCTGCTGGTTTTAACGTAGCTAAAGGATTAAGAATTTGCCCATATCCTATTTGTGACTGAGCTGCTCCCGACCCCGTCCCGCCCACATCTACAGTTCCCCCTGTCGTATCTCCCCAAATAGTTGTGTGTGCCGAAGTTGTATAAATATTATAGTTTATAGGCGTCCCTGGGTTAGAGAGAGAAGTCATTGTTCTGTTAGTAAAGGTACCACTTCCTGCATTTAGGTAAATAGTCCAAGGGGTTGAATTTGTACAAGTAGGTGTGATTGTATTAGTTTGAGTAACAGTAGATCCCCCAGGCACAACAGCTCCAAAAGCTAAGGTAGTGGCTGTTACCGTACAACTAGACGAAACAGTCGCTGTGACGGTAAATGTAGTCGTCGCCGTCACTGCAAAGCATTTTTGAGGGCAGATGAGAAGCGAAACACTCACTAAAAGGGCTATAAGGGATAAGGACTTTTGTTTTTTCATCTTACACTCTTTCTTCTTATTTTTCACGTGCTGTTGATGCTATTTTTAACGCGAAAGTCTTAAAAAGTGCTTAAAATTTTAAAAAAAATGTGGATAAAAATTACAAAGACGGCACGCCACTCGTTGTGGAGTATTCAAAATGATAGACCTCAGTGGGATGAATAAAAGCTCTAATGGCATGGGCTGCTTGGGCTGCTTCTGCAAAGCCTGTTAAAATGAGCTTTAACTTATGAGGATAGGTTGCAATATCCCCAATGGCGAAAATTCCAGAAATATTAGTTGCACATGCGTCCGGCGTCACCTGAATATGCGTTGTATTGAGCTGAAGTCCCCAGTGAGCAATAGGCCCTAGGTTCATCGCAAGGCCATAGAAAGGAAGCAGAATATCTGCGGGCACAACTTTAATGCCCCCTTCCAACGATTTGAGGCTCACAGCTTCTAGAATTCCCTCTTCTCCAATAAGTTTGTCTAACTGGAAGGGAATGGCAAGATCGATAAGACCAGCGTCTGCCAATTTATTAAGCCTCGCCTCACTTTCAGGCGCTGCTTTAAATTTTGGACGTCGGTGCACAACTGTTACTTTTTTTGCAATCTCTGACAACGAGATCGCCCAGTCGACGGCTGAATCACCGCCCCCTGCAATGACCAGATGCTTATCCCGAAAATCTTCTCGATTTTTTACGTAATAAAAAACGCTTTTTCCTTCATAAGATTCAAGACCTTCAAGAGGCGGTCGATTGGGGCCAAATGCCCCAACGCCTGCCGCAATGATAATGGCTTTGGCTTCTATGTGTGTCCCGGTTGATGTTTCAAGGCGCCACTGTCCTTCTGGCGTTTCCTCAAGGCGGGTGACCTGTTGGCTTAAATGATACACGGGTTCAAATGGATCCGCTTGGTGTTTAAGATTTTCAATAAGCTCGGCTCCTGAAATTTTAGGGTACCCCGGGATATCATAAATGGGTTTTTCAGGATACAAAGCCGCACACTGCCCTCCCACCATCTCTAAGCTATCAATGACATGACACTTTAAGCGCATCATGCCACACTCAAAAATAGCAAAAAGCCCGACCGGGCCTGCACCAATAATCGCAACGTCTGTTTGATGAATATACATGTTTCTTATGTGTCGAATTTCAAGCAAGAAATCAAGAAAATTGTTGCGCCCGCACAACTCGTGCTAAAGTCAGAGCATGCACTT
Source organism: uncultured Alphaproteobacteria bacterium (assembly GCA_963704475.1). GTDB lineage: Bacteria > Pseudomonadota > Alphaproteobacteria > UBA9655 > UBA9655 > UBA9655. Next base: position 780,073 of record OY969900.1, read on the forward strand.
CTTTTGCCCCTGCTTTTAGAAGAGCTTGAGCACACGCATTCAGGGTCGCACCCGTTGTAAACACATCATCTACTAAGACAATAGTTTTCCCAGCAATATGACCTCTTTTCGCCTTCGGCACCTCAAACGCGCGGTCCACATTTTTTATACGGTCCTTTCTTGAAAGGTAGCCTTGGGAAGGCGTTCTTCGCTTTCTTATAAGCACAGACGGCATGTAAACCCATTGCGGGTTAAGTTGCGCAAGATTTTGGGCAAGAAGGGCAGCTTGATTGTATGTTCTCATAAAAAGACGTGTCCAGTGAAGGGGCACAGGAATGCAAAGGGCTGCCTTTTTTTCTTCAAAAATATGCTCCATCCACTCCGCAAAAAGAGGCGCAGAACTAAGCGCATCTAGATGTTTGAATCTTAAGATAAGATCCTTACTTTCCGCCGTATACGCAAAAACGGACCGCGCTGTTGTATAGGCGGGGCGCTCATAACTACACCTAGCACATAGAGCCTTTTGATCAATTTCAAACTCAAAAGGAAGACCGCAACAGGCACAAAATGGCTTTGAAATAAAAGGAACCGTGAGCCAACACGTTGGACAAAGGCCTGGCTTATCTTCCAAAATGAGGCCGCATTTGATGCACCTGAGAGGAATCAGCAAATCAAGCAAATAGTTAAAGAGGGAATGGTTTGTTCGCATACCGGAAAGCCGCTTCCAATGTGTTACGTAAAAGCGAAACAACAGTCATGGGGCCCACACCACCGGGAACGGGCGTAATCGCTCCTGCTCTTTTCTCGGCTGAAGAAAAGTCTACGTCACCGACAATCTCGCCTGAAGGCAACCGATTAATGCCAACATCAAGAACGGTGGCGCCTTCTTGAATCCACTCCCCTTGGATAAAACGAGGACTCCCAATCGCAACGATAAGAATTTCAGCGGTCTCACAGAGCGCTGGCAAATTTTGTGTTTTTGAATGCGCCAACCATACGGTACAGTCTTGTTTCAGCATTAACATAGCCATAGGACGTCCCACAAGCAAGGAACAGCCCACAATGCCTACGGTGCGACCTTCAAAAGAGGGGTATAGCGTTTTGAGGAGGGTAAGGCACCCTAAAGGAGTACACGCAACAAAGCCCCCGGGGGTTCCTTGCAAAAGTTTTCCTGCATTTAGGGGATGCAACCCATCAACATCTTTTGACGGATCAATTAAGGATAAAAACTGCAATTTGTCTAAAGAAGAGGGAAGAGGAAGCTGCAGAATAATCCCATGAATATGAGAGGCCTTATTAAGCTCCTCAATCTTCGCGCCTAAGATGTCAGGAGACACCCAGGCTGGCAGAACGTGCTCCTCAAAATGATAGCCAATTTCCTTTGCAGAGAGAATCTTCTGATGAACATAGAGTTGGCTGGCAGGGTCTTCCCCTATCCTTAAAATAGCAAGGCCTGCTTTTACGCCCGTTTGCTCTTCAAGATCAAGGCTCAACGTTAAAAGTTTATGTTTTAGAGTTTCCGCAATTTTGCGGCCATCGATTATTTTAGACACTCCCCACCATCACAAGTTTGAGCATGAGTGTTCCAATAACCATCTGTAAGAACCATATGCAAAGAATAAGAACAAGGGGTGAAAAATCAATCCCTCCTATCGTAGGCAAAAACCTTCGAATTATCGCTAAAACAGGCTCTGTGACGATGGCAAGAAACTCTCGCACCATAATCACAAAATTATTCTTGTGATTAATAACATTAAAACTTACCAGCCAGTTTAGAGCGACATGGCCAACGATGACCCAAATATAAATGCCAAGAACTGCTGTGATGATAACTAACAAAGGGAATAAAATGATATTCATGGGGGTGATCCTCTCTACTTTAGTTTTTACGGAGCATACGCTTTTTTATGGTTAGAGGCTATGGTTTTCCTTCGAAAAACAAACCTTTTCTAGCCCGAAGATGACAAGGGTTAATTGAATGTTACAATTTCCTTTATTCCTCTCCAAATTCATTTTTAATCAAGCTTACCAAAGCCGAAACTGCTTCCTCGGCATCATCCCCTTCTCCTTCTATCCTCAGCAATGACCATTGAGCCGCCCCTAACATTAAAAGGTCCATGATGGAGCCAGCCGGAACACGCATGTCTTGATAATAAACATAGGTTGTAGCCTTAAAAGATTCCGCCAGCCTCACAACTTGGGCAGAAGCCCGCGCATGCAGCCCTTTACGATTTTGCACAACGACTTCGGACACGACTTTAACCATGGGGGTCCTTTAAAATATGAGAAGCCACATGAATGTACTTTTTGCCTGCTTCTTGTGCATCCAGAACTGCCTCTTTCAGAGATTTTATTTTTCGAACGCTTGCAAGCTTAATAAGCAGAGGAAGATTCATTCCTGCAATGATCTCTACGCCAGACCTATCCAACAAAGAATGGGCAAGATTTGAAGGAGTTCCGCCAAACATATCGGTCAAAATAACCACTCCCTTTCCTTTGTCGACACTTTGGACAGCTTTTAAGATTTCTTCTCGCTTCACCTCTATATCATCATCACTATACAAGCTAATGGAAGCCATTTGATCCTGCTTGCCCACCACATGTTCGAGGGCTGAAACGAACTCTTGAGCTAACAGTCCATGACTTACGAGAACAATCCCTATCATTTTTTTCTCTTTGTTAAATTATCCTGTGGTTTAGGTTTACATATTTTTTTCCATCTGTGAACTCCTGATTACAAACGCAAATTAAACGCAATTTAATCTAGACATATCCTTTAATATATGAGAGGTTCCTGCATGAACATGCAGACACCTCCCTCCTCTTCTCCTGCTATTCCTGGCAGCATATGGGCCCTGGGTAGCGTTTCTTTTTTGATGAAAATTTCCTCTGTTGTTATATTTACCCTTAGCCCTTTATACATTACACAAGTTCTGGGTGCGAGCACGTTTGTTATGGGGTTATTAGAAGGCTTTGGTGAGGCTATCGCTCTTTTTACGCGTATTTTTTCAGGAATCTTAAGTGACTACTTACGTAAAAGAAAACTCCTTATTGTTGTGGGATATATTTTTGCCCTTATTTCTCGTCCTTTATTAGCCACGGCAACAACAGTTGAAAGTGTTTTTTTAGGGAAAACGTTTGATCGCGTGGGCAATGGGTTAGATGCCACACCTCGCGATGCGTTAGTAGGAGACCTCGCTCCTCCTAGTATTAAAGGTGCCTGTTATGGGCTCAGAGAATCTCTTTCCCGCGCTGGTGCTTTTGTAGGAGCTCTTTTAACGATGGGTCTTTTATGGCTCTTTCAAAATGAGTATTCTCTTGTTTTTTGGATAGGATCTATCCCAACGGCTTTTGCTTTAATTGTCCTTCTCATCTTTGTTAAAGACCCCGTTAGTGAGAAGTCTCTCCATAAACCTCTCAAAAATAAAGTACATTTTAAAGAAATCTCAAATCTCCCCGGCGCCTTTTGGCTTGTTCTTTTATTAAGTGGAATTTACAACATTTCGAATTTTTCAGGTGCGTTTCTCTTTTTACAAGCAAAGCAAACAGGCATTGATACACACTTCATTCCTCTCGTGATGGTGATACAGAATATCGCAACAACAGCGACAGCCTACCCTATTGGCTATTTATCAGATAGGCTTGGAAGGCATTTGATGATGGCACTCGGCATCGGACTCGTCATTATTGCTAATATTTTATTAGCCAAGGGAGCATCTGCCTATTTCTTTTTCGGCGGCGTCTTATTATTAGGGGCTGAGATGGGAATTACCCACAGCATGCTCGCTGTTTTTCTAGCAGACTCATGCCCAGCCTCTTTTCGAGGAACCGGGTTCGGTCTTTTTCATTTTCTTAATGGAATCAGCTTAATACTCGCAAATACCATTGCCGGATGGCTGTGGGACTTTGCTGGATCTTCTTCGACATTTTATGCAAGTGCCGCGATCGCTGCGTCTTCAGCCCTGATCTTGCCATTTATCCACAAATCCTCAAAATAGCTAGCTTGCTTCGCTCTTTCAAAAAGCTTATAAAGATCACAAGACTATAAGAGAGACTCGCACCCATGATTATTGACTGTCCCAATTGTTTAAAAAGGTACATGCTCGATGATTCTTTGCTCCCTACAGAAGGAAAGAAAGTAAGGTGTAGCTCTTGTCATCATATTTGGAAACAATCTACTTCTTATAGCGCGTCTCACATTTTACTCGAGAAAACTCCAAAAGCTCTCTCTAAAAACAGAACAAGAGAAATGAGATGGATTTTGCTCCTCACAGGATTTCCGCTTGCCCTCTTAGCTCTTTTTAGCGTCGAAAAGCTTATCAACATAAAAAAGACAGAAAGTGTTAGTTTTTCTTTGGAGCTGCCAAGGCCCAAACAGATTGATGTTAGAGCGTCTTTCACTCCCCTCGTACCGAAGGAAAATCCTCTTACTGCTTTACAAGAAAAAGATTTATGGCAAGACATGCCTCCTCTTGATAATTTTACGCCTACCACAGAGCAAGCCCCCGAAGCTCAGAAGCAAGACACTCTTTCCCACTGAGCAAGGAAGAAGCAAACAATACTCACCTCCCCCACGCCCCCACGATATGCGCGGGCCACGTCCAAGGAGCCAGCAGGATCACATCAAATCGAAGGGTAAACGGAAAGGGTTTGCGAGAAAGATAATACAGAAGAGCCCGTTCAATACGCTGCTGTTGAGAAGGCGTGATAGAAAACGCAGCTTTCTCCAGAGAACCCCGGGCTTTGACTTCAACCGCTACAAGCGTTTTACCTTTGCGCACTAAAAGGTCAATTTCTCCAACGGGTGTTTTGAAACGGCGTTCAAGAATCTTGTACCCTTTACACCACAAATAGAATGCAGCAATTTTTTCTCCCCGTTGTCCTTTAAGATAGGCCTGTTTCTTTTGATTTGAGGGTGAGTGCATGGTGATAAACCTCCCGTTTTGGTAGCCCAAAGGCTTTTGAGACAAGCTCTACCGCATCCTTCACAGAATGCGTTTCAAGTGCTTTTTGTAAATGGTCATCAAGATCTTCCTGGATAACAGGCTCATCCGAAGAGGTTCCTTCTATGACAACAACAACCTCTCCGCGCGCAAGCGTTGCTTCATAATGGGCGATGAGCTTTGAGAGAGGAGCCTTTTGAACTTCCTCATACAGTTTTGTCATTTCTCGACACACCGCCCCTTCCCGGTCCCCTAACACCTCCAAAGCGTCCTTTAAAAAAGGAAGCAATCGTCTGGGGGATTCAAAAAAAAGGAGCGTTGATTGGTAAGAGCTCAGCTCTTCCAAGGCTTTCTTACGGCTTGCCTGCTTTGGGGGCAAAAATCCACAAAAAAAGAATCGACTTGGCGAAATTCCTGACAAACATAAAGCTGTTAAAGGTGCTGACACGCCCGGAATAACCGTATAAGGAAGCCCTTCGTTTTGGCACGCTTGAACAAGCTTAAACCCAGGATCGGAAATAAGAGGCATTCCTCCATCTGTAATATACGCAATCTTCTTACCCGCTTTTAAAAGGCTCAGCAAGCGCGGCCGCATATGCTCAGCATTGTGATCATGATAGGCAAGAAGGGGTTTTGAGATTGCATAGTGAGACAGCAGTTTTGACGAAATCCGCGTATCTTCGCACGCAATCACATCGACCTCCATCAAGGTCGCAACAGCCCGAAAGGTCATATCTTTTAAGTTTCCGATGGGTGTGGCTACAAGATACAGCATGCTCTTACTTAGATATTATTCAGCTCCAGTGAGTGTGGGGGATAATGAAGGAAGAATCAACTCAAGACCTTCTCTCTCTTCTCATGTTTTTATTGAGAAGAACACATATGCATTTATATATTTAGAATATTACCATATATTTTAATAAAAATCAAGTTATTTTAGGTAATTCTTTAAGATCTTTTTCAATTTCCTGTTGAAATTCTGGTGTAAAATCTCCCCAAAACACAACGTCTACTTTAAAAGGAAGGTCAGATTCACTCAAATCAGCCATCAGGTCTACCAACACATCTGTTGGGATAGGGTCTTTATAACAAAGATCTAAATCAGAAAACTCCCAACTATTGCCTTTGACTCGAGAACCAAACGCGTAAAACCTATAAGGATATTTGGCAAGAATGGAGTGGAGAAGGGATAAGTCTTCCGCATTCATCTGAATCATTGTTTTTTTTCTAAGTTTTCAATGAAGGTTGTTAGCTCGCTTGAAAAAAGATCAAAGATACCAATAACAGCTTCCAGTGTGTCTTCATTATAAACGTGAACCGTTTCATTTCTTTTCTTAATAAATTCAAACCATACCTTGGGATTTTTAATTAAGCTTGCAGCAGCAGCTTCTCGAAAAGCATCTCTAGGAGTCCCCACTCGAACACCACGTACGTTTAAAGCTTTTTGCATAGTTTTCCAAGACAGTTCATAACAAAATTCAAAAGCTTGCACAGCACCTGCTTTGTCTTGCTCTGTATTTAAATTTTTTCGAAATCGTTCAAAAACGGCTCTGGCTTTGAGAAGAGAAGTGAGCTTAACGTCCGTGTCACTCAAAGTCCTATCTCCTTAATTTCGGAGGAGAAAGGTTCGGCCGTTCTGTTGAGAAAGGCTTCGGAGGCAAAGGGCCCTTCAAAAGCGTAAGAACTTCTTTAATCCCTCGATCGAGCTGTGGATCCTGCCCCTTTTCGTAATCTTGAGGTGTGATTTCCACTTGAATATCTGGATCGACACCATAGTTTTCAACACCCCATCCAATATCGTGAAACCAGAAGGAAAATTCTGGCTGTGTTGTGACGCCACCATCGACAAGATTGTGACGAGCCCAAATGCCAATCACACCTCCCCAAGTCCGTTTTCCAATAAGTGGCCCTAAGTTGAGGGCTTTAAAACTATGGCAAAAGATATCTCCATCCGAGCCCGCATATTCATTGGTTAACGCCACCATAGGGCCCATGGGAGATTCAAGCGGGTAGGGAAACGCCCCAAACCACCGGCTTTGGTCGTACCCAAGACGCTTCCGAGAAAGTTTTTCAAGAAGAAGACCTGAGACATTCCCTCCCCCATTAAAGCGCACATCAATCACAAGACCTTCCCGGTCCATTTCAGCCAAGAAGCCCCGATGAAATTCTGCAAATCCATTCACACTCATATCAGGGATATGAATATATCCTATACGCCCCTTTGTCTTTTCATGAACATAAGCTCTGTTTCTTTCAACCCAGTCGCGGTACCGAATTGGCACTTGAGAATCAAGAGCGCGAACGCATACTGTTTTGTCCTTGTTCTTCTTGCCCTTAATAACAAGGGACACCATGTTGCGTGCCTGATTTACCAGTAATTGTTGAGGAGATATGTCTTCTTCAAGCTTTTGCCCATTGATAGCTGTCACAATGTCTCCCTCTTCGATCCCATATCCAGGAGACGTTAAAGGAGACGTTTGAGCAGGATTCCATCGATCCCCTTGAGCAATGTTTGAAATGCGCCAACCTTTTTGATCCTTCTCATACGAAAAATCAGCCCCCAATTCCCCTAAAGGGTAGTAAGACGGAAGGCGAAAATCCCCTCCAAAAACATAGGCATGTGAACTCCCCAGCTCTCCATGCATTTCAGCAATAAGGTCAGAAAGGTCCCCTCGACTTGCAATGCGATCTACAAGAGGGCGATAGCGTTTATAAATGCCTTCCCAATCAACTTGCGACATATCAGCCGTCCAAAAGAAATCCTTTTGAAGACGCCACACATCATCAAAAATTTGTAGCCACTCTTTAAAAGGATTAACCTCCACCTTAATACGTCCCAAATTAATCCATCCACCTTTACGATAAGAATGATCGTGCTCTTGGGGTTTTTCGCCAGCTTTGATGACCCGTAGCTTCTTGGATCCATAGTAACACAACCAAAGATTGTCGCCTGAAAGGGTAAAAGAGGAAATATTAGACACGAGCGTGTCATTGTGTTGCATGGCAAAATCATAACTCTGCAGGGTATTACGAGATCCCACATCATTTTCATCCCAACTTGACGCACTCTCTAAAGAGGTCGAAAGATAAAGAGCTTTTCCCGGAATACCACGAATAAAGGTGTAATCCCCTTCTGGCACGGGGAACTCAAGGATACGGTTTTCAATTCCCTTGAGGTCAATTTTAATATCTTGCGCTCCTTTTTCTTTCTCCTTCTCTTTTTCCTTCTCTTCCTTTTTAGGCTTTTCTTCCTCTGCCTTGAGCTGCGGTATAAAAGGTGACGTTAAGGTGTCTTGAAGAAGGATAAGGTAAGGCTTAACCCCTTTGGGAAACCCCATTTCAAAGTGGAGGTTGTCGGGAAAAGGGGTGTAGGTACGTTTTGAAAGGAAATAAATATATTTTCCTTCCGGATCAAAGGTTGGACAGAAATCTGTCAACACAGGCTTGGTGATAAGGTGGCTTTTAAACGTCTTTACGTCGCACAGCTTAATCCCTCGGATGCGAAGGTCTAACGGAAAATCATAAACAATCCACTTGCCATCAGGAGACCAGTCAAGTCCGCCAATATCTCCAAAGGAACTTTTATCAATCAGATGTATTTTCTGAGTCTTTAGATTGATATGAAAAAGTTCGCAGCGATGATTAATAATAGCCACTTCATCTTGCGTGGGAGAAGGCTTCAAAACCAAAATACTTCCCAAATCCATAGATTTGAGAATCTTAGGACTTTTTAGCGGATTTGCCTCATGAATTTCTAATCTATCTTCCCCTAATCGGTCGCTTACAATCAGAAGACGTTTTGCATCATGAAGCCAGGCAGCCCTTTTATAGCGAACCCCATCTTTTTCCCCATATTGGTGAATGGCTCCCTCCCAATTCGCAAAGGAGAAAGACCGTCCTCGAGTTATAACAGCAAGCTGAGTTCCTTTCTTGTCCAAGGAATAGTGAGAAAGATTAGTGGAAGGTTCAACAAACTTACGGGCTTTTTGAGGGAAGGAAGAGGTAAACTCTATCTTAATTTTTTGAGGGGCTTTTTCTTCAGGCGAGAAGCGGTACAAGTCTCCTCCTGCGGTAAACACAAAAGAAGCGCCATCATGGGTTAACCCACGGACAAAGAAATCCTCAAAAGACGTGTGCCGTGTAAGATCCATCCCCTCAAGCGTGCAGGAATAAATATTTCCATGGCCTTCATGGTCGCTAATAAAATAAATGTTGTTGTTAAACCATAGGGGCCGCAAGGCATTTCCCTTAATTTTAATCAGCTCTTTGAAATCCCCTTTACCATTGGGATCAATCCAAAGGTCACCCGCAGTCCCCCCACGATAGCGTTTCCATGAGACATATCCATGGCCATGGCGTTGAATGACAGAGCCACCTCCTTGAGGATTATAAGAAATGAAATTTGCAGGACCACACGGAATCTTCTTAACGTGACTTGTTTTAACATCAACCGTAAAAAGAGAGCGCATGCGAAAAGGATTGTTTTTAGTCGAAGAAAAAATGACTTCAGTGGGTGAAGCCCATCCCACAACAAAGGATCCTTCTGAAATATGGGTAAGACGGACCAATTCTCCCCCCTGAGCGGGCATGAGGTAGACTTCCCCATGGCCTTCATAGGTTCCTGTAAAGGCAATCCACTTCCCATCAGGAGAAAAAGCAGGCTCACTCGCCTCCCCTGTACCGGATGTAAGGCGTTCAGCTTTGCCCCCGTTCAGGGACACGCTCCATAGGTCATCATCTGCCACAAAAACAACTCTATCTTTGAAAAGTGTTGGAAAGCGGTAATATCCCTCTTTTGTCATCTGATCTTTCTCATTTTTTATTTTTTCTTTCTTGTTAGTCTTGATCAAAAATCCCTAAATTTTCCTTTATTAATACCAAATTTTTTCAAACAAAGAAAGGAGGGCCTTTACCTTCATCCCAAGGAGATGCAAAATGCAGCAAAAGGGAGGAGACTATGAACAAAAACAAACGCCACAAAACCCAAGCTGGCTTTAGCCTTATTGAGCTAGCCGTTGTTCTCATCATTATGGGCCTTTTAATTGGAGGCATTTTAAAAGGCCGAGAGTTAATAGAAAGCGCACGACTTAAACGGACTATCGCTCAACTCAATGAATATCGCCTGGCGGCCACCGCCTTCATCGATAAATATGATGCCCTTCCTGGTGATTTTAATAAAGCCCATGATCTTATTGGTGCAACCCTCCGCAATGGTAACGGCAATGCAATTGTAGAAGGTGCTGGACTTGCACCAGGCACTGAAGCCCTTGCCTTTTGGTCTCACCTTGCGGGCGCAGGATTCATTGGAAGTCCAGGTCCTCTGACTACCCAAAATCAAGGGGAATTTGGAGCTGGCGCGCCGGAGTCTTCTTTAGGAGGCGGCTTTACCGTTGAAAACAACCCCCATGGACTGAGCGGTTTATGGTTCATTCTGGGCACAAAAAATGGAGACCACGGGGATGGAGCCCTTCTAACGCCTTCTCAAGCCATGAGCTTGGATAAAAAGATGGACAATGGATACCCCACCTCTGGAAAAGTCCGTGCTTTTGATGGATCAGATGTCTCCCCTCATGCCTGTGTCACCGAAAGAGGAACGTATAATGTCGATAATAAAGAACCGGCCTGCGCCCTTTTTTTCCAGTTTTAGGACTACTTCTCCCCTTGTGAGAGGGTGAAAAAGATGCAGAGAATGATTTTAAATACCCCTCACCCGTCGCTTCGCGACGACCTCTCCCACAAGGGGAGAGGTGAAAAAGCTTCAGTCGCAACGACCTCCCACAAGGGAGAGGTGAAAAAGCTTCAGTCGCAACGACCTCCCACAAGGGGAGAGGTGAAAAAGCTTCAGTCGCAACGACCTCCCACAAGGGGAGAGGTGAAAAAGCTTCAGTCGCAACGACCTCCCACAAGGGAGAGGTGAAAAGCAGATGCAGAGGCAATACCTCTCCCCTTGTGGGAGAGGTCGCGACCCCAAAGGGGGAGCGGGTGAGGGGTCTTTTGGGAGAACACTAATGTTAAAAAAATTCAAAAAAATACTGCGTAAACATCAAACCGACGCTGAGAGTCAACTTTGGTATCATCTCCGAGCCAGAAGGCTTCGGGGATGGAAATTTAGACGTCAACATATTCTGCAGGGGTATATCGTTGATTTCGTTTGTCTTGAAAAAAAACTTGTAGTTGAACTTGATGGTGGACAACACGCAGATCAAAAAGCGTATGATGCTCGTCGTAGTCGGATTCTTGAAAAAAATGGATTTAAAGTTATTCGTTTTTGGAATAACGACGTGTTGAATAATTTAGAAGGAGTATTAGAGATGATCTTTAATACCCCTCACCCGCCGCTTCGCGACGACCTCTCCCACAAGGGGAGAGGTGAAGGTTCAGAGGCGACGACCTCTTCCACAAAGGGAGAGGTAAAAGAGATGCAAAGCACCACCTCTCCCCTTGTGGGAGAGGTCGCGACCCCAAAGGGGGAGCGGGTGAGGGGTCTTTTGGGAGGACACTCTAAGAAATCTTTTCAAGCGGGTTTTTCTCTTGTCGAGATGGCCCTTGTACTGGTGATTCTTGGCATTATTGGGGGGATGGGTCTTCCTCTTTTAACCGCACATATAAAGCGATCTGCTCTCACAAAAACACGAGAGCATCAGGAATATGCCTTAAATGCCATTGCAGCCTTTGTTGAAAGACACCACCGCTTCCCCTGCCCTGCGGATCCTAAGCTCACGGGTGCAGACTATGGCCTTGAGCCTATGGTACGCAAATGTCCAGGACCTAAAGCAGAGGGGCTCCTCCCCTGGCGATCCCTTGGAATCAGTGAGAATTTTGCAAAAGACGGATTCAAGCGTTGGATGACGTACGTTGTTGACTCAAATCTGGCCGATAAAGAGCACGAAGGCCATAGTCAAACCATTCCTGGCCGGCAAATCACACTTCGTAACGAGCAAGGCTTTCCTGTCCTTGTTGACCCTTCCACGCAAAACCCCAACTTTGTTGCCCTTATTCTTATCAGCCATGGAGAAAGTGGAGTGGGGGCTTTGATTGGCGGAGCCCAAGGGGCAAAAATAACCAGCGAGACCGCCTCTTCCCCCAAACGAGAAAACTTTGACGGCAATTTTGTTTTTATAGAAAGCCCCCTCACTGATGACATCCTCAGATGGGAAAGTCGCGATCATTTTCTAAAGCATTACGTCAGAGGATTAAACGCTCCTTAAAACCTCACCCAAGCAAGCAAGTACAACAAGGGGAGAAGAATCACACCCGACCAGACCATATAGCCAAAAAAGCTCGGCATGGGAATTTTGTATGCTTCTGCGATTGTTTTCACCATAAAGTTAGGCGCATTGCCAATATAGGTCATGGCTCCCATAAAAACCGCTCCTAAGGAAAGGGCCACTAACGTATCTGAAAGGCCCGTCATCAACACAGACGCATCCCCACCTGCCATATGAAAAAAAACAAGGTACGTTGGGGCGTTATCTAAAAAGGCAGACAATCCTCCGGAAAGCCAGAAGATCGTAGCATTTTGGAGATGCCCCTCCACCGTCACACGTGAAATTAAAGGGGCGAAGGCTCCAAGACGTCCGGCATCAAGCATAGCGATAACAGGAATTACGGTTATAAAAATTCCAAAGAAAAGCTTAACAACCTCTTTTAAAGGCTCCCACGAAAAATGGTTGGATTCATGAAGAGAGCGAGGGGTCAACCCATAAGAAAGAATCGCCAGCAGCACAAGGCCACCGTCTCTGATTATATTTTGAAGCTCAAGAGAAATGCCCAGAAATGAAACCTGGATGCCAGACTTCCACAGGCCACTTATAAGAACAAGCCCAAGGACACCTAAAAACACTATGCCATTGCTGGCTCCTGTCACGTCTATTTTTGGCCAAGAAGGGTGAAGAAAGAGGCCTTCTTTTTTTACAAAAAAATGATCCACCCCATAAAAAATGAGAAGCAACGGAAGGATAATCATAAGCATCTCTAGGAAAAGAAATTGAAGCGGCCAAAAGAAACTTACCCCCTCCAAGAACCCTAAAAAGAGAGGAGGATCGCCCAGCGGCGTTAAAGCGCCCCCGATATTAGCAATAAGAAAGATAAAAAATATCATGTGATGCACCCGATGTTTGCGATGCGCATTCATGTGAAGAAGGGGACGAATCAAAAGCATCGATGCTCCCGTTGTGCCAATCCACCCCGATAAAAGCGTGCCAAAAGCCAGAAGAGCTGTATTCATCAATGGTGTGGCCGGAGCATTCACACGGACTTGAATTCCTCCTGCAATTGTATACAGCGCCCCTATCATAATCACAAAAGGGAGGTAATGCTGGAAGAGGGTTGTTAAAATTGAAGCTTTTGTAGGTGCAACACCAAAGGTAAGACTTAACCCAAGGATCGTCAGACACGCCCATCCAAAGGCTACTTTTCCATGATGATTTTCCCAAAAGCGAAACGCAAAGAGAGGGAAAAGGGCTAAAGAAAGAAGCATCCCTCCAAACGGCAGGGCGCAAACTAAACTTAAACCTGCACCTGGCAAACTTCCTCCTCCTGCCATTAAGGACTGAGGGGCGAGAAGAATGAACACGAAGCATAGAACTCTTGACATCTAACAGCTTTTATCCCATGTCTTTGGCTGAAACGGTTAAGTAATATAACGTGAATATAGTATGAAAGGGAAAATATGAAAGCCTTTCTTTTTCCTGGGCAAGGGTCACAAAGCGTTGGCATGGGCCGTGAGGTCTATGAAGCGTTTCCATGCGCTCAAGATGTATTTCACGAAGTCGATGAAGCCTTAAGCCAAAACCTCACAAAAATTATCTTTGAAGGCCCTGAAGTAGAGCTGACGTCCACAGAAAACACCCAACCCGCCTTAATGACGGTCAGCCTCGCTCTTATGCGCGTTTTGGAGAAGGAAGGAGGGCTTACTCTCTCTCAGTATGCGTCATATGTTGCGGGTCATTCTTTGGGAGAATACGCAGCTCTTTGTGCTGCAGGCTCTTTAAGCCTTACTGATACGGCGCGTCTTTTAAAAATCCGAGGGCATGCAATGCAAAAGGCAGTTCCTGCTGCTGAGGGTGCGATGGCCGCCCTTTTAGGACTCGACATGGAGAACGTTGAAAAAATTGTACGTGAGGCAGCCATGGGGGAAATTTGTGAGATTGCCAATGATAATAGTCCTGGCCAGGTAGTGATTAGCGGCCATAAAGGTGCTATTGAGCGCGCGATTGAGCTTTCCAAAACCTATGGCGCAAAGCGCAGCCTTCTCCTCAATGTAAGTGCCCCCTTCCATTGTGCTCTAATGCAACCCGCTGCAGATCACATGAAAGAAGTTTTATCTGATATCACGATAAAAGATCCCGTTGTTCCTGTGATTGATAACGTCACAGCCGAATCCGTTCAAAAAGGCGAGGCATTTCGAACACTTCTCGTTCAACAAGTCACGGGACGTGTAAGATGGCGTGAGAGTATCGCTCACTTAGCTGACCTTGGTGTCCACACACTAATCGAAGTAGGCGCCGGCAAAGTCCTCACAGGGCTTTCAAAGCGCATCGTGCCATCAGCTGAAACAATAACGTTAAACACACCCCATGATATTGAAGCATTCATAAAAGGAGATACCCATGTTTAATCTTACAGGAAAAAAAGCTCTTGTCACAGGCGCAACCGGGGGACTTGGCGCTGAAATTGCACGTGCCCTTCATACTCAGGGAGCATCTGTTGTGCTATCGGGAACACGCAAGGAAAAGCTAGAAGAGTTAGCCAAAGACCTGGGAGAGGGCGCTTATGTTATCCCTTGTAATCTTTCAAAGGCAGAAGAAACGCGGAACTTAATCCCCGCCGCAGAAAGTGCCCTGGGAGGTCTTGATATCTTAGTAAATAACGCAGGATTAACTCAAGATGGGCTTATGATGCGTATGAGTGATGAACAATGGTCAAAGGTTATTGAAGTGAACCTCACCTCCGCTTTTCGCCTTTCTCGTGATGCACTCAAGGGCATGATGAAACAGCGTTCAGGGCGCATTATTAATATTACCTCAGTCGTAGGCGTTACCGGAAATGCCGGGCAAGTAAATTACGCAGCCTCCAAAGCCGGACTTATTGGTCTTTCAAAATCCTTAGCCGCTGAAGTTGCAACCCGTGGTATTACCGTTAATTGCATTGCTCCTGGCTTTATTGAATCTCCAATGACGGCGGTTTTAGATGAAAAACAACGGGAAAAAATCTTAAGCGATATCCCCTTAGGTATGATCGGCTCCCCACAAGATATTGCCGCAGGCGTTGTTTATCTCGCCTCGAATGAAGCCAAATATGTAACAGGGCAAACCCTTCATATTAATGGCGGTATGGCCATGATATAATGAATTGTATAATTTTTTACACTATTGGCTAGCCAAAAAAATAAGAATATGCTAGCTTCCACCTGCGCTTTGTCATCCTAAACTCGTTTCAGGATCTCATCCCATTGTCACGAGGTCCCGAAATGAATTCGGGATGACACGAGAGCGGTGATGAAAAAGTGAGGATAATTTTTCAATTTTCTTCTTCTTTTGATTCGAAAATGATGCTAAGAGGATGATATCTAAAATAACGTAAGGAAGAGATTAAATGAGTGACGTTGCTGGACGTGTAAAAAAAATTGTTGTAGACCATTTGGGTGTTGATGAAGATAAAGTTACTGAAAGCGCAAGCTTTGTAGATGACTTGGGCGCTGATAGCTTGGACACGGTTGAATTAGTTATGGCTTTTGAAGAGGAATTCGGATGTGAAATCCCTGATGAGGCCGCTGAAAAAATTATGACCGTTAAAAACGCTATTGATTATGTCTCTGAACACGCTGCAAAGTAACCATATGCGGCGCGTTGTTATTACGGGCTTAGGCCTTGTTACTCCTTTGGGGAATGGCGTTGAGACATCTTGGAAGCGATTGATTGCTGGGGAATCGGGAATTCGTCGCATAGATACCTTTGATGTAACAGATTTTCCTTCAAAAGTTGCGGGTCTCCTCCCTCAAGGCCAAGGAGAGGGGCAATTCAATTTTGACGACTACGCCCCCCCCAAAGATCGTCGCAAAATGGATGATTTTATCGTCTATGGAATTGCTGCAGCTGAAGAGGCACTGAAAGATTCAGGTTGGGTTGCAGAAACGGAAGAGCAACAAGAAATGACAGGGGTCATGATTGGCTCAGGCATTGGGGGTCTTCCTAAAATTTATGAGACATCACTCGTACTGAAAGAAGGAGGCGTACGAAAAGTAAGCCCTTTCTTTATCCCTTCAGCCCTTATTAACCTCATTTCAGGTCACGTTTCTATTCGCCATGGCTTCAAAGGTCCCAACCATGCTGTTGTCACAGCGTGCTCTACGGGAGCTCATGCTATTGGAGATGCCGCACGGCTCATTCAATGGGGCGATGCGGACGTTATGGTCGCAGGCGGCGCAGAGGCTGCGGTATGCGAACTTGGTGTCGCAGGCTTTGCCGCTTTGCGCTCTCTTTCAACACATTTCAATGACGAGCCTACAAAAGCTTCCCGCCCTTGGGATCAGATGCGAGACGGCTTCGTCATGGGAGAAGGTGCAGGCATTGTCGTTCTAGAAGAATTTGAGCATGCAAAAAAACGCGGAGCCAAGATTTATGCTGAAGTCATCGGATATGGCCTTTCCGGCGACGCCCATCACGTGACAGCTCCCGCAGAAGATGGAAACGGGGGATATCGCGCAATGCGCAATGCACTCCGTCGTGCCGGCATTACTCCAGAAGACTTGGGATATATTAATGCTCACGGAACATCTACCCCCGTAGGGGATACGATTGAGCTTAATAGCGTCAAGCGCCTATTTGGGGGCAATAAAGCCGCCATCACCATGTCCTCTACAAAATCTGCGATTGGCCATTTGCTTGGAGCTGCAGGTGGTGTTGAAGCAATTTTTTCCATTCTTGCTCTCAGAGATGGCATTTTACCTCCAACTTTAAACCTGGATACCCCAGAAGCTGAATGTGAAGGGATTAATCTTATCCCTCATAAGGCAATGGAGAAAAAAGTCCAGTATGTTATGTCGAATTCCTTTGGATTTGGGGGAACAAATGCTTCCTTAGTTATAGGGGCCGTTTAAGAAAGTTTTATGAATATTTACGCAACGTTTTTGACTATCTTAAATATTATTGTCACTAGCATCAATTTGATGGGGGTGATAATCGTCATCTGGGGATTTGTAGTCGCTGCCATAGGATTTATCCAAATGAAGCTTCATCCTCACGATTTTAGGTCTTTTCTTCTTGAGACAAATAAAATTAGGGCTTCTTTAGGGCTCTATATTCTTCTTGGTCTTGAGTGTATGATTGCCGCCGATCTGATCCATACCTTTATTCGACCAACGCAAGAGGATCTGATTATTCTCGTAATAATTGTGATCATCCGAACCATCATTAGTTATTTCCTAAGCCGTGAAGTCGACAAAGCCGCTCATCAAGAAACCAAAAAACACATCGCCTAAAACAATAAACGAATTTTTAATCTTTCTTTGCGATCATACTCTCAACCTTAATCCTAAAAGAGAGAAGTGCAATGGCCTACCATCCTGGAGAAAAACATCCTGAACTCATCGCTATGTTAGGTACGATCCTTTCAGATACAGCGGTTGTTTATTATAAAACACACGGGTTTCATTGGAACGTAGAAGGACCTGAATTCTACAGCCTTCACAAGATGTTCGAGGAATTCTACGAGACGTTGTGGAAATCGTTAGATGATACTGCAGAACGCATCCGAGCTTTAGGCGGAAAAGCACCTGCAGGACTTGCGGCTCTCTTAGAAAATGCAACAATTGCAGAAAGTGACGCAACACCTGTCGCCCATGTTATGATCGAAATATTAAGAGAAAACTACATAGCTTTAGCTAAAAAAGCGCAAGAAGCAGCAGAATTTTCTGATACACAGAGTGACATTGTCACGTCTAACATGATGGCCGACCAAGCAACCTTTCTTGAGAAAGCGGCTTGGATGCTCCAAAGCGCGCGTGTGTCCAGTAACTAAGAATACTGCCCCTCTCCCCTTGTGGGAGAGGTCGGTGCTCCTGAATCTTTTTCACCTCTCCCCTTGTGGGAGAGGTCGGTGCTCCTGAATCTTTTTCACCTCTCCCCTTGTGGGAGAGGTCGGTGCTCCTGAATCTTTTTCACCTCTCCCCTTGTGGGAGAGGTCGGTGCTCCTGAATCTTTTTCACCTCTCCCCTTGTGGGAGAAGTCGGTGCTCCTGAATCTTTTTCACCTCTCCCCTTGTGGGAGAGGTCGGCGCGAAGCGACGGGTGAGGGGTATCGGTGTAGCAGTATTTCGGTGTAGCAGTATTACAGAAAGGAATTGAAAACACAGCGGTACCCGTTTTTATTTCTGCCATACTACTAGACCGCTACACTGAAATTCCCCCTCACCCGCTCCCCCTTCGGGGTCGCGACCTCTCCCACAGGGGGGAGAGGTACCGCCTCTGCATCTTTTTTACCTCTTCCACAAGGGGAGAAGTAAGGGAAGTTCTGCAATCTCCTCTTCACCTCTCCCCTTGTGGGAGAAGTCGGCGCTCCTGAATCTTTTTCACCTCTCCCCTTGTGGGAGAAGTCGGTGCTCCTGAATCTTTTTCACCTCTCCCCTTGTGGGAGAGGTCGGTGCTCCTGAATCTTTTTCACCTCTCCCCTTGTAATACCATTTATAAAAAATAGTTAGCATAATTTAGCCCAGCTTCGCTGACAAAGGGACGCGATTTCATTTGGATTTTTTATCCATGTATTCCAAGCTTTACAGGCAATATCTGCTATTTCTTCGGTTGATTGATAAACTCGATTATTAAAGAATCTGTCTTTAAGAACCCTCCAAACTGACTCTTGTGCATTTAACTCAGGAGAATAAGGAGGTAGATAAAGAATGCTGATATTCTCTGGAATTCGAAGCAACTGATTGATATGCCAACCTGCTCGGTCCATAACGATTACTCCATGCTTTCCGATCGGAATATGAAGAGATATTTCTTCCAAATGAAGTTGCATCGCCTCTCCATTTGCAGTTGGGGCAATAATGGCAGCTGCTGTCTGCGCTTCAGGACAAATAGCTCCAAAGATGTATTGGTACATAAACTGTTGTTGCCTAACAACGCGTGGTCTTGTGCCCTTTTGCGCCCACAGGCGACTCAAAGATCCCTGTTGTCCTATTCTGGTTTCATCTTGGAACCAAACCTGCACTTTATCCAAAGGGGTCCCCTCTGGAATGGCTTCTAAAACAAGTGAGCTAAACTCATTTTTTAAAAGAATCTTGGAGATTTTTATCTGCCTTAGGGTGAACCGACCTTGCTGTAATCCAGGAATATCCTAATCGATGCAACAGGGGATATATGCCTGATAGGCCGTACTCCACTTTAAATTTCGATTGAATAAGACCCCTTATGTCTTCGGCTCTTAAGCGCCCACCTTTTAAAGAGTCCGTAAGGCCCGCAATCTCATCTTTGAGCTGAACCTCATCAAGAGCAGAAAGCTTTGAGTTCCGCCCTCTGCCTGGACGAATTGATAGCAAGCTATCAATACCTCCTTCCGCATATAAATGGATCCACTCTCTAATCGTGTATTCCGTTTTCAAAAGCAATGAGGCCGTTTCTTTTACGCTCTTACCTTCCTGAATATACCGGAGAGCCAGCAGCCTCAGCCCTTGTTTCTTCTGGCCATGAGTTTTGTATAGAGCCTTAAAATCTTCTTTCTCAAAGTACTGGGGGAGATGGAGGGGACGTGCCATTTTCTGACCTTCTTGTTATTCCTGAAGATCAGTATATTATATCATCTAATTTTTGTAAATGGTATAAGAGAGGTCGGCGCTCCTGAATCTTTTTCACCTCTCCCCTTGTGGGAGAGGTCGGCGCGAAGCGACGGGTGAGGGGTATCGGTGTAGCAGTATTTCGGTGTAGCTTACAGAAAGGAATTGAAAACACAGCGGTACCCGTTTTTATTTCTGCCATACTACTACACCGCTACACTGAAATTCCCCCTCACCCGCTCCCACAAGGGGAGAGGTAAATGAAGTTCTGCCTCACATTTTTAGCATGCCAACTGGTTCTAACCCTTTTCCCGCCCCGCGCGTTTGCGGGCATTTGGATCTAAAAGGGCTTTGCGCAGCCGAATGGACTGAGGCGTTACTTCAACAAGCTCATCCTCTTCAATATACGCAATGGCTTGCTCAAGGGTCAAAATACGCGGTGTTGTAAGACGTATGGCTTCATCTTTCCCGGCAGCCCGAATGTTTGTGAGTTGTTTTGCCTTGAGGACATTAATTTCCAAATCATTATCGCGGGTATGTTCTCCCACGATCATGCCTTCATACACGGCTGTTCCAGGGCTAATAAAGAGGGTCCCTCGGTCTTCAAGGTTCCACAGAGCATAGGCCACCGCTTGTCCCACCCCATTTGAAATGAGGGATCCATTGCGGCGTCCCCCTATAGGGCCTTTATAGGCTCCATAGCTATGAAACAAACGGCTCATAATGCCGGTCCCGCGGGTATCTGTCATGAATTCCCCTTGGTAGCCGATAAGGCCACGAGAAGGAGCGATAAAGCTAATGCGGGTTTTTCCCCCTCCGGAGGGACGCATATCAACCATCTCTCCCTTACGAAGTCCCATTTTTTCAACCACAATGCCGGTGAATTCATCATCGACATCGATTTGAACTTCTTCTATAGGCTCAAGAAGCTGGCCTGTCGCTTCATCATTTTTAAAGAGAACCCGCGGCCGTCCAATCGCCAGCTCAAAGCCTTCGCGGCGCATCGTTTCAATCAGAACGCCCAGCTGCAGCTCCCCTCGCCCTGCCACTTCAAAGGCATCTGTTGATTCTGTTTCGCTGACTTTAATCGATACATTGCTTTCGGCCTCCGCCAGCAATCGATCGCGAATAAGACGCGAGGTCACCTTTTTGCCTTCTTTTCCCGCAAAGGGAGAGTCATTAACACAAAACGTCATCGCCAAGGTCGGGGGATCAATGGGAAGCGATGTCAAGGGTTCCATGACCTCAAGCCCACACAAAGTGTCCGCAACTGTGGCCTTCGCAAATCCTGCAATGGCGACGATATCGCCCGCCACCGCCTCTTGAATCGGCAAGCGCTCAAGTCCCCGGAAAGCCAATAATTTTGTCAGGCGTGTTTGTTCTAAGACCGTCCCTTCCCGATCCAAGGCTTTCACCGTCATATTCATGCGCGCCGTCCCGCTTTGAATCCGACCCGTGAGGATTCGCCCCAAATAAGGATCCGCTTCCAATGTTGTGACCAGCATAGAAAAGGGTGCGTCCGCATCGCCCTTTGCCACGGGAACATGCTTTACAATCGTCTGAAAGAGGGGTGAAAGATCAACCTTAGGATCGTCTAGATTTTTAATGGCCCAGCCTTCCTTTGCGGACGCATAAAGGGTTGGAAAATCCAGCTGTGCATCTGTTGCATCAAGAGCCGCAAACAGATCAAAAACTTCTTCATGAACTTCATAAGGACGAGCGTCTGGCTTGTCTGCTTTGTTGATGACAACAATAGGCTTCAGTCCTTGGCGTAAAGCTTTCGCCACCACAAATTTTGTTTGCGGCATTGGCCCTTCAGAGGCATCAACCAGGACAAGCACCCCATCAACCATAGAAAGAATACGCTCAACCTCGCCCCCAAAGTCCGCATGCCCAGGGGTGTCAACAATATTAAGCCGATTATCTTCCCATAAGATAGAGGTACATTTTGCAAGGATCGTAATGCCTCGCTCTTTCTCCAGTTCATTGCTATCCATGGCGCGTTCTGCAATGCGCTGATTCTCACGGAACGTCCCACTCTGGCGGAAAAGAGCATCCACTAACGTCGTCTTCCCATGGTCCACGTGGGCAATAATCGCTAAATTTCGAATCGTATTCATCAGTTATCCTCATACATCAAGGCCGCACTCTATCAGAGGAGATGGGGAGAAAGGAAGGGGTTTGTGCGGTTGTACAGATTTTAAAGAAGGAAGGAAGAAGGAAGAAGGAAGAAGGAAGAAGGAAGAAGGAAGAAGGAAGAAGGAAGAAGGAAGAAGGAAGAAGGAAGGGAGGAGAGCGTTAGCACTCCTCCCTGTATCCGTTATGGTATGCGTGGTGCCATGATAACCTCCTTTTTTATTGTCCACCTTCAAGCTACCAAGGGGTTACAAAAAAATCAAGATAAATTTTATGTTAATTTTTAATGAATTAAGAAAAAAAAGAGAAGCGAGCAAAAAAATTTTCGTTAGGCCCATCTCTTTTGGTTAACTATCACAGAAGGTCGCTTTGATAAAAGAATTCCCCCGAAGCTCAGAATCCCAAGACCCATAACAAAATAAGCAGGCGCTAGCTTAGAATCGAAGAATTGTCCGAGGAAAACACATACAAGGGGTGTTAACCCTCCTAACCCCTCCCCTATGGCAATTCCTAAGCCCATCCCAGAGTACCTCCCCACAACAGGAAACCTTTCTGAAAGGTAAGCAGGTGTAGATCCGACACATAAACTTGCATAAAAGCCAAACAGAAGAACTCCAATAGTGACCCCAACAAGCGCACTAAAAAAAGTTATACAATAAAATATAAAAATGGGAGTAACAACTAACAAAATGCTGGTAAATTTTAATTGGTTTTCTCGTCCAAACTTATCCCCCGTAAATCCTAATATCGGCGATAGAACCATACACAACACTTGCGTGAGACACACTAATGCTAGGGGATCAATGAAGCCGTACGTCTCCGTTTTATCAAGATAAAAATTAGGTATATACACCGTTGCAATATAAAACATTGCCATAGGAATACTAGAAATACATATTGCTGAGAAAAATTGTCTTTTATAATTTTTAATAACGTTAAACAAAGGAACTTTATTTTCTTTTTTCTGCAGTTTATTTTCCATAAAAACAGGCGTTTCTTTGACTGTTCTCATGAAAAAATACAAAACAACGCCAACAACAGAAGACAATAAGAAAGGAAGCCTCCATTCCCAACTCTCTACTCCTTCAAAAAGATCAAAAAAATAAGATGTTGCTGTGCCCAAAAGTACACCAAAAAATCCGATGGCACCCACCAAACCACAGGCAAAAGCAGCATTTTCTTTTTTCGTATGCTCTTGAATATACACAAGTGCCCCTGTATATTGTCCCCCAATACAAAGTCCTTGAACAAACAAACAAATCAGAAGAAGAATACTACTAACCCAACCAATCTGGGCATAAGATGGGATCAACCCAATACATGTCGTTGCAATGGTTACAGCAACAAGTGTAGAAATCAACGCAACTTTACGTCCTTTTTTATCTCCTATATGACCAAAAATAATGTTCCCTAAAGGCCGGAGCAAAAAAGTTATACTAAAGGTTATAAGCCCTAAAATTCTTGTTAACCCATCATTTTCTGTATGAAAAAAAATCGGCGCCAAAATCACAGCCGAAAAAGCGTAGATCGAAAAAGCATAGTAATGGAAGAGATTACAGAGTAACGATAGAATGACTGATCTATTCTCAGTACGCATAAAAAGACCTTTTTTGGATTTTTCCTACAAACACGGTCATTATGCCATGCATACCAAAATTTCGCTAGAGAGTTTAAAAGACACAATTTAAAAGACACGTAGAACAAAGAGTTGCAATTTTCCTTAATTATTTTTATGGTACAAAAACTTCTTTTGGGGCGTAGCCAAGCGGTAAGGCAGCGGTTTTTGGTACCGCCATGCGTAGGTTCGAATCCTACCGCCCCAGCCATCAGTTAGCAGTGTAAAATGCATACGTTACTGCTGCTACATCGCTATCTAGATAATACTAATTAAGGAGGGGTGCCGGAGCGGTCGAACGGGGCGGTCTCGAAAACCGTTGTGCGTGTAGACGTACCGTGGGTTCGAATCCCACCCCCTCCGCCAGTTTCAAGAGTTTTTCGCAAGTGTTTTTTCTCTTGAAACAGAAATTTGGGACACTCACGGGACACTTGAGGATAACAAAAGACATCTAACGAGAGTCATTGAAGGCTCTCCGTTCCTTCCTAAATCGCAGAATTTTCTTCCTTAAGTTTCTGCATGCTGTCCCACAATTGTCCCATGCTGCACAAGAGATCATATGTTTGGCCTTTTTCATCACAAAAACAAGGATGTCTAACGGTTCAGGGCTGCCTCATATAAAAAGCTATATTGTTCCTCACTAATAAAAATGAGGAAAAATCATGGAAATAGAAGAGTTAAGAGAAAGCTTTGAAGATTTTAGCAGCCAGGTTATAGGCCACCGCTTAGAACGTAATAAACTTCATAACGTAGAAGAAATTCTCTTTTTAACCCTCACGGCGATTATTTGTGGTGCAGAAGGTTAGCGAGATATAGAAAGATTTGGCAAAGCTAAGATAGATTTTTTGAGCCAAGTGTTTCCCTTTGAAAATGGTGTTCCCTCAGATGATACGTTGAGGAGGTTCTTTCGGGCATTAGACCCTAAAGCCTTCCAAGGCTGTTTTGTTGCTTGGGTTAAAACGTTAGCATTACCGTCTGATTCTCATGTTGCAATCGATGGAAAGGTATCACGCCATACCTTGGAGATCAAAATCCCTTACATATGGTCTCTGCCTTTGCGAGTGAGAGTCGGTTGGTTCTCGCATCAGAAAAGGTCCTTGATAAAATCAATGAAATCACAGCTATTCCGAAGCTTTTAAATCTCCTCGATTTAGAGGGAGGCGTTATAACGATGATGCCATGGGATGTCAAAGAGAGATTGCAGAACGAATTTGTGAGAAGGGCGCTGATTACGTCCTCTCTTTAAAAGGCAATCAGGGGACCCTGCACAGGGATGTAAAACTCGTTTTTGAAGATGAAACTCTCATGCAGGAGATGGTCATTGATTGCTATCATTCAACTGATGGGAGTGAGCATGGTCGCTTAGAGACAAGGTCATATCGTGCTATTTTGTGCCCTGAAGTTTTAAAGAATCAGCATAATTGGCCCTCTCTCAAAAGTTTAGTGGAAGTGACAAGCATAAGAGAAAGGACAGCCCTCTCAAGAGCTTCGTTATTACATTAACCTCAGTTTTGGATAAGGGATAAAAATATGGTAGGCTAAGCCATTCTTAGAATTGGTAAAAAATAAGAAAGGAGCTTAGCCAATGAGATATAATATCACAGCATTATTTTTTTGCATCGATGAATTTTGCAAAGCCTATGAAGAATGGGAAAAGCATCGCCTTATTGATACGGGAAAAGAGCGCCATCGAGCCTGCGAAATGACCTTAAGTGAAATGTTAACGATTATGGTTATGTTTCACGTAAGCCCTTGTAAAGTATTTAAATATTTTTACACTGTTCATGTAGCTCATATCCATAAACAAGACTTTCCACACCTTGTCAGTTACAATCGATTTGTCCAGCTCATGCCACGCCTTTTTGTTCCCTTGAGTGTTTTGTTGAACAGCTTGTTTGGAAAGAAAACAGGAATTTATATTGCTGATCCCACATCTCTACCCGTGTGTCACAACAAACGGATTAATCGTCATCGTGTCTTCCAAGGACTTGCAGCCCGAGGAAAAACAACGATGGGGTGGTTTTATGGGCTTAAACTGCACATGGTCATTAATCATAAAGGGAGCATTATGGCTGTTAAAATAACTCCCGGTAATGTTGATGAACGAACTGTCTTGGATGAGATGACTCGAGACCTTATGGGAAGTATTTTTGCGGACAAAGGGTTTATTTCTCAGGAGCTTTTCAAAAAACTGTTTAGACGAGGCCTCAAAGTAATCACAGGGATAAGGAAAAACATGAAAAATTACCTTATGCCATTGATCGAAAAATTTCTCTTAAGAAAACGGTTTCTCATTGAAACTGTCTTTGACATCTTGAAGGTGCATATGAATTTATCTCATACACGCCATAGATCTCCTACGAATGCTTGCGTTAATATCCTTTCTTGCCTCGTTGCTTATCAATTGAGGCAAAACAAACCGGCCTTTAAATTTTCAAGCTCTCTTATCCAAAACTGAGGTTACATTAGCTCAACTGAGCCAAATGCTGAGAAAATAGGAAAAACTATCCGAACCCATTAGGCCATTAAAAATACACTGCATTGGATTTTAGATATTAGCTTTAGAGATGATGACTCTCGCATCAGACGAGGCAACGCTCCAGAAAACATTGCTATTATAAAGCATATGGCTTTGAATATGTTGCAGAAAGCTAAAGGAAAAACGGAACTCAATTAAACAAATGCGCAAAGCTGCTGGATGGGATAATGCTCAACTTTTAACGATCTTGATCCAAATTGCGGCTTTTTAAGTGAGGCAACCCTGAAGGATAGCGTTTTCTGTCTTGATGGATGTAAGGAAAAGTGTTTTGATACCTTGGGGTTTGTGGCTAGTGTTTTAACGGCACCTAGCCAAATAATATCCCATCACAGTCTTGGCACTCCTCCCTGGATTCCCCGTAAGAAACCATATGTAGGTCTGACCGATACCCACGACTCGAACCGTCCAAGGCTGCGCTTTTCCATGCAGCCTTGACTCGAGGTTACAGCTCGCCGTAGGGAACTTCCAGAGCATACCACGATTCTCGTCAAAGCGGCGCGCCACTGGAAGGGTTGTGTGACCCTTGCTCAGGCTTCTGCGTGACTCGTCTTTGCATGGAATGTTGGCTTGCTGAACCCTAGGACCTGCTTCGCGTCAACGCCTAGCGGCACTGGACGGCATCTCTTGTGCGTCATCCTTTAGGCAGGCTCACAAGACCAGCTAGCGCAGCCTGAATCGCAAGTGTCGTCGCAAGTACCGGGGCAAAAATTCTGGCACCAGTTGCTTCCGCCCTGACTGTCCCAGTGGTATCTTGTTCCATCCTCGCATTCAATTTGACAGTCCCAGACTTGTGCAAGGCCGGTTTCCGTTACGAAGCATGAGACTGAAAGAAGTCCAAAAGTCAGAACTGATGTCCGGAGTAAGTTTTTATGCATGATCATTTTCCTTTCGTTGTTATGAAATGGGTTATTACATGTGTCTATCTTTGTTTTTATATTTACTCTATCACAGAGTTTCTTCTAGCAGGGGCGGGGTTGAGGTGATCCTCGTGTTGGTTTCAGTCGCAGCTCCAGGATTCAAGGTAGCACATGCCTCCGGGTTCGTTATTGCAGGCGTGGTTGCAGGAGGGTTCGCAGTCGTATTCACAGTCTTCTAGGTTGTACTGGAAATTGGGGGCTGTACAAGAACCCTGGCACTGGCAGTTACATTGACAGGCGGCGCTCATTGCTCGTTCAGTCACGAGGCAGGAGACTGAAAGAAGTCCAAAAGCTAGAACTGATGTCCTGAAGAAATTTTTAATCATTTTATTTTTCCTTTTTTTTATTTTTGTGTTTTTTCTGATGTGGTTTTAAGCATCTTAACGCTCACTCTAGTATTAGCACGGTAAGAAGAAGGGAAATTATAACTACTTCCCTTCTTTAAACCGATTCAACAAAGATATTGCTTCGACTATTCTTTAACTTCGTCAGCTGGTTTAGCGCCAACATCAGGTGTAGTTTCAGCAGCTTCTGTCTTTGTCGGTTCAGCAGCATTAACAGCAACTGCAGATATACTTACAAGAGCTAGTGTAAGGGCAATAAATTTCATTTTAATTTTCTCCATTTAATAAACACCTCAAAGTGAGGTATAAAAACTATGCAAGAACAAATTTCTCTTTGCAAGATAAAATTTTAAGAAAATTTTAAGGATTTATAAGATTCTAAAATTTTCAGAAATGCCCTGTTGTTGCTTTTAAGAAGCAGGCATATTTTTTTGCTTATCCTCTTCAGAAGGAGATCCTAAACCGTAGGCTTCTTTTAGGTCTTTCGTAAGCTCTTCTAGTCCCTTATATCCAGGAACGACTTTTTTCTCTCCGATAATGAAGGCAGGCGTCCCTCGAAGACCTATCTCTTTTGAAAGGGCAAGGGTTTGGTCGATTTTCTCTTGAATCTCTGAGCTATTCATATCTTTTTTGAGCATTTTTGTTTCAAATCCTAAGGTTTTAGCGGCCTTCAAAATATCTTTTTCTGTTAAAGGAGCAGCGGATTCAAAAATGACCTTTTGCAGTTGGTCATATTTTCCTTGGCTATGAGCAGCCATGAGCGCTTTCACAGCAATCAGTGAGTTTTTCATAATCGGAATATCTTTAAAAATAACCTTTACATCCTTGTTTGCCTTCAGGAATGTACTCAGATCGCCATAAAACTTTTTGCAATGGCCACAGTAAGGATCCGTAAAGACCATAATGCTTTGATGTGCCTCAGGATTGCCTGCGGTGGGAGAAGAAGAATCCTTGAAAATCTTGTCTTTATTCTCAGCCACAAACTTTTCCATCTTTAGAATGGCTTCTTTTTGCTGTTCTTTCATTCCTGCTTGCGTGGCGTCCAAAACCTCACGGGAATGGGTTTCCAAGAAGCGGGACATAAGCTTTTCTAAAGCGTGTTCTTGTTCGGGTGTAAAAGCAGGAGAGAGAGCCTCGGACACTTCTTCCACAGCAACAATGTCTTCAGAAAATGCTGGGGTTATCAGGCTTAAACTTGCAAAAGAGAGGGCGGTTAAATAAATTTTTTTCATGTTTTTGTTTCCTTTTTGTTTAAGTTAAGTGAAATTTTCTCATTGGCTATGAGAGGTGAATATAGAGTTTTCGTAGACAGGAGACATGATCTCCCCTTCATCATTCACACTCAGTGTAAGCATAAAACAAATGTCTTTCTTGAATCTTTTTTTTCTTTCTTCCCTCACGTTCCTTCCTCCCTTGAGGGGGCTTCTTTTCTCTATCACGGGTCTGTTGCGCTGAGAAACTGTGAATCCTATCCCAAAGTTTTCGAAATTATAATTAACTCCAGCTCTATAGGAAAATTGTCCTCTTCTTTCCTTTGCCCCCTCTAAGTTTTGCATCAACGATCCTCTCAAAGACCAATTATCTGTGAATTGATAAGAACAATTATAATTAATCCTTTTGTCTGTTTGTTGAAAGTTTTTTTGATTTCTTATCTTATCAAGATTTTTATTTCCTGGCCTACCAACTGGTCTTTCAAAATTCTTCATGACATTTCTTGTGATCGTGTAATTGACAGAAAAAGTTGCACTCTCCGTATAAATAGAACCACCAATACCAGAAGCACGTGATTGAAAAGATTTTTGATCAATTTCAAAGGCTGCATTAAGCCGCAACCATCTTAAAAGATTCGCTTCAACATGCCCTACATAATCAGAAAACCGCGGGGCCCCTTGTGTGGGAGCATAGGGAGATGTTGGGGTTTTCAGGAAGGCGTATTGCTGTCCTAGGAAAAGTGTTCCATGCCCAAGTGACCCTAAGGTTACCAAAAACTTTCCCCCATATATAGCTTGGTTTCTTCCCCCCATTCGACCACCATATCCTCCCATGCCTCCTCCAAAGCTATTCCCCATCATACCTCCAGAGAGGGGAGAGATCATCCCCATGTCTCCCATAGGAAAATGATCAGCACCACACAGACCTCCCACATCACCGTAGGGGAAACCATCTGAACCAGAGAAGGGTCCTCCCATAGTTTCTAGAGGACTCCCCTCGGGACTATAAGGCATTCCTAAACCTTCTCCAGATGACAGATCATGCGGAGGATAAGATCCCTCCAACCCTCCTGGATAATGATCCAAGTTATACATCTCTCCCATAAGATGATCATGATCATGGCCATACCCTCCCATACGTGGTCCATCACGCATGTTAGGCGTTTTCTGCCTTATGGGTTTTTGAGGTTGGGCACTAAGTGAGCCCGTTGGCTGAAAAGAAAGATTCCCTGACCAAATAGGAAGAAAAGGTCCTTTCCAGTCCATACCAATCCTCGGCAAAACACTGACACGTCCCCTCTGACCTTCAGAACATGTTGACTTGAAACCATTCATAGGCTGCCCAAAGCCATTTGTTTTGGAAACATTCCCTCTAGTTGAGGCAAAAAAGGTAAGCCTTTGTCCAAGGGGGGCGCGAATGGAATGTTTTAAGTTAAAATCCACATATTGAGAAAACCTGTTTTTTTTATTAGAAGGAGTAGGTCTTAGATTAAAAGGACTTTTTGGCTTAGGAATATTTGTGTCCTGCTCTTTCCCCCAGCACCCGTTGGCAAATCCAAAAGAATGCTGATGTCTATGGTGTCTTGAGTTTTTTTTCTGCTTAGACGCCATTCTTACTTTCCTTCCTATTCTAGAACGACCATTATGTCCTCCTTGTCGAATACTTAAAGTCGTCTGGTTATCCTGAAACTTCAGCTGCCTCTTCGAGGAAAGCATTTCGGAAGGAGTTTGATTCTGGCTGGCGTTGTTATGAACAACTGGGTCATTACTAATGAGAGTAGTGCTCGAGAAGCTGTAAAGAGAGGGCACATGAATCAAAAAAAAGATGAACACAAAAAAACTTATTTTAGGAATAAGAGCATGAGCATTATACAGATCACTTAATAAGTTCATAGCATGAGTTTTATATTTATTGTTTCTTTTTTGTTTTTTAGGCTGAATCAAGTGCCTTTTCTTTTTAAAAAATTAACAAATGCTAATTAATTACAAATTCTACAACCAACAAAAGAATATAAAATTTGAGCTAAATATGCAAGCAGGTTTTCATTTTCTCGACGTTAAAGCTTACCACCCATCAGTTTTGCGTAAAGAATAAAAACATGATATAAGATCGTGAAACAACTGCCAGAAGAAGGAGGCAGAATGTCAGGATATAAAGGGATTGTGGCAGCCATCGCAAGAGATCTCGAGAAGCGACTCCCCACACAAAGAGCTACGCAAAGACGTAAGCTCAGTGAGCTGGTGGGCGGGATGCTAATCTGTCAAACACCTAATCTAATGGAACTGTCAAACGTGTTAGATAGACCAACGGAAAGCGCTGAAGCTCGGTACAATTATGTGGAGAGGTTTTTGAAAAATCCTCTGGTTCATACTGAAGTCGTTATGGCAGCGTATGCCAAAGATATATTAGCTCGATTAGGAAAACATCAGCATACTCTTGTCTTGATGATTGATCAAAGCAAGGTGAATGATATCTTTGAAGTCTTAATGATTTCAGTTCGTTTGCGTAAGCGAGCGGTTCCTCTTTTTTGGGTTGTAAAGGAAACAAAGGGGGGAATAGGATTTGATGCACAAAAAATCTTACTCAATGTGGTGAGCAGTTGGGTCCCGGAAGGATGCCGTGTCATGCTGGCAGGGGATCGATTTTATGGAACAGCTGAGTTAGTTGGATGGTGTCAGAAACAAGGCTGGAAGTATCGTCTTCGTCTTAAAGGAAATCTCTGTGTTTATCAGGATCAGGGACCGGACAAGACGCTTGATCAACTCAAAGCTGAGGGGAAGAAAACGCTTGAGAAAGCTCGGTTTCGATCTGGTATGATCACTCCAGTTGGGATCCTCCATGAACCAGGGCATAAGGAACCTTGGTATATTGCTATGGACAGTTTGCCGAATGAATATAAAACACGGGACTATGGGTTGAGATGGGGAATTGAGAATATGTTTTCTGATTTTAAGTCCAGAGGTTTTTCGTTGATGCAAACTCATATTCGTTTTGCGGACAGGTTGGAGAGGCTGATTCTTGTTCTCTCCATTGCGCTCCATTGGGCTGTCTCTCTAGGCCTTAGTCATGAAAAGCAGCATCAAGACCCTGCGAAAAAAGGGGGCCAAAAAAGCCTCAAGATCCCTTCTCTCTTCTTTTAAACGAGGCTTACGTTCTTTCCGAAGATGCTGTTTCCTTAACAAATCTCCAGGATCTCTATGGCTTTATATAAACTGATGGGTGGCAAGGCGAAAAATAGGAAAATAATTTTACAATTGACTCATGACCATCATTAGACTCCCACATAAGGATCACGACATCCTCATTCACCGCAAGCCAAACGCGCGCGCAAAACGTCTGTCGTTACGCTTAGCACGTCAAGAAAATACATTTGTGTTAACTGTGCCTCCCCTAGCAACAGAGCGCGCAATCAAGAGTTTTTTAACTCGCTGTACCCCTTGGATTGAAAAAAACCTAGAAAAAATCTCTCACACAAAGCAGATTGCTCCTGGAGAAGAAATTATTCTTCATGGAACATCTTTCCACTGTGTGACGGATCCTTTGCGCAGGAAACCCGTTCTTTGCAAAACAACGCATACGCTTCGTTTGCCCCCGCAGTATTCTCAAGAAGCGCTTTATGATCTCTTAAAAAAAACAGCGAGTGAACAGTTAACGCCTTATGTCATCAAGGCAGGACAAATGTTGGAGCAAGAAATTAAGAAAATAACCTTTCGGGATACAAAAACGCGGTGGGGCAGTTGCTCGGCTCAAAAATCAATTTCTTTAAATTGGCGCCTCATTTTAGCCCCCCCTGACGTCGCACAATACGTGTGTGCTCATGAAGCTTCTCACCTTCTTCATATGAATCATAGTAAGGCCTTTTGGAATATCGTTGAGGGACTCTGCCCTGCTTACAAAACCCACCGAAAGTGGCTTAAGCAGCAAGGGCAGTCTTTAATGCGTGTTTAATCGTCCTACTGCGTGCGCAGGTATCAACTTAGGTTGTTCTTCCTTCATCATTTTGTCCTCTCGAACAGGAATAACTTGTAAGATCGGCGCGATCCGCTCAATAATCTTTCCGGTAATAGGGGCGGCGTTCCATCCTCCCGCATTAAAGCCGTACGTTTCTTTAATACCCGCCGGACGATCCACGATGACGAGAGTCAAGTATTGAGGATGACTTATGGGGAAGACACTTACAAACGAGGTCTTGTTCGTCCCCTTCTGATAAGATTTTCCGGCAAGAACGTTTGCAGTTCCTGTTTTTCCGCCAACTTGATATCCCTCAACATAAGCTTTGTGACCCGTTCCCTCTGCCACGACCAGGTACATGAGCTTTCGTATAATTTCTGACGTTTTCTCAGAGATGATGCGCTTTCCTTTCCTTACTTTCGAAGAATCTGCTTTTAAAAGGGTTGGGGACTGCATAATCCCATTGTTAACAATCCCTCCAATCGCTGTCACAAGCTGTAGGGGGCTAATCGAGATGCCATACCCGTAAGAGGCTGTAATCAACGTCGATGGGGACCAATTTTTTGGATAAAGGGGAGACCCCACTTCAGGAAGTTCGAGGGACGGCGTCTTAAAAAAATCAAGTTTTTCAAAAAAGGCTTTTTGAGGGGAGATGCCCATTTGCATTGCCATCTTTGCGGCCCCAATATTTGAGGACTTCGTAAATACTTCTGCGACCGTCAAAGGATAATGAGCTGGATGAATATCCGTAATTCTGAAACGTCCTACACGTAAAGGGGCAGATACATCAAACGTCGTTGAAGGGTTTCCAGCATTTTCCAGATAAAGGGCTGTATTAAATATTTTAAAAGTCGACCCCATTTCATATACCCCTAAACTAAGGCAGTTAAAGAGCGCTTCTTTTTGAAAGCCCATTTTCCCAACCTGATTGGGATCAAAGTCCGGCAAAGAAACCATGGCAAGAATTTCTCCCGTCTGCACATTCATAACGATCCCCGCACCCCCTTGGGCATGAAATTTTTCAATACCGGCCAAAAGTTCATCGCGCACAACATGTTGCACCCGCACGTCCAAGCTTAAGGCAAGGGAATTTTCTTCTTTCAAAAGAACGTCATTCAACTTGCATTCGATCCCGCTCAATCCTTGATTATCTATATTGGTATAGCCAAGAACGTGTGCAAACAGTTCTCCATGAGGATAAACGCGCCGCTCATCCTGCTGAAGATAGATGCCTGGTAACCCTAAGCGAATAACTTCTGCTTGTTTTTGGGGTGTGAGATGACGTGCAAGCCATACAAACCCTTTCTTAGAGCGAAGACGCTTCAATATTTCTTGCATATTTAATTCAGGCAGCGCTTGTTTTAATTTAAGAGCAGAGTCAACTGGATCCAAAACTACACGGGCATTGGCATAAAGAGACGAAGTCTTCAAACTTGTTGCCAAAAGTTCTCCATGTCGATCCACAATATCAGCACGAGATTTGTAGGCATGAAATGATCGTGCATGGAGCAAATTTTCGTCACTTCCTCTTCGTAAAAGGCTTACATCAATGAGTCGTCCCGCAATAATTAAAAAAATAAGGATAAACGAACACCCCATAATAAAAAGGCGCGTGTGGACCATATCAAGAATGCGACGAAGAGACCGTGCATCCCGCCAAGAAGATACCTCACCAACTTGAGGGCTATAAAGTTTCTGTCTATTCATCGCACCTCTTGATTGATGCGGGTTGAACGTGTGTTTCACCGATGAGATCAACAATAGCAACAACTTGAGGCTTTTTGTGTGAATCAATATCTAAATATTTAAGCGCCAGCTTTTTTAAACGTTGAGGTTCATTTAAATAGCTCCATTCGGCCCTTAAGATATGGATGTTTCCCTCTTCTTTATGCGCATTAGCTATTGTTTGTGATATATTTTTTTCTGTTTCGACCACCTCGCACTTAACTTTAAAAAGAACAAAACTGACACCCAAAGCAAAAAAAATAAAAAAGCCCGTTGAACGCTGCATCTACTGCGCCCCCTTTATAGCCCAGCGGAGTCGAGCAGATCGCGCCCGTGGATTCATTTTTATTTCATCATATTGCGGGGTTAAAGATTTTCTATTTTTAAGAAAAAATGTCGGCTCGCTGTGAAAAACATCAGGAAGATGCCGCGAAGGCCGCGGAGTTATGCCGCTTTTTTCTTTTAAAAACGTTTTGACCACCCTATCTTCCAGGGAATGAAAACTGACCACAACAAGCCGACCGCCCTCTTTTAACAGATCTTCTGATGCTTGAAGACCTTCTTCAAGTTCCCTTATTTCATTATTGACGTAAAGGCGGAGTGCTTGAAAAGTGCGCGTTGCGGGGTCAAATCCAACCCTTTCAAAGCCCACAATTTTTCTCACCAACTCTGCAAGTTGAGTCGTTGTTGTAAAGGGATCGTCTTTTCTGTGAACAACAATTGCGCGGGCAATCGCCCGAGAACGGCGCTCTTCCCCATAAGTCCATAAAATAGACGCAATTTCTTTTTCACCGTATGTATTCACAACATCAGCCGCACTCAACCCGCAGCTTTCCATCCGCATATCAAGAGGGCCCGTATGTTTAAAAGAAAATCCCCGCCTTGCTTCATCAATCTGGGGGGAAGACACTCCTAAGTCAAAAACAATTCCGTCGTAATCCTGCGGCGGAACAAGAGTGCTCATGTCTCCAAATCGCCCTCGCGTAAATGTAAACCGATGAGGATACTGCGTTTGAAAGGAATGAGCGCGCTGCTCAGCACTAGGATCCCGATCGATCGCAATAACGGAGCAGTCTGTTTTTTCTAAGATAGCGCGGGAATACCCCCCTACCCCAAAAGTTGCATCGATATAGGTTTCATGAGAACGAGGAGAAAGAGTTTCTAAAACTTCACGCACCATCACGGGCTTATGCATCGCTTCCCCATATTTTAAAGGCTACCTTCTTTTCTCTCACACGTTGCCGTGCCTCACTTTGGTGCTGTTCAAAGAGTTCGGGATTCCAAAGTTGGAATGTAGCACCCCTTCCTACAAAGGCAACCATCCCTTGTATCTTTGCATGTTCAATCAAAGCGGGGGGAATAATAACACGTCCCTCTCCATCAAAAGCCATCATCTGCGCATCTGCAAAAATAGCTGCAGTCAAATCGTCCTGAGTGTCCGAAAACATATCAAATTGATCCACACTCTCGCTCAAGCGCTGCATGCGGTCAATCCCCATGCCTTCAATCGTAGGAAGTTTATAAGACCGAAACCCAATAATACCCTGATATGGCTGTTTTCCCAACATTAAGCGATAGGACGCAGGCACAGAAACACGCCCCTTGCTATCAAGCTTATTTATAAAGGTAGACAGGAATAAAGTCATGTTCAAAGCTCATACACTGAAAATCCCTTACCTCAGCTAATGAGAGGGCTCTTATGGTATAGCATGGGATTTTATGGGATTCAATGGGAAATTATGGGAAAAAGAACTATTATTTCGGTGTGATCACTGTTTCTCGTCCTCACTCAAAGCTCGAGCTTACACTCTTTTGTAATGCCTTGTTTTTTTATTGTCCCCCCTTTGATTTCAAGAACATGGGCCGTACCACTCACAGGGCCAATGGGTGTCAGAGAGTAAGGTGTTGCATTTTCATACAAGGCAAGGATATTTCCCTCTTCATCCCCAAAAATCATATCCAAAGACAATGGCGTATTTTTCATCCACATAGCAATTGGCTGAGGCGTTTGGTAAAAAAAAAGCATTCCCGCATCATCTTCTAACGTTTCCCGAAACATAAGGCCTTTTGTCATTTCTTCTGGTGTTTGGGCAAGCTCTACCTTAAAGGAGATTTCTTTACCAGGGCAAGAAAGGGTTAATTCCTCTGCCAAAACGAGTGAGGGTAGAAGAAAAGAGACACTCACTAAAGAGAGGATTGAAAAACGCACCACCATTTGTCCCCATCGACAAGATCCTCGGGTCAAGAAATTCTGGAATTTGCTACGCAAATTAAGCATTTCTAGCCCAAAGATGACAAAGAGGGGGATAGATTTATTCACCATGTGACTG
Organism: uncultured Alphaproteobacteria bacterium; assembly: GCA_963704475.1. Lineage (GTDB taxonomy): Bacteria > Pseudomonadota > Alphaproteobacteria > UBA9655 > UBA9655 > UBA9655. The sequence goes on from OY969900.1 coordinate 816,536, forward strand.
TTTCTCCTTCCAAATCTGTGCCAACAAACAAAACTCTTTCACAGACAAATCTTCCGCTCGAGATTCGGGATTGATATGTGCGGCTACCAATTGAGCCATGGGAAGAGTTCCTTTCAAACTAGAGCGTAACATTTTTCGCCGCTTCGAGAAAGCGGCTTTTGTAACTGTTTCAAGAGCCTCCCATGCCACTGTTTTACGTGAATCAGTGATTGGCACGAGCTGAACAACTGTTGACGTCACCTGAGGACGGGGAACAAAAGCGCCAGGGGGCAAATCAAAAAGTTTTGTAACCAAGGCATGTGCTTGGCACATCACAGAAAGACGCCCATAAGCTGATGTATTGGGGGATGCCACAAGCCGGTTCGCAACTTCTTTTTGGAACATCAAAGTCAGGCTCTCAAAGCAATCTGCATGTTTCAGCACTTTTAAAAGAAGAGGAACAGAAATATTATACGGCAAATTGGCAATAATTTTCCGAGGAGAGCGCCCTAAGGTGTGAAGCGGAAGTGTCAGGGCATCCGCGTTGAGAAGGGTAAGTTTTCTCTCAAACTGGTCTTTTAATTTTTCCAAGTAAGGAATACAGCGCGCATCCTGCTCCACAAGAAATACTTCTGCAACAGAATGGTTTAGTATTTCCCGCGAGAGCCCTCCTGGCCCCGCTCCTATTTCAATAACCGTCCGTCCGTCAAGAGGAACGGCCGCCTCAACAATTCTTTTTAAAATATGGGGATCAATCAGAAAATTCTGGCCAAGACTTTTTTTTGCACGTAGGGAATGGATGATCTCTTTTAAAGGCTCCATATCCTTCGCCTTGTCTGTTCTGGGGTCGTTTCCCATCGGGATTCGCCCTCTGTCGTGTATAAGAGACACTCATCGCGTTCCCCACTCGGGCGCCTACCCAGTTCCTTGAAATGCTTTGAGTACATTTACATCCGTACTTCAATAAAGGCATGACGTCTCAAATCTCGCAACTCTCGACTTGAACTTAAAGACAGTTTTCTCTCCGCAATAAGGCCTCTTACTTGATCATCAGAAAGCTCTGCTGTCTTTTGAGCCTCTGGAAGCTTCTTTTCAATATATCCAATGATAATATAAGCTTGAGGAGTTCGGATAGGCTGGGAAAGCTGTCCTTCTTCCATGTGAACGACAACCTCTTTTACATCGGGTATGAGTTGATCTTCCGTAAGCCATCCCATATCTCCTCCTACTGCTGCCGTAGCACTTTGCGAAAATTGCTGTGCAAGCGCTGCGAAGTGAGCCCCTTTTTGAAGCCCTTCAATAAGACGACCAAGATCATTTTTCGCCCGTTCTTCTTGTTCCGCATCTTCAAAAGGCAAAACAATCTCAGCAAGGTGATATTGCGTTTTCGTTTCTTTTTCTTTATGGAGAGCCAACTCTCGTTCAACTTCCGCTTCGGCAATTTGAAGAGCTGGGGAGTATTTCTCTCGAACATACTGAATCCATATCAGATTTGCTTTGATTTGATCTTCGAGCGTTTTAAGGGGAATATGGTTCTCAGTCATTAATTGAGAAATGTATCCTTTTGGCATCCCATTTACCTCTTCAAGGCGCTTGATGGCATCTTGAATGTCAGCATCACTGATTTGAATCTTCGCTGCCTCACCTGCAGCCAATTGCAACTTCTCATCAATCATCATCCGCAGCATCTGAGGTTTAATTTTCTCAAGATTTTGAGCGCTCGGTTCAAACCCCGAACTAACAGCCGCCAAGCGCAGGCGGTTCATAAGATCAGCCTGAGTAATAATACTTGTATTGACAACCGCAGCAATACGACAAACTGGAGAGGGATCGGCATAGAGCGCACCTCCCCCTATCAAAAGGCTAAGCATAATAACACAAAAATTCATGGACACCCCTTTTAAGAACCTTTAGATACGTATATATAATGGCTCTTGTTCTTTTAGGGAATAGACTCTTTACACTCTTGAAATTTTTTTAAAACTGGTTGAAGGTGCGTTGCGGTCATGAGAATTGGTTCACATTAATGAAAAAAATTACATCCTATATTTTTGGTCAACTTTTTTTTACAGTTATTGTCATTACTATCGTACTCACCTGCATTATGTGGCTTATACAAACTCTGCGCTATATTGATCTAATCGCCAGTAAGGGAGTCCCTATGCTTCTATTTCTTGAAATGGTCGCATACTTATTGCCAAATATTTTTGTTATTATTATACCTATCTCCATTTTTATAGGGGTTATTTTTATTTACAGTAAGCTTATTAGTGATCACGAACTTGTTGTTATGCGAGCCGCAGGCATTGGAAACTGGCACTTAGCAAAACCCGCCCTTTCTCTTTCTCTTTTCTTTACTATTTTGCTTTATTTCATTACGCTTTATTTTCTCCCTTTTTCTTTTCGAAAACATCGTGATATAGCGTTAGCTTTAAGACAAGAATCCTTAATGAGTCTCATTTCCGTCGGGCAATTTAACACGTTTGAACAATATACTGTTTATGCCCATCAACAAGACGAGAAGGGAAATCTATCCGGTATTTTAATATACGACGCTCATCAGAACGATAAGCCATTTTTCTTAATGGCTGAAAAAGGGATCATCTTTAAGACAGGGGAAGAAAAACAGCTTCTTCTTACGAATGGGAATCGCCAAGAACAAGATCCCATAACAGGGAAGCCTTCCATCCTCTATTTTGATCGATATGTCATAAAACCAAAGGATGCTGTTTCTAAAGATAAAAAGCCAGAGCGTCTTTTAAAAACACATGAACGAAATACGGAAGACTTATTTTATCCGAAAGAGCCTCTTCCTCCTCACGAGCAGATACGACTCTTAGCAGCTGCACATCAACGATTGATTGTTCCTTTGTATGCCATGACCTTTGGTTTGTTAGGCGTATGTACAATGATTTTAGGATATTATAATCGGCACACACGTGTTGGAAAAATTGTCATAGCTTGCATTATCGCAACTTTTATTGAAGTGGGCGGGATGATTTGTTTGCATAGCTTAAATTATGGATACTTAATGATTCTCTTGTATTATGCTCTCGTTATCACACCCATACTTATCTTTCTGTTTCTTCTCTCTCCTCTTTCAGAGAGTCTTGTAACTTATGTGAAAACAAGGAAATATCTGTGATGTTTTCAACACTTCTTTCTCGCTATACGAGCCGTTCTTTTTTAAAGTGTTTTGGGACGATTGTATTGGGTGTCTGTCTGATTATTATTCTCTTTGATTTCGCAGAAATTCAAAGGCAATCTGGAATGAAAGACATTGATTCTTCCATCAAGTTACACATGGTTTTTCTACGTATTCCTCATCTTTTAGAGCAAGCCTTTCCTTTTTTAATTTTTATTTCTGCACTCTTTGTTTTTTGGCGGATGAACCGCTCCTCTGAACTTGTTATTTTCAGGGCAACGGGTATTTCTTTATGGCGCCTTATTTTGCCTATAAGCTTAACGGCTCTTTTTATAGGGGGTCTTGAACTAACGGTTTTTAATTCTCTCTCCAGTATGATGTTGACCCGCTATGAAAATCTTGAAAAAAAATATCTATCTAATACAAAAGAAGAGATCAATATTGAGCCAACCGGTGTGTGGCTAAGTGAGAAAGTTGGGCATCACCAAGTCATTTATAGATCAAGCCAAATTGATTTAAAAAATTTAGAGTTTAAAGACTTAAACGTTATAATTCTCTCCTCCAAAAATAAATTTATTGAGCGTATTAACGCTAAGATAGCCTACATTCGAGACGGGCACCTTGAACTTAAGGATGGATGGGATATGCCCGCAGGAAAAGCGCCCCAACACTTTTCTCTCAAGAAAATACAAACGTCGTTCACGCAAGCAAAAATAAAAAAAATGAAGTTGTTCAAGAGAAACATTTATTCTTTTTGGAAATTACCCTCTTACATTGCTCTTCTAGATGCATCGGGCCTCAGGAGCCTGAGATATCAAATGTATTGGCATTCCTTATTAGCTAGCTCGGCTTGGTTTGGGGCAATGATCTATCTTGCGGCAGCTTTCTCTTGCCGCCCTCGCGCGTACGGAAAAACCATTATCATGCTTTTAATAGGCTTGAGTTGTGGATTTCTGCTGTATATTTTTAAGGATGTTATGTTTTCTCTTGGAGCATCAGGAAAATTATCACCTCTTATGGCGGCCTGGCTTCCTCCTCTTCTTACTCTCATGATAGGGTCTGTCTTAGTCTTTAATCAAGAGGATGGGTGAGACATGAATTTAACAATAACAAATCTGAAAAAAACTTTTCCAATTCAAATCACACTTTTTTATCTTCTTGTGAGCTGCCTTTTGATTACCCCTCTTTTTGGGCTTAAAAACATCTCCATCGATGAAAACAAGCCTGTTCTTTATTATGCCGATAGTCAAACCTATGACCGTGAACTTGGCATTTTAATTTTGAAAGGACATGTGGAGTTTAATTATGAAGGAACAACTCTAGAAGCTGATTATGTGACCTATAACGAACAAGCTGATCTCATAACAGCCTCAGGTCATGTACGCATGCGTGAAGCTGAGGGAGATATTTACTGGGGTGAATACATGGAGTTAACGGGAGATATGAAGGAAGGCATCCTCCTTGGACTCCGCGCTCTTTTAGAAGATGATTCCAAGTTAGCCGCGCTTGAAAGCCGCAAATTTGAAGATCGAGAAGAATTTGATCAAGCTGTTTATACGCCTTGTAAGCTTTGCGGGGACAAACCTCCCACCTGGCAGCTCAATGCTAAAAGAGCGATTAAGGATGAGGTAAGTAACGATATTCATTTTACAGATGCTCAGCTTCGCATTTTAGACACCCCCCTTTTCTACCTTCCCTATGCAACGCAACCTCTTGAACGAAGGACTGGGTTTTTAATTCCTCAACCCCGCTATAGCTCTGATTTAGGCTTCATTACAGAAGTTCCTTATTACATTGCTCTTTCAAGGGATAAAGATTTAACTTTAACTCCAGCCTATTTAGCAAATCAAGGCCCCTATCTTTCTGGAAACTACCGTCAAGCCTTTGGGAATGGCTTTTACAAACTTGAAGGAAGTATTACAAAGTATACACAATCGATACAGGCTAAGAAAGCTGCGGCTGCACTTCTCTATACAATTCCTAACTATAGAGGCCATGCTTTTGGTAAGGGAGCCTTTAATTTAACAGACATATGGCGTGTCAAAGGAGAAGGAGGATGGGTCAGTGATAAAACCTATTTTCGTAAATATGGGGTACAGCGCTGGCAATCATCCCCTACCTTAATGTCAAAAGGAGTTTTAGAAGGATTTATAAACCCGCGGGATTATGCTTCAGCTACTGCACTGTATTTTCAAGGATTACGCACAACAGACAATCAGGATTATATTCCGATAGCTCTCCCTCTCGTAGACTATCAAGCCTACTCTGATGTTGACCCTTTAGGCGGACGTTTTACGTTTGACGGAAACCTTTTAAATCTCTCCCGATCCAAAGGAACGTATATGCAGCGTGCGATTGGAGACATTGGCTGGCAACGTCCGTGGACATTGCCAATAGGGCAAGTGTTTACTGTGTTTGGCTCAACACGGGGTGACCTTTACAATGTAACAAACTCTCCCCCACTTTTGACAACACAAAGTAAGCTTAATGTAACAAATTCCTCCCCCCTCGTTATACCACCAAAGAAAGGAGGGGCACGATTCTTTCCTCAAGCAGGCGCCAATTGGGCGTGGCCTTTTGTAACAAACACTTGGAAAAAACAAAGTATTATTGTGCAACCTATAGGGCAACTTATTGGTGCACCAGCACAAGAAATAGGCATAGCAGCCAATCGTATTCCCAATATCGACAGCATAGATTTCACCTTTAACGATTTAAACCTTTTCAGTGCAGATCGATATCCTGGATATGACCTCATTGATACGGGAAGTAGAGCAGTTTATGGGGGGCAAGTTTTGACAACAGGGAAACTTTTAGGGGATGTAGGGCTCTTTTTAGGACAAAATTATTCTTTTGCAAGAAAAAACAATGCAATAGATACCATTCAAGGACTACGAAATGGTTTTTCTGATTATATTGGACGTCTTGAGGCCAGTCCCTGGAAAGACCTGACGGTAAATTATCGGTTTCGTTTGGAAGAAAAATCATTTTCTCCGCTTGTCTCGGAAGTCGGTGGTGCCATCGGCCCTTCTATTGCAAAACTTTCAGGAACTTATGTTCTTATTAATAAAAAAGCAAGATTGGTCGCACAAAGAAACTTTGATCAAATCAATCTAACCTTTAGTTCTCAATTTACAAAAACTTTAACTTTTACAGCAATGCTCTTGCAAGATTTGAATCCCAAAAAAGGAGAAGATGGCGCTCTTTCAAGAGGAATTGGCCTAACCTACCGAGATGATTGTTTTACCTTTGGCGTCTCCATTCAACGTCAATACTTTGTTGCGCGAGACCTAAAGCCCGAAACCCTCTTGCTCGTATCGATTGGCTTTAAGAATATCGGAGACTTCAGCCTACCTTATAATCCAGATCAAGACTTGTTTGAAGGAAGAGCCGTTGGTAAGAATGCAACGACCTCAACCCCCTAATATCTCTTTATAACCATGTCGTTACAACCCGACCATCATATCCACACCTGCCTCACGTAGCGTATGCTTGATTTTAATTAGATCAATCCAAAACTCACGTTTTTGACCAGGAGAACGGAGGAGATAAGCGGGATGGAAAACCGCAATCACCTTCATCTTTTTGCCAGCTTCCGACGTATAATCTTTCCATGCCCCACGCAAACGCATAATCCCATCTCGTCCTCCAAGAAGGGTTTTTGTCGCTGTCCCTCCCACCAAAATCAGAAAATCAGGATTCACAAGGTCGATATGCCTTCTCACAAAAGGTAAACATTGTTCAGTCTCTTGAGGTGTGGGTTGGCGATTCCCCGGAGGACGCCAGGGAATAATATTAGTAATATAAAAGTTTTGTCGCGTAAGCCCAATTGCTGCCAAGGCTTTATCAAGAAGCTGACCACTTTGTCCCACAAAGGGCAACCCTTGTCGGTCCTCATCTGCTCCGGGGGCTTCTCCAATGAGCATCACCCGCGCCTGAGGATTACCATCCCCAAAAACAAGGTTAAGCGCCGTATATTTTAAGGCACATCCTTCGAAAACCATCAAAGCTGCCTTAAGCTCCTCCAAGGTTTGGGCTGAGTGAGCTGTCGTAGACGCCGTTTGATGAACAACTTTTGGGGATAGAAGCGGTGGGGTATTACTCTGCACTCTTTTGGTTTCTTTAGGAAGGATAGGCGTGTTAAACGTGTCTTCAATTTCAAAAAAACGATTCTGAGGTGTAGCACTAATGACTTCATCCACGCCTACATCTTGATACGCAGATAAAAGTATTTTTAACGTCTGTTGATCAATCATATCCTCTCATACCATAGCCTTTTTTTGCTGTCAAAAAGAGGAAAGGTTGCACAAGCCAAATTCTAGGGCTTCTTGATCGAGGATCTCGTCGATGAAGGAAAGATCCCCTATCAATAAATCCTAATATTTTCTTCGAAAATGAAGGATTTGTAAGTCGGAAACAAGAAGAGCAAGCCCAAGGATGGCTCCAGAGGGTAGATATGGTGAATAATTACGGAAAAAGACCTTACTCCACTAATCCATGATTAATAATGAAATTCCAGTAGGATTCAAGCTTACGAAGAAGTTTCAGCGTCTCGGTTAAATTTTGATCCGTAACTCCATTATATTTCAAATTGACTGCTTGTTGCATAAAGATTTTATCCACCTTATCGTACAGTTTCAGCCCTTTGTCTGAAAGACGAATTTTGCTTGCTCGTTTATCATGGCTGGCTCTTTCTTGAATAAAATATCCATGTTCAACAAGTTTCTTGAGGTTATAAGATACATTGGATCCTAAATAATACCCTCGGTTCGAGATTTCTCCCACCGTCATTTCCTTTTTGCCCACATTGTACAAAATAAAACATTGGACATTATTAATATCAAAGATACGCAAACGATCGAGTTCGATCTTTATCATATCCAAAAGAAGATGGTGTAGCCGCTCCACAAGGGTGATTGTCTCAAAATAAAGGGCTTTCATGCCACCTCCAAGTCTATTGTCTTCTTTTTATAACAAAAATATGTTAAATTTTATTTAATGTAAGGAAATAAAGATGTTTCTAACCCTTGTTTGGTCACTCCTAAATGCGGTAGTGTCCGATGAAATCGTTTTGAAAGGAAAAAAAAATGGCAAAAAAAACAAATAGTAAAGAAGCAACGCCAACTCAGGAAGGGCAAGCTCCTCTTTCTGTCAATGCCCAATATATCAAGGATCTTTCCTTTGAAAATCCGTCAGCTCTTTCTAATATTACATCAAAAGAGGAAGCTCCTTCGATTTCTATCCACATTGAGGCACAAGCTAATAACTTAGAAGAACGGTCTTTTGAGGTCTCTCTCCACATTCAAGCTGAGGCGAAGCGTAAGGACAAGAAAGTATTTTTACTCGAACTTGATTATGCGGGCGTCTTTACAATTGGGAAGGAAGTTCCGGAGGAATACCTCCGCCCTATTTTGATGATTGAATGCCCACGCCTTCTTTTCCCATTTGCCCGCAACATTGTTGCAACAATAACCCAAGAAGGGGGATATCCAGCTCTTCTTTTAACCCCAGTTGACTTTGCAGATCTCTACCAGCGCCAGGTCGCTCAAGAGCAAACAGTTCATTAAATACTTGAAAATGAAGCACCTTCTACGATGGGTTATGCTTTTTGTTTTGAGTCTCCTCGTCTCTCCCCCTCTAAAAGCTCCGCCTCTAGAGGGTGAGCCTCCTTTTTTGACGAATACAGCCGCTCCGGTGCCGTATCAGCAGGGAAACTTCTATATTCTTACGAGGATGAGTTCTTCCGCTAGCGCAACATTCATACAAGGCCCCGCTCTTGCGGGGAGATATGGGGTTCATCCTCGTTTTGATTTTTTCGTAAATTTTCCTATAAACACTCATAATCCTAAACACGTGCAACCAGGGAATTCAAGAAGCACAGGCCTTGGAGACGTGACGACAGGATCTCGAATTCTTTTGGTTAACCTTCCTCAAGAAGAGATTAAACTTTCTTTTTCGCCCATTGTAGTGTTACCCACAGGAGATGCTCGTCGAAATTTAGGAAATGGAAAAACATATGGGCATATTCCTCTTTGGGGTCAAAAAACTTGGGGGGCATGGATAGTCGATGTGGGTGGAGGGTATGGGATTAATCCTGCGCCTAATAAGTTTAACCATTTTTACGGGGGGGGCAAAATAAGATATAATGTGACGAAAGAGCTTCTTTTAGGGGTTGAATGCTATTACTCAGAAAGAACATCTGTGACGACAGGCCATAGGTTTATCCTTAATGCGGGAGGGCAATATTATTTTACAAAAGAACTGGCTGTGTTGCTTAGTGCGGGTCATACTGTGAGTGGCGCAAAAGACCTTATCGCCTTTTTAGGGTTAGAATGGGATTGGTAGAGAAATCACAATTCTTTCTAAAAAATGAAAAAATAACAGCAAGTTCCACTCTTTCTAAAGCCAAGAAAACGTCTGTATTTTGAAAATTTTTTTTGATTTCTTTGATTAATTTCTTTGCTCTAGACATTCGCATGAGTTTATACGATCATATAAAAAATATTCTAAAAATAATAATAATATGAAAAAAAATTTTATTTATGTAGTGTCTATATTTGCAATTTTTATTGTAATTGCAATGGTTCAATTAAATAAAAAAGGAACAGAAAAAGAAAGAACAAAAGTCGTTGCCGTTTCTAAAGTTGTTCGCACCAACCTTTCCCAAATGATGACATTAAGTGCTGAACTTGTGCCTTTTACGGAAGCGACTCTGTATGCAAAAGTTCCTGGATACTTAAAAGAAATCAGGGTCGATATTGGCGATCAGGTAAAAGCTGGGGAAGTCCTGGCCATTCTTGATGTTCCAGAACTTGCAGATATCCTTGCAAGGGATAAGGCCACGTTAGTGCAAGCAAAACTTGACTTCACACGTCTTACCAACATCAGCAAAAAGCATCCCGAACTCATCGCCCAGGAAGATGTGGATAAAATAACGGAAGCCTATAGAATTGCAAAAGCCAATGTTCGGCATGCGCAGACGATGTATAATTACTCAATCATCACGGCCCCTTTTGATGGAGTGATTACTCAACGTTTTGTGGATGAAGGCGCAATGATTCAACAGGGAACGGATACAAATACGCAAGCAATTCCTATTGTGCACGTTGCGGACAATCAAAAATTTCGTCTCACTTTTCCGGTGCCGGAATCTTCCCTTTCCTTTGTAAATCCAGGAGATCCTGTGGATGTACACATCCTTTCAACAGATAAACACGTGAAAGCAAGCGTTTCACGTATTGCAAAACGCGTTAGTACGGATACGCGAACCATGGAAACACAGGTTGATGTGTATAATACAGCTGCTTTGAATCTGGCGCCCGGAATGTATGCTTCTGTCACATTTGGTTTGAGGGAGAAAAAAAATGTTTTGGCACTTCCCCCTCAAGCCGTTGAAATGTCATCTGTGCCAAACGCATGGTGTGTTAACAAGAATGATGAAATCCAAGAACGTTCCCTAACCCTTGGGCTGCAGACGCCCTCTATGGTTGAAATAACAGGAGGTCTTGAAGACGGAGACGTTTGCGTTTTTGGAAATAGAAGTGCGCTTTCTGTGGGCATGAAAATAACACCAAAACTGATAAACGCGACATAAATGCCCCGTTTTTCCATCGCCTATCCCTATTTTATCATTGTTTCCTGCTTCATTGTCTGCGTTCTTGGCATCGTTGGCATTGTGCGCTTGCCGGTTGATCTTTTTCCGAAAATTAACCTTCCCGTTGTTATGGTTGCAACCTTTTACAATGGAATGCCTCCGGAGCAAATTGAAACGACGATTACAGAAAGGTTTGAGAGATTTTTTACGCTGGGAAACAATATTGATCACATTGAATCACGCTCATTATCCGGCGTGAGCCTTATTAAAATTTTCTTCCAACCAGGAACAGATGCAGATTCCGCTGCTGCTAATATCGCTAATCTTGCTATGGCAAATCTTGCGCGCTTACCCGTGGGCACGTTGCCGCCCATTGTTCTTAAATTTGATGCTTCTGGTCTTCCTGTTTGTCTTGTTAGCCTTAAGGCTAACACGTTGGATCAAGCAACCCTGCGAGATGTGGGACAGTTTAGCGTACGAGATCAAGTCGCAACCGTTTCCGGAGCTTCGGTGCCGCTACCGTTTGGGGGAAAATATAGGCAAATTATGGTCTACGTTGATCCCATAAAATTGCGGTCCTATCAATTGAGTGCTATGGATGTGGTGCGTACCATCAATGAATCAAATCTTATTTTACCCGTTGGCTTTACCTACTTGGGTCAAATTTACTACAATTTGTTCAGCAATAATCAAACCTCAATTGATGAGCTCAATCGAGTTCCTCTCAAAACAATAGGAACTTCATCCGCAATGGTTAAAGATGTAGGATATGCTCAAGATGCAGCCCAAATTCAAACAACGATTGTGCAGGTCGACGGCAACCCATCCGTGTATCTTCCTGTGCTTAAGCAAGGGGGGGACTCCAACACAATTGCAATCGTTGATGGGGTCAAAAAGGTTTTGTCCAGCCTTGTGGATGTGCCCGCACAATTGATTACAAAAGTTGTTTTTGATCAATCGCTATTTATTAAAAATTCTATTAAAAGCTTGATCTCTGAGGGGGCCATCGGCCTTGGCATGACTGCAGTTATGATCTTTGTTTTTTTGGGAAGTCTTAGGGCCACAATCGCTACCTTTTTCTCGATCCCCCTTTCGGTTCTTGGAACGTTTGCGATTTTGGCCCTTGGAGATAACTCAATCAATACTATGATCTTGGGGGGATTGGCTCTCTCTTTTTCGCGTCTTATTGATAATTCCGTGATTGTCTTGGAAAATATATATCGCCATTTGGAACAGGGAGAATCTCCGAAAGTTGCGGCTGAAAAGGGGGGGTGCGAAGTGGCCTTGCCCGTTCTTTCCGCAACACTGACTACAAGTATCGTGTTCTTTCCCGTTGTGCTTCTCTATGGGGTTAGTAAATATCTCTTTAGTGCTCTGGCGTTATCAGCGATCATTGCGCTTTTTGTGTCCTATATTGTGGCCATGACTGTTGTTCCTCTTTTTTGCGCCACCTTCCTCAAAGCAAGAACGAGTCAGCCCACATGATAAATCGATTCACATTTGAGCGAAAATTTGAGAACCTTCTTGCTTATTATGAAAAGCAGGTCAATCATACTCTGAAGCTGCCAAAGCGGATACTAATAATCCTGCTGGGAATGATATTTCTGACTTTTGGGCTAATTCCCTTTATTGGCATTTCTTATTTTCCGACCACTGATTCTGGCTTCTTTATTGTCAACATAAAAGCCCCAACTGGAACGCGCGTAGAAGTAACGGCAAAAGACGTTCAAAAGGTTGAAAATATCATCCGCCGAATGGCGGACAACGATGTTGACATGATCATTTCAAACAGTGGCATTACTCCTGATTTTACGGCCCTTTATACCAGCAATTCCGCCTCCCATACCGCCTTTATTCAGGTCAATCTAAGCCCGCACCGCAAAGAGAGTACGGCACACTTGATTTCACGGATAAGTCCTGTTCTTCATCAAGAGTTGCCACACCTCAAGGCCTATTTTCAATCTGGCGGCCTTGTGGAAGCGACCCTCAGTCAGGGAGCTCCAGCTCCCATTGATATTCAGATCTCTAGTTTTGACCTGAAGGCAGCCCATAAAATAGCAGCTCTCATCGCTGCTAAAGTGAACACACTGAGCAGTGTCAGAGACGTTTTTATCCCTCAAGATATGGACGCACCCTCGCTCATGCTTGATATCAATCGGGAATATGCCAGTGAATTGGGCGTAAGCCCGCAAGAAATTATTAACACTGTCATTACTTCTCTAACATCCAATCAAATGATCGCCCCCAACTATTGGATCGATCCCCAAAGTGGGAATGACTATTTTTTAACCGTACAATATCCGGAAGGGACTGTGAAAACATTGCAGGATCTAAAAAGTATTCCCATCCGCTCGGCTGCTGGAAAAAATACCGTTTATTTGGATGCAGTGGCGAGAATCAAATCATTTGTGTCTCCAACGGTTATCACACACTATCAACTGCAACGTGTCATTGACATTTATGTGTCTCCAAGGGGGGAAGATTTAGGGCCCGTCTCAGCCCAGATCAATAGGGTTCTTAAAGAAATCGAGATTCCTCACAATATTTCCGTTCAAGTACGTGGGTTAGTGGAGAGTATGCACTCTTCCTTCAAAAGTTTTGGCATGGGATTGTGCCTTTCTGTCTTGCTGGTGTATCTAGTTCTGGTGGCACAATTTAAATCCTTTATCGATCCTTTTATTATTTTGCTCGCTATTCTTCCGGGGCTGAGTGGTGTTATTTTTACTCTCTTCCTCACTGGTACAACACTCAATATTATCTCCCTAATGGGCACACTCATGATGATTGGCATCACCGTTTCCAATTCAATTTTGATTGTGGAATTTACCCATCGTTCATTAAAAGAAGGCTTCCCCCTGAAGGAGGCCGTTATTCATGCCTGCAGAGTAAGACTGCGGCCAATCTTAATGACATCGTGCGCAACAATTGTGGCCCTTTTTCCTATGTCATTGGGGCTTAGTGAAGGGAGCGAAACCTATGCTCCCCTTGCACGCGTCATTATAGGAGGGTTGAGTGTTTCTGTGATTGTGACGATTTTTCTGATTCCAGCGACCTGTCTTGCCATTTACCAGAGGCGTGCTCATGTAATACTGTCGTGCATCATCCTTATGATAGGTAACGTCAGTTATGGAGCCCCTTGCACCCATTCTCTTACCTTGCAGCAAGCGCAAGAGATTGCACTCGCCCAACACCCAGATATCCTCGCGGCTCAGCACAGTGTTGAGGCCAGTCGACAAGAAGTCGACTCTGCACTTTCCACCTATTATCCTCAAGTGGGAGGAAGCGCTGTTGGCGCGTGTACGGGCAAGAATACGCGTGTTACCGCTTTAGGGGATCCTTCAAACCCCCTGACGAATCCGCTTATTCTTAAACGAGGATCCGTGGGCCTAGGCGTCAACCAGATGCTAACGGACTTTGGACGCACCCCTAGCATCGTAAGCGCTGCAGACTCGAAGGTAGATGCGCGACTGGCTAAATCCCTTTCTGTCCGTGATCGCGTGCGTTTTGACGTTACTCGTGCTTATTACAATACACTGCTAGCTGAACAAATTGTCAAAGTAGCTACGGAAACGCTGAAAGTACGCCTGACTTTGCTAGAGAAAATTCAACTGCTTGCTCACGAAAAATTAAAAGCTGCCTTTGACGTTGATATTGCAACCCAAAGTGTTGATGATGCAAAGCTTCTTGTGCTGAAGGCGCAAAATGATTTAGAGAATGCTCGGGCAGAACTCTCTCAAGCCTTAGGGTATGGGGAACTGATGCACTTTGATCTTTCTCATCATATAACACTAATCCCCCCGAACGAAACCTTGCATCTTGCTGAGGAAACTGCAAAAAAACAAAATCCAGATCTTGTCTCCCTCCGATCAGAACTAACGGAGAAGAAATTCAAGTATGAAGCAGCTGTAGCTGAGCATTACCCCACGGTAAATGCCATAGGGTATGCGGGGCAAAATCCTCTGCGCAAAAAAAGCGAATTAGAATCATCCTATGCTGTTGTTGGCGTGGCCCTTGACGTTCCTCTTTATACGGGCGGAAGACTCACAGCTGATGCTAGACAAAAACTTTCTGAAATGAAAACATTAGAAATGGATTTGCGGGCAAAGGAGAATAGAATTCTGCGCGATGTACGTATAGCATGGAACAGTGTGCAAAGTTCCTATCAGAATATTGGTGTGACTAAGGAGCTCTTTTTAAACAACGTGAAAGCGTTGGAGTTGGCCCAAGCAAGCTATGACGTTGGGTTGATCTCCATCGTCGATCTCGTTCAAGAACAGCTTAATAAAACAAAGGCGGAAATTTCTTCTCTAGCAGCAGGTTATGAATACTTAGTGAGCTACGCTTTCCTGAATCTCCTTTTGGGAGAGACGAAGAAAAATTAAGAAGCTTTACGCAAGCCTTAGAGAAATCCGCTCAAATTTATAGGCAAGTACCGGTTTTGTTTTGTTGGTTTAATAAAGATGATCTTTAAGAAAAGCGCCACCCACCCCAAGGCCTCTTTCGTCAATGCTATGCTCAAGGCCCGGCAGAAGGGAAAGAGTAACAGGGACTCCCAGCGTTTTTAAGCGGGCCTCTGCTTTTTCGGAAAAGCTTGAGGGAAGCACATCATCTTCAGTCCCATGGATTAAAAGGATAGGGGGACGTGCGACTTTTAATGCTGACGGATCCTCTAAAAAAGTTCCTGAATAGGCGACAACACCGCCACATTGAGGTCTGTTAAGAGCCAGGTGAAGTGCAAGCATCGCCCCTTGGGAAAATCCTACTAAAGCGATTTTTTCGGGAGGCAATTCATAGACTTTCAACAGCCCATCCAGATAACGATTCAAGGCAGGTGTGATTGTTTGAATTTCTTTGAACATCCGTGTGTGGTCAAAGTCCCTTAAGCTAAACCATTGTTTTCCAAAAGGATTTCCTTCGCAGAGCATGGGGCCATGAGGGGCAATAAAGAGAGTGTTTGGAAGTAAGGATGCCCATGTTTTCCCTAAAAAAAGCAAGTCCTCTCCATCAGCGCCATAACCGTGGAGGAGTACAACAAGGGATGTGGGTTTGCCACCTGCGGCTGGATCAAGATGTGGTCCTGAAAAGGTTTGGTTCATTTTTATATCCTTAACTAAAAAGGGGTTTTCCAAATATACAGAATCCAAGGGCTAAAGCAAGGGCTGGCCCTAAGGGAAACCGAGCCCTTTTGTAAAGCAAACGCCACACAATGGCAAATAAGAGTCCTCCACTGCCCCCGATAATGAAGAAGAGGGGAATATCAGACGGGGGGAGCCATACACCACAACACGCCATCATCTTTACATCCCCAAAACCAAGTCCTTCTTGACCTTTGAGAAGAGGATAAAGTTTATAAAGGCCGTAGCTGATTCCTCCTAGAATCACCACGCTTAGGCTATGGGAAAGACCGCAATGTAAAAGGCCTAAAAGGGCCAGAATAAGGAGCCCTACATCAGGGATAATCCTTTCTCTAATATCCTTTAAGGAAATGACCATTAAAGTTATGAGTAGAAAGAAAGGAAGACAGTAGGACAGGAAAGTCAGAAAGATCCCTGGAGAGTGCACGTATGCTACTCTAGCTCCTCTCGGTGGGTTTTTTCTAGCCGTTCATGGCGTTCTTGGGCTTCAAGACATAAAGTCGCAATAGGGCGGGCCTCTAAGCGAGCAACTCCAATGGGGACACCTGTTTCTTCGCAGTACCCATAGGTACCATTGTCAAGACGCTCAAGTGCTTGATTGATCTTAAGAATTAGTTTTCTTTCCCGATCGCGGGTTCTGAGTTCAAAAGAGCGATCTGTTTCTGTTGAGGCGCGATCATTAACATCCGCCTCGCTTACGGATTCTTCTTGCATATGATGCAACGTTTCTATGGACTCTCTTTGAAGATCGCTTCGCCATTTTATGAGTTTTTCACGAAAATAGTCTAGCTGGAGGGGACTCATATAAGGTTCTGTTTCGCTTGGTCTATAGCTCATGCGTTTGCCCTTCTTAATGTGGTATAAAAGCGCCGTTATCATGACTGATCTTAAAAAAGCGTGCAATCATAAAGTTTATAAATTATTAGTGAGACATCATGCTTATTTTAGGAATAGAGACAAGTTGCGATGAAACGGCAGCCTCCTGTGTAACGGGGGAGAAGAAAATTCTGTCAAACATTGTTTCATCTCAGATTGCGGATCACCGATCTTTTGGGGGCGTTGTCCCAGAAATTGCGGCACGGGCGCATTTGAATCACCTTGAGTTTATCGTTGAGGGTGCGTTGAAGGAAGCTCAGGTTTCTCTTGAGGACCTTGACGGCATTGCAGTAGCAGGGGGGCCAGGCCTTATTGGAGGGGTCATTGTAGGGGTTATGATGGCAAAAGGCCTTTGTCTTGCAAAAAATATTCCCTTTATTCCCGTCAATCATTTGGAAGCCCATGCGTTGACGGTCCGTCTTACCCATGAGGTCCCTTTTCCGTATCTTTTACTGCTGGTATCCGGAGGCCACTGCCAATTTTTAAGTGTTGAAGATGTGGGAGTCTATACTTACTTAGGGGGGACTCTTGATGATGCGTTAGGGGAATGCTTGGATAAAACAGCGCGTCTTTTGGGGCATCCTTATCCAGGCGGCCCTCTCATTGAGCAGGTGGCTCTTAAAGGAAATCCAGAGGCTTTTTCTCTTCCCCAACCGCTGAAGGGGCAAGCTGGGTGTTCATTTTCTTTTTCCGGGCTCAAAACGGCAGCGCGCAAGGTCATTTTAGAAAATGATTCCACATCCCCGACGTTTCAAGCAGACTTTTGCGCCTCACTGCAAAAAACCATTGGGGAGATTTTAACGGATCGTTGTTCTCATGCCTTGACTATGGCTCTTTCAAAACAGCCGAACATTACGACCCTTGTGATCGGGGGGGGGGTGGCGGCAAACCAATATTTCAAGACACGCCTTTCTCGATGGGCTACAGAAAAAGGCATTGCTGTTGTTACGCCGCCCATCAATTTGTGTACAGATAATGGCGCTATGATTGCCTGGGCAGGGATTGAACGATTCAAAAAAGGGTTAATTGGTGCTCTAGACTTTGCACCTCGTCCTCGCTGGCCATTGGCGGACCTCGCAGACGTTGCAAAAAATAAGACGTAAGGTATTATGAAGAAAATTAAAGGGGAATTTTCTGGATGGCTTTATTAAGCGTTTTTTCAACCTCACAGAGTATGGGGCACATTATGACTCTATACACTACTTCTGAAATTCAAGAGGCTCTTTCCTCTCTTGAAGAGGGGACCGTTATTTTTGTGGATGTGGACGATACCCTTATTACGCCCCAATCAAAATGTTTTCATGCCTCAAGCCCTTACCGTGATTTTATTGATGAGTTGAAAAAGAATCGAGAGGAGATTGAAAACTTTGACATTATTCTTTCTCATTGGCGGTTGCAGAGAAAAATAATGTTGGTGTCGGAAGGCTGGTCACAGTTGCTTCGTAGCTTAAAAGAAAAATACTCCGTCTATGCGCTGACAAAAATCGAAACAGGATCCTTTGGGGATCTCCCAAGCATGGAAAAGTGGAGGTATGACGAGTTGACGCAAAAAGGCCTTTTTTTTACCCCCGCCTTTAAGGGGACTTTTGAACATACGCTTGTTTGTGGGGAAAAATCTTCTTCTCCTGCAACGTTTTATCACGGTATTTTTATGACAGGAGCTACTACAAAAGGAGATGTAGTTGCTACTTTTGTTGAGGCCCAAAGGCCTACGCAAATTGTTCTCATTGATGATCGACAGGACTATCTTCAAGATGTGGAAGAGACATGTAAAAAACTTGACGTTCCTTTTCTAGGGATTCTCTTTAGGGGAGTAGATCTTATCAAGGGCGCGCCTGACCGTGCAGTTGCTGACTTTCAAAAACAATATTTGTTAACCAATAAAGAGTGGTTGGAAGATGACGTAGCTGCCGAAAAACTACGAGAAAGATCCCCTTAATTTACTCTGATGATTCTTACTTGATATTTAAAAAAAATAGTTATATATAGTAATAATATATAGTAATACGTTAATTTATATGTTGTGGTAAAAAAATGATTATAAAGACAAATCTAACAAAATTTCTTTTAGCAAGTGCAAGTGCTCTTTTCCTTTTAAATCAGTCGGCAGAGGCGATGCTAGGGCAAGAGGGTGATCCTACTACAGTTACTGCTGCTGCTCATACTTCTACTGTACAACAACAGCCCGATACTTCTAATGACGCTGCCATTGCCCGTTCCAGTTCTGCTCTACGGTCACAGCCGCCCATTGCAGCTGGAATCCCCACACCACCAGCTCTCTCGCCAGAGCATACGGCTCTATACGAAATAATCAAAAGTGCAGCGCATACTATTCGCTCTGAGAGTGACGTTCATGCAATGACCAGTACTTTCGCTCGTTCTCACTATCTAAGTATTATAACTTTAGCAGAAGCTCACTTAGGAATTCCATATACTGGCTCTGTCCCCTTAGATAGAATAGAGACTACAGTAATGGCCTTTGCAGAAGACCCTTCTCATGGATTAAACCATAAAAGCATTGCTGCTATTTTTGCCAAGATTCGTGAATTTTCGACAACCCCTGTCGATGCAGAAACCGAAGTAGATTTGAACGATGTACTCTCTCGTGTTCATACGATCGCTCAACACACTCTCGCCTCTGGTGATCTTGATGTCATGCTTAGGTATGCTATGTTACTCGCAGATAATATAGAAACTGGTGGGGGATGCCATCCTGGCGTGACAGGACGTCTTGTGCTCTTGTATTGGGGGCTTGTGGCAGAAAAGATAAACACTAATTTTCATAAAATCGACTGAAGTGATTGGATCACTGAGATGTCTCCTTCGTCTCACAAAAAAAGGCTACAACCGCTTCCCACCACTTTTCCCACCAAGGAAGTTCTTCAGGGGGAGAAGGCCGAAGTTCTTCCCTTAAGCGCGGCACCCCACCCCCCGGGGTATTTGCTGCTGGGGTTTTAGACCTCTCCGCTGCTATTAAAGAAACAGATGACGTCTTGTCGTACATCTCTCGCATAGAAGGAATAGCACCTTCTCCCAGGGGAACAGCCGTAGATTTGTCGTTATCACTTCGCATAGAAGGAATAATTCCCGCAATTGCAGCAGGAGATTTTTTAGTGTCAGACACATCCATTATCTCAGGCACACCCATCTTTGCATTGACGGGACTTAGAAAGGACGTGAAGAAAAGCATACTCCAAAAACGCATGTGCACCTACCTATCTTTATATTCTTTTGTTCTAACACTCTTTGTAAAGAACAAGCAAAAATTTTTATAATGCATTTTATCAAGCTTGTAGATAAGATTCCTTAAGGTTAACACGAAATGAGTCTTAAGCATGCACATAAAACCAACTGAAACTGATTTTTCTTATTTTTCTCCCCTAAGTATTGTAGAAGAGTTTTTTTTCCAATGTGGCTGGGAGTATGACTATTTAAATGAGTCTGAAATTGCCACAGATAGCGAGGGCAGATGGTGCAATTATCGTCTTTTCGTCCTTTGGAAAGAAGACTTAGAATGCCTTATGTTCACCTCTTTCATGGATCTTAAGGTCCCCACAAACAAGCGTGATCATATAGCAACCCTTCTCTCTTTGATAAATCCCAAAATTTGGCTCGGCCACTTTGAAATTGCACCAGAAGAAGAAATCCCTGTGTTTCGATATACCTTAACATTACGAGGCAATCCAACTCCCACCCTAGAACAAATTGAAGAAATCATCACGACCACGTCTCACGAATGTGACCGCCTATACCCTGCCCTTCAATTTGTTTTATGGGGCGGAAAAACACCTGAAGAAGCGCTGATGGCGGCAATGATGGATACCTATGGAGAAGCCTGAGTTGGCAAAAAATACAGACTCTCCTCCGCATCACCCCTCAAAAGAAAAAGTATTTAAAGCCTGCCTTTCTGTCATTGAAAAAGAAGGGTGGAGGAATTTTTCCTTTGCAAAGGCCGCCAACACGTCAAGAATTCCGCTACATGTGTTTCATGAAAGATTTTCTTCGCCTGCGGATATCATGGTTCACCTCTTTCATAAAATCGATAAAAAGGTGCTTAAAACTCTAGACTCTTCAGAGGATTTATCGCCTAAAGATGCCTTGTTTGACATCCTAATGGCCCGCTTTGATGCTGCACACCCTTATAAACCTGTTATAAAAAGTTTTTGGGAGTCATGGATCCTGACACCTGAGGATACCCCTCCCATCGTCTTTCAAGGCTTTGCCTCAATGACCTGGATCTTGGACGCTGCTCATCTTGAGAGCCGTGGCATCACAGGATTTTTACGCATCCAAGGCCTTGCAACCCTTTATCTCTTAACTCTTAGAGTTTGGCTTAAGGACGATAGCCCTGATCTTAGTAAAACAATGGCGTTTCTTGATAAAGGGTTGTCACGCTTAGAAAAGCTTGCATCTATCTTCAACTCTTTTTAGAGGAAAATAAAAATGAACCTTCAATTTATCGGAGCAACCGGGACTGTCACGGGCTCAAAATATCTTCTCTCCACAAACACGACAAAGATATTGATTGATTGCGGACTCTTCCAGGGCTTGAAACAACTACGCCTTCGAAACTGGGCCTCCCTGCCCTTTAACCCCTCTCATATTCAAGCCGTTCTTTTGACCCATGCTCATATTGACCATACGGGATACCTTCCTCTTCTTGTCAAACACGGATTTCGAGGCAAAATATACTGTAGCCACGGGACAAAAGAGCTTTGTCGCATTCTTCTCCCCGATAGTGGCTATTTACAAGAAGAAGATGCACATTTTGCCAACAAGCATGGCTTTTCAAAGCACAAACCTGCCCTTCCCCTCTATACAAAAGAAGATGCAGAAGCTTGCTTGAAATACTTCTCAACCCTCGATTTTGGGCAAGAAACAAGACTGAGTGACGACCTTACCTTTACCCTTATTCCTGCAGGCCATATCCTGGGGGCTTCAATGATACGGCTCACTCAAAACAAGACAACTCTTCTCTTTACAGGAGATCTAGGACGACCGCATGACCTGATTACGAAACCTCCTGCAGAGGTTAAAGAGACTGATTACCTCGTCCTGGAATCAACCTATGGAAATCGCGTCCATAGTAAGATTGATCCAAAAAAGGAGCTTGAAGAGATCATTAATAAAACCACCCATCGCGGCGGGGTAACCCTTATCCCGGCGTTTGCAGTAGGCCGTGCACAAGTGATTGTTTATCTTATTTCTCAGCTCAAAGATGAAAAGAAAATTCCTGATATTCCCATCTATCTCGACAGCCCCATGGCACGAGATGTCACCCAGCTATACTGTGAATTTGGCGAAACACTTCGCCTCCCCACCTCTGAGTGTTTTTTAATGTGCCGAGACGTGAACATCATCAATACACCTGATGAGTCAAAACAGTTAGATTTTAAACGCATTCCCAAGGTCATCATTTCAGCCAGTGGGATGGCAACGGGCGGGCGCGTTGTCCATCACCTTAAAGCGTTTGTTTCTGATGAAAGAAATACAGTCCTTTTTACAGGATTCCAAGCCGCGGGCACACGCGGGGAAGCCCTTATCCATGGCACGCGTCATCTTAAAATGTATGGAGAGCTTATTCCCGTGCGAGCAGAAATTGTCCTTTCTGACTCCCTCTCAGCCCACGCAGACTCTGCTGAGATTTTAGAGTGGCTGTCTCATTTTCAACGCCCCCCAAAAGAGGTTTTCCTCACTCATGGAGAACCCCTCCCAGCTGATGCGCTGAGGTTGAAAATTCAGGAAAAATTTGGATGGACGTGTAGAGTGCCTGAATATTTAGAAACAGTAACTCTGACTTGAATGGACATCCACCAAGGATAGCTTTGTCATCTCACCAGACTTATACCATTTCGCATTCAATAGGTGGATATTCTGGATTGCTTCGCTCGCAATGACGGAAATTGGCGTCATTGCGAGGAGCCGAAGGCGACGAAGCAACCCAGTTTTGTCTGCCACTTGATTGATAAGTGGTCTTAGTTGTCTTTAGCAGTTCCCAATGAGCTTGGAGATGGAGGTTTTGAGCCATTTCCTTTGGGTAATTTTCGCACAGTTCTTCCATTAGAACCCAATTTTTCTACGGGAATTGCTGAGCTACGTGGAGTCTCGCAACGACGCAACAAATTCGCCGCCCGCACGGCCTTTATGATCTCTCGACGGTTTTTAATTCCAGGGAAATCTCGTCCGGCTTTACAAATTAACTTATTCTTAAGTTCCTTATCGTCTCGAGCGTTAAATAGGGCAATAGTAAGCTTGACCGGCATAGACATATCCATTTTTCGACTCAATTTCACCGCTTGCGTAATTGCAGCCTCTTCTCCTCGAAAATCTCGCATCACTTCAAGTACAAGAACTTTCCTCATTAGCTCATCGCCTTGAGCGGCACGAAGAGCAAGTGCAAGTGCTTCCATACCTTGAGATAACTCTGCAGAAGCTTCAATAACTAACTCATCAAGTATTCTTGCGTCCCTCCCCCCCTCACTCTTCTTCGCCGAAGCTGAATCCACGCAAATAAGGGATGCAAGGATGATAAATGGTGTAATCAATTTTATTTCTCTCATAATTTAATTCCTCATATTATATAACACAGTGCGCAACCATATTGCCCTAAAATTTGTTAAGGGCAAAGTGTTTTATCAGCATAATTTAGGGGTGAATTACACAGGCCGTATCCAGCACACCTCTGGTTTCACAGATCTACATGCGCAGTGCAGAAGTTTCTAATCCCCTGTTTGAAGGCGCTCAACAAGTTCTTTCACCGTAGGAATAAAGCGCCCCCCTTCATAGAAGGGGTCTTCTGCAAAGCGATACGCCGCATGGCCCGCAAACATCAGTTGGTTATTCACCTCGTCACTATGGCTAATCGCCTGAAGGGTTTTTTGAATGCAAAAGGACCGCGGGTCTGCTTTGCGTCCCGTCGTTCCTGCCTCATTTTGAGCCCAGTTACTAAAAAGGCAGGCGCTCAAACACCCCATACAATTAATTTGATCCGTTAAGATTTCATTTGATTTCTCAGGAGTGACGAAAATAAGGGTTGTATCGGGGGTTCGCATAGCCTCCGTAAAGCCCATTTTAACCCATGCTTCCGCCATTTCCTTATCATGGGCTGTCAAGTACACAAGCCGACCGCGCGCGCCAACGGGAAAGCCTTCCGTGTGATCCCCCACCGGTGAGATGGAATACGCTACTTGATGGGTGCTTCTCTCTTTGAGCTCATCCAGAAAAGGATTTGAAACAGCAGATGAATAAAAGCCCGTAGGACTAAACCGGTTAAGATAGATATCTCCTGGCTTTAAAGTTAAGAGGCGCTTTTTCCAGGCATCCGAAATAGGACTCTCTTGCGTTAAAAGAGGGCGCGTTCCAAACTGAAAAGCAATAGGGCCTAACTCTGGATTATCAATCCAGTCCGTCCATTCTCTTAAATACCACACACTCCCAGCCATAATGATCGGGATATCATGAAGGCCAAATTCTCGCATAACGTTCCGGAGTTCTAAAACACGCGGGTAAGGATCTTCTGGCTTATCGGGATCTTCACTGTTACTCAGTCCATTGTGCCCCCCTGCTCGCCAGGGATCTTCATACACAACAGCCCCCAACCATTCAGGAAACTTATGATAAGCACGCTTCCACAGGGCTCGAAACGCTCGTCCGGAAGAGACAATTGGATAGTAATGAAGGCCATAACTCGCCGTTATTTCTGCAACACGGTAGGGCATTCCTGCTCCACACGTTACGCCATGGATGAGGGGGCTCACTTTTTCTAAAACCCCATGAAGAATTTCCTCCACCGCCGCCATCTCCCAGAGAACATTCATATGGAGCCGCCCCTGGCCATTAGACCTTTCATGAGCAATCTTTGCTTGGGTAATGCCCCCTTGAATGCCGAACGCCACAAGCTCGCGATGACGTTCTCGGCGCGTTTGTCCCTTATACGTAATAGGAATAAGGTTCCCCTCTGCATCGAGAGCATCCGCATTCACAGCGGAAAAAGTCCCAACACCGCCAGCAGCGGACCAGGCGCCTGAACTTTCTCCATTAGAAATGGAAATACCTTTTCCCCCTTCAACCAAGGGAAGAACTTCTCGACCAGAAAGTCGTATGGGATTAAGTGATTTCAATAGTTACTCCGTCTAGTAGTCAGTGGTCAGGGATCAGTTAGTCAGGGGTCAGGTTTTTGTCATCCGCACGCGCTCTCCAGTGTCATCCCGAAGTTATTCCGAGATCTCATTGCCATGGGGTCCTGAAACAAGTTCAGGATGACACTGATCACTGACAACTGGTTACTGATTACTGATTACTTCTTTCCCTGTCTCTTGATCCACCTGTTTCATGCTAAGGCGAATTTTCCCACGATTATCCATATCAATGACTTTGACAAAGACTTCGTCGCCTTCTTTGACAACATCACTCGTTTTTTCAACGCGCCGGGGAGCAAGTTCACTGATATGCACAAGACCATCTTGGCTACCAAAGAAATTTACAAAAGCACCAAAGTCCACAATACGAACGACTTTGCCTTTATAAATCATCCCCACTTCAGGTTCATCCGTAATGCTCCGAATTCGCTTTTCAGCGGCGTCAATAATATCAGCGCTCAGGCCTGAAACATTAATCGTTCCATCATCGGAAATGTCTATTTTAGCACCTGTTGTTTCGCAGATGTCACGAATGACTTTACCGCCAGCGCCAATGACTTCCCGGATTTTATCTTTAGCGATCGTAAAGGTAATCATACGCGGCGCATACTCTTTGACTTCCTCACGTGCCCCTTCAATGGCTTCTTTCATCCGCCCTAAAATATGCAGGCGCCCTAGACGCGCTTGCTCAAGGGCAATCTCCATGATCTCTTTCGTAATGCTGGTGATTTTCAAGTCCATTTGAAGCGCTGTAACACCTTTGTCACTCCCCGCAACCTTAAAATCCATATCGCCTAGATGATCTTCGTCTCCAATAATATCGGAGAGAACAGCAAAATCTTTACCTTCTTTAATAAGCCCCATGGCAATGCCCGCAACCGGTCGCGTTAGAGGCACCCCTGCATCCATCAAGGCAAGAGAACTACCACAAACGGTTGCCATCGAAGAAGATCCATCAGATTCTGTAATTTCAGAGACAAGACGTATCGTATAAGGGAACTTATCTTTTGCTGGCATTAAAGGATGAAGCGCCCGCCAAGCGAGTTTTCCATGTCCGATTTCTCGTCGCCCAGGCCCACTCATACGACCCGTTTCTCCGACTGAATAGGGAGGAAAATTATAGTGCAACAGAAAACTTTCTTTGTATTCACCTTCAAGCGCATCAATGATTTGTTCATTCTGGCCTGTCCCAAGTGTCGCTACAACGAGCGCTTGGGTAGATCCTCTTGTAAACAAAGCACTTCCATGAGCACGGGGAAGAATACCCACTTCAGAGACAATAGGCCTTATGGTTTCTGTGTCTCGTCCATCAATCCGACGCTTTGTTTTTAAGATTTTTTTGCGCACAAGATCTTTGGACAAATCTTTAAATTCAGCCACCGCCAGCGATTCTGAAAATCCTTCTTCTTTGAGAGCTTCAACCGTTTGGTTCTTAACCAGGGTCACTTTTTCATGACGAAGACTTTTTTCTTGAATACTATAGGCTGCCTCAAGATCATCTGCTGCAAGATCCTTTAACCGATCTATAAGCTTTTCTCTTTGAGGATCTTCAGGGGAGAGCTCCCAGGGCGCTTTTGCACACTCTTGTGCAAGATCGATGATCATCTTAATAACAGGTTGAAAATTGCTATGCCCAAACATAACAGCTTCAAGCATTTGCGCTTCAGAAAGCTCATGAGCTTCTGACTCCACCATCAAAACACCTTCAGCCGTACCTGCAACAACCAAGTTCAACTGAGAAAGAGGGATTTGATCTAGCGATGGGTTTAAAACGAGCTCTCCTTCTATAAGAGCCACACGAGCTGCCCCGATAGGACCTAAGAAAGGAAGGCCAGAAATTGTCAAGGCAGCAGACGCGCCAATAAGAGCTGGAATATCAGGAGATGTCTCCATATCATGACTCAAAACCGTACAAATTACTTGAGTATCATTGACAAAGCCTGGTGCAAAAAGAGGACGAATAGGACGATCAATGAGGCGTGACGTCAGTGTCTCGCTATCGCTTGGTTTTCCTTCTCGTTTAAAAAAACCACCTGGGATTCGTCCAGCTGCATACGCTTTTTCTTGGTAGTGGACGGTAAGGGGAAAAAAATCCACACCTGGCATCGGTTTTTTATGCGCCACTGCGGTGCACAAAACGATTGTCTCGCCGTAGGTTACAAGAACGGCACCATCTGCTTGACGCGCCACTTTTCCTGTTTCAAGGGTAAGTTGCTTTCCCCCCCAGTTTATTTCTTTTTTGTAGACTTTAAACATTCGTTTGTTTTTCCTATTCTGTCATTATACCTGTGTCGTCCCGAATTTATTTCGGGACCTTGTGACAATGAGATCCTGAAACAAGTTCAGGATGACAATGCTATCGCCTTAATTTTAGTCTCTCAATAAGCATTCTATACCGATCATTATCAATACGCTTTAAATAATCTAGCAATCGCCGCCGCCGACTGACCCACATAAGAAGGCCTCGACGAGAATGAAAGTCTTTCGCATGTGTCCCCAAATGAGACGTAAGATTATTAATCCGTTCTGTTAAAACAGCTACCTGTACCTCAGGAGACCCTGTGTCGTTCTTTTGAGTTGCGAATTCTTTAATAACTTCTTGTTTTCGTGTAGGTGTAATCGACATCGTTTTCTCCTTTATCTATAATTAAATACACGGTGCGGCTTTATACTCCCTGCCTCTGCTCTCGCAAGGGCTTGGGGCACTCCTTTACAAAGGATCAACACAACTCCTTCCTCTTTACAAGAAGTTGAGATGGGTTGCCCCCTGCGGAGCCGATAAGCCTCGTCATTGCCCACTTCAAGAGCCAGGATGTCGGCCAGCGCATCTTGAAGAGGTAAGATATAGTTCATCAATTCTGTGTTATGCCCTATCTTGACAAGAGAATCTAGTAAAATCGCATCTTTCTCTTCAAATGGGCCCGCCTTTATACGTCTTAGGCTTATAAGATGGCCGTAAGTCCCTAACTTTAAAGCTAAGTCACGGGCAAGACTCCGCACGTACGTCCCTTTACTACATTTCACTTCAAATACCGCAGAATCAGGAAGAACTGAGAGAAGATTGAAGTATTTAATAGTAACGCAACGGGAAGGGAGATCCACCTTTTCTCCCGCACGGGCCAAGGCATAGGCTCTTTTTCCCTTGACTTTAAGTGCTGAGTAAATAGGCGGGATTTGGTCGATCTTTCCTCTAAAAAAAGGGAGAGCCTCTTCAATGTCTTGGCGTGAGGGGTGATGAGAAGATGTTGCGGTTACCTCTCCCTCTCGATCTTCCGTAGAACGAGCCTCTCCCCATTTAACTTCAAAACGGTAAGCCTTTTCTTCTTCCAAAACATACGCCATTGTCTTGGTAGCTTCTCCTAAAGCAATCGGTAATACACCAGTTGCGAGAGGATCTAACGTTCCCCCATGGCCCGCTTTTTTAGCTTTAAAAAGACGCTTGATGACAGCCACAACATGAGCCGACGTCATTCCTTCAGGCTTATCAATGATAATCCAACCATGGGTCACAGTAGACTACTCTCCAAAAAATAATTTTTTAAGGTGCAAATTCCCTAAAAATCAGTTGTTCAAGGAATAGGAATCTGAGAGAATCCCCAGTGTTTATCATCCTGAACTTGTTTCAGGATCTTTTGACAAGGAGATCCCTAAATGACGTTTAAAAAATCTCCAACCTTACTGAAAACAGCTTTTCAAACTGTTTTACACCTGAACTTGCCACCATTAAGATCACGAGATCGTTTACTTTTATGACCATGTCTTTCCGCGGCATAAGGATATGCCCTTCGCGAACAATCGAGCCGATAATTAAACTCTTTGGGATATTGATTTCCCCAACTGTTAGTCCTAAGACATTTGATGTCCCCACGGCCTCAGCCTCAATAACCTCGCCAAAACTATCTCTAAGAGAGTGGACAGTGCGAATACGGCCTCTTCTTACATATTGTAATATATTTGAGACAGTCAGCGCTTTAGGACTAATAACGGAATCAATCCCCAAGGTGGGGATCACACTTGAGTAGGCAGAGCTATTGATAAGCGCCATGGATTGCTTAGCCCCCATGCGTTTAGCTAAAAGAGATCCTAAGATATTAACTTTATCATCAGACGTGACCGCCACAACTTTATCCGTCCCATTCGTATTGGCTTCCTTTAAAATTTCCGTATCCAACGCATCTCCTCGCAATACAATCGTGCGAGAAAGCTGGTTTGCCACATAGGTCGCTCTATCTTTATCATTTTCGATGAGCATCACAGAAATGTTCGGATGGTAAGCTTCAACGTCTTCACTCAAGCAAAGCCCCACATTCCCACCCCCTAAGATTAAAAGGCGTTGAGACCTTTGCTCACTAAATCCAAACGCTTCTACAGCGTGCATCACTGTTGCTTGGGGAATGAGCAAATAAACCTCATCATCCTCCTGCAATTGATCAGATCCCGTCGGAACAAATCCAACATCTCCTCGAATAACAAATAAAACACGTAGGTTGAGTTCGGGAAACAGGTTCTCAAGAAAACGCAACGGCGTATTGAGAATAGGGGCTCTTGCCTTGCAGCGAATCCCCACCAGCTGAATTGTTTTATTCGCAAAAGGAATGACTTCAAAAGCCCCAGGAATCTCAAGGCCTCGTCCAATTGTACGCGCCACTTCAAATTCAGGGGAAATAACGAGGTCAATAGGCATATGATCAGGCTTATAAAGAGTTGACCACTCTGGATTGAGGTAACTTTTACTCCTTAGACGTGCAATTTTTATGGGAACGTTAAAAAGAGAGTGAGCAATCTGACACGCCACCATATTGACTTCATCAGAAAAAGTTACGGCAATAATGATATCCGTATCCCGAAGATTTGCACGCGCAAGAACATCTGGATGGGAAGCAAACCCAATAATTCCCCTCACATCTAAAACACCTGAGATATGATTAATCAATTCTTCAGACTGATCAATGACTGTCACATCATTGTCATGGGCTGAAAGATAACGAGCAATACTAAACCCGACCTGTCCGGCACCACAAATAAGTACTTTCACGCCTCGATTTCTTTCTCCAAAAAGCTCATAAGATCAAGCTCACTCAATTTCGTTACATCTTTTGGAATTTCAGCCGTAATTTTTGATAAGACAGTCTTAGATAGATGTCCCCTTAAGTTTCCAAGAGTCTCAGGGGGAGATATCATAATAAGCTCATCAAATTCTTTTTTTTGAGTTGCTGCCTCCAAAATATCACAAAGTTCCTTTGCAAAACGATCCTTTTGATGCTGATGCCAATCTGTATGGGGAGCATACGCATGATGCCCTGAATAACCACTTTCAAAAGCCCGTCCGGGTTTAGAGGTTCCCAAATCGCTTTCTTTTAAATTCTCGGCAACAAAATCCTGCCCAAGAGCATTTTCAAGCTTTTGATGGTCTTTCCTAAAGATACGCGCCCGGGCTCCATCTGCAACAAGAACCCATATTTTTTTCTTCTGAATCATGTGGTTAGACTCCTTATTTGCCTATTTTATATCTTCACTATCAAAGATAAATCATAAAAATCTCGTTAAACTAAATGAAAAACATGAATAACAAAGGTTAAGAACACTTCCAACATGATAAGAAACACGATGATTGATTCTAACATCGTTGAATGGCGATTGTTAAGCTCGTCCCGCATCATCTCAAACAGTTCCTTTACAATATCCAATCTACGATTCAGCACGGCTGTACGATTGTACAATTCTAAATCATTAATCGTCATGGTATAGAGGCTTTCATATTCTGGATGATCCCAAATAAATACAGGGGCATCTAAGATATCACTGTGTAAATTCACAGATGTGCGCTCAATAAATAATTCCCCAATTCTTTTCGAAATTTCTTTGCGCGCAAGAGAAATTTTGCCGCGACGCGCCAATTCCTGGGGAATATTTTTGGTCGTTTCAATCGTCCGATCAATGCGGACCTCAAAAGCCGTCAACTTTATCGTTTGGGAAAGACCATAAGAAACTGCCAACATTTGAAGTGCATGAGAGCGCGTCTTAGCAAGCGTAATTTTATCCTGAAAAAATCGAGGCTTTGTTGCAAAGGAATAGTCAAATTCTTCTGAAACGGGATGAATTAGATTTTGAGAAAATTTTTTAAGACACGTTAAAAATCGAGATTCTTCTTCCGCAGATACGTTCCACAAAACAGCGCATCCATACCGAAAAATAAAAAAATCCCATTCTTTATAAGAAGCGTGCAGCGCATCTGTATAAAAATTAATAAATTCAACATCCTCTAAAGCCAAAGCCAAGCCGTGAAGATCGTATGTTTCCGCTGTACTCAGCGCAAGACAACGCATGTGTTTTCTCTTTCTTTATTAAAGAAAGGATACATCAAGTAAGATAAAAAATCCAGCCCTTCTAAATAACCTATACCCGCATTGGCATCAAAACATAAAGAGCCGCGTCATCCACAGCATCTTTTGCTATAATGGCTTGGGTTTCATCGCCAATTAAAAATTGGAGTGTTGGATTTGCAATTTGTTGTGCAACATCAAGAACAAATCGTGCATTAAAGCCAAATTCCATGGAATCACCCCCATACTTGATGTCAAGCTCTTCAACAGCATTTCCTATCTCGCTGTCATGGACAGAAAGAACCATTATATCGCCTGTGACCTGTATTTTTACGGGACGTAACTTATCAGTAGACATCAATGAGACGCGATCAACTGCTTCAGCAAATGCTTTCACGTCCACTTCCACAACCTTGTCATTTCCAAAAGGAATAACTTGCTCATAATCAGGAAACTTGCCTTCAATAAGGCGTGATATAAGGATAGAAGAGCCTATGTCAAAACGCACCTGATTTTCAGACAAAGCTATGGTAATATCCCCCGTTACCCCATCAATCAGCTTACGAATTTCCTGAATTGTTTTCCGCGCCATAATGACTTGAGGCATCGTTGAAATTTTTGAAGGAAGCGCCACTTGAGCTGTTGCAAGGCGCAACCCATCTGTTGTTACAGCCTTTAAAAACCCATCCTCTGTCATATGAAAGAAAATTCCATTAAGGTGATAGCGTGTTTCTTGCGTCGACATTGAAAAATGCGTTTTATCAATAAGACGCGAGAATTCTGTCGCAGGAATTTTAAACGTACAGGCATGACTTTCTTCCAACATCGAGGGAAAATCAATGGAGGGAAGACAAGAAAAATTATAAGAAGATTTTCCCGACTGTAATTGAAGGAAATTCTCTCCCGCCACCGTCTTTAACTCAATATCAGCGCCTTCGTTCAGTTTTCGTACAACATCAAAAAGAAGATGGGCTGAAACAGTTGTTTTTCCTTCTTTTTTAATATGGGCAGGCACAGTCTCAATAAGGGTCAGCTCAAGATCTGTTGCTGTTATTTTTAAAGTATTTTCACGGGCCTCCAGAAGAACATGGGCAAGAATGGGAACTGTATTGCGGCGTTCTACTACTCCTTGACAATGCGCCAGAGCTTTGTGAAGGGCAGATCTTTCTACAATAAGGTGAAGGGCTTCTCCAGTCATCTTTTAAGTCTCCAACATGCGACGCAGTAGTTCAACATCTTCACGCATATTTTTTTCTTTGTCCATCAAGTCTTCAATTTTCTTTACAGCGTGTAAAATAGTCGTGTGGTCACGCCCTCCAAATTTACGTCCAATTTCCGGCAACGAGCGAGAAGTGAGCTGTTTTGCTAAATACATAGCAACTTGGCGCGGACGCGCAACCATTCGAGCACGACGCGGGGAATGCATATCAGAGATGCGTATGCTATAGTATTCAGCAACCCTTTTTTGAATTTCATCGACCGTAACCCGCCTGTCATTTGCTCTAAGCAAATCCCTCAAAACATCTTGGGTTGTCTCAAGCGTAATCTGGCGACCTACAAGCGTTGAGTGGGCTATAACGCGTGTTAAAGCCCCTTCAAGCTCACGGATATTAGAAGAAATCTTATAGGCTAAAAATTCAAGAACTTTCTGAGGAACAGTAACAGCTGCCTGCTCTGCTTTGGACTGAAGAATGCCCAGACGAAGCTCATAGGTTGTAGGATGAATATCTGCCACTAGCCCCCACCCAAGACGAGATTTCAGACGATCTTCCATTCCTTCTAGATCTGAGGGTGATTTATCAGCTGAAATAATAATCTGGCGATTTTGATCCACAAGGGCATTAAAAGTGTGAAAAAATTCTTCCTGTGTTGATTCTTTCCCGCTAATGAATTGAACATCATCAATCATTAAGACATCCACCGACCTGAAGTGGTCTTTAAAAGAAACCGTATCCTTAAACCGCAACGCCCGCACAAATTGATACATGAACTTTTCGGCCGACATATAGATAACTTTGCGCTTTGGGTGACATTTCTTGATATGCCATGCGATCGCATGCATCAGATGGGTTTTTCCGAGCCCCACCCCCCCGTACAGAAACAAAGGATTAAAGGTAACAGAGTCTGATTCAGCAACCTTACGCGCGGCTGCATGGGCCAACTCATTTGGTTTTCCAACAACAAAATTTTCGAAAGTAAACCGAGAATCAAGGTTTGATCCAACTTCCACCATATCCAAAAGAGTGGGAGCGACAGAAGCGCTTGCAACAGAAGCATTTCCTTCTTCAGTCGCCGTAATGGTCACATCGAAAGGCTGCGTATTATCGTTTACACTTTGCAGAATAACTTTAATGCGTTCTGCGTAATTATTTTTGACCCAATCTCGCGTAAAAATATTCGGGGCCTTCAAGCAAAGAGACCCTTTTTTCTGATCAACAACAGAGAGCGGCTTCAACCAGCTTGAATAGGTGGCTTCACCATACTCCTCCAAAAGACGTCCTTGGATACTCTCCCATTGTTCATTAAGATTAATTTGTGTTGCTATCATTTTGTCAGTTATCAGTAGTCGGTGATCAGATAATCGCTATTGCGCTATTTGAGGTCGTCATTGCGAGGAACGAAGTGACGAAGCAACCTAGTTCTAACACTTTATGCCCAAAGGGCATACAATAAATACTGTCATCCTGAACTTGTTTCAGGATCGCACGTCATGAGGTTCCCAATTTGTCATCCCGGACCTGATCCGGGATCTCATGCCCATGGGGTCCTGAAACAAGTTCAGGATGACAGTATATTTTACTGGGTTGCTTCGTCGCTAGCGCTCCTCGCAATGACGTCCTCACAGAATAAGATTACTTATTAAGAGACGCGTCTAACGACTAATACTAAATATTAAATACTAACTGCCTTAACCCGTGCATTCAGTCGAGACATTTTACGAGCTGCCGTATTGCCATGCAACACCCCTTTTGTCACACCCTTCATAATTTCTGGCTGTGCTAAGGCAAGTGCTGCTTGAGCCATAGCTTTATCCCCGGATGCGGCGGCAGCTTCTACCTTTTTAATAAACGTCCGAATACGTGAAAGATGAGAATGATTCCGTACGCTTTGTTTTGCGTCCCGGCGAATGCGATGCAGTGCTGACTTGTGTTGTGCCATGATGTCCATGTCCTAGTTTAAATTTTCACCCGTTAGAGAGAGGTATACCTGACTCTCATGGGATCGTCAATAAAAGCAAATTTAATTTGCATCAGATCTTCTAATCTGACGATTGAGCTCTTTAATTTTCTTTTGGAATTCCGCTTCAATAAGCCTTAAATGACGGGTTCTTCCTTTTGCCTTCTTTGTGCTCTGACTTGCAAAAGTAGCTATTGCTTCCTGAATGCGTTGTAGCTGGCTTTCAAGTTTTTTATGGCTTTCTTGTAACATCGAGTCATTTTTAATCAAAGAAGTAACTGCAGCAGGAACAACCCCAACAATTGGCCATGAAACCCCTCGTTCTTGAGCTATTTTTTCAAAATAACCCATGACTGCAGGAACTGGCTTTAAATTAGCTTCAAACCCCGCTTGCATTCTCTCCTGGTAGTACTCAAAAGCGGGATGTAAAAGTTTGGAAAAATACGGATAGCGTTCTGGCCCCGCATTGTACTCATCTCTTGTCAAATCAACTCCGTGAAAACAAGACCCCTTTACGGCTGGATCTGCTCCATAGAGCAACGCACGAGCTTGAAGATGAGGCATAAGTTTCAAATCGGCGTACCCCGACGGCCCACCTGCCGCGAGGGGTGGATTTGTATAAGGATCAAGCTTAGAATTCTTCAGTATGGCATTAAAGTTCGCCCCTCTTTCACCAAGAGCATCAATGATCTCAAGTTGATTCTTCAGCGGAACATTATCACCTAAAAAATAAGGAAATCGAGGATCTAACGCTAGATGCGCTAAGGTATAGGGTTGACGATACCCCCAAACCGCTAAGATTGGATCGTTAACGTCCGGCACGACAGCCAAAAATGCTCTCACTGCATCGACTCTACCAAGAGAGATGGCTAAGCCCAATGGAGTTGTTTTTTCATAATTACCACGTTCCTCACCAGCTTGATCACTATAGAAAAATGGATCTGGGCCTACATTTTTTCTTAAATCTTCTTCATTTAACTGATCTATGCGAGTTAAACCTTCCAAGTACTCTAGATTGATAGGTTGAGAAACCAATTTAACCGCATCATCGTATTTTCCTGCAGATCTTAAAGCTAAGAATCTTCCGAATATTTCCTCTAAATATTCCTTAACAGGACCAGCTTGAACTTGCGAAAGACCAATTCCAAGAAACAAGGCTAATTTGAATATCATTAGACAAGACTTTTTCATCATTCTTTTCATCATTCTCATCACCCTTTGTTTACAGATCACCAAAATTTCTCAGAAGTCCCTTGCCATTGTGATTCAAAACAAAGGGCCTTTGTACAAAAAAAGTCTATCACTCTATGAGAGACGTATGCAAAGGGCATCTTTTGAGTGTGTTCGCCCAATTCTTATGGGAGACGCGCCTATTTCCCTACCATAAGATGAAACAAGCTCATACCACTTATCAATCAAGTGGCAGACAAAACTGGGTTGCTTCGTCGCCTTCGGCTCCTCGCAATGACGCCAATTTCCGTCATTGCGAACGAAGCGAAGCAATCCAGAATATCCACCTATTGAATGCGAAATGGTATCAGATCTCAACGCGCACCCTCTCTTCTGTATTCCTCTCATAAGTGAACTCTTGAGGGTCAGCATTTCCCTGCGAAAGTAAAAAAGTGCCTTACGCCGCTTCTAAAATTTGCTCAACTTTTTGAATAGCGCGTTCCGTATCAATGCTTTCAATAGCTGCGATTTCTCCAGCCAGTCGGTGGAGAGCATTTTGATACACTTGTCGCTCACTATAAGACTGGTGTGGTTGGCTCGCGCTTCTGTAAAGTTCACGCACAACTTCTGCTAAAGACACGGGATCGCCTGAATTAATTTTTGCTTCATATTCTTGAACTCTTCGATTCCACATAGTGCGACGTACGCGCCCACGAGACTTTAGTCCATTAATCGCAGCTGCCATCTTCTTAGATGTGCTCACAGGTCTCAACCCAGAGCTTTTTGCCTTAGGAACAGGGAGACGTAATGTCATACGATCTTTTTCAAAAGAAATCACAAACATCTCAAGAGAATGGTCCCCAATGGTATGCGTTTCAATTGATTTTATTTTTCCAACCCCATGAGCTGGATAAACGACGTGACTTCCACAAGAAAAAGAAGATGATTTTGCCATGTTGCACCTATCGCTGTTTGTTGCTGCGTAAGAGAGTTCTTCTCTCTATATAAGTATCATTTTTTTTTATTCAAGACTACCCCCACTCAGAGAGTTGAAATTGATACATTCTGCTCAAGTCAAGCTAAAATAACTCTTTAAAATTAGGATGTTAGAAAAGTTAAAAAAGAGTTAAAAAAGATTTCTTACTTTTCAAGGCCATAATTGTAACTAATATGACGAGGCGTCGCAGGCGGAACCTTTCCAGCTTCAAGATATTGTTTCAAAAGGCGATTAAAAGCCCATCGCACCTTCTGATATTCTCCCGGACTTGTTTTTAGTACCGCTCGTATTTCAAGGGCATAGTCCTTCACCTCAGTAATTCCATCAATTTCGATAGGCCCTATAACAAGATTGCGAGTTACAGGATCTTTGCGAAGCTCTTTATCTATTTTTTCTAAGATATCAAATATCTGCTGAACATCAGCCTCAAACCCAACCTGGAAATACATAACGGCTGCTGAATATTCTCTGTTTTGATTGCAAAGGTCTTTAATATCTCCGTAAGGAAACGTGTGAAGGGACCCGTCTTTTGCTCTCAATCGAACAACACGCACTGTTAAGGACTCAATGCGCCCGAGTTGACCATTAATCACAACAAGATCATCCACAGCAAACGCATCTTCTAGAAGCATAAAAAAGCCTGTCACAAAATCTTTGACAAGCGATTGAACACCGAAAGAAAGCCCTACAGAAAAAATCCCGACCGTGGCCAAAAGAGGCATAATATTGATATCCATCTCCACAATGACCAGAAGAACGGCAGGTGTCCAAACAGCAATGCGCAGCACATTACGACTAACACTATAAATTGTGTTAAAGCGTGCTGTTTTTTGCTTTTGCAGCTCAGTCTGCCCCGCTTTTGTAATCTTTAAATACTTAGAGAGGAGAGCATTACCTGTTCGAGTAATACCAAGAGCCACCACAATGATGACGAGAATACCAAAGACCCTTTCTATAAGGGCTTTACCCGTGTTGGAAAAAATAAACTGAGAAGGATTAGCCCCCCACACTTCTAAGGCAACAAACAAGGCAACCCCATTCGAAAGGATGAGCATCACAAAGTCGATCTGACGGCCATAAAGAATGAGCGATTGAAGAAAAAAGAAAGGGTATCGATACAACCAGTTATAAAGGTAAAGAATACGTATTTTACGCAAACAAAGGGCTACAATACGGGCTCCCGGAAATACAGTAAGCGTCAAAAGACTTTTCCAAACGACAATCAGAAAAGGGTCATACGTTTGCGTTGCCCAACTTGCATAACTAACGATGATACAAACGATGACGGGGGCATAACTGTAATGCAGGTAAGGCAACATCGCCCTTTTAAAAATAGAAAGGCGAGGATTTTTCAGTTGAAGTTGAATCCACTCCTTTATTTCTTTATGAAGCATCCTCATCATCAAAATTGCCATGATGGCAATGATCAATCCTGTTCCCTGAAGAAGTAATTTTTCGCCGGCAATCGGTAGGCTAATTAAAGTGCCCGTTTTAAGAAAAAAAAATCCAAAAAGAGCCACAAAAGCCATGCGTCTTACCCACACATAGCTTGTCATCAAAATATCACGAGAGAAGGGAATATGCTGATGAGCCGGCGTAAGGGGTCTTAAAAAGAGATGAGCTAAATTTAAAAGAACCCAAATGGTCACAATGCCCGAACTTATAATACGTGCAATTGCCTGGTAAACTTCATTCTCAGAATTCATAAGCCGAGCAAACGCATAAAAAACAAACCCAAAAAAGAGGGGAGTTAACGTTGAAAGAAAAGCTGATGAGAGAAGCTTTTTAAATTTTTCAAAAGAGGGAACCTCTTTACTCTCCAAAAGGGCATTGATCTTTGGTTTTAACCATGAGGAAAGCCCTGCGGCCAAAAAAAAGGAAGCAACGAACGCAATTAACAAGCGAAGAAAAAAAGAGACTATTTGGTCGCGCGTCGCTGGGGTTTGTAAACACAAAATGATCCATTCGCTTACTTCAACAAAATCCTTAAGGGAAATAAGCCCTTCGAAAAGATCACTGCCTATTTTTTGAAGAAAATCATAAATAGCAGAAAAAAGGTTCGCATTAATTTCGCTCACCTTAATAGGGGTTATGGTATCAGAGATTCCCTCTTGAAAGTTGGGAATGATGGGATCAGCAGTTACTTTGCTTAGAAAAAGAAGCAGCGCACAAAAGAGTCGGACAATACACTTCATTTTTTTCTCCTGAGAACCTTATACCATGAAATACATCAAAACAAAATAGCTAGTTGTTTTCTTATTTTTTTTTTGCGAAGTCAGTAGTAAGATAAAATCTCGTTTACCTTTCTCATTTAACTCGCTACAGTATTATTTTACACATTGTTCACATGATGCGCCCTTAGCTCAGCTGGATAGAGCGTCGGCCTTCTAAGCCGCAGGTCGCAGGTTCGAATCCTGCAGGGCGCGCCACTGAGCTGATAAGGCAGGAGCTCTATTCTCTATGACTCTTCTCATTCCTCTTTTAAAATACCCGCATGGAGACGACCTCCCCCTTCCTGCCTATGCAACTCCTCAAAGTGCAGGCCTTGATGTGATAGCAGCCATAGAAAAACCTGTTCTTTTAAATCCCTTTGAACGTCAACTTATCCCTACAGGATTTTCTCTTGCTTTGCCTCCAGGGTATGAAGCGCAACTCCGTCCACGGTCAGGCCTTGCTCTCAAGTACGGAATAACCATTCTCAACACACCAGGAACGATTGATGCGGATTACCGCGGAGAAGTGCAAGTGATCCTTATTAATTTAGGGAAAGATCCCTTTGTCATTGAGCGAGGGTTTCGTATTGCACAGATGGTCATTGCTCCTGTCTCCCACGTAAGCTGGACAGAAGTTGAAGACCATCAAAATGTTATACCTATTGTACGCCAAGGAGGCTTTGGATCTACAGGGCTTACATCATGACGATACGATGCTTCCCTCAACTTTTTTTGTGTCTTTTATGCATGACCACTCCCTTAATAGCCAAGAATCCTCATCCCTACTTTGTCTCCTTAAAACCAAATGAAGTGAATGTCAGAGTTGGCCCCGGTCACAATTACCCCATCGACTGGGTTTATTTGAAGGCAGGATTTCCTGTAGAGGTTATTGCCGCCTTTGATACGTGGCGTAAAGTTCGAGATAGCGAAGGAACTATTGGATGGGTTCACCAAACAATGCTTTCCTCAAAACGGCATGCCCTTGTTCAAACCCCAGAGGTTTTTCTTTACCCATCTGCAGACGCAACAGCCAGTCCGATTGCCCGCCTTCAAAAAGGCGTTCTCGTTGATCTTCTTAAATGCCCCGGGGAATGGTGTCAAATCCGTATCGGGGATTTTAAGGGCTGGCTTAACCGAAACGCTTTATGGGGTCTTTATCCTCAAGAAAAAATAGAATAGCTTTAATATTCTCTTAAATAACCTGAATTTGAATAAGAGAAAGCCGCAAAATTACCCTCTCTTGTCAAAAAATATATTCCGAACCTGGTGAAAAAGTAGAGCCAATCTCTCTGCGTAGCACCTATATTACCAAGCATTACCAAGCTGGCAAAACGGCTCCTTTAAATGTCGTTGTTATAAACTCTTTTACCCGATCGCTTTGATAGATTTTGATCAATCTTTCCACTTCCGGGCGGGTTTCATCCTGACGTACAGCAAAAACATTTGCATAAGGAGAATTTTTATCTTCCATAGCAATGGCGGCCTGAGGATCAAGACCTGCCACAAGAACCCAGTCTGTATTAATAACGGCAGCGTCCACGTCCTCTAGAGTTCGAGGGATTTGTGGCGCTTCAATTTCAACGATACTTAGCTTTTTTGGGTTTTCTGTTATATCCAAAATTGAGGGGTTATCTGAAGGTTTCAATTTAAGGAGCCCCACGTTTTCTAAAAGCTTGAGTGCTCGGCCTCCATTGGTTGGATCTGAAGGAATAGCAATCTTTGATTTTTCTTTTAAATCTGCAAGCTTCGTCAATTTTTTGCTATAAATTCCTAAGGGCATTAAAACAGTCTTTCCTGCTGATTTTATCTTGTACCCCCGGTTTTTAATTTGTTCATCTAAATAGGGTTCATGTTGATAAGAATTGATATCCAACTCTTTATCATTTAGGGCGACATTTGGTAAAATGAAGTCATTGAATTCAATAACTTTGATCTCAAGTCCCTCAGCTTTAGCTAATTCTTTCACTTTTTCCATAATCATGGCATGGGGGCCAGCACTCACGCCGACTTTAAGAGAAATGGCAACAAGTGGGTTGATCAATAAAATAAAGAAAATTAAAGCAGTTAATAATACTCTCATTTCACACAAACTCCGTTTCATTTCTTTGCTTTCCTTTCCAGGAAATCGCCTGTCGTTTGGACACACTGGACGATGGCGATAAGGATAATAACGATCACACCAAGTAAGGTAAAGTCGTATCGCTGATACCCATAACGGATAGCAAGGTCCCCAAGTCCTCCTCCCCCAACGGTGCCCGCCATGGCTGAAAACCCAATGATAGTGATAGAGACAGTTGTTAATCCTGAGATAATAAGAGGCAAGGCTTCTCGAAATTGAATTTTAAAAATGATTTGTAGATTTGAGGCGCCCAACGCTTTCCCAACCTCAATCAATCCCTTGGGGGTTGTGTTCAAGGCCTCTTCTATAATGCGTGCAATAAGAAGACTGGCTGCAAACGTTAGAGGCAGTATTGCAGCAAGCGTTCCAATCGATGTTCCGATACACAGGCGCGTTAAAGGAATCATCAAAATGATAAGAATAATAAAAGGAATTGAGCGAAAAGCATTGAGAGCCATGCTCAAAGATTGGGAAATCCAGGGTTTTGACCAAAGACCTGAAGGCTTTGTGAGTACAAGAAGAAAAGCTAATGTGATACCAATGGCTGTTCCCAAAAACATAGAGACTCCCACCATAAAAAGGGTTTCAAGGAAGGAGTAGAAGACTAACTGTTCCATGTATAGTCTCCATTTTGAGGAAGATACCCAAGGATTTCTGCGGAAATATTCCTATTTTCTAGATCCGTCATAATGTTCTTAATTTTTGTGGACTCAAAAGGAAGCGAAATGACAAGAAATCCAAACGCAGTCTCACGAATGTGATCCAAATTACCCAATAAGATATTGATAGGAATGTCATATGTCTTAACGATCGAAGAAATAATGGGCGCCCGTGCCGCTTCACTGTCAAAGAAAAGTCGCACCAAAGCGGAACATGTATCTGTAGGTTTTTTTCTTAATGTTTCTTGTAAGTGATGGGGCAGATCCCTCGTAATCAGGTTTCTAATTAATGATTTAGTGATAACATGTTTGGGATGGAGAAGGATCGATGTAATATTATTTTTTTCAACAATTTGACCATCTTCTAAAACGCATACCTCATCACAAACTTCACGAACAACAGCCATATCGTGAGTTATCAAAATAATTGTAACTCCAAGACGTTTGTTGAGATCACGCAATAGCTCTAGAATTTCAAGAGACGTCTCAAGATCAAGCGCTGAGGTAAATTCATCGCACAGAAGAAGGGACACATCTCCTACAAGAGCGCGCGCAATCGCAACACGCTGAGCTTGTCCTCCACTCAGTTGACTGGGGTACATTTCTTCTTTCCCTTTTAAGCCAACCAAATGGAGCATTTTTAAAGCTTGAGACCGGGTGTCTTTAGAACTTCCTTTCAGAAGTTTTAAAGGAAACATTACATTTTCAAGAGATGTTAAGCGGCTTAAGAGATTAACGCTCTGAAAAACGTTACCAATTTTATGTTGAATCTGCCGTCGTTCTTTTCCTGACGTTCCTGTGAATAGTTGATCGTCAATAGTAATTGTTCCAGCTGTTGGCTGCTCAAGTCCATTAAGGCAGCGCAAAAGTGTACTTTTCCCGGCCCCACTTTTCCCAATGATACCTAGGATTTGACCTTGTGAAACCTCAAGGTTAATACCTTTTAAAATCGGAACATCATAGGATTTTTCCAAATTTCTAACAACAATGGACAAGAAATATGATCCTTATTCCTACGGTCTATACTATTCCTGGATTGTCATCCTTGAGCTAGAAGTGTTTGATTTTCGAAGAAAATCTTAACACTTCTTGGCGCGAGGATCCTTTGAGTCTTAAAAGATCCTCGGACCAAGAAAAGCTTGTCCCTGCGAAGGCGGGGGTCATTGTTTTTCGTAGATCAAACAAGCCTTTTCTAGTCCAAGGATGACAGAAGAGCTAAAACCCTATTCTTGTGGAAGGCCTTGCTCTCCTTGAGGCTCTTCCGGCATAGCCTGGCTTTGAGGGGAAGGAAGAGTAAGGTCAACGCCAGTTTTGCGAACAATTTTTTCAGCAATACGAGCTTTCTTTCCGGTTAATCCGCGCAGGTAATAGAGCTTTGCCCGACGCACAACGCCCTTACGAACGAGCTGAACCTCAATATTGGGGGAATAAAGCGGGAATACGCGCTCTACTCCTTCTCCATAAGAAATTTTTCGTACCGTAAAGGATGAATTGATTCCTGCATTCTTTCGTCCAATGCAAATACCTTCAAAGGCCTGAACACGCTCACGAGTGCCTTCCACAACCTTCACCATGACTTTCAGGGTATCGCCTGCTTGAAAAGCAGGAATAACCTTGTTTTCAGTCAGCTTTAAGAGCTGGTCTTGTTCAAATTGTTGAAGTACATTCATTTTTATCTCCGTGTGTATGACAATATTTTTTCCATAAGTCTGGCCGCCGCTTACGCGTAATAGCCTCTGCTTCTTTCTGTCGCCATGCCATAATATTTTTGTGATGGCCGGACATTAAAACCTCTGGCACGTCCATTCCCTTCCATGATCGGGGACGGGTATACTGGGGGTATTCTAACAAACCTTTTGAAAAACTTTCATCCTCTAAAGATGTTTTATCTCCAATAACGCCTGGAGTCAAACGGATAACGGCATCCAGAATAGTCATGGCTGCGAGTTCTCCCCCCGTAAGGACAAAGTCCCCAAGACTTACCTCCTCTGCACCCCATGCATCAAGGACGCGTTGATCTATGCCTTCATAGCGACCACACAGAAAAACAAGCGGGAGGGGAGAGTCAGCCATTTCCTGAGCAAGCGATTGCTGAAATACCTGTCCTCGAGGTGTTAAATGAATCAAACGAGCCTTTCCACGCTCCATGACAGAGGCAAGGGCTTTATCTACAATATCGGAGCGGAGGATCATCCCCGGTCCCCCGCCAAAACATGTGTCATCGACTGTTTGATGCTTATCTTCTGCAAAATTTCTTATATCCACGATGGTGAGATTCCACAGATGCGTCTCAAGGGCTTTTCCAATAAGAGAGTGCCCCAAAGGACCTGGAAACATCTCAGGAAAAAGGGTGAGAATTGTGACGTTAGTCACCATCATTTTCTCCTGTAAGCAACTTTTCTCCCTCTTCACTAACCCTGAGGAGACCCTTTTTGATGTCCACCTCTGGAAGAATAGTGCAGGTAAAAGGAATCATCACAAGCTTTTTCGTCAGGGTTTTCACTTCAAGAATGTCTCCTGCCCCAAAATTATACAAAGCATAAACTGTTCCAAGAGCTTGATCGTTAAGGGTGACAACATCAAGGCCAATCAAATCCGCGTGATAAA
The DNA here is from genome assembly GCA_963704475.1 of uncultured Alphaproteobacteria bacterium. Lineage (GTDB taxonomy): Bacteria > Pseudomonadota > Alphaproteobacteria > UBA9655 > UBA9655 > UBA9655. The sequence goes on from OY969900.1 coordinate 860,668, forward strand.
ACGTATCTTCTTCAAGGGTGGGCAGTTTTTCTCGAGGGAGCATAAGTTTGGCTCCTTTTAACTGTTCAGCATCTGTACGAGTAGTTACCCCTTCTAAAGCGAGGGTAAAAGTCCCCTTAGAGGAGGAAACAATTTTTGTAACTGTATACTCTTTATCCCCTGTTTCACTATAAAAAGGAGAATATCTAACAAAAGAAATGGGGTCTTCCAAAAAACTTTTGACTTTGACATGGCCATGGAGCCCATGAGGTGTCGTAATGATAGCGCCACAGAAAGACTCTTCCTTCATGGCATCTCTCGTTCCGCACAAGGAAAAACGACTAGCAGTAGATTTTCTAAACAAGGCGTCATTGCGAGAAGCGCTAGCGACGAAGCAACCCAGTATAAATGACTATTCTGAAGGAATAAAACAGGGTCTTTAAAAAAGCTGTAAGCCCTTTGGGCTCGAGTATTACCACTGGGTTGCTTCGTCGTTTCACTCCTCGCAATGACGACCTCTCCTCGCAATGATGACCATGGATAAGGAGAGGTATTTAAGAATTGTACCAGCGCAACCATTACAATTCCTAAGCCGTTTCTTCCTCGACAGGAGCCTCAGAAACAGGCGCTTCCACTGATACTTCAGGAGCTTCCTCTGCAGGTGTTTCGGCAGCGTGTTCTTCCGTAGGCGCTTCTTCTAAAATTTCTACGGGTTGTTTTGCTGCTTCTTCTTTAGCCTTTTGGGCTTCTGCTTCCGCTTTCATCCGCTCTTGAGCTTTTGCTTTTGGTGTTGATTTCTGTGGGGTCGGTCGCATCTCAGGCATCTTAATGACATCTGCTTTTCCTAAGAAGAGAGCGACTCGATCTGTTGGTTGAGCCCCCTTGGACAACCAATACTTAATGCGGTCTAGATTCAAGCGAACACGCTCTTGATTGTCTTGAGGGAGCATAGGGTTATATGTCCCTACTTTTTCCACAAAACGGCCATCTCGTGGGCTGCGCGCATCTGCAATAACAATTTGATAAAAGGGGCGTTTTTTTGCTCCCCCTCTTGCGAGTCTAATTTTTAAAGCCATTGTTTTTATCTTTCTCCTTTGTTGTGATGTGTCGACTTAGCGCAAAAAAGCGCGCTTGCCAAGTTTTTGCGTGCGCTTCATCATGTCACTCATATCCCGAAATTGCTTGAGAAGTTTATTCACATCTTGAACAGAAGTTCCACTTCCCTGAGCAATTCGCCTTTTTCGTGAGCCATTCATAAGACGCACGTCTTTGCGCTCTTTTTTTGTCATAGAGCGAATGATTGCAATTTGTTTCTTAATAAATCCATCATTGATGCCAGCTGCTGCGATCTTGTCTTGAAACTTATGAATTCCAGGAATCATGCCTAATAAGCTTGAGATTCCCCCCATCTTTGTCATCTGCAAGAGCTGGGACTGCATGTCCTCAAAATCAAAACTCCCTTTTTGCATTTTAAGAGCCAGCTTTTCAGCTTCTTGCCTATCCACAGATTCCATCGCCTTTTCAACAAGGCTCACAACATCGCCCATTCCAAGGATGCGCGTTGTAATCCGATCAGGATGAAATAGCTCTAACTGATCAGGCTTTTCACCTGTCCCTAAAAGTTTCAAGGGCTTACCTGTAACAGCGCGCATGGAAAGAGCAGCTCCTCCACGTGCATCGCCATCAATACGGGAAAGGGCTATCGATGTAATGCCCACCTTCTCATCAAATTCTTTCGCAATGATCGCGGCATCTTGCCCTGTCATGGCGTCCGCTACTAAAATAGTTTCCGTTGGCTTTGCCAAATCACGCACAGCCACAACTTCATTCATCAAGTCTTGATCAATATGAAGACGGCCGGCAGTATCGAGAAGAAGGACATCATATCCTTCGCGCCGCGCCATATGAAGGGCCCGCTCTGTAATGGCGAGAGGTTGTTCTTCAGTTATAATGGGGAGGGTATCAATATGGCATTGCTGCCCTAAGGTTTGGAGTTGCTCGCGGGCTGCGGGACGATAGACGTCCAAAGACGCCATCAGAACTTTCTTTTTTTGTCTCGTCGTCAAATAGTGAGCAATCTTTGCCGTCATAGACGTCTTACCAGACCCCTGCAACCCCACCATTAAAACCACAACAGGGGGAGTGGCCTTGAGTTCAAGATCCACAACCTCATTGCCTAAAAACTCTTTGAGCGCATCATGAACTATTTTGACGACGAGTTGGCCGGCACTTAAACTACGCAGCACCTCCTGCCCAACAGCCTTTGTTTGCACAGAATTAATAAAATCCTTCACAACTGGCAAAGACACATCTGCTTCCAAAAGAGCCACTCGCACCTCACGCAAAGCCGCCTTTACATCGGCTTCCGTCAATGTTCCGCGCCCTCGTAGGGTATCAACGATGGTTCTCAGACGGCCTGAGAGTGTGTCAAACATTATTTCCATTTCCTCAACAAAAATACGCCAGTGCACGCAACGCGTGGACTGACGTTAACTTTGGCCATATCTATAAAGATAGCATCTCTCCTTGTCAAGGCAGTATTGGGGCAAACAAATTGAAAGAAAAAAGTGTTATCTCCATTTTAGAGATAACACTAATACCATTTCGCATTCAATAGGTGGATATTCTGGATTGCTTCGCTTCGCTCTCAATGACGGAAATTGGCGTCATTGCGAGGAGCCGAAGGCGACGAAGCAACCCAGTTTTGTCTGCCACTTGATTGATAAGTGGTATAAGCTCTATTCTTGCATGATTTGCTCATCTTGTTGTTGGTGAGCAAGCGCTGCTGCAATTTTGAGAGCCTTTGAGGTCAACACTTCTTCATCTCGACCTGCAGCAATATGCTTTAAGCGGTTCACCACGCTTCCTGTTCCTACAGGAATAAGGCGTCCAACGATGATATTCTCTTTAAGTCCCTTGAGGGTATCCACCTTACCGGAAACAGCCGCTTCTGTGAGAACACGGGTTGTTTCCTGAAATGAGGCCGCCGAGAAGAAGGAACGCGTCTGCAAGCTTGCCTTTGTGATTCCCTGGAGAACCGCATGACAGCGCGCGGGACGCCGTCCTTCTGCAATAGCTTGTTGATTCGCGTCTTCAAACTCTTGCTTATCGACTTGTTCTCCCAGAAGGAAGGTTGTTTCTCCTGGATCGGTAATCTCTATCTTCTGCATCATTTGACGCACAATGACTTCAATGTGCTTATCGTTGATCGGAACCCCTTGGAGACGATAAACTTCTTGAATTTCATTGATCAGATAGCTTGCAAGTGCTTCGATACCAAGAATACGTAAGATGTCATGGGGAACCATGTTTCCATCCATGATAATATCACCGCGCTTAACCTGCTCACCTTCGTGTACGGCAATGTGTTTCCCTTTGGGAATTACATACTCCTGAGGGGGTGTATTTTCATCTTCCGGTACAACCATGAGGTAGCGCTTTGTTTTGTGATCCTTTCCAAATTCTATACGCCCATCATACTCACTAATGATAGCGGCGTCCTTGGGACGACGTGCTTCAAAAAGCTCTGCCACCCGAGGAAGGCCTCCTGTAATGTCACGTGTCTTTGTGGATTCCCGAGGAACACGTGTCAGCACATCCCCTGCATGAACTTCTGTATTGTTATCCACAACTAAGACAGCATCTACTGATAAGAAATATCTAGCTTCAGCGCCATTGGCAAAAAGAAGGGGCTTGCCCTCTTTATCCCGCAAAACAAGGCGTGGCTTGAGGTCAGAGCCTCTTGAGGATTGTTTCCAATCAGCAACAACACGTTTCGTAAGACCTGTCGCTTCATCGACCGCTTCTCGGAGGGAAACGCCTTCTACCAAGTCAACATAATGAACGGTTCCGCTGATTTCAGACATGACCGGCAAGGTATACGGATCCCAATCAGCAAGCTTATCGCCAGGTTTAACGGAAACTCCGTCATCAACCACAAGACGTGCACCATAAGGTAGTTTATAGCCTGCTCGTTCTAGACCTGCTTCATTCATAATACAAATTTCGGAATACCGACTCATAACGATATTCTCTCCCTTGCCATTTTTAACGACGCTTCTATTTTTTACGAAAATAGTTCCGTCTACGGTCGCTTCAACGCTTGACTGTTCAACAGCAATCTGGGCGACACCTCCAATGTGGAAGTTACGCATGGTGAGCTGTGTTCCGGGTTCTCCAATTGACTGAGCAGCAATCACACCAACCGCTTCGCCTAAGTTCACAGGCGTTCCCCGTGCCAAATCTCGACCATAGCATTTTGAACAAATTCCATCCTTTGTTTCACACGTTAGAACGGACCTGATCAGAACTTCATCAATGCTCGTCTTTTCAATAGCCTCTACGTGTGATTCATCGATAAGGATGCCTGCGGAGACGATGCACTTATTTGCAACAGGGTCAATAATATCAACCGCTGCCGTCCTGCCCAAAATCCGATCTCCAAGAGGTGCAATCACCTCACCACCCTCGATAACAGCCCGTACGGTAAGGCCTTTTTCTGTTCCACAGTCTGATTCAACAATAATGCAATCTTGCGCTACATCGACAAGCCGACGCGTAAGGTAACCAGAGTTTGCTGTTTTTAAAGCCGTATCCGTTAACCCTTTTCGGGCACCATGGGCGGAATTAAAATATTCCAGAACATTCAGCCCTTCCTTAAAGTTAGAAATAATGGGAGTCTCAATGATTTCACCAGAGGTTTTTGCAATAAGCCCACGCATCGCTGCAAGCTGACGCATTTGAGCGGCCGAGCCTCGCGCACGGGAATGAGCCATCATATAGACGGAGTTGACAGGTTCACCTGGCTTAACTTCAGAAATATTTTTCATCATGGCATCAGCAACTTGCTCGGTACACTTTGTCCACGCATCAGTTACCTTGTTGTAGCGCTCACCATTGGTAATCAGCCCATCCATATATTGTTGTTGGAATTCTCCTATTTTCTCGCGCGTATCACTTACGAGTTTTTTCTTCTGTTCCGGAACAACAAGATCATCCTTACCAAAGGAAATCCCTGAACTTGTCGCATATTTAAAACCAAGTCCCATCAAGTGATCAGAAAACACAACCGTATCTTTCTGTCCGCAGGTTCGATAAACCATATCGACAAGTTTAGAAAGTTCAGTAGACGTCAAAAGCTGATTAATGGTTTCAAGCTTTACGCCAGGACGCTTTGGCATAATTTCCCATAAAAGCATGCGACCTGGTGTGGTATGGGCACGCTGCGTAATTTTATTTCCTTCTTCATCGATAGAATCGTAGCGCGCAATAATACGGGCATGTAATGAAACTGTCTTCGCACTGAGAGCATGTTCAATTTCAGCAATGGATGAGAAAAAAGCTCCTTCTCCTAACTCCCCTTCTCTTTCCATCGTTAGATAGTAAAGCCCCAGAACGATATCTTTAGACGGCGTAATGATTGGCTTACCATTCGCAGGATGAAGGATATTGTTCGTTGACATCATCAAAACGCGAGCTTCTAGCTGAGCTTCTAAGGACAACGGAATGTGAACAGCCATTTGGTCCCCATCAAAGTCTGCGTTAAATGCAGTACATACCAAGGGATGAAGTTGGATCGCTTTGCCTTCAATAAGAACTGGCTCAAACGCTTGAATCCCAAGACGGTGCAATGTAGGCGCCCGGTTCAGAAGCACTGGATGCTCCCGAATAACTTCTTCTAGGATATCCCACACTTCAGGTCGTTCTTTTTCGACCATTCGCTTTGCAGCTTTGATTGTCGTCACAAGCCCATATCTCTCAAGACGAGCGTAGATAAAGGGCTTGAAGAGCTCAAGCGCCATCTTTTTTGGCAATCCGCATTGATGGAGCTTAAGCTCGGGTCCTACAACGATGACCGAGCGGCCTGAGTAATCAACCCGTTTTCCTAAAAGGTTTTGACGGAAACGCCCTTGTTTTCCTTTTAACATATCCGACAAGGATTTCAGAGGACGACGATTTGTCCCTGTAATGACCCGCCCCCTGCGACCGTTATCAAAGAGCGCATCTACGGATTCTTGCAACATCCGCTTTTCGTTTCGGACAATAATATCTGGAGCCCGAAGCTCCATCAACCGTCTTAAACGATTGTTTCGGTTAATAACCCGCCTATAAAGATCATTAAGATCTGATGTTGCAAAACGTCCCCCATCCAAAGGCACCAGGGGACGAAGTTCTGGAGGAATCACAGGAATAACTTCCAAGACCATCCACTCTGGACGTCCGCCTGCTTGAAGAAAAGAATCCACAAGCTTTAAACGTTTTACATACTTTTTTCGCTTTAGCTCAGATTTTGTTTCAAAGAGAGCTTCCCGAAGATGGGCTTGCTCTTGCTCAAGATTTATTGCTTTCAACATATCTCGCAGTGCTTCTGCGCCGATTCCGGCTTCAAAAGCATCCACCCCGTAATCATCTTGAGCTTTATAATAGTCTTCTTCTGTTAAAAGCTGACCTTTTTTCAAGGGGGTAAGACCAGGTTCAAGAACAATGTAATTTTCGAAATATAAAACCTTCTCAAGATCTTTGAGCATCAAATCGAGAAGAAGGCTAATGCGACTTGGCAAGGATTTTGTAAACCAAATATGAGCAACAGGAGACGCCAGTTCAATATGCCCCATCCGCTCGCGCCGAACCTTGGTAAGGGTTACTTCCACACCACATTTTTCACAGATAATTCCGCGATACTTCATGCGCTTATATTTACCGCACAAACATTCATAATCCTTCACAGGACCAAAAATACGGGCACAAAACAATCCATCTCGCTCTGGTTTGAACGTGCGATAGTTAATTGTCTCAGGTTTTTTAATTTCTCCAAAAGACCAAGAGCGAATTTGCTCAGGACTCGCAATGGAGATCCTGATGTTGTCAAACTGTTGGGGGCTAGCAACTTGCCCAAAGAGATTCATTACATCGCGCATTGTGTTTTCCTTTTATGTAGTCGTCAGTACAACAGTGTATCAGTGTAGCCGTTCTTAACTGCTACACTGATACACTGATCACTATTCAGTAACCCCTAAAACAACGTTCAACCCTAAAGAGCGCAGCTCTTTTGTCAAAACGTTGAAAGATTCTGGAATTCCTGATTCAAAATTATCATCGCCTCGAACAATGGATTCATAAACTTTAGTTCGTCCAGAAACGTCGTCAGATTTTACTGTTAACATTTCTTGGAGCGTATAAGAGGCTCCATAAGCTTCCAGAGCCCACACTTCCATTTCTCCAAAACGCTGGCCACCAAACTGGGCCTTACCCCCAAGAGGTTGCTGGGTAATAAGGCTGTAAGGACCGACTGAACGGGCATGAATCTTATCGTCCACAAGATGGTGAAGTTTAAGCATATACATATACCCAACGGTTACTTTACGGTCAAAGGGCTCCCCTGTGCGTCCATCAATTAAGGTCACTTGTCCACTTACATCAAGATTTGCTTTTTTAAGTTCATGATTGATATCTGCTTCATGAGCTCCATCAAAAGCGGGGGTTGCCATAGGAACTGCAGCCGTCAAATGAGTCGCAAGTTCTACAACCTCATCATCTGACATAGCCTTAATCTCTTTCACAATATGATCATCTTCATAGATGTGATCTAAAGTTGTACGTAATAATTTTGTATCTTTGTGCTCCTCAATGGCCATTTTAGATAATACAGTATTAATCTGACGCCCTAATCCTGCAGCTGCCCATCCCAAATGAGTTTCGAGAATTTGTCCCACGTTCATACGTGAAGGAAGACCGAGAGGGTTTAAAACGACATCAACGGGCGTTCCATCCTCAAGATGAGGCATATCTTCCACGGGAACAATACGAGACACAACTCCCTTGTTTCCATGGCGTCCTGCCATCTTGTCGCCCGGCTGAAGTTTACGCTTAACAGCCACAAACACTTTAACATGCTTCAAAACACCAGTGGGAAGTTCATCGCCACGGCGAAGCTTTTCTACCTTATCCTCAAAATGTGCCTGGAGTGCAGTAATACGCTCATCATGGTTCTGCTTTGCAGACTCTAAGGCGGACATAATAGCATCATCTTCAACTGTTACTTGACGCCATTGTCCTTTGGAGAGGGTATCAAGCACAGCCTTCGTAATTTTTGTGCCTTTTTTCACACCAGCAGGAGCATTGCTAATTTTTTGATTCATGAGCAATTCTTCGAGCGTTGTATAGAAATTCCTGTCTAGAATGGATCTTTCCGCGTCTCTATCTTTTACGAGACGCTCAATCTCAGCCCGTTCAATAGTCAAAGCACGCTCATCCTTTTCCACTCCTCGACGAGAGAATACACGAACTTCTACAACAGTTCCTTGAACCCCAGGAGGTAATCTTAAAGAAGTGTCCCGCACATCCGATGATTTTTCTCCAAAAATCGCTCGTAAAAGCTTTTCTTCTGGCGTTGAGGGGGTTTCTCCTTTAGGTGTTACTTTTCCAACAAGGATGTCACCTGGTTTTACATCTGCTCCAATATATACAATGCCTGCTTCGTCTAAGTGACGCAGCGCTTCATCACCAATATTGGGGATATCACGTGTAATTTCTTCATTTCCAAGCTTTGTATCACGTGCCAGCACCTCAAACTCTTCAATATGAATGGAGGTAAAAATATCATTTTTGACGATTCGCTCAGAGATAATGATGGAATCCTCAAAATTGTAACCATTCCAAGGCACAAATGCAACGAGAGCATTCGACCCAAGAGCTAGATCACCCAAGTCCATACAAGGACCATCCGCAATAATATCGCCTTTCTCAATCTTATCCCCTATCTTCACAAGGGGTTTTTGATTCACACAGGTTTTGTCGTTGGAGCGCTGGAACTTTAAAAGTTTATAAATATCCACATTGCTTGTGGTCATAGCACTTGCATCCGTCGCACGAATTATGATTCGGGAGGCATCTACTTGATCAACAATGCCTGCTCTTTTTGCAACAATAGCAACACCTGAATCCCATGCTACAGGGCCTTCCATCCCAGTCCCTACAAAGGGGGCTTCTGTGCGCAAAAGAGGCACGGCTTGGCGTTGCATGTTTGACCCCATCAAGGCGCGGTTTGCATCGTCATTTTCAACAAAGGGAATAAGAGAAGCGGCCACGGAGACGATCTGTTTTGGAGAAACGTCCATCAAATCGATTTCTGCAGCTGACACAACTATAAAGTCACCGTTCTGTCTACAGCTCACAAAATCTGAGATAAAGCGATTATTTTTATCGATCTCTGCGTTAGCCTGCGCAATGGTGTGCTTACTCTCATCCATAGCCGTAAGATAAACAATATCTTTTGTTACCACTCCCCCAACAACTTTACGGTAAGGAGTTTCTATAAATCCGTATTTATTCACCCGTGCATAGGTTGCAAGAGAGTTAATAAGACCAATATTGGGTCCTTCCGGTGTTTCAATGGGACAAATACGCCCATAATGAGTTGGATGTACATCTCGAACCTCAAAGGTTGCGCGATCTCGTGTTAATCCTCCTGGTCCTAAGGCTGACAAGCGACGCTTGTGGTTAATTTCAGAAAGAGGGTTCGTTTGATCCATGAACTGAGACAATTGAGACGTTCCAAAAAATTCCCGCACAACCGCTGCTGCGGGTTTTGCATTAATTAAGTCATGAGGCATGACCGTATCAATTTCAACAGAACTCATACGCTCTCGAATGGCGCGTTCCATGCGAGAAAGTCCTAAACGATATTGGTTTTCTAAAAGTTCTCCTACGGACCTGACACGACGATTACCAAGATTATCAATATCATCGATGGTGCCACGCCCATCTTTCAAATCTAAAAGAACTTTGACGATTGCCAAGATGTCTTCTTTTCGTAATACACGAACTGTATCTGGCGTTTCTAAAGCAAGACGAGAATTCATCTTGACACGCCCAACTGACGATAAATCATACCGCTCTGGATTAAAGAAAAGTCCATGAAAAAGGATTTCCGCACCTTCAACCGTTGGGGGCTCTCCTGGACGCAGAATCCGATAGATATCTATCAGCGCATTTTCCCGCGTCAAATTCTTGTCTGCCACCAGAGTATTACGCAAATAAGCGCCCACATTGACATAATCAATATCAAGAGTAGCGATTGTTTTAACGCCAATACCATCTAAGGTTTCTAACAAAGCGGCCGTGATTTCATCCCCTGCTTCTGCGTAAATTTCACCTGTTGTCTCATTAATGATATCGCTGGAAACATACCCCCCGAGAAGGTCATCTTGATAAATCAGAACTTCATCCAGGCCCTCTGTCTGGAGTTTTCGCGCAAACCGCGGATTCATCTTTGCTCCAGCAGCCGCAACAACCTTACCTGTTTTTGCGTCAATTAAATCATGGCTAAGCTTTCCTACTTTCACTTTTTCAGGGCGAAAAGCAGTTTTCCAATTTTCCTTAATTTTTGTATAACTTACTGTTTCATAAAAGGTGTTTAAGATTTCCTCTCGGGACATCCCCTGAGCTTCAAGGGGATCGAGTTTTTCTCCCTTTTTTTCTGCAAGTTTGCGCTTTTCTTCTGTTTCTTTACTATCAAGAGCCATAAGAAGCGTTGTTACTGGAAGCTTTCTTTTCCGATCAATACGGGCATAAACGATATCTTTGGCATCAAATTCAATATCAAGCCATGATCCTCGGTAAGGAATAACCCGTGCAGAAAAGAGGTATTTTCCTGAAGAGTGAGTTTTACCACTATCATGATCAAAGAAAACGCCAGGGGAGCGATGCATTTGAGAAACAACAACCCGCTCTATTCCATTGATAATAAAAGTTCCATTCTTAGTCATGAGCGGGATATCACCCATGTAAACTTCTTGTTCTTTTATATCACGAATAGATTTTGAGCCTGTATCTTCGTCAATGTCCCAAACAACGAGGCGGAAGGTAACACGCAGGGGTGCCGCATAGGTCATGCCTCTTTGCTTACATTCCTCCATGTCATACTTAGGCGGATCATAATCATACCGAAAAAACTCAAGTTGAGCTTTCTCAGAAAAATCACTAATAGGAAAAGCGAACTGAAAAACTTCTTGCAAACCCATGGGCGCCCTTTTGTCAGCAGGGACGTCCATCTGCAAAAATTTTTCATAAGACGTTGTTTGCAACTCAATTAGATTCGGCAAAGGAGTTATCTCTGGAATTCGTGCGAAACTTTTACGAATTCTTTTGCGTTCCGTATACGTTCTTGCCATAAGTACCTCTTATCTCGGGTTAGGTCGAGTTAAGCAAATTGCAGAAACAACTTGTGTGTAACTGTTCACCTGTCTACCCTCCGTTGTCATCCCCGACTTACAAATCCTTCATTTTCGAAGAAAATGCAGGATATTTAAGTTTGTCATCCTCGAGCTAGAAGTTCTTGATTCGCAAAGCAAATCATTAAAACTTCTTCATCGAGGATCTTGCTGAAACACCGAGTGCTTACAAGAAGATCCCCGATCAATGAATCCTAATGTTTTCTTTAAAAACGAAGGATTTGTAAGTCGGGAATGACAAGAAGGACCCGAAAACGACAAAGTTTGGAAAGTGACGAATAATCTTTGCAATTTGGCTCTCTATAAAACAAAAAGGTACAACTCAGCGAAGCCCTTGAGGATCACTAACTTGCCTAGATGTTAACTATTTGTTAAGACTTCTTTGCACGTTTTTAAATCCTTGTCAACGAGGAAATCACTGGATGGAAGCTTTTTTTTCACTGGTACATTCAATTTTAAAAAGCAAGCCATTCCTACCTGCTCATTTTTCATAAGAGTCTTTCTTTTTGGCATTTGGCAAAAAAATAAATCAGTATTAATATAATATTAATTATTAAATGTTATTATTTATTATATTCTATTATTGTATAGTTATTTTATTAATGTATTTAAAATTTTAATGTATTTAAAATTATTTTATGAAAGGACATCAAATGTATTTATCCTCAAATAAACTACTTTATTCAGCTTTTGGCCTTGCCTTAACTCTACAATTTTCTTTTCCTGATCAAGTCTTAGGGATGAACGAGGGGAGTGATGAGTTTAGTAGTGCATCAACCCCCCACCCACAATCCCCTCCTCCATCATCAGAAACATTCTTAGGGATGAACGACGGGGATGATGGGTTTGCCTCAACCAACAAGTCACAACCTCCTCTTCCATCATCAGCAAGACTGGAGGACGGTATTGAAAGATCAGGAGAAAATCTTAAAAGATCACTAGTAGAGTTTGTTAATAGTGACCAAAACCTCGCGAGAAACTCCAACGCTCAGGATCCAGATAAATTTTTTACAACAGCGAAAAACTTTGCAGAAAGCGCACATGATTTCTATCATGCAAAAGGAGATCCTCTAAAGACTGACGCGCGCGCTAGAGAGTTTCTTATAATATCTGGTTTTGATCTCAATCTATTTTCTGCTGACAAACTCAACAGCATTATAGCTATACTACTACATGGGCCTGCAGCCACACATGAGTAAGAAGAGCAGTATCTTGAGCCTTGAGGTAAGAAGGAGGAACTTGCCAATGACTCAAGATACCACCAACGCCTTCTTTCCCCCTACTCTTCCTTTTGTAACGCCGCATCGATTAACGTAATTGTCTCTTCAATGCCATAAAGGGCAATGAAAGAGCCCATACGCGGCCCTTCATCTTGGCCAAGAAGGATTTGATACAGAGCCTTAAACCAATCCCGGAGATTTGTATACTTATGCCGTTTCCCAACCTCATAAATTTCTGTTTGTATTGCATCTGGATCAGCGGGAAGATCTTGTAAACTTTGAGCAAGGTCTTCGAGGGCTTTTCGTTCTTCAGCCGTTGGAAGGCGATAGTGTTTATTTGGCTTTACGAAATCTCTGTAGTATGCAATGGCATATTCCACAAGGCGATCAACCATCGGCATAGCTTGAGGCGTTGCATGCGGCGCATATCTGCTAATAAATCCCCACAAAACGTTTTTATCTTCCGTATTACACACGCTTGCTAGATTGAGTAAAATTCCAAAGCTTAAGGGAAGCTCTTCGCGTGGAGGATTTCCGCTATGGACATGCCACACGGGATTAACGAGTTTTTGATCCACAGGTTGTCCTGGAAATTTATCAAGAAAAGCTAAGTATTCATCAACTGCCCGGGGAATCACATCAAAATAAAGGCGCTTTGCTTTGCGGGGCGCTTGGTACATGAAATAGGCAAGACTTTCTTCAGGGGCATATTTGAGCCATTCTTCAATCGAGAGGCCATTTCCTTTAGATTTTGAAATTTTTGTTCCATCGGCATCAAGGAAAAGTTCATAATTAAAGCCTTCTGGAGGACGATAGCCCAATACCTTGCAAACTTGGCTCGACAGTTTAACCGACTCGATCAGGTCTTTCCCAGCCATCTCATAATCTACCCCAAAAGCTGCCCATCGCATCCCCCAATCTACTTTCCATTGAAGTTTACAATGCCCTCCTGTCACAAGCGTTTCCACGAGCTTCCCATCGTCACGCTTGTAAACAATCGTTCCTTTTTGTGCGTTTCGCTCTACCACGGGAACCTGTAAAACCCGCCCTGTTTCTGCACAAATCGGCAAAAATGGACTGTAGGTTGCGCGGCGCTCTGTCCTTAAAGTCGGGAGAATAATATTAATGATTTCATCATAATGGGCGAGAACAGAAAGGAGCATCGGATCAAAGTGCCCAGACATATAGCACGCGGTAGAGCTTATAAATTCATAGTCAAACCCAAAGGTATCCAAAAAGGCTTTAAGGCGCGCATTATTATGATGGCCAAAGCTTTCATGGGTGCCAAAAGGATCCGGGATTTGGGTTAAGGGTTTGCCAAGATGATCTCGCAGAAGCTCTGAATTTGGGATGTTATCTGGTATTTTGCGCAATCCATCCATGTCATCTGAAACCGCATATAATTTTGTGGGAATATCAGACAGTACTGAAAACGCATGGCGCACCATTGTCGTCCGTACAACTTCTCCAAAGGTTCCAATATGGGGTAGTCCAGAGGGGCCATAGCCTGTCTCAAAAAGAACAAATCCTTTAGGAGAGGACGTAATATCAAGACGATGCAGAAGTTTTCTGGCTTCTTCAAAAGGCCATGCGGGAGATGTTTGAGCGTAGGGGCGAATATTTTGCATTATTAGACCTTATATAACGCGAGTCGTACAAATTTTTTAAGAATTGAAAAAAACATGGAACACCATTTTGATAGATTTGTCAAAGACTTATCTGTGCATTTGTTTCTGATGGCATCTGTTGAAGATAATGGGTGAAAAGAGAGTAAACGAGGTAGTTGGTTAAGGGATAAAGGTAAAAAAACAAATAAATTCAATGGTGCCCGCTGCCAGACTCGAACTGGCATGACCGGAGGTCGACAGATTTTAAGTCTGTTGTGTCTACCATTCCACCAAGCGGGCCGGCCAGCAGTATTCAGCATTCTGCCCTCAATGTCTAGAGGAAATCACCAGCGTTCTGAACACGCACACCACAAAAATTCTTTACATTTTTCAATTAATCTTTGTTATCCTTGAATGTCCCACAAAGAAAAAAAGCCACACTAGAAATCTCTAAAAAATGGCGGATGGGGTGGGATTCGAACCCACGAGACGCTTACACGTCTGCCGGTTTTCAAGACCGGTGCCTTCAACCGCTCGGCCACCCATCCAGTCTGCGCTTTTATGCCGTAGCCGGAAGAAAAAGTAAGCTCACTATACCTATCTTTTTGCTTATCTTTCAATCTTAAATTCGTGTCAGTCAAGATTCTTGCGAGTTTACCCAATAATCGGTAGAATGCTCGCTCACATAAATAAGGTGATGGAAACTCATGATTCAAGCCCTCCAAAAATTCTCTCAGTCTTGGATTGCAAAAGCTTTTCTTGCGGTTGTTGCATTAAGTTTCATGGTATTCTTTGGAGGAGGAAGCTGGTTTCAATCCAACAATAGGCATGCCATTGTCGCAGAAATTGGAACGACAGCCATTAGCCGTCAGCAATTTGCGGAAAAAGTACAACAACGCATCCAACAGGTAATGGCGCAGACAGGACAATCAATCAACCGGGAAGATCTTTTAAAAATTGGGCTTCCTCAGATGGTCTTGAGTCACCTGATTCAAGAAAACTTGCTCAATCTTGAAGCAGCCCAGTTAGGTCTTACGGTAAGTGATGAGAGTCTCCGGCATCATATTCACACCATCAAGGCCTTTCAAAATAAAAAAGGCATGTTTGACTATTCTCTTTTTCGCCAGATTTTACAGGCAAATGGTCTTTCGGAGGCGATCTTTCTTCAGGAAGTGCGTCAAGACCTTATGCGTGCACAATTGGTGGACGCTATTCAGGTTGGGGCCTATGTCCCTGATGAGATGGCTTCTCGCCTCTTTGATGCTCAATATCAATCGCGTCAAGCTAGTTTGCTTCTGATTTCCCCTCAAAATATGCCTGTCCCTCCTGCGCCGTCTCTTGAGGTATTGGAAGCTTTTTATAAGGAAAATCAAGCAGAGTTTAAAATGCCAGAGCTTAGGGCCTTAACTGTTTTCACACTTGATCCCGCGTACCTTGTTAAGCAAGTTCCGGTTACAGAAGCAGAGATACAATCTGTCTATGAAGCTAAAGCAGAGACTTTTGGCAAGAAACCTCTTGCAGAAGTTAAGAACTTGATCGTTGCAGATATTCAAAAAGAAAAAGCAATTGAATTAGCTTATCAACTAACCCAAGAGCTTGATGATAAGATTGCTGGGGGAGCAACTCTTGAAGAACTTTCTCCACAAACACAAGGAGCGACCCTCTTAAAGCTTGACCTTGTTGATGCCAAAGGACAAGACCGTGCGAAAGCACCCCTTGCTACTTTGCCTAAAGATCAAGATCTTGCTCAGGAGATCCTTAACACAGGATTTAGTCTTGAAGAAAATACGGACAGCCCTTTCTCTCAAGCTCGTAATGGGATTTATTACATGGTGCGCGTAGATAAAATTATGCCTCCAGCCCTTCCTGCTTTTGCTTCAATCAAAGAATATGTTAAAAAAATGTGGGAATATTCAGAGCAATTTAAAGCCGCAAAAACGAAAGCTGAAGCCTATGTTCGTGCCTTTAATCAGGGAGATAAAAAAGTTTCTTTAATGACTCTTCTGCCTAACCTTTCTTTAGGAACGCCTTCGCCTTCTGTGTCTAATGAAGTCAAAAATCTTGTCTTTTCCTTGCGTCCAAACCAGACAGCGATGACGTTCACACCAAAAGGTTTTGCCGTGGTTACATTGAATACCATTATTCCCCCTCAAGCAAAGATAAAGAAAGAGAAGATGGAATCATTTAAAGAGGATCTCTTGAAACAATATCAGGGAGATCTTGTAATGGCGTACCTCAATGCCCTTCGCATTCGTTATCCTGTTAAAGTCTATAAGGATATGATCATGAGCTTATTTGCGCAGCCTGAGGAAAGAGGTTAGTTAGAATAGATAAGATTATCCTTTGGCTTTCAACCTACACTGCGAAAAAACGCAATCGCTACAGCCCAGCATTTTAACGAGCGTACGAAGAAAACTTTAACGGGGAACGGTTTGGGCTCGAGGTTATGCTGTTTCTATCCTGGAGTTTAAAAGAGAAAGTTAAAGAATCAGCAGTAGCTTGATGGATAAGGCCACAATGAAGAAGGAGAACTCTAACTTTTGATGCAAGTCTTGCTCTCCGGACTGCCCCAATCTACCAAGCTCCCGCTACGTGAGGGCATTATGACTTCTGTCTGTTCGGACAATAATAACCCTGTGCACACGCTTTAACTCTGTAAAGCTTGCCGTTACACCGCTTTATTACGCTGCCAAATGTACTGGATGTGCTGATGGCGGCATGTACTTCCATGGCTGACTCTGATGGGCAGGTTTCTTCTTTGATAAGGAGAGAATTCCATGAAAAAGGCCATCGAGTGAGTGTTGAGGGGTAACCTCCAAAATATAAGGCCACAAGCCTTTCTTTTTTGTTCGAAGATATTCTAAGGGATCTAAGGTAAGGCAAAGAAACCGAACGCCTTCCTTCTCACCAAAACTAATAAATTCCTCTAAAAGATTTTTATAAAATTCCTGATGGCAGCCAGAATCAGCCATTCCAAGTGATGTAGTTTTGTCATCAATAAAGAGAGAGAGAGACCCACCCCATACCTCTTCTTTTTGAGGGACAATGGCTGAAATAACGCCTTTTAAATGATCATGAAGAGCCGCAACACTTTTTTTATAAAGAATAGCACCTCCATATACATCGCAGTTTTCATCTTCTCCTATAATGAAAGGAGAAACATCTCGCTCTTCAGAAGAAAGAGGAAGATTCTGGCTAAATTGCATCATTCCCATGACTAGATCAATACGTGAGCGATAGTAACAGTGTTCTTTTGGTCCAATAATCTTAAGCATAATACCCTCTCCCTTCGTTAGTTAGTGCAACTTTATAAGCTTATTGAGAGGGCTTTATAAAACTAATTGACTTTTAAAAATAAAAGTAATATATTCCAACCAAAGTCCTCATAGGCTTTATCTTTTTAAAATGAAATACCTACGAACTTTTTGCGAAGCACTCGTAGGTATCTTTTTAACAACAAATAAAAAACTCTCAAAAGTCAGCAGAGAGGGCGTTCACCCCCCTCTCTGCTGCACCACAAAACATCACCCAGGGACAACAAAAATTAAAAATCACCAGAGCATCCACTAAAAATTCCTGATGCTTTTTTTATGATAATGATCTAGAATGCATTTGTCAACAAGTTTTTTAAAAATAAAATATCGTAAATATGGATATTTAGGAGGAGCATGAGAATCGAATCCGTTTATACATTTGTGAAAATCGCTGAAAACAACTGTGATTTCAGTGTACACAAAATGCTTGGAATGCCCCGTGCAACGATGTGGTCTCATATCTCGGATTTAGAAAAAAGCCTCGGAAGACAACTCATTAATAGAAAAAAACAGGGCTTATCTTTTACAGCAGCTGGAGAAGAATTTATTCCTTATGCACGCCAACTTTATCAAATTTATGAGGAAAGTTTAACGAGCACAAATCAAACTGAAGATTCTCAAGTAGGAGGAGATCTCATTATTTCTACAACGTTAGGGAATCTCATTGCGTGGTCAATGGAGAGCATTAAAAAGTTGTACGCTGAACTTCCTCATTTACGCTTGCACATCACTGCATCAGACTTTCTTTCTAAGGAAGAAGAAAATACCGCCGACATCCTCATTCGCCCCTTTGGAGATTCTGATAATTTTTTAAAACTTTGGGGTATAGTCTACCATCATGGCTTATTTGCAAGCCAAGAGTATATTGAGAAAATGGGGCTTCCTCAATCTGCAGAAGATCTTCTATCTCATCGGATTATAGGATTTGGAGAACATAAATTTAGTTATTTTGATGATATCAACTGGCACCTCAAAGGACAAAATGGCCTTCCGAAACTCAAACCTTTTTTAACAATAAATTCAACAACAGCCATTTTTGACGCTGCCCGTCATGGCCTAGGAATAGGATCTGTTCCTATTGAAGCAAGTAAAGTCTATAATTATGAGCTTGTGAGGGTGTTACCTGAAATTATAGGCCCAACTGTCGGAACATACTTTTGTGTCAAAAAAAGTGCAGCAGGCCGAAAATTAAATACCATCAATGCCTTTGAAGAATATTTTAGAAAATACCTCAAACAACATGATATTGATATTATACCCGTCCCAAAGCCTTAAGTCACGTACACTATGTTTACCGCGCTACTCAGCGCCTATTTTTTATAAAAGCTCAATTCGATCTAAGACTCCACGGACTTTTAGGTCAACATAATCAATAACATATTGTTTAATAATGCCATTGGGGAGAAGATCTTGGGTTGTTATATAAAGAGGTTCATAATCAGTTTTTTTACGGCCATACACAGCAAATTGTACCGGCAAAAAGGGTTGATTTGCAAATTGATGGGCTGCCTCACACCCAGGATTTCCAGCAACAACCTTTTTTTCTCCAATAAACGTATTAATCTCTGATGCCCCTTCTTCACTGCTCCCATCAAAGACGAGGGATGGAAAAATTTTTCTCCTTTTCTGAGCGGCCGTTAAGAGGGCTCTTAAATGTTGAATGGGGAAAAGCGTCTCGTTCGGAAGAGTGAGGGTTTTCCCTTTAGGATCTTTATAGGTTACCTCTAGGGAGGCACCCTTTCTTTTGACAACCCCACGAAGATGCTCTTGAATCTCTTCATCTATCTTTCTACTAGTTTCGAACTTGAAAAGGGAGCCATCTGTAGACTCATAGGTCAGATAAGCCCATTCAACATATTCAACCGACCCATCCTCATAATAAAGCCGTGTTTTTGAACGTTGTTGAATAGTCCAGCCTCCTGGTACATTCTGAAACTCTAACAACATAACTCCCTGCACGTCCGTCACAGAACTTCGTGGATCAGGTTTACCCTCCATTGTTACAGTGTAATAAGCACGATGGGGTTGAAATTCAACAGAAGCCTTAAGATGCTGGTGCGAAGAACATCCAAATATGATAACAAAAAATACGAAATGCCGCACAATACCCTCCATTGACGCCAGTTTACGCTGCAAAAAACAAAAAATTATTGAAAGGCCAGCTCTATTTGCACTACTAACATACATTAACATAAGGTTTAACGTTAAAGACTCATCTACTCAAGGGATTTCTTATAGATAAATTTGAAAGAGAGTCCACAACCGCAAAGGATAGCACAGATGCGTATAATCCACCCAGAATTCCCTAATCTTTATATCATTAATCATCCTCTGATTCAGCATAAACTGACTCAAATGCGGAAAAAAACGACACAGAAACATGTATTTCGACAGTTACTCCGGGAAATTTCTCTTCTGATGGGGTATGAGGTAACTCGAGATTTTCCTCTTAAAATTGAAGAAATTTCAACGCCACTTGCAACAATGAAAGCACCTGTTATTGCGGAAAAAAATCCAGCCATTGTCCCTATCTTAAGAGCTGGCCTTGGTATGGCAGATGGACTTTTAGAGCTGATGCCTGAAGCAGATGAAGGTCACATTGGAATGTATCGCGATCCCCTGACGAAGCAACCCGTTGAATACTTAGTTAAACTCCCCAGCTCAACGGGACGCATGTTTTTTCTCGTCGATCCCATGTTAGCAACGGGAAATTCAGCGGTCGCTGCTGTCGACACCCTTTTACGCCATGGCGTTGCACCTTCCAAAATTAAGTTCATGGCTCTTGTGGCATCTCCTGAAGGGGTGCGGGTTTTTAATAAGAAGTATGCTCATATTCCTCTTTTTGCAGCCGCTTTAGATGAAAGACTGAATGAAAAAGCCTATATCCTCCCAGGATTAGGAGATGCAGGCGACCGTCTTTTTGGAACGCTGTAGTTTTTTAGTGAGTCGTCTTCGGACAAGACCTGACGAGATAGGAGGAATTACACTACTGCCCTCAGGTCCGATTTAGGCCCTCTCCCATTCGCCTTTCGGCGCATGAAGAGGGCCTAAACAGAAGTCCATCCAAATTCAGACAAATCTACTGAATGAAGCTACCAGGTGTTTTACCTTAATCTCGATAACACAAACCTTCTCCTTCACCACGTGAACATCGTCCTCTATATTGGTTTATATTTTCTTTTAGGGACATTCCCCTTCGGACATCCTTGTCCTTAAGTCATAGCTTACCAAACAATGATTAACATACCATTAACACCTTCAATGTTTTAGGGTGTCCGGCGCACCCTCAGTCGACACAGTTACACAATAGTAGACAATCTCGGATGGTTGCTGTACTAAACCTACACTAGAAGCCAAGGAGGTCCCTCGATGGGCGCGTATTTGCCTGACTTTAATCTCGTTCTTCCTGAAATATTTCTTGTAGCCATTGCTTTCCTCATCCTCATAGAGGGAGTATTTCGGAAGACCATCGAGCCATCCCACCTACATCGATTTGGCCATATGGCTTTTTTTGCCCTGATTATTGCCCTGATTATTTTAAGTCTTATCACTCACCCCACAGAGCAGGTGATTTCGTTTGAAGGGCAACTTATTCAAGATGATTTTGTCTATTTAGCCAAAATTTTAATTTTGACAGGAACCGCTGCTGTCTTAGGAATCTCTCAACAGGCAATGATGAAAGAACATCTGTTGTGCTTTGAATATTTCCCTCTCGTTTTGATTGCAACCGTGGGAATGCTTTTGATGGTAGCGGCAAATGATTTTTTGAGCCTTTTTATGGGCCTTGAAATGCAAGGACTTGCTCTCTACGTTCTTGCAGCATTTGAGCGAAATCAAAAAATTGCATCAGAAGCCGCCCTGAAATATTTTATATTGGGTGCCATTGCAACCTGTCTTTATCTCTATGGCGTAAGCCTTATGTATGGCTTTTTCGGGTCATTAAACTTTGAAACCCTTGCAAGGGTTATTCACCTTGAAAGTATACAAAGCCTCCCTTTTGGGCTTTTTGTGGGACTGATTTTTATTATTGCCGCCCTTTCTTTTAAAATTTCGGCCGTTCCCTTTCATATGTGGACGCCCGATGTGTATCAAGGAAGCCCTACACCCATCACTGCTTTTATTGCTGCAACACCCAAAGTAGCAGCGATGCTCGTTTTCTTACGGCTTATGGTGGCCCCTTTCATAACTCTTTATGGGGCATGGCAATCGATGATTGTTTTTCTGTCAATTGCGTCAATGATCTGGGGCGCCTTTGCAGCCTTACGACAAACGAATCTCAAACGCCTTTTAGCTTATAGTGCCATCGGACAAATGGGGTACGTATTAATGGGAGTTGCCGCTGGAAATAATGAGGGCGTCCAAAGCGTCTTTCTTTACCTTACTCTTTATCTCTTTATGATCGTTGGCACGTTTGGATGCCTTTTGTGTCTGCGCGGAAAAGGAAACTCAGGCGTTCAAGATATTGAGGATTTATCTGGCATTGCCTCTCTTCATCCACGAATTGCCTTTGCCATGGCTCTTTTTATGTTTTCTTTAGCAGGGATTCCACCGCTTGCTGGTTTTTTTGCAAAAGTGTATGTTTTTAAGGCAGCGCTTTCTGCAGGCCTTTTTGGATTGGCTATTGTAGGAGCCCTCGCTTCAGTGGTTGCAGCTTATTATTACCTAAAAATTGTTAAGGTAATGTATTTCGATGAAATTCCTGATGTGTCCTCTCTCTCTTATGGACACACAGCAACCCTATCCCATGAGGCAGCTATAATTCTTAACGTCTGCGCTCTTGTAACCTTGTTTTTCTTTATCTTTCCAAGCCCGTTGCTTACATTGATTCAACAGGCAGCTTTTATTCTTCCCGGATAAAGAAGAAAGATGTCTATGCCCTTATGAAGGAAGGAATACACTGAGACGAGCAAGGTAAGGAATAAGGTTTCTCACCTGAACTCCATCCTGGGTATCGTACTCTCGTTTCAAATTGAGAACCAACTGTACACATTGAGCGTTTCCGATAAATTTTCTGAAAGTGTGGAAGTTTTTTGAAGGGTTCTGCTCAGATATTTTGACCTCAACACATAACGTAGGTTGCCCATCAATGAGAACAAAGAAATCCACCTCAGCACCGTCTTTTGTTCTCAAATAATGGAGTGTTCCTTTATGACCGCCTATGTCTTCAAGAAAGTGAATTCTCTTCAAAAGAGCGCACGCTACAAGGTTTTCAAGACGAGCGCCCTCATCAGGAACACGCGCAATATCGTAGAAATAAAATTTTGGCTCTTTCAAAAGAGAGCGAGCTATATTGTAATGGTAAGGAGTAACGCGAAAAATAGCATAGATATTTTCCAACATTGTTAACCAATTTTGCACTGACTTCGGATCTGCAGTCAAATCACGAGCAAGATTAGAGAAGGATATTGTGCTAGCAACCCGTGGCTTAAGCAAATCAATCAAGAGCTCAATGGATTTAATAGACCGAATAGAATACATATCTAGAAAATCCTGCCTTAGAATAATATCTAAATGAGACTTCTGCCACCGTTTATAAAAGTTAACGGTTCCTTCTAAGAAAGGCTCAAGAAATCCACTGCACTGCATAAGACGCCCAAAAATCTCTTCTGGGTTATTTTTCCAATAGGTCACCCCCTCTTCTATATCAAGGGGATGGAGACGATACTGAAAATAGCGTCCTGCTAGAGAATCTCCTACTTTTCTAAAAGTTTCTAAATTTGCGCTTCCTGTAACAAAAAGACGTGGCTTATTGCCTTCTGTATCAAAAATACCTTTTAACCACCTTTTCCATTCAGGCATTTTATGGAGCTCATCAAACAAAACGCATTCTACATCGCGACGCCATTGTTTTTTTAAAATAGCTTGTCGATCTTCGTAAGAATCAAAGTTCAAATAGTCATAGCTCTCAAAAAGTTGCTTCGAGAGGGTTGTTTTTCCGCTTTGCCGGGGACCGCTCAATAAGGTTATTTTTTTATCACTATCTTTTTTAATGAAAGATGAGAGGTATCTATTCATAAAGCTAGAATCTCCATAAGACACTATATTCGTCTATTATGGACTGTATTCCTAAAAAGTCAAGACTTTTCCGGAAATCATTCCGTTTTGGTCGAATCTTGGAGAAAGCAAAGAAATTGCAAAATTACTTGCCAGTTTTCCCCCTTCCCTAAATATATCCAATGGGTATAGCCGTTATTTTTCTTGAGAGAGGAACAGCTGTTGTCTTCAGGCAAACAACTGCGCCTGGGCCTATAGAATAGTCAAGTTTTTCAAGGGAAGAAAAGTTTTTTGCGGCATTAAGAGAAGGGCTCGCAGTTTTTTTGAACTCAACAGGATATAATTTCCCATCCTGTTCGATCAAAAGGTCAATTTCTTTTTGGTCTCGATCACGATAAAAATAGAAATAAGCGGTTCTCCCATTGTGCCAATAGCTCTTAATAATTTCAGAAAACATATAGGTCTCGAGAATGGCTCCTGACATAGCGCCAGCTTCAAGGGCTTCCGGCGTTGACCATTGTGTTAGATACGCACAAAGCCCCGTATCAAGAAAGTAAAGTTTGGGCGTTTTAATCAATCGGTTCGTCACATTTGTATGATAAGGTTGTAGCATGTAGACTAACCCTGAGGCTTCAAGGATGGATAGCCAAGCTTTAATGGTTTTCATATCAACATCGACATCACGTGCCATCTCTGCATAATTAATCAATTGACTCGTTCTCGCTGCAGCTGCCCTCAGAAATCTAACGAAAGCCATTTCATCACCAACACGGGTGAGAGCACGTACATCACGTTGAATATACGTCTGGATGTAAGAGCTGTAAAAAATATCTCTCGAGACAGTATGATTTAGGGCTACCGTTGGAAAAGAACCGCGCCATATCGTACGATATATATCCATTATATTCATAACTTTTGAATGGGGTTGAGCATGCTCTATCCATTCTGTTGTGGGGAGAAAGGGTTGAGAAGTGTCAGCTTGATTGCGCATTTCTATCTGTGCCAACCCCAACAAATCGAGGATGGCAACACGACCAGCTAATGTTTCAACAATGCCCTGCATAAGATGAAATTTTTGAGAACCTGTTAACCAGAACTGGCCAGGACGTTTGTCTTGATCAACAATGATTTTTATGGCTCCAAAAAGTTGAGGAGCATATTGTACTTCATCAATAATGACAGGGGACTGATGTATCTGCAGGAAGAGGGCAGGATCTGTTTGAGCGAGTATTCTTTGATCAAGATCATCGAGCGTCACATAGCGATGTTCCGTGGTAATACAGTTTTTTAGCAAAGTAGTTTTTCCAACCTGGCGTGGACCTGTGAGCAAAAGAACTGGAAAAGTTGTAGAAACTTGCTTGATAGTCGCAGCCAATGTTCGTTTCTTAAACGTCATTTATGTATCTCGGCAAAAATGGTAGTGCATTCCATAATAGCCGAAAAAATTATCATAGGAAAGACAAAAGAGAAAATTACAAAATACCCGCCAAGGTTTCTCCAATACAGGCAGGAGACTCGGTCACTGTAACGCCCGCACTTCGTAAGGCTTCGATTTTATCTTGGGCTCCTCCATGGGATCCAGAGATCACAGCACCTGCATGGCCCATTTTGCGCCCTGGCGGGGCAGTCAGTCCTGCGATAAACGCAACGACCGGTTTTTGATTTTTGCAGGACTTTAAAAAGGCCGCCGCTTCTTCTTCTGCACTTCCACCAATCTCACCAATAAGAACGATGGCATCGGTTTGAGGATCTTGATGAAAACGCATCAGACAATCGACAAAATTAAGCCCTTGAATAGGATCTCCTCCAATCCCAATACAGGTTGATTGCCCTAATCCCACCGCTGTGACTTGAGCAACGGCCTCGTAGGTAAGAGTTCCAGAACGTGAGATAACGCCCACACGACCGGGGGTATGAATATACCCCGGCATAATACCAATTTTACATTCCCCTGGTGTAATAATACCAGGACAGTTGGGGCCGATAAGATGGGTTGAAGATCCGACAAGGGCACGCTTGACAGTCATCATATCCAAGACGGGAATGCCTTCCGTAATACACACAACAAGAGAAACCTTCGCATCAATAGCTTCTAGAATCGCGTCAAGCGCATAGGGTGCCGGTACATAAATAACAGAAGCGTTAGCCCCTGTTTTTTGAACAGCCTCGAGAACCGTATTAAAGACAGGAAGACCCAGATGGTCAGTGCCCCCTTTGCCAGGTGTCACACCCCCCACCATTTTTGTGCCATACGCAATCGCTTGCTCTGAATGGAATGTTCCTTGAGCGCCTGTAAATCCTTGGCAAATCACTTTTGTTGCGGCATTAACGAGAATAGACATCAGCTTTGTACCTCTTCTACAATCCGCTTGGCAGCATCCGACAAACTATTGATTGAAATAATCGGCAATCCTGATTGCGCGAAGATATCACGGCCTAAGTCACGATGAGTTCCTTCAAGACGCACAACCAAAGGTATAGAGAGGCTCACCTCTTTAACGGCAGCCACAATTCCTTCGGCAATAATATCACACCGCATAATGCCCCCAAAGATATTCACAAAAACTCCCTTCACATGGGGGTCAGAGAGAATAATTTTAAAAGCTTCTGTTACCCGTTCTCTCGTCGCTCCCCCCCCTACGTCCAGGAAGTTGGCAGGGTTTCCCCCATAAAGCTTAATAATATCAAGGGTTGCCATGGCAAGCCCTGCTCCATTGACCATACATCCTATATTACCACTCAACTTGATATAGGAAAGATCATGCTGGAAAGCTTCATATTCCATGGGATCTTCTTCATCAAGATCCCGCAAAGCCACCACCTCTGGATGGCGATACAGGGCATTGTCATCAAAACTCATCTTTGCATCGAGAGCAAAAATTTTTCCATCTTTCGTCACAACAAGAGGGTTAATTTCAATAAGACTTGCGTCAAGCTGGATGAAAGTGTCATAGAGCCCCTTGGCGAGGCGCGTAAACTCTTTGACCTGATCTCCTTTTAAGCCCAATCCATACGCCAATTTTCGTGCCTGAAACTGTTGAAATCCCGAAACGGGATCAAGGGTTGTGCGAATGATTTTATCGGGATGGGTAGACGCCACCTCCTCAATATCCATTCCCCCTTCTGTTGATGCTAGAAACATAAGGCGAGAGCTGGATCTATCTACGAGGAGGCTCACGTAAAACTCGTGATGGATAGAGCATCCTTCTTCTACATATATCTTTTTTACAAGCTTTCCCTCTTCTCCTGTTTGTGGCGTCACAAGCGTCATACCTAAGATGGAAGAAGCAATGAGGCCGACTTCCTCAAGTGACTGTGCGATCTTGACCCCGCCCCCTTTTCCTCGACCGCCTGCATGGATTTGAGCCTTAATAACCCACGGTCCTCTTAAAGTTTCAGCAATAGTGTGAGCTTCTTGAGGGGTAAAGGCAACGCCTCCTTTTGGAACAGAAACGCCATAAGACTTTAACAAAGATTTTGCTTGGTATTCGTGAATATTCATGAATTCTTTCCAATGCTTATCAAAAAAATGACAGTGATATAATGCTGACAGATACGTAGCTCAGTTCTCATTTATGAGACCTGAGCCAATCTCTAAATTCTATGTTCTTTTTCATGATGAGGCCATGAAAATGTTTTGATACACGACGTATCAACATCTTTCTCTGACTCCCAGAGACTATATTGGCTCTGAAGATTTAGCCAACTTTCAGGTGTTGTGTTAAAAGCTTTTGCTAGCTTTATTGCCATACTTGCGCTAATACCTGCGTGACCATTAATAAGCATTGAAAGTGTCTTCCTTGTGACTTCTAATCCTTGAGCGGTCTCAGTTATTGTTAGATTTAAGGGTTTCAAGTAAAGCTCTTGTAAAACTTCTCCAGGATGTGGGGGGGAATGCATCGTCATCATTGATTCTCCTTTTCTAGTGGTAATCCAGGTAGTCAACATCATAGGCATTGTTTTTTTCAAATCGAAAAATCAATCTCCAATTTCCACTGACGCTTATAGACCAAAAATTTTTTTTGCTCCCTTTTAAGGAGTGAAGTCCTGATCCCGGAAAATCCATGTCCTTTATGTTATCTGCCGTATGCAGTTTTGCTAAAACAAGCCGCAATCGCTTCACGTGATTGGGCTTAATTTTAGAAGCATCACCTTTCTCAAAAAGAATGTGAAGGGCCTTATTTTTAAATGTTATAATCACGCAATGCCTCACATACACGAGTTATAACTTGATACGTAACAGGTGTCAAGGCTGTTTTGCCTGACAATCATGGTCTCAGCTTAGTCCACAGTCACTTTTTGGATACGCATTATTTTTCCTCTACTCCATCTTAAAGAGAGGAATAGCGCCTATGGAAATCTTTCTGTCCTGGAGAGTGATAGGAACATCGATATATTTTTCTCCCTTTTTATCCGAGCGACTAAGGATATCAAGAACAAAGGTTGCCATCGTCGCACTTTTTTGTTTCACAATCCCCACCTCTGCCAGATGATTCAGAGCCTGTCTATACCCCACGATATGACTCTTAAATGATCCTAAGAGATACATATCCTTATCAAATGTTATTGTGCCATCCCCTGTCATCGAAAGAGGAAGCCACTCAAGTTTCAAAAGATCAACGTCAAGAACGCCTCCACCATCTCTCCATTCAGCCAAAGAAGTGGGGTGCGCCTTATTTTCCTGAAAGCCTGAAAGATGAGCCTTTAAGGAAAGGCTTAACGACTCAGAAGAAGGCGGTTCTTTTAAAAAAGCCTCCACACCTTTGACAAAACAAGTCCCGGACACCTGAAGCGTAAGAGGAGACGTTAGGTTTTTAACAGTTAATGATACCGCCGACAAAAAAATGGGTTGAGGACGTGCCTCTTTCAAAGAAGACAGTCGCTTAATAGAAAGAGACACATAATCTGCCTTCCCTTGAGACGTAAGATGTAACGTACCCGTCGTTCCTTCTAAACTTAAGGTCCCCAAAAGACTAGACCTGGCTGAAACTTTTTGGTCATGGGGTAGCGCAAAATAAACCGTATACCAATCCCAGGGCCTTATACTAGCCGTCATTTCAGAACCTCTCCATTCAAGAAAGCCCTTGGAATCTTTGAAATGGGGATTCTGAAGGACAACCGTAAGGGAAAAAGGATTACCTTGAAAGGAAAGACTTGAATATGAAATTTCATACCCTTTATGTTTTAAATCCATTTCCGCAAGGGCCACTTCTTTTTTCAAGTAATTAAAGCCATACTGAAAAAGAGCAAACCAGCCAATGCTTCCCAAAAGAAGAAAAATGAGGCCGCCTATAAGACTCTTTTTATATGTTTTAAACATGTACTCGCCTTTCTTTTATAAGCTCGTCCGTCTTTGATTCAATCTCATATTCTAACCTTTTCATAAAGTCTTGTCGAGAAAGCCCCGGATAAATGGGATCTAAAAACTCCAACGTAATGACTCCTGGGAATTTGAGAAAGCCTCGACGCGGCCAATAAAGTCCAGAATTCAAAGCAACGGGAACAACGGGGACGTTCAAATGAAGATAAAGACTTGCCACCCCTGAATGATACGTCCCTTTTTGACCCGGCTTTGAGCGAGTGCCTTCTGGAAAAATAAGAATCTGTTGTCCTTTTTTAAGGGCATCTTGCGCTTTTTTGAGAAGCATTTTCAAAGCTTGGGGGCCCTTTTTCTTGGATCGAGATAAAGGAATCATTCCAACTTTTTTTAAATACCACCCAAAAAGAGGAATGTTCAGTAACTCTTCCTTTAACACAATAGCAGGGTCAGGAAGTAAATGGTTAAAAATTAAAGTTTCCCAGGCGGACTGATGCTTTGACGCAAAAACGAGAGGAGTTTTTGGGAGGCTTTCCATCCCTTTCACTTGAAAATGTAGTCCAAGAATATGATCACACATCCAAAAAATTCCAGAGATCCAAAATTTCACCCCCCGTAAAGCATAAGAATGGGGAAAGAACAACAGAGGAAGCAAAAGAAAACTACAGAAAAAAGCCCACCCATAGAAGGCCACATCAAAGGCAAAAGATTTAACCCACAGCTGCATTATTTCGAAACCTTGTGTATCTCTTCAAAAAAATGACGAAGAAAAGAAAACAAAAACTTATTATACTCCTGAACCACAAGAGTCGCTGTGGGAAAATGACGCCACCAGTGTGGCGCATAAAATTGTTCTCTTACAATAGCATGAGGAACGATCAGTACCTCTGGGAGAAACCGGCGAAGTTCAAAAAGACTTCGCGGCATATGATAATTGGACGTAATAAGCCTTAAGGTTTTTATCTGATGGGCTCTCACCCACTCAGCTGTTTCTCCTGCATTTCCAAGCGTATCCTGCGCCTGATATCCTAGAGTGATATCAGATGCAAAGGGAGTATCGCCCACAACTTCTCTAAAAGTTGCATCCGGGTGAACTCCTGAAATAAGCAAATGTTTGCTTTTTCTCTGCTGAAAAAGAGATAAAGCCGTTTGAAGACGTGTTTTTCCTCCTGTAAAAACGACAATTCCATCCGTCGGGAATATCTGCTCTTGGGGCGAGAAAGGAATAAGATATATAAAAAAAACAAGTCCCATCACCCAAAGAAGCCCTATGGCTACTCCCCCCATGCAAACTCTTAGGCTATATTTGATAGAACGTTCAAACATGGTTCTTTTTGCACAAGATGGGTCACTGCTTCCAAAAGATCATTAAAAATCGTGACGGGTAAGACGCTATCAGGCAAACCTTTTTGTAAATTTTGCTGTCCCTTTCCTGTACGAACTAAAATACGAGGACACTGAATAGCGCTTGCAGCTTCAAGGTCGCGCAAGTCATCCCCTATAAGAACAGCTTCGAAATGTTTCACGTGGAACATATTTAACGCTTCCAAAAGAAGCCCTGGGTTAGGCTTTCTGTTGGGATGAGTTGGGTCAGATGAGGTACACGTAAAAATTTTATCAACAAGGGCCCCCTCTTTTTTTAAAAGGTCTTTTAAATAGGCATGAATGTCTTCAAGACCTTCTTCCGTGAGCTCTCCCCGTCCCACAACGGCTTGATTTGTGACGATGGCAACAGGGATAGAGGCGTCGTTTAATAATTTAATGGCAAGAGCCGCCCCGGGAAGCAAGCAAAAGTCATCCCTAGACCTCACTGAACAGGCGCGATCAACGTTAATGACTCCATCTCGATCAAGTAGAGCAAGCTTCATGACCTGAGGCCTCTCATGACTGTAAAACGTGCAGAGAACATCATAAAAAAGCCAGTTATAAAAGGAGAGAGGGAAAATATACAGATGGCTTGTATAAAAAAAGAAGATTTAAATTCAAATGAAAATCCTGTTCTTTCTAATAAAATCATAATCCCCATAAATGTTAAAAAGGCAAAAATTGCCCCTAATGCACTTGCAACCAAACCTTGCTTAAGTATATGGAGTTGGAATTGCTTCGCAATATATCCATTCGTTGCGCCCATTAAATGAAGAACATCAATAACTTGACGATGAATGAGAAGGCTTGTGCGCACAGAAAATATTGTTGCAATAAGCGCACTCAAAAGAATAAGAAACGTAAGCATTGACGCAAGAAGAACGCTTGCATGAATTAAATTAATCACTTGAGCCTGCCAACCACGGTGATTAATCATTTGAATCTGAGGAGAAATATTTTTTAAATGAGCCTCAAGGTTAGCAAGATCCACCGGTGCATCATCATTAAGAGAGATATCAATAAGGATAGGCAAAGACGGAAGATTCAATGCCACCCCCCTCCCCACCAAAGAGTTCAAAAGAGTTTCTAGATCTTTTTGAGGCACAGCGGCAGCCTGCTTCACCCCAGGCGTTTTATTTAAAAGTTGAAGCACACGTGCTTGAAGAGAGGCTGATTCTATGGAGGAAGAAGCTGAAAGCTCAAGAGTTACATGGGTTGTGAGTTGGCTCTTCCAAGAGGTCGACGAATCCAACACGAAAAAAGTAAACACACAACAAAGAGAGCCCAAGTATACCATCAATCCTACAATTATAGGTAGGAAACGAGCAGCAATATCATTTTTTAAAGGAAGGTCTTGGCGATTATTCATAAGGATTTCCTCCCAGACGTTTGAATAATTGTACCTTCCCTAATAATAAGATGGGGATTTGGCGATCTTTCAAGTAAGCGTTGATTATGCGTTGCAATAATAATGGTTGTACCCATTTTATTTAATTCCTCAAAAAGGTGAAGAAGCTTGAGAGCCATGTCGTCATCTACATTTCCAGTTGGTTCATCTGCTAAGAGAAGTTGTGGGCGGGCAACCACCGCTCGGGCAATCGCCACGCGTTGTTTTTGTCCTCCAGAAAGGGTGGAGGGGTAAACATTTAAAGAATCTTCAAGCCCTACCCACTGTAAAATTTCTGTCGCACAGCGGTGAGCTTGTTTGACGTCAACACCTCGGACACATAAGGGAAGAGAAACATTATCGATAACCTTTAAATGATCTAAAAGCTTAAACTCTTGAAAAACAACCCCTAATTTTTGACGCAAAAGAGGGAGTGAAGAAAGTTTCATTGTTAGGGGATCTTCTCCAAAAAGCCGAAAACTGCCCCAGGTAGGTTTCAACCCTAAATAAAGCATCCGCAGAAGGGAAGACTTTCCCGATCCACTGGGGCCTGTAAGAAAGTGAAAAGACCCATTTTCAATGTTAAAAGTAGCCCCTTTGAAAAGTTCAGGGCCTTCTTTGTATTGATGGCCTACGGCAAAAAATTGAGCAATAAAATCTGACACGAAATTAATTCCTTACCTATCGAAGGAATGATGATTCCCTCTATTTTATAACATCCTCGAGAATGCTAGAATGGCACAAAAGAAGACGGACGTCTAGCTTGCACCTTTCTTTCGAAGAGCATATAACTACATAAGAAAAATGTAAAAGAGGATCTCTTTTTATGATTGTTACATGTTCTAAGTGTTCCAAAAGATACATGCTCGATGATATCTTGATCCCCAAAGAAGGACGACAAGTTAGGTGTGTTTCGTGTCAGCATATTTGGCGACAAATTCTTGAGAGCCCAACACCCACATCTTCTCTTCCCTTTTCTGATATCTCATTTACAGAAAATTCTACCCACTTACATACGTCTGGCAAAAGACCCATAAAATGGTTTGAGGTTTTCTTATTCTTTGCAATCACTGTCTCCTTCCTCAACTTCCTTATTTTTGGACGTAATATGATCATGGCCTTATGGCCCCAGAGTGAGAAAGGGTATGCTTTGTTTGGCTTGTCTACAACTTTACCCGGAGCGGGCCTGTCTATTTCCAACCTTACATCCTTTTTTCAACAGGAGGGAGCTACAGAAATGATCGTAATTGGAGGGGATATTACCAATACATCTCTCACCACTCGACCGCTTTCCCCTCTCAAAATTAGACTTATGAACCAAACATTACACCTTGTGGATCATTGGGATCATTCCTTCCCTATAGCCTCCCTCCCCCCTGGGCAGTCTATCCATTTTGAAACAGCTCCTCGTCCTAAGGTTCCAGAAACTCAAACTATTGCGGTTGAGTTTTAAAAAATGATGCCATCTCTCTTCAATCTCAAAACCTATTATGACGCCGAGGGCCAAGACCATTGCACTGTTGCGAATGCAACATTTCAGACTATGTTTCCAGCTTTTTCTCAGTGGGTTGAAGTATCAACACTTGCTCTTCAGATGGGGAAAAAACTCCTCTTTTTTGGAAATGGAGGCAGTGCAGCAGATGCGCAACATCTCGCAACAGAACTTACAAGTCGTTATAAAACAGATAGAAAAGCTCTTGCAGCATTAGCTCTCACCACTGATACGTCAGCCTTAACAGCCATTGGAAATGATTTTGGATTTGAGCATTTATTCTCTCGCCAAATTGAAGCTTTGGGGCAAGAAGGGGACATTGCCATTGGAATTTCAACCTCTGGCAAAAGTCCAAACATTCTTCGCGCAATGACAGTTGCACGTCAAAAAAAACTAATCACCGTGGGGCTTACGGGTGAAACGGGAGGAGATCTTGCTCCTCTTGTTGATATTATGTTAAACATACCCTCCACAACAACAGCTCGCATTCAAGAAATGCACATTACTTTAGGGCAGATGTTATGTGGAGCTCTTGAATACCGTTTGGGGCTTGTATGACTTATCGTTCCCTCATAAAAAATTTCTCAAATACGCGTATTTTATGCGTCGGAGATGTAATGCTTGACCGGTTCATACGCGGCAAGATCTTACGTATTTCCCCGGAAGCACCCATCCCTGTTTTACACATAGAAGATGAAGTGGCCATTTTAGGGGGAGCCGGAAACGTTGTTCGAAACTTAGAAGCTTTAGGCGCTTTTGTGACCTTTATATCTGTTGTGGGAAAGGATAAGGACGGAGATCATATTCAAAATCTCTTAAAGGACCTGCCTAAAGTTCGAGCTTCTCTCCTTGTTAATGAAGGACGAATAACGACAACAAAAACCCGCTTTATAGCTGGAAACCAACAAGTTTTACGAACTGATTCTGAACAAACTCTTCCCTTGGAAGCACCTCTTGAAGATGAGCTAGTAAGACAGATTAAAGATCAGATCTCATCCCATGATCTTGTTATTCTTTCTGATTATGCAAAGGGTCTGTTCTCCCCACAAGGACTACAATCCATTATTCTTGAAGCCCGCACACAAAAAAAGCCCATCCTTGTCGATCCAAAAGGACGAGATTATAGCCGATATAAGGGAGCTACTCTTTTAACACCTAATCATCATGAACTTGCCTCTGTTATGACAACCCCTCCAGAAACTGAGGAAGACCTCGTAAATGCGGCAAAAGACGTAATGGAGACGTGCAACATTGAAGCCATGATCATAACGCGTGGTGAAAAAGGCATGACTCTTGTAAAGGCTTCTGGTCTTATTGAACATCTTTCCACAAAAGCGCTTGAAGTCTTTGATGTCTCAGGAGCGGGAGATACAGTCATTGCAACACTTGCCGTAAGTCTTGCAGCGGGTGCAACTTTTTCGAATGCAATCTCTCTTGCCAATACAGCAGCAGGGCTTGTTGTTGCTAAAGTTGGAACAGCAGTTGTTCACACCCAAGAACTTATAGAAGCCCTGCATTCTCAAGAAACCCACGCCCATGAAGAAAAGATTCTGACAAAAAACAAAGCAGAAGAACACATTCAAAAGTGGAAACGCCTTGGTCAGCGTGTTGTATTCACCAATGGATGTTTTGACCTTCTTCACCCGGGTCATATTTTTCTTTTAAAAGAAGCGAAGAAAAGAGGTGACCGATTGATTGTAGGTCTGAATACAGACAAATCTATAAAACGGCTTAAAGGAGAAACCCGCCCTGTTCAACAGGAAGCAGCACGTGCATTTGTTTTGTCCTCTCTCGAATGTATTGATCTTGTCGTTTTGTTTGATGAAGATACGCCCCTTGAGCTTATTAAGACCTTAAGACCAGATGTCCTTGTGAAAGGGTCGGATTACACAGTAGATCAAGTTGTGGGTGCGTCATTTGTCCAAAGCTATGGGGGAAAAGTTCACCTGGTTGATTTAGTCGATGGCCAAAGCACGACATCCTTAATCGCGAAAATGGGATGATGAAAGAAGACATACCACAAATCGTTGAGACTCACTGCACAGTTGTCAAATGTAACGGCGGAGACAGCGTTTTAGGCCATCCCGTTGTTTATCTTAATCTAGGCCTCAAAGGTAGAATTGTCTGCCCTTATTGTAGTCAAGAGTTTGTGAATCTTAATTTGTCATCCTGAACTTGTTTCAGAATGACAGTATTTGTTCAGGATGACAGCGTTGTTCGGGATAACAATGCTAAGGCCCGCATGTTTTCCCGTCCACCTGCCAGCCTCCCCCTAAAGCTTTGTAGAGCGCCACGGAATTTAAGGCCAATGTTGTCTGGCTTTGTACCATCATCAATGCTGCCATTTGATAAGCAATATCCGCTTGTAGAACGGAAAGAAAATTAATAAGCCCCGCTTCATGTCGAGCTGAATTTACATCTGCCGCACGTTGACTCGCTTCATAAGACACCTTTAAGTCATGATATCTTTTTGCTTCGAAAGCATAGTTTACTAGGGAATTTTCCACATCTGCCAATGCGTTGAGCACTGTAGACTTATAAGCATAGATATTCTCGTCTCGAACCGCCGTTGCCGCATTGATCTGAGACCTTATGCGTCCAAAATCGACAATGGGCCACGTAAAGCTCGGACCAAAAATATACATGCCGCTCGAAGGAGACACAAGATTTGAGATAAGGTTACTTTGGTATCCAATGGGCCCCGTTAAAGAAAAAATAGGAAAAAAACTCCCCTCAACAACACCGATCTGTGCTGAAGAGGCCGCCAATGTTCGCTCTGCAGCTCTAATATCAGGACGACGTTTAAGCAGTTCAGACGGAAGACCTGCAAAAATCTCAACAGGAATTTCAGGAATGGGGCGCGCTTGGCATAAACAGTTATAAAGATAAGCTGGAGGCTTCCCCATCAAAATAGAGAGCTGATGAATGGTGTTTTTAATACTTGCCTTAAGGGGAGAGAGACTTGCTTTCGCTAAGGCACAAGAGGATTCTGCATTTGCAACATCAATGTCTGTGATAAGCCCTGCCTTCAGAAGATCTTTATTTAATTTTACCATAGACTCCCAAGAAACAATGAGCTTTTGAGTAAGATCAAGCTGCTGCTGATAACTCCGTAGTGTGATGTAATTAAGGGCAACATCAGCAACAAGGCTCAGGAGCGTACCCTGCATTGTATCAATCGTGTTCTCTACAGTTGCTTGAGCTGCCTCAACCCCACGCCGCAGACGACCGAATAAGTCTATTTCCCAAGATGTCGTCAAGCCCATGTTGTAGATATCATAAAAACGAATAAAAGGTGTTTGAATTGTTGCACTTGAAAAATTAACAAACGGCTGATTAGTACTGACAGCATTCATTGTTGCAGAACCCGCCAAATTGACTTGAGGCGTGAGTGCCGCGTCAGCCCCCATAAGAGAAGCGCGTGCGGCGCAAATTGCTGCAAACGCCCCTTTCAAATCATAATTCGACTTTAATGTTTCTTCAACAAGGGACGTCAGAATGGGATCTTTATAATTTTTCCACCATTGAATGTCTTCTTTGATATTTTTGGATCCAGGAGAAGCATTCGCCCATTTTTCAGGCATGTCTACGGGAGGAGTGTTATAGTCTGGCCCTACCATACAGCCGGAGAGAAGCAAAAAGAAAAAGAAGTTCAGCTTTCTCATCGTGACACCGGCAAAGGGCCGCCATATCGTGCATCCGGTGAAACTTTGGCAGCACGAATGTAAACATCCACCTCTTGTCCTAGATAGGAAGGCATCATTTTTGGATCATAACTATAAATGACTTGTAAAACCCGCGTGTCGACCCGCTCCGTAGGATCTCCTGTAAAGGATGCTTTAGGAATAACATAAGGCTCGATATATTCGAATTTAAGATTTGTATGGTATTGAATATTTCCTCGTAAGTATGCGACTGCCGGCTCATCTTTATTAAACCGCCATGCATCGTTTTCATCCACATCAACACGAACATGATAACGCGTAACACTTCCTACAAGCATAAAAGGAGTCGTGGGCTCAACCAATGCAGAAACATATTCTCCTGGATGAATATTAATTTGCATAATCTCGCAGTCTATGGGAGCCCTGATTGTATAAAAGGCAAGAACTGCTTCGGCTTCAACAACTGAGGCTTTTGCTGACTCAACAGATGCTTTAGCATTTTCTACCCCTTTTTGAGCAATCAAGACATTATCTTGTAATGTCACGAGCTCTTGTTTTGAAACGCCTCGCTTGTCTTGGACTTTATTCACAAGATCAAGCAAATCTTGGGCCTCTTTCAAAGAAGCAGTGGCTTGAGCTAACGCCGTTATAGCCACATCAAGCTGTGCTTGTTTTACTTTTAAATCAGCAGCCGCTTGACGACTATCAAGGGTAAAAAGAGGAGTCCCTTTAAGAACTCTCTCTCCTTTTTTAACCAACATTCTATCGACAACAGCTGCGACCATAGATCCGATCTCGATATTCTCAGAGGCTGCCTCAATAATTCCCGCGCCAGCAATAAAGCTTTTAAAAGGAGAAACCGAGGGAGGAGTTAAAGGTTGAGAGACAGGTGCTTGCGCGCGATCAAGAATAAGCATATACACGGCGCTCAGAATTCCTAATACAGCTAGAAAGATGAGGACGCGATTTAAGGTTATTTTTTCAAACATAGACTCTACCCTTTACGTTTCAAATTCTTCATATGTATTGACGACTTTCACAATTCGACCATCTTCCATTTTTGCAATACGGTCGGCAAATTCGAAAATTCGTGCATCATGGGTCACAACAATTAAAGCCCGATTTTTATCAAGGGCTACTTTTTTGACGAGTTCCATAATCTTATGCCCTGTTTCGCCATCCAACGCACTTGTTGGTTCATCACAAACAATCAATTTTGGGTTATGAATTAGGGCGCGCGCAATCGCCACACGCTGTTGTTGCCCCCCTGAGAGGTCTACAGGGAAAGCACTCATCCGATCTTCAAGGCCCATTTTAACTAAAAGCTCCACTCCTTTTTCAGTTGCCACTTTTCTATCCATTCCCTGAATAATAAGAGGAACGGCAACATTTTCAGCAGCTGTTAACGACGGAAAAAGATTAAACTGTTGAAAGACAAACCCAATATTTTTTGCTCGAAAAGTAATCCTCTCTGCTTTACTCATTTGATTCAGAGAATGACCAAAAACATTACACTCCCCACTATCTTGATACAAAATGCCCGCAATAACTGAAATCAATGTTGTTTTGCCACATCCGGAAGGCCCAGCAAGCATCATAAGTTCGCCGGATTTAACACTCAAATCAACGCCTCGTAAGGCCACAACTTTTCCTGATCCGTGACCATAAATTTTAATAATCTTTTTACACGTAACAGCAAATTGTTGTGTCATAAGGACTAGCTCTTAAAAACGATTGCAGGTTCAAGGGTAACCACTTTTCGAATACTAAAGAGAGCTGCTAAAGAGGAAATTAGCGTTACTCCAAAGATACTTAAGCAAAATAGTTGCCAAGGAAAGCGAAACGCCAAAACGCTATTTTTCGTAAAAAGAGCAAAAATAGCCGTCCCCCCTACTCCAATTCCATAACCAATAAAACTTACAAGAAGCGCTTGAAAAAGAATCATAAGAAGGAGCACTCGCTCCGAGGCTCCCATAGCTTTTAGGACGCCAAAATAACGCAAGTTTTCAATAGTAAAACTGTAAAATGTTTGCCCTGTAATGGCCGCTCCCACCAAAAATCCCAAAAGCACTCCTACGCCAAAATTGATAGGGATTCCCGTATATTTTAAGTAATAGTTTACTGTTAAATTTTCAAAATCATCACGTGTCCGTGCTTCAAGACCTGTCAGACGTTTAATACGCGCACACAATACCTTTAAATTCTCTCCAGGTTTGGCTTTTACAAGAATAAAACTTAATAAATTCATTTGAGGGGGCGAGAATAATGTTGCATTAGAATACGTTGCAAAAATAACGGGCTGAGATTGAAAAGTCCGCGTTGTCCTGGCAATCCCGACAACAAGAGCACGATTATTATTCAACTCAATCTCTTGACCCACACGAAGAGGAATTTTAGGCCCTCCCGGAACCTCTGGCGGATTTGCTAATTTATCATTCGCGCCTTCTTCATTCACAATAATCCCATCAGGACGACGTAAATAGTCTATTTTTCCTTCCAACATAATGGCAGGCGCCCCAATAAGGGTCGCATCATCCAAACCGATAAGATTACACGTTTGAAATGTCCCATTATGAAGGCGCGCTTGAATAGTGCTCTTAAAAAGAGGTTTAGCCCATGCAACACCTTCTATACTAGCCACACGGTATTGGTAGGTATCAGGCATAGGTTTGACATCATCGATATATTGGACTGTCGGGTCCATCACCCAAATATCCGGCAACCCTAAATCTGTAACAAAACTATACGCACGAGTCATCAGACCTAGAAAAATGCCAGGCTGTTGCGTCATAATAAGAGAGGCAAAGAATAAGCCAAAAATAATGCCTAGGTACTTGCCTTGATTCCCCACAAGCATACGGAAGGCGATATAAAACATTTCTTCTTTCTTTTTTTATTAAACGTTTTAATATGGCAAGATGCCCTTATTTATCCCTTTAAAATGGCACAAATTTTCATAAAATCATACAAAATTCCTCGCTTAGCGCTTAAACTTAAAAAAAGTATAGGAAAGCGTAATTGTATCCACATCATCCAAAGTTGGATCTTTCACAATATCCGGATCAATGAAGAATTGTACAGGGAAGTCAGTTTCTTGATTGCCTTCAAGATGTTGTTCTAAAAAGCAAAAGCATTCTACTTTATTAAAATAAATACCAGCCTTATGGGGGGTCACGTTATAAATAGCCATTCCCACAAGAGGCAAAGGTGAAAGGTTTTTTCCATGATAAAACGCAAGGCCCATTTCTCCGGCCCTTACCTTTACTTCTTTCTGAAGGGGCTTGAACTCCCAGGCTAAGTCGGGATGAACATCCGCATTGAATCGAATGGTCAACACTCGATTTTCTATCCGCGTGGGCCTTGATGTTGCAAGATGAGTTGTCCCTCCATGGCCTGTTTTTTCACAAAACATGCGGTAGAGTGCTGATGACGCAAAGGTTAAAGCGAGCATCCCAAAGACGACACTAAGCAAAATAATAAGGGTGGAATGAGAAGACTGTTTCACTTCATAGAAAAAAAGGCTGCCGCATACACAAAAATAGCTAGACCGAGCATTCCCAACAAAAAGATTGCATTTTTAAACCGTTTCCCCTGTTTTTTCTTAACAACATAAGGAAAGAAAGACTCCTTGGCGCCCTTTCCTCGGAAATGATTGTAAGGGAAAATGGGCATGGCGTCCAAAGGTGTCCTGCCTATCGATTTGACCCTCGCCTTAGAAAAGCAGGAATGTCAATAGACTCGTCTTCATCTTCTTCAACGTCGACATGTTGGACAGTCGGCTGAGGACGTGACGACCTCACAGTTTCCGGCACTCGACGCACACCTTGGACTTTGCGTCCCATAAGCCGATCAAAGAAACTCAAAGGACGATCTTCTTCTTGCGTAGAAGACGCGTATCGATAGGAATCTTCGGAAGATTGTCCCTCAGAATAGCACGACGCTTTATCCCCTTCCTTAAGATTGAGCCCAGGCTCTCCACTCTCTAAATTTGCTGCAATCTGGTCTAACGACAGAAGTCCTATGGTTTCAATGGAAGACTCTACCTGAATGGCCTCTTGCATTTCTGCTTCCATCTGGGAAATACGCGCTTTATTAATGACATGATTGACATGGGCATCAATACCTGTTGCAACACACGACACACGAATTCTGCCATGCAAGCTTTCATCAAAAGTTGATCCAAAGATGATATGAGCATCTGGATCTACTTCTTCACGGATACGATTTGCCGCTTCATCCACTTCATAAAGAGTCATATCAAGTCCACCCGTGATATTGATGAGGACGGCCTTAGCCCCTCGCATCGATACATCATCTAACAGAGGGCTAGAAATAGCGGCTTCAGCTGCCTCAATAGCGCGCCCTTCTCCTTGCGCTTCCCCTGTACCCATCATGGCTTTCCCCATCATATTGCCCATGACAGCGCGCACATCTGCAAAGTCAAGGTTGATCAATCCTGGTTTCATCATAAGGTCAGTAATACTGCGAACGCCAGAATAGAGAACATCGTCAGCCATTTTGAAGGCATCGGCAAAGGTCGTTTTTTCATTGGCAACGCGAAAGAGATTTTGGTTCGGGATGATAATAAGGGTATCAACGTATTGCTGTAATTCTTCAATACCCTTTTCCGCCGTACGCATACGGTTGATTCCTTCAAAGTGGAAGGGTTTTGTAACAACACCAATGGTCAAAATACCGCTTTCTCGAGATGCTTTTGCAATAACAGGTGCCGCCCCTGTTCCAGTCCCGCCTCCCATTCCTGCTGTAATAAAAAGCATATTGCTTCCCTCAATATGGGACAAAACATCTTCAATACTTTCTTCAGCGGAGGCACGCCCAACTTCAGGATGGGACCCCGCACCAAGACCTTGAGTTGCTTGAAAGCCAAGCTGAATTTTTGCTTCTGCAAGAGAGAGCGCAATTGCTTGAGCATCTGTATTAGAGGCAATAAACTTAACGCCTTGTAAATCCCCTCGGATCATATTATTCACGGCGTTCCCGCCAGCTCCTCCTACCCCAATCACACTAATACGAGGGGTGAGTCCTTTTGTCTCAGTTTGTTGAAGTGGGGGTATTGTCATCTTTTAATCTCCATAATCATGCTCTCCGCTCTATTAATTACACAAATAATTCAAAAAAACCAATACTAAAAAGAAAAATTACCACATTTGTTTTAACGCAGTCCTCACCTTTGCAGCAATACGCTTAGGCCAAGTCTCGGGAAAGGCATGTAAATACGCAAGATATTCCGCCTGACCATAAGATAAAAGCCCCACACACGTTGAAAAAGACGCATTTTGGGATAATTCGGGTGAGGCGAGAGATAAAGGACGTCCGAGCCGTACATTTTTTCCTAAAATTACAGAAGCTATTTCCCGAACACCTGCAAGTTGACTTCCTCCACCCGTCAATACAATACGCCGTCCTCTGGAGGGGTCAATCCCTACTTTTAAGAGCTGATCACGGATAAGTTCAAATGTTTCTTCAATACGTGGCTTAATGATAGAGACGAGAGCTGAACGAGGCATTTGATTTGTTCCTTCCCCTCTTCCTTCTCCAACCAAAGGCACAGTGATTGTTTCTCGATCATCGCTTGAAGAAGGCGTCGCACTTCCATAAAGCGTTTTAAGACGTTCAGCATGGCTAAGTGTCGTTGAAAGACAACGTGCAATATCTACGGTTACGCTCACGCCTCCAAGAGGAATAGATCCCGTATGATGTAATTGTCCCTCATAAAAAACAGCAAAAGATGTTGTGCTTCCACCCATATCAATCAGAATCGCTCCGAGCTCTCTCTCATCCTCCACAAGACACGCTAAACCAGATGCATAAGCCGCTGCGACACTCCCTGTAATTTCAAGATGACTTCTCGCAACACATGTACTCAGATTATAAAGCAAGCTCGGTCGACTTAATAACGTGTGAATCGAAACCCGAAGACGATCCCCATGCATCCCGCGAGGGTCTCTTATTCCTTTAGCTCCATCAAGGGAATATCCTGTTGGAATGTTGTGAAAAACTTGAAAATCTGAGTTTTCATTCTCTCCCTTTGCTTGAAAAAGGGCTCGACGAATATCAGCATCATCAATTGGATGACCAGAAACGTTTAGTTCCACAACACAATTGACAGACTTAAGTTGTGTTCCATTAACACTAATAATGACATCACGGATGGTTATTCCCGCCATTTTTTCTGCCGTATGCACTGCATTAACAATAGAGGTCACAACTTCCTCCATATTAGTCACAATGCCAGATTTAATGCCGCTTGAGAGCTGATGGCCCACTCCTAAAATTTCAAAGGAATTTTCTCCTTGTGCTTGCGCGATAATGCAACACACCTTGCTTGATCCAATATCCAATCCTGCAACGATCCCTCCTCGCATCCGCGAATGACGACGGTTCCACATCAACATAGAAATCCTTGTTTTTTTTGCGACTTTATGGTTTTAAGCATCTTTTCCTTTATTTTTTTGTTTTTGAACCGCCTCTGGTGTCAAGCGCAGAATTAATTGCCCTGGAAGGCGCATATCAATAATCATAATGTCTTGTGTTATCAAATGATGGCGTGTATCGAGATTCAGGAGGTAGGCTAATGCCTTTTCCGGCTCTTTTTCTGGTAATTTCAGGTCAGTTCTACTGTCAAGCTTTAGATCCCAGCGAAAGGATCTTAAATAAGTAGCGCCTGTTACGCGAGGTTTAAGATCAGGAAACTTTTTGAGAAGAGCTATAAGCTCACCTATATGATGCGTTACTTTTTCTCCCGTCACAATAAGCAACTCTTTGTATTTCTGCGATTCATTTGTTTCAACAAGTTCCCCATCCTCATCCATAAGATACGTTTTCCCTCGATGTTGCCAAAGAGCAATGGGAGCTTTTTCTACAACGTGGATAGACAGCGTATTAGGGAGTTTTCTCTCAACTTGCGCCCTCTTCACCCATGAAATTTTCTGAAGTTTTGCTTTTGCTTGCATCAAATCCAGGGAGAGAAGAGGTTTTCCCCATTCCAACTCTAATAAACTCAGGATATCAGCTTTACCAGTACGCACACGTCCGCTCACAATGACATCCTCAAGCCTAAAACCAAGATGCGCCATTGTTTCTTGAAAATTCTTTGATATGTCGGTCGCCAGCTGTGAGGCATGAAAATAC
The DNA here is from genome assembly GCA_963704475.1 of uncultured Alphaproteobacteria bacterium. Taxonomy (GTDB): domain Bacteria; phylum Pseudomonadota; class Alphaproteobacteria; order UBA9655; family UBA9655; genus UBA9655. The sequence goes on from OY969900.1 coordinate 904,391, forward strand.
CCCCATAAAAAAAGACTACAAATACCCATAAACCCACTGAAAAACAGAAGGCGCCGAATTGTCATTGATGAACGCTGAACTTGTTGCCGTTTTGAAGGTTTGCGCTTGTAAGACCTCACCGCTGGCATGAAGCATCCTCTATCATCCATTGAATGAGTTGGGCATAAGGCATGCCCTCATGAGCCATAATTGCAGGCACAAAGGAGGTAGGTGTTAACCCAGGCTGTGTGTTGGTTTCAAGATAGTATAATTTGCCCGGCGTGTTTTGGGTGTCATCATATCTAAAATCTGAACGCGTAATACCCCGACATTCTAAAACCGTATGAGCCTTTTCTGCCCAATCCAAAACTTGAGCATGAGTTTGGCTGTCAAGAGGCGCAGGCACCACACGCGTGGATTTCCCCTTCGTATACTTGGCCTCATAATCAACAAAGGCCCCGAGCGGAGAAATTTCAATCGTTCCCTTTGCCTTTCCACCCAGCACAGCAACTTGAATTTCACGTCCAGGAATATACCGTTCCACCAACACATCGTTGTCAAAAGGCCAGGTTTTTGGGTCAGGAAGCGGTGTGTGATCATCTAGAATAACATGCACCCCTAAACTGGACCCTTCCCCAATAGGCTTAATCACATAGGGAGGCTGCATAATCCGCCCAGCGCATACATCTTCTAACTTCGCAACTTGCCCTTCAGGAACACGAATATCTACACTCTGACATAGTTTCCGCGCCACAACCTTGTTCATAGCAAGGGCGGAGCCTAAAACACCTGAATTGGAGTAAGGAATACCAATCATTTCCAAAATACCTTGAACACACCCATCTTCTCCCCACCTCCCATGGAGAACATTAAGAACGACATCGGGTTTATGGATTTCCAACGCATTCACTAATGTTTTTATATCACGTGTCACATCAAAAGGAATGGCCTCATGATTTAATTCTTGAAGGGCTTTGACAATACCTTGACCACTAGAGAGAGACACCTCTCGTTCTACTGAAAAACCACCCATTAACACCATTACTTTTTTTTTCATTGTTTATATACCCTCAAGTTTCAATTATTTTAAGATACCTAGCATAAATGTCCTAAAGAATTCAAGAAAATGTGCACTGAATAAGCATACTCTGCACTTCCCTCTTGTCTTTCCCCCCTCTTTGTTTGCTATAAGGAAGGGGAGGAGTTGGCCTCACGGACGTATGTACTTTATAAACTCGGTCAGGTTCGGAAGAAAGCAGCCGTCATAAAGCGTGTACGGGTCATGGGTGCTGGCTCCTCACTTATGGAGTGATTAGAGGTTAGTGATTAGAAATTAAAAACTTTTTTCTAATGACTATTTAATCTAATGACTAAATACTGATCCGGAGGATCCTATGGAAGATTACCTTGTGCTTGCACGGAAATATCGCCCATTAAAATTAAGTCAAATGATCGGGCAAGATTTCTTGGTGGAAACCTTAAAGCGTGGCATTGAAGGAGGGCGGCTTGGACATGCCTTTATCTTGACGGGTATTCGTGGAACAGGAAAAACCACAACAGCGCGTATTATTGCCCGTGCGTTAAATTGCGAGAAAGGTCCAACGCCTGAGCCATGTGGAACTTGCTCTTCGTGTACCAGCCTCGCTCACGATCGATCGATCGATGTCATTGAAATTGATGCGGCAAGCCGAACAAGTGTAGATGACATGCGAGAAATTATCGAGGCATCGCGCTACAAAGCCGCAGCCGCGCGGTATAAAATATACATTATAGATGAAGTTCATATGCTATCTAAAAGTGCTTTCAATGCACTTTTAAAAACCTTGGAAGAACCCCCCTCTCACGTAAAATTTATTTTTGCCACCACAGAAATTCATAAAGTTCCGGCAACGATTTTATCAAGGTGTGTCCGTTTTGACCTCAAGCGCATTGAAAGTCCAGCGCTTGCCAGTTATTTTAAAATGATTTGCGGGGAAGAAAATGTTGCTGTGGAAGATGACGCTCTCGCCCTTATAGCAAAAGCAGCGGAAGGATCTGTCCGGGATGGTCTTTCTCTCCTTGACCAAGCCATGACCTATGGTCAAGGCCACGTTACAGCTGAACAGGTTCGTCACATGTTAGGGCTTTCCAACCATGGCACCCTGTTAGAGTTGTTTTACATCTTGATGGAAGGAAAATGCCTGGAAGCTCTTGAAAACGTACGTGCTTTGTATCAGGGGGGAGCGGACCCCCTCCGTCTTCTTGAAGATTTATTGGACTTAACCCATTGGCTACAGTGTTTAAAAATCAATCCAACGCTGGCTGAAGACATCACTCTAACCCCAGAAAAACGACAAAAGGGTATAGAACTTGCAAAATCCTTATCCATTCCAACGTTAACGCGCGTATGGCAAATCCTTCTAAAAGGATTTGAGGAACTTAAAAAAGCCCCTTCTCCGCAACACGCCTTTGAGGTCCTTGTGATTCGTTTAACACATTTCACACCGCTTCCCTCACTTCATGACCTTTTTCAAGAGGAGCTTCGCCCTAAAACAATTGCAATTTCTGATCAAGTAAGGCACCCTGTGTTGCATGAAACTCACCGAAAAGAGGATAAAAACCCTCGTGATGAGGTTTTGAAGGCACCTCTTGTAAAATTATTGGTGGACGCTTTTCCTGAAACAACACTGATGAAAATCGAAGATAGATAGGAGAAAAACAATGTTTGGTAACATGGGAGAAATGGTCAAAAAAGTGCAGAAAATGCAAAACCAAATGGCCGAAGCTCAAAAAAAGCTGGAAACTATTGACGTAGAAGGAACCTCAGGGGGAGGGCTCATCAAAGTAACCGCAAATGGGAAAGGAACCATTAAGGGGATAAAAATTGATCCTACCTTATTAGATCCTGCCGAAGTTGAGGTTTTAGAGGATCTTGTCGTCGCCGCATTGCTAGACACGCAAACGAAAGTGGAAGAGAAATCCGCAGAAGAAATGGGTAAAGTAACCGGAGGTCTCAAACTTCCTGGCGGGATGAAGTTGCCGTTTTGATGCCCTTGACATTGGTGTCATATATGGTACCATTTTTAGGTGAGTAGGTTTGAAAAGCTCCTCTTCTCTATGAAGAAGAACCCAAAGGGAGACTGGTGCATTGAAGACCTTAAGAAAATTGCGCAAGCATTTCATACCACTTATCAATCAAGTGGCAGACAAAACTGGGTTGCTTCGTCGCCTTCGGCTCCTCGCAATGACGCCAATTTACGTCATTGCGAGCGAAGCGAAGCAATCCAGAATATCCACCTATTGAATGCGAAATGGTATCAGATCCAGTTTAGGCAACCGGGGAGTAGTCATGTAATTTTTCGTACAGACACTGGAAAAAAGTTAACGGTTCCTGTGCGTAAACCAATTAAACCCATTTATTAAAAATGTTCATGACATTGATCGAGACCCAAGGAAAACACTGATGACAGATGAACTCCCTTATGCAACTTTGATTCGTCCTTTAACACGTGAGGAAGGAGAAGGATATTTAGCTGAGTTTCCTGACCTTCCAGAATGTTATGGAGATGGTGCAACACCCGAGAAAGCTTTAAAAGAAGCGGAAAGTGCCCTAATATCTTGGGTTAGAACAGCAAAAGAATTTGGTGATCCTGTACCATTACCTAAACAAGGCTACAGCGGCCAATGGAGAGTGCGTGTTCCCAAAAGCTTGCATGCAGAGTGAGCCTACCGAGCAAAGCATGAAGGTGTCAGTCTTAATACTCTCGTCACAACCATTCTTGCTCAATATGTTGGGCACTTTCCGAATAGTTAGAAAATCATGCACTCATGATTAGCCCCGAACTCAAAACCCTTATCCACTTATTCTCGAAGCTTCCCGGGCTAGGGCCGCGCTCCGGAAAGCGCATTGCGTTGCATTTGCTCCATCACCGTACAACCACCTTACCTGCACTCACAGAATCTTTGAAAGAGGTAAGCATAAAGGTAACGGAATGTTCTATTTGCGGTAACCTGGATTCAAACGATCCGTGTGCTTTGTGCCAAGATTCGCGTCGCGATTCATCCCTTATTTGCGTGTGTGAAAGTGTGGCAGATTTATGGGCGCTTGAGCGAACATCTTCTTATAAGGGCCATTACCATGTTCTGAAAGGTGTGCTCTCTGCTCTTGATGGCGTAGGGCCGGAAGATTTGAGATTTTCTTCTCTCTTTAAGAGATGCCGAACAGGAAAAATCCAAGAGGTTATTCTAGCCCTCAATGCCACCGTTGAAGGACAAACAACGAGCCATTACCTTACTGAGCGCCTCAAAGAATTAGGAATTTCCCAAATCTCGAGTCTTGCGCGTGGGGTTCCTATAGGGGGTGAGCTGGATTATCTTGATGAAGGAACACTCTCGACAGCTTTGCTTTCCCGACGCATGATATAATAATAACAAAGGACTCAAGTCATGACTTTTGCAATAATCAATATCACAGATCTTGGAATCCTTTTGATCATCGGCCTCTCTGTCATGGTCGGAATCTTAAGGGGTGCAACACGAGAAATCCTCGGTATTGCAGGGTGGGTTGGGGCTTTTGCCACCGTTTTTTATGGGTTTCCTCTCTTACGTCCTCTGGGGCGCCACTATATTCATAACCCAATGATGAGTGATGCCGCTGTAGGTGGCTTGCTGTTTATTATCTCTCTTGCTGTCTTCATTGTGGTGAGTCGTAATATTTCCTTACGGGTTAAAGGAAGTCTTTTAAGTGGTCTTGACCGATCCTTAGGCCTTGTTTTTGGTTTTATAAGAGGCCTCTTCATCGTTTGTCTTATCTACCTTGCTGCGGGTTTATTTTATCTCCCCCATCCTCTCCCAGACTCTGTTCGGCAGGCTCGCTTTATTTCTTGGGTTGCTCAAGGAGCTGATACCCTGAAAGGGATAGTTCCCACCACTTATCTTCCTCCCTCCCTTTCTTCTTTAAAAGAGAATGCCGAAGTAAAGAATTTAACTGAAAATATTCATGAAGACATAGTCAAAAACCTTTCGACTCTTAATCCAATATCAAAAGTAAAAAACGTGGATCAGCTTATCGAAAAGAATGACACTTCGGCTAAAAAATAAAATTGCCCTTATAACGGGTGCTTCTCGTGGGATCGGCGCCGCGGTTGCTAAACGCTTTGCCCTTGAGGGAGCACAGGTTATTCTTGTAGCCCGCTCTTTAGGTGATCTTGAGAGCGTGGATGATGAGATCCAAAAGACATCCCCCCCTGCTCTTCTCGTTCCCTTCGACCTCACTGACCTTCCGCGCCTTGAGGACCTTGCCCACTCAATTGCCGAGCGTTTTGGGAGATTGGATATTCTCGTAGGCAATGCGGCTATCCTCGGAAGTCTTACCCCTCTCACTCATACATCCCCTAGCGTTTGGCATCAGGTAATTACAACTAATCTTCATGCGAATTGGCACCTTTTGAAAGCGTGTGAACCTCTTTTGTTCAAGTCAGAGGCTGCACGTCTTATATTTGTAACAAGTGATGTTGCTCAAGAGGCCACTCCCTATTGGGGGGCCTATGCAGTCAGTAAATCTGCGCTTGAAACAATGACAAAAACTTATGCAGCGGAAATAGCTCATAAAGGATTTAAAGTAAACCTTATCGACCCGGGCTCTGTACGCACAGATATGTACGCACACGCCATGCCAGGGAAAGATCTGTCGTCTCTCCCCTCTCCTAAGGATATTACAGAAGAATTCGTTTGCCTTGCTGAATCCTCATGGAACAAGAACGGAGAAATCGTCAGACTTCTTTGACTTTACATTTTTATTTTAAGGAACCCTATATCGAATTACGACGACTTTTGTGACGCGGGAATGTCTCTGGAATAAAAGGCGTAAGCAAAAGAGCTAGCACCAGACTCAAGAGAACACTTGTCAAAGCAAATTGGTAGGCAGAAACATCATAGTAAGGAACTCCGTTCACCATAACTCCCCCCCACGTTAAGTGTAATAACCGTCCAACAAGAGGCTGCATAAGAAGGCCAAAGATCATCACAAGCATATTGGTAAAACTCGTCACCGTTCCATTGCTTGATTGAGGTGTTAATTGGCAAACAGAGGCAAAAATAAGAGGCTGTGATGAAAAAGAAACACCTGCTGCAAAAAGAAGACCATACATGGCTAATAATGGGACATCTGGCATATAGATAATGAATCCATAACATAGAATAGAAGACAGCGCGCCAATCATCATCGGAATTTTTCGAAGTTTAAAATAATCAGAAATAATAGCAATAAGAGGAGAGCCAACCCCCACTCCAATGTAAAACATTGTTGTTATAGACCCTGCTGTCGCCCGATCAATACCATAAAGCTTTGTTAAAAAAGAAATGCCCCATAAATCCACAAAGACAAGCATCGGAATATACATCAAAGCCCCATAAAGGCCGAGCACCCAAATACGATAGTCAACCACAATATCTTTGAGGTGAATAAAAAGTGTTTTTAAGGATAAGGCTCCAGGTGAGATTGACTCGCGCGCCCCTCGGTGGGGTGTATCTCTTACAAAAATCCAAATAGCTCCTGCAAGAATGACTCCTGGGGGAACGACCACATAAAGCAACGTTTCTCGCCACCCTAACGCATCTATAAAAAGAGCAAGAGGAGCTTGACCAATGGTTGCACCAATTGTGCCTATAAGCATAATAAGCCCCACAACCAACGCTAATTTTTCAGGCGGAAACCAAAGAGTTCCGAGTTTAACGGCTCCCAAAAAGGCGCACGCTGCGCCAACTCCAATAAGTAAACGACCAAAGCATGCCAGATAAAAAGACTCAGAAACGGCAAAAAGACTTGTTCCTAAAATACACAGAATAACTGCCCCCCGTAAAAGACGGGTGGGTCCAAACTTATCCATGCTTAACCCGGCAGGAATCTGAAGCGTCGAATAAGAAACTAAATAAAAGGCTGATAAAATACCCAGAGAACAAGCTTCAACAGAAAAATCGCGCATAAGGTCTTCAGCCATGACCCCAGGGAAATTACGAAGAACAAGTTGATATAAATAAAAAAGTGCTGAAAAACTCCACACAAACCACGCTTTTGCTTGTGAGGGAGGAGAGGCCTTATGCTCAGACTCTGCATGCATGGTCATTGTTTTTTCCTCTTTTATGAGTGTTGTCATCCCAAACAACTGTCATCCTGAACTTGTTTCAGGACCTCATGCCTTGAGAGCTCATTGTCACGGGGTCCTGAAACAAGTTCAGGATGATAATTAGGGAAACGCTTGAGTTGCTTTGCCCTCCCTTGTCAAAGCAATCGCTTTAATAATCTCATCTTCCCACGGAACTTCAAGGGATCCCTTCTGAACACATATCGTTAAAAGATGATAGAGATTCCGCGCATAAAGCGCACTGGCATCTGTGGGAATCCGACCAGGCATGTTGGCATAACCAACAATCTTAACACCTTTTTTGTCAACAATTTTGCCAAGAACACTACCTTCGCAATTTCCCCCCATTTCAACCGCAAGATCAACAATGACAGAGCCCGGTTTCATCTCATCCACCATATCTGCCAATATCAAGCGCGGCGCAGGTTTTCCAGGAATAAGGGCCGTTGAAATGGCAATATCAGTTTTTTGAAGCACTTCTTTTATCTTGGCAGTTTGACGCGCTTTGTAATCTTCGCTCATTTCCTTGGCATACCCGCCTGCAACCTCTCCTGATTCTTGAGACTCTACCTCAACAAAGGTTCCGCCTAAGCTTTCCACTTGTTCTTTCGCAGCGCTCCTCACATCAAAAACGGAAACAATCGCCCCCAATCTTTTTGCTGTCGCAACCGCTTGAAGCCCCGCAACGCCCGCACCTAAAACAAGCACACGCGCAGGAGCAATCGTCCCGGCTGCCGTCATCATCATAGGAAAGGCACGCTCAAAAGCGTACGCCGCCTCAATCACGGCCCGATATCCTGCAAGGTTACTTTGAGACGATAAAACATCCATCCCTTGAGCGCGGGTGATACGAGGAATGCGCTCAAGCGCAAAGGCCGTTATCTTACGCTTCGCATAGGCTTTTGTAAGCTCTGGATGCGCATGAGGACTCAAAAGCCCTAAAAGAAGGGATTTTTCTGGGAAGAGGCTTACCTCCTCTTCTGTAGGCGCTTGAACTTTTAAAATAACTTGTGCATTTTTAAGCGTTTCTTCAGGTGTTGCAGTAAGCTGCGCTCCCGCTGTTTTATAAGCGCTGTCAGAAAAATGAGCTCCCTCCCCTGCCTCTTTTTCGAGACTAATGTGAAAGCCAAGAGCGATCAACTTTTTAACCGTCTCCGGCGTGGCCGCAACCCGCGTTTCATAAGGCCTTTGTTCTTTTAGGACGGCTAATTTCATCCTCTTCTCTCTTCATTAAGTTATTTAGGGACCGACCCTAGCATAGTCACCTCATCTTGTCTTTTGTCTTTTTAAAAAAATTAATAAAATTTATATCAAATCATCATAAAATTAACCTTTACGAGAAATCTGCAATGATATAAGAATAAACTTAAGAATGTTAATAAATTGTTAAGAAGTTTAGGAGCGCGCAGGGGGGCGCCAGAAAAATTATGAATAAACCGCTTGCCTTTGCTCTTGGTATAACCACTTTAGGCGTCGCAGCTTATGCGGCTGATGGTAGCTTGCGGCATATACTTACCCACATGTCTTTAATGCATATAGAAGGACATATAGAAGGAAAACAAGAATTACCTTCTCTTTCATTGGCAGGTGGAGGAGGCAATGCCTCACCTCACGCGTCAAGTCACGGAACGAGTACATCTTCTAACAATCGCATGGAAGGTCACTCTGGATCAGCGTTTAACGGAACGAAAACCTTATCGAACAAATCATCTTACCATCGTTCAAGTTTTGGCAATATATTTGATAACACCTTGACTTCACGTAATTTTTCAACCTCTGAGACAGCACAATCCCAACAGCTATCACCACCTTTTGGTAGTCAAAGTGTTGACTCACCCGTTGAACTAAAACAGTTTGCTCTTGTAACTCCACAATCTCATTCTCCTCAGGATTTTTCTTCGAAGAGCGGAGAGAGTTTTGCTCCAAACCTAGGTCCAAGTAAACAGGCACCTAAAGAACCCAGAGATTTGGAAGAAAAAGTTCGTCGTCTAGTTGAAGCTGATCATGCTCAAGCTGAAGCAAAAGCAGCTGCAGAAGAAATGACACACCTATGGAATGCGGCAGTGCACGCTTTCAAAGAAAAACTACAAGCAGTTCAAAAAGCAGCTAGAGACGCGTTTTTTAGAACTGAAAATGAGGCCCGTACTGCTATTCAAGTGGATAGTGATACACAAGTTGTAGCCGTTCATCATCTAGCCAAGGCTCGTCGTGCTGAAGAGGCTTCTCGTATTGCCGCTGAAGTTGCTCGTCGCGCTGATGAAGCTCGTCGTCGTGCTGCAGCTGTAGCAGAACAAGAGCGTCTCCGCCTTGTTGCTGAGGCTACACAAAAGGCAGAGGATGAAAGAAGAGCTGAAGAAAAACAAGAAGATAAAGCACGAGCAAGCATAGTAACTGAAGCAAAAGCAGCTGCAGAAGAAATGACACGCCTATGGAATGCGGCAGTGCATGCTTTCAAAGAAAAACTACAAGCAGTTCAAAAAGCAGCTAGAGACGCGTTTTTTAGAGCTGAAAATGAGGCCCGTACTGCTATTCAAGTGGATAGTGATACACAAGTTGTAGCCGTTCATCATCTAGCCAAGGCTCGTCGTGCTGAAGAGGCTTCTCGTATTGCCGCTGAAGTTGCTCGTCGCGCTGATGAAGCTCGTCGTCGTGCTGCAGCTGTAGCAGAACAAGAGCGTCTCCGCCTTGTTGCTGAGGCTACACAAAAGGCAGAGGGTGAAAGAAGAGCTGAAGAAAAACAAGAAGATAAAGAACGAGCACGCATAGTGACTGAAGCAAAAGCAGCTGCAGAAGAAATGACACGCCTATGGAATACAGCAGTGCACGCTTTCAAAGAAAAACTACAAGCAGTTCAAAAAGCAGCTGTAGACGCGTTTTTTAGAACTGAAAATGAGGCCCGTACTGCTATTCAAATGGATAGTGATACACAAGTTGAAAGAAGAGCTGAAGAAAAACAAGAAGATAAAGAACGAGCACGCATAGTGACTGAAGCAAAAGCAGCTGCAGAAGAAATGACACGCCTATGGAATGCGGCAGTGCATGCTTTCAAAGAAAACCTACAAGCAGTTCAAAAAGCAGCTGTAGAAGCGATTCTTACTGCTGAGGCTAATGCTCGTGCTGCAATTGGAGCAGATTATGATGAAGCTGACGCTCGTCATCTAGCTAACGCTCGTCGTGCTGCTGAGGCAGCAGAACAAGAGCGCGCTCGTGTTGCTGCAAGAGACGCCGCAGAAGAAGCAGCTCATGCCGCTGGTACTGGTGGTGCTGGAGATTCTGATGTTCCTCTTGAAAATATTGGCGCTGCTCATATTAATGCTGGACAAGAGGCAGTTCCTCACCTACCTGACACTCATCTTGCGAATACTTCTCCTACTTTGCACGCTTCACCAAACGAGGGGGGGGAGCCTCAAAGTACAACTCGTCTTAACGTTCCTTCTCCCACTGCTGAACCAAAAAGCAATAGATTGCACGCTTCACCAAACGAGGGGTGGGAGCCTCAAAGTACAACTCTTCTTAACGTTCCTTCTCCCACTGCTGAACCAAAAAGCAATAGATTGCGCGCTTCACCAAACGAGGGGGGGGGCCTCAAAGTACTCCTCCACGGTTCAGTAGTTTACAAGCGGCAGCTGCAGCTGCTGCTTCTTCTTTTGGCAAAACCAATGTTAGGAGGACGCTCTCTTTTGGAGATGTTGGGGCTAATGAAGCTAATCATGCTGCAAAAAATCCAAGTTTTGATGATGATGGTAACGAAGCAGCACACCCTGCTGCTAAAAACCCTGCTGCTGAAAATAATCCCGATGGTTTTGCAGTTGTAGTTTCTAAAAAGGAGAAACCGTGGCACAAAAACCCTTTGATACACGCTCTACTTAAAGGAGCAGCTGGTGGCTCTCCATTAAAACGTCCGTCGCCAGGGAGATTCTTACCTGGATCTTCCTCAGCAGCCCCTAGCTCAGCGGAAACTGCTGTTGCTACACCAGCTAATCTAGATTCAGATGCTGATTCTGATCCTGCTACTGAACCTAGCCCTTCTAATAACAATTCTGATAACGATGATGATGACGCATGCTCAAGGGCTAGGAAGACCTTCTCCGCTTCTCAAGCGTTTTCTAATAATGACGAAAACCATCGCCGGGGTGCAGCTGCTGCTGCTTCTGCTGGCAACGATTCTCCTAAAAATGATGTTGCGCGGCAGCTAACTTTGGAGGGTGCTAAAGAAGAGGCAGTTGTTCATCTAGCTGTTTCTGCTGACGACAACAATAGAATGAGTCACCTCCAAAAAAGCGCTAGTAATAATGGTGGTGCACCAGTACCTTTAGGACAAAACTCGGGTGCTCTTGCGGCAGCTTCAGGGCCTTCTGAGGTAGGCAAGCAATTTGCTCGTCGTGTTGAAAAAGAAGCAGCACTCATTCTCAAAATACAAGAAAATACTCGTCGCGTGAGGGCTGAAACTGCTCGTTCTCGGCAAGAATTTGACGCACGCAGAGCAGAGTTAGACAAGCTTCTGGCTTCCTGTCCTCCCTCTTCTGTTTATATTGAGCCTATAGACGTGCCAATAGGGCCATCTTCTGGAGATTTAAAACAAGACCGCAGGGCTTATCTCCAATCAGTCTTAGATATCTGCTGCCCGTCATCTGAGGAATCTCCCCGCGCTCTACGCACGAGGCCTCACGGAGCAGGATCGTTCGAGGATGATCTTTAGTTTATTAAGGTTAATGCAATAATAAATTTGCAGTGCTCAAGCTTTTTGCCACGTTACACACGGCCCACCACTGCCTTCATGCCCCGTCCATTCAACTCCCATCCAACCATTCACGCATCTGCGTATCGCAAGGGGCGTGCTTAACGCCAAAGAGAGTCGTCAAGTTATGAAAGAGCGTCTTGCCGGGCTAGTCTCTCAAACTGCAGCAAAGACGGCTGTTTTTAGAGAAAAGACGGCAAGGCCTGACATTAGCGCGTCTACTGTCGAGATCTTATACCATTTACAAAAAATAAATGATATAATATGCTGGTCTTCAGGAATAACAAGAAGGTCAGCAAATGGCACGTCCCCTCCATCTCCCCCAGTACTTTGAGAAAGAAGATTTTAAGGCTCTATACAAGACTCATGGCCAGAAGAAACAAGGGCTGAGGCTGCTGGCTCTCCGGTATATTCAGGAGGGTAAGAGCATAAAAGAAACGGCCTCATTGCTTTTGAAAACGGAATACACGATTAGAGAGTGGATCCATTTATATGCGGAAGGAGGTATTGATAGCTTGCTATCAATTCGTCCAGGCAGAGGGCGGAACTCAAAGCTTTCAGCTCTTGATGAGGTTCAGCTCAAAGATGAGATTGCGGGCCTTACGGACTCTTTAAAAGGTGGGCGCTTAAGAGCCGAAGACATAAGGGGTCTTATTCAATCGAAATTTAAAGTGGAGTACGGCCTATCAGGCATATATCCCCTGTTGCATCGATTAGGATATTCCTGGATTACAGCAAGGTCGGTTCACCCTAAGGCAGATAAAAATCTCCAAGATTCTTTTAAAAAATGAGTTTAGCTCACTTGTTTTAGAAGCCATTCCAGAGGGGACCCCTTTGGATAAAGTGCAGGTTTGGTTCCAAGATGAAACAGAATAGGACAACAGGGATCTTTGAGTCGCCTGTGGGCGCAAAAGGGCACAAGACCACGCGTTGTTAGGCAACAACAGTTTATGTACCAATACATCTTTGGAGCTATTTGTCCTGAAGCTCAGACAGCAGCTGCCATTATTGCCCCAACTGCAAATGGAGAGGCGATGCAACTTCATTTGGAAGAAATATCTCTTCATATTCCGATCGGAAAGCATGGAGTAATCGTTATGGACCGAGCAGGTTGGCATATCAATCAGTTGCTTCGAATTCCAGAGAATATCAGCAAATGCCTTCCCATTTGACTAAGGTTATTCGTATAAACTACAATGCCTTAATGGCAAAATTGACCTACCCAAAAACAATTGTAGAGTTTTCCACTCAGTTTAATAACGATGAAACTTGCCTAAAATATCTGATTGACAGCCGTTGGCCCGATGGGTTTGTTTGTCCGCACTGCTATCAAGAGGGTGGCTGGTGGTTGAAAAAATATGCGCGTTTTGAGTGCAAAGGATGCCATAAGCAAGTATCCCCCCTTGCAGGAACCTTACTCCATAGATCTCATTTGCCAGTTCATTTATGGTTTTGGGCGGCCTATCTTGTTACAACGCATACACCAGGAATAAGTGCTGTTCAGCTTCAGAGGCAACTTGGAGTTTCTAAAATTGATACGGCTTGGTATCTGCTACATCGTCTGAGGCAAGGAATGCTTAATGTGGAGCGCACACCTCTTGTCGGTCTTATTGAAGCAGACGAGACTCATATCGGAGGACCTGCAAAAGGGAAAAAAGGTCGTGGAGCGAGAGAGGCAAAGAATAAAACACTTATTGGGGGTGCAGTCGAAGTCTTAAATTTATTTGATAAGGACGGGAAACCTCAAAAAAAGGCAGGGAGATTGAGGCTTCAGATCTTAAAAAGTGCCAATGAAATTGAGATTGAAAAATTTGTTAAGGCAAACGTAGCGTTAGGGAGTACCATAAAAAGCGATGGTTGGGCGGGCTACTCTTCTAACGCTCTTATTGGTTATCATCATCAACGAGAAGTTCAAGGAACTCCACAACGGGCCCATGAATTAGCACCTCAGATTCATCAGGTCTTTTCAAATCTAAAAGCCTGGTTGCTTGGAATTCATCATGGAGTTGATCCCAAGTATCTCCAAGCCTATTTGAATGAGTTCGTTTTTAGATTCAATCGCAGAGGACACCCAATGTCAGCTTTCAGAAGCATATTTGAGATTTTAACATCAAAGCAACCTCTAACATTACGCACTCTTACTAAACCTTAATCAAATGGCGAGACTATTTTAGGCAAGGTCTCTTACTTCATTAATTTCTGCGCACGCTCATTAATCCTTCAGGAGATACCCCTATTATCGCTACATTGTCCTGTCCATGGATTTTAATATGGCCAGTTCTTAAGAATTTTACTGCATTCGCTCTTGTGGAGAATGACATTTGCGTATTGGGACCACCGTACTCCCCTGGATACAATAGTATCGTCATTCCATTGTCAGTTCCTTGGGTAGAGAAAACCTCTTCCTCCACGGATTCATTACGAATATCGGACTGACCGCTGCCTATAGCTTTTGTTATGTACGGTTTAAACCAAATAGAGTCAGATGTATCCAGACGATCAAAACATTCACCATGTGTTGTTCCTGGAACAAAGGTACGTATATATACAGGTTGCTCATCACCACCACGAGCAGCTCGCTCAGCGTCCAGCTCAACGATCGTCTTAGAGCGTCTTAGGCGGATTGTGATGTTTCGTTCAGTGTCAGATTCTATCGTGACTCCATACACGCTGGAGGAAGATACGCAACTCCCAGCAACAAGAAGGCTCAACATTAATACAGAAGTCCGAAATTTGTTACACATGATGATGTTCCTTTCTCTCAGTTATTACACTGATTTTATATGTAAGTATTATCTCAATAAAAGTCAAGATCATATGTCATAACCTTATTCAAATGGGAAGGCATCTATCAGCATTCTTTATCTACCTCCTTATTCTCCTGAGTTAAATGCACAAGAGTCAGTTTGGAGGGTTCTTAAAGACAGATTCTTTAATAATCGAGTTTATCAATCAACCGAAGAAATAGCAGATATTGCCTGTAAAGCTTGGAATACATGGATAAAAAATCCAAATGAAATCGCGTCCCTTTGTCAGCGAAGCTGGGCTAAATTATGCTAACTATTTTTTATAAATGGTATTATAGGCTTTAATTTATCTTGATGATGTTGGCTTAAAGTTCTTCTGATACCACTTATCAATCAAGTGGCAGACAAAACTGGGTTGCTTCGTCGCCTTCGGCTCCTCGCAATGACGCCAATTTCCGTCATTGCGAGCGAAGCGAAGCAATCCAGAATATCCACCTATTGAATGCGAAATGGTATGAGAAGCGTCAGCAACGAGGTGGTTCTAAGTTGGTCGCGGGTTCGATGCATCATCGCCCCCTTTTTTTAGGGATTAATATATAACAAATTCAAACACTTTCCAAATATGTTGTACAAAATCAGTGCGAAAAATATTTTCTTATCTATTTGTTTTTTACTCTCTTCTTTGTTTGAACGGGAATTGCTGATGATAGATAATCCTGAAAAAAACTTTGCATCTTCATCAAATATCTACTAATGCCAGCCTTCTCTAGACCCGCTTTGAGATGCCGTTGCATTCCGCTTTCGAGCGTAGCGGCCATAAGCATTTATAACCTCACCACGTGGCAATGTAGAATAACTGTAGTATTCTGAGGAAGAGGTAGATCTTGACTTTCCCGCAGCTTGTGCATATGAAGAAGTTACTCTCTCAGTTCCACTTACAGCTGAAGCCACACGATGTGGCTGCCTTACCTGTTGTGAGCTTGGCTTTCCTATAACATGTTTATGAGAAACCACATAATTTGCCTCTGTTAACTGTAGTTGTTGGGGAGGAGATGCCGTCCACGCAATCCCCTCACTTTCACTACCAGCTGGAGCCACACGATTTTCCTGTCTTACTTGTTGTTTTGGGTAAGCATATTCACCGCCACGTTGGCGTCGATCATTTGCAACAGTAGCTCTAGTGTCAACTTCACTAGATGTAGCGTGGTGCCGAAGAGAAATGCGCTGCGAAGACAATACTTTCTGCTGTTCGGCAATCGGTTGCTGGTCAGAAAAAACAGGTGGTGGAGTTAAAGCCGCCACAATAAGCTGTACCCATCTCCCCCGGTGCACTTCACTAGTAGCTGGGGAAAGAATGCGCTGCGAAACATCCTGCAAAGGACGACGTGCCTGCCTATCATCTGGAACGGTAGTTTTGGTGTCAACTACACTGGCTGCAACTTGCTGCTGCTGGGAAGGAGTGCGCTGCGAAACATTCTGCAAAGGACGACGTGCCTGCCTATCATCTGGAATGGTAGCTTTAGTGTCAACTACACCGGCTGCAACGTACTGCAGCTGGGAAAAATTCAATTCCTCATTGTTCTTATCAAATCGCAGCGCCTTGAGCTTCTCTATAGCAGCACTAATTCGGAGTCCCATTCCACTTCTATTTTGAGTACATTGAGGCGCATGATCTCTTGTTAACGCTAACCCTCCACATCCAAATCCTGGAAGCCTTCCTGACGTGCTTTGAGTTTTGCCCGCAGTGCTGCGGTCTCCACTTGCAGCCATCGAGTCCGATCCTGTGCAGCAGTTTTCTGAGCCTCTTCCCATTGTCTTTTTTTTTGTTCCCGTGCTGCCTCTGCAGCCTTTTGATCAGCCAGTAAATTAGAAAGCTTCAATTCCAATTCCCCTGCAAGTTTTTTCTCTTTATCCAATTCAGCCTGCAAAGCTAACGTTCGTGTCTCTAAAGCCGTAAACAAATCATCTGGTTTTGCCGCCAAAGAACTTGATGTAGAAGAATTACCAGCTACGACTGCACTTAACAAAGCTACTTGTTGTGCAGTTGAAGGTCCATTCGGTTCTTCAGGTGATAACGATGTTTGAGATTGTGTTGCGCTTGAAGAATGGGGATCCAATTTAGCAACTAATTGTTTCATGCGTGCCTCGTTAGCTCTTTTCTCGTTCATAAGACCTCTCAATCGAGCAGCAAAATTGTCTGTTGTCTTTTTCTCAAAATTCAACTCTTCCTGTATAAGAGCCATTCTCTCTTTGTATGCTTCTACCTCCCCCTGCGCAGCAAAATATAATTGGTTATCAGCAGCAGCATCACCATCATCATCAACTGCCACACCCCCATTCGAAGCCTGACGCACCGAAGGAAAAGTACGATTTGAATCGCTTGTGTCGGCTACCACACTATTCTGCATACACCACCCATCCGACACCGCAAAAACGTTTATCGCCAAGGCAAGGGCCGTGGTTGTTGCAAATTTGATCAAGCTTTTATTCGTCATCATAAACTATCCTTTTGTAATACTTAACGTTTTAATTAAAACAATGCGGCATGATTTTTTACCTTTCCGCTCCGCAACGATTTACCTCGTTGTCATTCTTGGATTAGAAAAGACTTTTCTCCCGAAAGAAACTTTTCTCCCGAAAGAAAATGACCCACACCTTTAATATGCAGACTTCTAAGCCAAGGATGATAACTCTGGAGTTATAGTGAAGGTTACGTACTCTTTACACACTCTGTGAAGGTCATCATCAAAAAAATCACATCATTCCTCTCTTGATTTACCAAAGCCCTTTCGAGTGGTCAAGCGAATTATTTGCGCTTGACATATTTCTGACTGACCACTAGCACTACAAGTATTCTCTGGCATTGCGGAAAATGAGCGTCATCACTGATACTGCTCACATCAACAAAACCAACTCAAGAGGCCTCTGATGGTTTTAAAAATAAAAACATTTTCCCATCAAAAACCATGTTCCTTTTTTAAAGCCCTCGGCCATCCGATGGTGGCGTCAACGCTCGAAGAATTTAAAAGGACTCAATACACAGCCGTGTATGACCCGGAAAGGCATCTTGAGGACTTCCTGGCCATGACCCAAGCGCCGCAACCGGAGTATGTGTATGTCCAAGCGGTTGAAGCCCTTACCCCCACCACGGCTCTTATTACACATATTACACAAGATAAACCCGACAACCTTTTGATTCTTTCTTTCAGTCCTGAGCATCACCTAAGCCAAATGGGGCATCTTCTGCCCACCTCTTGCAACGTGCATAGTCTTCAAGAGCTCCGCCTGCCTGATGCGATGCTGACCGATCCAAAAAACTATTTATCGGATTTAAACTTTTCCACCAACTTTGCCTTCTTCCGAGAAGAAAAGGGATGGCACACGCGCCTTAAAAGCGCCAACTGTTGGGCAAAATATGATGCCAAAGACGTAAAGCTTTGGGCCATTCTTTTTGATGAAAAGGGCGAAACGCTTGCAAGTTGGAATGAGGCCATCCCCCCTCATGTTCAATCCATTGTGATTGATAGCCGAGAGATCAAAAAGCGCTTTAACCTTCCTGATTTTACAGGCCAGCTCTTTATTCACCTCACGGGCACAAAGGGGCATAGCATTGTAAAATATGCCCTTGATACGTTTCATGATAACGGGATGCTCTCAGGAACCCATGACGCGAATGCCTGGCCGTCCGCATATTTTGCAGGCCTTCCGGCCCCCCGAGAGAACGAGAAGGTGATTCTCTGGCTTCAAAATAGTCATCCTTTCTCGGTCCCAGCGATTGGTGTGAGCTTAACTCTCATGGGACTCTCCCATGCTATCACATTAAAACAGGACATTCCCCCCTTTGGAACCTATGAGCTTGATGTGGGTGCCTATTTCCCATCCGCACGCTGGCCTCAGCAAATTGAAGTGCAAGCGGGTCATTATTTTGTGCGGCCCCGCTATGAGGTTATTAACCAAAAAGGATATCGATGTATGGCCCACGTCAATGTGGAACGCCATGATCTTCAGCCCGATACTAAGCTTAAAGAATTCCAAGACATCCTCGGCAAAGGGTTTATTCTCCCCGCCCCTCTCCTTCCCACTGAGTCCTACGTAACTTCCGTGCTCCCTACCCCTATGAGCCGTGCGCTCCGCTTCATGCCTGTGCAAGCTTTGATCTATGATAAAGAGGGCACGTTGAAGGGAACCCATGCTTTTGGGAATCTTCCCCGTCATCATCACCAAGCTCTGTGCGTGAATGATATCATCTCCTTAAACGACTATGGCCATATAGAGCTTGTGTATGATTTTAAGGCAGGAAATGAGGCAGATGGATGGCTTCACGGACTGTTTCGCTATGAGCATAAAACCCTACCTGCGCAAGCAGAAACAAGCTTTGGAAGCCATATTTTCAATACGGCAATAACCTATAAAAATGAGCCCCAGTCTTACAAAGGGCCACCACCGGGTCTAACAACAGGGCTTTTCTTAAGGATTGACGATGATCTGGAAACCTTTTGTCATCTTATTTATCCCATCTCAACACCATGGCATAAAACGTCTGAGACAACGCTTACCCTGCACGCCCAAAATGGCGACCCTGTTGCATCGACATCTCTCAAAATCCCCCAGAGTGGCTCTCATCTTTGGGTGGTGCAGGAAACCTTTTCAGCCGCTGATCGTACAAAGGCCCGGGGCGGGTATATTATCATTCATGATAAAACCTGTCGCCTTTTTGGATATCATGGCCTCCGTAATCAAAAGGGGAATTTTAGCCTTGACCATATGTTCGGGTTTTGAGAAGAAACAAAGGAATAAGTAAAACATGCCCCCTATCGTTCGATTTGCCCCCTCCCCTACCGGATATCTCCATATTGGCAGTGCGAGAACTGCTCTCTTTAACTGGCTTTTTGCACGCCACCATAAAGGCAAAATTCTATTGCGTGTTGAAGACACGGACCGTGCACGCTCAACCCAAGAAGCAACGGATGCCATTTATAGATCGCTTGAGTGGTTAGGCATTGACTGGGATGCCCCACCCGTTCATCAATTTGATCATCAAGAACGTCACAAAGAGGTGGCCCTTCAACTTTTGAACAAGGGCCTTGCGTATCGATGTTACTGCACGCCTGAGGAATTAGAGATCATGCGCGAAGAAGCGCGCCTTAAAAAGCTTCCCCCCCGCTATGATGGACGCTGGCGGGATCGCTCACCTGATGAAGCACCAGAAGGCATAGATCCTGTTATTCGCTTTAAATCTCCTCAAACCGGCGAGACGGTGATTCATGACATCGTCCAAGGGGACGTACGCGTTCCCAACGCTCAACTTGACGATATGATTATCCTCAGAGCTGATGGAACACCTACCTATAACCTTTCCGTTGTCGTTGATGATCATGATATGGGCATTACCCATGTCATTCGGGGCGATGACCATTTAACAAACATGTTCCGCCAATTTCAGATTTTTAAAGCCATGGAATGGAATATTCCACAGTATGCCCATATCCCTCTGATTCATGGGCCAGATGGGGCCAAGCTTTCGAAGCGTCACGGGGCTTTGGGCGTTGAAGCCTATCAAGAAATGGGCTTTTTGCCTGAAGCCCTTTGCAATTATCTTTTGCGGCTGGGGTGGAGTCATGGAGACGCAGAAATCATCTCAACACAAGAAGCAATTGCTTGGTTTGATCTAGATCATGTTGGAAAGTCTCCTGCGCGATTTGACCTCACAAAACTCACAAATTTAAATGGCCATTATATTCGAGAAGCCGAGAACGAGCGGCTTGTCACCCTTGTCGTGCCATTTATTGAAAGTCACACTGGGATTCCTGTTACCGCAGAGCATCGACATATTCTACACAGGGGAATGCCGGGGCTTAAAGGACGCGCTAAAACTCTGAAAGAGCTTGCGGAAAATTCTCTTTTTTATCTTACCCCCCCCACACCTGAGGAGACACAAAAACTTTTGGATGCGGAAAACGTGCGCGTTTTACAGCTTATGGAAGCTCATCTTGCTACGCTTCCAGACGCTACATGGACGGAATCCTACCTCGAACAAGAAGCACGGGCTATTGCGGAAAGAGAAGGACTTAAACTCGGACAAGTCGCTCAGCCTTTAAGAATCGCTCTGACTGGGAGAACCGTCTCCCCCAGTGTTTTTGAGATTTTCCACGTGCTGGGGAAAGACAAAGCCCTTGAGCGCCTGCGCGCTGCTTTGTAGAAGTTGACAGCAAATTTTGCACTTTGTGCTTGATGATGAAGAATATCAACGCTCTTTCACCTCTCCCCTTGTGGGAGAGGTAAAGAAAGTTCTACGCCATTTCTTATTCAAGAACACCCTGACGTCGCGCCACACGTGTCACACTTTAAGCACGTCCCATTCCGTACTAAGGTAAGGTTTCCACACTCTCCACAGACATCTCCCGTATAGCCTTTTAGACGGGCTTGCACACGGCGCTCATCGATTTCTGTGATCGTTGAAGATGATCCCATCACAGGCGTGAGGGCCTCTGTTCCTGTAGCTTCATGCAGTAAATAAGCATTTTGATCCCGATTTGCTGGCGGCATCACAAACAAATGATTCCGCACGTATCCATTGCTGGTAAAACTACTCACAATGTCACCTTTTTCTTTGCCCTTTTTGACCAAAGCCCCTTTTTCGGCATCAATGCGACCTATGGTGTCGGGACGCAAGTCGGTAGGTTCTGCATGGGCAAGATCGGTTCGCCCCATGTAAGAAATAGCGAGTTCTCGGAAGATATAGTCAAGAATGGAGGTGGCCATTTTAATCGTCTCGTTCCCTGACACAGGCCCTGAGGGGTCAAAACGAGTAAAGACAAAGGCATCGACAAATTCTTCCAAAGGAACGCCATATTGAAGGCCAATAGAAATCGCCATCGCAAAGTTATGCATCAAGCTCCGGAAAGAAGCGCCTTCCTTATGCATATCAATGAAGATCTCCCCGATGCTTCCATCATCATACTCCCCTGTCCGAAGGTACACTTTATGTCCTCCCACGACAGCTTTTTGAGTATAGCCTTTGCGCCGATTAGGGAGTTTCTGACGCATCGCACGATGAATAAATTTCTCAACAACACGCTCAACAACTTTTTCAGCAACAGCCGTTGCACGTGTCGCAGAAGGCATCTCAGAAAGTTCTTCCCCATCTTCATCACCTAAAAGAGAGGCATATAAAGCCTGGGAAAGTTTTGAGCCATCCCGATACAAGGCATTGGCCTTGAGCCCCAGACGCCATGACAATAGATACGCTTCTTTACACTCTTTAATGGTCGCAGTGTTGGGCATATTAATAGTTTTGGAAATGGCCCCCGACGTAAAGGGCTGCACGGCAGCCATCATCCGAATATGGCTTTCAGCGGATAAATACCGCGTGCCGGTTCGACCACAGGGGTTGGCGCAATCAAAAACGGGCAAATGTTCGCCCTTGAGGTGTGGGGCCCCTTCAATGGTCATAGCCCCACAACAATAGATATTCGCCGCCTCAATCTCGTCTCGCTTAAACCCAAGATGTGTCAGCAAATCAAACTTGACATCATTGAGCTGAGCCTCCGTAAGAGCAAGTGTGTTCTTGCAAAACTCATCCCCTAAGGTCCACCGATTAAAGACAAATTTAATATCAAACGCAGACTTTAAGTTGTCTTTGAGAAGATCAATTTCTTTATCTCCAAACCCTTTCTGTCGCAAGGCCTTAAAATTGACGCTAGGAGCATCCTCTAAGGTTTCATGCCCTACAGCATAAAGAGTAATGTCGTTGATTTGTTGGTCTGTATAACCAAGAACCCGTAATGCCTGGGGAACCAAACGATTGATGATTTTAAAGTATCCCCCGCCCGCTAGTTTCTTAAATTTCACCATCGCAAAGTCAGGCTCAATGCCGGTTGTATCACAATCCATCACTAGACCAATGGTTCCTGTGGGAGCAATACAGGTAGCTTGCGCATTGCGGTACCCGTGCTTTTTTCCAAGCTCAAGGGCACGATCCCATGCCTTGTGCGCCGCTGTCAAAAGAAGGGGGGTTGGGCAATCCTTATCAACCAAAGGCACGGGGAGGATTTGAAGATCCTCATACCCTTTCTTTTCCCCATAGGCAGCACGTCTGTGATTGCGCATGACCCGCATCATATCTTTTTCATTAAGCTTATAATGCTTGAAAGCGCCCAATTCACTGGCCATTTCTGCAGACGTTGCATACGACACACCTGTCATAAGAGCCGCAATCCCGCCGGCAATAGCGCGCCCTTCCTTGCTATCATAAGGAATGCCGGATGCCATCAAGAGGCCTCCAATATTTGCATATCCCAACCCTAGGGTCCGGAATTCATAGGAAAGAGTGGCAATTTCCTTAGAAGGAAACTGTGCCATCATCACTGAAATCTCAAGAGAAATGGTCCACAAGCGAACCGCATGTTCAAAGGCAGGTGTATCAAAGTGCAACTCCCCCGCTTTGAGTTTTTTACCCTGATGGTTCATAAAGGCCACAAGATTAATGGACGCAAGGTTACACGCCGTATCATCTAAAAACATGTACTCAGAGCAGGGGTTAGAGGCCCGAATACGGCCGCTTTGAGGACAGGTATGCCATTCATTCACAGTTGTATCGTACTGCACCCCTGGGTCTGCAGAAGCCCAAGCTGCTTGGCCAATTTGATCCCATAAATCCCGAGCCTTCACCGTCTTATAAATGCCCCCATCTGTGCGCCGCAGAAGATTCCACTCTTTGTCATCAAGCACAGATTGAAGGAATTCATTTGTGACCCGGACAGAGTTATTGGAGTTTTGGCCAGAGACAGTAAGGTAGGCTTCTGAATCCCAATCCGTGTCGTACACAGGAATATCGAGATGCGTATACCCTTGGCGCGCAAACTGAATAATACGTTGGCAATAATTCTCAGGAATCATGGCCGCACGCGCATCTTTGAGCGCTTTATAAAGGTCCGGATTTTCTTGCGGATTAAATCGTCCCTCTTCTGTTCCTATTTGACAGGCCGCCATAACTGCAGAAAGATGCTTTTTTGCCATTTTAGATCCCACTACAAGATCCAAAACTTTTTGCTCTTCAACAACCTTCCAGTTAATGTAGTCTTCAATGTCCGGATGGTCCACATCGAGCACAACCATTTTTGCGGCACGGCGCGTTGTTCCACCTGATTTAATCGCCCCTGCAGCGCGATCTCCAATCTTT
The DNA here is from genome assembly GCA_963704475.1 of uncultured Alphaproteobacteria bacterium. Taxonomy (GTDB): domain Bacteria; phylum Pseudomonadota; class Alphaproteobacteria; order UBA9655; family UBA9655; genus UBA9655. The sequence continues at coordinate 928,157 of OY969900.1, forward strand.
AGGAAGCTCATGACACCGGAAGATCGACCGCCCCCAGAAAGAGGCTCCCCCGCTCCCCTTAAATGTGAGAAGTTAGATCCAGTTCCGGATCCATATTTGAAAAGACGGGCTTCCCTCACCCAGAGGTCCATAATCCCCCCCTCATTCACAAGATCATCCGTAAGGCTTGAAATAAAGCAAGCATGCGGTTGCGGATGTTCATAAGAGGAGGTTGATGTTTCTAGAACACCAGTTTTGTAATCTACATAATAATGTCCCTGGGCTGGCCCATTAATCCCATAGGACCAGTAAAGTCCTGTATTAAACCACTGTGGAGAGTTCGGGGCAGCCATTTGGGCACACAGCATATAGCGCATTTCATCATAATAGGCTTTGGCATCTTCCTCGTCGTCAAAATAGCCTCCTTTCCAGCCCCAATAGGTCCAACATCCTGCCATACGGTCAAAGACCTGTTTAGCAGTCATTTCACTCCCATATCGCTCTTTTTCGGGGGTTGATGAGAGAGCCTTAATATCAGCCTCTTTCCGCCAGAGCCATGTGGGAACACCTTCCTCTTTTACCGCCTTAAGAGCATGAGGAACCCCTGCTTTTCGAAAATATTTCTGGGCGAGAACGTCACACGCTACCTGAGACCAAGCAGCAGGCACTTCGATCCCTTCAAGGCGAAAGACGCTTGATCCATCCGGATTTCGAATTTCACTATCTGTTTTCCGAAACTCAAAAAGATGATACGGATCTTGATTTTTTTGTGTAAAATGGCGCTGTATTTTCATGAACGAAGTCTTTCTTTTTCTTGAGGTGGAATCTCTCCCTTGATCTCACTATATGCTGCTCGAGGGGGGGAGCGTCAATCAGCATTTTAGACTTGACAGCCTTAAATATTTGAAAGAGTGGACAGATCATTTTGATGTGTGGCATACATTGAAAAATGTAAATACTGTCATCCTGAACTTGTTTCAGGACCCCATAGCAATGGGATCCTGGATCAGGTCTCGGAGGACAAAAAGTGGAACCCCAGGACAATGAGTTCCAAGGGTATGGGATCCCCAAACAAGTTTGGGATGACACCGGGGCCGAGGATTTAATATATGCTATGGATAAAGTTTCTCACATGGTTTAAGGGTGACTGTGTCGGCCAAGATTCATGCGGAAATAAATACTACCGAATAAAGGGCCCTGAGGATATAAAAGAGAGACGATGGGTTATATACAAAGGAATTCCAGAAGCGTCAAAGGTTTCAGCTAAATGGCATGGTTGGTTACATCATACAATAGAATGCCCACCCACTATGCATCTAATTAAAAATCCATGGGAGAAGAATCACCTTCCCAATCTTACGGGAACACCTTATGCTTATTGTCCTCCCGGATATGAGGGGAAAAGAAACAAATCAACGGGGGATTATGAGGCCTGGAAGCCTCATAAGAAAAAAGAATGAAACAAAATCTACTTGAAGTCATTATGGGGGCAGTCGTTCTTATCGTCTGTGCCGTTTTTATTGTCTTTGCTTATTCATCCAGCCACTGGAAGCCAGTTAAAGGATACGAGATCATTGCAAAATTTGACCGTATTGATGGGTTAAAACAAGGCAGTGATGTACGCCTAGGCGGCGTTAAAGTAGGAACCGTCAAAACGATCCGTCTGGAGCCAGAAACATATCTTGCTATTGTTGAGATCTCTCTTCCCCCGGATGTGACTCTTCCTAAAGATACAGCCGCTGAAATCGCAAGTGAGAGCCTCTTGGGAGGCAAATTTTTAGCCCTCCTCCCTGGAGGAGAAGACGAGATGCTCATCGCTGGTGACGAAATATGTCACACACAATCTGCGATGAACCTAGAATCCCTCATCGGACGGTTTGTTTTCAATGCACAGGAAAAAAATGTGCAGGAAAAACAGTAAGACAGTAGCGCGGTGTAACGGTGTAGCGGTAGCCAGTATAAGGATTATAATGAGAAGTCAATGATTAACAGACAAAAAATGCCGGGAAGTCGTATTACTGCTATACTGCCTTACTGCTACACTGCTACACTGCTACACTGCTATACCGCACCACTGCTACACTGCCTTACCGCTACACTACTATACTGCTGCATCACCACATCCCTTCTCCATGCTCAAAACTTCGACTCCCTTATTTCAGAACTTTCTGGATCCGAGGCCGATCAACTAGAATCTGAACAAGCAGATCAAAAAGAAAACAATAACACCTCAGCCATTTTCTCTTCATCAGAGAAACTCTCTTCTCTTGAAGAAGACGAGTTTACACCGCAAAAAAATATAAAAACCAATGGAGTCGTTTTACAAGGACTCGACAAAACCTCTGCGCGCGTCTTTATCACTGAAGCACGCATTGGCCAAGTCGTAGAGTTCGGAACCTTAAGAGTTGTTGTGCTGCATTGTGAAAAAGGCCCTCCCGAAAGTCGCCAAGAATCAGCGGCTTTTGTAAAGATTACAGAAGTTAAGCCTAAATGTTGTCATAAGCTGTGTCCTATCCAAAATGTATTCTCAGGATGGATGTTTTCTTCAAGTCCGTCACTCTCTTCTTTTGATCACCCGATGTATGATATCTGGGTTAAAGAGTGTAAAAATATAAAAAAATAGCCATTGGTGAGCACTGCTGCTCTGCGCTGCGCCCCAAAACTGGGCAGGTAAAATTATTTAAGAGAATTTCTGGAATGGCGCTTCCTCCTAAATTTTGTTCACCATAACGTATCTTTTGAGGTAATTGCAAAATTATTTTCCCGGTTGTCATCCTCGAGCTAGAGGTTCTTGATTTGCAATGCAAATCCTAGAACTTCTGCTATGTGCATAGTCAATAGAAAAAATACAAAACATTCCCTTCTCCATAAAACGAGCTGCCGTAATCGAGAACCTTTCCTCAACCATTTGATTTCGTTTGCGTAGCCGTGCCTTCTCTTCTTTTGTTTAAGGCTTTAAAGCCAACCTGCTATTCATGGTTATCTCCGTAAAGATACACATAAGTTCTTCATTCGATCTTACAAAGGGCGCGCCGCAAACTTCATCACGTGGTTTTATATAAATAAACACACGAGAAATTGCTACGCGGTCGCGCAGATCATTTCTTCATTAACACCTTCTACTTGCTTTACTACATAAAGCGTACCACTTAACAAACAAGAACGTATTCGCCCCACAAGGCGCCGAGCTACTCCGACGATTGCTCGCTTTTCCCCAGATTTCTGGGAAAGTCTCTCGTACACAGCTCGTAAACTCGGATCCTTGGTAATGGCAACCCAAGCCGCTTCAACAAGGAGTGAGCGTAAGACCGCCCGACCTTGACGACTGATGTGACCTTGACGAATATGTTCTCCCGAAGAATGTTCACTGGGAGTAAGCCCCGTATAACTGAAGAGTTTTCTTTCATTACAAAACGCTCATTGACTTCCGCGCTATTAGAGAACTCAGGTTATTTTATGAAAGATTTTGAGCTTCTTTTGTTGTTAGGCCGGCCTCTTGCTTATCGTTTTTTAAATCATTCTTATGAGTCAAAGTATACCTTTTCTACACCGCCATGATGTTAAAGCCTGCATCAATATAGACAGTACTCCCCGTGATGAGACGTGCGTCATCACTTACTAGAAATTGTGCATACGCTCCTACGGACTGAATAGAAATAGGTTCATTGATAGGAGATTTCTGAAGCACATGATGAAGAAGGGCATCAAAGTGTGGAATACCACTTGCCGCACGCGTTGCAATGGGTCCTGGAGAAAGAGCGTTCACACGAATCTTCTTACTCCCCAGCTCTGCGGCAAGATACTTTACGACCCCCTCAAGAGCTGCTTTGACGGGGCCCATGACTCCATAGTGGTCAACAACTTTTTCGCCCCCAAAATACGTTGTTGTGAGCAAGGTTCCCCCATTGGTCATGAGGGGTTCGGCCATGCGGGCAAGATGGATAAGAGAATAACAAGAAATATCCATAGCCGTTAGAAAGCCTTCTTGAGAACAGTCAACGATCCGTCCTTGCAAATCTTGTTCAGGAGCAAAGGCTATAGAATGAAGGAGAAAATCAAGTTTCCCCCATTTTTGTTTTACAGCATCGAACAAGGCCTTCATTTGATTCTCATTTTGAACGTTTAAAGGCAAGACAAGTGGGGCATGTACTTTTTCAGTCAAGGGCCGGACATAAGGTTCAGCCTTCTCATTAAGGTAAGTAATCGCCAGTTCAGCCCCAGCCTCATAGAATGCTTGAGCACATCCCCAAGCAATAGATTGCTCATTAGCAATGCCTACGACGAGGCCTTTTTTGCCTTTTAGATTTTTCATCCCCAATCCTTTTTATTTTTTTGCCTAATACGTATGAAACACATATCTTAATCCTAAATTAATAATAGCGTTATATCATAAAAAATTAATAAACGGAGAACGGATTCCCGATGAAAAGAGTCAAAGAAAAATCAATTATTATTACGGGTGCCTCATCCGGAATTGGTAAAGCAACTTCTCTTTTATGTGCTCAACACGGTGCAAAAATTGCCGTTACAGATGTGAATGAAGGCGAAGGCAAGAAGGTTGTTAAACAAATTCAAGAAGCTGGGGGGCAGGCGCATTTTTGGCACTTGAATACGGCAGATGAAAAAGAGGTGGAAAAAGTCTTCCGTGAAATCAATGAAGAATTCGGTAAAATTGATGTTCTCGTTAATAATGCAGGCATTGCGGGTGTCAATAAACCGACCCATGAAATTACTGAAGCGGAATGGGATGCCTTAATGGCCGTCAATGTTAAGGGTGTCTTTTTCTGCACAAAGCATGTCATTCCTTATCTCAAAAAAAATGGGAAAGGGAGTATCGTTAACTTATCTTCTATCTATGGAATTGTTGGAGCTCACGATCAACCACCCTATCATGCTTCTAAAGGGGCTGTTCGGCTGATGACAAAGACAGACGCTATGTTTTATGCGAAAGACAAGATAAGGGTGAATTCCGTTCACCCAGGCTTTATTTTAACCCCCCTTGTTGAAAATCTAGGAAAACAATTCCCCGGAGGTGCTGCAGCCTTGTCTAAGCATTTAGGTGGGCTACATCCTCTCGGTCATATGGGGGAACCTGATGATATTGCTTACGGCATCCTCTACCTTGCATCTGATGAATCCAAATTCATGACTGGCAGTGAGCTTGTCATTGATGGGGGATACACGGCGAGATAGGGGATGAAATATATTGAAAATAAAACGTTTGATGAAATTAAAATTGGTGAATCAGCGGAGCTTGTGCATACTCTGACCAAAAATGACATCGAATTGTTTGCGGTGATGTCAGGGGATGTTAACCCCGCTCATGTTGATGAAGAGTTTGCCCACAGTGACCTTTTTCATAAAATCGTCGCCCAAGGCATGTGGGGAGGATCGCTTATTTCAACTGTTTTAGGAACGCAGCTTCCAGGTCCAGGCACCATATATATTGAACAATCCTTAAACTTCAAAAAACCGATTGGCATCGGAGATACCGTAAACGTCAGGCTCACTGTTAAAGAGAAAAATCCTACCAATAAGGACATAACTTTTCTTTGCTCAATAACTAATCAAAAGAATGAAGAAGTTACGAGTGGAACGGCTATCGTTCGCGCCCCCGTTGAAAAAGTTCATCGTCCCCAAATTGAAATGCCCCATGTTATCCTTCGTGAACCTAGGAGACTTTATGAGATGCTTCTCAAAAAAATTCACATCGTTGAGCCCATTAAAACCGCTGTGATACATCCCGTTGACGACGTATCTTTATTAGGGGCGATTGAATCTGCTCAAGCCAACCTTATTACTCCTATTTTAATTGGCCCAAGAAACAAAATCCATGCAGTAGCCAAGAGACTTCAAATTGATTTAAGTCCCTATGAAATTATTTCAACACCCCATAGTCACGCGGCCGCTTCGATGGGAGTCTCTCTTGCGCGGGACGGTAAAGTGGGAGCCTTGATGAAAGGAGCCCTCCATACCAATGAGTTAATGCATGCAGTCCTCGAGAAAGAGACTGGGATCAGTACTGATCGTCGGATGAGTCATGTTTTTGTCATGGATGTTCCAAATTATCCAAGGATGCTCCTTGTGAGTGATGCCGCGATTAACATTTATCCTACCTTGGAAGATAAAAAAGACATTGTTCAAAATGCGATTGATTTGGCCCTTGCCCTTGAGATAACCCTTCCGAAGGTTGCCATCCTATCGGCAGTTGAAACAGTCACCTCTAAAATTCAAAGTACTGTTGATGCAGCTGCCCTTTGTAAAATGGCTGATCGCGGGCAAATTAAGGGGGGTATTATAGATGGACCTCTTGCCTTTGACGATGTTGTTTCAAAAGAAGCCGTTAGAATAAAAGGTATTAACTCTTTGGTAGATGGGCAAGCAGATGTGCTTATTGTCCCTGATTTAGAATCAGGCAACATCCTTGTTAAACAATTAGAATACTTAAGTGATGCCGAAAGTGCAGGCATTGTCCTTGGGGCAAAAGTTCCCATCATTTTAACGAGCCGTTCAGATAAGCCCATTACACGGTTAGCCTCAAGTGCGCTTGCTGTCATTGCAGTTTATAAGAAACTTGCTCCAAGAGAAAAAAACAAGTCATGACGCATACGGTGCTTACCCTTAATTCTGGGTCATCAAGTATAAAGTTTTCCCTTTATTCGATGACGGACAATCAAGGGGCCCCCTCGCTTCTTTGTCGAGGAGAGTTTGAGGGAATCCCTCATACCCTTCACTTTTGGGCTAAGGATAATCGTGGTAGCCTAGAAGATAAAATTATTCATGAAGATGCTCATTTCCAAGGAGCGCTCCGTTATCTTCTCACCTGGATCAAAACCACCTATCCTCATATTCAAGTTGCTGCTGCAGGGCATCGCATCGTTCATGGGGGAAAGCGTTACACACACTCAGTGCAAATTGACCAAGATGTTCTCAGATACCTAGAAGATTTAAGTTCTTTAGCCCCCTTTCATCAACCCCATAATTTAGAAGGCATTCGCACGCTGCAAGCCTTACACCCAACACTTCCTCAAGTCGCCTGCTTTGACACGTCCTTTCATCATACGCAACCCAAGTTAGCGACTCTTTTTGCGCTGCCCCAGCACTTCTGGGAGGAAGGGATCCGACGCTATGGGTTCCATGGGTTGTCCTATCGCTATATCTCAGAGACCTTACCCAGCTTAATGGGAGACAAGTCAAAAGGCAGAGTTGTTGTTGCCCACCTAGGTCATGGGGCAAGTATGTGTGCCCTCAAAGATCTCAAGAGCATTGCAACCACAATGGGATTAACAACTCTAGATGGCCTTCCCATGGGAACACGTTGTGGAAGCATCGATCCCGGCGTTCTTCTATATCTTCTTTCTGAAAAGGGATATTCAATCGAAAAAATGACGGATCTCCTTTATAAAAAATCAGGATTTTTAGGACTTTCAGGTCTTAGTGATGATATGCGCGACCTTCTTAAGAGCAAAATTCCCCAAGCCTTGGAGACAGTGGATTATTTTTGTTATTACATAAGACGTGAACTCGGATCCCTCGTTGCAGCCCTTGGAGGACTGGATGTTCTTGTCTTCACCGGAGGGATTGGAGAAAATGCCCCTCTCATTCGTCAAAAAGTGTGTGAGGAATTGAAGTGGTTGAATATAGAAATTGACCAAGATCTCAATTCATCAGCTCCTCCCCACACTTCTCTTCAAATCAGTACTTCTCAGAGTCAAACCTCTGTGTGGGTTATCCCCACAAATGAGGAAATTATTATTGCAAGGGATATAGCCTGTGTTCTTAATATCTAATAAGCCTCAACAGCCATAGCCACTGCTTCTCCACCCCCAATACAAAGAGAGACAACGCCCTTTTTTTTGTTATGGGTTTTGAGAGTATAAAGAAGGGTGGTCAGAAGCTTTGCCCCTGTTGCACCGAGAGGATGACCGAGTGCACAAGCCCCTCCGTGAACGTTGACATTCTTGTGGGTAAGTCCCAAGTCCTTCATAACGGCCATGACGACGACGGCAAAGGCTTCGTTAATTTCATAAAAATCAACCTCATCCTTCGTCCATCCTGCTTTTTTGAGAACTTTTTCAATGGCGCCACTGGGGGCAAGCGTAAACCATTCTGGCTCACGAGAATGCTGCGCATGGGCAACGATTCTAGCCAGCGGTTTAAGGTTTCGAGCCTCTGCTTCACTTCCTTTCATTAAAACAAGGGCCGCTGCTCCATCGCTGATGGAACTTGAATTGGCAGGCGTTATGGTCCCATCCTTTTGGAAAGAGGATTTAAGAAGAGGGATTTTATCAAAATTAATCTTTTGTGGAGGCTCGTCTTCATCAACAGTGGTTGTTCCCTTTTTGGTCGTGACGACCACAGGCACTATTTCTTGCCTGAAGGCGCCTTTTTCAATGGCAGCAAGCGCACGCTTATCCGTTTCAATCGCATACGCATCTTGCGCCTCTCGTGTAAACCCATATTTTTCGGCTGTCTTTTCTGCAAAAAATCCCATGGAGGTCCCCCCTGTGGAAGCATCTTCCAAGCCATCAAGCATCATATGATCGAGGATCTGGTGGGTGCCCATGCGTAAGCCTGCACGCGCTCCTGGTAATAAGTAAGGAGCATTCGTCATGCTTTCCATGCCACCCGCAATAGCAATATTGATGGACCCCGTTCGGATTAAATCATGGGCAAGCATTACTGATTTAAGCCCAGATCCACACACTTTATTAATCGTGCTACAAGCCACTTTTTGCGGAAGGTCTGCATAAAGGGCTGCTTGACGTGCAGGTGCTTGTCCCAATCCTGCGGGCAAAACGCACCCCATGAAGAGTTCATCAATATCCTCACCAGATAATTTTGACGCCTCTAAAGCCCCTTTGATAGCTGTTGCACCCAATTGAACAGAGCTCATCGCTTGATAAGCCCCCTGAAATGACCCTGTTGGAATGCGTTGAGCCGCAACAATGACAATTGATTTTTCTGACATAATCGATACCTCCTTATTTCTTTTTACATTTACCACATTATAACAATTTTTAAATAAATGCAACTTAATTATGCAGATGGGCAATTAAAATTTTATTAAAACTTGATATTAATACAGATTTTTGTCATAATGATAAATGTAAGATTAAAGAAGTATGTCTCTTGATAAAGTTTTGCCTTAACGCTCATAATCAAGATTCTATACTCCTCGTACTTGAAGAATCCGATTTGGTTTTCACCGGTGTCGTCCCTATCTCCCTCGTGTCATCCATGCGAAAGCAGGGATCCAGGGGTTAATACCACTTATCAATCAAGTGGCAGACAAAACTGGGTTGCTTCGTCGCCTTCGGCTCCTCGCAATGACGCCAATTTCCGTCATTGCGAGCGAAGCGAAGCAATCCAGAAATCCACCTATTGAATGCGAAATGGTATAAGATAAGATGTGTTGATCTGGGATGACACTGAGAAATTGGTACTTTCAAGTGCATTGGGTCTATCTTTCTTTTACATATATTCCTGGGGCGGGATCAAGAAAGGGGTAAGGGATCAGGGGAATACTTTTTTCTCCACTGAAAGGCCTAATCCACTCATCCCAGGCCGTCCACCAAGATCCCTCTTGTTTTGTAGCCGCATTGAGCCATTCATCCGCACTGGCTGAAAAATCAGGGTTTGTAAAAAAACCGTATTTATTGCATGCAGGAGGGTTCATGACGCCAGCCACATGCCCAGAACCCGCCAGAATAAATTTTAAAGGCCCTTTGAAAAGATGAACTGCGGGGTAACTGCTTTGCCAAGGGGAAATATGATCTTCTATCGTGGAAAGGAAAAGTGTAGGGGTTGTGATGTCTCTCACATCAAGGGAAACATCATGAATACTCATCCCACCTGGCTTCATAAGTAGATTTTGTTGAAACCATTTCCTGAGTGTAAACCGATGAAGGGCTGCGGGAAGTCGAGTCGCATCAGAGTTCCAATAAAGAAAGTCGAAAGCTGGTGGCGTTTGACCTAAGAGGTAGTTTTTAATAAAAAATGACCAGACCATATCTTTGGGGCGCAGCAGACTAAAGATAGATTTCAAAATATCCGCCTCTAAAAATCCTGTTCGTTTCATGGCTTCTTCAATAGAGTGGAGGTGGTCTTCATCCATAAAGATCTTAAGGTCTCCAACCTTTGTGAAATCAATAATGGTGGCAAGCAGCGTCATGGTTTGAAGAGAAAAGGGAGCAGAGATCTTTGCGAGATAGGAACTCAAGGCAGTTAACAGATTTCCCCCCACACAATATCCCATGGCATGAAGGGTGGGGCTTTTCGTTAAGGAAGCGACAACCTCACAGGCACGATAGGCCCCTCTCAAAAGATAATCCTCAAATGTCTTAGATCCTATCTCAGATCCCGGATTGATCCATGAAATGATAAAGACATTATGCCCTTGTTCAAGCATCCATTTGACAAAAGAATTGTGAGGGCTTAGGTCAAAAATATAATATTTATTAATCCAAGGAGGGATGATGAGAAGAGGAACGGCATATTGTTTTTCAGTTAGGGGACTATAATGAATCAATTCAAAAAGGTCATTGCGAAAGACAACCTCCCCTTTGGTCGACGCAATCGTTTCTCCAAGTTTAAAGGCTGATGAGTCCGTCATTTTCATCCACCTGCCCGTCTCCATATCATCCAAGAGCGCTTGAAACCCCTTTCTAAGTGAGTCTCCATCTGTTTTGACAAGCTCTTCTAAAACTTCCGGATTGGTGAAGGGAAAGTTTGTTGGGGAGACGGCTTCCACCAACTGATTCGTATAGAATTTGAGTTTTTCGGAGGTCAGTTCATCAAGGCCTTCAATGTGTGACACAATATTATTCAGCCATCGTGCGGTCATGAGGTAATATTCTTTCACAAACAAAAAGTAAGGAACTGTTTGCCAGGCATCGTGATGAAAGCGTTTGTCGATAAGAGGTTGATCTATTGCCTCGTTTTGGGGGAAGATAATTTTCTGCCATAACGCAGTAGTCTCGCTCAAAAGTTCTGTCTGAGCTTCCAAAAGATGAGATGGATTTTTAAGGAGAGCGTGACCCGCTTTTATGAATAGATCTCCAATGAGAGTAGGAGAAAAAGGGAGGTACTTTTGTATCTCCTCAACATAAGAAGACGTTATCTGCAGATTTTGTTCTTGCAATGCATAAAAAGATCTCCACCAGGAGCTCACGAAGTCTTCTTCTTGTTCTATTAGGGACATTCTTCTCTCACAAAAACGGTGATCTGCTAATGGGGCTTATTTTCTATAAGGAGGATTAAAAAATCTTTAAAAAGAAGAGAGTGTGTGGGGAGAAAATGTATTTCCCTGGAGGTAATTGCAAAATTCACTCACCCCTCTCCCCCACTTTCGCGGTGGCAGGCTCTTGGTCTAGTCCCTCCCGATGTCTAATATTTTTCTTCGAAAAACAAAGCTTTTCTTACCCAAGGATGACATCTGGAATAATAGCTTTGCAATTACCTGCTTCATATTATTAAAACATTAAGGAATTTGAGAGACAATAACAGAACAATCGAATGCCGTATAATACGGAGGAGCGAACGCTATGTCTCAACAAGACAAAGAAAACCAAGACTCAACCATGTCAAGACCTGAAGGTCAGGAACAGTCGGATGCTTCTTTTCCTCCTTTAAGTCATCAATTTACAACAGCTTTCGATAGAGAATTTCATTCACGGTTAGGGAGATTTTGGGCCTTGTCTCCTGCATCCATAGGGGGCGCTTATTTTGACTGGATGACACACCTCGCTCTTTCTCCTGGCAAACAGATCGAATTGATGGAAAGTGCTTTAAAAAAAAGTGCAAGTTTACTTGATTATTCATTCTGGGCCACAAGTGGGACAAAAACAGAATGTTGCATTGAACCAACTGCGCATGACAGACGATTTGAGGATGCAAACTGGGAAAGTTGGCCCTACAATATTTATCAGCAAACTTTCTTATTAACAGAACAATGGTGGAATGAAGCCACCAGTTCAGTCCGCGGTGTTTCGCAGCATCATTCCACTGTCCTTCCCTTTCTCACACGTCAATATCTTGACATGTGTTCTCCTCTTAACTTTCCCTTCACAAACCCACTTGTTGTTGAGACAACCATTCGATTAAATGGACAGAATTTCGTGAGGGGTGCAAAAAATTTTACAGAAGATGTAACCCGTTTTTTAAAAAAGGAACCGCCCGTTGGGGTCGAGGAATTTAAAGTTGGAAAAGACGTAGCCATCACAAAAGGGAAAGTCATTTATCAAAATCGCCTCATTGAACTTATCCAATATTCTCCGATGACAGATGAGGTCTATGCCGAGCCCATTTTAATTATCCCTGCTTGGATTATGAAATATTACATTTTGGATTTATCCCCCCATAATTCACTCGTAAAATATCTTCTTGAGCGTAATCATACGGTGTTCATGATTTCTTGGAAGAATCCAGATTCCTCTGATCGAGATCTTGGGTTTGAAGAATATTTAAATTTAGGCGTTATGGAGGCATTGAATGCTATTTCTGCGATTCTTCCAAAACAAAAGATACATGCGGTCGGGTATTGTTTAGGGGGAACTCTCCTCTCAATGGCTGGCGCTGCTATGGCCCGAGAGAAGGATGATCGATTAAAAACCATAACTCTTTTTGCGACGCAAGTTGATTTTGAAGATGCGGGAGAACTTCTTTTCTTTATTGATGAAAGTCAAATTACTTTCCTCGAAGATATTATGTGGAATAAAGGATATCTCGATTCTGCACGGATGGCAGGTACCTTTGATATGTTGCATTCTTATGACCTCATTTGGTCTCGCATGATTGAGCGATATCTTTTAGGGAAAAGACTACGTTTGACAGACTTAATGGCTTGGGACGCCGATGCGACACGCATGCCTTACAAAATAGAATCTGAATATCTGCGTCATTTATTTCTTAATAATATCCTAAGCGATGGAAAATTTACGGTCGGGGGTAATCCCATTGCCCTTAATGATATTAAAGTTCCTATTTTTGCCGTTAGTACGCAAAAAGATCACATTGCGCCGTGGAAATCTGTTTTTAAACTCCACTTGTTTTTAGATACAGACATTACGTTTGTTCTGACCAGTGGAGGACACAATGCAGGCATTGTAAGCGAACCAGGTCATCCCCGTAGAAGCTTTCAAAAGTCAACCCATAAGAAGTCTGAAAAACATCTTTTTCCTGAAGAATGGGCTCGAAATACCCCACATCATAAAGGATCGTGGTGGCCTGCTTGGGAGAAATGGCTTGTTGAAAATTCCCTTGCGAAAGGAGTGCCTCCTTCCATGGGAAAACCAAGCAAGGGATATAAAGTTTTGCGCGATGCTCCCGGAGTTTATGTCCTCAAGCGAACGTAACATCTAATCAGACCATTGTTTGAGGGGTTGAAATGGAAAATAACTTCAAGCCTTTTCGGCGAAATATAAATTATCTAGACGCACATCCTGTTGATATCAAACCCTTGATTCCCCTTTTGCCTTTTATCAAAAACAAAAACTCTTAGGGCTATGTTTTCAGATATGGTTTTTTTGAAATTGACCAAGAGTCATTTGAAATTATTGCAAATCAAATGCTAAGATTCACTCCTACACAATAAGGAACCTTGTATCATGACACTATCATACGATGATTTTGCAAAAATTAATATTCTCTCAGGCACCATTGTAAAAGCCGAGATTTTCGAAAGAGCACGCAAACCCGCCTATAAAGTATGGGCTGATTTTGGCCCCAAAGTTGGCATTTTACAAACGTCAGCTCAGGTAACTGTTCACTATACGCCTGACTCTCTGATCGGGCGTCAAATTTTGGGAGTTACGAACTTAGGTTCAAAAAACATCGCCGGCTTTGAATCTCAGTTTCTTCTGGTGGGATGCGAGGATTCACAGCATGCGGTTTGCTTGGCCACTCTTGATCCCTGCGTTGAAAATGGACAAAAGTTATTTTGACGAAAAAGTTTTTCCTCAAATTCGTACACCTCAGCCCCTCTTTAAGAACAAGCTGGGGTGTACAAGAGGAACGACCTTTCTTCCAAATGTCTATGCCAAAAGTTTATTCTTTAGGTTATGCCAAGGACTGGTATCGTGAAAAAGTTCGTTCCTTATGATCAGCCCCTCTTGAAAGGTCATAAGCGCTGCTCCGGGAACTTTTCCAATGGGGGCTGGACACTCTAATCATAAACGACCAGGACTTGATCACGCTAGAGGTGCTACTGCAAGTCGTGGATCCTCATTGCGCAGGGTCGTCTCCGGATAGTGTTAGCATGGTTAGTTGAGGCGGCGGTATTCTATCTTCTCAGTTGTGATTCTGCGTGCCTCTGACGCGCCACCTATCCTAGTGCATCTAGCAATATTCAAACCGCCATGGTCTTGAAACCTCGGCCTTATTGTAGGCTGTTGGGTGACCGGAGGAAACTGGGGGCTCTCCGGGAAGGGGTGGCGTAAGCGGGGGCCGTCATCGACGCTCCTCTCAAAGTTCTCCTCAGGAGTAGAGGTAGGCTGCCCACTCGTCGGCGTAGCCTCCACAGACGGGTCCAAAAGAAAAAGAGTGCTTGCATTTATTAAAAGAAATTTTGCTACGGTCTTATTCATGATCATATCTTCGTCGTCAAAAATTTACTTGTTAAACAATATGTATTCAATATAGGGGAGCCACTCATAAAAGTCAAATCACGTGCTACAGACAAAGCATGACGAGAGAATTGAAAAGCCTTGCTTGCCGGGTTATCGTATGAGCCAAACAAAAGAGGAAATTGCAAAATTCAACCAACCCTTGTCATCCTCGGGCTAGAAAAGGTTTGTTTTTCGAAGGAAAACATTACCTTTTCTTGAACCGAGGATCTTGCCTCTTTTGAGAAGATCCTCGATGAAGTTCTGGGATGACAACCGGGAAAATAATTTTGCAATTACCTCAAAAGATACGTTATGGTGAACAAAATTTAGGAGGAAGCGCCCTTCCAGGAATTCTCTTAAATAATTTTACCTGCCCAGTTTTGGGGCGCAGCGCAGAGCAGCAGTGCTCACCAATGGCTATTTTTTTATATTTTTACACTCTTTAACCCAGATATCATACATCGGGTGATCAAAAGAAGAGAGTGACGGACTTGAAGAAAACATCCATCCTGAGAATACATTTTGGATAGGACACAGCTTATGACAACATTTAGGCTTAACTTCTGTAATCTTTACAAAAGCCGCTGATTCTTGGCGACTTTCGGGAGGGCCTTTTTCACAATGCAGCACAACAACTCTTAAGGTTCCGAACTCTACGACTTGGCCAATGCGTGCTTCAGTGATAAAGACGCGCGCAGAGGTTTTGTCGAGTCCTTGTAAAACGACTCCATTGGTTTTTATATTTTTTTGCGGTGTAAACTCGTCTTCTTCAAGAGAAGAGAGTTTCTCTGATGAAGAGAAAATGGCTGAGGTGTTATATTCCCCGCATAAGGTTGATTTAAGGCCTTGACCCCTTTGACCCCTTACTTAATAAGGCTTTTTCATTGGCGAGGGGTATATAATACCACTTATCAATCAAGTAGCAGACAAAACTTGGTTGCTTCGTCGCCTTCGGCTCCTCGCAATGACGCCAATTTCCGTCATTGTGAGCGAAGCGAAGCAATCCAGAAATCCACCTATTGAATGCGAAATGGTATAAGTCGAAAAAATTTGACATCTTCCTCTCATGTGACAAATTATAAATATAGGTTGAAAAAAGTGTTCTTATCCATAGAGGAGACAAAAATGAATCAAATTCAAAACCTAACTAAAAGCGTTCAGAGCGTTCAAGAAGCTTTGGTTCATAAGGAGCTCGACTGTAAAGTGATTGTGCTGTCTGAGAGCACGAGAACAGCAAATGACGCTGCTACGGCTCTTAGGTGTGATGTGGCCCAAATTGTTAAATCGCTGATCTTCAAAACAAGTTCAACCCATAAGCCTGTCTTGATTCTTGCATCTGGACCAAACCGTGTGAACGAGAAAGTCATTGAAGCATATGTGGGGGAAAAGATCACGAAAGCTGACGCTGATTATACACGGGAAATGACAGGTTTTGCCATAGGAGGGATTCCCCCTGTGGGGCACAAACAAACCATTAATCACATCTTTATCGACGAGGATTTGTTGAAATTTGACAGTGTGTGGGCAGCTGCAGGAACGCCAAATGCAGTCTTTAATCTGAAAAGCAAAGACTTGCTTACGTTGACTTCTGGTAAGGTTATTTCAATCATGAAAGGAGAATAAGGTGACATTTAAGAATAAACTCGTTGCAATCATTAATAAGGATATCGATATAGGCGTTGCCATGAATGCGATTGCACATGCCTCTCTCTCTTTTGGTGCGACTCTAGGAAAAGAAGAAATGTTTTTACAAGATAATAAGGATGCCAGTGGCAATAATTGGCCCATGTCAGGCATGCCCTATATCATTTTACGAGGCAAATCAGGGGAAATACGCAAAGCCGTTTTAGCTGCCAAGGCTGAAAACATAAACCAAATTGCCTTTGTTGAAACCATGACTGGGGGCACTTGGCTTGAACAAGCAGAAAGAACATCTAAGGTTACGGAAGACGAGCATATTTATTTTGCGGCTGTCCTCTACGGTCCCTGGGATGCAGTTAGCCAGATAACCAAGAGGTTTTCGTTGTATAAATAATAAGATAAAGAAAATCATAAGAACTGAGGGGGATTCTTTGGGAATCCCCTTCTTCTCTTTTTGACTATTAATGTAAAAAGACCGAGAAATTAGGAGAAAAAATGAAGACAAGAGAGTTAGGAAACACATCCATTCAGGTTTCTGAAATTGGGTTGGGGTGCATGGGAATGTCCGAGTTTTATGGCCCAACCAATAATCAACAGTCTCTTGGTGTTTTACAAAGAGCCATTGAGTTAGGCGTAACTTTCTTTGATTCAGCCGATATGTATGGGATAGGCTCTAATGAGACACTTGTTGGGCAAGCTCTTAGGCCTTACAAAGACAAGGTCATCTTAGCCACTAAGTTTGGGTTTGTTCGAGAACCCAATGCCCCTATTTCTATAAATGGCCATCCTCACTATGTAAAAATAGCTTGCGAGAAAAGCCTGAAGCGGTTGGGTGTTGAGACGATTGATCTCTATTACCTCCACCGCGTTGATCAAAACGTACCCATTGAAGAAACGGTGGGGGCCATGGCGCAATTGGTTAAGGAAGGTAAAGTTCGCTATTTAGGATTATCGGAGGTGAATACGACGACCTTGAAAAGAGCCCATGCCGTTCATCCTATTACGGCGGTACAGTCTGAATATTCTTTATGGGTACGTGAGCCTGAAAAAGCAATCATCCCCTTATGTGAAAATCTAAAGATTTCTTTTGTTCCCTTCAGCCCCTTGGGCAGAGGGTTTTTGACCAATAAAATCACGTCTGCCAATCAACTCGAGGAAGGCGATTTCCGTACCCTACTTCCCCGTTTTAACGGAGAAAACGCAAAAAAGAACGCGCAGCTTGTCCAAGAGTTAGAAAATATTGCTCAAGAGATAAAATGTACCCCCGCACAATTATCATTGGCTTGGATTTTGAAAAAATCTTCCTGCACAATTCCCATTCCCGGAACACGGCATCAGAATTATTTAGAAGAAAATGTTGCTGCCTCTTCGATATGTTTATCAAATGACATTGTTAACAGGTTAGATTTACTTTTTAACCCCTCGGCGATTGCAGGCAATCGACATACGGACGACGGTATGGAGTCTATGGAGTCTTAAGACGTATTTAGATGATGATAAAATGCTATGGATGCTTAGCCGAATTTCAAAAAACGACAGATGATCCCGTTCCTGTGCCTCACCTGTACATAGGAGCCATCACCGAATGCTGGAACGTATTTGGCGAAGTTCTTATGAAAGAATACAGTAATCCTGAATACTTCAAGGTTCACCGTCTTACAGTTGATGCTTATGGGGCGCAACATATTGGAAATCAGGAAGATCGCAGAGCGAGGCAATCTGCAAATATTCACCTGATCGCGCTTTATTTAACACTGGTTCAAAAAGCAAGTGAAGAAGAGGTCTTGAAATTTTTACGAAAAGCGACGAACGTAAAAAAAGACTGGCCCTCTCTTTTTCAAAGAAAACAAGCATACTGGTTGACGATCCAAGATATTGCCAAAGAAGACAATCCATTGTCACATGCGGATTTGGTCATAAAATGGGGCCAGAGTATTTGGGAGGCTTATGAAGATTGTCATCAAGAAATTATATCGTACTTTACCCCCTATAATCGTGCAAAGAACCTTCTGTAGCCCTTATTTTGTAAAGGTTTCAGAGGATACAAGAAATTCCAAAAGCATGGCTAGAGAGTGACCCCCAGAAGTTTCATAATTTTCTGTTGTTCAGGTGTAGGATGGCTGATCTTAAAAAGCTCAGCTCCCCCAATTTTGACTTTGTTGCGGGTGATCTGTTTGAGGGTCTCAATAACATTTGAGAAAGTCCAACACCTGTTCTTTCCCTTTCCCTCATTCATTAAAGGGACAAGGCATTGTTGAAGGTGCCATTGAACATAATAAGCGAGCATACAAAGGGACATATCTTTTCCCAGGAAAACTTCCAAATAAACCCTTAGTGGATATTAAAAAAGCATGGGCAACGATTGCTAAAAGAGCAGATATTTCGGAAGTCCGTCTTCATGACCTCCGTCATACCCATGCATCTCATTTAGTATCCAGTGGCTTAAGTCTGAGCATCGTAGGAAAACTGTTAGGGCACACCCAAGCGTCTACCACTCAACGCTACGCCCACTTAGCTGACGAGCCCCTTAGAGAGGCCGTGGAGTTTTTTGGGAATAAAGTGGATAAGCTGACGTTAAAAGAGCATTAATCAGCTGTCTTTTTCATGTGTTTTTTTCCATCAGGCCCTCCCTGAGACAAAATACATAGGCGAATGCATGCGTGTTATTTCAGAGTGATCTGCCGCTTCTCTTGCAATTTCTGTTGCAATTTTAACCCATTTGTCGATGTCAGCGCGCGTGACATAGCCCGATTGAACAAGTTGATGCCCCACCTCAGAAAGGTACAGTGCAATTCAACCAATAAGATGCCTCCCCAGAGATCCGAGATTGATTGTCGCACTCTCAAGCTCATTTCCCAGGGGTAATCACCAAAAAAGAGATCTAAATTGCTCTAGAGGACGTTATCACTTTAACAGCGCTTTCGCAGTAGCAGAACAGTCAGATCCAATAATTAAATCATAATTTATTCCATCTTTAAGAGTGATCTCATTGTCCTTTGACAAGTTACACTTTAATTCCTTTGGAAGCTGTATACTCGCTTTAACGTCTGCTCTCGCTTGAGAAAATGAAATCAAGGATAGAGTAACTAATAATAAAAATATTCTCATAAATTATCTCCTTTCTTTAAAAGCTTAATTGCTTAATCAATCATATAATAACAACAAAATATTAACGTTTAGTTAAAATCTTAAGAAAAAATAATTTTTCAATTTAATTGAGGAGTTAACTGGCAGCCCTGCTTGAATGTATTGGTGAGTTGGTTCTCTTCTGTCTTTTCCAACACCCGCTTGATTTGTTCAGCGCTTTGATCGATGGCAATAACATGTCCTTGAGGGCCAACGATTTGTGCAAGATCAAGAGTCACTGCCCCGTTGCCACAGCCGTATTCCCAAACCTGCATATCTTTCTTCAGGCCAGCCTTTTTAATTTCTTCAAGTGTGGCATTTCCAATCATAGATTGCTGAATATCCAAGGCTTTTGAGCCTTTCTTATCTGTTTTGAGGGCATAATTTGTCATGAGGGTTCTCTTTTGTTTTCAGCTTAATTTATGAACGAACTCTTTGCAAGAAGTAGTCCTTTGGCTTACAAATGTTAAGAAGAAAATGGATGAAGGAGACTGATTGATGAGGATTACATTCACTCCTCTCCAAGAGCGCCATTTTCCGCTTCTCCTCAAGTGGCTTCAAACTCCTCATGTCAAAGCCTGGTGGGATCAAGATGTTAAATGGACGCCTGCGCTTATTAAAGAAAAATATGGAAGTTATCTCAAAGGGTTTAAACGGCTAGACCTTCCCAAACAATGTATTGAAAAGCCTCTGCACGCTTTCGTCATAGGTGTTGATGGACAGGAGGTAGGCTATATCCAATATTATAACGCCTATGATTTTCCGCGTGAGCAAGGGTATGAGATTGAAGATCTCCCGAAATCCCTTGCATCTCTTGATTTCTTTATTGGTGAAGAAGACTATTTAGGCAAAAGCCTTGGATCAAAGAGTCTGAAGCAATTTCTGAAAGATCATATT
Organism: uncultured Alphaproteobacteria bacterium; assembly: GCA_963704475.1. GTDB lineage: Bacteria > Pseudomonadota > Alphaproteobacteria > UBA9655 > UBA9655 > UBA9655. Next base: position 948,406 of record OY969900.1, read on the forward strand.
GACTCAAGGTATGAGGCTTGCTTTGTGGATCCGGATACAGCGAATGTCCGCGCGATTCGCGTTTACGAAAAAGCTGGATTCAAAAGGATCAAAATTGTTAAAGAGGGGGCGATCACTTGGATGATAAGGCTATGAGGATGAATTTTGTAAGCTCAGCAACCAAAGATAACGCGCACGATGTGATAGAAGGGATTATATCAAGCCTTATTCCTTTCGATGACCTTGAACGGCACCACATTCAGGAAACCCTTACATGGATTCAAAGTGGGGCTCAGATTTTTCGTCTGCAAAAGCCGGACATACCGCCAAAACATCTGGTGTCCTATTTTGTCCTTTTTGATGAAAGAGCGAAGAAAGTCCTTCTTGTTGATCATAAAAAGGCTCAGCTTTGGTTACCTGCAGGAGGACATGTGGAACCTGATGAATACCCTCAGAATACAGTAAGAAGGGAATGTCTCGAAGAGCTGAGTGCTCCTGCAGACTTTTGGCATGAGTCTCCCCTTTTTCTAACCTCGACAATGACAGTAGGCCTTACAGCGGGGCATATAGATGTCAGTCTTTGGTATATTTTAAAAGGCGATCAACAAGTGTCCTACTCTTTTGATCAGGGAGAATTTAACTCCATTCACTGGTTTGACTGGAATGAGATTCCTTACGACAAAGCCGATCCTCATCTGGAACGTTTCATCCAAAAATTGAAGAGTACTCCTTCAAAAAGGCCAACATAATGAACAAACCCTTCGCCAAGGCTATGGTTTTAGCAACCATCATCTTGATGGATATCCTTTCAGGGATGGAGTTTGATCTCTTTGTCCCGAGCTTTCCTGAGCTACAAAGTCAGTTTAATCTATCGCCCTTTTGGGTTGAAGCTTTGTTGTCTGTTAATTTTGCAGGGTATTGTTTAAGCCTGTTCTTTGTCGGAAGTCTGGCGGACCGCTATGGACGCAAACCCATTATATTGCTTGGACTTATGGTTTTTGTCATCGGGAGTACCCTTTGTTTGTGGGTGCCGTCCTATGAGTTTTTACTGATGGGTCGTTTTCTTCAAGGTGTAGGTATATCAGCCCCTGCAATCCTTAGTTTTTTAATTATTGCTGATTCTTATCCTCTTAAACAGCAACAATCCTTAATGGGAATCCTTAATGGGTTATTCAACTTCGCTGCTGGCGCTGCGCCCGTCCTTGGGAGCTATATCGCCCTTTATTTCCATTGGCAGGGGAATTTTATGACGCTTTTAGTGTTAGGGCTGATGACGCTTGTAATGACTTTGTTTTTTATTCCAACCCATAAGCTTCCTGCACGTAAGGAAACTCTTTCGCTGCGTGGGTATATCCCTCTATTTCAATCCAAACCTCTGCTTCTCTTGATCGTGCATATTGTCTTTGGTTTTGTACCCTATTGGGTTTTTGTGGGGATGTCTCCTCTCCTCTACATGGAAGATTTAGGGGTGAGCCTCTCCCACTTTGGTTATTATCAAGGGGTATTGGCTTTTGTCTTTGGATTCGGGAGCATCCTCTTTGGCCTGATTGTTCACAGGTATGATGAGAAAAAAATGCTATATGTTTCAGCTCAAATTCTCATCGTGGGTTTAATAAGTACAGCTGTAGCCACTTTTCTCAATAGCCCTAACCCCCTGTTTATTACACTTGCCTTTCTTCCCTTTATTATAGCCGGGATTATCCCGAGCATTATCCTTCAACCCCTGTGCTTGAATTTTATGCCACAGGCAAAAGGGCGGATATCAGCAATTCTCCAAGGGGGACGTCTTATCTTTGCAGCGCTTTGTCTTCAGCTAGCTGGTTATTTTTACCAGGGATCCTTTCAAAACATCGGGATTATTATCATCATCTTTATTTTTCTGACCGTCATGACGTTGTTTTTTGTCATCAACAACCGGGCACTTATGACGTTTACCAAACCATAATAACCGGTTAACCTCAGGCAAAAGAATAAACTTTTTCTGCCAAAAATCAGGGGGTAATTATTTTGTGGGCTGTTAATATAATATTTCCTAAAATTGGATTGCAGTATAAGGCATCTCCTTGGTTTCCTCTCTCTCGTATTTTAACAGGAGCACTCGCAATGTTTGTTTTTCTTGAGCCAGCCAACGGGGCTCAGCTCACAGTACTTGCTCAACCATTGACTGAGCCTCTTCCTGCGAGAGCTGGCTCGGAAGTAGTAAAGCCTGAATGGCTTCTGAGCGCGCCACAAGAGAATACGGATTATCCGATTATGAGGTGGCTTGATAACACACACCTCCTTTATGTTTCTCCTCCAAGAGAGAAGCATAAAGAATGGATGATAGAACTCGTCAATATTCACACAGGTGAGCGTAAAATATTGGGTGAAGGAACGAACCCAATCCCTTCCCCCGACAGTCAATGGATTGCCTTTACGCGAGGAAAAAAAGAAGAAAAACAGCTATGGATCATGGATTCCAAGGGGAAAAATGCGAAACAAGTGTCCCACATTCAAGGAGGGTTGGGAGAGTATTATCAATATTTTTTTGATTTTGCCTGGTCTCCTGATTCAAAGAAAATTGCTTTAAGCCATCAACCCGATGTTCCCTATTGGGAAAAAAAACCTCAGTCTAAAAGCACAATAAATATCATCACGATCAAGACAGGGCTTTTGACACAAATCGCTTCATTCGATGCAGGCATTCGTAATCTTTCTTGGTTTTCGAATGGGGAAGAGCTTCTTTTTATGAAGGAACGTGTAGGTTTTTTGTATAATGAAGAAGAAGACCGTGAATGGATCCAAGCTATACGTATTAAAGATGGTTCTTTACGTACCTTGGCAGAATTTGAGGGATTGCAGCAAAGTCTTAATCCCACTTCTTCCCCAGATGGAAAATGGGTTGCCTTTTTGTATGATGCAGATAATCCAATGTTTAACTATATGACAAGTCTTGGTCTCGTTTTCAACGATCCTCTTACGAATGGGGATAAGCTCCCGCCGATGATACGCGTGACCCATGAATTAAAGCTGTACTCCCCTCGGTGGTCCCCTGACAGTCAACGCATTTATGTTCGACGAGATCATGGAGCTTATCGACAGATTTACGCGATTGATGCAAAAACAGGAAAATCGTCGCAAATCACGAATGCGCCATTGAATATTGAAAATTATGCTCTTTCACCGGATGGCGCACACCTGGCATGGATTGGTCAAGATGCACACGCAACGCGCATGATACGTGTCTCTTCAAACGACGGCTCTCATGTAAGAGACCTTGCAATCATTCCGGGTGTTCCAGAAGACATGGCCTTAAGTGAAGTGCGCGAAATTGAATGGAAAGTTCCAGACTATCCTTCTCCTATGCGTGGCCTCTTGTTTCTGCCCTTGAACTATCATCAAGGAACGCGTTACCCCCTTATCGTCGATATTCATGGGGGAGGACCAGGCGCGAGCATTCATTTAACAGGAGGAATCTTAGTCAGTTCTCCCCTTGAATGGCAGATGTGGGCAGCAAAAGGATATGCTGTCTTTATTCCAGAGTTTCGTTCATCAGCGTCTTTTGGATCCCTCGCCATTACCCGTGATGAACTTAAGGAGCACGATCTTATCAATCGTGATGGGATGGATATTGAAGCTGGCATTGATGAACTGCTTTCTGAAGGCATTGTTGATCCTCACCGTATAGCTGCCATTGGCTTTAGTGCTGGAGGGCGGCGCATGAACTGGCTTACGGCAACGAGGCATCGGTTCAAAGCGGTGATTTCTAAAGAAGGATGGGCCGATGACTGGATCAGTGCTTTAAACGATCCGCCATCAACACTAACCTATCAAACATTCGGCGGGGCGCCGTGGGAAGTCCCTCAGAATTATCAAAAAAACTCAGCCTTGTTCCATTGTCGTGGAGCAACAACGCCGGCTTTATTTCTTATGGGTAATCCTGAATTAGGCGGAGTAGATCGTTATAATACAGTGCATATGCTCTACAATGCCCTTAAGGGTCAAGGAGTTGAGACGGAGTACGTGAAATACCCCGACGAAGGACATGTCTTCGAAAAGCCAGAAAACAAGCGAGATGCTCTGGAACGGAGTATTAAATGGATTGATGGGCATTTGAGAAAACAATAAAACGTCCTCTGTTTCTTATTTCTCTGGCGCAAAAATACGAACCTGAAATAAGGGGTTAAATCCAATTTTTTGATACACCTGAAGTCCCATAGAAGACGCCCCTAAAAAGCAGGTTTTAGCTCCCAGCTGATGCGCCTTGAGAATGGCGTACTGCATCATCTCTGTTCCATATCCTTTTCGCTGGTAGGCAGGCAATGTTCCCACGTCATCAAGTCTTGCAAAGCCTTTGTGGAGGGAAAGGGTTAAGGCCGTCACAGGGTGTGAATCCAACAGGCCCACATAATGATGGACACTGTGAGATGGCGCCCGCCTATGGGCTTTGATGTATTGCTGAAGGATTTCTGGGGTGGGGTCAAAGGCAATCAACGGAATAGCCCACGCGCTCAAGTCGTCCGTACATTCAATAATTGTCAACTGAGAATTTGACATTCGAGCTTGTTGAGAGCTTAAAGAGCATTTCATGGCCGTCATCTCTTCTGTAAAATGGAGGTGTGCTTTCTGACAGGCGTTGGTAAAATCTTCGTCACACAAATCCGCTTTGACAAGCCACGTCCAAGGGACTTGATGGCGATTAAAGAACTGATAAGCCTGCTGCATACACTCGTCAGGATTTTGAAGAGGACCGCGTTGAATGACGATGTTCAAGTCCTGGGACTGAACGCCCGTACAATAGGCTTTTGCACCATTTTCCTCAAGAACAACAAGGCTTTGACTGATGCTCTTACAGACGAAATCTTCTGCCTCATAAAAGTCATTTTCGGGATTAATCATGGTATGGTTATGTCCTATCTATGACGGTTGTGTCTCAAACACATAGCAGAGCTCTGGATAGTTTTTATCCCCGATGGTTATCGTTATTTCACCTATGGAATTGCCCCCTTCTTTTTCATAAAAGCGTCTGGCGGGTAGATTGTCGGCTAAAACCAGTGTCACAAAAGAGTCAAACCCATGCTGACTGAACCAGAGGCGACACCTGTGAAAAAGAGCCTTTCCAAGACCTTTGCTCTTGTGTTTCTCTAAAAGATAAATGGCATAGATTTCGCCAATTTTCGTCTCTGTATCTTCAAAAAATGGATGTTGATCAAGGCGGGATTCAGAACGTATGGGGCCAAAGCCGGCAAAGCCGATGATTTTGTTTTCAAACATCACCACCAACTCCTGCGACTTTTTTGAGTGCAATATTTCTTTCCAGGAAGAAAGGCGCTTCTTATGGCTAAGGGTATCCAGAAAGTCTTGATCAATAATGCCGGCATAGCTCGTTTTCCACGAGTTAACCTGAACGAAAGCGATACCTTCTGCATCGGATTCGGTGGCTTCTCGGATTGTATAGGCTGAGAGGTTCATAACGTTACTTCCTTTGTATTCATCATTGAGAAAGCAATAATAAGGATACGGTTTTCTTCAGTCATGTTGATCCCCTGTGAGATCAAGAGTGTTCCAAGAATGATTCAACAAAGCAAGCCTTTTATAGCTATCCAGTTGGGTCGTATCCGTTGCAATGCGGCAGACTTTTGGAACACAGCAGTCAAGGCAACCATGGATAATCTGCCAACCCTTTTTTGATTTATAAGTTAGCCCAACGGGTTTCATAAGAGACTTACACGGACTCAGTGCATATTCCTCATTTAGAAGATGCAAGCTTCTGAAGTTCTTCTAAGCGCTTCTTTATAATAGGCAAGCTTTCTATGGCCTCTTCTGTGCCAGATTGCTCCAGTACTGTTACAGCATCTCTGAAAAGTGGAGTTGCTTCGGTATGAGAAAGGCTCAGTGCGTACTTTGCCAAGCGAACACCCAACACTTGCCTTGTAATAGGTAGCTCTCTTCTGGCCTCTTCTATCCCAGATCTCTCTAAGAGCGTTACGGATTCTCTTAAAAGTGGAATTGCTTCCGCGTCGGAGAGGGTATGTGTGTGATTTGCCAAACTAACACCCAACTCTTGCCTTATAAGCGGTAGATCTCTTGAGGCCTGTTCTGTTCCAGATTGCTCCAGCATCTTTACAGCATCTCTTAAAAATGGAATTGCTTCTGCGAGGGGCAGGGTTTTTGCGTAATTTGCTAAACTAACACCCAACGCTTGCCTTGTAATAGGTAGCTCTCTTCTGGCCTCTTCTATGCCAGATTGCTCCAATAGCGTAATGGCTTCTCTTAATAATGGAATTGCTCCTGCATCAGAAAGAGTCTGTGTGTGCCTTGCCAAACTAACACCCAACTGTTGCCTTGCAATAGGCAGCGCTCGTATTGCGTGTTCTGTTCCAGATTGTTCTAAGAACGTTACAGCATCTCTTAAAAATGGAATTGCTTCTGTATGAGAAAGGATCATTGCATGAGATAACAAGCAATGCCCCACCATTTCCCTTACGATAGGCAATTTTCTTATCGCATTTTCTGTGCCAGATTGCTCCAATAGCGTTACGGATTCTCTTAAGGAAGGAATTGATTCTGCGTTAGAAGTGTTCTCTGCGCGCGTTACCAAACGAACACCCAATTCAAATCTTGCAACCGACAAATTTCTTGTCGCCCCCTCTGTGCCAGATTTCTCCAATAGCACTACGGCGTCTTTTAAAAGTGGAATTGCTTCTGCGAGGGGCAAGGTCTTTGCGTGAATTGCTAAACGAACACCCAACACTTGCCTTACAGCAGGCAGCTCATTTGCTGCATGTTCTGTTCCAGATTGCTCTAATAGCATTATGGATTCTCTTAAAAGTGGAATTGCTTCTGTGCGAAAAATGGTCTCAACGTGATTTGCCAAGTGAGCGCCCAATAGACATTGGGCATTAGGATATTGTATTGCTGCAAATCTTGATTCTTGTTCCTTCAGACTCTGAAGAGTCGTGAGCAGGTTACGCATGAGTGTAATGCGTTTGCGCACACAAGGCTCACTTCTAAAAGTCGTATGGAATTTATCAAGTGCTTCTTCGCATTGCTCATCCGGAGAAAGAGGAACCTCAATTAGAACAGCACTCCGAATACCTGCTGCACATTGCAATAATGAAAGGGTTTCACTCAAGGGGCGCGTGCGATCAATATGGATAGAACCCAATCGAAGAAATTCGGGTTGCATTAAAATAGGAGCGAGTGGGCATGCTCCTGAAAAAGATATTCCATTCCAGGTTGCTTTTTTACCATCATCAAAAGTTATCTCAATTGCTTGCCTTCTAAGCGGAACAGAAGTTGTTTCTAAGGTATCTTTTCCGGACAGCATTGCCTGCAGTGGAGTTAAGAAGATGAGAGACAAAGCAGTTGTGGTCAGGATTTGACGAGCGAATCTTTTGTTGACACATTTCATAACAGAAATACCTTTCTCATACTCAAAATATTAATGGCAGTATATACTTACATGTATATATAACGGGAGAAGAAATCAACCTTTTTACCCCCCCCCTTCTTTCCTTTCACATATCCAACTTACGTTGCTGCTGATCTATAAAATGCTTCAATTTCTTGAACGACTTTTTGAACATCTGCTCTTGAGATGTCAAGATGCGTCACCAACCGTATCAGCTCTTGTTTATTTGGCTGGTTCGGAAGGATAATCCCTTTTGTCTGTAGGAATGAAACCCTATTCTCGCCCATAACACCAACATGTCGTGAGATGATCATTCACCATACCAACGGCTTGCATATAGGCATAGATGATGGTGGAACCGACAAATGTCATGCCTCTCTTTTTGAGGTCTTTAGATAAGGCATCACTTTCGGGTGTTTGAGCCGGAACGTCTTCAAATTGTTGCCAATGATTTTGAATGGGGTTACCCTTTACAAACTCCCAAACGTAATGATCAAAAGATCCAAATTCTTGGCTAATCTGAAGGAAAACACGTGCGTTCTGGCGAGTGGCATAGATTTTGAGCCGATTGCGGATAATCTCTGGGTTTTGGCGCAATGCTTCCAACTCATCGTCCCTCATGGTGGCGACTTTGACAGGATCAAAATGATGGAAGGCTTTACGGTATCCTTCACGCTTTTTCAGAACCGTTTCCCAACTCAAACCCGCTTGAGCTCCTTCCAAGATAAGCATCTCAAATAAATGCTGGTCATCATGGGAGGGAACACCCCATTCATGATCATGATACTCTGCATAGACCTTTTTGCCAGGTCCTCCGCCGAAACAACGGATTTTATGATCGATTCCTAATGATTGCATTCAAGTGTCCTGCGTTTCATGAGCAATAAGCCATTTTTTACGAGGTAAACCACCCCCATAACCGCCCAGGTCACCGTTTGAGTTGATAACGCGATGACAGGGAATCACAATAGCAAATTGATTGGCGCCATTCGCATTTGCAACGGCCCGAAAGGCTGATGGTTTTCCAATCAAAGTCGCGAGCTGGGCATAGGAACGGGTTTCTCCAAAAGGAATTTTTTGAAGCTCTTCCCACACATGCTTTTGAAAGGGAGATCCCAGAAAACAAAGGGGGGTTTTGAACACCTGTAGCCTGCCCTCAAAATACTGGCTGAGCTCAGTTTCAATGGACCGAATGGGATTTGTAATCCCTGGAAGAATGGCTGATTTTGTACGCTTCCTTAACCGCTCAACTTCTCTCTCCAGACCACGTCGATCCACAAATTCTAAAAGGTAAAGAGCCGTCTCATCTGCAATAGCGATCATGGGCCCAAGCTTTGTATCCAGCCATGAGGCTTTGAGAATATGCCGATCTCCAAGCCTTGTGGGTGCTGCTCCCATAATACGAGAAAAGGCATCTCTAAAACCACTGCTGGATTCATACCCAGCATCAAGTTGTGCTTCAATCACTGCATCTCCTTTTCTAATTTGCTTCATCGCAAGGCCCATGCGCCGAGCTCTAGCATATTCAACAAATGTCATCCCGAATCGTTTTTTGAACTGACGCCGCGCAGTTGATGTATCAACGGATAATTCTTGAAAGTCTCTCTCTTTCCATCGCCGTGAAGGATCAGCTTCAACGGCATTTACAAGTGTTTGAACAAGCTCTGACACCTGATGAGGATGAGATAAAGGGCGACAGCGTTGACAAGGCCGGAATGACGCCAGCAGCGCTTGCTGAGCCGTTTCAAAAAACTCACAATTCTCAAATTTTGGCTTTCGTGCAGGACAGGTGGGACGGCAGAAAACACCCGTTGTTTTGACGCCAACATAAAAAATCCCCTCATATTCAGGATTTTTATCAAGCAGTGCCTGATAATACTCAGGACTGTTTTCAGCTGTTAACATGCCTTCTCTCACTCTCATCTTTTGTCTGAGGTCTATTATAATGAGTTCACAAAAAGCTGCAGCCGAAATTCAGGCATGGATTTTTTTATGGAGGAAAATCTAATCCACCATTTGGTGCTGTTCTATCGTAAAAGCAGGGTGGCAAGAAATAAAAAGAGTTAAGTTTCCGTCCCAATAGAATTTCTCTCCAGCCTCAATTAAGATGACATCCCCTGAGTTTAAAACGTGTTCTTCATCATTAACGATAACTCTTCCACACCCCTTGTGGACGTACACAATCTCCTTACAGTTGCGGTTGACGGCTCGTCGGGTGCTGGGGTATCGATTTGTCACTTCTACGATGGCAAAATCAAGGTCCTCATCCCCAATTGGGTGTTCGGTTACAATACAAACGTTGCTGTTTTTTCTTTTGATAGCTTGGTGTTTTAAAGATATTTTCACTTTTCTTCCTGCTTCAGGATACGATTTTTAGATTTTACGAACGAACGTTTTGCAAAAGATAGTCCTTGGGCTTACAAATGTTAAGAAGAAAAATGGATGAAGGAGACTGATTGATGGCCATTTATCGGAAGAGTACTGTTTGTCTCTTCTTTATTTTTCTATTAACAGGAGGATTCATGCTTCAGGGATGTACAGAACAAAACATAACACTGCTCACTGACCCACAAGTGATTACGGTTCCTATTCTTGAGAATCATGAACCATTCGTTGATCTCAAAAACCAAATAATCATTGCCTATGGCTCTTCTCCAGAAATTCCGAACAATACGGACTATACGAAAATGCGTAAAACTGTGTATGAGAAGCTTGTCCAAGCACAAACCCTTTTGCCTGAGGGTCTTAAGCTTTGCCTTTACGAAGGATATCGAAGCTTACCTTTGCAAGAGAAGCTTTTTAAAGGCCGTTATCTGAAAATACAAAACATGCATCCTGAATGGTCGCAGGAGGAAACTTTTAATGAAACAACGAAACTTGTTTCCCCTGTTATCAATAAGGATGGCTCACAAAATATTCCTCCCCATTCTACGGGTGGAGCTATTGATATTTACCTCATCGATACAAAAGGGCAGCCTGTGGATATGGGTATTCAAGTGAAAGATTGGATGGAAGATACGGATGGGGCTCTTTCTCAAACAAACTCTCAAATCATTTCTCAAGAAGCGCAAGAACACAGAAAAATTATGAATCATGTTTTGTTAGCCGTTGGCTTTATCAACTATCCAACAGAATACTGGCATTGGTCTTATGGAGATCGTTATTGGGCTCATCAAAAAAGTGAACCTCATGCGATTTATGGAACACTAAAATGATTGTGAGAGTTATGAGGAAAATGCTGTGACCTCTTTAAATATTCCTCTCACCCCCTTCTACTTCATCCGTCATGGAGAAACGGAGTGGAATCGACGAAACATCATTATGGGAAGCCAAGATATTCCTTTGAATGAGCTCGGGCGCCAACAAGCTTATGAAGCCGCACACCTTCTGAAGAACGAAAATTTTGAGATTATTGCCTCAAGTCCAATGATAAGAGCCAAGGAAACTGCTGAAATCATCGCTCAACAGACAAACAAACCAATTGTGTTTAAGGATGGCCTCGCTGAAATCGTTTGGGGTGACGCCGAAGGAACGCCCACCAATCCTCCTAGATCTATCTTTGATGATGTCCATAAACCAAGAGGGGCCGAAACCTTTTCGGCCTTCCAAAGACGTGTTGTTGAAACGATCTGCTCCACACTGCTCATGGGGGAACTCCCCCTTGTTGTGTCTCATGGGGGCGTGTTTAAGGCCTTAACCCATTATTTGGGGTATAAAGATCTGACTGCCTCTAATTGCGCCTGTTTCTTTTTTAAGCCTTTCCTTGATCCCGCTCATCCTTGGGGCATTTGTTCGCTCAATGGGGAGGAGAAGTGGTAGATCTTGAAGAATATGCTGATCCTTGCGTATATGAAGCCGAATATGGCGGATACAAGGGCGATTTTGATTTATTCCTGAATCTTATCGAAACGGGGTCTGTTTTAGATCTGGCTTGCGGAACGGGCCGTTTAGCCATACCCCTCGCACAAAAGGGATTCAACGTTACGGGCCTTGATGTCTCTGAATCTATGCTTGCCTTGGCGCGGGAAAAAAGTAGCGACCTCCCCATTGCGTGGGTTCAAGGAGATATCCGCGATTTTCACCTGAACGAAACGTTTGATCTCATCCTCATGGCCGGCAACGCCTTTCAAGCCCTCTTAACAGAGGCAGAGCAACTGCAGATGTTGAAGTGTGTGAGAAAACACCTCAACCCCTCAGGGCTTTTTGTGTTTAATACGCGCAACCCTCAAGAAAATGACTTTAAGGATGTGACTGAGTTTGATTTTTGGCATCGCTTTCAAGATCATCAGGGAGAGGACGTTCAAGTTTATGGGAAGCAGCAATCAGATCCATCTCAGCAGATTGTTACCTACACCACAAAGCGTGTGTGGAAGAATAAAGAGACAAACACAATCCTTCAACTCCGTTTTACGTCTTATGATCAGCTCATGAAACTTCTTACTCAAGCGGGACTCGACGTCTGTGATGTCTATGGAGATAATCAGAAAGCCCCTTTCCATAAAGGCAGTGCTTCGATTATTCCTGTGTGTAGGTTATAAAGGGGCAAGCTTACGTTGCCATCATCCCCAACTGGAAATATGATTTGACGTGTTATTTGATAAGAAAGAGGAATTTGACACAGCCATTCAGTCAAAACCTTAAGCCGCTTGTTTGTTAAACCAATTCATAGAATTGAGATTATGTGCTTCGTTGTTTATGACAAATATTTTCTTCGTAAAATCTAATGCACATAAGTACTTTATGTTAAGCAAAACAAAGGCCGTATAATTAACTTTTCTCGACCACGAACGTGCCAACTGACTGAAGATAATCAAGGCACAGATTAACGTTGCCCACGGCAGCATAGAAATATCCAACTTATTATTTAGATCCTGCGTACGCTGTCTATGATTTTGTTTTATAGGTCTTTTCTGATGCTCGTTTGAGGACTCAATACCATAGGTGACATTCTGCAAAGATCCTGCTGGTACTTGGAAACTGAACTCACAAAAATCTTGTCCAGAAGACAGCGTACCAAAAACACTGTAGGCAACATTCTCCAAAGATCTTTCTGGTACTTGAGGGTTAAGCTCGTAAAAACCTTGTCCAACAGATACTGTGTCAAAGAGTTTACCCTTCGGAAGAACAGATCCCTTGGGAGCTGTGGGCATAGTGTTGGCCAGTGACACCCCTGTGGGATTTAAAATGCTCATGCTTTTATTGTCATGACGAACCCACTGTGGGGGTAAGGCAATTTGGCGGGCTTTAGATGACTTGCCGGCTGTCCCCAATGGATGTTGCGGTTCTTGCTTCTTTTGTATGGCATTAGATGATTCTACAGCAGGAGGTGGGCTAAAAACAGGAGGCATAGCGGCAGAAAAAAGTCTCGCACTCTCTGGCATCGGTACAATTACGTGCGGTCTTTGATGATTCTCGAATGAACCTTCTTGAGATGGCGGTAACGATTGTTTACCGCTGGGAACAGGAGGCGCTTCTTGAGGAGAACTCGGTAATAAGCATATTAAGAGAGCATCTAAAGAAACCATTGAGCCTACTTTAAACAACACGTCCCCTACCTCTCCTGAGGATGTAGAATAAATGGAGTGTGACATTTTCATGGCTTCGAGGACACACAGAAGGTCTCCGCTTTTAACCTGTTGTCCTTTAACTACAAATAGTTCTACGAGTTTTCCAGGCATCGGGGCTTCTATATTTACAGCACGTCGTATCGTCGAATGTCCTTGAGTCTCCTCTGGATCAGGGATTGCACAACAGATCGTCGAAGAAAATACTAAAATGAATAAAACGAAAAATACTTCTGCTAAATTTATTCTTATGTAGTTCATGGCATCATATTTTTTTTTGTTTTTTTGAAAAATAAGCGAAGAAAGGGTGCTGGTCAATCATAAATTCCTCCCTGTACTACAAGCTCTTCTTCAAATAATACCGCTTATGCCCTTTAGGGCAATCGTCAAGAACCCCAAAAATTTCATATCCGTGTTTGAGATAAAAATCGAGTGCTTGGAAATCAAAGGTGTCTAAGTGAGCAAGGGTCGATCCCATTTCCTTTGCTTCACCTTCAACTTTTTGCAACAAGGCACTGCCCAACCCTTTGTGACGATGGTGTTCATCAACAAACAACACATCAACATACAAAATGCCCCAGCGATAGAGGAAGGCGTTAATCCCAGCGATAATAACCCCTTTGTCCTTAACAACGTAATTTTTAAAGACGGGTGTTTGAGAGCGCGAACAGGGCACTTGACTCGTATTAAATTCAACGATTTTATTGTCGATAAATTCTGCCTCTTCCTGTGTTGCAGGGATGATGTCAAATGTGAGGGTATGCATTTTGCGAGTTTCCACTTCAAATTTCCTTAACTCTTTCTGTAATTTCTTACAGGTAAGCATAGTCTTAAGAAACATCAAAGTTACGTTTGCTGTCCGCAAGCACTGCCTCAATAACCCGTTTAGAGTTTTCTATCTCAAGGGGATTGGTGCCTGATAATCCTGCGCAGACGATCAAGGCTTTCCAGAGGGCCCAGCCTTGAGCGCGCGCCCAGGTGTCTCTATCAAGAGGAAGAGCTGCGCGGAATGTGTCTCGGCTTTCTCCTTTAAATAAAGTCCAGGCAATCACCAGATCGCACGCAGGATCCCCGACGCCCATGCCACCGAAATCAATGACGGCACTCAACCGCCCCTTGTCGACCAATAAGTTTCCAACAGCCACATCCCCATGGATCCAAACGGGGGGTGCTTGCCAGGTAGTCGAGAGAACTACATTCCATAGAGACGTCACGGCCGCAACATCGATCTTATCGTGTAGAATCTCAATCGCGCGTCGTGTTTGAGCATCATAGACAGCAATCTCTGCTCCACGATAGAAATTGTGTGGTCCTCCTATCGGTGCGCCTGTGGTGTCACATCGCTGGAGGGCTTTCAAAAATTCAGCCAAGTCAGTTGCAAATTGGCTCAAATCAGTGATGCGCTCAATTGCAGCCGTCTCTCCCTCAATCCAGCGATAAATGGACCATTGCCATGGATACCCCTCTCCCGGCTCTCCCATCGCCAAAGGAACGGGGATCGGAAGTGGCAGGAGCGGCGCCAATTTTGGCAACCAGAATTGCTCCTTCTCTACCTTTGATGTATAGCATTCTGCGCTGGGAAGACGCACCGACATGTCTTCTCCTAGATGAAACGTTCTGTTGTCCCACCCTCCAACAGCGACGGGCCTGATGGGAAGATCCGCCCATTGGGGAAATTGCGTGGCGATCAGCCGATGTACAAGAGAGGCATTGATAGGACAATTGCCCGTCATTGTTCGGGTTCCTTGTCGGCCTCTACCATCACGCTCTGAAAGACATTGTTTTCTGGGGATTTTAACCACTCTGGAAGGAGTGTTTTTAAAGGCTCTGGGCGGAAATCAATTGAGTCAATCTCGCAAAGAGGGACCCATATCAGCTCAATATGATCTTCTGGACAGGCTAAGGGGTTTTGAGTTTTTAAAACGTCCGATTCGATTTCAAACAAGAAATTGTATTCGTGGCTATGGCAGATGCTGTTATGACCAGGCTCAAAGCTATATTCAAGGCACCCCAGGAACCTCTTAATCGTGCAGGGGGTCCCGCTTTCTTCAAGAAGCTCTCGCAGGACTGCCTCTTCCGCACTTTCTCCGTGCTCAATATGACCTCCGGGAAGAAAATAGAAATTGATGAGAAGATCACGGGTTTTGCAAAGCAAAAGATGCTCTTGATCTACAATAACCGCCCGAGAGAGAACGTGTATCTTGTCTTTAGTGCTCATATTGACCTACTCATTTTCAGCGTGTTCTCTTCTATATCATAAAACACGTTGACGTTAATGGCTTTCAAAAAATCCTCATCATGAGAGATGACGATCATGGCTCCCGGATACGCCATGAGGACTTGGATCACATGCTCCCGTGTTTCGAGATCCAGGTTATTGGTGATCTCATCCAAAATCAACAGCTTCGGCGTTTTGGCTGCAATCTGTGCTAAAGAAAGGCGTGCTTTTTCTCCCCCCGAGAGGGTGCTGACAAGAGCATTCACTTCCTCATTTTTACGAAACAAAAAGTCATTCAGATGCCGCCTGATATCCGCATGAGGCCAAGTGGGGACTAAATTGTGGAGTGTTTCTAAGAGCGTCTTGTGAGGATTAAGAGTGCTGTAGTGCTGATCCAAATACCCAATGTCTGCAGGGGTTGGGACACGCCACTCCCCAGACTTTATAACGGTTAGGTCTCCTAAAATGGCTCTTAAAAGCGTTGTTTTGCCAGAGCCATTGTCACCTCTTAAGGCCAGATGCTCCTGAGCCCCCACGGACATATTGATGTCTTGAAGAATGGGGGTGCTATAGCCACAAGCCCCCTCTTGTATAGAAATAAGGTTTTTCGAACGGACATCAGGCGTTGCAAGAGAAAACGTAGGCTTCAGAATTTCAGGCAAACGGAGCTCTGATAAGCTCTGGATCAAATCTTGTTTTTTCGACTCAATGGCGGCTTTCTTACGGCCCGATGTTTCCACAGCGCGGCGCGCTTTTTCATCAGAGACAATTGTAGGCCACTTTCTTTGTTTAATATGCTTCTCGCCTTTGGCTTTGCTTTTGGCCGCCCGCGTTTGCTCTTTCATTAACGCGTGGTGCGTCTCCTTTTTTTGGCGATCGAGGCGAAAGAGATCCTGTTCAAGAGAATTTCTCTTTATCCTGACCTCCCTTATGTAATCATCATATTTCCCTGTGAAAACATGAATCCTCCCGTTCTCAATATGCCAGCACGTATCCACACACGTGCGAAGAAGCTCCAAATCATGGGAAACCATCAGGAGGGTTCCACGATAACTCCGCAGCAGGCGCATCAGCGCCTTGCGATTCCTTAAATCCAGATGATTGGTAGGTTCATCAAGCAGTAACACGTGAGGGTCAAGGGCAAGCGCTCGCGTCAGAGCTTCATTCAGGCGTTGCCCCCCACTTGAAGAGTCAAAGTCTTCAATGATTTGAGGGACATAACCAAAGACAAGGTCACCTGGAATACGCAGTTCTCCTTGGCTTGGCTCAATAAGGCCTTGCAGCATTTTAAGCAAGCTGGATTTTCCGCTGCCATTCTGACCAATAATAGCAATACGGTTGCCATCTTGTATGTGAGTGGTGAATCCCTCAAAACAAACTTTTTGAGGAAAAGACAATCCAATATTTTGGAAGGAAATAGGTTTATGACTCATGGGCACTCTCTCGAAATTCAGGGCTTTTAAAAAGAAGCTTCAAAACCAAAAAACGGTTTCTAAGCTATGCCCTTACAGAAGGGCTATCGAGAGATGAGTTTCATGATACGGTCAAACCTATGGTTGTGCTTAATTAAAAATAGGCCTTTTTTGAGGAAAAATCAAGAGTAGGAGAGAAGTGCTTATGATCAGTTCTCAAAAAAATTTAGAATTGATGAGCAAAACTCCACAGATAGAGATAAATCACTTCTCCTGCTTCAACTCCTTCAGCTTTTGTAATCCCTGTTGAGACCACAAATCTCGATGAAAAGTCTCCCCTGAATGGACCATCTCGTTGAGAATGAGGAGCCCTTTAAACAACGTGGAAATTTCATTTTTCAGATCAGGATCTTTTTGGAAATCCTCGCCAAGAGGAAGCGAAAAAGTTTCCAATAATCCTGATTTTTCAACAAGCCCTCCAAGCATAATTAAAGACCTTGTTCTCTTACGTCTTAGTTCCTGGGAGGAGGTTTCTGAAGAACTCATGAGGCGATATTTTTTCCTCTCAGCTCGGGTGATGATTTGACTCAGGTGATGGATCCGTTTCTCGAGAGCTTGAAGCAACAAAATCACGAAAAGGATGCCCCGCTTCTGATGGGTCAGATATGTTTTTGTTCCGCCGTTCTTGCCCCCTGTCTTTTTGCCATTTTTCTTTTTGCATTTCTGAAGCTTTGCCCCACGCGTCTTTTAAAACGAACAATGCCAAATCTGGCACAAACGCTTTATCAAAAATCTTCTGGGTTTCTTTAAAGAAAAGAAGAGCCTGTTGAAATTGCAGTTTCTCTCGTTGCTTTTTAAGCTGATGGATCTTTTCTTCTGCGGTCACAAGTCTGTGGTCGATGTGAATCAGCTTGTTCTCCTCGTGTGAGGCTTTTGAATTCTCTCGATTTTCTGGAACAGGCTTTTGATTTGTTTGTTGATGTAGCGGTTTTATTTTTTCTCTCATACGAATTCACTCTTTGTTAAATTGCCTGGGTTGATTCCACGAGGCCTTTTTATACTTCATTTTAATACCATTGTTTATTTAAGTCAATAAAATTTGTATCTATTTTATCTTAAATGTTTTGAACACTGTTGTTTTGATATTGAATTTGTGATAAGTATAAGACCGTCTTGGAGGACGCACCCTATGTCCGACAAGCGCGCTTATACCATTTACAAAAAATAAATGATATAATATGCTGGTCTTCAGGAATAACAAGAAGGTCAGCAAATGGCACGTCCCCTCCATCTCCCCCAGTACTTTGAGAAAGAAGATTTTAAGGCTCTATACAAGACTCATGGCCAGAAGAAACAAGGGCTGAGGCTGCTGGCTCTCCGGTATATTCAGGAGGGTAAGAGCGTAAAAGAAACGGCCTCATTGCTTTTGAAAACGGAATACACGATTAGAGAGTGGATCCATTTATATGCGGAAGGAGGTATTGATAGCTTGCTATCAATTCGTCCAGGCAGAGGGCGGAACTCAAAGCTTTCTGCTCTTGATGAGGTTCAGCTCAAAGATGAGATTGCTGGCCTTACGGACTCTTTAAAAGGTGGGCGCTTAAGAGCCGAAGACATAAGGGGTCTTATTCAATCGAAATTTAAAGTGGAGTACGGCCTATCAGGCATATATCCCCTGTTGCATCGATTAGGATATTCCTGGATTACAGCAAGGTCGGTTCACCCTAAGGCAGATAAAAATCTCCAAGATTCTTTTAAAAAATGAGTTTAGCTCACTTGTTTTAGAAGCCATTCCAGAGGGGACCCCTTTGGATAAAGTGCAGGTTTGGTTCCAAGATGAAACCAGAATAGGACAACAGGGATCTTTGAGTCGCCTGTGGGCGCAAAAGGGCACAAGACCACGCGTTGTTAGGCAACAACAGTTTATGTACCAATACATCTTTGGAGCTATTTGTCCTGAAGCGCAGACAGCAGCTGCCATTATTGCCCCAACTGCAAATGGAGAGGCGATGCAACTTCATTTGGAAGAAATATCTCTTCATATTCCGATCGGAAAGCATGGAGTAATCGTTATGGACCGAGCAGGTTGGCATATCAATCAGTTGCTTCGAATTCCAGAGAATATCAGCATTCTTTATCTACCTCCTTATTCTCCTGAGTTAAATGCACAAGAGTCAGTTTGGAGGGTTCTTAAAGACAGATTCTTTAATAATCGAGTTTATCAATCAACCGAAGAAATAGCAGATATTGCCTGTAACGCTTGGAATACATGGATAAAAAATCCAAATGAAATCGCGTCCCTTTGTCAGCGAAGCTGGGCTAAATTATGCTAACTATTTTTTATAAATGGTATAACTGTGCAACTCCCAGATTATTGAGTGCTATCGGAAGATTTTCTTTTGCAAGTTCGTTGCCTAGCTCTGCACTTTGAGTAAGCAAGGCGATAACCTCTCTTAAAAGAGGTATTCTTTCAGCTGGAAGGAGATTAATTGATGAATCTGCTAGCGCAACTCCCAGGTCATATTGCGCTAAAGGAAGATTTTTTTGTGCAAGGCCGTTGCCTAGCTCTGCACTTTGAGTAAGCAAGGCAGCAGCCTCTCTCAAAAGAGGAATTACTGCAGTTGGAGGAGCACTCTTTGATGAATTCCCTAGCACAGTTCCCAGTACAGCTTTTGTCTGAAGAAGATTTTTCTCGGCCTGTGCGTTCCCTAAAGCTGCAGCTTTAGCGAACAAATCAACAGCCTCCCTTAAAAAAGGTATTCTTTCAGCTGAGGGGAGATTAATTGACGAATCTGCTAGGGCAACTCCCAAATTATTTTGCGCCATAAGAAATTTTTCTTTAGCGAGTACATGCCCTAATGCGTCAGCTTTAGTAAACAAACAAAGTACTTCTCTTAAAAGAGGTATACTTTTAGCTGAGGGCAGATTAATTGATGAGGATTCTAGAGTAAATCCCAGATTACATTGCGCTATAGGAAGATTGTTTTTTGCAGATACATGTCCTAATTCTGCTGCTTTAGTGAACAAACCAAGCACTTCTCTTAAAAGAGGTATACTTTCAGCTGGGGGCAGATCAATTGATGCGGCTGCTAGGGTAAATCCCAGAGTATATTGCGCTATAGGAAAATTTTCTTTAGCAAGTACATGTCCTGATGCGGCAGCTTCAGTGAGCAAACCAACAGTTTCTCTTAAAAGAGGAATTTTTTCAGCTGGAGACCAATCAGACGAGAACTGTGATAGTGCAAGTGCTAGATTATTTTGCGCATTAGGAAGGTTTGTGCGGGCAAGATTAGATCCTTGTTGCTGAAGGTACTGAAGAGAAAAGTAGTAATTGCGGAAAAGCTCAGCTATTGCTTGCCGAGACAAAGGATCTTGCTTGCTGCTCAATGGAGCATATTCTGCCCAAAACTGCGCACATTCTTTTCCACATTCATCATCTGGCGAAGAAGGAGTTTCAGTGAGAGTGGCATTCCGAACGCGAGGCGTTTGTTGTAATTCTAACAAAAGGTCTAATAAAGGACGACGGGGATCAAATTCAAGAGAATTAACTTGAATGCAGTTCCCCTTCCATATACTAGAGCTTGGTTGTGAAGGTTGTTCTGCAAAAGAAAGTCCACGCGGGCCATAAGTTGCTCTTCGACCATCATCAAATTCTAAATCAATGACCTTTATCGCCCCAAGAGAGCTTAAAGTTGTCAAAGATAAGGTGGTAGTGACCAGGAGCTGAAAAGTAAGCCTTTTAGCAACATATTGCATAATAACACCTTCTTTAAATTACATTTGTATTAAACAATAAAAAATAAAAAAATCAAGAAAAAATGTAAGCCCTGATTCTTACCACCCCATTAAAAATGCTGAGATAAATGCAAATAGAAAAGCAGAGAGAGCGCTTAACAAACTTCTTAATCGCTCTTGAAAATCTTTGATGCAATCCTTAAAAAACTGGCGCTCCACTTTCATCAAAAGCCACCAGAAGCTCTTTTGTCCTGGGGTGGTCTAATCCAAACGTATCAATGTGCGCTTTGAGATATTTCTGACGAATGTGCTCATCCTTGAGCTTTTGCCCTAAAAGAGACAGAGCGACATAAAGCTCGCTCACATCATCTATTTTCTTGCTTTTTAAAACATTTGAGTAAATTTCATCACTGGTGAGGTAGTGCTGCAGGGCTTTTTCAAAATCTTGATTAAGCTCATGGGCTCTTCCCATAGCAAAATAAGTACGGGCTTGGAGCCTCTGCTTTTTCTCCCCTTGGAAAAAATCATTGTAAAGCAAAAGGGCTTGTTGCAGATTTTGCAGCAACTTAGGAGAAATGTCTTGGTTCTTGATGGCAATGAGGCTCTTCAGCAGAAGAATATGAGACAATGACTTATTATTGCGACCTTGAAAGAAGGCATTTGTTGTGACTTCGCAGGTTTTCAGAACTTTCAAAGCCTCTGTTAATTTCCCCTGTTTGATTAAGGCAGTTGCTTTTTGAAGCAAAATACCGTGATAAATGGGAGGGCGCTCTGCACTTAAAGTTGGGTAGTCTTTTTCTTTATTCAAAATTTCTTCTGCTTCTTGAAACTTTCCCTTATCGACGAATACAAGGGCGAAAGCATAGATAAACGTGGAGCTGGAGACTAAAGACTTAGAATTTTGAAACATTTCTTCTGCTCGGGGAATCAAATCCTCTATTTTTTCCATCTCTCCACGCATATCATAATATTGCATAAGATTTGTGAGAGCGCATAAAACCTCATTTTTATGTTCTCCAGGGTATGCTTCAGAAGCTTTAAAAAGAGATAAGCCTCCCTGCATATAGCGAATGGCGTCATCATAATGGGTAAAGATCGCTGCAAGAAACCCTTTGTTGTACTTAAAAAGGGCTTCATAATAAGGAGGAAGAGTTACTCCTGCTTGAAGGTCTGCTTCAATATCCTCTTTAATTTTTTTTGCAGCTTCAAAATCTCTTGTCCCACTCATGAAACATTGAAACATGCAGGCTTCGAGTTGCAGCAAAGTGGAGCTTGAATATCCTATGTCTTTTGCATTTTTACAAAGCTTCTGCGCCTGCAGCAAGTGAATGGGCTCTGAGTGATTTTCGTAGTAAACACTTCTGAGGGACCAGAAAAGACCTCTAACATAACTTTTGTCGCATCATCAATCAGCTTTCTCTTATCTTCCATAGGGATACTCTCCTGAATCAGCTGATGAATAAGGTCATGAAGGGAGAAAAAGTGAGAGGGTTCTGAGTCATTATCTTTCTTCACTGTTTTAATTTCAATTAATGACCTCCAGCAGAGCTGGAGGTATGAATGTGAACCGCTCAAAGCGGTTTAAAAGAGTCTTGGCTGCAACTGATCAAAATGGCGATCAGCTTTTTCTTGATTTTGGATGTATTCTCGAATGACCTTCTCATCTCTTCCAACTGTAGAGACAAAATAACCTCGAGCCCAAAAGCTCATTCCTGTGTAATTTTTCCCCCTCCCCATGTAATCTCGAGCAATGTGAATCGCACTTTTCCCTTTGATGTATCCAATAACCTGACTCACCGAATATTTTGGAGGAATACTGATCAACATATGGACATGATCTCCCATCAGGTGTCCTTCAAGTATTTTGCTCTCACGTTGCTGAGCCAAATTGTGAAAGATGACGCCTAAGTTCTTCTTTAAATGACCAAAAATTGCTTTTCTCCGATATTTCGAAATAAACACAACATGGAATTTGCATTCCCAAGTCGTATGGCTTAGCTTTTCGTATGTGTTCATAGATTTTTTCCTTTTGTTGAACTGGGCGGTTCAACTCAAAGTCTATGAACACTTCTGGAATTGTCAAACTTTGATGGTCCCCCAGCTTAGCTGGGGGGTTACCCTGATGGAATTAAGGCTGTGTGGCTTAGATTGCTACGTCAGACCGTCTGACTTTAAACCCTCGAATTTTCTCCTTCTGCTTCCGATATGCTTCCGGAGCATTTTAAGAGAATTGACAAGGAGAGAAAAATCCCTTAGTTTCCCTGGTGGGCGCTGCAGGATTCGAACCTGCGACCCGCTGATTAAGAGTCAGCTGCTCTACCAACTGAGCTAAGCGCCCGGATGAGAGCGAGACGCTCTCTAAAAAGACTCACCACATTGCCTTCACAAAAAATTCTAATTATCCTCTCTTTGCCTTTTAAGTCGGAAGGTTGCCCGAAGGAATTCCCCTCTGCGTAAGTCAACTACACTCATTGGGATCATTCTTGGGCGCTCAACTTACTTTTCCCAAAAAGACGCTCAAAGAAACTATCGAGAATAGTACTCAACGACGAGGTGAGGTTCCATCTGAACAGGATAAGGAACTTCTAAGAGAGTTGGAATCCGTGTATACGTCCCCTTCATAGCTTTGTGATCAATGTCAATATAATCAGGAACGTCTCTCTCAGCCAATTGGATAGCTTCTAAAACGATAGGGATTTCTTTTGATTTTTGACGAATTTCAATAACATCTCCTGGTTTTGCAGAATAAGAAGGGATGTTGACGCGCTTTCCATTCACAGTCACATGACCATGATTTACAAATTGACGCGCTGCAAAGACAGTGGGGACAAACTTCATGCGATACACAAGAGCATCTAACCGAGATTCTAATAACCCTATCAGATTTTCGCTGGTATCCCCTCGCTTGCGAACAGCTTCAGCATAAAGGCGCAAAAATTGCCGTTCCGTAATATTCCCATAATACCCCTTCAGTTTTTGTTTAGCCGTTAATTGAAGGCCATAATCTGAAGGCTTAGATCGGCGTTGCCCATGTTGTCCAGGACCGTAGGCGCGAACATTAATAGGACTCTTTGGACGTCCCCATAAGTTTACACCAAGGCGTCTGTCAATTTTATATTTTGATTCAAGTCTTTTTGTCATCCAATAAACTTCCTTTGGAAAATAATTTTGTTGTCTAGGGGAGACTATAATCAAAGATCAGAATTTGTCAAATCGTTTTCCAGACAATCGTTTTCCAGACAATGTTCGTGCGCATAGGAGATCGAATACGAATAAGGAATGTACCTATTCGGGAATCTTAACTGGTTCAGAAGAAAGGAAAGATTTGTATAAAATTTTAGGCACCACGCATCAAACACATGGCTTTCAGAGAGCAAGAGGAACGTTACACCTGTGCAGTTTTACCCATTTTAATTCGCCTCAAGTATAACCCTCCTATAGAAATCCAACATCATTTTCGTTACACCCCATAGTACATCTTAAACTCAATAGGTTGAGGAGTGTGATCTAGAGCCCTCACCTCTTCGCGCTTCAATTCAATGAAGCTATCAATAAGGTCATCGCTAAAAACGGTTCCCATTTTTAAAAATTCCCGGTCTCGATCAAGCCCCTCCAAAGCCTGCTGAAGGGATCCTGCCACTTGAGGAATCCCTCGTGAAATCTCTGAATCATAAAGATTTCCTTCATGAGCCGCGTCAGGATGAATCTTATTCCGAATGCCATCAAGGCCTGCCATCAGCATAGCTGAAAAAGCAAGATAAGGGTTTGCCGCAGGATCAGGAAATCTTACTTCGATCCGCTTTGAATTCATGGTTGGCGTATGAGGAACACGAATGGACGCCGACCTATTCCGTGCGGAATAAGTCAGCATGACCGGCGCTTCGTAGCCAGGAATAAGACGCTTATAGCTATTTGTTGTGGGGTTTGTGAAAGCATTCAACGCATGACTATGCTTAATAATTCCCCCAATGTAATACAGAGCTTCTTGAGAAAGATGAGCGTACGCATCTCCTGCAAAAAGAGGCTTCCCCTTATTCCATAAGGATTGGTGAACATGCATTCCTGATCCATTATCTTGATGAACGGGCTTAGGCATAAAGGTCGCCGTCTTCCCATACATCCGAGCAACGTTCTTAATCACATACTTATAAATCTGAAGATGATCTGCAGTTTGTGTGAGAGTATCAAACTTAAAGCCAAGTTCATGTTGGCCGGGGGCCACTTCATGGTGATGTTTTTCAACCTCAAGACCCATTTCCTTTAAAGTGATAAGCATTTCTGAGCGCATATCGAAAAGGCGATCAACAGGATTAACGGGTATATAACCTCCCTTCACTCCGGGGCGATTGGCCAGGTTCCCCTGGGGGTCTTGACGACCTGTGTTATACTCCCCTTCATCTGAATCAATATAATAAAAGCCGTGTTGCATCGCCACATCATACCGCACATCATCAAAAATAAAGAACTCTGCTTCAGGGCCAAAATAAGCTGTATCCGCAATCATCGATGTTGTAAGATAAGCCTCAGCCCTTTGAGCCACTCCTCGAGGATCACGGCTATAGGCTTGCCCCGTCATAGGCTCGAGAATATTACAATTCAAAATAAGCGTTGACTGGAGTGCGAACGGATCAAGAACGGCTGTTCCAAGATCTGGTTTCATCAGCATATCCGAATCATCAATGGTCTTCCATCCCGCAATGGAGGATCCATCAAACATAACTCCTTGATTAAGAGTCTCTTCATCCACCGCATCCCTATGGAAAGTCATATGGTGCCATGCACCTCGAAAATCGGTAAACCGAAAATCAATAAAAGAAATATCATGCTCTTTAATAAGAGCTGCAATAGATTCAACTGTGAAAGATTTCATGAAATGGCTCGCGATGTTAAGGGTTTCTGTAATTGATTACATCGCTTTTAACGTTTAAGGAACTCTTCTTTAAAGAGCAAGAAGAAATAAAAACTCTTATACCATTTCGCATTCAATAGATGGATATTCTGGATTGCTTCGCTTCGCTCGCAATGACGGAAATTGGCGTCATTGCGAGGAGCCGAAGGCGACGAAGCAACCCAGTTTTGTCTGCCACTTGATTGATAAGTGGTATTACACTACATAGTGTAATGGAGAGAAACATGCCAGCTCGAGTCTAGCAGCGAGCACCCTTGTTTTTTTAATGCTTCTCAGTGTATTCCCTGATACTTTTTTAAAACTTCATATGGGGACTGCCTTATCCTATTCCGAAACTCCTCTTGCGTCTCTTTTAAGAATTTCCTATAAGTCAAAGAAATATGCTCAAAGGATTGCAAGGCTTGTCCTCAAGAAATCAAGGGACAGGTACCCGAGTGGCGAGCTCGAGTGACGCGTAGTCAACCTACGTGACAGAGGGCAAATCCCGATGGGCTTTGAGCCTTGAAACAAACAAAGCGACGAGTATAAGCGGGTGTAGCTCAATGGTAGAGCAGTAGCTTCCCAAGCTTCAGACGAGGGTTCGATTCCCTTCACCCGCTCCAATAGTGTAGAGCTTTTTTCCTCACGTTAACTTCAAATCAAACGCCGCCTTCAGAAGGGCTTTTGTATAAGGTTCTTGAGGAGTGTTAAAAATAGATGTGGCAGACCCTCGTTCAACAATCACCCCTTCTTTCATAACCAAAACATCATGACTCAGAGCCCTCACAACGGCCAAATCGTGGCTAATAAAAAGATAAGCCAGTTTATGGGACGTTTGAAGCCTTCGTAAAAGCTCAATAATATCTACCTGGACGGATCGATCGAGAGCAGATGTCGGCTCATCCAATACCAAAAGCTTTGGCTTAAGCGCAATCGCCCGCGCAATCGCGATACGCTGACGCTGTCCACCTGAAAATTCATGGGGATACCGATGGCGGGCGTCTGGATCAAGTCCAACTTCCATCAGTGCCTCAATAACCTGAAGGTCGCGCGCTTCTTTTGTTGCCCCAAGCTTATGAATCTCAAGGCCTTCTGCGATAATTTGCGCCACACTCATCCGAGGACTCAAAGATCCATACGGATCTTGAAAAACAACCTGCATTTCTCGCCGTAGGGGCCGCATGGTTTTACGTGAAAAATCTTGAATATTTTGTCCATGAAACCAAATTTGGCCTTGGCTTCTTTCAAGCCTGAGGATCGCCATGGCAAGAGTCGTCTTGCCCGATCCACTTTCCCCAACAATGCCTAAGGTATGGCCCTCTTTGAGGGTAAGACTTACATTATCTACGGCGCGAATATCGCCTACCTTCTTACGAAGAAAACCTGCTCGAATATCGAAATGAACCTTAAGATGTTCTGTTACAAGAAGAGGCTGAGCTGTAAGCGAAACAGGAACCGCTTCCCCCTTCGGGAAGGAATCAATAAGATGTCGGGTATAAGGTGAAGCGGGATGTGCAAATACTGCTTTTGTCTCCCCCTCCTCCACGACTTCTCCCTCTTTCATCACGACAAGCCGATCCGCCATTTTACGAACGATTCCCAAGTCATGGGTAATCAAAAGCATGGCCATCCCTAATTGGCGTCCAAGATCTTTGAGAAGGTCCAGAAGCTGGGCTTGGATCGTCACATCAAGAGCAGTTGTCGGCTCATCCGCAATCAGAATTTGCGGCTCACACGCAAGCGCCATGGCGATCATGACCCGTTGACGTTGCCCCCCTGATAACTGATGAGGGTAAGCCTGCAGGCGAGCCTTACCATCCTGAAATCCTGCCATTTCCAAGACTTCAATGCACCGCCGCCTAGCAGAAGCACCCGTAAGGCCTTTATGAATTTGAAGCACCTCCCCAATTTGCTTTTCAATCGTGTGAAGAGGATTAAGGGACGTCATTGGCTCTTGAAAAATCATGGAAATGTTATTGCCACGAATCTTGCGCAAAGCCCCCTCCCCTGCCCCCACCAGATCTTGGCCTTTAAAGTAAATGTGCCCCGTGGGGTGGGAAGCCTTCGGATAGGGTAAAAGCTGGAGGATTGAAAGGGCAGTAACAGACTTACCCGACCCACTTTCTCCAACAAGAGCGACCGTTTCATGGGGATTTAAGGTAAAAGAAACTGATTTCACAGCCTCAATCACTTTTTTCCCTTGGCGGAAATGAACAGAAAGATTGTCAACGGAGAGGAGGGATTGTGTCATTTATAATGATATCTGCAAGAAAGAATTAAGAGGCTGGTCCCATTATATTTATAGACTAATCTATGTTCTTCATCAATTCGTCTCGACCAACAGCCTTGTAAATTTAATCTTAAAGGCTCTGGATTCCCGATACCGTCAAAAGGGTGTCTCTGAGTATCTTTTAACAACTTATTGAGACGTTCCAACTTTTTTTTGTCATTTTCTATCCAATATTGATAGTCTTCCCAAGCTGCAGTAGAAAATGTAATATTATTCATTACATTTAAACCTCAACCAGCTCATGGACTTCTCCTTTGCCTGCTTCTAGTTGCGCAAGAGATGCAAAAATACGTTGAGCATTTTTGGGATTTCTTAACAAATAAGCTGTTTCTTCGAAACCATTATAGTCTTCAAGAGACATCATCACCATATGCCCCCCCTTTCGGGTAATAATAACTGGTTCATGGCCATCTTGCGTTTTATCCATAATACGTTTCATATCTTTTCTAAGTTCTGTGTAGCTTACAACGTGCATAGTAGTTTCCTTCTATTGTACATGATATGGTACAATATATAGTACATTTTAAGCAAAATGTCAAGATAACCTTCTCATTCGTTTCACACCGTCGTCTTTCGGGGATCAAAAGCATCGCGTACCGCTTCGCCAATAAAAATGAGCAACGTCAGCATCATAGCGAGTACAATGAAGACTGTAATCCCAAGCCAGGGCGCTTGAAGGTTGTTTTTACCTTGATTGAGCATCTCTCCCAAAGAAGGGGACCCGAGCGGCAAGCCAAAGCCCAAGAAGTCAAGAGACGTCAAAGTTGTAATCGATCCATTCAAGATAAAGGGCATAAAGGTTAATGTCGCAACCATCGCATTTGGCAAAAGATGACGCACAATAATGCGAGGCGTTGAAAGACCTAAAGCACTCGCTGCTTTGACATAATCTAAGTTCCTCGCGCGCAAAAATTCAGCCCGCACCACGGGCACAAGAGCCATCCAACTAAAAATAAGCATTAAACTCAGCAACCACCAGAAATTGGGCTGCACAAGGCTTGCTAAAATGATCAACAGATAAAGAACGGGCATGCCTGACCATACCTCAATAAACCTTTGAAAAAGAAGATCCGTGAGTCCTCCAAAATATCCTTGTGTCGCTCCCGCTGCGACCCCCACAACAGAGCTGCAAAGCGTTAACGTTAGCCCGAAAAGAACTGAAATCCGAAATCCGTAGATAAGGCGCGCAAGAACATCCCTCCCCTGATCATCTGTTCCCAACCAGTTTTCTAAGGAAGGGGGAGCAGGTGTTGGTACCGGCAAGTCATAGTTGACTGTATTATAACTATAAGGAATTGGGGGCCAAATCATCCACCCTTTTTTGTCGATCAGATTTCGCACAAAAGAATCACGATAGTTAGCTTCTGTTTCAAAGTCTCCCCCAAATGTTTTTTCGGAATATTCCTTAAAAACAGGGAAGTAGTAGTGATTGTCATATTTAAGAAGAAGCGGTTTATCATTGGCAATAAATTCCGCAAAAAGGGTTGTAAAAAACAAAAAGAGAAATATCCAAAATGAAACATATCCTCTTCTATTGGCTTTAAATTGTACGAGGCGTCGTTGTGTCAGAGGAGTCATCCCATCCTCTTTTCAAAATCAATGCGCGGATCAATAACGGTATATGTCAGGTCTCCTATAATATGAAGGAACAGCCCAAGAAGCGTAAAGATATAAAGCGTGCCAAACACAACCGGATAATCTCGACTTACAGCGGATTCAAACCCTAAAAGTCCCAATCCATCCAGAGAAAAAATCACTTCAATTAAAAGAGATCCCGCAAAGAAAATATGAATTAAAGCAGATGGCATACCGGCCACAACGATCAGCATCGCATTGCGGAAGACATGGCCAAACAAAACGCGTCGTTCTGTCAACCCCTTGGCACGGGCCGTAATCACATATTGTTTGTTAATTTCTTCAAGGAAAGAATTTTTCGTAAGCAACGTCAAACTTGCAAAGCCACTAATCACAAGAGCCGTAATGGGCAACGTCATATGCCAAAAATAATCCAGAATTTTTGCGCCAATTGGCAGCTGATGCCAGTTATCTGACACAAGCCCCCGCAGGGGAAAGATTGACCAAAAACTCCCTCCGGCAAACAGCACGATCAGAAGAATTGCAAATAAAAACCCTGGGATCGCGTACCCCACAATGACAACTGCACTTGACCACACATCAAAGGCTGTCCCATCAAGCACGGCCTTCCGAATCCCCAAAGGAATCGAAATCAAATACACAAGAAGCGTTGTCCACAAGCCAATACTGATGGAGACTGGCATTTTTTCAATGATGAGCCCAATGACAGAACGATCTTTGAAATAACTCTCCCCAAAATTAAAAGTCAGGTAGTTTTTCATCATCATCAAAAACCGTTCCAATGGCGGCTTATCAAAACCGAACATTTTTTCAAGCTTGGCGATAAATTCTGGATCAAGGCCCTGGGCGCCCCGATACTTAGACTCATAAAAGTGGGATTCCCCCATCTGCTCCAGGGATTGCATTGACTCATTTCCAGCTCCCGTCAACCGCGCGGTTGCATCAATGTTATTTCCCCGCACCTTAGCAATCATTTGCTCAACAGGGCCCCCCGGGGCGGCTTGGATAATAAGAAAGTTAATGACCATAATCCCAAAAAGAGTGGGAATAATAAAAAGAAACCGACGGAGGAGATAAGAGAGCATTAACTTTTTACCCACCAGGTATTAAAGCCAACCCCATCTTTGGGCTTTTTCTCCGGCATGCCAAATTTGTTCCAATAAGCAATGCGACTTGTTTTGCTATGCCATCCCGGAATACCATAATAGTTCCACAATAATACCCGATCCAATGCATGAACACGTGCAGTAAGGGCGGATCTATCGGGAGAGTCAATCACAAGGTTTACCAGCTGATCGACAACAGGATCCTGAACACCAGCAAAATTATGTCCCCCCTTCATGTTTGCAAACTGGGATGACCAGAATTCTCGTTGCTCATTTCCAGGCGTTTCAGTTTCAGGAATTATAGCATCGATCATATCATAGTTATACCCTTCTACTTTTTCAATATATTGAGACGGTGTTACGGTCCTTATCTCCATTTCAATCCCTAAAGGAATTAAATTTCTTTGCAAGGCAAGAGCTGCTCTTTCGTAAATTGGATCGTACAACAATAATTCAAAAACAAAAGGTTCATTTGTTTTCGCATTAACGCGTTTACCGTTTTTCACGATCCAGCCTGCTTCTTTTAAAAGGGCATCTGCCTCTTTCAACGTTTTCCTATTATTGCCCGATCCATCGGTGACAGGAAGACGAAAGGTGTGTGTAAAAAGTTCCGAAGGGAGCTTATCCTTAAAGGGCTCTAAAATTTTCAGCTCTTCTCCTTCAGGAAGTCCCTTTGAAGCAAGAGAAGAGTTGCTAAAATAACTTAAACTACGGGTATACGTGTCAAAGAAAAGTTGCTTATTGACCCATTCAAAATCAAATATTTTAGCCAGAGCCTCTCGAACCTTACGGTCTTGAAAAAGAGGTTTTCGGGTATTAAAGACAAACATCCGTATGCCTTGGGGAAGGTCGTTGGGAGCTTCTTTTAAAATAATTTTTCCTGTCTTTACAGCTGGAATATTATACCCTTTCGCCCAGTTTTTAGCGACGTTTTCAAGGCGAAAATCATAATCTCCTCCTTTAAAAGCTTCAAAAAGAACACCCTGATCTCGATAATAAACATACTTAACATCAAAATTATGTTGTCCCTTTTGAGAGGGTATGCTTTCTCCCCACCAGTTTGGAACCCGCTCATAAGTCACGAATTTCCCCGCCTTAAAATCCTTTACTTTATACGGTCCACACCCAACAGGAGGAACAAGATCAGCCTTTTCAAAGTCGTGTTTTTTGTAATACGCTTTTGAAAACACGGGCAGTTGCCCTAAGATAGCCGGAAGTTCACGATTTTTTTCTGTCGCAAAAATAAAGCGCACCGCCCAAGGATTTATTTTTTCAACTTTTTTTACGTCATGATAATATTGAGAAAAAAGGGGAATCCCTTTTTTTATCAAGACGTTGAAGGAAAAAATCACATCATCTGCCGTCACAGGCGTTCCATCTGAAAACTTTGCCTTTTTATTCAACGTAAACGTGACACTTTTTTTATCCGGTGCCACCTCAACCTTGTCAGCCAAATAAGCATACAGAGAAAAAGGTTCATCTCCAGCAGAAGCTAAAAGAGTACACTGCAGCATATCAGACCCTGCCGCTGCAGTTCCTTTAATAATATAAGGATTAAAAGCATCAAAGCTGCCAAAAGCGCCGAGCTTTACCATCCCCCCTTTGGGAGCATTGGGATTAACGTAATCAAAGTGAGTAAAGGTTGCGGGATATTTTAAATCTCCATAGACAGCAATGCCATGGGTAGGAGTGATAGGTGTTTCAGCAGAAAGAGAAGACGACGTAAAGACAACAAGAAGGGCTAGAAAGTATGTCAATCGGCTCATTTTTTCTCCATCTTTGGATGTTTTATGAGGAGGAACGTACCAAAATTACTCTGATAAAGCTATCTTTTTGTCGTCCTTTTTGTATCAGCATCAAGAAGCCACCACGTATTAAAGCCAACACCATCTTTTGGCTTTTCCTCTGGCATGCCGAATTTATTCCAGTAAGCCACACGACTTATTTTGCTGTGCCACCCCGGAATACCATAATAATTCCACTGTAAAACCCGATCCAATGCATGCACGCGTGCTGTAAGGGCCTGCCTATCAGGTGATGTAATCACAAGGTCTATCAACTGATCAATAACAGGATTCCTAACGCCAGCAAAGTTCTGTCCCCCCTTTACATTGGCAAACCTGGATAACCAGAATTCTCGTTGTTCATTACCGGGCGTCTCCGTCTCAGGGATCGGTACATGAATCATGTCATAGTCGTATTCTTCTAACTTCTCACTATATTGAGATACCGTTACGGTTCTCACCTCCATCTCAATACCCAAAGGAATTAAATTTCTTTGCAAAGCAAGGGCGGGTCTTTCATAGGTAGGATCGTATAATAAAAATTCAAATGCAAAAGGCTCATTTGTTTTCGCATTGACTCGTTTGCCGTTCTTAACCACCCAGCCTGCTTCTTTTAAAAGGGCGTCTGCCTCTTTCAATGCTTTCCGATCATTGCCCGATTTATCGGCGGTTGGAAGACGAAATTCTTGGCGGAACAGTTCTGGGGGAAGTTGATCCCTAAAAGGCTCTAAAATTTTTAATTCTTCCCCTTCAGGAAGACCCTTTGAGGCAAGAGGTGAGTTGCTAAAATAACTTAAACTACGTGTATACAGGTTAAATAAAAGCTCCTTATTAACCCATTCAAAATCAAAGGCCTTCGTCAGAGCCTCTCGAACCTTACGATCTTGAAAAAGAGGCTTTCGCGTATTAAAGGCAAACATCTGTATTCCTTTGGGAAGTTTATCCGGGGCTTCTTTCAAAATAATTTTTCCTGTCTTTACAGCAGGAATATTATATCCTTTGACCCAGTTTATCGCGATATTTTCAAGGCGAAAATCATAATCTCCCGCTTTCAACGCCTCAAAAAGAACGCTCTGATCTCGATAATAAACATACCTGATGTCAAAATTATGTTGTCCCTTTTGAGAAGGCAGATTTTCTCCCCACCAATTCGGCACACGTTCATAAGTCACCAATTCCCCCGCCTTAAAATCCTTGACCTTATAAGGGCCACATCCAACAGGAGGAGAAATCTCTGCCTTTTCAAAGTCGTGTTTTTCGTAATACGCTTTTGAAAAGACAGGAAATTGACCCAAAATGACTGGAAGCTCACGATTCTTATCTGTCGTAAAGATAAACCTCACTTCCAAAGGATTCATTTTTTCAACCGTTTTTATGTTACGGTAATACTGCGCAAAAAGAGGGAGCCCTTTTTCTTTCAGGGTATTAAAGGAAAAAATCACATCATCCGCCGTCACGGGCGTTCCATCTGAAAATTTCGCATTTTTATTCAACGTAAACGTGACACTTCTTTTATCCGGCGCCAGCTCAACCTTTTCAGCCAAATACGCATACATAGACGAAGGCTCATCCTCGGAAGCGGCTAAAAGATTGCAAAATAGCAGTCCCGCTCCTGTAGCTGCATTACCCATGATGATGAAGGGATTGAAATTATCAAACCCCCCAAAACCACCGAGCTTTACCATCCCCCCTTTGGGAGCGTTGGGATTAACGTAATCAAAGTGAGTAAAGGTTTCGGGATATTTTAAATCTCCAAATGTAGCAATGCCATGAGTAGGCGTGACGGGTGTTTCAGCAACAAGAGAAGAGGACGTAAAGAAAACTAGAAGGGCTAAAAAATAGTTCAATCGGTTCATTTTTATTCCATTTTTGGATTTTTTATGGGGAGAAACGTATCGAAAATATTCAGATAAAGCTACCCATAAACTGATAAATGCT
Source organism: uncultured Alphaproteobacteria bacterium (assembly GCA_963704475.1). GTDB lineage: Bacteria > Pseudomonadota > Alphaproteobacteria > UBA9655 > UBA9655 > UBA9655. The sequence continues at coordinate 982,309 of OY969900.1, forward strand.
GAGGCGATTACCTTGCCTTTTGATCTTTCTTTGCTTACATAAACTGTATGTGGTAAGCAATACACTGTCACCCCGAACTTCACACTGTCATCCTGAACTTGTTTCAGGATAACAAGTGGCTGTACAACAAGAATGACCAGAAAGAGAGTATCTTAATGTTACGACGTATGTATGATTGGATTTTAACCTTTGCGAGCCATCCTTATGCTATTTGGATTTTAGGCACCGTTTCATTTGTAGAAAGTTCTTTCTTTCCCATACCCCCTGATCCCCTCTTTATCGCCATGCTCTTGAGCCGACGGAGCCAATCCTGGACATTAGCTTTGGTGTGCACTCTCACGTCTGTTGCGGGAGGTTGGTTAGGCTATGCTATTGGTTATGGGCTGTATGAAACTGTCGGAGAATTTATTATCAATACTTATGGTCTTCAAGGAGTCTTTGATAGATTTCAAGAAAGCTTTAACCAGTGGGGCTTTTGGATTGTCGCTCTAAAGGGATTAACTCCCATTCCGTATAAAGTTGTCACCATTGCCTGCGGCGTTACAGGCCTTAACTTTTTCACGTTTACCATGGCGTCTCTTATTGCTCGCGGTTTTCGTTTTTTTCTCCTTGCCACATTGTTTTGGTATTTCGGCCCTCCTCTTAAGATATACATTGAAAAAAACCTCACACTTGTAACGGTGGCCTCTCTGGGAGCTCTTTTAGGTGGATTTGGACTTCTTTGTGCGTTAGGATAAAAGAAAAAAGGAGACAAGAACATGTGCCCAAAATTCCTTAAAACTCTATCTTCTCAGAACCTACTTCGCCTTTTAACCATTCTCTCTCTTTGTGTCTTAGGGGCGGCTTATGTCCTAAAACATTTTTACGATGTTCAGCCCTGCCAAATGTGTCTTTATGAACAAAAAGTTTTTATGGGAACAGCAGGTGTCGCCCTTGCGAGCCTTCTTTTCCTTTCTCCACGGTGGCAATATTATGCAATCCTTCTCCTAGGATTTATTTTTTTTGGGGGTGCTTGTCTTGCCGCTTATCATGTCGCTATTCAACACCATTGGGTTAGCTTACCTGCCTTTTGCAGCACGCATGATTTCAGTGCTTTTACTTCCCTTGAAGCCTTAAAAGAAGAGATGCTTAGTACACCATTCGTCAGATGTGATCAGGTCACGTGGAGCCTTTTTGGTCTCTCTCTTGCAGCTTATAATGCAATTCTTTCTCTTGTCCTTGCTCTTCTCTGTGGAAAATGGGCTTGTAGCCACCGCACCCATCGATGAAATCTCTTCCCGGCCAGGATTCGCCCGAAAAACAAATTGCCTCTATGTTGCGGGTGAATTTGGCCGGAGAACAAGGCGCCATGCGCATTTACGAAGGACAACTTACTGTTTTAAAAAATCACCCCTCAGCCCCTCTTTTAAAACATATGAAAGAGCAAGAAGTGGAGCATACTAAAAATTTTGAAAAATGGGTTGTTGAGCACCGTGTCCGCCCGACTCTCCTTCAACCCCTCTGGCATGTCAGCGGCTATGCCCTTGGCGTCATAACTGGTCTTTTAGGAGAACGTGCGGCAATGACCTGTACGGCAGCCGTTGAAGAAGTCATTGACGACCATTACGAAAAACAACTCCTTCGCCTGAAAGATCACAACCCAGCATTGTCCGAGCTTATCGCAGCCTGTCAGCAAGATGAACGAGATCACCGGGATATAGCCCTTGAACACAGCCCCGTTTATCCCATCCTGTCATCTGCGATTAAAACGGCCTCTCGCCTCGCCATTTGGCTGTCGGAGCGGGTGTAGGCCCCCTTGCAATGTTGTCATCCTGAACTCGTTTCAGGACCCCATGACAACGAGATCCCGAAACAAGTTCGGGACGACAGTGTTATGATGACAAGACCTAAATCAGCCGTTGTTCCCGCAAAGACACATGTCCAAAACGGCCAATAATTAAATGATCAAGAACATTAATTTCAAGTTCATGGGCGGCTTTCACCACACGGCGAGTCATATCAATGTCCGCAACTGACGGAGTCGGATCGCCGCTTGGGTGGTTGTGAACCATAATAAGGCTTGTAGCCCCAAGTTCAAGGGTTCGCTTAACAACCTCTCGCGGGAAGATCGACGTCCGGTTAATCGTCCCCATCTGTTGGACTTCATCCGCAATAAGCTTGTTTTTTTGATCGAGAAACAAAAGACGAAATTGTTCGATCGCCAAATGAGACATGCGCGCGCGGCAATAGTTAAGAATGGATTGCCACGAATTAAGTGAAACTTGGGTAGAGGCCTCTTCTCGCAAAAGACGACACGCTGCTTCATGGACAGCCTTAAGCACCACAAGGGTTGCCTCACCCACACCCGGAATTGCTTTCAATTTTTCGAGATCTGCTTGCAAAAGACCAGAAAAGCTCCCACATGTTTGGAGAAGCTGCTTCGCAAGCGGTTTGACATCACCCCGTGGCATCACTCCAAACAGAAGCAATTCAATAAGTTCATAATCGGGGATTCCTTTTTCTCCCCCCTTCAAAAAACGGTCTCTGAGCCGTTTGCGATGGCCACTATGATCTGTCATAAGGTGAAAATCTCGTATCCGGTTGCTGTGACAGCAAGGCTGTGCTCAAACTGGGCAGACAAAGATTTATCCCGAGTTACCGCTGTCCAGCCATCACTTAAGATCTTAACCTCATACCGTCCCGCATTAATCATAGGTTCAATGGTAAAAAACATCCCCTCTTTCAGTTCAATCCCTGTATGGGGTTTACCGTAATGAAGGACTTCCGGAGGTGCATGGAAAACCCGCCCCACTCCATGGCCACAGAAGTCTCTCACCACAGAAAATCCTTTGGATTCTGCATAAGTCTGAATGGCGTGCCCAATATCTCCAAAATGCGCCCCAGGGCGAACAACGTCTATGCCCCGCATCATAGCTTCATAGGTTACATCAATCAAACGCCGAGCTTTCAACGGAATTTTTCCAATCCCAAACATGCGGCTCGTATCCCCATGCCATCCATCCACAATAACTGTCACATCAATGTTCAAAATATCCCCAAGAGCAAGCTGCTTAGGCCCTGGAATCCCGTGACAGACAACATGATTAACAGAGGTGCAAATGGATTTGGGGAATCCCTTATAATTTAAAGGAGCAGGAATAGCCCCATGGCTCACTATAAAGTCATGACATAGATCATTAAGTTCTTGCGTGGTCACCCCTTCTTTTACATAAGGCGTAATATAATCAAGCGTTTGAGCCGCAAGATGGCCCGCTTTACGCATTCCCTCAAAATCAGCAGGCGTATGGAGAGGAATTATCGTCATATCTTAAACCTCAAAGAGTGCGCCAGTGTAATCCCCTTTGGGCTTACATCGCAAGCATAGACAAGAGGTTTAACCCCTTTTTCAAACGCAAGCGTGGCCTCACGCCCATACAGGGGATCGATATCATGCGCAAGTTCAAATGCCTCACAATCATTTCGTTGCACAACGTAAATAACATAAGCTGAATGGCCAAGCTGCACCATCTCAGCAAGCTCTCGCATATGTTTAGCCCCTCGCACCGTAGGTGAACTTGGAAAGGCTGCATTCTTCCCTCGTTTCAAGTGAACGTTCTTGACCTCTACATATGTCAACGGAGGATCAAGCAAAATATCAATACGAGAATTTTTTCCGTAAGCCACTTCACGACGAAGGGTGGTATAGCCTTGAAGGTCGAAAATACCTCCTGCTTGAAGAGCTTCACACACCAACCCATTGGGATGGGACGTATTCATTCCTACATATACTCCCTCAACTTCCGCCATTTCCCATGTAAAAGGCAACTTGCGAGAGGGATTGGGAGATTCTGACACCCATACAGGCGTATCCGGACTATCAAGGCCCTGCATGGCGCCAGGATTGGGACAATGGGCGGTAATAAGTTTTCCAGAGTCGAGCTCTATATCTGCAAGGAAACGCTTATAGCGCTTGATAAGACGACCTTTTTGAAGGGGGGTGGAGAAGATCACGAAAACCCGTTACGCCTTACTTACTAATAACTCTCTCAGCGGTTGATTCAACGCCTGATTTGTCGCAAGAACTGACCCTGTGTTGAGCATATCCTCCCCACCCTCAAGATCCGCCACATATCCACCTGCTTCTCGAACAAGGACAATTCCTGCAGCGATATCCCACCTAGAAAGACCCCTATCCCAGTAGCCATCATATCGACCGGCAGCAACATAAGCAAGATCAAGGGCCGCGGATCCAAAACGACGAATCCCTGCAACAGCAGGCATGACACGCCTTAAGGTTTCTTGGAATTTTTCTCTCTGCTCAACCGTATGCCGCGCAAAAGGAATCCCTGTCCCAAGAACAGCGTCCTGAAGGTTATGACGAGCGGATACACGCAGGCGCCGTTCATTCAAAAAGGCCCCTCCCCCTTTTTCAGTATAGAAAAGCTCGTCCTTGATAGGGTCATAGACTACGCCTGCAATCAGCTCAGGGCCCTTTGTAAGACCAATGGAAATAGAAAAATGTGGAATACCGTGAAGAAAGTTCGTGGTCCCATCGAGAGGATCAATAACCCATGTATGATCGTCCTCTCCTTGAACTTCCCCCCCTTCTTCCATAATAAACCCATAAGAAGGGCGCGCTTTCTTGAGTTCTTTATAGAGGGTATCTTCTGCTTTTTTATCAGCGGTTGAGACAAAATCGCCCGGCCCTTTGCGCGAAACCTGAAGATGTTCAACCTCCCCAAAGTCGCGTACCAAGCCACGTGCTGCCTTAAAAGCCGCATTACACATCACATTAAGGTGAGGCGAGCGGGAAACGATGCGTACTTGATGAGCCATGGCTTATAATAGCTCTCAGGGATAAAATTTACAATGGAAGGAATTTTAAACCCACACTTTTTCAGAGCTGTCATCCAGAACTTTTTCAGGATCCACGTTAACGAAACTTTAACCTTTCTCGAATATATTAATGAATACACTACTCTTATAAGTGCTATCTGGCTCTACTGATGATCTGTCGAGTCAGCAATTAAAACGAAACCATCAAAAAGGAATCGATATGTATAAAAAATTACTGCAAGCATTAGTGTTGAGCATAACACTCATTACATGGGTACAAGTTACAATGGCCACACCACCAGCAATCCCCGATGAAAAATCACCAGAGCCCCTTGAAACGTTGAATTCTCGTGAAGAAACCGTGCGAAAAATATCTACAAAAAATGACTCTACAGCTGCATCTGCAGACTTACCGAGAATCGCTGCTACACAAGGTTGGTCGTGCCGGTGTAAAGGGGATCCACGTGGGTATTGGAGCTGTTTCTCCTTGGAGAACGAGTGTGCTGGTCAATGTGGTGATCTTGGCAAACAAGTGTCTTCAAATACGCAAGAGTGCAATAACCCCCCGCACGCCGGCCCAAAAGGCCCAGCCGGCGGACCAGTCGGCGGACCAAGCGCTTGAGAATTTCTGTCAGTTGATCACAAAATTCTCCTGGTTAAATCATATATCCCTCGGTGTCCATTCACTCAAAAAATTTGCCCCATCCTTCCCTCTGTGTCATAGTATTAGAGATACAGAGGAGGATTACATGACTTACCTTACAGCAGAATTTCCTACATCTCGCTTGCGGCGCAATCGGCTTGATCCCTGGTTACGAGACTTAGTCGCCGAAACATCTTTGACCGTTAAGGATTTGATTCTCCCCCTCTTTGTGCGGGAAAAGACTGCCCCTCGGGAAATTGCCGCCATGCCTGGTGTTTTCCGCTATACGCTGGATGATATCATCCCTGTATGTCACAAAGCTTGTCAGGCCGGCATTCGGGCTGTAGCCCTTTTCCCTCATACCCATCCTGACCTTAAATGTGACGAAGGAAAAGAAGCCCTCAACCCCAATAATTTGATGTGTCAAACGACGCGCCTTCTTAAAGAGGCTCTCCCCGAATTAGGCGTTATTGTTGATGTAGCGCTTGATCCCTACACAACCCATGGTCATGACGGGGTCATGCGGAACGGTCTTGTTGCCAATGATGAAACACTCGAAGTTTTAAAGGAAATGGCCCTTACTCTCGCCCGTGCAGGAGTGGATGTCGTGGCCCCTTCAGATATGATGGACGGGCGCGTGGGTGCGATTCGGAGGACCCTGGATCAGGAAGGATACCAAGATGTGCGCATTTTGGCCTATTCCGCCAAATATGCTTCTGCTTTTTATGGCCCCTTCCGAGAAGCTTTGGGGTCTCAATCTTGTCTCGGTAAAGCAGATAAAAAAACCTACCAAATGGATCCCGCAAATGCGCGCGAAGCCCTAAGAGAAGCCGCACAAGATATTTTAGAAGGCGCTGATATGCTTATGGTTAAGCCGGGGCTTCCGTATTTAGATATCATTTACCGCCTCAAGGAAGCGTTCCCTCTTCCCATCTTTGCCTACCAGGTGAGTGGAGAATATAGCATCCTTAAAGCTGCGGCTGACAAAGGGTGGATTGACTATGAAAAAGCCCTCATGGAAAGCCTGATTGCCTTCAAGAGAGCCGGTGCCTCAGTGATCATCAGCTATGCAGCCCTTGAGGTTGCGGAGATGTTAAAAAATGGCAACAACAAACCCTTCTAAGATTCTTTTAACTGCTAACAATTGTCATCCCTCTCTCCTTCCGGAAGAAGATGTTGTTATCAAAAAAGAAGAAAAAATTCTCTTCGAGACATTTATCAAGAAAATGCCAGCGGCAATCGCTATCTTTGATACAGAGATGCGTTACATCTTAATGAGCGACCAATTTGCAGCCATAACAAATGCTTCCCCTCAAGATCTTATTGGAAAGAGGCATTACGATGTGGTGCCTGATATTCCTCAAAAATGGCGAGAGGGCCACCAAAAAGGATTAGCCGGAGAACATCTGGTAGGAGAAGATGATTCTTTTAAGCGCGCGAATGGCAACCTTGAATGGTGGAGATGGGAAGTCCTGCCGTGGTACAAATCCGAAAAAGAAATTGGGGGAATTATTTTATTCGTAGAAGAAATCACGAAACGTAAGCTAATGGAAAAGAAAATGGAGGAGATGATTCGGATCCTGAATCGCTCCAATGAGGATTTAGAAAGATTTGCCCATATTTGTGCCCATGATTTAAATGAGCCGTTACGAACCATTGGAAATTACTGCCATATCCTCGAAAAAGATTTTAAAGAAGATTTACCGCCCTTAGCAAAACAGCACCTCCAAAGCATTACGAATAGTGTAACGCAAATGGGAGACTTGATTAATGGAATTTTGACGTATTCCCAAATGGGGGCGCAAAGCTTGAAAAAGGAAGTCTGCTCCGCACAAGAAATCGTGACATCCGTGGCGATGATTTTAGAAGAAAGAATTAGAGATAAAAATGCGCTTATTCAGTATGACTCCCTCGCTTCTGTTTATGCAGATAAGGTCCTCCTCACACAAGTGTTTCAAAATTTAATAAGTAATGCTTTAAAGTTTAACGAGAGTGCTACTCCAATAGTTCGAATCTCCTCAACAGAAAACAAAAAAATTATCACCTTTACAGTAGAGGACAACGGAATTGGTATAGACCACAAACATTATAAAATAATATTTGACTTATTCAAACGGCTGCACGCCCGCTCTCGTTACGAAGGCACAGGAATTGGCTTGTCTTTTTGTAAAAAAATTATCGAAGCCCATGGGGGAGAGATTTTTGTAAAATCCACTCTTAACAAGGGATCTCAGTTTTCCTTTACCCTTCCAAAAGGGGGGCATTCTTAATTTTAGGGGACAGGTGTTACAAATGAATGAAAGTGGGTTGCACGCTGTGTTGGGGAGAGATATCTCTATGAGATGAAAAAACACACTCCCCCCTCGTCACAAAAATCCTCTCGCCTTTGGCTATGGGGACTGCACACTTGTAAAGCAGCGTTGCAGAATGCCAACAGAAAATGCGTGCGCCTTCTCATAACCAATGGGGCGTCAAAAGAGCTGGGACTTTCGAAAGAAGACCTACCCTGTAACCCTGAAATTGTTGAGGGGGCCACCCTTGCCCGCCTTCTTCCTCTAGGAGCTGTACATCAAGGCATTGCCCTAGAAGTAGCTCCTTTGCCAGAACCTTTTCTTCAGGATCTACACCAAGCAGAGACGGGCGTAATCGTCGTGCTTGATCAGGTCACCGATCCCCACAACGTCGGCGCTATCTTAAGAACTGCAAAGGCATTGGGCGCGCTTGGAGTCATGATGACAGACCATAATGCCCCACCCTTAAGTGGCGTGCTTGCGAAAACAGCGTCAGGGGCGCTTGATCTTTTACCTGTGTGGAAAGTCACAAACCTTGCCCGGTCCTTGGAAGAGCTGAAAGCCGCAGGTTTTTGGATTGTGGGGTTGAGCGAACAAGGCCCTCAAATTCTTTCAAAAGATGTCCTTCCCGCAAAGCTTGCCCTGATCATGGGTGCCGAGGGCAAAGGAATGCGACGTCTCAGCCAAGAAAAGTGTGATTTTTTAGTAAAACTTCCAACAGATCCAACGTTTTCAACCCTCAACGTGTCTGTGGCCACCGCCCTTGCGCTTTATGAGCTGAGGGGGAAATAATACCACTTATCAATCAAGTGGCAGACAAAACTGGGTTGCTTCGTCGCCTTCGGCTCCTCGCAATGACGCCAATTTCCGTCATTGCGAGCGAAGCGAAGCAATCCAGAATATCCACCTATTGAATGCGAAATGGTATAAGAGGCCAACACGCATTAACCCCGCACCACATACGGCCACAGATCTTGGAAAACGCGTGTGTAAAGATCACGCTTAAAAGGAATAATGAGATCTAAGAGTTCTTCTTTCTTGACCCATTTCCACTCGCGGAATTCGGGGTGATAGGTATGAATGTTAATATCTTCGTCCTGCCCGCGAAAGCGCAAAGCATACCACAGTTGCTGTTGGCCTTTAAATTTTCCGCTCCACAAACGAGCCGCAAGATCCTTCGGCAAATCATATTTATACCATGTTTTTGATTTTACAATAATTTCAATGTCGCGCGTGCCAAGCTCTTCTTGAAGTTCACGCAGCATCGCTTGGTCCGGATCCTCATGAGGGGCAATGCCCCCTTGCGGCATTTGCCAAGCAGGCGTTTTGTAATCGTGGCGTTGACCCACAAAAATTTCATTCTCACCATTGACCACCATCATCCCCACGCCACGGCGATAAAGCGGATCTCCAGATTCATCTTTAGGAGATGACATGTTGGTACCTCATTAGTCTTGCCCATTTCCTACAGTAGCAATATCAGGCGCATCAACGGCTTTCATGCCAACAACATGGTATCCTGAATCCACATGAAGAATTTCCCCCGTAACGCCACTGCTCAAGTCGCTTAGAAGATACAGAGCTGATTTCCCCACATCTTCGAGGGTCGTATTCCGCTTGAGAGGTGCATTATATTGATTCCACTTTAAGATATAGCGAAAATCTCCAATCCCTGAGGCTGCAAGGGTTTTAATAGGACCTGCGGAGATGGCATTCACCCGAATGTTATGCCCCCCTAAGTCAGCCGCTAAATAACGAACGCTGGCTTCAAGAGCTGCTTTTACAAGTCCCATAACATTATAATGAGGCATTACTTTTTCAGCGCCATAATAGGTTAGGGTTAAAAGGCTTCCTCCTTGTGACATGAGGGGAGTTGCATGACGCGCAACTTCTGTAAAAGAATAGCAAGAAATATCCATAGAGTTCAGGAAATTTTTGCGACTTGTATTAAGATATTTTCCTTTAAGTTCTTCCTTATCAGAAAACCCAATAGCATGAACGACAAAGTCAAGGGAGTCCCAGTGTTTTTGAAGAGAGAGAAAAGTTTCTTCAATCCCACCTTCTTGGCTCACATCACACGGAATCGTAATGGTTGACCCCACCGATGCCGCCAACGGTTCAACACGTTTCTGGAGGGTTTCGCCCTGAAAGGTAAAGGCAAGATCCGCCCCATGATCAGCCAGCGCTTTTGCAATTCCCCACGCAATAGAATGATTGTTCGCAACGCCCATAATAAGGCCTCGTTTCCCAGCCATAAATGATGATTGTGTCATGAAAATCTCTCCAAGCTTTAAAATGTTCCTTAAAATAGGTGCGTCAGGGAATAAGGTCAAGAAAATTGAGAAAATATCCCTTGACGCTTCCTCTTTTTTCTCTTTAGGATGTTCTTCAAGGTTACAAGATTAAATGGAGGAGACGATGACAAAGACAATCTATCTTAATAGTTACGCCATGTCTCCTTATTGGCGATGGGAAAGCTTTTATTTTTACACTTTTTCCCATCAACCAATAACTGATCGAGACCATCATGACACATTTAAAAATCTTATCTGCCAACCTTAAAACTCTAGCCCTCTTTAGTGCACTTCTTTTTTCTTTTCCCCTGTCTGCTCAAAAAACGATTGGCATTACGCAGCTTGTTGACCACCCTTCTTTAGATTCCATTCGACGAGGAATTTTGGAAGGCCTTGCACAAAATGGATTTAGGGAAGGCGAAAACTTAACTGTTATTTTTGAAAATGCTCAAGGCAATTCAACAACAGCGGCGCAAATCGCTAAAAAGTTTGCGAGCTTGCCGCTAGATGCCATTGTTCCAATTACGACACCCTCAGCACAAGCCATTGTGAGCCAAGTTAAAAAAACACCGATCATTTTTGCAGCCGTAAGTGATCCATTAGGTGCAAAGATTGTTGCCTCTCTTAAGCATCCAAAAGGAAATGTGACAGGTGTTGCGGATATTCCTCCCGTCAAGCAACAATTAAATTTCCTTCTGACCTGTTTGCCCAACATTAAAAAGCTGGGGGTTATCTATAATCCAGGGGAAGCCAATGCGGTTGCGTTTCTTGAAAAGCTTCAGCCTTTGGCAAAAGAAAACAATATCGAGATTATCACAGCAGCGGCCCTCAAATCGGTTAACGTATCTGAGGCCGCCCAAAATCTTGTAAACCGCGTGGACGCTATCTTTATAGGAAACGATAATACCGTTGTGTCTGGCCTTGAAGCCCTCGTCAAAATCTGTTTAGAGGCAAAAAAACCTCTCTTTATGAGCGATCCTGATTCTGTTGACCGCGGCGCCCTTGCGGCTTATGCCTATGATCAACAGCAAATAGGAAAACAGGTAGGGGCCATGGTCGCAAAAGTACTCAAAGGAAACAATCCTGGAGAAATGGCTGTTGAGACGCCAAACGAGCTTAAACTCTCTCTTAATCCTCGTACGGCAGAAAAATTAAAAATTACATGCGAGCAAGCCATTGCTCTTAAGGAGAAATAAAATGCGATTTTTTTGGGAGGTTATTTTCGCTGGAGTAATGGGCTGGTGCAGCCACGTCTGTGCTCTTCCCCCAGCTCATGTAGCTGTAGGGCAAATTGTAGAACATCCGGCCCTTGATACCCTCCGAACAGGCTTAAAAGAAGGTCTAGAAAAAGAAGGGTTTATCGAAGGTCGTGGATTAAAATGGACCTACGAAAATGCCCAAGGAAACCCAACAACAGCTGTTCAAATTAGCCACAAACTCATCAGCCTTCAACCATCTGTTATTGTAACCTTTTCAACACCAATGTCTCAAGCCGTTGCTTCTGCAACACATACAATTCCCATTGTTTTTGGCGCCGTTACAGACCCGGTGGCAGCTAAGTTAACTAATAACGCAAACATAACAGGCCTGACAGACTTTGTTCCTCCTGAAAAACAAATTGCCCTTATTCAAAAGATCCTTCCAAAGATCAAAACTCTTGGTGTTATTTTTAACGCTGGCGAGGTTAACGCACAAAAACAAGTCGACGGCATTAAGGCCACGTGCGACAAAATGGGAATAAAAGTCATAGAAGCAACAGCGTCAAAAACAAGCGATGTCCCAAGTGCTGTCAAAACACTTGTTGGGCGCGTGGATGCCATTTTATTGCCCACCGACAATACAGTTGTTTCAGCATTAGAATCGATTCTCAAAATTACCAATCGTGACAAAATTCCTGTTTTTGGAAGTGACGTAGATATTGTCCGAAGAGGAGCAATGGCTGCTTATGGCGTCGATTGGCATGAGTCAGGCCTTACCTTGGCCCACATCGTGAGTGATCTTTTGAAAGGACAATCTATTGAGACGCTTCCTATCCAAAATCCACAAAAATTAATCCTCCATCTTAACCACACAGCCGCACAAAAAATGGACATTGCCCTCCCAGAAGAGGTTCAGAAGACGGCGGATAAAGTGTTTTAGTGGAATTCACGTCTCTTAAACTACTGTCGTCATTGCGAGGAGCGTGACCATGGATATGAAAAGTTATTTACGAGATGTACCTCTAATGAACACCCTTTTTAAAGGAAGCATGCTCACCTTAACCTTTATGGTGTTCAGTATGGTCATCATTGGGGGGCTGACGCGACTCACAGGATCGGGGCTTTCAATTGTAGAGTGGAAGCCAATCACAGGAATCCTCCCTCCCCTCTCTCTGGAGGGATGGCTTCATGAATTTGGGAAGTATCAACAAAGTCCTGAATTTCAAAAAATTAATGCAACCATGACACTTGTCGAGTTTCAATCCATCTTTTGGTTGGAATATGTTCATCGCCTTGTAGGACGTCTTTTGGGCCTTATTTTATTCATCCCAACTCTCCTCATGATTTTTAAAAAGTATCGCCGGGATCTTTGGCCATACCTTGCGCTATTATGGCTTTTGGGAGCAGCGCAAGGGTTGATGGGGTGGATCATGGTAAAAAGTGGCCTTGTTCATGATCCCCATGTAAGCCCTTACCGATTGGCTGCTCATCTTCTCCTTGGCTTTGCTATTTTTGGCGTCGCTTTGTGGATAACCCTCAGTCTTTATCAGGATCACTTTTGCTTGGAAAGAAAAGGATATTCTCAAAAAGCCTTGAAAGATCTTAAGAAATTATCGCTGCTTGCTCTTTTTCTTGTCGTGTTCACTGCCTTTTGGGGAGCCCTTGTTGCAGGCACAAAGGCAGGGCTCCTCTATAATACATTCCCCTTGATGGGGGGGCATCTTATTCCTCATGAGTTTTTAAAGGGAGCTCCTCTCTGGCAAGACCTTTTAGAGAACCCCGTAAGTGTTCAGTTCCTTCACCGTGTGGCAGCGCTTACAACAACTCTTTTTTGTGGATGGCTTTGGTGGTATCAACGCACGCTATTCATTCCGAGAAACCTCTCCCATGCGTTTATGGGTGTGGCTCTTGCAGCCCTTATTCAAGTCTCCCTTGGCATTGCAACGCTCTTATTGAGAGTCCCCCTTAGCCTTGCCATTCTGCATCAAGGGTTTGCTTTTATGTTGTTTGGGAGTATACTATATGTAGTTTTTCTCTGTAAAATAGAAAGACCATTGAAATAATTTTAAAAGTCGTTAGAGACTAAACTACGAGATGGAGACATCCAATGCGAACATGGCAATTACAAGACGCAAAGACTCATCTCAGCGAAGTTGTTCGTTTGAGTATTCAACAAGGACCTCAGATGCTGACTATTCGAGGAAAAGAAGAAGCTGTTCTTTTATCAAAAAAAGATTTTGAACATCTTAAAGAAGTAAAACCAACGTTATTTGATTTCATGAGAGAATCGCCTTTGAAAGGATTGGAAATCCAATTTGAACGCGATCGTTCTAGTAACCGAGATATCAATCTGTGAAATATTTACTAGATACAAATATTCTTTCTGAAACTGTACGAGTGCAACCTGATCTAAACGTAAAGAAATGGCTTCAAGGTATTCCTTCAGAAGCTCTTTTTATCAGTGTCCTTACTGTAAAAGATTTTGATATTCCCGGCTTGAAAGTAATTAATCCCTTTGACTAAGAAAACCAAGAAATGATTGATTTATGACCACGCACGTTGTTACATTTGGATGTCGCCTTAACTCTTATGAATCAGAGATCATCCGCGAGAAAGCTCTTAAAGCTGGCCTCACAAATGCCGTTGTTTTTAATACATGCGCTGTCACAGCAGAAGCCGAAAGGCAAGCACGCCAAGCAATCCGCAAATATCGCCGCGATCATCCGGACGCAAAAATTATCGTCACCGGCTGTGCGGCACAAATTAACCCTGACTCCTTTTCCAAAATGTCAGAAGTTGACCAAGTCCTGGGGAATAGCGAAAAGCTGATCGAGACTTACTTTGACCCCCACACGGAACACGCGCGTATCAGCGTAAATGATATCATGGCGGTGCGTGAAACCGCCCATCATCTGATAGCAGGGTTTGATGGACGCACACGGGCCTTTGTTCAAGTCCAAAATGGGTGCAATCACAACTGCACCTTTTGTATCATTCCCTATGGCCGAGGAAGAAGTCGCAGTGTGCCTTTAGGCGTGATTGTGGATCAGGTGCGTCTTTTGCTTCAACAAGGATTTCAAGAGATTGTCTTCACAGGCGTTGATATGACTGCTTACGGAGAAGATCTTCCGGGGAAACCCACTCTTGGACAAATGGTAAAGCGGCTTTTGGCTCATATTCCCGAACTTCCGCGTCTGCGCCTTTCGTCTGTTGATTCAGTGGAAGTCGACAAAGATCTTTTGAGTGTTTTTGAGAGAGAGCCTCGCTTGATGCCCTACATCCATCTCAGCCTTCAAGCAGGAGATAACATGATCTTAAAACGAATGAAGCGACGCCACCTACGGCAAGATGCGATTAATGTCTGTCAAACGCTCCGCTCGTTACGACCAGATATCACCTTTGGAGCAGATATTATTGCAGGTTTTCCGACAGAAACGGATGAGATGTTTGAAAATACGCTCCGCATCGTGGATGAATGCGATTTAAGTTTTCTCCACGTCTTTCCTTATTCACCTCGACAAGGAACTCCCGCGGCCCGCATGCCTCAAGTCAAACGCGAAGTTGCTAAAGAGCGCGCAGCGCGTTTGCGGGAGGCCTCTCAAAAGACGCTGCAGAGAACTCTTACACGCTTTGTGGGAAAAGATGTAAACGTACTTCTTGAAACAAACACGCAAGGTCATAGTGAGCATTTTCTAAAGGTAAACTTAAGCCATTCTCAACAGCCAGGACATATTGTAAAGGCCCGTGTGACGGGGGTTAAAGACGGGTATGTGGAGGCAAGCCACCATCCATGACAACTTGGTTTAAACGTCTCAAAGATGGCCTTCAAAAAACATCCTCACGTCTGACGGAAGGGATTACGGCCCTTATTACTCATCGGAAACTCGACGATGAGATGCTGGAAGAGCTTGAAGAGCTTCTGATCACAAGTGACTTAGGCACAACAACCGCCCATGACCTTGTGCAAAAGCTTAGCAAAAAGCGCTACAACCAAAATATTACCGCGGAAGAGGTTCGCGCTATCTTTGCAGAGGAAGTCGAAGCCCTTCTAACGCCTCATGCCCAACCCCTCCTCCCAAACACAGAAAAAAAACCCTATGTTGTGCTTGTGTTAGGCGTCAATGGCACGGGCAAAACAACGACCATTGGAAAACTAGCTAAGCAGTGGAAGGATCAAGGCTATCAGCTCTCCCTTGTTGCAGGGGATACGTTTCGAGCGGCTGCCACAGAACAGCTCGAAGTGTGGGCGAAACGCGCCAATGTTCCTCTTGAAAAAGCCCCCACAACAGATGCCAGCGGCCTTATCTATACGGCCCTTCAAAAAGCCAAAGAGCGCGGGGATGACATTGTCCTCATCGACACAGCCGGACGCTTGCATAATAAAAGCCTACTCATGGAAGAATTAAAAAAAATCCGTCGTGTGATTCAAAAAATTGACCCAACAGCACCGCATGCCACCCTGCTTGTTTTAGATGCGACCACGGGACAAAATGCCCTGACGCAAGTCAAAGTCTTTCAGGAAGCCGTCGATGTATCAGGCCTTATCATTACAAAGCTTGATGGAACGGCTAAAGGCGGCGTCCTCGTTGCCATTAGTCAACAATTCAACCTGCCCATTCATGCCATCGGTGTCGGCGAAGCGATCGAAGACCTCCATGTCTTTTCAGCAAAAGAGTTTGCCCGCGGACTATTAGGAGTGATTACTCCTTGATTTGCAGAGCGTGGTCTAGTACTTTCTAAAGATTGCGTCATTGCGAGGAGCGTAAGCGACGAAGCAACCCAGTAAAAGAACCATTCCGAAGGAATACATTTTTCTTAAGGTAGCAGGAGAACTGGACTTGCATAAAAAAAAAGGTGTATATATCTTTGGACATATTATCTATGGGTTGCTTCGTCGCTTACGCTCCTCGCAATGACGGCCTCTTCTTGGCTTAAGCAAAGGAACCAAAAAATATCACCATGACTGATTTATTAACAGAACTTGAAGAAGATATACGCGAAGAACGCATTTATACCTTATGGCACAAGTGGGGAAATACCATCATTGGGGTGGCGATCGCTATTGTTTTGGCAACGGGTGGGCATACGCTTTGGCACTATCTCAAAAAACAAAGCCAGGAGAAGAGTTCTTTTGCTTTTGCGCAAGGACAAGAGTTGATGCGCCAAGGAAAAAAAGAAGACGCTCTCAAAGTCTTTCAAAGTTTAGCTAAAGAAAAGGGTGGCTATGGAAAATTGGCCCAGCTTTATGAAGCCGCCCTTCTTGAGGGGGCAGAAACTGTTTATGCCCAAATTTCAAAACGCAACGCAACAGACCCTGCCTTAAGCAATTTACCCAAGATTTTAAGTGCTGCCCATTCTCTTGGTAATCCGGAAGCTTTAATGGACCTTGAGACCTTATCAGCACCTCACAACGCCTGGGGCCCCTTAGCCCTTGAACTTTTAGCGGTTGCAAACTTAAAAAAAGGCGATGAAGCAAAAGCGGCTGAAGCTTATATCAGAGCTCTTCACGAATCCTCCCTTACGCCCGATGAAAAAACCCGCATAAGCATGATGTTGGCTCAAATTGATATTCCGCTTTCCCTGCTAGAAACCCTAAGAGATAAGAACCCTCAATGAAAAAACGGATAGGACTCCTCTTAGCTCTTTCAACGCTTGCAGCGTGTGATGCAACAAAGATCCCTATTACAGGAACACGTATCCCTGTTGTAAATTATGAATCTTCTGTCAAGGCAGACACAGACACAAAGGATATTACCGTTACTCTTCCTCTTTCTGAAATGGGCCGAGATTGGCCGCAAGCCGGAGGAGGAGCGGAACACGTGATGCCTAACTTCTCAGTGAATGAAACCCTGTCTCCCCTTTGGACAACCTCCATTGGAACCGGAAATGGAGAGGGACGATTTCTTTCCTCCCCCATTGTGACAGAAGGTGTTGTGTATGCCCTTGACACATATGGTAGCGTAACTGCGCTTGAGGCTCTTTCAGGCACGCCTCTGTGGCAAACAAACATTTCTCCTCTGGATCATGAAACTCCTCTTCTTGGAGGCGGTCTTGCTTATGGAGAAGGAAAAGTCTTTGTGACATCTCCTCATGCAGAAGTGTTAGCTCTTGATGCAAAAACGGGACAAATTCTATGGCGTTATGCAATGCCAAGCCCTGTACGGGCGTCTCCCACGCTTGCTGATGGGCGCCTTTATGTCCTAACAATTAGCAACCAACTCGAGGTTTTGGATGCCGAAAAAGGAACTCTCCTCTGGAACCATGCAGGAATTACCGAATATGCAGGTCTTTTAGGAACTGCAAGCCCTGCTATCTCAAAAGGAATTGTTATTGTAACTTACTCTTCAGGAGAAATTTTTGCTCTAAGGGCAGAAAATGGCCATCAATTATGGACGGATACATTAACAACAACCCGTCGTCCAGATTCTTTATCCTCTCTTTCTCATATTAAAGCTCTTCCCGTTATTAGCCAAAATACGGTTATTGTCATAGGACATAACCAGAAAAT
Source organism: uncultured Alphaproteobacteria bacterium (assembly GCA_963704475.1). Lineage (GTDB taxonomy): Bacteria > Pseudomonadota > Alphaproteobacteria > UBA9655 > UBA9655 > UBA9655. The sequence goes on from OY969900.1 coordinate 1,000,059, forward strand.
GGCAGCCTATGATTTAAGGCGTGGAGAAAAACTTTGGGAACGACATATCGGAGGAACCCGCACTCCCGCTGTCATAGGGGACTATATTTTTATGATTAATTCTCATAATGAGCTCCTGTGCTTAACAAAACAACATGGGCAAGTTGTCTGGGTGCAAAAATTAGCGTATGATCCAGAGAATCCTCACAAAGTCATTTGGGAAGGTCCCCTTGTGGCGAGAGGCAAGCTTTATATTGGGAATAGTGGAGGGGATTTGGTTTCCTTTGATCCTACAACAGGAGCATTGCTTGAGTCCAAGAACGTTGGCGCATCGATTGCTCTGCCTCCTTTTGCTGCACAAGAAACACTCTACATCTTAACAAGTGAGGGAGAATTGGTGGCACTACAATGAGACCAACAACCAGTTGTCATTTCTGGCTTAGTCATGCTTTATTTTCTGAATAAAAACAATAGCATAGATTGGATTAGAGAATGACAAAGGAAGTCGTTCAAGAACTTGCCCGTGAAGACGGGAGATGACAAAGGATGGTTAAATTTTCCAATTTCCTCTTTATAATAAGAATTAACAAATGGAGATAATAATGAAAAGAATAATAGGTCTTACCCTTATGTGCCTTTTAGGGGGATGCGCAACACAAGAAATCAAAAACACACCACTAAAACCTAGCCTTCGAGACACTGCCCCAATGCCATGGGTTCAAGTAATTCCCTCAGAACGAGCTATTGAGTTTAAAGAAATAGAATTTGACTATATTGCTCGCCATGTTCGCCAAAATATGGCTAATGATCGTGAAGTATTTAATAATATAACCCTTGTGTTAATCGATTATACCATTCTGCCTGCAGAATCCCCTAAAAAGTCCCAGATGCCCAAAAACAACAAGGGGCAACTTTATTGTAAAAAATTTATTGAGAAGCCTGAACGTTATTTTCTAAGACTAAGTTTTTATGCGAATAATACACGACCTCCCGCACCTCCTGTTTTCACGAATGCAGAAACTTTGAATATACAGGCTGCTCCTTTATCAGAGGCATTGTGTTATATGGTTAATGAGGCTACGCGAGAGTATATCTGTTCGTCATCCCGTAATGTTCAAGTAGATCTAGATGTAGAACCCTTTGAAAAACCAGTGAGAGCCCCCTCTTCACCACATTTCATGCCCCACGCTCCTTCATTTCCATACTCCAGACCCTACTAAGAGAACGAGTCCTAAGAAGATACGATAAATAACAAAAGGAGTAAGGGTTGATTTTTGAAGCCACCGCATCATAAAGGCGATGGCACAAAAACCAAAGATAAAAGAAAAGGCGGCCATCAGAGCAGAATCGGTGACCATAGATAAATCATTAGATTGAAAAAGCTGGTACCCTTTTAACGTCCCTGCTGCAGTCATTGTGGGAATGGCCATCAGAAAGGCAAATCGAGCAGCATCTGTTCTTTTATAATTCATGAATCGCCCTATGGTAAGGCAGGCACCTGCACGGCTAACGCCATGAACAAGGGCGATACATTGCGCCAATCCAAAATAAAAAGCGCGGGATAGAGTAGTATCGGCAATCGTCTCGTTGAATTTTCCGCACCTATCAGCAATATAAAGAATTATTCCAAAAATAATTCCCATCCACGCAATAACCGTAACGCTTCTTAAAGCATCGCCCACGACTTTATCAAAAAAAAGGCCTAAGAAAACGACAGGAAGGGTTGCAATAATAAGGTTGAAAAGAAGATGTGTATCCTCATTAATTTCTCCCTTTAAAAGAGAGAGCGCTGCTTTAAAGAGAGCCCAGACATCTTTCCGAAAATAAACAAGAACGGATCCTAACGTTCCAATATGAGCAGCTACATCCATCATAAGGCCTTGATCTTGCCATCCAAATAAAGCAGGCACTAACACCAAATGGGCTGACGAACTAACAGGCAAAAATTCAGTTAAGCCTTGAATAAAAGAAAGAGTTATGATTTGCTCTAGAGTCATGGGGCCGCCTTATGGTAGAAGATGAGCTCATATACTCATCGTAGTTGAAAAACCCGATTTTGGTTTTCACCGGCGTCATCCCTGCCCCCCTAGTGTCATCCTCAGCGTATGCAAGGATCCATGGGCTAAGGTAAGAATGTTTGCCCATGGATCCCAGATCAACACCTCCTAACATTTTCTCCGAAAATGAAGGATGTGTAAATCTGGGATGACACGGATAAATCGGTACTTTAAAGTGCGTTGGGTATAGCATATATTCTCACTTTACTTCAAGGAATACTCGCAGATGCGAAAACTCTATCATTACTGGCTTTGCCCTTTTTCTCGAAAAATCCGCATAACGCTTGCGGAAAAAAAACTTTCCTTTGAGTCCATCTTAATAAAACCATGGGATGTTCCAAATTCCTTTTTAGCCTTAAATCCTGAAGGCGTTCCTCCTGTCCTCACGGATGATGATGGAAAAAATATTGCAAATGCGTATCCCATTACTGAATATTTGGATGAGGTGTATTTTGATCCCCCTCTTTTAGGCCAAACATCGGCACAGCGAGCCGAGACGCGTCGTCTTATTGCGTGGTTTGATGAAAAATTCAATGGAGAAGTCACCCATAACTTGGTTTATGAAAAAGTCCTAAGGCGCAAAATGGGACAAGGGGGGCCCGATTCAGCCATCATTCGCATAGGACACGCCAATATTCACGATCATTTAGAATATATTACGTGGCTGTGTGACCGCCGCAAATGGTTAGGAGGGGATGAATTCTCTTCTGCCGACATCACAGCGGCGGCTCATCTTTCATGCCTTGATTACCTGAATGATGTTCCCTGGGAAAAGCATCCTGTAGCCAAAGTATGGTATGCACGGGTAAAATCTCGCCCTAGTTTTCGCGAGATTTTGAGCGATGTTGTTCCGGGCTTAACCCCTGCCACACAGTACACAAATTTGGATTTTTGACCCTTCTATGAAAGAAATCTGCCCTTCTTCTCTCTCCAGCAAACGATGGATGTTAAGAGCTTCCGAAGAGATGCGAACCCTCACCTTCATGCAAAAATTAGGTGTTTCTTCCACAGTGGCTCGGCTATTGGTCATGCGAGGGCAGACCCTTGACTCTACCCCCCTGTTTCTTGAACCAACCTTGCGACACCATCTTCCGAACCCTTTTATTTTGAAAGATATGGAACAAGCTGTAATGCGCCTCCAACGCGCCATTATGCAAGGGGAGAAAATTATCATCTGGGGAGATTATGATGTGGACGGCGCTACCTCAAGTGCTTTGTTATGTCGCTTTTTTAAAGATATTCAAGTCCCCGTTGCTGTTTATATTCCTAATCGTATGAAAGAAGGATATGGCCCAAACCTTCCCGGCATTAAAAAATTTATGAACCAAGGATATACGGTCATGGTAACGGTTGATTGTGGCACAACCTCTCATGACGTTTTAGAGGCTGTAAAGGGGAAACTGGATGTTATTGTTTTAGATCATCATGCCGTGGAAGCCAAACTTCCCACCGCCTATGCGATTGTGAATCCCAACCGCCTTGATGAAGAGAGAGAGGTAACCCAAGCCCTAGGTCACCTTGCAGCTGTCGGCATTTCTTATCTCTGTGTGATAGCTCTTAATCGGGCCTTACGAGAGGCAGGGTTTTATAAGAATAGACAAGAACCGGACCTTATGGCGCTTCTTGATTTAGTCGCCCTTGGAACCGTCTGTGATGTAATGCCGTTAATCGGACTGAATCGCACCTTTGTAACTCAAGGCCTCAAAATCATGGCGCGTCGAAAAAATGTAGGGTTGAAGGTTCTGGCAGATCTTGCGGGTCTTAATGAATCTCCCACACCCTACCACTTAGGATTCGCCCTAGGCCCTCGTATTAATGCGGGAGGGCGCGTGGGCGAGTCTTTCCTCGGCACACGCCTCTTGTCGACAGATAATCCTGAGGAAGCCTCCGATATTGCCAAAAAATTAGATCTCTACAATCAAGAGCGTCGCGTCCTTGAGACGGAGGCTCTCGCCCAAGCTCTCCTTCAAGTTGACACGGAAGCTACCGCTCTTGTGGTCGATCGAGAGGGGTGGCATGAAGGGGTCATTGGCATTATCGCAGGGCGATTGAAGGAAAAATTTCACAAACCCACGGCTGTAATTGCGTGGAATGAGGCTGGGATTGGTAAAGCCTCCGCTCGCTCGATCCCTGGATTTGACTTTGGGCGATTTATTCATAAAGCCCACCATTTAGGCTATGTTTTAGGAGGCGGCGGCCACGCCATGGCCGCGGGGTTTTCTCTGACAAAAGAGCAACTCCCACACTTGACGCAGTTTCTGAATGCTGAACTGATGAACCTTAAAGATCATATTGATTTTACACCAACCCTTTTGTGCGATGGATATTTAGATCTTCGCGCTCTGACTCCCACCCTCCTGGAAGAAATTGAAGGGCTTTCTCCCTTTGGCATGGGAAACCCAACGCCAAAATTTATCTTTGCAGATGTGGTGGTTGACTCTTACACGTTAATTCAAGACCAACACATCCAGTGTCGCTTTTCTCAAGGCGATGGCGTAACGATAGAGGGTATCGGCTTCCGCCTTAAAGACACTCCCCTTGGCACGACTCTAATGGAGGGACAAAAACGCCCTCTCCACCTCCTTGCTTCTCCCAAAGTTGACACCTGGGGAGGAAAAACAAAAATTAAATTAATGATTGAAGATGCGGTGATGACGTCCATGAAAATAGCCTGCTGAAGGCCCGGACGGCTAGTTCTTGTTATTTTTGTGTATAAAAAACTCTAAAGATATCCGCTCTTTCACCTCTCCCCTTGGGGGAGAGGTCGCGACCCCGAAGGGGGGAGCGAGTGAGGGGTCTTTAAGATATATTTCTCAAAAATTCCTCTCATTGACTTGACCCACATCATTGTTCCAAAAGCGCATACCTTTAAGCTAAGACAAAACCCTCTTCAATATACCCCTCACCCGCCCTTGCAGGGCGACCTCTCCCACAAGGGGAGAGGTAAAGGAAGTTTTGCGTCATTTTTTATTCATGCCGACTGATTCTGAGAATAACTGTTGAGATCTTTTGACATTTTCAAGAAAAATGATACCCTTACTGAATAAAATGTTTTCAAAATATGTTAAAGGTCCCATGCTCACCCCTCGAGAAAATTTAAACCTTTTTGGTCACCAGGAAACGAAGGACTTCTTTTTAAAAGCCTTTCATTCTCCCCGCTTTTCCCATGCGTGGGTTCTGGGAGGACCTTACGGCATTGGAAAGGCGACATTCGCCCATTCTATGGCGCGCTATATTTTAGCAGGTCGGCAAGATAGCAATACTACTTTTACAGAAAACGACCCCCTCTATCGACGTATTGTCGCTCAAAGCCACGGGGATTTGTGGACAATAGAGAGCGAGAATGAACGCGAGATTAGCGTTGACCTCATTCGAGAGATGAATTCTTTTTTAACGCAAACTCCACGAGAGGGGGGCTGGCGTGTTGTCCTAATTGATGGCGCAGAAAACCTTAACCATAATGCCGCCAATGCTCTTTTAAAACGCCTTGAAGAACCTCCCCCTAAGACAGTGTTTTTATTGACGACCCCTCTTCCAGAACGTCTGTTGGCCACGGTGCGATCTCGGTGTCAATTTTTAGCCTTCGCTCCCCTACAAGATGATGACGTCTATAATGTTCTTCACTCCCAGAAGCTCTCTCTCCCCCCATTTGCTTCACTGGCCCAGGGCAGCCCAGGGCGCCTGATACGCCTTATGGAAGGGGAAGGTGTTCCCCTCATGGAAGAACTTCAGAAAGTTCTGAAAGGAGACAATCCTACTGCTTTGATCCATCAAGCGGGTGAAAATGAAACGTCCTATCATTTAATTGAGGATCTTTTAAGAACTTTTCTTTACACTGACCTTATGGCTAAAGTTGAAGACCCTATAAAAACTAAGGTGGCTCTAAACATCTACGAAAAAGTCACCCATCTTTTTGATCAATGCCGCTCTGCGCAATTGGACAGGCGGGCAACGCTCGCTTGCGTGTTGGGGGAGCTAAATCCATGACGATACGTTATATTACAACCCCGATTTACTACCTCAATGGAGCTCCGCATTTAGGACATGTGTACACAACCGTAGCTGCTGATGTTCTCGCGCGCTACTGGCGCCTGGCGGGTGCTCAGGTAAAGTTCCTCACAGGAACGGACGAGCATGGTCAAAAGGTAGCCCAAGCAGCTCAAGCCGCCGGAGAGACTCCCCAAGCGTATACAGACCGCATGGCCGCCCTTTTCCATGACATGACTATCAAGGTTAATGCCTTACCAGATACATTCATCCGCACCACAGAAGAGCGGCATCATATAGCGGCGCGCGCTCTTTGGAAAAAGTTGGAAGAAAACGGTCACATCTATCAAAGCACCTATGCCGGGTGGTATGCCGTACGGGATGAAGCCTATTATGAGGAAGCCGACATTGTGGAAGGGAAAGCGCCCACAGGTGCCCCGGTTGAGTGGGTTGAAGAATCTTCTTATTTTTTTCGTCTCTCCGCATGGGAGCGGCCTCTTTTAGAGTATTACGAAGCCCATCCCCAAGCTCTTGGCCCCATTGGACGCCGCAATGAAGTCCTCAGCTTTATTAAGGGAGGCCTCCGAGATCTCTCCATTTCCCGCACAAAATTTGATTGGGGCATTGCAGTTCCAACAGATCCCTCTCATGTCATGTATGTGTGGGTGGATGCCTTAACTAACTATATCACGGCTTTGGGATATCCAAATCAAGAGAGCGAAGACTTTCAAACCTTTTGGCCAGAATCCCTGCACCTCATTGGGAAAGATATTCTAAGGTTCCACGCCGTCTATTGGCCCGCTTTTTTAATGGCCGCTGACCTCCCCCCTCCTCAGCGTATTTTTTCCCATGGTTGGTGGACCCATGACGGGGAGAAAATGTCAAAGTCTTTGGGAAATGTGGTGGATCCTTTTAAGCTTATTGACACCTACGGTCTTGATCCTGTCCGTTATTTTTTGATGCGCGAAATCCCGTTTGGTCAAGATGGTGATTACTCTGATGCCGCCCTCATTCAACGGGTCAACAGTGACCTTGCGAATGATCTGGGAAATTTAAGCCAACGGGTCTTGTCCTTTATTTATAAGAATGTAGGCCCCTCTATTCCAACCCCAGAAGAGTTCTCGCCAGAAGATCGAGAGCTTCTCGCAAAAGCCGCTCACCTTCATGAAGTGCTACATACGGATATGGAAGTTCAAGCATTACAAGCCTATTGTCAGCATATCTGGGAAGTTATAGGAGAAGCCAACCGGTATGTGGATGCCCAAAAGCCCTGGTCCCTCAAGAAATCTCTCAACCCTCAAGACCATAGGCGGATGGAAACAATTCTTTATGTATTAGCCGACGTCATTCGCCATATCGCAATCTATGTCCAGCCTCTAATGCCCGCCTCAGCCGCCAAAATCCTTGACCAACTGGGGCAAGAGGCACGATCTTTTGACGCCCTTAAAACACCTCTAAAGGCAGGAACTGCGTTAAACGAACCCTACCCCGTTTTCCCGAGAATTGAGAAGAAATCGTGAGAACACACACTGTCATCCTGAACCAAGCTGTCATCCTGAACCATGTCCTCGACCCCGATCGAGGATTGTTTCAGGATGACAGCTTGTTTCAGGATTTCTTTGTTCAGAAAATCTTGAGGCAAGTTTAAGAGACAAAATGAGTCTGTAAAGAAGTCGTCTGTTGTAAAAAAAACACTAAATATAAAGATAAATTAAAAAAATATTTGAAACTCTCATTTTTATTGACGATACGAAGTTCATATTATTTAATAGTGGGAATAAAAAAGAGCCGGGGCTAACCCCGGCCAAGTTTTTATAGGGAGGTTTTGAACCCCAAAAGACGTAAGATCAACATGGTCGACCTTTGTGGATTAAAAAATCCTTTAAATAAGCATTACATCTTCGGGAAAAAACTCAGCCCAGGCATAGGGAGGTATTCCTGAGCTGATGGCTAAGGTATAATTTAAAATCATCCTTTTTAACTAGCATAATTTTTGCACTTCAGCTATGCGGCAATTGCATAAGATGTGATAAAAATTGTAAAAACTTTAGTAAAATATTAACTGGACATATGTTACGATCCTCGTAGAACTCATTATTTATAAAGAGGAAGGAGCATAAATATGCACATTCAGATAGGGCACATTTTCAAGCAGAGTTTTAAAAACGTTTGGGATCACAAGTTAGAGTGGTTTCGGGTGGCGTTTGCTCCCCTTGTCATTTTGGCGCTGGGAGTTCTTTTTATGAGTCTTATTTTTTGGTTGGTAGGATATCCTCTTGCGTTCCATGAAGCTATCCTGGGTCAACAGTCACTCATCGATATGAATCAACTGTCACCCATAAATGTAATGATTTCTGGTGACCTTGCAAAATTCATTTATGAAGTTGCCTATTGGGTTGCCTTTATAAGCCTTACTATTAACGGACTCCGCTATGGGGTTCTGGAGGAAGGAGGAAATGACTGGTGGACCTTTCATTTCAACAAGCGTTTTTGGAAAACGCTATTATATATGTTTTTGTATATGCTTTTCTTTGGAATGTATATTGGTATAGGGGTGGCTATTGTTTTAGGAGCTCATGTTTTTTTTACAAATATTGCTTTAGATATAGTGCTAGGGACTCTCTTTGCCCTTTATGCTTTTTACGTTGTTATCCGTATTTCCTTGTATCAGCTTCTGATTGCCATTGATATAACCCATCCCATCAGGACAAGTTGGCATCTTTTAAAAGGGAATCTTTTGCGTTTTCTTGGGCTTTTTCTTCTGATCACACTCGCTCTTTTGGGCATTATGATAGTAGGGGGTGTACTTGTGGGTATTTTAGGGGGTCTTCTCGGGCTCATTAGTCCTGTATTAATAAAGATTCTTATAGTATTTTTGGGGGTTTTTGCGGTTCTTGTCTCATGGGCTGTTTTTGCAAAAGCTTATGCGCTTGTTTATCAGACGCTTAAACAGGAAAGGGCCGCATAATCCACTTTTCCTGACCCCAGAAGGGGAAGGGTGGGGAGGACGTAGAGGGCTTTCGGAAGGGATACTTCTGAAAGCCCTTCGTGTTTCCAGAAGGCAATAAGGCTAAATTTATCTGCAAGAGAATAGGTTGTGTAAAGAATCAATCTCTCTCCTTTTTTTAGGTCAGGGCACGTTATAACGGCGTGGAGATAATTTGGCCACAAACGAGCGATAGCTTCTTCAACAGCCGAGAGAGAAACGGTTTCTCCCCCTACCTTTGCAAAGCGTTTGGCCCGACCTTTGATAGTCAAATAGCCATCCTCATCAATACTCACAATATCGCCGGTATCGTACCAGGAATCAGGAATCAGGGTGTCAGGAGGCAGTTTTTTTTCCTGATTCCTGAACCTTGTCCCCTGACTCCTGAGATCCTGATCCCTGACAACATTAGGACCTTTTACCCATAAACGTCCCCCCTCTTCAATTCCTTCAACGGGATCAAGGCGGAAGGTGAGGCCAGGCAAAAAGCGACCCACCGTTCCAGACTTGTAGTGCATTGGTGTATTCACAGATAGGACAGGACTTGTTTCTGTACACCCGTATCCTTCAAAAATCCTTAAGCCAAATTTTTCAAACCACAGAGCTTGCGTTTCTTCTCTCAGCTTTTCAGCTCCTGCAAAGACACAGCGTAAAGTGTGAAAATCGTAGGCATTCGCGACACGTCCGTAGCCCGAGAGAAATGTATCTGTCCCAAACAAAATCGTCGCGTTTGTGTCATAGATAAGCTCTGCAATTGCTCGATAATGAAGGGGGGAGACATAATGAAACGTCTTAATCCCTGACAAAAGAGGCAGAATCATGCCCCCCATGAGCCCAAAGGCATGAAAAAGCGGTAATGTATTCATCACCCGATCTGCCTCATTAAAATCAACAACTGCTGTTAATTGATAGCGATTTGCTTGTAAATTTCTGTGCGTTAAAGGAATGCTCTTGGGAGCGCCTTCTGAGCCAGAGGTGAACAAAATAACGCAAGGGAGGTTGGGATCTTTATTTATTTCCTTAGGAAAAAGCATTCTGCACCCTGCTCCGATAAAATCCATTATGCGAATCTTTTTCTCTTCGTCCTCTAGATAATGCACTTGAATGTTATTCTGCTTCAGAAGGACGACAGCCTCTTGAAGTCTTGCTTTCTCAACAAACTGACGAGACGTATACACCTTTCTCAATCCCGCAAGATGGGCCGTTGCACACAGCGATGCGGAACCACTTGAATAGTTTAAAAGGGCGGGCACGCGCCCAATGGCTTGGAGGGCCCAAAAACTCACTATAAGGGTATTGGTATTGGGGAGCATTAATCCCACAACTTCTTGAGAAGTTGTCTTGCGCTCCAGATAACGTGCGAGGGTAAAAACTTTAAACAATAGCCTGTTATAGGTGAGGGGGGCGCGGGTTATATCTTCTAAAATAGGAAGCCCCCCTCCATAAAGCCGTCGACTTGTCTGAAGAGAAGAAAAAAGGGTTGTGTTAAGAGGGCTTGTGGTAAAAATCATTTTGCTCATGATATCGTAGAGCTGGGTGTTTAAAGCGCGCCTGCGGTCTCGTCCCACAAGTTCTGGATTTACAGAAAGTTTTTGGGAAGGGAGCACTGTAATTGTAATCTTTGGAAAGAATTTTCGAGGCAGTTTTCCTTTAAGCAGTGTAAAAAATGTATACTGGGCCCCCTCGATGCGAATTGGCAAAAGGCGTGCCCCTACTTTTTCCGCAACCATTCCAGGGCCCTCGTAAATTTTCATCAGGCTTCCTGTCAATGTGACGCGGCCTTCTGGAAAGATCAGAACCTTATGGCCTGCTTTGGCTTCTTCAATCACCTCTCGGAGGGCATAGGGATAGAGAGGATCAATGGGGAAGACTTTTGCGAGGACCAGAAAAGGCCTGACCCACCATTTTTTTGCTGTAAAGCGATTGATAGCAAAAAGGGGTTTTTCAGGCAAAATGGCTGCAATCAGCAAGGCATCAAGGTAGGATGTATGATTAGCAATGAGGATGACACGTTTGCCCGCCTTCTTATAGTTTTCAAGACCTTTAACTTCAAGATGGAAAAAGAATCTAAGTATTTTATACAGGATTTTTTTAAAATCCTCATCCGGCAGAATCCGAATAATATAAAATGTTACAATTATTTGACCGACGCTTGCGAGCCCTATAAGGGTTGGGATGGAAACTTCAAGGCTCAGCAAACAAAAAGATGCAAAACTTGCAAACACCATAAACCCGGCGTTCAAAATATTATTCAGAGCAATCACTTGGGATAAATGACTCGGGGCCACATGGGCTTGGATGAAGGTATAGAGGGGAACAATAAAAAGCCCCCCTACAAACGAAAGACAAAAAATATCTGCAGCAAGCCTAAGCCCTAAACCGCTTGTCACAAAAGAAAAGAAAGAGAGAGGTGTTTCCCCTAAAGGAGAGGTAAAGCTTGATATATCAAACAAGAGGGGGATCATAAGCAACGCGAGGAGAGGGGTTGATTTTGTTGTAATTTCTCCCTTAAAAACCCACGCGCACAAAATAGATCCTGTTCCTAACCCAATGGTAAAGAGAAGAAGAAGGAAAATAAAAGCACTTTCTTTGACGTTCAAAATATCTTTTGCAAATGAGGGAAGTTGCGCAAGCAACAAAGCCCCCACCAACCAAAACCATGAAATAGCAATAATAGCTTTAAAAACGCGAGGGGTTTTTCGGGTAAAGTGGAAGAGATGCATCATCTCAGCTGTCCAAGAAAAGCGGATTTTAAGATGAGGCGCCTGCCCAGGGACGGCTGGAATGCCCCAGCTCATCCAAAATCCAACCATTGCTACGCTTAACAACTGAAGACTTAAAACAAAGGAAGAGATGCTTGAATGGATCATTAAAGCCCCTGTTAAAGTGCCCCCCATAATCGCAAGGAACGTGCCGGCTTCAATATATCCATTCCCGATCAACAGCTTGTCTTTAGAGAGGATTTCAGGCAGAAGGCCATACTTTGCGGGACCAAAAAACGCAGAATGAGTTCCCATACAAAAAAGAGCAGCCAGAAGAAAATAAGGATTTTTATGGATAAACCCATAAGCGCTGAGGCTAATAATCAGTATTTCAGCTCCTTTAACGAATCGAATAATTTTCGATTTATCAAACCGGTCGCAAAGCTGGCCTGCAAGGGGAGAGAACAGAAAAAAGGGCAACATAAAAAGCCCAAAAGCCGCGGAGATAAACAGTGACCGCGTTGTTTCTGAGAATATGCTCAAGTGATACGTCACAAGCGTCACAAAGGCGGTTCTAAAAAAATTATCGTTAAACGCGCCGAGGAGTTGGGTTCCAAAAAGAGCCCAAAAGGGTTTGTTTTTTATAAGGTTTTTACCTCTCCCCTTGTGGGAGAGATCGCCACGTAGTGGCGAGTGAGGGGTATGAGTCATCAGTCATCGTTTATCAGATCAGAGTGTGATTGTGTTGCTTTAGCACAGAATTTTTCGAACGTTCAAAACATTTTATTTTCCTTCTATTTTTACTGATACCACTTATCAATCAAGTGGCAGACAAAACTGGGTTGCTTCGTCGCCTTCGGCTCCTCGCAATGACGCCAATTTCCGTCATTGCGAGCGAAGCGAAGCAATCCAGAATATCCACCTATTGACTGCGAAATGGTATGACAACTGATTATTGATAGCCCTCGCCCGCTGCTACGTGGCGACCTTTCCCACAAGGGGAGAGGTAATCAACCTTATGCGAATTTTTTTGAAATGGGCAATTAGAAAATTTGACATCTCTAAAAAACTCATGTAGAGTGATAAATGTAAAATCACATAATTGTGTCTGTGGAAGTTTGTTATCCGGAATAACAAACCCTGTCATCCCGAACCCACGCTGTCATCCCGGACTCATTCCGGGACCCCATGACAATGAAGTACCGTAACAATGAGATCCTGAAATGAATTCATGATGACAAAAAGAGGGACCCCATGACAATGAGGTACCGTAACAATGAGATCCTGAAATGAATTCATGATGACAGTACGGCGTACCACAGTACAGGTTTATAGAGCTGTATTTAATTCAACCCATTTTGGATTCACTGATTCGATTTGATTGATTTTCCAGTCTCGGTGCCAATTTTTAAGTTGTTTTTCTCGGTGAATAGCCTCATTGACTTGCCCGTAGGACTCAACGTAGACAACCTTTTTAAGGTTATATTTTTTTGTAAATCCTTTTATAAGACCGTTTTTATGTTCATATATACGTCTTACAATATCATACCACTTATCAATCAAGTGGCAGACAAAAATGGGTTGCTTCGTCGCCTTCAGCTCCTCGCAATGACGCCAATTTCCGTCATTGCGAGCGAAGCGAAGCAATCCAGAATATCCACCTATTGAATGCGAAATGGTATCATTTGTAACGCCGATGTAAAGTACGCCACGTGGTTTATTAATTGTAATATAGACATAATAAGGCATGCTTTTCCTCCCAAACTGTCATGCTGAATTTATTTCAGCATTTTTTAGAATGGGGAGCAAGAATAATACTGTCATCCCGAGTTTATTTCGCGATCTCATTGTCATGGGGTCCCACTCTTTGTCATCCCGGACTTGATCCGGGATCTCATTGTCATGGGGTCCTGAAACAAGTTCAGGATGACAATACTGTTCAAAATGACAAAATTAACCTCTAATCTCTACCCCGGAGCCCCCTCATGAAAACCTGGATTAACCGTTGGCTTCGTCTTTCAGAGACGAAAGCAAGTAGAACTGCGCCTCTTCTTGTCACGACGGGCGCACATGCCCCTGTCTGGACGCCGCGCCAGTATGATACCCTTGCTGAAGAGGGATATCAGAAGAACATCGTCGTCTATCGATGTGTTTCTTTAATTTCACGTGGGCTCGCAAGTGTGCCGTGGCAACTTTATAAGGGGGACACCCGTCTTGAAACCCATCCCCTCCTTACCCTTCTTCACACACCTAATCCACAGCAAGGATTATCTCGGTTTATGGAGGCGTTGGCTTCGTATCTTCTCCTGGCAGGAAATGCCTATATCGAAGCGGTCGTTCCTGGGGAAGAGCCTCTTGAGCTTTATCTCTTAAGGCCTGATCGCATGCGGATTGTTCCTGGCTACACAGGTGTTCCTGAGGCCTATGAGTACACGCTTGCAGGATCTAAAATTCGAATTCCAGTCGATCCCTTAAACGGGAAGTCTCGTGTTCTTCATATGCGCACCTTTCATCCCCTCCATGACTGGTATGGGATGAGCCCTATTGAAGCCGCTGCCCATGCCATTGATCAGCATAATGCAGTCGCGGGCCATAACTTGTCTCTGCTGCAAAATGGGGGACGGCCATCTGGCGCGTTGCAAGTAAAATTGGATGACGGAGAGATTTTCTCAGAAGAACAACGGACCCGGTTGCGAGAGGATTTAAAAGCAGCGTACGAAGGAACAGGAAATGCGGGGCGTGTTTTGGTTTTAGAAGGTGATTTTGAGTGGAAAGAGATGGCGTTGTCTCCCAAAGATTTAGATTTCATTGAAGGGAAAAATCTTTCAGCCCGCGAAATTGCGCAAGTGTATGGGGTGCCGCCCATGTTGGTGGGCGTGCCAGGGGATGCAACCTTTTCTAATTATAAGGAAGCCCGCTACCACCTGTGGGAAGATACAATTCTTCCCCATTTAGAAATGATTAAGGGTGAGCTCAACCGGTGGCTGATCCCTTTCTTTGGAGAGAATCTTAGTCTTGATTATGATGCGGAATCAATTCCTGCGCTTGCACCTAAGAGAGAAGCGTTATGGAGCAAAATTGAAAAGGCATCTTTTTTGACACTGAATGAGAAAAGAGCATTGGTGGGGTATCCCCCTATCAGGGATCAGGTGACAGGGATCAGGTGACAGGGATCAAGAGACAGGGATCAAGAGACAGGGATCAAGAGGCAGGAATCAGGAGGCAGGAATCAGGTGACAGGGATCAAGAGACAGGGATCAAGAGACAGAGATCAAGAGACAGGAATCAGGAGGCAGGGATCAGGGATCAGGACTTTCCTGACCCCAGATCTCTGACACCTGTTACCTGAGATTAGCAGCCGCAAATTGAAATTGGGGGAACTGCGCGTCCACCACAGCACATACCGCCATCAAAAAGGCCTCTTACAGCTGGGCAGCAAACTGGGGTGCAAGGGCACTCCGTAGGGCAAGGGCAGGTTGTTGCAGCAGTTGCACAAGGTGCAGATGCTACGACCATGCTACCAGCGCCTCCTGGTGCAACATAGTACTCTATGTTTTGCTCAGATTCGTGTGTGAGATACGGATCTCCAAGTTGTAGAGTTGCTCCTGGTGCGGTTGCAACAGGTACTGCTACCATACGGGCATCAGCGGCTTCGACTCCGCCAAACGTTACTGCAGCTAAAAGAGCTACAAGGGATAGTTTCTTCATTGTTTTCTCCTTTGTTTATATGAAGTTCGTTTCTTATTTTTCTTATTGTTGAACCCAGTGTATTGGAGAAATTCATAATATTTTATTAACAGAAAAGATTTTTTTGAAAAAAATAGTGATCAGGGTGTCAGGGGTTAGGAGTCAGGACTTTTCTTGACCTCAGATCCCTGACCCCCTGTTACCTGAGATTAGCATCCACAAGGTGCTGTGGGCATAACAGATCCGCAACCACATGATCCGCCATCAAAAAGCCCTGGTGCAGCTGGGCAAGAAGGTGCAGGTGCAGGGCACTCCATAGGGCAAGGGCAGGAAGCTCCACAGGATGCCATAACATCTGCGCCGGTGCTTGTTGCTGCAAGTGTTAAAAGTGCTACAAATAATAATTTCTTCATCGGTATCTCCTTTTGTTTTGTTAATGTTATTTTTTATTGTTATTTTTATAATATATAAAAAGTAATAATATTTTATTAATGAGAAGTATTTTTTATTATTTTATTCGAGAATGAAGCGTCATTGCGAGGAGCATACCATGGGCAAGGTTCTATCTTTCAAATTCCCTCACCAAAAGGGGATCATTTCAGGCTACGCCAGTTTTTTTGATGTAACCGATCAACAACAAGATTGGGTCGCACAGGGGGCGTTTACCAAAACGCTCCGGGCATGGCGGTTGCTTGGTAAAATGCCGAAGATGCTTTGGCAACATGACCCGAAATATCCCATTGGAGTGTGGACACATCTTTCAGAAGATAAGCGTGGTCTTTATGCAGAGGGACGCCTTGCGCTTGGCGTGCGTCAAGCAGATGAGGCGTATATTCTCTTAAAACACGGGATCTTAGAGAGCCTTTCAATTGGATTTCGTACCGTTAAAGCCGTGCGCGATAAAACAACGCACGCACGCCTTCTTCTCGACATTGATCTTATTGAAATTTCCCTTGTGACCTTTGGTGCGAATACGCGTGCCACTGTGAGGCAAGTGAAAGGGAGTGATCAGTGGTCAGTATTTTGTCATCCTCGATCAAGAACTTCTAAGGTTTTCTACGAAAACCAAGCATTTCTAAGTCGAGGACAACTGAGGAATTACTGACTGATCACTGACTACTAACCACTGATAACTAAACAACAAAAGAGGAAATAATGCACGATTATGACATACAAACACCCCTTGATGATTTGGCACGTACGTTTGAAGAATTTAAATCAACGAATAATGAGCGGCTTGCCGTTCTTGAAAAAGGGCGCAGCCAAGATCCGTTGGATGAAGAAAAAATGGCGCGCCTTGAAGTCAGCTTGGAAAATACTGAAAAACGCCTTAAACAAATGGAAGTGCTTTTGTCTCGTCCAGCTGTTGAAACGACTAGAGAGTCTTATCTCGGTCACGCCCACGCCTTTATGGAGTATATTCGCAAAGGCGTTGATCATTCACTCCATGGGTATGAGCAAAAAGCCTTATCAACGACACCTGATCGTGATGGCGGTTATTTGGTTCCTTCTGGTCTTCATGATCGTTTGTATACTACATTACAAATAGCATCAGTCATGCGGTCCCTTGCGCACGTTCGAGAAATTTCAACCTCTGCCCTTGAACTTCTAATCGATAAAGATATGGCTGATACGGGGTGGGTCACAGAAACTGAAGATCGCGTGGAAACGCGGACCCCTGAGTTAGCCAAAATCCGTATCCCTGTTTATGAGATGTACGCAAAGCCCCGCGCTACGCAAAAATTGCTGGATGATGCTTCGGTGAGTGTTGAGGATTGGTTGTCTCAAAAAATTGCCCAAAAGATGGCGGTTATGGAAAATGCTGCCTTTATAAGTGGGGATGGGGTTAATAAACCTAAAGGTATCCTCTCTTACGAAACAGATTCAGGGGATGCCTGGCAGTGGGGTCACTTGGAGGAAATTCGAACAGGCGTTAAGGGAGATTTTACAGAAGGTCTTGGGGCCATTAACCTTCAAGACATCTTCTTTTCCTTAAAACCACAGTATCTTCCTGGGTCTTCATGGCTCATGGCGCGCTCAGCACAAGCGAGTATTCGTAAATTGAAAGACACAGATAGTGGCCGGTATTTATGGGAGCCTCCTTTGAGTGGAAGCCTAACGCCGACTTTGCTGGGGTATCCGGTTGTTATTTCGGACGATATGCCAGCCCTTATTGAAGGGGAGGCGTCCAAAGCCATTGTTTTTGGAAACTTCAAAGAAGGGTATCAAATTGTGGACCGCACAGGCATTCGTGTTTTGCGGGATCCCTATAGTGCAAAGCCTTACGTGGAGTTCTACACCACCCGCCGTGTTGGAGGAGATGTAGTGAATTTTGAAGCCCTGAAGGTGATGAATTTTAGTAATTAGTTATTAGTGGTTAGTCATTAGAAAATTCTAATCACTAATTACTAAATACTACCTATGGATCCGGGTAAAAGGTTTGATAACATCCCTCAAGACACACTATTTTCGGGTGTGTATCACAGCCTTGTCCAGGGGGACGTAACTTCTCAAACGGTACATCGATATACTGGATCAATACAACCAGACTTAAAGATACTAAAAAACGCAACATCATGGCCTCCTTTGTTACCTCATGTTTTTCCCCATGACTGTACGTGAGAATAGTAAAGAATTGATTAAAAAACAGTGTAACAGTTTAGCAGCGTAGCAGTAGGGCAGTAGAGCATTAAGAATCTTACCTCTCCCCTTGTGGGAGAGGTAAGATTCTTAATGCTCTACTGCCCTACCGCTACACCGTTACACCGCTACACTGATCCGGAGGATCCCTCATGCAACTACATCTTAAAGCACCATCCTCCCAAGAACCCGTTACTCTTGAAGAAGTGAAGGCATATCTACGGATTTCCTCGGAACAAGAGGATGGACTCTTGAAAACGCTCATTTCCTCTGCGCGCTCTTATGTTGAAGGAGCAACAGGGAGAGCTCTGCTGAAACAGGGGTGGGTCTTACATCTGACACCACCTTATCCCCCCTCTTTCCCCCTTGTAAAGAGTGAGAAAGGAGAACTCAGCATTACATTGCCTTTACCGCCTCTTTTAAGTGTTACGTCGGTCAAAACGAAGGGACAAGACGTGCCATACATCGTTGAAGATACAAAAATAAAACTGTCCCCAACCCTTTGGGGACAAGCACTTTCAATTATCTTTTGGGCAGGATATGGGGAGGATGCTCTGTCTATTCCTGCTGATTTAAGAATGGCTGTTTTAATGGGGGTGCGCTTTTTGTATGAGGGGCAAAAGGTACAGTTGCCTCTTTTAGCGCCTTATAAAGTACGACGGCTTATTTAGGGAGAACTATCATGAAACCAATAAGTACAAAAACTCTTACTGAAGCTTTGACTCTTCTTATTTCCATCAGGAAAGAGGATGGAGAAGGGGGATGGACGGAAGACTGGCGGCGTGGGCCCACTTTATGGGCTGCCCTGTGGCCGCTTGTCACTGCACAAGATAAAGCGCAGTACCGTCTTGTGATTCGGTCAGGGGTCAATCTTCCCGGAAAATTCAGTTTTTTATGGCCTCTGCGATATGCAACTAAACGCCTTGTTGTCTTGAGTAAACCAACTCTTATTCAATATAATCAATTTTTATGTATGACGGTTGAGGAGGAATCCCATGGGTGAATTTTTCTTTGATCTTACAAAGGTATTAAGCAAGATCTGTCCGACGTTTCTCACGCTTCCTCTTGAAGTTGAGTACCCCCACATTACGGTTGAGCCGACCAACTCTCTGACTGGTCTTCCCTGGGGTCCGACTGTCTTGAACTTTAGGGTCAAAATTTGGAGTCGTTATATAGGCACCAAAGAAATTTTAAAGATGGCAAAAAATGTGGAAGCGGCTCTCAATGCGTACAAAAGAGGAAGCCTGAAAGTGATGAAAAGCTCGCTCAGTTTTTTAGAGGATGGGCATACGCGGGTGCATACGTTTCAAGTAAAAGCGCGCATTCAGTGTAGCGGTGCAGCAGTATAGCGGCGTAGCAGTAAGAATCTTACCTCTCCCACAAGGGGAGAGGTAAGGATACTTCTACACCGTTACACTGATCCGGAGGCTCCAATGAACGAAACTGATCTAATTCTTGAAATACCAGGGAAGAAAAGCTTGTTTCCCCCTTTTTCAGCACGAGAGTGTACGCAATTTTTGACCCCCATTTCTCAAGGGGTATTACGTCGTACGATAGGAGGAACGCTTGTGTGCGTCGGAAGGGGAGGGCATCGAAAATTTCACTCAATCATCAAGGCCAAGGATAAAGCTCCCCCTGCTTTTGAAGGAATTTGGAGTGGGATGCTCTTAAAAGTGGGATGTCTTGCCACCTTGACACAACCAGTTCCCGAAAGGGCATCATCTGTTCTCTTAGAACGAGCGCCGGTGATATGTCACGCGTATGATGCTTTGGGAAAGACCTATGTACTCGAAAAAGTTAACGGGAATAGTGTTGCGTTACCCCCAGGGTTTCCTGGTGGTTTTATCACCTATCGTCCATGGCTGATGATGATGGTCAAGACTTATCATCTAGAAACAGATGAATGGGGTATGTCGGTTGAGTGGACGTTGGAGTTGGAGGAAGTGTGATCAGTGTAGCGGTATAGCAGTAGAAAAGAAGAGAAGAAATGGTACAATACTACTGCTACACTGCTACACCGTTAAGCCGCCATCTCCAACTCTTGTCTTTCCACGTTTTCTCTCGTCCGTTGCTGACGCGTTTCAAAGATTGTAATGTACAAGGTTGAAGGGATGATAATAGCCGCACCTAAAAGTGTGCTGGTCGTTGGGAACTCCTGAAAAATGATAAATCCAAATAGTCCAGATAAAACCAATTCAACATATTTAAATGGTGCAAGCGCCGAGACGTCTGTTGCCCTGTATGCTTTAAGAAGGCAGAAAAGAATCGCACTTCCGCCGGCTCCTAAAAGAGCGAGGAAGAACAGTTCCTGCAACGTGGGAGTTTGCCACGTTAAAAGGGCAGGAATAAAGCCGAGGACCGCTGTCCCCATGGCTGAATAAAATAACATCGACAAAAGGGTTTCATCCTCTGTAAGAAGTTTTTTATTAATAATATCAAGGGTTGCAAACATGACACTTGAAAGGATGAGGGCGAGAACCATGGGATTAAAAGAACCTTCTGTAGGGTGGACAGCCACCACAATTCCCGTAAATCCCACAAGCGTTGCAAACCAGCGTTGCCACCCCACCTGTTCTTTGAGAAAAATTTTCGCCAGAGGCAATACAAAGAATGGCACTGTAAAGGACAAGGTTGTAGCAAGCGTTAAAGGAAGGGCTGCTACTCCATAGCACCAAGGTGTAAGCGCTAATATCAAAAGGAGGGCTCGAATACACTGGGCGCCAGGGTAACGGGTCACAAAGGCGGCTTTGCCTTTGGCGGCCATGAAGGGCAAAAGGACAAGGGTACTAAAGAAAAAACGAAAGAAGGCAACTTCTGCGCCAGATAGAGTGCCCAGATGTTTTGTAAAAATGTCATTGAAATTGCTAATAAAGCAAACAACGAGCATCCAGAAAATCCCCTGGAGGTAGCCTTTTGAATTAAACCATGAGGTGTGTGTCATTTTGTGACTCCTTGAATGAACAACTTATCTCCGTCGTCATTGCGAGGAGGGGGCGTCATTGCGAGGAGTGAAACGACGAAGCAACCCAGTACAAGTATTCAAGCCCGAAGGGCTTATGATGCTTATAATTGGTTGTTTAAAAAACCTATTTCACAGCTTCATTCCTGCGGAATAGTTCTTTAACTGGGTTGCTTCGTCGTTTCACTCCTCGCAATGACGACAATTACCTATAAATCCTCCTACCTTGCCAGTCAATCTTTTTTAATACATAAGAAAAAAAATATGAATATAGATCTTATATTTAAAAACAGAGTTAATATTCATATATTTGAGATGGAAATTTCTCAAGAAGAAGACTGTTTTGCCAAGGTTCGTCTTGTGATTGAAGCCGGAGCGCCTCTGCCTCCCTCGGGGACGGAAGGACTTATTCAGGGAGAAGAGCTTTATTTCAAAGGAGTGCTCAATGGAACACCTGTTAAAATAGAGGGATATTTTGCAGAAATTGAGCTTATTGCATGTCCGCCGGATCTCTCGGAAAAAATAAAGCCACTCCAAAAGGACTACCGCATTCCTCCCTATTGGGATCCGCTGTGGTTTAAGGACATCGATAATATGCAAGAAATCCAAGATGTCCACCCCTCCTCCCTTTATTGTGATAGGCGCACGGGTGAGCTTGCACGATCTCATTGGTTTGAAGGACGTCATCAGCTGGTCATGAGAGACACCTTTTTTCAGGATAGCCTGCGTTTGCGTTTTGTAAAACAACCCTTAAAAGCGTGTACGGTTAAGGTACATGCCCATTGGGTGCAAAAGGAAGAGGGGGTGGAAAATCTTAGCCCTGCGATTCGTTTGGCATTCCCTCGTGGACGTGTCAATACGTATACAAAAGACGCCCTTTTAAAAAAATGGCCTGAGCCTGGCAAACGGATAGGCCGTTCAGGGCTGTGGGTTTTAAAAAGCCATTTGGAAGAGGTGACACCGTGTTCTCCATTGTATCCTCTCTATTCCCCACCGCTCTTTCTGGCAGAAGAAGGAGAGGCCCCCAAACCCTACCGCATGAAAAACAATTGGTTTAAGCCGACCTTGTGGGTTCGCTGGCAATACCAACAAAAGCGTAAAGAAACCCTTATTGTGACGCTTCATCAAAACTGTCAGGAGGGCGAGCATAAGGTGGTCGAGTTTACTTTGCAAAACATTAATCCGGATCCTCAAGCCTATCCATGGTGTCCAGAAGCTTATTATCGAGAGGGCACAAAAGTATTCTATCAGAATTCAATCTATCGATGTTTTGAAACGCATAGAGCAGGGCTGTGTTTTGAGCGAGACAAGTGGCGCTTTCAAAAGGTTTTTCACACGCCTCTTGGAAATCCGGCGCGGGCATCTTTCTTTTTAACTGAGCGCGGCTATTTTGCTGCAGAACATGCGATGGAGCGGGCAAAAGCTATCCTCACAAAAAGTGCGCGTGCAATAGAGATTTCCTTTGAAGCGCCTTGGGATGATGTGAAAGATGTGACAACTGATACCACGGTGGCGTTGTCGGACATGCGCCTTCCTGGGGGAAGTATTCGTGGAAAGGTTGTGGCGTATTCTTTGATTGTTAAGGGGGAAACAGGGGAATGGTTTGGGCGGGTGACGATGCTGTCCAGTTGTAATCCCGAACCCCACTGTCATCCTGAACTCGTTTCAGGACCCCATGACAATGTGATGTCACATGATGCTTACTGCGAAGACGCGTATTTTCCTCAAGCTAAGATTCTTCGCAAAACGCCCTCCGGTATTCACTATTTTCGGTATGACGATCAGCAGCCCCCAGCCATGGAGAGAGGGGGAAGTCTTTTAAGAGGAGTTGAGCTTATCAATGGCCCAGATGCTCAAGAAGAAGAGATGCTTACACACACAGGGGAACACCCCAGCGACCTTAAAAAATTACTGTCTTGCAAGCCAACATGCCTTCGCCTTCATTTTAAAGATCTACGGACGCGGGATGTGCTGGAGCACGTAGTGACGGTAGTCACAGTGTAACGGTGGAGCAGTGTAGCAGTAAGAATCTTACCTCTCCCCTTGTGGGAGAGGTCGCTCCCAAAGGGAGCGGGTGAGGGGTAGCAGTGTAGAGGTGTTTCAGTGAATCGGTCAGTGTAGCAGTAAGAATCTTACCTCTCCCCTTGTGGGAGAGGTCGTCCCGAAGGGGCGGGTGAGGGGTATCAGTGTAGCGGTGTTGCAGTATCTAGGAATTGGAAACACCGAAGCACCCGTTCTTATTTCTGCAATACTGCTACACTGCAATATTTCTCCCCCTCACCCGCGCTGCTTCGCAGCACGACCTCTCCCACAAGGGGAGAGGTAAGATTCTTACTGCCCCACCGTTATACCGCTAAACTGTTACACCGCTATACCGCTACACCGTTACATTAATCCAAAGGATTTCCCATGCGCATTTTACCCTCTCTTCCTTTTCAGGCAGGTTATGAACCAGGCTCTGTGGAGCTGAATCATGACGAAGGTCTTCTTGAGATGACCCATCCGTCGTCAGTCTTGCTGCAACAAGAATCAAAAATTGTGGCGGAAACATTGACATTGAGGTGTAGTTTGCGTCCACTGCCGCTTTTCAACAAAACAGCCAAGGTGCGGCTTATCTCTGAAAATGAGCCCCTTGAAGAGGCTTATTTGTATGATGAAGGGACAGTCTCTCCGGGGTATGACCGCCCTATTAGACAGTCTCAATGGCAAGGAATTGCTGTGGAGTATGCAGGAATGGGGCGCGGCATTCACCAGGGGGAGGAGTTTATTTTTTATGGGACAACCTTGCCAGGTGGTGAAATTGATGTGCGCACGCCCCTCTACATCAAACCATTCCAGACAGAACAAAACTCAAATAATATGCGTACAACAACGGTTACTGCAGGGCAGGTTTTGACATCCCCTCCGGGTGTTTTAAATACCCGCATTCTCAAGGGCTATGGGGGATATTATCAGATAGGCGTTCCACTGAGGGAAATCGAGCAAGTCTATTATGCGTGTACGTCTGATTATGACAAAACACGAATTCGGCTTTATACCTCCTCCGCCTTACGGGCCCAATATACTCCCCCTCCTCGCGGAGGGCGTGTGGGGACTCAAGAAGTCCTGTTCACACCAAGTCCACGAGAAGAAGAATACCTAAGCCTGAGCGCTGTCTTGGCTTCTGGAAGCGCTACATTCTCTGTGAGAACAGAGTTTGGTCCTATTCGTTATGTTTCCACGCTTTGTGAGCCTGTGGTTGGGTATGAGGCAGTTGTGAATGTTCATTTCAGGAGTCAGGAATCAGTGAATGACGTCATTCACTGATTTTTGCTCCCCCTCACCCGCTCCCTTCGGGAGCGACCTCTCCCACAAGGGGAGAGGTTAACACATCAGGAGAAATTTACCATGATCACCTATCGCACTCAAAAAGGCGCCCCCCTTACAGTTGAAGAAATGGATGGCAATTTCAAAGAGCTTGAGGAGCGTATCAAAGTTCTTGAAGCTCATCTTGACTCGGGAGAAGGCATTGGCCAAATCCGTGCACAGGGAGACACAATGAAAATTCTTGGCACATTTGGAACGGATTTTGGTACGTTTTCCTTGCCCAAAGCAATCTTTACGCCGCGTGGACCTTGGGCGCCACAGACGACCTATCAAACTTTGGATGTGGTGAGTCATGACAATGGACTTTATTACTGCGTCTCGGCGCATTCAAGTCACCATTGGGAGCAAGATACCTCCCATTTTCAAGAAATTTTAAGATTTCCCCGCCCTTCCCCCGCTCTTCTTCTCTATGAAAAAGCAACCCTACCTGCGGTTGAGACTTTGGGGAAACTCGCACTTTTGATGGAGAAGGAAGGCCCCACATTGATCTTTTTTGATGGAAAGATGTGGAAACATCTTATAAAAGGAGACATTTCTTATGACAGACCATGATTTTGATATTCTCGCCCGTACTCTTTATGGTGAAGCGCGCGGTGAATACGCTACGGTGGGCGTTTCCGCCTTTATTGCTGTTGGGAACGTGATTCTCAATCGGGTTAAAGGCCATAAAAAATATGGTCTTACCGTAACGGAGGTTTGCTTAAAACCGCGCCAGTTTTCTTGCTGGGATCAGGGAGATCCAAACCGGTCTCTTATCCAAGAAGAAGATCTTGAAAAGGATCCTCTTTTTAGAATTACACAAACAGTTGCTAAAAAAGTAGCCCTTAATCTGTGGCCGGATTTAACCCGAGGGGCGGACCATTATCACGCTACCTCTGTCAAACCCTATTGGGCAAAAGCAAGTAAAGTACGAGTCCGATTGGGGAGACATGTGTTTTACAGGCTTCAGGACTCAGGGTATCAGGGGTCAGGAAACAGAGATCAGAAACAGGGATCAGGAAACAGAGATCAGAAACAGGGATCAGGAAACAGAGATCAGAATCAGGGGTCAGGAAACAGAGATCAGAAACAGGGATCAGGATTGTCTTCTTTCCTGACTCCTGATACCCTGACCCCTGGCTCCTGACATGTCTTTTCCCTTCTTCCCTTTTGCTGCTGCTCTTTCAGAGTTTGCACCCATTATTGGTCGGTGGATCAATGGAGAGCAAGGCGAAAAGGTCGCCCATAAAGTTGTTGATATTGCCCACAATGTGACGGGTGAAAAGGAAGCGTCTCAGATTTTTCAGGCCCTCAAAGCCGACCCGCAAGTGCTTATCCAATTTCAGCAAGCAGTTCTGAAGCTGGATCAAGAGCTGGAAATGGCTGACTATAAAGATCGGGAAAGCGCGCGCCTTCGTGATATTGCCCTTGCAAATGCAGGGCGAGTCAACTTACGCGCTGATATTATGGTGATTTCAGCAGCCCTTGGCCTGATTGCGTGTCTTCTGACCATTACTATTTATCGGATCAGTTTGCCGGGGGAAGCGGTTGGTATTATTTCAACAATCGCAGGGATTTTTGGGTCCTGTTTAAAGGATGCCTATGCCTTTGAGTTTGGGTCGTCCCGCGGGAGCAAGCTCAAGGATAGTAAGCTGTCGGCGTTATTTTTAGCAAAACAGTGATCGGTGTAGCAGTAAGAATCTTACCTCTCCCACAAGGGGAGAGGTAAGGATACTGCTACACTGCTACATTGCTCACTAACTTCTTCAGCCGCCGTGCCGTTGCCGTTAGCTTCCGATTCGATGTGGATTTTAAAAACGCATCAATGCCGCCGTTTTTCTCAACGGTTCTTAACCCTGATGTGGATACCCGTAAGCGCACTTTTGTATTCAAGGCTTCGCTTACAAAAGAAGCGTGTTGAAGGTTAGGCGAAAATGTACGCCTGGACTTATTATTAGCATGAGAGACGTTATTACCGCTCATCACCTTTTTGCCTGTAATGTCGCATTCACGAGCCATCGTACTGATCCTTACTTTAATTCTTATCTTTTTTTACGTGATGTCCAAGAAAAGGTCAAGAGTAATTCATCACATCCTTGTCATCCTCGAGTTAGGAATGCTTTGTTTTCGTTAGAAAACATTAGTATTCCTTCATTGAGGATCTTGCCTCCATTAACGAGATCCTCGATGAAGAAGTCCTAAAATTTGC
Source organism: uncultured Alphaproteobacteria bacterium (assembly GCA_963704475.1). Lineage (GTDB taxonomy): Bacteria > Pseudomonadota > Alphaproteobacteria > UBA9655 > UBA9655 > UBA9655. Next base: position 1,026,610 of record OY969900.1, read on the forward strand.
TTCGCAAATTAAGGACGTCTAGCTCGAGTACAACACAGGGTCAGGGTAGACGTAGTGAATAATTACGATCAAGGAAACTCCTTCTCTTCTTCGCGTAAAAATCTTTTTGTTTGACTTTTTGGGGTAGTTGTTGAGAAACTATTTGGGAAAAATAAAAAGAAAATAAATAAAGTGCAGATAAGACTTCAGGCATCTTTAAAACATCTTTTGACAGCAACCTCTCCTCATTTTCAGGGACTAGGGCTTATAGGAGCTCTTTGCCTTGCCAATGTTGCGTTGATCGTCCTTTTAGGCGGAGTGATGGCAGCCCTTTCGGGACAACATGAATTCTTTCCCTTCGTCATTCTTATGGCGGGAAGTGCGGCAGGGATGATTATTTTATTGTTTGTGAAGCTTGAAAAGCTGAACTTAGCAACGAAAAAACAGCAAATAGAATCCATCGCTTATGAAAAAGTTTTAACACCTCTTCTTATTTTTACTCCCGACCTGCATTTTTCTTATGGCAATAAAAAAGCCAGTGAGGAATGCTGGTGGGCCGAAAGTCTTGCAATACTTAAAAGTGCTGTTATTTCTGAAGACAGTCAAGAAGCTTTGGCGCGTCTTCTGGATGGCCTCCATCGGTCTATAGACGTTATAGAAACCCTGCGTCTTGCGCGGGGAGATCAGACAGAAATATGGCGCATTCATAGCCTTCCTCTCGGCAAACAGGCCTTGTGGCATTGCTATAATATGAGCTCTGAGAAAAGTGAGCAGTCAACATACCTTTCTCAAATCAACGCCCTTACCTTGCTGATGGATTCTGCGCCTGAGGGAGTATTTTCCCTCACTGACAAGGGGCTTATAGCATTCTGCAACGAAAAATTTGCAGGCTGGTTAGGGTACGATCGATCCGAGATGGTGGGAGCTCCTCTTGCAAAATTCATTGCAAAATCGCGGCCTCAAGACGGTCTAAAATCATTTGAGATTCAAGGAAAATGTGAATTTTTGACATCGTCATCTCGTGTCAAAAGTGTCTTTCTGGAACAAACGCAAATTCCTTTAGAGAATGGATTCATCACCTATTCTTTGGCTCATTTGCATTCTCCTTTTGCTAATCAAAATGACTTAAGCCGCGTTTTGGATATAAGCCCCTTGCCCGTTGTGTGTTTAGATGAAAAGGGAATTATTCAAGATTCAAATATCTTATTTCGCACTCAATGTTGGCCAAAAGGCACCTCCTCTCGGGGCGTTTCTTTCTTGGACTTTGTGGCTGATTTTCAACGAGAAGAAGTCAAAAATGCGTTTGCTGCTTTTTTAAATGGAAAAGAAGAGGTAACACCTCTTGAAATTCATTTAAAAGATGCGCGTGAGTCCATTATCTCTGCGTATCTCGCAATTCTTTCTCTTAAAAATCAAAAAGGCCTGTTTGTTCAAATTCAGGACATCACCGAACAAAAGAGGTTTGAAAGTCAGTTGGTTCAGTCTCAAAAAATGCAGGCAGTCGGCCAGCTTGCGGGGGGGATTGCCCATGACTTTAACAACCTTTTAACGGCGATGATTGGATTTTGTGACCTTTTACTTCTCCGTCATACCCCAGGAGATCAGTCCTTTACGGATGTCATGCAAATCAAACAAAATGCGAATCGAGCAGCAAATCTTGTCCGTCAGCTTCTTGCTTTTTCGCGTCAACAAACCCTTCAACCTAAGGTTTTGGATATTACGGAATGTTTAGCAGAGCTTTCAGCGCTTCTGCGTCGCCTTATCGGATCTAACATTGAGCTGAAGATAAAGCATGCCCGTGATTTGGGTCTTGTGCTTGTTGATCAAGGGCAATTTGAACAAGTGATCATCAATATGGCAGTAAACGCTCGGGACGTTATGGAGGGTGGTGGAACAATTACCGTTACGACTCAAAATTATGAGTTAAAAAAAGCAAAGCGGTATGGTCATGACGTTATTCCTCCTGGATCCTATGTGCTTGTGGAAATTTCTGATACAGGCACGGGGATTAAGCCAGAAATTATTGATCGTATCTTTGATCCTTTCTTTTCGACGAAAGAGGTAGGGTCAGGCACAGGTCTGGGCCTGTCAACGGTTTATGGCATTGTCAAACAAACCGGCGGTTTCATTCATGTGAGCTCAACAGTAGGAGAAGGGACAACCTTTAGTATTTATTTGCCTCCCTATGTCTCGGATGAAGTTAAAACAGCTGCTCCTCTTACGCGAGAAAAAGCACTTCCCCAGGACTTAACAGGGTCAAGTACAATCTTACTTGTTGAAGATGAGGATGCGGTCAGACTTTTCAGCGCACGGGCGTTAAGAGGCAAAGGGTATAAAGTCATTGAAGCGATCAATGGAAGTGACGCCTTGGACTTTATGAAATCTAATGAAGAAAAAATAGACCTTATTATTTCTGATGTGGTGATGCCTCAAATGGATGGCCCAACGTTTATCAAGGAAATGAACCAACTTGATGTGAACCCCAAGGTTCTTTTTATCTCAGGCTATACCGAAGATACATTTCATAAGCAGTTGAGCGATGAAGCCAAGGTCTCGTTTCTTGCAAAACCCTTTAGTTTGAGTGATCTCGCCATGCGGGTGAAGGAAATTCTTGGGGGTGAACAGGTCGTCAGGGATGTGGCGGGGTGAACAACAAGAAAGTCTTCTCCAATTGCAACACCAACACCAACAAAAGGCGTATTATTAAGCGATGAGAGAAAAATGAGCTGATGTTGGGGGTAAAATAATTATTCCGAAGGAATACATTTTTTCTTAAATTAGAGAACACACTTAAGCTGATTCAATACAAGTACTTAACCGTCATTGCGAGAAGGGGCGAAGCCCCGACGAAGTAACCCAGTTAAAGATCTATTCCGCAGGAATGAAGTTGTGCAATAGATTTTTAAAAAACAAATTGCAAGCCTTTCGGGCTTGAGTATGTTTACTAGGTTGCTTCGTCGGGGCTTCGCCCCTTCTCGCAATGACGCTTCCCCTCACACCTCAATCACCAATCCATCATAAGCGGGTTCAACGCCTTTGGGGAGGTCTTTTAAAAGTTTTTCATAGTCAAGAAGATGGGACATATGGGTTAAATAGGCGTGGCGGGGACGGACGCGTTTGATCCACTCAAGTGTTTTTGCAAGGTGAGAATGGGTGGGGCGAGGATCCAGGGCAATACAATCCACAATCCACACTTCAACTCCTTCAAGGGCTCGGAATGCTTCTTCTCCGAATTCTACCACATCTGTTGAATACGCGATCTTTTCAAAACGATAGCCCAATGACGTGGAATACCCATGGCCTTGGGTAAAAGGTTGCACAAAAATATCCCCAACTTGAAAGGGGCCTTCAATAATATGAGGAGCCACAAACGCGCGATAAATATCTGGCGTTAATTCCTCATGAGGAAAGGCATATCCAAAGCGACTTTTTAAAAAGTCAATTGTCCCTTGATCTCCATAGAGAGGGATGGGAATCTTATGGGTGTGCAGAAAAGATCTTAAATCATCAATGCCATGGGTATGATCTGCATGATCATGCGTATATAAAACAGCGTCAATTTTTCTTATATGGGCAGAAAGACACTGTTCCCGCAAATCTGGAGAGGTATCGACAAGAAGCGTTGTGTCCTTTTTTTTGACAGAAATTGAGGCACGGCGTCGCTTGTTTTTTGGATTGTGCGGGTCGCACCTCCCCCATTCTCCTGTGATGAGAGGGACGCCGCCTGAAGCTCCGCAGCCTAATATTGTTACACGCATATAACACCCTTCTGAATTTTACCTCTCCCCTTGTGGGAGAGGTCGCCGCAAAGCTGCGGGTGAGGGGTATATTTATTATATATTTTTCTGAATGTTAAAAGCATTTTTATTTCTATTCTATTTTTACTTATTACTAATACCCCTCACCCGCAGCTTTGCTGCGACCTCTCCCACAAGGGGAGAGGTGAAGACCCTCACCCGCTCCCCTTCGGGATCGCGACCTCTCCCACAAGGGGAGAGGTAAAGTTGATACCCTTTACCTTTGAAAAAAGGGTTAAGAAATTTTGAGTTGTGTGCTTTGCAATCGTCTCAAGACTCACGTCTTTTACGTCTGCGAGTTTCTGAGCTGTTTCTATCATAAACGCAGGCTCATTTGATTTTCCGCGGTAAGGTTCAGGCGCAAGGTACGGCGCGTCGGTTTCCAAGAGCAACCTCTCCAAAGGAACGTCTTTTAAAATGTCCCTTAAATCTTGTGCCCTTTTGAAGGTGAAAATCCCTGAAACAGAAATATAAAACCCAAGCTCTAAGGCTTGATCTCTAAGCCAGGCACTCCCTGAAAAACAATGCATTACTCCACGTGCCTTCTCTTGTCCGATCGTCTTTAAAAGATCAATGGTGTCTGCTTCTGCGTCCCGTGTATGCACAATAAGAGGAAGATCTTGATCGCAGGCGGCCTCAATATGGGCTTGAAAGGCTAGATGCTGCTTTTCTTTAGGGCTGTGTGCATAGTAATAATCAAGACCTGTTTCTCCAAATCCTACCAATTTTGGATGGCGCGCTTCTTTTGTGAGGTATGTGTAAAGCTCTTGTGAGGGAAGAGTTTTGTCAGCTTCATGGGGATGGACACCCGCGGTGAAAAAGACGTTCTCGTGCGTTTCAGCTATTTTTTTAAGGAGGGGAATTTTCCCAAGTTCTGTACAAATCGTCAGAAATGTTTTCACCCCTTTATCGTGAGCCCGGTTAAGTGTGCCCTTTATATCACTCACCATCGGTTCATAATCTAAATGGCAGTGGCTGTCGATGAGAAACATCTATTCTCTTCCTTTATTTTCTCTTTGGTCTTATACTCATTTGTCTTCAGTGTAGCAGTGTAACGGTGTAACAGTAAGCAAAAAAAAGACAAGGAAAAATAACATGTTTTGTCCACAAAGACTTTCTCATTATCGTTACGCTGCTGCACCGTCACATCGCTATACAGCCACACCACTATGCAGCTACACTGCTACACTGCTGTGCCTTCTCTTCTGTCTCTCAAGCGTCGAGGCGCAGATGCCGATGCTCCCTCAAGCGGTTGTCCTTACGGAGGTTAAGGAAGGCTGTCTCAAAGAGTGTACGGTAAGTGTCGGGACATTCACCCCCTATAATGATGTAACCGTAAAAGCTGAAAGTGCAGGGCATATAGATGCCGTTCATTTTCATGAGGGGGACAGCGTTAAAGAAAATCAAAAACTTTTTAGCCTGAATGCTAAGGAACAAGTTGCGAAAGTAAAAAAAGCCGCAGCAGCTCTGAAGGTCAGCAAAAGTAGCTTAGCCCGTAAAGCAAAGCTAAGGGCACAAGACTTTATAAGCGCTGCCGATCTTGAACGCGCAGAAGCAGACGTTGAAACTAATAGCGCTGAACTTGAACTTGCAAAAGAAGAGTTGAGTAAGACTAAAATTGTGGCTCCTTTTTCAGGGGTTTTATCGATGAAAAAGGTTTCAAAGGGCGCTTATGTTGCTTCAGGAGATGAGCTTGTAAGACTTCAAGATCTTGATCCCATGCGTTTGGTCTTTCAGCTCCCTCAAACGGAACTAGGGATGATAAAAGTAGGAGATCCTGTAACGGCTATGACTGATGCTTATCCAGATCAAACGTTTGAAGGAAAGATTGAGGCCATTGACCCAAGCGTAAATGAAAAAACGCGGAGCGTTATGGTTTATGCCACTTTTGACAATAAAGATAAACGTCTCATTCCTGGCCTTTACGCGCAGGTCTCCCCCAAAGCGTCTCCTCACCAAAAGGGGGCCACCTCTCTTCTTGTACCAGAACAAGCGCTTCTTGCCCGTCCCGAGGGCCCAGCGGTCTATAAAAAAGTGGGAGACAAGGCCGTTTTAACAAGAGTCACCTTAGGCACCCGCACAAATGATCAAGCAGAAGTTCTCTCAGGCCTTCAGATGGGAGATGAGATTGTCCTTGAAGGGCAGGATAAGATCCATGATGGAGATGTGATTGTGGGAGAAAAAGGGCCACACTCAAAGGATTTCAAGGAGTCGGGTAGGCGCCCGAGTGGTGAGTCCGATGAGCGTATTCTTATACGTGACAGAGGACGAATCCCGACGGGCAACGACCCCGGAACTTGAAAGGCGAAGAGTAAATGTTTATTACTGACCTGGCAATTAAGCGCCCTGTTTTTTCTACGGCGCTGAGCCTTATGATCATTATTATAGGTTTTCTATCCTATACAAATCTTTCTCTCCAGCAGTATCCAGAAGTGGAAGAGCCGGTCTTGACAATTGATACCCATTATCATGGAGCCGCTCCTGCCGTTGTTGAATCAAAAATCACAAATATTCTAGAAGAAACGCTGGCGAGCACGCCGGGCCTTGATTATATGGAGTCCGCGAGCAAAACAGGACAAAGTCAAATCACCCTCTATTTTAGAGAAGGGGTTTCCATCAATGAAGCCGCTTCTGATGCACGAGAGAAAGTGAGTCAAATACGAAGTTCTTTGCCAAAAGACTGTGATGATCCTGCCATAAGCAAAAACGCTGCCAATCAAGATCCCTTTCTGTACTTGAGTTTTTCAAGTCCCCATATCCCTGAGCTTGAGCTTTATGATTATGCAGATCGTAATCTTAAAGCTGTTTTTGAATCCTTGCCAGGTGTGGGAAGTGTGGAGCTTTGGGGGAATGCAACGACCATGCAAGTACGCCTAGATCGAGAAAAACTCAAAGCTTATAATTTGGCAGTCACCGATATCATACAGGTTCTTACACAAGAGAGTAAAGACCTGCCCGCAGGGAGCATTATAAAAGGAAAGCGGTATGTAAATATTGTTATGGAGTCTTCTTTCAATTCACCAAAAACTATGGGAGAGCTCATCATTACGAATGATCACGGTCATCTTGTTCGGTTAAAAGATTTAGCAACCCTTCATCTTGGAAGGGACGTTAATGAACAGGAGTCCATTTCTCGCTGTAATAAAAAGCCAACGGTTTTTCTTGCCTTTAAAAAAGCCTCGGGAGGAAATATTCTGAACATCTCAACGACTGTCTCTCATGTCTTGACCTCTCTTAAAAAAACGTTGCCTGATGGGATGAATCTGGACATGGAGTATAATAAGTCCATGTTTATTGAAGCCTCCATTAAGGCGGTTATGATGACTATTTTTGAAGCCATTGTTTTGGTTCTTCTTATTATCCTTTTCTTTCTTCACTCACCAAGAGCTGCTTTAATTCCTCTTCTGACGATTCCTGTATCGCTGATTGGGTCATTTGCATTTTTGTATGCTTTTCATTGTTCTCTTAATACCATTACCCTTTTGGCTATGGTTCTTGCGATTGGTCTTGTTGTGGATGATGCCATTGTTGTTCTTGAAAATATTCATCGTCATATTGAACGGGGATTGACGCCTCTTGAGGCTGCCTTTAAGGGAGCGCGAGAAGTTGGTTTCGCCGTTATTGCCATGACCATCACGTTAGCGAGTGTTTATACACCTATCGCTTTTGCCCAAGGATTGACAGGAAAATTATTTGCAGAATTTGCGGTCTCTCTTGCGGGGGCTGTTCTCATTTCAGGGGTTGTGGCGTTAACCCTTTCCCCGATGATGTGTGCAATGCTTCTGTCTTCAAAGAAAAAAGAAAATAGACATAAAGTTTCAAGGCTGATTGAAGAGGGGATTACAAAAGTGGAAGAGGGGTATCAAAAAGCCCTGCAAAAAGCTTTAACCTACCCTAAAGTTCTATCAGGGTTTTTGCTCCTCGTCTTTCTGAGTGGCATTTTTCTTTTTACAAAACTTCCCTCCGAAATGGCGCCTCAAGAAGATGAAGGGGTTATTCTCTCTGTCGTTCATGGCCCTGCAAATGCAACGCTCGAGACCATGTTTTCTTATGCACAAAAATTAGAAACGCTTTTGACATCAATCCCAGAAAGTCAAGGGAGTTTTACAGTTACGCGTCGGTCAGAAGTTTTTGGGGGCGTGACCCTCAAACCTTGGGGAAAACGTAAACGAAGCTTTCTAGAGATTTTCGCGGATCTGGATAGACAAGCAAAATCCATCGCTGGTGCACAGGTGAATATTTTCCCGCCCCAAGGTCTTATGACGGGAGGACAATCTGGACTTCAAATGGGGATTAAGACGACAGGAAGTTATGCAACTCTTGAAAAAGATATGGATAAGCTTGTCAAAAGAATAAAGGAGTTTCCTTGCTTTGCCTTTGTCTATCATGACCTGTTTGTAGGGGTCCCACAACTCAACGTTACCATCGATCGCAAGAAAGCAGCTCTTTTAGGGGTAAAAGGGGACGATATTGCGGAAACCCTTTCTATCATGCTGAGCGGTCATCGTACGATTACATTTGAAAAAGAAGGGAAACATTACAAGGTTGTGATCCATGCGCTCGATACGCAAAAACATGATTTGCGCGATGTTGGAAATTTTTATGTCAAATCTGAGACATCTCAGACTCTCTTGCCTTTAAGTAATTTCATCACAATAGCGGAAACGGCAGTACCAACTGAACTTAAACACTTGAATAAAATGCGGTCTTCAACCTTGAGTGCCAACTTAATGCCGGATTGTCATATGGAGAAAGGACTCACTCTCATAACGCAGGCGATGAAAGAAACGCTTCCCCCTACGTTTCAATGGGAGGCTCTGGGCAATCTCCGGAAGTTTCTGGACTCACAAGGCGAGATGTATATGATGTTCTGCGCGGCGCTTCTTTTTATCTACCTTGTTCTTGCCATTCAGTTTGAAAGTCTTTTAGACCCGCTTTTGATTATGGTGACAGTTCCCCTTTCCATGACGGGGGCGCTTTTAGCTCTTTATCTCGCGGGCGGAACGTTGAACATTTTTAGCCAAGTGGGTTTGATTACCCTAGTGGGTCTCATCACAAAACATGGCATTTTGCTTGTGGAGTTTGCCAATAAGCAGCGGAAAGAGGGCCTTTCTGTTGTTGATGCCGCCCTTCAAGCAACACGTATGCGCTTGCGGCCGATTCTGATGACAACCGGGGCGATGGTTTTGGGATCAATCCCCCTTGCCCTTGCAAGTGGGGCGGGAGCTGAAAGTCGACAACAAATTGGCTTAGTTTTGGTTGGAGGTCTTTTAGGCGGTACCTTCTTTACCCTTTTTGCCGTTCCTTTTGTGTATACGATGGTAAAGGGGAGAAAAATAAAATTTCCTTATGTGCAGAGGTAATTGTGTGCAGAGGTAATTGCAAAATTATTTCCCCGGTTGTCATCATCGGGCTATAATACCATTTATAAAAAATAGTTAGCATAATTTAGCCCAGCTTCGCTGACAAAGGGACGCGATTTCATTTGGATTTTTTATCCATGTATTCCAAGCTTTACAGGCAATATCTGCTATTTCTTCGGTTGATTGATAAACTCGATTATTAAAGAATCTGTCTTTAAGAACCCTCCAAACTGACTCTTGTGCATTTAACTCAGGAGAATAAGGAGGTAGATAAAGAATGCTGATATTCTCTGGAATTCGAAGCAACTGATTGATATGCCAACCTGCTCGGTCCATAACGATTACTCCATGCTTTCCGATCGGAATATGAAGAGATATTTCTTCCAAATGAAGTTGCATCGCCTCTCCATTTGCAGTTGGGGCAATAATGGCAGCTGCTGTCTGCGCTTCAGGACAAATAGCTCCAAAGATGTATTGGTACATAAACTGTTGTTGCCTAACAACGCGTGGTCTTGTGCCCTTTTGCGCCCACAGGCGACTCAAAGATCCCTGTTGTCCTATTCTGGTTTCATCTTGGAACCAAACCTGCACTTTATCCAAAGGGGTCCCCTCTGGAATGGCTTCTAAAACAAGTGAGCTAAACTCATTTTTTAAAAGAATCTTGGAGATTTTTATCTGCCTTAGGGTGAACCGACCTTGCTGTAATCCAGGAATATCCTAATCGATGCAACAGGGGATATATGCCTGATAGGCCGTACTCCACTTTAAATTTCGATTGAATAAGACCCCTTATGTCTTCGGCTCTTAAGCGCCCACCTTTTAAAGAGTCCGTAAGGCCCGCAATCTCATCTTTGAGCTGAACCTCATCAAGAGCAGAAAGCTTTGAGTTTCGGCCCCTTCCTGGACGAATTGATAGCAAGCTATCCATACCCCCTTCCGCATATAAATGGATCCACTCTCTAATTGTGTATTCCGTTTTTAAAAGCAATGAGGCTGTTTCTTTTACGCTCTTACCCTCCTGAATATACCGGAGAGCCAGCAGCCTCAGCCCTTGTTTCTTCTGGCCATGAGTCTTGTATAGAGCCTTAAAATCTTCTTTCTCAAAGTACTGGGGGAGATGGAGGGGACGTGCCATTTTCTGACCTTCTTGTTATTCCTGAAGATCAGTATATTATATCATCTAATTTTTGTAAATGGTATAAGTTCTTGATTTGCAATGCAAATCTTATACCACTTATCAATCAAGTGGCAGACAAAACTGGGTTGCTTCGTCGCCTTTGGCTCCTCGCAATGACGCCAATTTCCGTCATTGCGAGCGAAGCGAAGCAATCCAGAATATCCACCTATTGAAAATGCGAAATGGTATTAGAACTTCTTCGTCGAGGATCTCCTCAAAAGAGGCAAGATCCTCGGTTCAAGAAAAGGTAATGTTTTCCTTCGAAAAACAAACCTTTTCTAGCCCAAGGATGACAAGGGTTGGTTGAATTTTTAATAATATAAAAAGCTTTCCAGCTCATCAAGCTTATTAAGCGTCGTAGGTTCCCAACCCCAGCTTGGAGGAAGAACGTCACCTGTTCGAAACTCGTAGTAAATCATTGGATCGTTCCTGAGGTATTGAAAAGCAGAAACCATGTTCGAACTAGGGTTGAACCAATCTGGATTTCGAGTTTCAAGTTCTTTGAGGTAAGAGTCCCTACATTCTCTTGACATGGCACGATCAACAGCACTTTTTACAAGATCTGGGGAACGCGGTGTAATCATATACATAACTGAGCGACGTATAAAACCCGTCGTTTCATTAGAAAACAGGTATTGAAGACCCGGAATATCTTCAAGACCTGGAAAGCCATTCTTTTGAAATGTCTCAAACCGCTCATACATACCACCTAACATTAACGTTTCTCCCATACGTATTTTTACAAAGGTATTAATGTTTGTTTTTGTAACCGAAACTGTAGCGTTGGTAATTTGAGCATTTGCTGAAGTAAGAGCACCCTCAATCCCGATATTTAAAGTCAGCAGGTCGCCCTCTAAAGATTCTGGCGTAATCGTAAGAGTAGTTCCTACAGGGTATTTTACAAGAGTTCCGGAATATGCTCCCGTAAGCCCAGCAATAAGCTCTTGCCCTGAGAAAAAAGTAGATTGCTTCTTGAGAAAAGTCATTAAAGACGGACGACTTATGAGTTCTGTACGATTTACCGAAGCATTCGCAATATTAAGAAGATAGCTTACCCCCGATAACGTAATCCCTGTCGAAAATATATGGCCTGAAACTCCACCAGCATTACTCAGAGCCACAGTTGACGGTGCAAGTAGTGTAGGAGTAGTAATGCTGCTGTTAGTGATAGTGCTAGTTGTGTTGGTAACGGTGTCAGTACCTTTACCTGGAGCAAGAGCGCTACTTGCAGCTCCTCTAAGCCTTCCAGTAAAACTTGAAAAACCCGTTGGAGCAAGCGTAACTGAAGCGGCATTTAGAATATTGTTTCCCTTAGTTGTATTATTGTCCTCTTCCATCCGTAGAAGATAGCAATCTATAATAATTTGTGGGCTATTCTTCGTTTGTGCGTTCTGCTTGTCCTTCTCTCGGCTTTCTGCGATATCTTTTCCTTCTTCAGCTGAATGAGAATCAAAAAGAGGCGGGGGTGGAGGCGGAAGAGATGATGTCGCCGCCGCAAGTCGAACTTTTCCGCTATTATAAACAGAAGACCAATCATTCAACCGACTAGACACATAGGCGACAGCAGGATCATCCCCTAGTTTTTTCTTGAAAATAGCAAAATGTTTTTTAGCTGTCTTAATATCGCCTAAGGCCGCATAAATCATAGCCGCAGAGCGATGAATTAAGGCATCTTCTGGTTTTAATTTTACCGCTTGTGTAATCGCAGACAGAGCCGTTTTAATATCGTAATTATAGTAAGAAGCTGCTGCAAGCTCATGCAAAAGGTTTGCATCATTGGGTTTGAATAAAAGTGCGTTTGCGAAAAGTTCTTGGGCCGCATCATACTCTTTTGCATTATATCTTAACTTTGCCAGCTGAACGATGGCAAAAACGTTGGAAGGTTCAAGATTTATAGCCCCTTGATATCCAATAGCTGCAAGCTCAAGACTTGTTCCATCTCCATTTTCTGCTAATTTCTCATAGGCAATACCATTAAGAATGTGGAAAACAGCACTTGTTGGATGAGATTGGAGAGATGCATTAATAACTCTAGAAGCTTCCTGGTATTTCCCCTCTTTCAAAAGTTGAAACGCCTGCAGAACCGCAGGGGATACCTGCCTTTTAGATTTAAGAGAAGAAAAAGGCGCCTTCCCTTTAAGAGTTGCATATGTTTGAGGAGTTTCACAGGAAGTAAGGCTAACTCCACATGCTAAAAGTGCGCTTATATATCGTTTTTTTAAAATCATGGCAACTCCTGAATTGCCTCGCATTTTAACTGTTTTTTAACTAAAGTCAAATTAATTAATCGAACTTTTTAGAGTTGTCATCCTCAATCAAATGCTAAGGTTCATCTAAAATTGAGATAAAGTGAGCGGTAAAGACCTCTCACCTTATCTCAAGCCCACCTTTTCCGACAGTCACGAGTACTTTTTGCCCATCATGGATCTTGCCTTCTAAAATTTGAGTCGCAAGTGGATTTTGAAGCTCGCGTTGGATAACACGTTTCAAGGGCCGCGCCCCATAGGCAGGATCATACCCTTGATCCCCCAGCCATGTGAGTGCCAAATCATCCACCTCAAGGGTAATCTTTCGGTCTTTCAAGAGCTTCAAGAGATGTTGCAATTGAATCTTTACAATCCCATTCATATCTTCTCGAGAAAGGCGTCGGAAAAGCAAAATCTCATCAATGCGATTAAGGAATTCAGGTCGGAAGGAGGCCCGTACCACCTCCATTACCTGCGCCCTCACCTTCTCAGAGGGGTCTCCTTGATGTTCGCTCAAGATAGCACTTCCAAGGTTTGAGGTCATAATAATAAGGGTATTCCGAAAATCAACCGTTCGCCCCTGTCCATCTGTGAGTCGCCCATCATCAAGAACTTGGAGCAAAATATTAAATACATCCGGGTGTGCTTTTTCGACTTCATCAAAGAGAATAACCTGATAGGGGCGTCTACGTACGGATTCTGTTAAGCTTCCCCCTTCTTCATATCCAACGTATCCAGGAGGGGCTCCAATGAGGCGCGACACTGAATGCTTTTCCATAAACTCGGACATATCAAGACGTGTCATGGCTGTGTCATCATCAAAAAGAAATTCAGCCAACGCCTTGCAAAGTTCCGTTTTTCCCACACCTGTGGGGCCTAGGAAGAGAAAAGAGCCAATTGGATGATTTACATCTTGTAGACCTGCCCGCGCACGCCTTACGGCTTGGCTAACAGCAATCACAGCCTCATTTTGCCCCACCACACGCTTTTGAAGATTTTCTTCCATTTTAAGGAGTTTATCACGTTCTCCTTCCAGCATTTTATCGACAGGAATCCCTGTCCATTTTGATACAATCGCTGCAATATCATTATCCGTGACTTCTTCTCGAAGGATATGCTGCTGGGTGTGGTGGGATTCTTCCTCAAGTCTTTTCTCAAGATTGGGAATGATGCTGTACATCAACTCTCCCGCACGCGCTAAATCACCGCGCCTTCTCGCAATTTCAAGCTCATTGCGGCTTTTGTCGAGAATCTCTTTGACCTTTTGGGATCCCGCTAACTTTTCTTTTTCGGCAAGCCACGCAGACGTTAACACATTGGTTTCGGACTCAAGATCAGCAAGTTCTTTTTCCAATTTTTCTAAGCGATCTTTAGAGGCCTGATCTTTTTCTTTTTTTAACGCTTCTCGTTCAATTTTAAGCTGGATAATGCGACGATCAAGCTCATCAATTTCTTCCGGTTTAGAGTCAACTTCAATCCGAAGACGACTTGCCGCCTCATCCACCAGATCAATGGCTTTATCCGGCAAAAATCGGTCTGTAATATAGCGATTCGACAATGTTGCAGCCGCTACAATCGCTCCATCTGTAATACGAATCCCATGGTGAAGTTCATATTTTTCCTTGAGTCCCCGCAGAATAGAAATCGTATCCTCAACAGTCGGCTCCCCTACAAACACGGGCTGAAACCGCCGCGCAAGGGCCGCATCTTTTTCGATATGTTTACGATATTCGTCAAGGGTTGTGGCACCGACACAATGCAGCTCTCCCCGCGCAAGAGCGGGTTTGAGCATATTGGATGCATCCATAGCACCTTCCGCCTTCCCAGCCCCTACAAGGGTGTGAAGCTCATCAATAAAGAGAACCATATCTCCTTGGCCGTGGGTAATTTCTGACAGAACAGCTTTAAGCCGTTCTTCAAACTCTCCCCGATATTTAGCCCCTGCGATTAAGGCTCCCAAATCAAGGGACATCAGCGAAATGCCTTTTAAGGCTTCAGGAACATCCCCCTTAACGATACGGTGAGCAAGACCTTCTATAATAGCGGTTTTCCCGACACCTGGCTCTCCAATCAGGACAGGATTGTTTTTTGTACGACGTGACAGGACCTGAATGACGCGTCGAATTTCCTCATCACGACCAATAACTGGATCCAGTTTTCCAGATCGTGCAAGAGCCGTCAGGTCAGTTGCATACTTCTTTAGCGCATCATATTGGGATTCCGCCGTTGCTGAATCCGCCCGACGACCTTTGCGCATGGCTTCAATCGCTGTTTTAAGTTTTTCAGGGGTTGCTCCTGCGTCTGTGAGGATTTTTCCAGCGTCTGTATCTTTTGACAGGGCAAGCGCATATAGCAGAAATTCAACGGTGACGAAACTGTCCCCTGCTTTTTTGGCTTCATTTTCGGCCAATTCAAAGACTTTAGCTGTTTCAGGAGCAAGAAAGACTTGCCCTGCTCCACTGCCACCTATTTTGGGAAGGCGGTTGAGATCTTCCGTCGTGCGTTCAAGGGCTTTTTCAGGGACGCCTCCTGCCATTTTAATAAGCGTCGCACACAAGCCCTCCTCGTCATCTAACAAGACTTTTAGAAGGTGAAGAGGAAGAATACGTTGATGCCCCTCTCGCTGCGCCAGTGTTTGAGCGGACTGAATAAATCCCCGGGATCTTTCTGTGTATATGTCAATGTTCATTGGGTATCCTTTTATTTATTCCCCGTTTTATGCAAAAGGGTTCTTTCTTTTTATATTGTGCGTTCAGTTTAGTAAAACAAGAGGGAAGGATTAAAAAATAGGTTGAAGCGTCATTGCGAGAAGCGCTTGCGCGACGAAGCAACCCAGGACAAATCACTATTCCGAAGGAATGCAAGGGTGTCATCCCGAATTCATTTCGGGATCTCATTGTCATGAGGTCCTGAAACAAGTTCAGGATGACAGCATTATTGTATGTCCTTCGGACATAATTTGTTTCACTGGGTTGCTTCGTCACTTCGTTCCTCGCAATGACGCTAACGCGTTACTTCACGGGCCTACAACGACAGCGGATTCGCCTTCGCCAAGTGGTCAAAAGCCTTCCATGTTTCCAAAAGGGCGGGCATGTCTTTAAGCTTGACCATGTTGGGGCCATCGCTGGGGGCCTTATCCGGATCTTGGTGAGTTTCGATAAAAAGAGCGCCAATCCCTAGAGAAAGAGCCGCACGGGCCAACACAGGTACAAACTCTCGCTGGCCTCCGGAGGATGTCCCTTGTCCGCCTGGTTGCTGGACGGAGTGTGTTGCATCAAAGACAACAGGATACCCTGTCTGAGCGAGGATAGGGAGAGCGCGCATGTCAGAGATAAGTGTATTGTATCCAAAGGAGACACCCCTTTCGCACACCATCAGGTTTTTGTTACCTGTTTCTTCGACTTTTTTTACGACATTTTTCATGTCCCACGGAGCTAAAAACTGCCCTTTCTTTATGTTAATTGCTTTTCCTGTTTTTCCAGCTGCAATCAAAAGATCTGTCTGCCGGCATAAAAAGGCAGGGATTTGAAGCACATCAACGGCTGAGGCCACAATGGCGCACTGGGACGCATCATGAACATCCGTTAAGACGGGGCATCCCCATGTTTCACGAATTTCTGCAAAGATAGGCAGCGCTTCTTTAAGGCCAAGACCGCGGACACCTTGCAAACTCGTCCGATTTGCCTTGTCAAAAGAGGTCTTATAAATGAAAGGAATCCCAAGCTTTTGTGTGAGCTCAACAAGGGCGTGAGACATTTCAAGGGCATGCTCGCGACTCTCTAAAACACACGGCCCTGCAATAAGGGTGAAGGGCAGATCATTGCCAATTTTAAGATTGTTTACGGTTACATGATGGGTCATAAAAAATCCTTTAATTCATTTTCTAAATCAGGGCGTGTCATCACTTATTTTTACCTCTCCCCTTGCGGGAGAGATCGCCCCAAAGGGGCGGGTGAGAGGCTTAAGGTACGTCTCATTCTCAATCGATCTCCTAATGACACGTGCCACCTTGTTATTTCAAAAACATATACCTTAATCCACACAGAACACAAAAGCTTATTAAATATTCCCCTCACCCGCCGCGATGCGGCGACCTCTCCCACAAGGGGAGAGGTAAAATAGTCCTAATCTCATTAAATTAATCGATTTTGATTCAAGGCTGCGTCAATAAAGGCCACAAACAAAGGATGAGGACTGAAAGGCCGCGACTTAAATTCTGGATGGAACTGAACTGCCACAAACCACGGATGATCTTTCCGCTCCACAATTTCAGGCAGCACGCCATTTTTTGTTTTGCCAACAATATGTAATCCACATTTTTCTATTTCTCTAAGATAGGTTGTGTTGACTTCATATCGATGCCGGTGGCGCTCAGAAATGAGAGAACTCTTATAAATTTCATTGGATTTAGAGCCACCCTCTATCTCACATTCATAGGCTCCAAGGCGCATGGTTCCACCTAAGTCTTTCCCTTGAAAATATTGCTGTACCTCATCCCCTTTCATCCACTCGGTCATGAGGGCAATAGTGGGCATTGAGGCGGGACCAAACTCTGTTGAACTTGCCTCCGAAAAATGTCCAATATTTCTCAACGCCTCTAAAACGGCCAATTGCATCCCAAAACAAATTCCAAAGAAGGGAGTTTTTTTCTCACGAGCGAATTGAATGGCAGCAATCATTCCCGCTGTTCCACGTTCTCCAAATCCTCCAGGAACAAGAATGCCATCTAGGTGAGAGAGGCGCTTGAGTAAGGTTACCTTACCTCCTTCTTCTAAATCATGAGATTCAATCCATTCAATATTGACGTGGACTTTGTTGGCAATTCCGCCATGGATGAGGGCTTGATGAAGAGACTTATAGGCATCCAATAACGCTGTATACTTCCCCACAATGCCAATTGTCACACTGCCTAAAGGATGCGTAAGCGTGTCAACAATACCCTCCCAGATGGAAAGGTCTGGCGAGGTCTTTGCCTCAAGGCCAAAATGTTTGCACACTTCCAAATCAAGACCTTGACGATGGTAACTGATAGGAACTTGATAGATCGTTGAAACATCCAGAGCTTCAATAACACAAGAGGGCTTAATATTACAAAAAAGGGCCAACTTCCGTCGTTCTTCACTGCCAATCTCTCGGTCACTGCGGCACAAAAGAATATCGGGCTGAATCCCTTTGCTTTGCAACTCTTTTACCGAGTGCTGGGTTGGCTTTGTTTTAAGCTCTCCCGCTGTTGCAATATAAGGTACTAAAGTTAAATGGATATAAAGGGTATTCCGGTAACCTAAATCGTTACGCAGCTGACGAATAGACTCAAGGAATGGAAGACCTTCAATATCACCCACGGTTCCGCCAATCTCACAAATAACAAAATCGACGTCCTTTGTATTTCTTAAAATGGCCTCTTTAATCGCATCCGTAATATGAGGAATGACCTGGACCGTGGCCCCTAGATAGTCCCCGCGACGTTCTCTTGCAATGACATCTGAGTAAATGCGCCCTGTTGAAACAGCGTCATACCGCGTTGTATTCACGCCTGTAAACCGCTCATAATGCCCTAGGTCAAGGTCTGTTTCTGCCCCATCTTCTGTGACAAAAACCTCTCCATGCTGGAAGGGGTTCATGGTGCCGGGGTCAACATTGATGTAAGGCTCTAATTTTCGGAGAAGAACTTTATATCCCCTGGCTTGAAGGAGGGCTCCAAGGCTTGAAGCCGCTATTCCCTTCCCTAAGGAAGAAACCACGCCACCGGTTACAAAAATAAATCGCGCCATTAACTAACCTCTCCCCTTGTGGGAGAGGTCGCCGCATCGCGGCAGGTGAGGGGAATTCAAAAGCATCTCTAATTCTCCCTCTAGATTACTAAACACCTCGTTATTCCAAAAACGCATAACCTTAAATCCATCCTTTTCAAGAAATCTGTGTACAGCAATCATCGTACCACAAAATTATCCTTACCCCTCACCCGCCGCGCTCTGCGCGACGACCTCTCCCACAAGGGGAGAGGTAAGAAAACTCAAAATAGACGAAGGGCGGTTTTGATGACTCGCTAAAATCGCAAGGAGAAGACTCGTAGCCAAAAAGCAAGCGGCTAAAATCGCTGTTGTATGGGTCAGAAGGTTTGCTGATCCTCGAGTCGTCATCAACCCTCCCATATTTCCCCCTCCAAGGCCCATGCCTCCTTCGCTGCGCTGGACTAAAATAATCCCAATCATTGCTGCGGTGATCAAAAGGTGAATAACAAGGAGAACGGTTTGCATAATATCTTTCCTATTGGTTTATATGAAGGGTACTTTAAGACCAAACGTCCTTAATTTCCAGTGAAAAATAGCGATGCCAGTTTGGCAGGCTATTGACAGCGTTCTGATCACTGACTACTTATTATTACCTATGGCGGGTGTAGCTCAGTTGGTTAGAGCGCCAGTTTGTGGCACTGGAGGCCGTGGGTTCAATTCCCATCACTCGCCCCATTCTATTCAAGGACTTGTGAGACAGCTTGTAGTTCAACATATAAAAAAGTTTTTTTAGCAAGTCAGTAAACAAAATCTTAATCTTTCTCGAGTATGGTAATCTATCTGACTTCGCTGATGGTTAGCCGAACAAGCCATTAAACCGAAGCCATACAAAAGGAATATCAAAATGTATAAAACAAAATTTCTCCGAACATCTTTAATAGTATTGTCGTTGGGTGTATGCCAACTCAGTTCTGCAGACTTGGCAAACGCTGACGCGACAAAGTGCTGCGTGTGTAAATGCAACCCCAGGAACCAGAGCGGACCCCCTCCTAAGCCCTGGTGTGACTGTAAAATTAAAGGTCACTCATGGACGAAGGATGAATGCGGGCGCTACTGCAAAGGCAGCTGTGATATCAAGTATAACACAAATAACACGACCGAAGGGGAGGCTGTCGGCCAATGTCCTACTCATATCCCCGAAAGCCATTGATTATGGCCTCTGGGAAGAAAGCTTCCTCCATGTATTCTTCTCAAACGTCCCACTCGATAACGTCTACGCCCTTAAGCAGCAACATAAGAAGCGTAATGGGGAAAAAGAATATGGCCCAAAAGATCAACCAGCCATAACTGCCTCGATAAGAGAGAGATAAATACGTCCCCTTTCGCATAACCCTCATATTCTTAATGGCAAGGACGACACCGAGCGGAAGAAAGAACATCACGCACAAGACAAAGAGAATCACATTCCCTGTATATTGAAGGGGAAAGTGGTATTTGATGCGAGCCATTTGGATAAAATTCCTCTTTTGTTTTTACCCGGGTGTCTTCTTGGACAACCGGGGAAATAATTTTGCATTATTTCTTTTCGTTTTTTCCTTAATCAGTTACCCTCAAACGATCTGTAAAAGTGGAAAAATCATTATAAAGAACAGTAGCAGTAGCAGTAAGAGCAGTAAGAGCTTCTAAAGCAGTAGCTCTATCAGCAGAATTAGCAGTAGAGACAGCAGCATTATGAAAAGTCTCAGCACGAGCATAAAGAGCATCAATCTCCTCAGTAGATAAAGTATTACCAGGAGTAGCAGTTCTTATATCTGACCGAACACGAGCAACAGTCTGCAGAAAAGTCCGAATATTCTGCAAAAAATCAGCAATAGTAGCCTCATCCTCAGCAGCAGCTGCAGTCAGCTCCGCATGAGTAGGTCGCCGAGGAGCAGGTTGCCGACTTCCAGCAGGGTCATCAGCCCCTTCTTCTCCTTTTGCTCCAGCTTCTCCCCCGCAAACAAGGGACGCAAGAACGACGAATGAGGTTATCGATTTAAAATTTAGATTTATCATAATAATTTTCCTTTTAAGTATCCAAAAAGCTCCGCAGTTTGCGGGATCGGCTGGGGTGCTTTAACTTTCGCAAGGCTTTCGCTTCAATTTGGCGAATGCGCTCACGGGTTACGGCAAACTGTTGCCCCACTTCCTCTAGCGTATGATCTGTGTTCATTCCAATGCCAAAGCGCATCCGTAACACACGCTCTTCACGCGGCGTAAGACTGGCAAGAACGCGGGTTGTTGTATCCCTCAAATTTGAGAGCACTGCTGCCTCCATAGGAACAACAGCGTTTTTATCCTCGATAAAGTCCCCAAGATGCCCGTCTTCTTCATCTCCAACGGGGGTCTCAAGGCTGATCGGTTCTTTCGCAATTTTCATCACTTTACGAACCTTATCAAGGGGCATTTGAAGTTTTACAGCCAATTCTTCGGGTGTAGGTTCACGCCCAATTTCATGAAGCATCTGACGAGAGGTACGTACCAATTTATTAATGGTTTCAATCATATGCACAGGAATACGAATTGTTCTGGCTTGGTCTGCAATAGACCGGGTAATGGCCTGACGAATCCACCATGTGGCATAGGTTGAAAACTTATACCCGCGACGGTACTCAAACTTATCCACGGCTTTCATCAAGCCAATATTGCCTTCTTGGATCAAATCCAAAAACTGAAGGCCGCGATTCGTATACTTTTTAGCAATCGATATAACAAGACGCAGGTTGGCCTCGATCATCTCTTTTTTTGCCCGTGAGGAGTCTCGTTCTCCTTTTTGAACCGTACTGACGATCCGCCTAAACTCAGAGATCGGAAGCCCTGATTCCGCAGAAATTTCGGCAATAAGATTGCGAATTTCTTGTGCCTCTTCTGTGTGCTTTTCTAAGAATTTTTTCCAGGCTTTTTCATGAAGAATAGAAAGTTTTGCAATCCAGTCAGGATCCAGTTCACTCCCATGATATTGTTGGAGGAAGCTTTCCCGCTTGACCCCCGCAGATTCTGTAAGCCTTAAAAGGCGCCCTTCAAGACTGACAAGCTTACGGTTTAGGGTATAAAGCTGCTCCAGCAATTGCTCAATGCGGTAGACGTTTAAATGAATGCCTTCCATCAGTGCAATTAATTGCTGGCGATGCTCCTCATACTTCTTTTCAATAGAAGATGTGGCGGCTTTCCCTTCTTGAAGGGTTTTTAAACGTTGCTCTTGCAATTTGCGAAGTTTGGCATAAGTTTTAGCTATATTATCAAATGTCTCCACGACCTGTGGGCGCAAAGACTCTTCCATGGCGGAGATAGAAAGCCCACCCCCCTCTTCATCACCAAATTCACCCTCTTCTTCTAACGGTTCTTCAACAAGAGGATCTCCCACTAAAAGGGTTTCCGCTTCAAAGTCTGCAGAAACAGCTTCTTCATCAGAGGGGCCATGGGAATAGGTGGATTCGATATCGATGATATCACGAAGAAGCATCTGATCTTGGTTAAGGGCATCACGCCAGGCTACAATAGCCCGAATAGTCAGAGGATTTTCGCAAATCGCCCCTATCATCATTGCGCGACCAGCTTCTATACGCTTGGCAATCTCAATTTCACCTTCACGAGAGAGAAGCCCCACACCGCCCATTTCTCTTAAATAGAGACGTACCGGATCATCCGTTCGACCAGCCTCATTTTCTGGTTCTTCCGCTTCCTCGTCGTCAACCTTGACAACTTTTGGTTTTTCTATGGGTTCAGCTTCGGGATCCTCCACAACACTAATCCCAACATCTGATATCATAGCCATGATATCTTCGATCTGTTCAGAGGTCAGCTTATCTTCTGGTAGCGCTTCGTTAAGCTCTTCATAGGTGATATAGCCGCGCTTCTTGCCCAAGGCGATCAGACGTTTAACGGCCTTCTCTCCTAGCGTATCTTTGGAGTCTCTTTCTTCAACAAAATCTGTTGATTCAGGTAGTGCGGTCATAATAGATCCCTTTATATTAGCGTCATTACGAGGAGCGAAGCGACGAAGCAACCCAGAACCAATAAATTATGTCCGAAGGACATACATTTTATTTACCCTTGCAAGTTTTCTGGGTTGCTTCGTCGCTTCGCTCCTCGCAATGACGATTTATTTACATCATCACAATTGTTTCAGCATCTTTAATCGTTGCCACGCCTTTTCTGACATCTCTTCTGCCAAGTTATTTTGAGCGGTTGCCACATCATCCTTGCCCATAGCACTTTGAAGCCGGCTAAAAATCTCTCGCCATCCCGCGCGAGCTTCTTCCTCTGACGCAGACGGCTTTGCAAACGCCCCGTGAATAAGAACATGCGGCGACAAAAGAGTCTCTACCTCACCCTCAAATCCTTTAGAGAGGAGGTAATCTTTCACCAGCATTTCGTCAAGACCTGCTGCATACATTTGCAAAAGGGCATCACGTAACTCTTGATGACGTACGTCTTTAAAATCTAAAGCAGCCAAGTCATCACTTGTCTCCTGTATTATTTGGGGATGATTTATAAGAATTGCAAGCAGAAGACGTTCGTGAATCAATAAAAAGTTTAAATTTCCTCTTTTTAAAGGGGACAGAGAAGGACTAGGTATCTTTTTTCCAACAATATCTTTGTAAAAAAGATCTTTAAATGCGTAACTATAATTTTTACGAACATCTGTATGGGTGATGGCCTTACACCACAGCGCACATTGTTTTTGAAGAGCTGCTTTTTGTTCAGGTGTTTTAAACGATTTCCCATTCGTTAAAAAAATCCAAAGAGCGTCTATAAGAGAGTAAGCTTTCTCTCCCACAGTTTCAAAAAAAGATCCTTTTTGGACTAAACTATCGGGATCTTCTCCAAGAGGCAGAAAAACAAAACGCAAAGAATAGCCTGGTTTTAAAAGGGGCAAAACGCGTTCAGCAGCGCGTGACGCCGCTTTAAGACCAGCCGCATCTCCATCGAAGCATAAAATTGGCTCCGGCGCGAGCCGCCACGCGAGTAAAATCTGATCCTCCGTAAGTGCTGTTCCTAATGGCGCTACCGCTCCTTTAAATCCAGCCTGCTGAAGCGATATCACATCCATATATCCTTCCACGATAAGGAGGGGCTCAAGCGGTTTTTTTTCTTTCGCATGGATATAGCCATACAGAAGCTTTCCCTTAGAAAACAACGGCGTTTCTGGAGAATTGAGATACTTAGGTTCGCCTTGCCCTAGGATACGCCCCCCAAACCCAACGATATTTCCCCGTGCATCTTGGATCGGAAACATAAGACGCTCCCGAAAGCGGTCATACGGCATCCCACTTTCCGGCTGAATAGTGAGGCCTGCTTTAAAGAGCGTGTCAACTGAAAATCCCTTGCCCTTTAAATGGGCTTCAAGCGCATGGCGCCCCTCAGGGGCATAGCCGAGAGAAAACTTTTTTAGGGTATCTCGGTGCAATCCTCTCTTTTCCGTGTACCGCAAAGCTTCCAGCCCTTTTGCTTGGGAGAGATTGTTATGAAACCACAAAGAGGCCTCATGGAGCACCGCTTTAAGGGGAGACATATCTTCCTGTGGCTCGGCAACTCGGTCAGACGTCTCTTGAGGGAGGGCAAGACCAACTTGGCGGGCAAGATCTGTTACGGCTTCTATAAACGTATAGTTTTGGGCTTCCATTAAAAAACGAATGCCGTCCCCATGTGCCCCACACCCAAAGCAATGGTAAAATTCTTTTTCCTCATTAACTGTAAAGGAGGGTGTTTTTTCATGGTGAAAAGGGCAAAGACCAGTAAACGCACGCCCTTTCCGCGTAAGCTTAACTTTTCTCCCTATAAGCTCAGCAAGAGAGAGCCGTGCACGAAGTGTATCTAAAAACTTATCCGGGATTTGCACAAGGGGGCCTCACGCATTCACCACTTTTGGCATAGGATTTAAAGCCGCCTCTAAATAGGTGCGCACATGCCCCGTAAGCTCAGGGATTTCATTGCTAAAAAAATGATTTGCTTCTTCAATGACACGGTAATCAATATAAAGCCCTCGCTGTGCAGAAAGCCGATTCGTCAGTTTTTGAACTGACTCTTTTGGCACGATCTCATCTTTCCCTCCGTGAAGGATCAGCCCTGAAACAGGACAAGGCGCAAGAAAGTTAAAATCGTACATGTTTGCAGGGGGGGCTACAGCGATAAACCCGTCTAGTTCCGGCCGCCGCATTAAAAGCTGCATGCATACCCAAGCCCCAAACGAAAAGCCCGCAACCCAACATTGACGTGGCTCAGGATTTTGAGTTTGAAGCCAATCTAAACAAGCCGCTGCATCACTCAGCTCACCTTCTTCCTGATTGAATTTACCTTCTGAACGGCCTACGCCCCGAAAGTTAAACCGCAATGTCCCAAACCCCATCTCGACAAAAGTACGATATAAGGCATAACTTACCTTGTTATTCATCGTCCCGCCGTGTTCAGGATGGGGATGCAAGATAATAGCAATCGGTGCATTCCGCCCTTGGCCAGGTTGATAGCGTGCTTCAATACGACCAACAGGTCCATTAATCAATACTTCTGGCATATGAATCCTCATGTAAAATATATAGAACAATCATACGCCAATATTAATAAAAAGTCAAGTTATTTTTAAGGGTTTTTTAACCCTTATGGTAGGGTAGAATGCAAATAAAAATGTACCCTGTTCGTCATTACGAGGAGCCGAAGGCGACGAAGTAACCCAGTACCAACAACTTATACCATTTCGCATTCAATAGGTGGATATTCTGGATTGCTTCGCTTCGCTCGCAATGACGACTCAATACCTATACAATGCTCCCTCAAAATACCCTATCAACGCCTGCACCGTTGGAGCGGGACTGACCCAAATTTCTTTCCACTTGAGGTTTGACGCTTTTGCCGCTACCTTTGCACTTAAGCAAATAGCTGTCATCTGGGAGGTGAATTCCTCAAGTCCTCTTTTTTTCAAGAGCTGAATAAAAAGAGCGGTCGTATGGGGAGAAAAAAATAAGACGTGGGAGATCACTTTTTCTTTAAAATCATGCACAAAAGACGATGGAAAATCATCTGATATCGTCATCTGATATACAAGATGTCGCCTAACATCAAACCCTTGCGCTGTGAGGGTTTCTTGGATATTTCCTGTTACAACATCTCCTGAGAGATGCCACAAAACACCCCCATCGGGAGTCGCCTTTTGACCAATAAGGTGGATGAGGTCTTTTGCATTCCCGGAGGCACTCAACACTGTTGAAACGCCCATGGTTTTAGCAAAATCTGCCGTTTCATCTCCCACCACATAAAGGGGCGTGTCTTTTAACTCATCTCTGCCCTGTAGTGCCCGCAGCGCATTTTTGCTTGTTATAATAAGTCCCTGAGCCCCCGTAAGGGAAGGAGGGGCGAAAAACCGAGGCGTAAAAAGAGGACAAAGGTAAGGATTCAGCCCTTTTGCGGTCAAGAGGTCCGCAAGGGGGAGGGCCTCTTCTTTTTGACGGATTATGAGGATGCCGCGCATGGTTTTCCTTTAATCTTACAGGCCGCTTCTTCTCCAATCCGCACGGCATCAGAAGCAGGGCCAGAATGTGAAACAGAATGCATCTCTTGTCCCTGTGGATCACTAACCATACCATTAAACATAAGCGTATCTCCCTCGAGATATCCATACCCTGCCATAGGGGTGCGGCACGATCCATTCAGGGCCTTCATAAACGCCCGCTCTGCACTGACCGCTTGAAACGTAGGGAGATGATTGAGGCTGGCAAGACAGTCAAGGCTGCACTCATCGTCTGTGCGGCATTGAATGCCAATCGCTCCTTGCGCAACAGCGGGCAAGAACTTGTCGAGATCAAGAACTTGCGTTGCTTTATCAAGAAGGCCCAAACGCTTGAGGCCAGCAACAGCAAGAAGGGTTGCCGCCACTTCCCCCTTTTCAACTTTTTCAAGACGTGTTGCAACATTTCCTCTTAAAGAAACAACAGCCATATGAGGATACTTATGAAGCACATACGCCTGGCGCCTGAGAGAGGACGTCCCAAAGATGGCCCCCGTCGGAAGTTCTTCTAAAGGCTTATGTTTATAGGTAATAAGTGCATCCCTAGGGTCCTCTCGCTTCAGCATAGAAGGGATAATAAGTCCTTCTGGAACGTCAGCGGTAACATCTTTCATAGAGTGAACAGCAAGATCAATCTCGCCCTTTAAAAGAGCCTGTTCTATTTCTTTCGTAAAAAGAGATTTGCCCCCCATATCGATCAGGCTGCGATCAACTATTGTGTCGCCCGTTGTTTTGATGGGCACAATCTCAACGGTAAGCATCGGGTGATGAGCCGCAAGGCCTGCGATCACTTCATGGGTTTGAATGAGCGCGAGTGGACTTCCGCGCGTTCCAATACGAAGAGGCCTCATACCTTATACCCCGTATGACATGCGACAACCCCGCCTGTGTAAATCTCAAACTTTGCCCTCTCAAATCCAACATTTTTCATCAACACTAAAAGGTCTTCGCGGGTCAGAAAGGTTTTAATACTCTCACTTAAGTAAAGGTAGGCATCCTTATCGCCCGCAATCCATTCCCCCATTTTAGGAATGATATGAAAGGAATACAAATCATACAATTTTTGGAGAGGCCGGAGGGGTTGGCTAAACTCAAGGCAGGCGAATTTCCCGCCCGGCCGCAGGACACGATAGGCTTCAGCCAACGCTCTCTCACGATGGGTAACATTCCTGAGGCCAAAGGCAATGGTGTAAACATCCACCGAGTTATCCGCAAAAGGAAGGGCTTCGGCCGGCGCGCACAACCAGGAGAGATGGGGAAACCGTTTTTTTCCTTCCGCAATCATAGCAGGATTAGGATCACACATCAGAATCTGAGCTTGAAGCCCAAATTGCTTTAAACGATTAAAAATGGCAGCACCAATATCCCCCGTCCCCGCTGCAACATCAAGGTAGACGCCGTTTTGACGAAGCGGCAAGCTTTTTACAAACCACGCCTTCCAAAGCCGGTGAATGCCAAAGCTCATCACATCGTTCATCACATCATACCGAGAAGACACGCGCTCAAAAACATGCGTCACCTTCTCAGTTTTTTTGGAGGCCGACACTTTTTCAAATCCGAAATCAAACTTGTCTTCTGAAGGTTTCATGGGGTCACTCTTTTTTATTACTTATGAGCCTGCAAAATTATTTCTTTATGAGCAGTGTGCAAAACTATTTCCCCGGTGTCATCCCCGCGAAAGCAGGGATCCAGGGGCCAAAATATGAATGCTTGTCTCTGGATCCCTGATGAAGAAATCCTAGAATTTGCTTCACAAATCAAGGACTTCTAGCTCGGGGATGACAACCCGAGCAAGTTGGGGATGACAACAGAGTTGCCTACATGACTCACGTTATCTTATTGATCCTACCTTGAAATGATATAGAATGCACAAGAGAAATATACCCACTCTCAAAGAGGGACTCATGGACAAAGAACAAGCAGAAACGATCGCCCTCCAGGCCTTGGCTTTTATAGCAAAAGACGACGAGTTATTAGCCCAATTTTTAGCATTTTCAGGCCTTAGCCCCCAAGACCTCAAAAGTCGCTTTCGAGACCCTGATTTTTTAGGAGGCGTTCTAGATATGATTTTAGGGGATGACGCGGTGTTGCTAGATTTCTGCAATGCAGTTTCCTTAAGTCCGGATACGCTTGTAAAAGCACGCCGTACACTTCCTGGGGGACATGATACGTATGAGGAAAGCTAGTGTCGTCATTGCGAGGAGCGTGAGCTCCGAAGCAACCCAGTTTAACAACTTATGCCCAAAGGGCATGCAGCGTTTTTCTTTTACAAAGTAAAAAAAAGATGTATTCCTACGGAATAAATCATTGGTTCTGGGTTGCTTCGTTGGGCCTTACGGCCCGCTTCGCAATGATGACACGCGGTGATATACTTACTTAAGAGACGTGCCATAGATACATCACCCCTGCATCCAAACATTCTGTTTCCTCTTCATGCCCCCCTTACAACATTAAAAGGTGTCGGGCCCAGCCTTATTAAAACCCTTAATCGCCTCAGAATACAGCGTGTTATCGATTTGATATGGCATTTACCTGTAGGGATCTCTCACTTTCCTTTGAAAAACTCTTTGACAGAATGTCGCGTAAGGCAACCCGTGGCGGTGCTGGCTTCCATCCTCGCCTATGATGTTGTGATGACAAAAAGACATCAGCCCGCAAGAGTCGTCTGTGACGTAAACGGCGTTCCCATGATTCTTGCCTTTTTCAAAACCAACCTAAAATCCCTTCAAGCTCGGTTGCCGATAGGGGAAAAACGTCTTGTGTGTGGGACGCTTGAGCAATTTTTAGGCACCTGGCAGATTGTTCATCCTGACCAAATTCTTTTCCCCAGTGCAGCTCAAAACTGGCAAGAAAAACAACCTATTTACCCTCTAACTGCGGGCCTCTTTCAGTCTCAGATTCAAAAACTTGTTTGTCTTGCGTTACAACGTCTACCGGATTTACCGGAGTGGCATCCCCCGCACTGTCATCCTGAACTCGTTTCAGGACCCCATGACAATGAGATCCCGAATCGAGTCCGGGATGACAACGAGCTCTCCTGGAAAACAGCGCTTCAAAAAGTACATACGCCTCAGCAAGCGGAAGATCTGGATCCCCTCCACCCTGCCAGGCAGAGGCTTGCATTTGATGAGCTATTTGCGGATCAATTAGCTCTAGGGCTGACGCGGAATACCCATCTGCCCGGAAAACCTATTGTTTCTCAAGGAATTTTAAAGGACAAAATTCTCAAAGCCTTTGGGTATCCCCTCACGCCGGGGCAAATACAAGCACTCACAACAATTGAAGCAGATCTGGCCTCCCCTCACCGTATGGTTCGGCTTCTTCAAGGAGATGTAGGGTCGGGAAAAACACTGGTTGCTTTTCTTGCCGCCGCTCATGCGATTGAAGCCGGCTTTCAAGCGGCTCTTTTAGTGCCCACAGAAATTTTAGCCAGTCAACATATGAACACTCTATCCTCCTTAGCAGCCTCAGCCGGGATTGAAGTGGGACTTTTAACCGGCCGTCAGAAAAAGAAAGCCGCTGTGTATGAAGACCTAAAAAGTGGCAAGATTCAGCTCTGTATCGGCACCCATGCCCTTCTGCAAGAGGCGGTACAGTTTTCTAACCTCGGATTCCTGGTGATCGATGAGCAACATCGTTTCGGAGTCGAGCAGCGTCTTCAGCTTACAGCAAAAGGAGGTGCCGTTGATGTTTTGGCCATGACCGCAACTCCCATCCCCCGCACCTTGCGCTTGACAGCCTATGGAGATGTGGAGGTATCGCGTATTCCTGATAAACCCCAGGGCAGAAAGCCCATTCGCACAAGTGTCCTCGCTATCAATCGCTTGGAAGAAGTCTATAAAGGGGTCGAACGTTTGATGGCGCAGGGAGAAAAAGTATATTGGGTGTGCCCTCTTGTCGAAGAGTCAGAAACCCTGGACCTCGCCGCTGCAAAAGAACGCTATGACTCTCTTAAGACACTGTTTGGAGAAGAAAAGGTTGGCCTTGTCTACGGCAAACAAAAAAGTGATGAAAAAGAAGCTGTCATGGCCTCTTTCAAGGAAGGAAACCGTCAACTCCTTGTTGCTACAACGGTGATCGAAGTTGGCATTGATGTGAAAGAAGCCAATACCATTATTATTGAGCATGCAGAACGGTTTGGCCTTGCGCAACTCCACCAACTCCGTGGACGGGTGGGAAGAAGTGACCTGCATGCCCATTGTCTTTTGCTCTATGGATATCCTTTGACGGATATCGCTAAACAGCGCCTTTCCCTGATGCGACAAACGGAAGATGGCTTCCTCATTGCAGAAAAAGATCTCAGCCTTCGCGGAGGAGGAGATATCTTAGGCACCAAGCAAAGTGGCCTTCCTTCTTATAAGCTTGCAGACCCGCTTACCTGTGCCCCTCTGCTTGAACGCGCCCACCAAGCCGCTGAAACCTTGTTAAGGGAGGATCCCCAATTGCGCAGTCCTCAAGGTCAAGCGGCTCGCCTTCTTCTGTCTCTTTTTGGACAAGATAAAATGGTTCATTCCCTGACGTCGGGATAGGGTCTTCAGTGCGAGGAGTCCCAGGACATTGTTGCAGACGGAGTTGCCGATGCTGGGTCGACGATTGTGATGAGCTTTTACCTCTCCCACAAGGGGAGAGGTGACAGAGCAGCAGGGCCTATTGAACACACTCGTATTTTTGAGTAAGATGCTGTATTATTAAGACGTTTACAACTAAATAAGAAAACATCCATGGTCCAGCTTCGTCTCCCTCTCAATTCCCGGATTCAAAAGGGAAAGACCTATCCGTCCTCATCGTTGGGGCCTAGGATGAAGGTTTTTCATGTTTATCGCTATGATCCAGACTCTTCAGATACCCCTCGTCTTGATGCTTTTGAAATTAATTTAGAAGAATGTGGTCCCATGGTGTTGGACGCCTTGCTTAAAATTAAGGATGAGGTGGACACAACCTTAACCTTCCGCAGGTCTTGCCGAGAAGGGGTGTGTGGATCGTGCGCGATGAATATCGATGGAACGAACACGCTCGCCTGTATTAAACCGATTGCGGAGTGTAAAGGAGATATAAAAGTAACCCCCCTCCCCCACCTGTATGTAGTGAAAGATCTTGTCCCTGATCTAAATTTTGCCTATACCCAATATGCCTCTGTAAAGCCTTGGCTTCAGGCGGATTCTTCTCCTCCTCCTGACAAAGAGCGACTTCAAAGTATCCCAGAGCGGGAAAAACTAGACGGCCTTTGGGAATGCATCCTGTGCTTTTGCTGCACAACAAGTTGCCCCAGTTATTGGTGGAATGGAGATAAATACTTAGGCCCAGCAACGCTACTCCAATCCTATCGATGGATTGCTGATAGCCGCGATGATGCACAAGGGGAGCGCCTTGACGACCTTGAAGATCCCTTTAAACTCTATCGTTGTCATACGATTATGAATTGTACAAGCACATGCCCTAAAGGCCTTAACCCTGCGAAAGCAATTGGAGAAATAAAGAAACAAATGGTGACGCGTGTTGACTAGAAAAAACCTTCTTCTATTAAGTATTCCCTTCTTCCTATCCGGATGTATAGGCTCATGGGTACGCGAAGGGGACGGACGATGTTCAAATGAAGATTTCCCAGACATTCGAACAGTTCCGGATCGTGAAAAAGAAGAAGCAGTGCGGAAGAGTGATAGTAAAGAAAAAGAAAACAAAAATGATTTAAAGGCCTTAGAGCAACTCCGTGAACAAATTAAAGCCCGCGATGACGCTTTGCGGGAAAAAATGGAGGTGGAGTTAGGATCCTAATCCTACCCCCATTCTCTTTTTTATTGGTTCATCAGTGAGCCGTACACGTGAGATGACCTGGGCGAGCTTTAGTGTCCATAATTGTAACGTTCCCACCCGTCAGAAATTTCGTACAAACCGCTGGATCCTGATCACAGTCAACCGAACACGACCCCCCATCACGTGGGTGCGTACCTGGTTCTCCTACACCGATGCTGACATAAGTAAGATGGAAATCACAGCCTTCTTTTTTTGAAGTGTGAGGAATACCACTGGTATCTATTTCCCCCTTCGCTTTAGAAGCGATCGTTACTAAGGAACTATGATAAGCATCACTGTTAAGTTGTTCGCATGCTTTATCTTTGCTGTTCCAGTGGACGGCCGTAATTTCAACAGTAGCTGTGGAAGAGCTATTATTTTGGACGTGGACAACACTGCTGGCCTCATTAGTTCCTAGTAATCCAACCGCGAGTATAGATGATATGAGAAGTTTATTTTGCATAGGAGTCTCCTTTTGCGATTTATGAATGTTAGGTTTACTTCTAATATACCACGCTAAGGTTACTTATCATTTAATATTTTTATACCTTCACTCTTCCCACATTTTTTCGAGGTTATACACCGTGCGGACTTCTGGTCGGAAAATATGAATAACGACATCTCCTGCATCAACCAATACCCAATCACATTGAGGCATGCCTTCAATGTGGATGTTCTTAATTCCTTTTTTCTTAAGCTCTTCCCGTAGCGTCTCTGCCAGAGACCCTACATGACGCTGAGAAGTCCCAGTCGCAATGACAAGAAAATCAGCATAAGATGAGCGTCCAGATAGATTAATTGAAACAACGTCTTGCGCTTTTTTGAGGGTCAGGAATTCTTCAATAAAGTCTTTTAAAGCTTGAGGAGATGAAAATTGAGTCATGATGTATGTATAAGAAACTCTCTCCTCAAAGACAAGAGGAGAAAAACCTATTGGTCTAAACTCAACTGTCATCTTGAATAACACTGTCCTGAACTCGTTTCAGGCCCCCATTGGCATGAGATCCCGGATCAAGTCCGGGATGACAACAGAGGGGACCCCATGATAATGGGATCCCGGATCAAGTTCGGGATGATAGAGAATAGCGCCTCGGGCAAAAGATCAAGCCGGGGAACTTCCGTCCATAAAAGGGCACAAGTAATCAGTCGGTCTGGGTACATGGCTGCCAGAGCTGTATGATAAAATGCCATTTGTTTGATGTATGTTTTGGGAATTTTATCAAGAGTTTCAGGCACAATGCCATGGGTTTTAAAATCCACAATCAGAATCGTTTCATCGGTGATGATAAGACGGTCAATTTGTCCGGAAAGAAGGGAATCCTCCAGATACCCCATAAAAGGAACCTCTCCCCGTGAGGAGGGACCGAAAAGGTCAGGGTACACCTTTATAACTTTTTGAGCAGAGGAAAGGATATTAAGAGCTCTGTCCTCTGAAACCCCCTCGTTACATAGATAACGAAGGGCGGCTTTCTCGCGTCTAGCCTCTTCTACGTTAGGCAGAATTTCTAAAAGCTTGTGAATAAGTGTTCCTCTCATCTGTCCAAAGTCTCCATAAAGAGAGGGTGTGTGGATGGATTCTTCTTCCTCTTGAGAGGGGAGCACAAGCTTTGGAGTTGCTTCAAATGCAGGATTTGTTTTCAACCACTGGGGGAGGAGAAAAGGCAGATCTTCTTCCTTTTGAGGAGGAGGGTTTTCTCTGTTTTCGACAGAGGAAAGGCGCCAGCCTCCTTCAAATTCTTCTCCAACCTTTTGAATGGCCCCCAGGGTACGAGAATACCATGACTCTTCTGCGGATCCCTCCCACCCACAGACATAAAGCGCATCTTCTGCGCGCGTTAAGGCAACATATAAAAGACGCCAGTATTCTTCCCGTTGTTTATCGCGAAGCTCTTGTTTTAAGGCCTTTGTCAGGGGAATATCTTTGGGCAAAGAAGGCAGCCACACAAGAGACTGTTGATGAAATCCAAAGGGGGGTAAGTCCACAGGGAGTTGGGTTGTATCTGGCAAAAAGACGATGGGAGCTTGCAGCCCTTTTGACCCATGAACCGTCATCACCCGCACCTGGTTGCTTTGGTCAAGATCCCGCTTAAGCTCAATCACTTCTTCTGAAATCCACTGAAGAAACCCCTGGAGGGAGGGTGTTTTTTCTTCTTGAAACACAAGACATAAGTTTAAAAATTCATCTAAAGAATCAAGCACTTCTGGCCCTAAATGGGCGTGCCATTTCGCGCGGCCTGCAAGCGGCCCTAAGATATGACTATAAAGAGCAAAGGGGGTTAAAAAATCAGTTTGACCCAGAAGATCTTTCAAAACAGAAGTAATCTTATCATATTTCTCGTCTCTTAAGAGCCGTTGCCAAAGGGACTCCTCTTTGCGCCCATGAGCGAGCGTAAAAAGATCTTCCTCTGACAGATCAAAGAGAGGGCCTTTTAAAACAGTTGCAAGGGTTAGATCATCCTCGGGCAGAAGGAGAAATTCCCCGATTTTCAAAAGGTCCTGAACCCCAAGACCTGCTAAAAGCCAGAGGCGATCAACACCTGCCACCGGCACGTTATACTCTTTCAGTGCGCGAATGAGTATATCAACAAAAGCCGTCCTCCGACGCACAAGGATTAAAATATCCCCAGGTGTTACAGGCCGTGAAAGAGGACCTCCCCCCTTTAACCAGCTGTGAATAGTTTGGGCGATCTGTTGGCTCAAGCGTTTTTGAGGTGATTCCTTGGGAGCTTGGGTAAGAGGAAGCTGCCACGCCTCAAGAGCAATATCGGCCTCTTTTGTCACAAGAGGCCACACCTCCACATGTCCTTGCGCTTCCTTGCGGGAAGGCAAATGAGGGGAAAAGGTGGGGAAAACAGCATTCACCAGGGTTAGAATCTCTGGCGTTGATCGGAAAGAAACATTCAGGTCTACATCCTCCCACTTTTTTTCTGACATCTTAGCAAAGGTGCGGAGATCCTGTTGCATTTGCGTAAAGACAGCCGGATCTGCCCCTTGAAAGCTATAAATGGATTGTTTGCTATCCCCAACGATAAAAAGAGTACGATTGCGGGGATCGGCCGCTGCATTGGCATAGAATTCTTCTGCAATGGCGCGCACTACTTGCCATTGAGAGGGACTGGTATCTTGCGCTTCATCCACAAGGATATGATCAAGTCCCCCATCAAGTTTATAGAGGACCCAATGGCATCCCGGGTTTTTAAGGAGGGCTGCTGTTTTAAGAATCAAATCCTCGTAATCCAGAAGGGATTCTAATTTTTTAAAGGCATCAATGGTTTTAAGAAAATTTTGAGCATATTCTAAAAGAGCATCAGAAACTGTCATAACTTCACGCGTGTTCCGCTGCTCAATCCAAGCACTTAAGCGACAGGCCTCGCGCTCAAGCGTTTCCTCAAGATGAGGATACGCTTTAGCTAATTTCTGCGTTAAAAGGCGCGCGCGTCGTTCTCCCCCTTGGGTAAAGAAAAGAGAAAGATACTCCTCAAATCGTTCCCCTTGGTCTTCTTGGGAAAGGGTCAGAAAACGCGTCAACGCGTCTCCCCGTGCTTGATCCGTTGGGCTTCCGTGCTGAAAGAGAGGAAGACTTGCTTTAATGCCATTCTCTAGCGTCATTTGAGGAGGGAGTGCCCCTAATCCCTGCGAGGACGATTTTAAATTTTCAAATCTCCCCCGCTCAGTCAAAATAAACTCATTAAAATCTTCAAAGGTAGTTTCACTAAAGCGAAGAGCAAGCTCAGAAAAGCTCGGATCTTCCATGACCTTATAAAATGCTTTTTGAATAAGCGCCTTTCGTTTTGTATCATCCATCACCGTAAAGAAGGGAGAAAGCCCCGCCTCAAGGGGAAAGCGTTTTAAAAGAGACTGGCAAAAACTATGGATCGTTTGGATCTTTAACCCTCCGGGTGTGTCCAACGTTAGTCCAAACAGCGTTCTGGCGCGCTCAACTTTTTCAGGCGATGGGGGAATATTCTGAAGAGTTCTCAAAGAAAGCTGTAAGTCATGATCAGATGCAATTGCCCACGCACTCAAATGCGAGCGAACTCGGGTTGCCATCTCAGCTGCGGCTGCTTTTGTAAAGGTAAGGCATAAGATCCTCTCTGGCACACACCCTTCCAAAAGAAGATTCAAAACGCGATCCGTTAAAACCTTTGTTTTTCCTGATCCCGCAGAGGCCGCAACCCAGGCGGAATGATGAGGGTGGGCTGCTAGGCGCTGAGAAACTGCTGCTATTTGATGGGGCATGGACGACAGGTCAGAGTTTGCGGAGAGGTATTCATATCAACAAACGATTCCTTTTTATAAGGAAAAGAGTATAGAGGATTTCTTTCCTCGTAAAGGGGGGGCAGCCCTTTTTGACTAACGCGAAGGCGTCCCTGTATTTAACTTCCTGCACTCTTACATTTTTTGTCAAGTAAACTCTGGACGTCTTTTTTCGTACATTGTTTGCACTTTGGAAGCGGAAATGATTCTTTACATTCCTTAAGCTCTAACCCTGTTGTTCCTTCGACACTGGACGTCATACATGTGCATAAGATTTTCTTACAATATTGAGAGCACTCCGGGGATGCAAAGCCCTGAGGACCAAAAAGAAGAGCTACTCCTAATATATATCTAAATATATTGTTTTTTATCATATTTCTATTTTTCCAAAAAATATTAATCCATGATACTATCATAGCGTATTGTTTCATATATTAGTTATTAAATCTTTAAACTCTTCAAAAATATCCAATAAAGCTTCGAGAAGGTGTTTCTATAAAATCCCTGAAGCCTCCCGCATAACATCTAAAAACTTCCTATTTTGTTTTTCTGTCCCCAGGGAAACTCTTATAGAGTTCGGGACACTTGAAGAACAGTCAAGAACAAGGATCTTGTGCTGTTTCAGAAGTTCCATAGTTTTTTGAAAATTTTTAAGCACAAGCATAATAAAATTCGTCTCGCTTTGAAAAACTCTCAAAATGCCTTTCAAGGGTGATAGATGCTTTATTAAATCATCCCTCTCTTTTTTAATCTTTTCCCACGAGAGAAACGTTTCTCTTGAGTGATACAACCGCTCAGTCACTTTTATTTGAGAAAAGCTCGAAAAACCAAACGGCAGTTGGGTATAGCGCAGCGCATTAATAATCAGCTCATCTGCAATGACAATGCCACATCGAATTCCCGCCAGTCCCCACGCTTTAGAAAGCGTTCTGAGGACAATAAGATTACTATATTTATTTAAGCAAAAAATTGAGGAGGAAGTTTTTGAAAACTCTATATAGGCTTCATCAACAATCACAAATCCGTCTAAAGATTCGCAGAGCTCTTCAATAAGACCAGGATCAAGAGTTGTTCCTGTTGGATTATTCGGATTACATAAAAAGACCATTTTGGGGTTTATTTTAAGAACATCTTCTATGGAAAAAGATGTGAGACTCCCACCTCTCAGAAGAATTTTTTCCACCTTTAAATTATGTAGGAGAGCCCAATGCTCGTAAGCAGAAAAGGTGGGGTGTATCACACACATAACGTCTCGATTTGGCTCTGCAAACGTCCGTAATAACAAGTCTATTCCCTCTAAGGACCCGACCGTAAAAAGAAGATTTTCAGGGCAAAGTGCTGATTTATCGTCTGTCGCAGAAGGTTGATTGAGAGAAAGAATTTTTTCAAGATAGACTTCTTTGAGTCGGGTATGCTTTACGTCGGGATACTCAGAAAAAAATCCCAAATAAGGATTTGTGTTGGTGCTTAAATCTATGTCCCACACCTCAGGGCAAAAATGTTTCTTTATGGGTGTAGGAATGGATAAGTTTGACACAATTTCGCGTGCTTTTTGATGAATAAGCATGGTTTTTTCCTTTTCTTAAAGGTGTGAATAAAATTTTAACACGACCAATTTTGATAAAACAAAATACCATATACAATGAATCATAAATTTAATCTTAGGGGCATGCAAGAGAGATTTTTTGGGTTGGCTATTTTTTTCATCCTGAACCAACACTGTCATCCTAAACAACACTGTCATCCTGAACCATGTTCTCGACTCCGATCGAGGATTGTTTCAGGACCTCGTTGTCATAAGGTCCCGGATCAAGCCCGGGATGAAAACAAAGTTCCTCTTGCAAAAGACTTAAAATAAATCTCATATAATGACAGAAAATGAGAGTAGATTTTATGAATAGTCTTGATTTTGATACCCCACCCTCAAAAACACGTCTTGTGGTCGCTATGTCGGGTGGCGTGGATAGCTCTGTTGCGGCGGCTTTAATGGTGGAAGCCGGGTTTGAGGTGATCGGCATGACCCTGCAGCTTTATGACCAAGGGGCTGTTGTTGGAAAGAAGGGGGCCTGTTGTGCGGGGCAAGATATTTATGATGCGCGTGTTGTGTGCGATAAACTTGGCATCCCTCATTATGTCTTGGATTATGAGTCCCGGTTTAGCCAATCCGTGATTGAAGATTTTGCGGATAGTTACATGCGGGGTGAAACGCCTATTCCTTGTGTGCGCTGCAATCAAGAAGTAAAATTTAAAGACCTCCTCGCAACGGCCAAGAATCTAGGAGCGCAAGCGCTCGTCACCGGCCATTATGTTCAACGCCTTTTGAATCAGAACAAGGCCGAGCTTCATCAAGCCTTTGATCCCTCTCGTGATCAAAGTTATTTCCTTTTTACAACAACGCAAGCGCAATTGGACTTTTTAAGATTTCCTTTGGGAGGAATGCCCAAGGCAGAAACACGAAAGCATGCCCTTCGCTTTGGCCTTGAGGTGGCTGACAAGCCGGACAGCCAAGATATTTGTTTTGTCCCCAATGGCTCGTACGCGCGTGTTCTTGAAAAGTTGCGCCCAGGCGCCTTAGAAGAAGGAGACATTGTTCACACTGACGGACGTATTTTGGGGCGTCATAAAGGAATTATTCATTACACAGTTGGGCAGCGAAAAGGCCTTGGCATTGGAGGAGGAGATCCTCTTTATGTTATTCGCCTGAACCCAGAAAATCATCAAGTTATCGTAGGTCCTTATGAAGCTTTAGCCTGCAAAGAAATCTGGATCAAGCAAGTCAATTGGTTGGGCGACCCTCAGGAAGATCCCGTGATCTGCCAGGTTAAGGTAAGGTCGTCCCGCGCGGCTGTGCCCGCAACACTCTCTCTTATGGCTGATAAGCACGCACGGGTTGTCTTTTCTACGCCTGAATATGGTGTATCCGCAGGCCAAGCATGTGTCTTTTATCAAGGCACCCGCGTCTTAGGGGGAGGGTGGATCATGAACAGGAGTCAGGAGTCAGGAGTCAGGAATCAGGAATCAGGAATCAGGAATCAGGAGTCTTAGTGCAGCATTTACCTTAAAATTGTAAAAGATTATGTACCTTCATCAAAAGCATTTAATGCCGCCTGAAGGGCCGGCAGGGTGCGCACAAATATTAAGAAAATCACAGCTGCAATTACTATTTAGCACAATGAATATCGTAGATATAGCAATCAAAAAAATAAGAGAAGCGCATATTTTGGGGAGAGTGTGGCCATCTTGTTGGCAGATATCTCTCCAGTCTTCTACACACTCTACACGCTCTAAACAAGGCCCGCAACATTGAGTAGGCATTTTATCAGTAGACGTTTCATCAGTAGAGGGTTTGGCTGTTTGCGAAGTGCCCTCCCCATCCCCCAGCATTCGAAAAGAATATCCTTGCAAATGGCCACCCGCGCCTTCGTAGTCCATCGCACGTACACTCAATGGATTGAGGACTATGCTCGCTATTAAAATAGTTTGAAGGCATTTAAATAAGAAATTCTGTAAAAACGAGAATAAGCTCGTCTTTCCTATGTTTTGTTGTATTTGCATCATAATTTTCATGGGGTTGTTCTTTCTATTTTGTCACGCTATCTACATACTCGTCTATCTTTTTCTCATACCGTCGGGCTTCTCAAAGAGTATAGATATACTAAATGCAGAAAAAAGTGGACATTTTTTTCATAACTCACTACTAATCACTGATGACTGAAAAGGGCGTATAGCTCAGGGGGAGAGCACTACGTTGACATCGTAGGGGTCGCTGGTTCAAATCCAGCTATGCCCACCATTTCAGGAAAACCCCATATCTGACCAACACATGATATATAAAAAATTATATGTTAATAAAATATTAATAAAAAAAGAATTGACATTTTTACTATTTTTAATTACTATTTAATTGAGGTAATTGCAAAATTTTTTCCCGGTTGTCATCCTCGAGCTAGAAGTTCTTGATTTGCAATGCAAACCCTAGAACTTCATCAAGGATCTTCTCAAAAGAGGCAAGATCCTCGGTTCAAGAAAAGGTAATGTTTTCCTTCGAAAAACAAACCTTTTCTAGCCCGAGAATGACAAGGGTTGGTTGAATTTTGCAATTGGCTCAATTATTATAAGAACATAAAAAGAGAGGACCCCATGAAAAAGTCTATTTTGATATCATTCCTAACTGTCTTGAGCTTTTCTTGCGTTAAAAGTCTTAAGGCGGATGTTATAGATCATACTCTCGGAAACACTCTTGAAGAGTGGGCAGAACGTGAATATTGCAGAGAATATTCTTCAGGAAATACGTATGAAAACAATAATTGCGTTCGACATCTTGAGAACAATTTCTTCGAGTTCTTCTGGTAAGCTAGCTTTCAAGCAAATCATAACGCTTAAGCGGGTCTAAAAAACAGAAAAATTAATTGACGAAACTGGACAAAACTGTTCTTTTAATTTATTCTTAATGCTAAGGTGGTCTAATTTAAAAAAAATAAACTATAAAAAGGATTGTTCCATGAAAAACTATACTCTTATCTCTTGCCTAACTATTTTAGCGCTTTCTTCAATTGAAAGCTCTCACGCTGCTAGCTCCGTGTCTCAAGAGTCACGGTGTCGTGCTGCCCATAAGGAATGTGACGTTATATTAAATCTATATGGCATAGAACTCCAGGAATGCCATAAACACGTTGAAAAACACTACGGGAAGTGTGCCGTAGAAGAGATTGGTGTTCCTTCTCCTGTTCCCACCCTCAAAGAAGTCCCTACTCCTGAAGAAGTTCTCCCGGCCGAAGAAATTGCGACGACCACAGATACGGTTGATACTGACTTTGGGGGAATACAAGGGAAAAAGGGGTTTAGAAACGCAATCGAAGGCGATTAATGGTTGAAGGGTTCTGAAATTCTCTGTACCTTATGAAATCCAAGACACCTGTTCTCAATTTTATTGTGCATGATGAGCGCTGGATAGCGCTCATCCCAAACTGGCAGGAAGAAATTGCCTCTGCTTTAGAAAAAACAGCGGAGGACTTACATAAAGACTTCTCTCATCAAGAAGCAACCATTGTTTTAACCGATGATGCAGAAATTCAAGCGCTCAACAAGACATTTCGCAACCTTGACAAACCCACAAACGTTCTGTCCTTTCCTTCTGGAGATGAAGAAAGTCTGGGGGATATCGTCCTCGCTTATGAAACAGTCGTGCAAGAAGCAACTCAAGACGCCCTTTCTCCCCTTCATCATACACTCCATCTAATTATCCATGGTTTTTTACATCTTTTAGGATATGATCATGATTCGGAAGAGAAAGCTCAAGAAATGGAAAGCTTAGAAATTCGAATTTTGAGAACCCTTAATGTTGCCAACCCCTATGAGGAGAGATGAAGGACTGGTTATCACTGTTTCGCTCTTTCTTTAAAAAGAAAGAGGGAGAAGGATCGTTACGAGAAACGCTGGAAGAGCTGATTGAAGAAGAAGAAGTTGCGGATACATCCCTCGCACCTGACGAAAGAGAGATGCTCACAAATATTCTCCATTTACGGGATTTAACCGCGAAAGATTTGATGATTACGCGGGCAGAAATTATTGCCATTCCTTTTGAAAGTTCTTTGGAAGAGGTTAAAAAAACATTTATAACCCATAAAGTAAGGCGCCTTCCTATTTATCGACAAAGCTTAGATGATATTTTGGGGTACATTGATTTACGGGATCTTCTGAATGCACCCCCCAAAGATTTTAAACTCTCTGATCACCTTCATAAAATTGATTTTATTTCGCCAAGTATGCGCATTTTAGATCTTCTTCTGAAGATGCGCTCGTCAGGGGAAAAGGTGGCCATCGTTGTTGATGAATACGGGGGCGTAGATGGCCTCGTTACGATGGGAGACCTAGTTGAGGAAATTGTCGGCGACATTCAAGATGTTGCTCAAATGAATTCTCCCCTTGAGTTTTTCCGCAGGCCCGATGGGGTTATCGTTGTGGATGGGCGGATGGATATTGAAGAATTAGAAGACCGGATAGGTCCTCTTCGTACAGCGGAAGAAAAAGAAGAAGATATTGACACCATAGGCGGCCTTGTCCTCCACCTTACAGATCGTATTCCTCAGCGGGGAGAGCTCATCCCCCACTCATCCGGAGTCGAATTTGAAATTATTGAAGCAGATTCAAGGCGTATTAAACGTGTAGGGATTCATAATATGGTGTCCCCCTGAATTCAGAACCTATCTTCATAATTTTTATCTCTCCTCATTACTGCCCCCCTCACCCGTGCACACGTAAAATTAGTGCCATAGTTTTTAGGGTGAAGTGTGATCTTGGAAGATGTGTGAACAGTGTAGTGAAACCCTCGGGTCCTCGCATATTCAATTGCCTTAAGCAATGTTGGAAAGACAAGACGTAGCTCATGCCTCATATCACGTGAAGAAGTCCACCCCATCAAAGGTTCAGGAAGTGCTGGATCAAGTGGCTCAAAAGAAAGGGTCCATCCTTTAAGTCTCCCTTTTCCCGATTGCATAGCACTTTTGAGAGGTTGAAAAATTCTGACAGTCATCATAGGCCTTCCTATTCGTGGGGCACACTTTTCTAATTCTACATTTATCACTATAGCAACATTTATTAAAAAGTCAACTATTGTTAAATTTTAATTGCCCATTTGTATAATTAATTTGCATTTATATAAAATTTTTGATAATATGATAAATATAAGATAACATACGTGTGCCCATGGGGTTTGCGCCAATGGTCAACAGTAACTAGTTGGGACATAAACATTTTATAAGGAACGCAAAAATATGCCGCATACATCTCCTCTTTTTTCTATTGCTCGTCGTGGGTTTATGGTGATTCTTTCATCGCCCTCAGGGGTAGGAAAAACAACGGTTGCGCGCCACGTTTTAGAGCAAGAAAAAGGGCTCAAACTTTCTGTTTCTGTCACAACTCGCCTCCCCCGTGCCTCAGAACAAGAAGGCAGGGACTATTATTTTGTCGATGAAGCTACCTTTTCTAAAATGCAGGAGGAAGACCACTTTTTAGAACATGCGCTTGTGTACGGATACCATTATGGGACACCACGCGCGGCGGTTGAAGCGCATATGGAAGCAGGTACAGATATCTTATTTGATATTGATTGGCAAGGAACCCAGCAACTTAAACAAATTGCCACAACAAATTTAGTCAGTATTTTTCTTCTCCCCCCCACATTAGGAACCCTTGAAGATCGTTTACGAGGCCGGGCGGAAGATAAGGAAGAAACAATTCGCCTTCGTATGGACAAAGCTGCGGATGAACTGAGCCACTGGGCCGAATACGATTATGTCATCATTAATAGTACTCTTCATGAAAGCGTTCAAACAATCCGGTCAATTATTCACGCGGAACGAATGAAAAGACGACGCCAGGTAGGCCTTGCAGATTTTGTTAATTCCTTGCGCGGGGAGGATGTGTGAGGGAAGAGGGGCACTGATGCTATGTAACCTGAGTTGTGCGTCTTTTCTCTTCTCTACTGGAGAAAAGTCACGACTTTTCTTCAGTACGCTGAAGTATAGTCAGTATGCTGAGAGTTCAAAAACAAATAATCGGACGACAAACTGGGGTGAATATTGCAATTCCTCATCTAATGTCTAATTGCCCGAGGTAATTGCAAAATTATTTTCCCGGTTGTCATCCTCGAGCTAGAAGTTCTTGATTTGCAATGCAAATCCTAGAACTTCATCGAGGATCTTCTCAAAAGAGGCAAGACCCTCGGTTCAAGAAAAGGTAATCTTTTCCTTCGAAAGAAAAACCTTTTCTAGCCCGAGAATGACAAGGGTTGGTTGAATTTTGCAATTCCCTCACCCATATCGGGAAAACTTCTTGACAGAAAAAGCGTATGTGGTATACCTATTAGCACTCTCATGGTGAGAGTGCTAATAGTGGTAATTATTCATCAGGTCTACTCTCGGTTCGTCATCCTCGAGTTAGGAGTCCTTAATTTGCGAAGCAAATTCTAGGACTTCTTCATCGAGGATCTCATCGATGGAGGCAAGATCTTCGATCAAGAAGTACTAATGTTTTCTTCGAAAACAAAGCATTTCTAAGTTGAGGATGACAAGGGATGGTGAATCATCACTAAAATTACTTAGTCATAGTTTAGTGGAGAAAAAAATGAAATTTAGACCATTACATGATCGTGTTCTTGTTCGTCGTATCGAGCAAGAAGAAAAAACAGCAGGGGGAATTATTATTCCTGACACTGCCAAAGAAAAGCCTATGGAAGGTGAAGTTATTTCTGTAGGAACCGGCACACGCCTCGAAGATGGAAAAATCATTCCTCTTGATGTGAAAGCTGGAGATCGCATTCTTTTCGGTAAATGGTCCGGAACAGA
Source organism: uncultured Alphaproteobacteria bacterium (assembly GCA_963704475.1). Lineage (GTDB taxonomy): Bacteria > Pseudomonadota > Alphaproteobacteria > UBA9655 > UBA9655 > UBA9655. Next base: position 1,070,836 of record OY969900.1, read on the forward strand.
AGTTAAATTTAACGGTGAAGAATATCTCGTGATGAAAGAATCTGACATCATGGGAATTGTTGCTTAATTGAAAGGAAGGATATTATGGCAAAAGAAGTAAAGTTTGGGACAGATGCCCGCGAGCGGATGCTCAGAGGGATTGAAATTTTGGCAGACGCTGTGCGCGTGACCTTAGGTCCAAAAGGACGAAATGTTGTTCTTGATAAATCCTATGGTGCACCCCGCATTACAAAAGACGGTGTTTCCGTTGCAAAGGAAATTGAGCTTTCCGACAAATTCGAAAATATGGGTGCTCAAATGGTGCGCGAAGTCGCGTCCAAAACATCTGATATCGCAGGTGATGGAACAACGACAGCCACCGTTCTTGCTCATGCCATCGTCAAAGAAGGCATCAAGGCAGTTGCCGCTGGCATGAACCCTATGGACCTGAAGCGCGGCATTGACTTGGCTGTGCAAGCGGTTACGGAAGACGTGAAAAAGCGCTCTCGTGCTGTTGCAACCAATGATGAAATTGCGCAAGTTGGCACTATTTCTGCCAATGGCGAAGTAGAAATCGGTAAAATGATTGCAGAAGCCATGAAGAAAGTCGGCAACGAAGGTGTCATCACCGTTGAAGAAGCAAAGTCTCTTGAGACAGAGCTTGATGTGGTGGAAGGTATGCAGTTTGATCGCGGTTATCTTTCTCCTTACTTTGTCACAAACGCAGAAAAGATGGTCTGTGAGATGGAAAATCCTTACATCCTTCTTCATGAGAAGAAACTGGGCGGATTGCAACCCCTTCTTCCTGTGCTTGAAACCGTTGTGCAATCAGGTCGTCCTCTGCTCATCATTTCTGAAGATGTCGAAGGAGAAGCGTTGGCAACCCTTGTTGTGAACAAGCTTCGCGGCGGGTTGAAAGTTGCAGCCGTTAAGGCGCCTGGCTTTGGAGATCGCCGTAAAGCGATGCTTGAAGACATTGCAACCGTCACCGGTGGCCAGCTTGTGTCTGAGGATATTGGATTAAAGCTTGAAAACGTGACGATTGCTATGCTCGGAAGCGCTAAGAAAGTTGTCATTACGAAAGATGATACAACGATCATCAATGGCGCAGGTGCAAAGGCAGATATTGAGGCTCGTTGTAATCAAATTCGCGCCCACATCGAAGAAAGTACTTCTGACTACGATCGGGAAAAACTCCAAGAACGCCTCGCAAAACTTGCCGGCGGCGTTGCGGTGATTCGCGTAGGGGGAGCTACCGAAATCGAAGTGAAAGAGCGTAAAGATCGTGTTGAAGATGCGATGTATGCAACCCGTGCAGCTGTTGAAGAAGGCATTGTTGCGGGCGGCGGTGTGGCTCTTCTCCACGCCATCAAAGCTCTTGAAGCCTTAAAGCCTGCCAATGATGAGCAACGGATGGGAATTGATATCATCCGCAGAGCCCTTCAAGCTCCAGCACGGCAAATTGCAGTAAACGCAGGCGTTGATGGCTCAATTGTCATCGGAAAACTGCTTGAGAGCAAAGACACTAACTTTGGCTTTAATGCTCAAAGTGGGGAATATACGGATCTTGTGAAAGCCGGCATCGTCGACCCAACCAAGGTCGTCCGTATTGCACTTCAAGATGCTGCCTCTGTTGCAGGACTTCTGATTACAACAGAAGCCATGGTTGCAGATAAGCCTGAGAAAAAAGAAGCCCCAATGCCCGATATGGGTGGCATGGGTGGTATGGGCGGTGGAATGGGTTTCTAACTCCGATTCCTTCCCATAGATCTTTAGGAAATGAGAAAGGGCCCTTCGGGGCCCTTTTTTTATGGTGGGATGGACTAGTTTTACCTGACATTTAATGCATCATATATTCACCCAACCTACACACGCGAATTTTATCTCCCAGAGGATAGCTTGGACCGTGGGGAACGATGACTGTCATTTCCGAAAGATTCAGATTATCGAGAGCTATGCGCATGGACTTAGTCACCTGTGGACTTGCCGTGTATTTAAACTCAAACCCCAGTTTTTTTCCATCTTTGATAACCATTAAGTCTAATTCAGCCTGGTTATGGGTCGCCCAGAAGTAGCAGTCATCACGATCCACTTCCAGTTTATTAATAATATTTTCAATGGAAAATCCCTCCCAGGACGCTCCAATTTTTGGATGAGCTTGTAGCTGTGAGAAGTCGGTTATACCCAATAAGGTATGCAACAATCCTGAATCTTTTATATACACCTTGGACGCTTTTACCTGTCTTTTGCTGATATTTTCAAACCAAGGTTTTAACTGACGTACCATAAAGGTACCTTCCAGGATATCTATGTAGCGTTTGCTTGTTTTAGATGTAAATCCGAGAGATGATGCAATCTCAGAAGCATTAAAGGTTTGTCCATGATAATGGGCCAACATTTGCCAAAAACGCCGCAGGGTTGCTGGCTCTACATCAAAACCAGAAAGGGCCAAGTCACGCTCCAAAAATGTTTTAATGTATTCTTGCCTCCACCTATAGCTGGCTTTCTCAGAGCTTGCCAGAAAAGATCGAGGAAACCCTCCGCGTCCCCAGAGCGTATTGATAGCTTCCTGTCCTACTTCAAAAAGTGAAAAGGGAGGTAATTCAATGTAAGCTATGCGTCCAGCCAAACTTTCACTCGATTGCTGGATGAGGTCTCGAGAAGCACTTCCCAAAATAAGATATTTTTGTGACGTTGTGTCCACCAGATAGCGAAGAACAGGAAATAAATTGGGTCTACGCTGTATTTCATCAATAATAACCAGACCTTTGAGAGGTTGAAGTGTTAATTGTGCTTCAGTGAGGCGCGCTTGATCTATTTCATTTTCGAGATCAAAGGTCGTGACATTGTCCACAAAGTGTTGAGCATATTGATGGGCCAGTGTAGATTTTCCACATTGTCTCGCTCCTAAAATGGACACAATAGGGAAAGTCTCAAATAACTCCCCTATTTCTTGAAGAAAGTGTTCTCGATCAATATACGCCATGTGTCTTCTTTGGATGAACGAATGAATTTATGTATTTATCATACTTGCTTAAAAACACATTTGTCCATGAAATATTGGAGTGTTATTCCTAATTTTCATGGACAAATGAGGGCGGTGGAATGGGTTTCTAACCCCGATTCCTTCCCATAGATCTTTAGGAAATGAGAAAGGGCCCTTCGGGGCCCTTTTTTATGGTCGGAATGGCTGCATCTTGTTGTATGGTTTGGGGGCTTGCATGAATCATTTATAAAACTATTTCACAATATGTTGCTTGAAATTTAAACCAACTTCCATATATATAGTATTATGTTGGTGGAATGACTATAGATATGCAACATGCAATGTTTATTTTTTATTAATTTGAGAAATTTAATTCATGATCAATCTAAATTTAAAATCGATGACCTCAGTAGTCGTCGTTGCATCCCTTCTCTGCGCTGACGCAGCTTGGGCCGGACCGAAGATGACGGACGAAGAACGAGCTATTGTTAATGCTAGAGCTAATGCTCGTGCTGCCGAAAAGGCGGCTCGTGCAGATCGTGAAACCGCGGCTCTTCAAGCTGAAGCTGCTCGTGCCGCTGTTACGGCTCGTTTTGCTACTCCTGAGGCTCGTGCTGTTTTTAACGAGGCTTTAAAAGCAGCTCGTGATGCTTATGCTAGTATAACTCGTGAAAGTGGGGCTTCTGCTCTTAAAGCTCTTAAAGACGCTCGTGATGCTGCTGGTCCTGCTCTTGATGCTGCTCCCGCTCTTGATGCTGCTCGTGCTGTTTATGATCGTGTTCCTGTTCCTGTTCCTGCTCCTGCTGCTGCTGCTCATGCTGTTTATGATCGTGCTTCTGTTTTTGTTCCTGCTGCTCGTGCTGCTCCTGCTCTTGATGCTGCTACTCGTGCTCGTAAAGCCGACACTGAGCGTGATCGTGCTCTTGAAGATGCTCTTCAAGCTGCTCGTGCTATTTATGTTCGTGCTGCTGCAATTCGTGCTCTTGATGATCTTAAGACAAAAGATGATGAAGATGCTCTTCAAGCTGCTCGTAAGGTTGGTACTCCTACTCCTACTCCTGCTCCTGCTCCTGCTCCTGCTGATACTCATGCTTATGTTCCTTCTCCTGCAGATGATCTTGCTGAGGCTCGTCCTCTTGAAGCTGCTCGTGCTGTTTATGTTTGTGCTATTCATGCTCGTACTTCTGCTGATGCTCTTGATGCTTGTGCTCATGCTTGTGCTCGTGCTGCTATTTCTACCGCTCGTTCTACTTCTCCTGCTTTTGAAGCTACTCTTGAAGCTCTTCGTGCTATTTATGCTGATCCTGCTCATCCCGCTGCTCTTGCTCTCGCTGATCTTGAGGCTTCTGATGTTACTCAAGCTCTAGAAGCTCTTGATGCTGCCTTTGCTGTTTCTGCAGCTGATCTTGCTATCAAAGATGCTCTCGCTGGGGCTGCTTCTGATGCTGTTCGTAAGGCCACTGGTGATCGTCGTCCTTCTGCTTCTGATAACGCCGTGCGTGTCCGTGCTCGTAATTTTCTTGATGCTTATGCTGTTCCTACTGCCAGCGCTCTTGATGCTGCTTGTGCTGCTCATGAGGCCACTGCAGAGGCTCATGCTAGTATTGCTACTAGGTATGCTTGTGCTCTTGAAGCTGCTGAAGTTGGTGCCGCTGCTCGTGCTCTTGATAAGGTAGAGGCTCGTGTTCGTGCTGCTGATTTTGCTGAGGCTCGTTCTCTTACTGCTGATCTTGAAAAAGCTCGTGCTGCTTATACTGCTGCTTGTGATAAAGCTTCTGAAGCTCTTGCTAATGCTGAGGCTGGTGATCGTGATCTTGATGATAGTGCTCTTGATGCTGCTGCTCGTAAAGCTTTTACTCTTACTCTTACTAATGCTTATGCTCCCACCTTCTTAAAAGGCCTGGGGCGCGCTCAACGCTTGCTCCTCATAGCGCAGATAGATAGTAATCGTAAAACCTGTTCGCTTGATGATCTTGCTGCCCGCGGAAAAACGATTGTAACTTTCATTTCTCCTTTATTAAGAGATATGAATAATTTTGATCGATACAGAACGATATCCTACATGCTCCAGCAAACGTCTTCTAATATCCGCTCTCGTGCAACCGGTTGCTCAGGATGTATCGCTCCACTCTTAAAAAATAAGGATCCTGCTCAATGCGCAAAGGTGGCATTCTCCATTCTCAATCTCAAGTTTACTGGTAAAGATTGGGAAGATCTCTCTCAGATCAGTAATGTGGCATTCTCCATTCTCAATCTCAAGTTTACTGGTAAAGATTGGGAAGATTTCTCTCAGACCACTGACCGCGTAAAACGTATTAAAGATCAGGTCTTATCTGTTCTTAACCTTGACCATGTGGATTCTTCTGTTTGCTCAAAACTGGTAATCCACCTGTTCACTCTTACGTCAGAGGAGATCACTTGCCGCGTAAACCGTATCAAACATGAGGTTTTACCTATACCTCAGATTAAAAATATGGATCCTTCTTCTCGCGCAAGACTGATATCCACCTTACTGACACTTACGTTAGAGCAGAGCGTCGCCTGGGAAAAAAAATTTCTGAATTATACCGAATCCAAAATTACAGATCCTTCTTTTTTAACTGCTGCGAAATCAGGAACTGCAAGTCAGTCCGATGGTGATAATGATATTGCTCAGATAGTGGGAACTGCTGGGGTAAGACCTGCTATATATCACACTACTTCGGAAGAACCTGTTGGACGTCTCCCCAATGATAGTCATGTGCATTTGGTAAGGCCACGTAACCCCGCTGATGAGGACGTGCGTTCAACTGCTTCGTTTGAAACTGCGGGTTCAATTGCTCCGGACAGATCTGTTGTGGGTGGCCTCAAACAATTCAATGACGGGCGTTCAACGTGTTCAGCTGCTTCGGCGAGTTCAGCTGCTTCGGCGAGTTCAGCTCCTTTGACGCCACGTCCAACTAGTAAGCCCTCCCCTGCGGGGAAAAAGGGAAGAAAATAGAGGAGGTAGGTAAGCTGGGGAAAATGCTGGTTTCAGGACCTCGTTGTCATAAGATCCCGGATCAAGTCCGGGATGATAACCACCTTACACCCTCAAAAGGCCCACGATTTCTTTGATCTCGCCCATATTTTTGCTTGCGAGGTCATTGGCTTTGTGAGCGCCTTTTTGAAGAATTTCATCCAGATAGTGGGGTTCTTTAAGGAGAGTGATCATTTTCTCCCGAATGGGGGTGAGAGTTGCAACAAGTAATTCAGTCAACTTTTCCTTCAGAACAGAAAAAGATTGCCCTTCAAACTCTCCGCAGGCTTTTTCTAAGGGGATGTCTGAGAGGGCCGCAAAAATACTCAAAAGATTCAAAGCTTCCGGTCTGTTTTCCATTGCCTGGGGGGTGCCGAGAAGGGGCAAGGGGTCCGTTTTAGCCTTTCGAATTTTAAGGGCGATTGTCTCGGGGTCGTCCATCAGATGAATGCGGCTGTAAGCGGAAGGATCGGATTTGCTCATCTTAAGTGTGCCGTCCCTTAAGCTCATAATACGCGCCGCTGTGTTTAAAATGAAAGGCTCAGGAAGGCCGAAATAGTCAACCTTATACTGGCGGTTAAAAGAACCTGCAATATCACGAGCTAATTCAAGATGTTGTTTCTGATCCTCCCCCACCGGGACATGGGTTGCTTTATAGATTAAAATATCAGCGGCCATCAGGACAGGGTAGGCATAGAGTCCAAGGTTAGCCTCCTCACGGTGTCTTCCCGACTTTTCCTTGAACTGAGTCATGCGGTTCAGCCATCCCAATGGAGTGAGGCATGAAAAAATCCATGCGAGCTCACTGTGGGCTGCAACAGAACTTTGCACAAAAATATGAGACTGGTCTGGATTAATGCCAGAGGCTACATAGGCCGCAACTGTTTCGCGCGTCCATGTTCGCATGTCTTCAGGAGCGGGAAGCGTTGTCAGGGCATGCAAATCCACAATACAAAACAAAGCTTCAAACTGATTTTGAAGCGTAACCCAGTTTCGCAAGGCGCCTAAATAATTCCCAAGATGGAGATTTCCGGTGGGCTGAATGCCCGATAAAATACGCCCCATTATGCCCTCGATGAAAACATAAGCTTAAGATCATGAAACTTAAGGGCGCCGATCACATGAGAAAGGAGCAAGAAACCAACAAGGCCTCCACTTACAATCCCCAAAACAACAAGCCCCCTCATAAATTCCCCTCTCAACAGAAAAGGATAGAGAGCAAATTGAAGGGCTTTTAGCAGCAGAACGGTACTGCCACAGGTCAGAAGCATGCGCGAGCCAAATTTCTTGAGACGATCTTCAATAAGAAGATGGCCCTGACGCCACAAAAGGTATCCTAACCAAAGGGCATTAACCCAGGCCGCCATAGCGGTCGCAAAAGCAATGCCCACTTGATGGAAAGTTCCCATCAACGCCACACTGAGTCCAATATCCACAGCAATTCCTGCAATTGCTGTATAAACAGGGGTGGACGTATCCTGGCGCGCAAAAAAACTTGAGCTAAAAACCTTGATGAGCACATACGCGGGAAGACCAAGAGCAAGGGCTTGAAGTGTAAGTGCAGTCGCTTTTGTATCCTGCGCTGTAAAAGCCCCTCGCTCAAAAACCATCATGATAAAAGGCTCCGCCAAGAAAATGAGAGCGAGGGCGGCAGGAAGAGTTAAAAACATTGAAAATTCAAGAGCTTGATTTTGAATTTTATGCGCTTTTCCCCAATCCTTTGCGCGAATATGCCGGGAGAGAATCGGCAGAAGAGCTGTACTCACCGCAACCCCAATAACACTTAAGGGAAGCTGGTTGAGCCTATCTGCATAATTTAAATAAGAAATAGATCCTGTCGGAAGCCAAGACGCAATAAAAGCACCGACAAAAAGGTTAATTTGAACAACCCCTGAACCAAAGGCGGCGGGCGCTAAAATTTTAAAGAAATGTTTTGTATTTTCATCAAAGCGAGGCCAAACAAAGCGCAGACCCATTCCCTCTTTCAAAGAGGGAATCCACACCCAAAGACACTGAGCAATCCCACAGCCCATAATGGCCCATGCAAAGGCATATCCTGGAGAGAAAAGCCTATTATAGAAACTCGCCACAATCGCAACAATCAACACATTCCCAATAAGAGGAGAGGAGGCAACAATTGCAAATTTATCAAAAGAATTTAAAATACCGCTATAAAGTGCTGTTATTGAAATGAAAAAAATAAAAGGAAACGTAATCCTGCTAAACTCTATCGCATAAAAGAGCCTCTCAGGGGTTGTGATAAACCCTGGAACCAAAAGGGGTATTAAGGTGGGAAGACAGAGTTCGATACAAAGAATCAAGAGGAAGAGCACGCCAACCCAAAGAGTCAGAATTTGTTCCGCAAACGTACGGGCTTCCTTTTTCCCTTTTGTCGCGAGTATTCCTGCAAATAAAGGAACGAAAGAGGCATTAAAAGCGCCTTCTGCAAAGAGACGTCGAAAAAAGGACGGCAATTTAATGGCAACAACAAGGGCATCCGCGGCAGGGCCCGCGCCTAAGAAAGAAGCCGTCAGGATTTCTCGGACAAATCCAAAAAGACGACTGCCAATAGTGTATCCCCCAACCGTTGTTATAGACCGCGCAAGATTCATACAAGACCACCTTTCATACGACAGATTGATTTTTAAAAAACTTTTGAATGTCTTTAAACTCGAAAGTTCCCATAAGACGTGCTGTTATAATGTAGGAAAGTCCCCCTGCCAAGATCCACATTCCAACCACACCTAGACGCATAAAAGTCGAAGGGGGGAAGGGAATAATGCGGGAAAGCACATAACAAACCATAACCATTAATACAGATGAGGCAAACAGACGCGGCAACGTCTCTTTCACAGATGTATCAAAGATCACCCATTTTCTCGAAAGAAGAATGGTTCCTAAGATAAACGCATTAAACCATGCAGAGATCGCTGTCGAAAGCGCAAGACCAACGTAACTGAAAGGACCAATGAGAAGGAAATTGAGGATAAAGTTTAAGGCAACCGCTGCAATTGCAACCTTCATAGGTGTCTTTGTATCTTGATACGCAAAAAAGGTTGTACTAAAAATTTTTACGAGCACATAAGCGGGCAGACCAGCTGCAAAAGCTGAAAGGGTATACCCAGTTGCTGCTGCATCGATGTTTGAAAAAGCCCCTCTCTCAAACAAAAGAGCCACAAGAGAGCCCCCGAGGATCATCAACCCCCCTGCCGCTGGCAAAGTGATCGCAAGGGCAAACTCAAGGGCACGATTTTGGGTATGATGAGCACGGGTGTGCTCCCCCGCCTTTATATGTTTCGAAAGCTCTGGGAGAAGGGCAGTGCTTACAGCAATGCCAATGACACCTAAGGGAAGCTGATTCAACCTATCTGCGTAAAAAAGATAAGAAACGGACCCTGTTGGCAAGACGGATGCAAAAATCATATCCATAAAAAGATTAACCTGAATGACCCCTGCACTAATGGCGCCTGGAATACTTAAACGAACAAGGGTTTTTATTTCAGGAGAGAGGCGCGGAAGAGAGGGTTTAAGACTCATTCCTTGAAAGTGACAACTGATCCATAGCCACCCCAGTTGAAGGATGCCCGCAACAAATACCGCCCACGCGAGTCCTTTTCCTGGGGCAATCCACTCACACAGCACCATGAGAAGTGCTGCAATCATGGTTAAATTTAAAATAACGGGCGTTCCCGCAGGAGCCGCAAATTTTCCCATGGAATTAAGGATTCCCCCAAAAAGAGACGCCAGAGAGATAAAAAAGATATAAGGGAAGGTAATACGAGACAAGCTGACAGCAAGATCAAATCGATCCGGAGTTGCTTCAAAGCCGGGGGCAAATAAAAAGATAATTTGCGGCATAAAGCTTTCCATAAGGAAGACAAATCCCGTCAAACAAAAGAGGAGGAGCGCAAATATCTTTTCCCCATAAAGACGTGCCGCTGTAGGGCCTGAGGAGACCAGAACCCCTGTAAAAAGAGGGACAAAGGCGGCATTAAAAGCCCCTTCTGCAAAAAAACGGCGAAAAAAATTAGGAAGTTTGAAAGCGATAAAAAAGGCATCTGTCAGGCCACTCACCCCTAAGATTCCCGCGATCAGCGCATCACGCACGAAGCCCGTAATCCGACTTAAAAACGTAAAACCTCCAACGGTTGCGATAGATCTGTAAAGATGCATGAAGCCCATCCAGCCTGTTTCGTACACAGACTATAAGGTCTTGCCCTCTCGCGTCAATGAGGGATTAACCACCATTCAATCCTCATCAATAGGTGTTTCAATGCCAACGACCCCGTCATCTTCACCAAAATCAGAGGTATCCTCAAGCACATCATCACTTGGCTCGAGAGGTTCTAGATCATCTGTAAGATCAAGCTCGACCTCTAATTCTACCGGAAGAGATTTTATTTCAGAGGTGGGTGGGCGACCACGACGCTTTTTCACCAAAGCTTCAGGATCAAATATAGTTGCGCATTTAGGGCAAGTAATAGGTTGATGACACATATCATAAAAACGTGTGTTACAATTTAGACAAAGCCGCTTCTGGCCCCATTCAGGTTTAGACATAAAAATATTTTCCTTTCTTAATGAGCAAATTGCAGAACACACCGCCATTTGTCATCCTAGACTTAGAAATGCTTGGTTTTCATAGAAAACCTTAGCGTTTCTTGATCGAGGATGACAAACTAGGGAACAATTTGCAATTCCTCTTCACACTTCTTTTGAGAACGGCTTTGTCATGAGTTTATCTTTATGTCAATAAATTTGAATCTATTTCTCTCGATTTTTTTTCAAACTTCGGTCAAAGTGTTCTGTGATTTAGAGGAAATAGAAGTGGTGGAAAAAAAATGTCATCCATAGTGATTGCGATCGATGGACCCGCTGGCGCAGGAAAAGGAACACTCGCACGTCATCTCGCTCGTATTTATCATTTGGCGCACCTGGATACAGGACTTTTATATCGAGCTGTTGGCTTAAAAATGCTTCAAAAAGGGGCAGACCTTGCAGATAAAGAAGCGGCTGTAGAAATCGCCTTATCTTTAAAAGAAATGGATTTTAAAAGCTCTGAACTCAGAGATGAGGGCGTTGGACATGCAGCCTCCCATGTAGCATCTGTTGCAGAGGTGAGAAAAGTTCTTTTAGATTTTCAACGAAAGTTTGCAACCACCCCTCCCGCAGGTAAACATGGCGTTGTTTTAGATGGACGGGATATTGGTCGTATCGTCTTGCCTCATGCACTGGTTAAATTTTTTGTCACAGCCTCGCCTGAGGTGCGCGCGATGCGCCGACTCAAGGAGTTGCAAGAAAAAGGAATTAATTGTATATATGACGCTATCCTTGAGGATATTAAAGTGCGCGATGGTCGTGATCAGACAAGAAAAATCTCTCCTTTGCTGCCCGCAGAAGATGCTTATATCCTTGATACCTCTGAATTAGGAATACCTGAGGTTATTAAAAAAGCTTGTGTTTATGTGAACTTACGGTATCCTAGTGCGTATCAATATACTGAATAGAAACTCTCGGCACTTCTGTTCAATTTTTAACTTTAACCTGTTTTTCTTTACAGGCCGAACATAAAGAAAAACAAACTAAGGAATTTTATTAATGACGGAACAAACCCCTCTCTCCGGAGGAACTTTATCCCATGAGACAGAAAACTTTGCAGATCTCTTAGAGGAATCACTTGGAAAAACAGGAAGCCTTGAAGGCCGTGTTATAAAAGGGAAAATTATCGCTATTGAAAACGATGTTGTCATTATCGATGTTGGATTGAAATCAGAAGGCCGCATCTCTTTAAAAGAATTTTCTGCTCAAGCAAATAGCCCCGATTTAAATATAGGAGATATAGTTGAAGTCTATCTAGAACGACTTGAAGATAAAAATGGAGAGACGGTCCTTAGTTATGAAAAAGCGCGCAGGGAAGCGTCTTGGCAACAGCTTGAAAAGTCCCATAACAAAAATGAACCCGTTGAAGGAACGATTTTTGGACGCGTAAAAGGCGGCTTTACCGTTGACCTTGGGGGAGCCGTAGCCTTTTTACCCGGAAGTCAGGTAGATATCCGTCCCATCCGAGATGTTTCTCCTCTGATTGGAATAGCCCAACCCTTCCAAATTTTGAAAATGGATCGCCCACGCGGAAATATCGTTGTCTCAAGACGGGCCATTTTAGAAGAAACCCGAGCAGGTGCTCGAAGTGAGCTGGTTGCAGGTCTTGAAGAAGGTCAAGTCCTTGAAGGAATTGTCAAAAATATTACAGACTATGGCGCCTTCATTGATTTGGGAGGAGTAGATGGTCTTCTTCATGTCACTGATATCGCTTGGCATCGTGTTAATCACCCTTCGGAAGTCCTCTCAGTTGGGCAATCTGTCAAAGTTCAAATCATCCGCTTTAATCCTGAAACGCAACGCATTTCTTTAGGCATGAAGCAACTTGAAAGTAATCCATGGGCAGAAGTTGAGCAGAAATATCCTGTTGGCTTCCAAACAAAAGGCCGAATAACAAATATTACTGATTATGGAGCTTTTGTTGAACTTGAAGCTGGCATTGAAGGACTTGTCCATGTAACAGAAATGAGTTGGACGAAGAAAAATGTCCCTCCTGGAAAAATCGTTTCCACAAGTCAAGAAGTTGACGTTAAAGTTCTTGATGTGGATGCGTCCAAACGACGAATTAGCTTAGGCATGAAGCAGTGTGTTCCAAATCCTTGGGCAGCTTTACAAGAAAAATATGCTGTTGGGTCTGAAATTGAAGGTGAAGTTAAAAACATTACTGAATTTGGTCTTTTTGTAGGATGTACGGATGATATCGATGGCATGGTTCACATGTCAGATATCTCATGGGATAAACCGGCAGAAGAGGCCATCTTAGCTTATAAAAAAGGCATGAAAATTAACGCAAAAATTTTGGACATTGACCCTGAAAAAGAACGCGTCACTCTTGGCATTAAGCAACTTACTGGAGATCCGTTTGAAGAAAATATCACGGGCCTTAAAAAAGGATTAGTGGTTACTTGCGAAGTAACAGCTATTCTTGAAACCGGTATTGAAGTGAGTCTCACAGGGGGAATTAGCGGTTTTATTCGGAAGAATGAACTCTCAAGAGACAGAGCAGAACAACGCCCTGATCGCTTTGCTGTCGGAGAAAAAGTGGATGCGAAAATTACTCAAGTAGAGCGCTCTAATCGAAAAATTACGCTGTCTATCAAAGCCAGAGAAATAGAAGAAGAGCGCCAAGCCATGGCTGAGTACGGCTCCACAGATAGTGGAGCAAGCCTTGGAGATATTTTAGGTACTGCTTTTGAGCAAGTGAAGGAAAAGAAAGCAGCGGCTGCTTCTCCTAAAAAAGAAACCGCCCCTACAAAAGAAAAAAAAGGGACTGTAAAAAAAGAAGCTCTCGAGGAAAAACCAAAGAAAGCAGCTAAAGCTGCGAAGAAAGAGGTTTCTGAAAGCTAGGGGTGAACCCACCAATTATGAGGAGCGTAACGAAGCAATCCAGTGTAAAAACTTATTCCGCAGGAATGAACTCTGTGTAATATTAAAAAAGGCTATAAGCCCTCCGGGCTTGAATTGTTTTACTGGGTTGCTTCGTTCCTCGCAATTGACGCCTCGGGTTATGATCGATTACTTAAGAGACGCATCCCTAGCTGAAGGGAGATGATATGGTTTAAAGCCTAAACTCTTCGCCCAAGTAAACACGGCGAACGATTGTATCTGCAACAATTTCTTCTGGTCTTCCTTCTTTAAGAACAACGCCATCATTGATGATATAGGCTCGATCAATGATACGAAGTGTATCTCGTACGTTATGGTCTGTGATCAGAACACCAATATTTTTATCTTTCAATTGCGCAATAAGAGCACGGATTTCTCCAACCGCAATGGGATCTATTCCTGCTAAAGGTTCATCAAGAAGCATAAAATGAGGATTACTTGCTAAAGCGCGCGCAATTTCTGTCCGTCGCCTTTCACCCCCTGATAAAGAAAGAGCCGATGATTTTCGAATATGTTTAATAGAAAATTCATCCAATAATACCTCGAGGCGTGCTTCACGCGCATCCCGATCCGGCTCAACAAGCTCTAAGATGGCCAATATGTTGTTTTCAACAGAAAGTCCTCGAAAAATAGAGGCTTCTTGAGGAAGATATCCAATACCAAGGCGTGCTCTTCGATACATCGGAAGAGGGGTGATATCATATTTATCTAAAAAAACATGGCCCCCATCAGGCTTGATAAGTCCCGTAATCATAGAAAAACAGGTTGTTTTCCCTGCGCCATTAGGGCCTAAAAGCCCCACCGCTTCCCCTCGCTTAACCGATAGGCTAACGCCCTTAACAACAGGCCGCCCTCCGAAGGACTTTTTTAAATTTTCAGCCCTCAGTCCATTGGCTAAGGTGGCATTGTTTTCTAAAGATGATGTCATATACTCTTCGCCTTGTCTGTTTGGAGGGCGTTTCTCTTCGAGTCTCGCCCTTTGTCACGTATCAGAATACGCGTCACTCGGGCGCCTACTCAGTTCCTCGATTTCTCAAGGACAAGCCTTGAAATCCTTTGAGGATAGTCAAACAAGTATACGACCTTTCTTAAAAATACAAGGGCCTGGGATCTTCTGTATAAGTATTATAAATTCTTGCATCGGCCTCAACCATGTAAGGGTCCTCCACAATATAAGCCGTCAAAAAAATAACAAGTTCAGTAACGTTTCGTTCATCCTCTTTTCCTTTTACGAGTTCTCCTAATAAAGGAATGCCATCAACACCAGGGACAGAAGCCGTGATATAGCTTGCATGGTCTTCCATGAGTCCTCCCATGACAAGAACTTGCCCAGATTTCATCTTTAGGACGGAATCTAATTCCCGCACCTGAACCACAGGAATTGTTGACTTAACCTTTTGATGAGATTTAATCGCAACGGCAGGGTCTTCAACTTCTTTTTGAACGCGAGAAATAGTAGGACGCAAAGTCATCGTAATCTCACCCGTTTGAAGATTAACGGAGGGCTGTACAACCATCACAAGTCCGATGGGGACAGTCATCGCATCGCTTGAGATATTTTCAATATCAGGTTTGCCTTCTGCTTGAAAAAGTCGTTCAAATTCGAGATGAAAAAAAACCTCGTTGGTAGCAACTTTAAGCATCGCTGGTTGATTATTCATCACCGTCAAGCGGGGGTTAGAAAGTGTTCGCACTGTTCCAAATTTTTTGACCAAATTTAAGACACTTGAAAATTTCTCATGATCAACAGTAAACGTAAAAACATCCCTTGCGGTCTGCATTCCAAAAAGAGGTCCTAGAGCAGCTGTTGTATGAACATCCCCCCCTAATTGGCTCCAATTAATGCCTGTTTTACAAGCATTATCAAGGGCAACCTCAATGATCTTTGCTTCAATCACCACTTGAGCTGTTGTTGTTTCCTTAAGTTTTTTAAGGTATTCACATATTTCATTGTGTTGTTGAGCTGTTCCAAGGACCGTGACAAGCCCTCCTTGCTTATGAAAAGCATAGGGGGGAGGACCTTTTGCTGAGAATCTTAAAATCATTTTAAGATTTTGTTCAAGCTCTGCCCAAAAATCCACCAGGCTATTACCAAGAAGAACGCTATCAGAGCCATTGTCAGCACGTTTTTGAGACTCTGACACAGAAAAAACATCCGTTGACACAGAAATGCGATTTTCACTTTTCCGCGTATGACTTAAGAATTGAAGGGTATAGGTCATCAAATAAGGATCATCGGGCTCAATCAAAAGACGGTTGCCTTGAATTTGAAATCTATGGTTCGTTAGTAAGCAAATATCTTTAATCACATTTATAAAGGGAAGTTTCTGGGCCCTATAACTTATGCTGCCGTTTACAGAACTTACACGAGGACTTAAAGCGATCCCAACACCCGCTTGATGCCCCAGTTCCATAAACACACTTTTTAAGGAAACGCCTTCTTGGAGTGTCAAAGAGACATCCTTTTGCATAGCAGGTGTTAAAGGAGGAGGTTTAGGGTGAGTTGAGCAAGATGGCCGAAAAAGGGGGGGAAGTTTTTGAACAAGTGGCGCTTTTGTTATTCGCTCGTAATCTTCTTTTTGAAGTTTAAGAGTGGGGTCATGAAACTGTCGATGGTCTACAAGGTCACATCCTCCCAAAAAACTTGATAGTACTCCTACCCAGAACAATCGCTTTATCATATTTCTCCCTATTCTTTTTTTAAAAGTGTAAAAGACTTTAAATATATTTTTCAAGAAGAAAATTTAGTCAGTGGTCAGTGGTAATTCCTCAGTTGTCATCTTCGACTTAGAAATGCTTGGTTTTCGTAGAAAATTAGCAGTTCTAGCTCGAGGATGACAAAAAACTGATCCCTGACCCTGATTCCTGACCCCTGACCCCTGATTCCTGATTCCTGACCCCTGATTCCTGAAAAGGATAGACGCCCTATCGAAAGCCGGTTATTTTATATTTCTCAAAGACTCACGCAGGATTGCCACGCATGTCTCTTGTCCAATTAGATTGTCCTCTGGATGAACCCTTCGGGGATTCTCTCTCCACTCTTTTGGAAGAGGATGCTCTGTCTATCAGTTGGGTAGAAAAAGAGCCTGAAAACTGGGGCCTAGAAGTTATTGCGGAAGCGTCCGCGGAATCACTGATTCGCAATCAAATTGCCGCGTTTTTAAAAGAAAAAAATAAACCCGTTCCTGAGATAACATCTCATACCCTTGCTTCCAAAGATTGGGTGCAAGCGGTTTATCAAGATTTTCCTCCCCTGACCCTTGGCCGATTTTATATTTATGGTTCTCATATCCAAAAGGATCTTCCCCCTGATCTTATCCCGCTCCACATTGACGCAGCCACAGCGTTTGGGTCTGGCCATCATGAATCTACGGAGGGGTGCTTAAAAGCACTTAGCCTTCTGTCAACTCAAGGCCCTTTTTATGCCCCCCTTGATATGGGCTGTGGATCAGGAATTTTAGCGCTCGCGATGGCACACCTCTGGAAACGGCCTGTTTTTGCCTGCGACAATGACCCAGAATCTGTACGCGTAACATTGGAGAATGCTCGCCTCAACCACCTCGACACTCTTATAACGGCTCAGGTCAGTGATGGATTTAGCTCCCTTAAACATAAATTTTTTGATATCATTACAGCTAATATTTTAGCAGGACCCCTGTGTCATATGGCCCATGATGTCTCAACTGCCTTAAAGCCTGATGGTGTCATTGTGCTTGCAGGACTTTTAAATCGTCAAGCAGAAGATGTCATTGATGCGTATCGCAGTGCAGGACTGAAACTTGTCGATCAATTTTTTGTGAAGGAGTGGTCAACGTTGATCATGCGGAAAACAGATCATGGATAAGCTCGGCTCTTTAAGAGATTTTATGGCCTCACAGGGGCTTGCAGCCCTTCTGATCCCACACGCTGATGAATTTCAAGGGGCGCATGTGGCACCAAATGCTGAAAGATTAAAATGGTTAACGGGGTTTACAGGATCAGCGGGGCTTGCGGTTATAACGCAGGAAAAAGCTGCTTTCTTTACAGATGACCGCTATACACTTCAAGCTAAGGAAGAAGTCCCCTCATGTTATGAGCTTCATAGCCTTCTGCACACAACTCCTGCTCAATGGATTGTAGAGACTCTTTCTCCCTCTGCTAAAGTAGGGTATGACCCGTGGCTTTTTACAGAAGCGCAACTCCAACGCTATAAGCATCCTCTTGTTCCTTTATCTACTAATCCTATCGATACACTTTGGGTAGATCGCCCATTTCCCTCTCACGATTCCATATGGCTTCATCCCTTAATTTATGCAGGTGAAAGCGATCAAGATAAACGTGATCGTATAAGTGCGGCCCTTACTGCAGACTACGCCCTTATTACCGCCTGTGATTCTATCGCGTGGTTATTGAATATCCGAGGGAATGATGTTCCCCATACGCCTCTCGTTCATAGCGTATGTTTGCTGCACAAAGATGGCTCCTACGATCTTTTTGTTGATCTGCAGAAAGTGAAAGGGGATGTGTTAACGTATCTGCAGAAGAGTGGCGGTCGAATCATTGATAGAAAAGGCCTGCTTCCTCATCTAAAAGAGCTACAAGGGGAATGTCAGATGGATCCTCAAACTGCACCTGTCATTCTTCTCCAAACCCTTCAACAAGCTGGAGTCACAATTCGTCGCGCAAATGATCCTTGCGTCCTTCCTAAGGCCCTTAAAAATAAGGTGGAAATTAAAGGAATGATCCAAGCCCATATCCAAGATGGGATTGCGCTTTGTCGATTTTTTGCGTGGCTTGAAGCCCAGCCGTTGAAGGGGGAGACAACAGAACTGACGGCGGCACATAAACTCAATGCATTTCGCAGACAAGGAAAAGAGTTTAAAGAATATAGTTTTGAAACAATTTCTGCGTTTGGCCCCCATGGCGCTATTGTTCATTATCACGTAACCCCTGACTCTGACGTTCCTTTAAAAAAAGAAGGGCTTTATCTTGTGGACTCGGGCGGTCAATATTCAAATGGGACAACAGACGTCACTCGAACGGTTGCACTCGGCGTTCCAACACATGAACAGAAAGATCGCTACACCCGCGTTTTAAAAGGTCACATCGCCATTGCGCAAGCTATCTTTCCAAAGGGCACTTCTGGTATTCAGCTCGACGGGTTTGCGCGTCAATTTCTATGGGCAATAGGAGCGGATTATTCCCATGGAACAGGCCATGGTGTTGGAAGCTATCTTTGTGTTCATGAAGGCCCTCAAAGATTATCAAAATGGGTTGCAAATGAGCCCTTACAACCGGGGATGATCCTCTCAAATGAGCCGGGATATTACAAAGAAGAGGCTTATGGCATTCGTTGTGAAAGCCTTGTCTATGTCGCTGAAGTTCCAAATCTTAAAGGGTTCTACGGCTTTGAGCCTCTTACACTCGTTCCCTTTGATTTAAACCTTATTGATGTATCATTGTTGATTGAGACAGAGAAGATATGGCTCAAAGAATATCACGAACGCATCTTTAAAATCCTTTCCCCCTATGTAGATGCAGAAACAAGGGAATGGCTTGAAAAGAGTATAAAACATCCAACACTGTCATCCTGAACCATGTCCTCGATCGGGGTCGAAGACATGGTTCAAGATGACAGCTTGGTTCAGATTGTAAGTTTTTTTGGGATAACAACAGAGGAATTACTTGTTGACAATATTTTGTATTTATGATAATATTTAAATATAAATAAGGAGAATTAAATGGTTAAAGGTATTCTTGTCGCTCTTGACGATTCCCCCTCCAGTCTATCAGCTCAACAAGTGGGTGTGTCCTTTTCAAAACGCTACTCGGCAACCCTCACAGGCATTGGAGTGGTTGATGAACCTTGGATTTCAGCGCCTGAGGCTATTCCCTTAGGCGGGGCCTCCTTTAAGGTAGAACTTGACGAAAAATTGTTAGCAGATGCAAGGCGCCTTGTGCATAAGCGCGAGAAGGCTTTTGTTGATTTTTGTAAAAGTCAGGGCGTCCCCTGTTCAACGATAGACACCACAGGTGTTCCATCCTATGAAATAGAGCATTTTCTAGTTGAATATGACCTACTTATCATAGGGAAAGAGGCAAATTTCCATTTTACGCTCATCCAAGAGACGGCTGTTTCTGTCAAGCAATTTATGCATGATATTCCGCGCCCTTTGATTGTGACGGGGCCAACTCTTCCCTATCAGAGGAGCTCTAATATTCTTGTTGCCTTTGATGGAACATTTGCAGCCTCCCGCGCTCTTCACATGGCGCTTCTCCTTGGCCTGTTCGACGGGAAAGCTGTCCATATTGCAAGTATCGCATCAAGCCTAGAAGAAGCCCAAGATAACGTCACAGCGGCGGCTAAACTTTGCTGCACTCATGGCGTTCAAACCCATCTTCATCCTCTTGCACTCTCTCAAAAACCAGCCAAAGCCCTCTTGGACTTAAGCGAAGAATTGAAACCCTCCCTTATTGTTATGGGGACATACGGTCATGGGAAGATCGAACATTTCTTCCACGGATCATGCGCGGAAGAGATATTACGCTCCACAGATATTCCTGTGTTTTTTAGTCATTAATCTCCCCAGTTGTCATCCCGGACTTGATCCGGGATCTTATTATCACGGGGTCCTGAAATAATCCTCGATCGGGGTCGAGGACATGGTTCAGGATGACAATGGAAGCTGGCGTCCCCTACGGGATTCGAACCCGTGTTGCTGCCGTGAGAGGGCAACGTCCTAGGCCTCTAGACGAAGGGGACTTGAGTTGCCTTGTACCTGAACTTAGGCGCTGAATCAAGATCTTCGTAAAAGTCGACGGGTTATTCATCGAAAAAATAGAAAAATCATTTGAGATAACCACAGATCTTCTATAAAACCATCCTAGCAAAGGATCACAATGTCTAATACCCTCTTCCCTTCTCCCCCTTCCATGCCTTTGGCGCTTGTCATTGATTTAGAGGCCTTAGCGCACAATTATCGCACCATATGCGCCTCTCTCAAAAAAGGGACGATATGTGCGGCCGTTCTGAAAGCTAATGCGTGCGGAATGGGCCTTAAGGAAGCAGCAACCCGTCTATACCATGAAGGGTGTCGGCACTTCTTTATGGCATTTCTTTCTGAAGCCATTGAGTTGAAGTCTTATCTAGGTCAGGATAGCTTTGTTTATGTATTAGCAGGCCTGCGACAAGGGGATGAAGACGTTTACGTTCGCTACAATCTTATTCCTGTTTTGAGCGCCCTCTCCCAAATACAAGCGTGGAATACTTTTTCCATGACTAAAAATAAATGTCTTAAGGCTGCCCTTCATTTTGATACAGGTCTGACGCGGACAGGACTTTCCCCAGAGGCCGTTAAAAACCTAACCCTTCTTGAGCTTTCCCATATTGAACTTGTCTGTGTGATGAGCCACTTGGCCTGTGCCTATCAACCTAGACATCCCATGAATGAAGTCCAACGTCTTTCCTTTGATGACTTACGCAAGCAGTTTCATACAATCCCTGCAAGTTTCGCCTCGACTGGGGCTGTTCGTTTTGGAGATCCCTATCATTATGATATGGTTCGCGTAAGCATTGCTCTGACAGGCTGTCAGGCTGCAGATAACCCAAAATTAAAGCCTGTTTTTAAAGCCTATTCCCAAGTCCTCCAAATCAATCACATCAAGCCTGGGGAAACGGTTGGGTATGATGCTACCTTTATTGCCCAAAGGCCCTCTTCTATTGCAACTTTGGCGGGTGGATATGCGGACGGATACTTCAGAAGCCTCAGCAACAAAGGAGAAGTTTATTTTCAAGGAAAACGGCTGCCTATCGTGGGGAAAGTGTCCATGGATATGTTTACCATTGATGTGACGGATGTCTCTATCCATCCTGGAGACTGGGTTGAGCTCTTTGGAGACCATCTTCCAGCCTATGAAGTAGCCGAAAAAGCAGGGACGGTGTCATGGGAACTTTTCTCTCTCCTTGGCCCTCGATTTGAGCGATTTTATGTGGGCTAAATTACTTGAATGAGAAAAATGCGCGTGATAGTTTTCCAAAATGAGTCGCCTTAGCGCAGCACGTAAGGATTTAAATATGACCCTACACAGCAAGAACGTTGCAAAATCAATTATCTCTTCTTCCATCGGGAATGTGCTTGAGTGGTATGAATATGCGCTCTATGCTTATTTTTCCACAGTTATTAGCACCCTCTTTTTTCCCACCGACGATCGGTTTGTCTCAATTATTCTAACTTTTTCAACGTTTGCGGTAGGACTTGCCGCGCGACCTTTTGGAGGGATAATTTTTGGATATGTCGGCGATAAATACAGTCGAAAAAAAATGTTAACCATCACGATCTTGCTGATGTCTATTCCCACACTCTGCATGGGGTTTCTCCCCACTTACGAACAAATAGGAATTTTTGCCCCTCTTTCTTTGATTTTTCTACGCATTATTCAAGGAATCGCTTTGGGAGGAGAATTTGGGGCGTCCTGCGTGTATTTATATGAGTCTGTTCCCTCTAACAAACGGGGATTTTTTGGCTCTTTTGCCTTAACTGGAGTTGGGATGGGACTGGTTTTAAGTGCCTGTACAATTTTAGTGGTTGACGCTTGCGTCACAAAAGAAGCTCTTTACGCGTATGCGTGGCGAATTCCTTTCTTTATAAGTCTTATAGGAAGTTTACTCGCCTTTTATATGAGAAGAAACCTATTAGAGAGCCCAGACTTCCTCATTGTAAAGCAAGAGAAAAATCTGATTCATAATCCGCTTGCTGAACTCTTTCGCAATCATAAAACAGCTTTATGTGGCTTATTTGCTATTTTTCTGACAACTCAGATCTCTTTTTTTGTTGTCTTTATCTTTGGAAAAACAATGATGATTGATTTTCTTTATTATGATTCTCGTACGGCAGGCATATTTAACTTATTAACCATGGTGAGTTATACATTATCCACAATTGTTTTTGGCTATTTGTCAGATAAAATAAACAAGCGATATATTATTCTGTTCGGTACAATAGGTATTTTTATCTCTGTAACCCCCTTCATTCATTCGTTAGAGAGCGGCGTTTCATCTGTAATTTTTCTCATGTCACTCCTTTTAGGGGCTTTTATTGGTATGACAGAAGGAACACTTAATCCCATTGTGGCTGAAACTTTTCCAACAAATATTAGAGCCACAAGCGTCGCCTTCTGCTGGAATTTTACATCCATTGCCTTTGGAGGAATCGCGCCCATTGTGTCAATGTGGCTGATCCAAAATGCGGGAGGAGTCACGACTGTCGCTTACTATCTCATGTGCGCTTGTGCCGTTACAATTGGAGCTACTCTTTACACTCTAATGAAAGCCCAAGCTTCAAAAGCCGAAGCAGCACCAGCTCTATATAAAGGGAATTAATCTTCAATCGTAGAGAGAAAGGTGCAATCTATACTCATCGTACTTGAAGAACTCGATTTGGGGTTCCCACCTGTGTCATCCTCAGCGTATGCAGGGATCCAGGGGTTAAGATAAGAACGTTTGCTTATGGATCCCAGATCAACACATCCTAATATTTTCTTCGAAAATAAAGGATGTATAAGTCTGGGATGACACGGATCAAATCGGTACTTTCAAGTACGATGAATATATAGAGGAAATTGCAAGATTATTTTCCCGGTTGTCATCCTCGCGCTAGAAGTTCTTGATTTGCAATGCAAATCCTAGAACTTCATCGAGGATCTTCTCAAAAGAGGCAAGATCCTCTGTTTAAGAAAAGGTAATGTTTTCCTTCGAAAAACAAACCTTTTCTAGCCCGAGGATAACAAGGGTTGGTTGAATTTTGCAATTGGCTCTTTAGTGAGTAATATCTATTCTTTATCCCGTCAACCTGTCGCCTGAAAAAATTTTATACACCATTTCAGATCTGTAGAATTTTTCCTTTCCTAAAAAGGGTGAGTAGAGTATGTTGATTAATCTTCATTTTTTACCTCAAGGAAACTTAAATGGCAGACCAAGTGCAAAATAAAAAAGATAGTCTTTGGGAAAATGTAAAGGCTCTTCTGTACGCCGTCATTTTAGCCGTTCTGATTCGGACTGTTTGGCTGCAACCTTTTCATATTCCGTCTGGGTCTATGATTCCTTCTTTGTTAATTGGGGATAATCTTTTTGTGTCCAAAACGGCTTATGGGTATAGCCGTTATTCCATTCCTTTCGGGGGATATATACCTTATTTTTCAGGGCGCATTTGGGGGGAAGGCCCTAAGCTGGGGGACGTTGTTGTCTTTCGCCCCGTCATTGATCCCCATACAGATTTTATTAAGCGTGCTGTTGGATTGCCAGGAGACCGGGTTCAGATGAAAGACGGGCTCTTGTATATTAACGATGTCCTCTGCCCCATAAAACCGCATGGAGAATGTAAAACAGTTAATGATAACAAAACAGTTCTGATAGCCCCTCAGTATATCGAAACGCTGCCCAATGGACTCGAGCATCTCATCATCAAGCAGGTTCCTTTTGGGCAGGGTACCTATGATAACACGCCTGTATATCATGTTCCTCCCGGCCATTATTTTATGGTGGGAGACAACCGAGATGGATCAAACGATAGCCGTGCTCAAAATATTGTTGGATATATTCCTTTTGAAAATTTGATTGGCCGCGCTAGCTTTATTTTCTTCTCGAC
The DNA here is from genome assembly GCA_963704475.1 of uncultured Alphaproteobacteria bacterium. Classification (GTDB taxonomy): domain Bacteria; phylum Pseudomonadota; class Alphaproteobacteria; order UBA9655; family UBA9655; genus UBA9655. The sequence continues at coordinate 1,094,906 of OY969900.1, forward strand.
AGGGGGACATATTGCCTTATGGGAAGTTTGGAAGTGGCCTTTAACCGCCATCTACAGTCGCATAGGTAAGGTCATTCATTAATGAACCCTCTTGAAGAGAGTTTAGGGTATACCTTTCGCAATACGACACTCCTTCACCAGGCGATTACTCATCCAAGTGCTCTATCACCAGGGCAAGGGCGTGATTTTGAGCGTCTTGAATTCCTCGGCGATCGTGTTTTAGGCCTTATTATTGCCCAATGGCTTTGGGAAGAATTCCCTCACGAAAAAGAAGGAGATCTCTCCAAACGATTTACAGGCCTGGTCCGCAAAGAAACTCTCGTTGATGTTGCGCAAATCCTTGATTTATCCCAAGCCATGCGTATGAAACGCGAGCGCAGCTCATCTCAAACAAAGCGGCTGGAAACTTTATTGGCGGATGGGTTAGAGGCGGTGATTGGGGCTCTTTATTTAGATGGAGGGCTGGACGTCACAACAGCCTTCATTCGTCGCTACTGGCAAGACTATCTTAACAGTGCCCAGCACCCTCCCCACGATCCCAAATCTGTTCTTCAAGAGTGGGTGCAACGGCAAGGCAAGACACACCCTCTTTATGTGCTCCTTTCGTCCCAAGGGCCCGCCCACGCGCCGCGTTTTATTGTGGAAGTTCAAGTCGAAGGGGTTGAACCAGTACACGGCGAAGGGTCCTCTAAACAACTAGCTGAAAAAGATGCCGCTCAAAATATGTTGAGCTCCATCCAATTGTTGTCATCCTGAACAAAGCTGTCATCCTAAACCATGTCTTCGACCCCGATCGAGGATTGTTTCAGGACCCCGTGACACTAATACCATTTCGCATTCAATAGGTGGATATTCTGGATTGCTGCGCTTCGCTCGCAATGACGGAAATTGGCGTCATTGTGAGGAGCCGAAGGCGACGAAGCAACCCAGTTTTGTCTGCCACTTGATTGATAAGTGGTATAAGATCCCGGATCAAGTCCAGGGTGACAACTGGGGACCCCATGACACTGAGAAATGAATTCTGGATGACAATCCTTGTGGACAAGAAGGAAAATTTTATCTATAGAGCTATTTGATGGGCCCGGATAGCTCAGGGGTAGAGCAGTGGACTGAAAATCCTCGTGTCGGCGGTTCAAATCCGCCTCTGGGCACCATCTGTTGTAATGTGAAAGCAACTACAACCTACCTTTACCAGGGCGGAGTAGCTCAGCTGGTTAGAGCAGCGGAATCATAATCCGTTTGTCGGGGGTTCAAATCCCTCCTCCGCTACCAAAATGATACCCAACGCAGTGCGCAAGTTTTTCAGTACCCTCGGTTGTCATCCTTGGGCTAGAAGTATTTGATTTTGAAGAAAATCTTAACATTTCTTGACCCGATCCTTTGAGTCTTAAAAGATCCTCGGAGCAAGAAAATTCATTGTTTTTCCTCGAAAAATATGTCTTTTTTAGTCCCAGGATGACAAGGGTTGAGCAAATTTTGTAAACATTCCTTCGTCATTTTCTTCCATCAGTAAATAAAATATTAACCTTCTAATGTTATTGTAATAATGTAATATAATATTAAGAGGTAACGCAATATGATTTATAAAATTTTAAGATTTGCAATATTAGGACTCTTTTGTGCAACGACTGTGCAAGCAGAAAATAATGATCAACCCTCTTTTCAGCAACTCTTAGAAGATGTACACTTAGAAAATAACATTTTTGAATAATCCGGGGGTGAGTCCCCATGAAACACAAAAAAGAAGGGAATATACTCATGAATCTCTCTAAAAAACTTATGTTAAGCCTACTCAGTGCCTTTCTTTTGGTTAGCTGTGCTCCACAGAAAAAAGAGGAACTGCCGCCAACACAGCCAGAAGAAGTGACCCCAGCAGAAAAAGAAGGACTTTCTCCTGAACAACAACAAAAGCTTCAGATAGATGAAGATGAAGTGATGACCAATCCCCCAGGGTGAGGGTTGATAAGGGCCAATTGAAACATACTCCCCCCTTGTCAGTTTCGAATGAGACGTGATACCACTTATCAATCAAGCGGCAGACAAAACTGGGTTGCTTCGTCGCCTTCGGCTCCTCGCAATGACGCCAATTTCCGTCATTGCGAGCGAAGCGAAGCAATCCAGAATATCCACCTATTGAAGCGAAATGGTATGAGAGTAAGGCGAGGACAAAATCTGAGGTCAGTATAAAAATGAAAACCCTCTGGGCATTGGGCCTTATGTCCGGTACGTCAGCCGATGGGGTAGATGGGGCTCTCATTCAAACAGATGGGGTCACCATCACCCAGTTTGGCCCCACCCATTACAGTCCCTATCCAGTAGAGATCAAACACCAAATCCTTGAGGCCTATGGTCGCTGTCCAGGCCCAGAGATCACGCCTCTTTCTGAGGTGATTACGCGCCATCATGCGGACGTTGTTTTTGAACTTTTTAAAAAAACAACGTACAAAATTGATGTGATTGGATTCCATGGTCAAACGCTTTTTCACAGCCCTCCTCAAACCTATCAAATTGGGGATGGATCCATGCTTGCGTCTCTCACAGGCATTCCGGTTGTGGAGCAATTCCGCACCCAGGACGTTGCCCTTGGAGGACAAGGGGCACCGCTTGTACCCGTATTTCATCAAGCCCTTGCCAAAAATCTTCCCAAGCCGCTGGGAGTCCTCAATATCGGTGGCGTTGCAAATGTGACCTGGATCGGTAACCATGAAGAGGACCTCTTGGCTTTTGATACAGGCCCAGGCAATGGCCTTATTGATGATTGGGTCAGAGAGACACAAGGTCTTTCCTTTGATGAGGGGGGAAAAATTGCCGCCCACGGTCAGGTGGATGAAAATCTTCTGAAGCGCTGGCTGTCTCATCCTTTTTTCTCGCAAAAGCCGCCTAAATCCCTCGACCGCAAGATGTTCCGGTCTTGTATAGAGGATGTGAGAGCGCTCTCTTTTGAAAACGGAGTTGCAACGTTAACCGCCTTTACCGCTCATTCTTTTGCGCAGGCTTTACAGTATCTTCCCGAAAAGCCTTTTTTGTGGGTAATTGCCGGAGGTGGTGCCCACAACAAAACACTTCTCACCATGATTCAAAAAAAGGTTGATGGAGAGATAAAGAAAGCCTCTGAGATAGGATGGAATAGTGACGCCCTTGAAGCACAAGCCTTTGGATTTCTTGCTGTAAGATGCTTACATTATCTTCCTATTTCTTTTCCCACTACCACAGGGGTGCCGTACTTTCTCAGCGGGGGGAAGATCGTTAAGCCTACTGGACGCCTCCCACTCGCAGAAAAATGCAAGTAATCATTAAAATGAATTACAATACCATTGACAAATTGTTAATGAAAATTATATGTGTAATAAGATGTAATTGCAAAATTATTTTCCCGGTTGTCATCCTCGAGCTAGAAGTTCTTGATTTGCAATGCAAATCCTAGAACTTCTTCATCGAGGATCTTCTCAAATGAGGCAAGATCCTCGGTTCAAGAAAAGATAATGTTTTCCTTCGAAAAACAAACCTTTTCTAGCCCGAGGATGACAAGGGTTGGTTGAATTTTGCAATTCCCTCATAAGTATTGGCTTATTTTTTTGGTGTCATATGAATTTTAAAAGATTTACTGCCTTATTAACAACGACAAGCATTGTTCTTCAGATATCGAGCCCCTTGTTCGCGGTGGGTGATACCATCGATGGCGTACAAAAGAACACAAGGCAATTTCCTAAGATTCGGTCACTGCCCGCTTCTCTTACATTCGAAGCATCAGCAGGAAAGACAGGGGCGGGGGTGTTGCATTATGCTCGTGGGAAAGATGGGAAGATCCAGGTTCTTTTAGGTCTGCGAGACGATCAAGAGACTTGGTGTAATCTTGGGGGCGTCAGTGATGAAGAAAGCACTTCCTCCGAAGCTCTTTCAGCAGATCTCGCACAAACAGCCGCCAGAGAAGTTGAGGAAGAATCCAACGGCATCTTCGCCCACCATCCTCGCCTCTTACGCCTTCAGCCATTTATAGACACTTTTGATCCTGTAAAAAACAAGGGCTTCTTGTATCGGATGTATTGGCAAGAAGTTCAATACGTTCCAGAAGAAACGCTGAAAGCAGAGATGGAGAAAGCAACAAAGCATCATTGCAAGGAATATAGAGATTTCCGTTGGGTTTCGGTTCAAAAAGTCTTGCAGGCTATAAGAGCTGGCCATTCGATTGTACGTATCGATGAGCAGGCTGCAGACCCTGCTCATCATGGGGAGAAGGCTGCTGGGGATGCGACCGCAGCAGGAAGTACTTCAATAGGTAAAGACTTGACCCTTTTTTCCCCTCTGTTTAAAACCCTTTCCACACCCGCAGGGAATCGGATCTTGAAAACTCTCAGCGAGAACGGGCAACTCTCAGCTTCTAAGAAAGAGCACCAATCGCGTCTGTATGTATTATCAGGAGATGACTCCCCTCTCTCTGATAAAGATATCTTTGATGAAGATATCAGTGTTCATTGGATCCATCAAGACATCTCGCAGCCTCAAGATCGTGGGTATCACCCCCTCCCCTTTGGACAGGACGCTTCTGGACGAACGTCAGCCAAACGTCAAATTATACGTCAGACAGAGGTTTTATGGGAAGAAGAGGTGCCTTTCGATGCCGCACGCGCTGAGGATACGTTTGCCGCTGCCGTTGCTGCTCATGGTATTGCCTTAATGGAATTGAAAGAGGGAACAACAAAGCTAAAAAAGTTTGATGGAAAGTTCTCTCGGGAAGTTCGAGTAGCTAAAGCCGTTGCTAACGCTAAGGTAAGAAACGCTACTGCCCGCGCTTCTTCTGTCACTCCTTCTGCCGCTCCAGCACAGGAGGGCTCACAAGCCTCTCATAACGAAGACCTGACCCCCAGCCAAACCCATCTTCTGATGGTTTTAGGCCCAGAGTATAAACGGCCCAGCGACTTTCCGGATGCAGCAGATGCCCATCGGGCTGCAGATCTTGCCAATATTCGTGAATATTCGAAGAGATATACAAACAATGCAGAGTTTTGTAAGGCCGAGATTAAACATGATGTCACCCTCTTAGACAGCGACTACGAGTGTCTTGCTGATGTGTTGGCGTGGGATAGAGCTCATCAAAAGGATGCTACCTTTTTTCATGCTGCCAATGAGGAACTCAGTTGCCTTTTCCGAGCCTTTACCAATTTGCGAGAAGTCCTCACCCTTACGTCTTTAAAACATAACCTTGCTCTTCGAGGCACTGGTCTCTATTTCCATGGTGTTAAAACGATGGCTGATGTATTTAAAGAATACGGTCTCAGTGATTATGAGAAAGGTCGTCACAACCTTGTCTTGTCTGCTAATTTTGCTCTTCTTGCGGGGCTAACCACCACAAGAACAACTTCGTCTTCGCTCGCCTATCTGCTCGCCAATCATAGCGTAGCACCTCCAGACGTTGCTGCAAAATTTGAGGAAGCCACAGCCTTGAATGGATTTACGGCAAGTTTTTCCTATTATGAATCCCTTTTTAAGCAATTTTTGGCTTATAGAAATCCTTCTCACCCTAATAGTGTGATGCTTGGATTGCGGCTGAAGCGTGAGCTCTTAGACACCTATACCTCGCGTGGTCATTTATACACCGCTGAAAACGCTGCGAACGAAGAAAATAGTACTCAGCACACCCTAGATGCCATCTCTCAAGAAGCGCAACGCTTAAGCCTAAATTCTGAAAAATTTGATGTGGAAACAGAACGTAAACGCAAGCTTTTTCCTGAAGCGCGGATCCTTCTTCATCCTAATATTATGTACGACCCTGAAAAAGTTCAGGTTGAAGCCTTTGATCGGTTCCCTTTAACTCCTGAACAACAAAAGACATTCACCCAAGAAATGGGACGCGTTAGCTGGGCCCTAGCTGCAGATTGGCTTGCACAAAAAACAACAACGACGGAGGATAAAGATCCTCCTTTAAAAGCCCTTTATAAAAGAGCTTACAAAGCCTTAACGGGACAAGACGCGCAGGAAACTCTCGCTACAGAAAGTTTTGTGCACTTAGTACGGCAGGGGCACCTTGAGGGAGTCAAACAGTTTTTAACTCTTAACTCAGCTGTATTACAGAGTGGGAAAATAACCCCAGAGGATCTCCTCAGCGCTGCTATAGAGAGCCATAATCCACAGATGCTTCCGTATGTGATTGAGGACGTTTTGCGTACGACGGCTTCAGCGTTGTATTCTCCGCAACAGTTTTCTGTGATGATACGTAAGTTATTGGCTTTAGGAAAAAGTGAGAGCCTCTCTTATCTTCTGCAGAATTACGAGCGCTTGCAAGAAATTCCAAGAGAAACAAAACTTTTCTGGGTCGACAGAGTTAAAACCGATCCGAGTTTACCCACCTTTCTCTCCGTTTTGATGTCTAAGGATCCTGAACTTACACCTGATATTGTACAAGCTGTTATAGCACCTAAACAAAATAATACATTTATATCTACGGCTCTTTTTGAACACGTGATAAGGGCAAGTCAGACATCTCCTCAAAAAGCGTTAGAGATGTATGCAGCGTATATTGCAGATAAAAACCCAGCAGCGGGTGATATCTACGAAAAATTAGAGTGTCTGCATAAGGCAGGAGCTGATCTCTTTGCTCAGGATTTAAAAACAGGGGAGCCTCTTATTTTTAAGTTTAAGAATACGAGTGTTACGGATGTTTTTTTGGACAGTCTCTCTTCAAGTCCAGGATTTTTTACTGCTCGAAATAAAGAAGGATTGACTTGGTTACAACTTCTTCAAAGAGAATATATGGAAGGAGGGCCTAACACTATGCCTTATATATTTGAAAAAATATTTACGAAATCAGGAAGAAGTTACGAAGCTGAATCTTATCCACCTTTTGCGCAAATGTTCCCGCAAATGTTCCCAAATAATAATATAGTGCCCAAAAACCCCTTTCGTTATCCCGATACACGTCAATGGTTAGAGCGCCTCATGCAAGAAAATACTCCGGAAGGGTTAACAAAACTTGCTCAGACGTGTCCAGATCCTCAACTCTTGTTGCATGACACAAGATTTAACTTTTCAAACATTTTGAGTACAAGGTGGTATACGGGTTATGAAACAAGACAAAAGTGGCTCGAGGAAATCTCAGCAGCTATCGCATCCAATGATAAAAGCACCGTTACGCGCCTTATTTCAACGTTCCCGCCAGGTGTTGAGGAATTTACTTCTAGTCCCATTCTATCGAGTCTCCGCAATTCTGCTGAAGAAATAAAAGCTCTTGAAGACACCTATATCACACGGAGAGATGAGTTAATGCAAACGGAACGCACTTGGGCTGACACCGTAAAAACAGCAATTGGAACGCAGAACCTTCAAACCACGCAAGAGGCTCTAACAAAGATGCCTGATTCTATTTCGTATGAGATATTTGAAGAACTTGATAACCTCTTGAAGTCTACATTTCCTGTTCCTAATATTCAAGATCTTCAAGAGGCCGCTCGTAAAAAAATTGAAGACTGGAATACGGAGATGACGGCCGCACTTTCCGCAACCCCTTATGAATTGCCGCGCCTTAGTGGTCTGCTCGATCATGTTCCTTTAATCCGTGAACTACAACAATACGTGGCTTATTTTACAAAAAAGGACCTATTGCCTCTTCTTCCACGTGTTTTACGCATCCTTTATCCAGAGGATCTGAATGTTAAGAAGTATAACGATCCTATAGTTCTTCCATTTGATTTTTCATTCGAAAATATTTCTCTCATCGGTTATGCTCTTTTGTTCCAGCACATCTCTCTTCAGGCACTTTCTGCGCTAGGTCAAAATTTAGACAGTGCAGAAACAGAAAAAATGGCCTTACAAAGCATGACGACAATGAATTTTGGAGGTTTTCTTGATCAGTCTGATGTATCTCAGGTTCAAAAATTATGGGGGAAGTACCCAGATATTTTTACTCTTAAAACAGAGACGCAAGATTTCTTCGGAGCTTCTTTAATGTACTTGCCAGCAGAGTTAAGGCAAGCTCTGGCTCTAAAATATAAAGAGAAGCTGAAGGAACAGTGGCAAGAGGCGCGTATCCCTTATCTATGGCTTTTGCTTGACGATGAAGAGGATATTGGATTCTTATCCACCCTTTTTCAGGAAGATCCCTCTTTAGGAGAACTTACAACCCCAGAAGGCGCAACAATTTATGACTATATGGTGGAGGAGGAAAATTTTTCTTCCGCATTTCAGAAGAAAATCCGGGTTATTTTGGAGAACGCCAAGAAGCGTATGACTCCTACACCCCAGCGGGCATAAGTTTTCTTGGGCAACGAGTGCGTATCGCTTGTACCCGTATTTCATCAAGCCCTTGCCAAAAATCTTCCCAAGCCGCTGGGAGTCCTCAATATCGGTGGCGTTGCAAATGTGACCTGGATCGGTAACCATGAAGAGGACCTCTTGGCTTTTGATACAGGCCCAGGCAATGGCCTTATTGATGATTGGGTCAGAGAGACACAAGGTCTTTCCTTTGATGAGGGGGGAAAAATTGCCGCCCACGGTCAGGTGGATGAAAATCTTCTGAAGCGCTGGCTGTCTCATCCTTTTTTCTCGCAAAAACCGCCTAAATCCCTCGACCGCAAGATGTTCCGGTCTTGTATAGAGGATGTGAGAGCGCTCTCTTTTGAAAACGGAGTTGCAACGTTAACCGCCTTTACCGCTCATTCTTTTGCGCAGGCTTTACAGTATCTTCCCGAAAAGCCTTTTTTGTGGGTAATTGCCGGAGGTGGTGCCCACAACCAAACACTTCTCACCATGATTCAAAAAAAGGTTGATGGAGAGATAAAGAAAGCCTCTGAGATAGGATGGAATAGTGACGCCCTTGAAGCACAAGCCTTTGGATTTCTTGCTGTAAGATGCTTACATTATCTTCCTATTTCTTTTCCCACTACCACAGGGGTGCCGTACTTTCTCAGCGGGGGGAAGATCGTTAAGCCTACTGGCCTGCCGCGTCACTCACTTCTACAGTGACGTGGCAGTGAGGTCTTGACAGAAAAATTAATAATTCCTATAAAATAAATTATAAGTCGTTTAACTAAAGTTTGGTTTGTCTATGAAAAAATTATTTGTTCTTTCTTCGATGGTTCTTTTATCAACAACATTTTTTGTATCAGCAATGGACGAAGATGGCGAATCTGCACGAGAAACAGCTTTTATAACTTATGTCGCCCCTCTCTTAGAAAATATGGAAGATGCTGAACGTAACACCGTACAAGCCGCTATGCGTTTGTGTCAATCCAGCGAGATTAGGGGGCGAGGATTAAGTGTTAGAAATTCCCTATCTCTCTTAGACGGTGCGTCCTTTGATGCGCGTAAGGAGGCAATACGCTGGATGTTATTGAAAAGTGCTGACGAAATTGATGCCCGGGTACTTACTTGGAACAGAGATTTCTCCCATCTCTTAAGCAGCGCAGATTATTATGAATGTGCAAACGTAACATGTCGTGTGCTATCTTCTCCTTCGCTTCAGGAAATGACTAATTGTGCCATAGTTCTTAACGTTAATGTCCGTCCTTTATTAGGCGGTCTAAGTCCAGAGCAACGCGCAAACGTGTTTCTCTCCACACTTCGTCTTAGGCTCACTGCCGAAGAAATCGCTGCCAGGGAAATAGCCTTTAGCGCTCATGTCTCCCCTTTATTAGGCGGTCTAAGTCCAGATCAACGCGCAAACATGTTGATCTCCACACTTCGTCTCACCGCCAAAGAAATCGCTGCTTGGAAAGAAGCTTTTAACACTCATGTCTCCCCTTTATTAGGCGGTCTAAGCCCAGATCAATACAAACACGTGTTGCTCTCCACACTTACTCTCACGGCCGAAGAAATCGCTGCGCGTGGCATAGCTTTTAGCACTCATGTCTCTCCTTTATTAAAAGGTCTAAGTCCAGAGCAACGCGCAAACGTGTTTCTCTCCACACTTCGTTTTAGGCTCACTGCCAAAGAAATCGCTGCCTGGGAAATAGCCTTTAGCGCTCATGTCTCCCCTTTATTAGGCGGTCTAAGTCCAGATCAACGCGCAAACATGTTGATCTCCACACTTCGTCTCACCGCCAAAGAAATCGCTGCTTGGAAAGAAGCTTTTAACACTCATGTCTCCCCTTTATTAGACGGTCTAAGTTCAGAGAACCGCGAGCACGTGTTGTACTACACACTTCATCTTAAGGCCGAAGAAATCGCTGATCGTACAAGAGCTTTTGGCACTCATATCTCCCCTTTATTAGACGGTCTAAGTTCAGAGAACCGCTGGAACGTGTTGTACTCCACACTTCATCTTAAGGCCGAAGAAATCGCTGCTTGGAAAGAAGCTTTTAACGCTCATATTCTCCCCTTATTAGAAGCTGCAACGCCAAGTCAACGCACAACCATGCTGTTCTCCACACTTCATCTTAAGGCCGAAGAAATCGCTGATCGTACAAGAGCTTTTGGCACTCATATCTCCCCTTTATTAGGCGGTCTAAGTCCAGAGAACCGCGGGAACGTGTTGTGCTCCACACTTCGTCTTAGGCTCACTGCCGAAGAAATCGCTGCCAGGGAAATAGCCTTTAGCGCTCATGTCTCCCCTTTATTAGGCGGTCTAAGTTCAGAGAACCGCGGGAACGTGCTGCTCTCCACACTTCATCTTAAGGCCGAAGAAATCGCTGCTTGGAAAGAAGCTTTTAACACTCATGTCTCCCCTTTATTAGGCGGTCTAAGTCCAGAGAACCGCGGGAACGTGTTGTGCTCCACACTTCATCTTAAGGCCGAAGAAATCGCTGACCGTACAAGAGCTTTTGGCACTCATATCTCCCCTTTATTAGGCGGTCTAAGTCCAGATCAACGCGCAAACATGTTGATCTCCACACTTCGTCTCACCGCCAAAGAAATCGCTGACCGTACAAGAGCTTTTGGCACTCATATCTCCCCTTTATTAGGCGGTCTAAGTCCAGAGAACCGCGGGAACGTGTTGTGCTCCACACTTGATCTTAAGGCCGAAGAAATCGCTGCTTGGAAAGAAGCTTTTAACGCTCATATTCTCCCCTTATTAGAAGCTGCAACGCCAAGGAAACGCACAACCATGCTGTTCTCCACACTTCATCTTAAGGCCGAAGAAATCGCTGATCGTACAAGAGCTTTTGGCACTCATATCTCCCCTTATTAGAAGCTGCAACTCCCTTGCTTAGAAAATATGAATACTACTGAGCGTTTAGATATAATTTCCTTGTTATTGCGCATATCCCAAGAATACCACGATCAGCTTGAGAGAAATCCTAATCTTATCAAGTATTTTGCAACTGATGTATTACCTCTTTTGGAAGGTATGCATTCTAATGAACGTATAGAGTTTTATTGTGGTCTCCTCTATGAATTCAATGATCTTCAAAAAATCATTAGTCATGTAATACCATTTATAAAAAATAGTTAGCATAATTTAGCCCAGCTTCGCTGACAAAGGGACGCGATTTCATTTGGATTTTTTATCCATGTATTCCAAGCTTTACAGGCAATATCTGCTATTTCTTCGGTTGATTGATAGACTCGATTATTAAAGAATCTGTCTTTAAGAACCCTCCAAACTGACTCTTGTGCATTTAACTCAGGAGAATAAGGAGGTAGATAAAGAATGCTGATATTCTCTGGAATTCGAAGCAACTGATTGATATGCCAACCTGCTCGGTCCATAACGATTACTCCATGCTTTCCGATCGGAATATGAAGAGATATTTCTTCCAAATGAAGTTGCATCGCCTCTCCATTTGCAGTTGGGGCAATAATGGCAGCTGCTGTCTGCGCTTCAGGACAAATAGCTCCAAAGATGTATTGGTACATAAACTGTTGTTGCCTAACAACGCGTGGTCTTGTGCCCTTTTGCGCCCACAGGCGACTCAAAGATCCCTGTTGTCCTATTCTGGTTTCATCTTGGAACCAAACCTGCACTTTATCCAAAGGGGTCCCCTCTGGAATGGCTTCTAAAACAAGTGAGCTAAACTCATTTTTTAAAAGAATCTTGGAGATTTTTATCTGCCTTAGGGTGAACCGACCTTGCTGTAATCCAGGAATATCCTAATCGATGCAACAGGGGATATATGCCTGATAGGCCGTACTCCACTTTAAATTTCGATTGAATAAGACCCCTTATGTCTTCGGCTCTTAAGCGCCCACCTTTTAAAGAGTCCGTAAGGCCCGCAATCTCATCTTTGAGCTGAACCTCATCAAGAGCAGAAAGCTTTGAGTTCCGCCCTCTGCCTGGACGAATTGATAGCAAGCTATCAATACCTCCTTCCGCATATAAATGGATCCACTCTCTAATCGTGTATTCCGTTTTCAAAAGCAATGAGGCCGTTTCTTTTACGCTCTTACCTTCCTGAATATACCGGAGAGCCAGCAGCCTCAGCCCTTGTTTCTTCTGGCCATGAGTTTTGTATAGAGCCTTAAAATCTTCTTTCTCAAAGTACTGGGGGAGATGGAGGGGACGTGCCATTTTCTGACCTTCTTGTTATTCCTGAAGATCAGTATATTATATCATCTAATTTTTGTAAATGGTATAAGAATTTTTAAGGATCGTGTCTCTCCCCTTTTAAAAAATATGGATTCTGCCCAACGTACAGATGTGACGCTTTTTATGCTTGTGCGTAAACTCCAAGACATGTCTGATCAAGAAATTAATGATTGTATAAATGTTTTTAACACTGAGGTCTCTCCTTGTCTGAAGCAGCTACCTTCTGAGCTACGTGCAAGCGCAATAATCTCTATATCATTGAATTGTGCGGTCGATCAGATTGCTGAAAAAGCACCGGGTATTATTCAGTTTCTTGATTAGAGAGCCTATTCGGCATATCTTTTAGCCTCACAAGAGCTTGCCCCTCTTGCCTCATATCCTCGTTTAGAGGTATAGGACATAAGAGACTCGGCCACCCTTTTATGACATTTTTTATAGACTCTCAAATGAAACTCCTGAGCTTTTTTTTACAGTGCATCCCTAGTTTCAGCGTTCTTTTTCTTATTATGGGGGGAAGTAACCTCTCTCTTGGGGGATATCCTCTTCTACCCGCACTGTTTCTTACGGCCGTTTATTATTGGATTATTTTCCGCCCTGAAGCGCTTCCTGTGTGGGTTTTATTTGGGATTGGCCTTTTTTATGATTCTCTTATGGGGTATGATTTAGGGCTTTCCTCTCTCCTTCTTATGCTGAGTTGGTTTGCTGGACACTATAGCCGTCCCCTCTTTTTATCGCGTTACTTTTACTTTGTTTGGGGAGCATATTGTTTGTATAGTTTTGTTTACCTGTTCCTGTATGGCCTGTTTATGGGGGGCGGATTCCCTCTTTTTGTTTCATGGATATACGGCGTTTTTTTGTATCCATCAATCGCATGGGGCTTAAGCATTCTTCACTTACGGCTACGTGCCTATGGCTGAGCGAGAGAATACTCAATTTCTTCGCCGCACCCTTTGCCTAGGCATTTTTCAAATAAGCCTCGTACTTCTTCTTATTGGTCGATTGTACGTTCTTCAAATTCTTGATGGATCCCATTATCATCTTTTGGCTGAGGGAAATCGCATCGCAACCCGTCCCCTTATCCCTTCACGAGGGCAACTTTATGATCGTAATGGAATCCCTTTGGCGCAGAACAAATCAAGCTTCCGCCTTGTTCTTCTTACAAATAAAAAAGATCATGTAAAAGAAACGCTTGAAACTCTGTCAAATCTTATTCCTTTCTCTGACGAAGAAAAAGAAGAGGCTCTTAAAATAATCCAGAAAAAAAGGGGACTTGATTCGCTCATCCTTAAAGATGAGTTGACGTGGCCACAAGTTTCCGCCCTTGAACTTCATGCAGCTGATTTGCCTGGCATTTCTGTAGAAGTGGGGGCTGTGCGCACTTATCCCTTCAAACAACAAGGCGCCCATCTTTTAGGCTACGTAGCGTCTCCTTCCGAACAAGAAGAAGAGCATGACGCTATGCTCACAATTCCTGGCATCAAAACAGGCAAGAGCGGTCTTGAAAAATATTTTGAAACACGTCTCAGGGGAACGCCTGGGTATAGTGCTTTTGAGGTCAATGCAAAACGTAAAGTTGTACGTGAACTGAATCAAGTGCCTCCTGTTCCAGGAGAAGACATTCATTTAACCCTTGATGCCCGCTTGCAAACATACGCCCAAGATGTCCTGTCATCTTTTGAAAGTGCCTCTGCTGTGGTCATCGATATTCAAAATGGAGATATCCTTGCTCTTGTTTCTCATCCCTCGTTTGATCCCAATCTTTTCCCCCAGGGAATTAGCCATAGAGACTGGAACGAACTGAGAGATAACCCCTTTGTGCCTATGACAAACAAAGTAATTTCTGGCCTTTACCCGCCAGGATCCACTATTAAACTTTTTGTCGCTTTAGCAGCTCTTCAGGCGGGTGTTGTCGACAAAAATACGGTCATTAATTGCCCAGGACATATATGCGTTGGAGATCATAGGTTTCATTGCATGCATGTTCACGGACCCATCAATCTATCCCAAGCAATTGCTAGATCTTGCGACGTCTTTTTCTATGAAATTGCTAAAAAAGTCGGCATTGACCGCCTGGCAATGTTTTTTCAAGAGATGGGGCTCGGCGCAGGGGGGATGGAAGACTTTCCTCATAGAAAAAAAGGCCTTGTTCCAACAAAAGAGTGGAAAGAGGCTCAAAAGCAAAGTCGTTGGACCGTCAGTGATACCATTCAAACAAGTATTGGGCAGGGCTATATGCTCGCAAGCCCCCTAGAACTCGCCGTTGCTGTTGCACGTCTTGTGCGAGGAGAAAAGCTTACGCCACGGCTTGAGGGGAGGGGTGCACTTTCTTTCGAAAAACTGCCCTACAATAAGGATCACTTGAGAACCATCTTGAATACTATGATTCAGACAACAAATGACCCCCACGGGACGGCTTTCGCAAGACGTATCACAGTTGAAGGAATGGAAATGGCGGGCAAAACCGGAACAAGTCAAGTGCGCCGCATTACGATGGCGCAACGTCAAGCAGGTCAAACAAAAACGCACCACTTAGCCTGGAAATACAGAGAACATGGTCTTTTTGTAGGGTATGCTCCTATCGATAAGCCACGCTACGCTATTGCTGTTGTAGTTGAACATGCGGGGGGATCAGGGCTTGCTGTTCAAGCGGCTCGAGACATCTTACTCAAAGCCCAACTTTTGGAGAAAGAGGATCAATCATGAATACTCCTATTCTTACCCCCTTCCTTCAAAAACTTTCTCAGCTAAATTGGGGCATTGTTTTCCTCATCTTTCTTATATCTTCAATTGGCTGGGGTCTGTTGATTTCAGCTGCAGGGGGAAGCTTCGACCCTTGGGCTTTCAAGCAAATGATTCGCTTTAGCGTGGGCGTTGTGATTATGCTGGCGATTGCTGTGACGGATCTAAGGTGGTGGTGTCAATTTTCCTATATTTTTTATGGAATTTCCTTAGCTTTACTCTGTGGCGTTGAATTTTTAGGATTTATTGGGAAAGGGGCTGAGCGATGGATTGATCTTTATGTCATTCAGCTTCAACCCTCTGAATTGATGAAGATCGCCCTTGTGATGGCCCTTGCACGCTATTTCCATAGTCAATCCTTTCCCATTACATTCTCTAAACTTTTTGTTCCAATTTGTTTGATCTTGGCGCCCGTCATCCTCGTCTTACGGCAACCAGATCTTGGAACAGCAATGATTTTGCTTCTTATGAGTAGCATGATGTTTTTTGTAGCTGGTGTTTCTTGGAAAATATTTTTGGCGGGATTTATCGGTGGCGGTGCAACTCTTCCTCTTGCTTGGAGTTTCTTACATGATTATCAAAAAAAACGAGTTCTAACTTTTTTTGACCCTAGTCAAGATACACTTGGGGCAAGCTATCATATTACTCAATCAAAGATTGCTCTTGGATCAGGAGGATTTTGGGGCAAAGGATTTATGCAAGGAACACAAGCCTCGTTAAATTTTTTACCAGAAAAGCAAACGGATTTTATTTTTACCCTTCTCTGCGAAGAGTGGGGCTTTTTAGGGGGCACTTTCCTCATCAGCCTCTATGTCCTTTTAATCTTTTTATGTTTTCGCATTGTGCTGACAACCCTAAATACCTTTGGACGATATGTTGCCATTGGAATGACCATCACATTCTTTCTCTATGTCTTTATTAATATTTCCATGGTCATGGGGTTATTGCCCATCGTGGGCGTGCCACTCCCCCTTGTATCTTACGGAGGAACGGCCATGCTAACGCTTCTCATGGGGTTTGGGTTTTTGCTAAACGTAGGCCTCCACCGAACGCTTAAGATCCCCCAAATCTCTATGGGCGTTTTTTGAGAGAACATAAAGATAAAGAAGTTCCCAACTTCATCAGACACTCTTTGAGTTCTGGGTCAGGGATGTGCTGCGTGTGGCCTTCAATCTGCTCCTTTTCTTGTTGAGACAAGACAGGTAACACGTTGGGAGGAAGTTTTTGAGATGGGACAAGTCCATGAGTCATATATAATTTTGAGACAGCATTATAGCCAAAAAAAGTATTCACCCTCTCTAAGATCAAATCAGAAACAGAATGGAGAAGAAGAGACCCGGATGAAGTTACCGTTAAATGAAGCGTGCCCCCACTCCTCTGTCCCCTTGGAAAAGTGATTTTTTCTGGCAACGCAAGGCATGCAAATTTTTCTCCCACGATGTGAGACCACTGAGTCAAAATTTTACCTTCCATCAGGCCACGCGCTTTAAAAACGGGTTTTACAATCTTTTGCGTATAAAGCCCTAGGCGTGAGGGCAACCACTTGTTAGGATATCTCATAAGGTTAATTATAAGTTTTTGAAAGGCGAACGCCAAGTGTTTTCGAAAAAACTCTTAGCTTGGTATGATAAAAACCAGCGTCATCTCCCTTGGCGTGTAACACCCTCAAATCCGTATTACACGTGGCTCAGCGAAATTATGCTGCAACAAACAACGGTTGCAACGGTCATTCCTTATTTTCACGCCTTTATTGAAAAGTGGCCAACGGTCCAAGACTTGGCGCGCGCTTCTTTAGATGAAGTATTAGTAGAATGGCAAGGCCTTGGGTATTATTCTAGAGCTCGCAATCTTCACAAAAGTGCTTCTCTCTTAGCCGATACGTTTCCTTCACGTGAAGAAGAGCTTTTAAAGCTCCCTGGCATAGGCCCTTATACAGCCGCTGCAATAGCCTCCATTGCTTTTGGTCAAAAAGCCGCTGCTGTTGATGGAAATGTTATCCGCGTTCTAAGTCGCTACTTTGCCATACAAGAAGTAAGCCCTATAAAACAAGTAACAGCAAAGCTCCTGGGCCATCTTCCTGAGAAACGCTGTGGAGATTTCACTCAAAGTTTGATGGAACTCGGGGCCCTTGTTTGTCAGCCAAAAAATCCAAAATGTTCCTCCTGCCCTCTTCAAAAAGACTGTAAAGCCTATGCATTAAAGCAAGTAGACCAGTTTCCCCTTAAACCCCTCAAACAAAAACTCCCCACCCGCTATGCAACGGCGTTTATCTTAAAGCGTGAAGATGGCGCGATTTTGCTGCGCAAACGTCCTCCTCATGGATTGTTAGGCGGAATGATGGAAGTCCCCACAACACCTTGGGAAGAGACCAAAAGTGAACAAAAGGGGCGCCTTGTTCGCCATACGTTTACTCACTTTCATTTGGAAGTAGACGTTCGGTATCATACTGATTTATCAGCTTTTGAAGGAACTTGGGTTCCTCCACAAGAGCTAAAGTATTACGCGCTGCCAACGTTAATGAAGAAAATTTTACACCTTGAAACGTAGACGTAGATTTATGCTTTTATAAAATAAAAGACGGGCTACTTTGTACTCGTGTTTTTGCTTTTACACTCTCCATGCTTAATAGACCCATCCCATTCACAGGATTTGTGATTAAAGCAAGCATGGTATGCTTTTGTATGATATCGATCTGCACATCTTTCAAAATCAGCAGGTGTCATCTCATTGCATTCCTTAGTAATTTCGTCCTCCCTTTCTTTGTTTATTTCCTTACAAGGATCCGACGTACTAGGATTTGTATTCATCGCCATACTAGGATTTGCATTCATCATAAAGATGCTCGTAATAAGCAGCATGAGTCCCCTGTTACCCCATAATGTGTTTGTTCTGCTAATCATTTTTATGCCTTTCTATTGGTTAGGTTTGCGATTAATATAGACAACTCTTATATATTTATATATAATTTATTGTCGTTTTTCTTAAATTTTTCTTAAGATTCTAAAAAATATTTTTCAAGAAAATTTACTAGCAGCATTAAACGAAACCCTCATTAGATAGAAGAGCTACGAAGCACTTTTTTCTTGTAGGGAAAGGAAGAATAAGGGAGAAAGAGAGTCACAACGTAGAGTGTGGATCTTATATGACAAAAATATCCCCCAAAATACCTCTTATTATGGATTGTGACCCAGGGCTTGATGATGCCATTGCCCTTCTGCTTGCGATGGCCTCCGTGGAGGAGATTGACCTTCTAGGCATAACGACTGTCGTTGGAAATGTTCCCTTAATTTACATTCAGGAAAATGCGCGCCGAATTTGTGAATTGGCGGGCCGCAAGGATATGAAGGTTTACCAAGGCTGTCCCCGTTCTTTATTTGGAAGAGGGTCGTCTGTTGATGACACCCATGCGGCTCATATCCATGGAGAAACTGGATTAGGAGAGTGGAAGTGTCCTTCTCCCACTATGGCGCTTCAAACCCACCATAGTGTCAATTTTATTATTGAAACTCTTTTGAATGCTACTCATCCCATCACTCTCGCTCCCACAGGACCTCTCACAAACATTGCCTGTGCTCTGATTATGGACCCTCGGATTAAAGAGAAAATCGAAAAAATTGTCCTCATGGGGGGTGCCATGGGCCTTGGGAATATTACCCCAACGGCTGAATTTAATTTTTACTTCGATCCCCACGCAGCCCACGTCGTCTTTACCGCAGGCGTTCCCATTGTGATGATGGGGCTTGATGTCACGCGCCAAACCATAGTGTCAGAGACATGGCTGCAAGTAATTGACGCACTCAAAACACCTGTGTCTCGCGCTGTTGTCGATATGCTCTCTTACTACCATCGTCCTGATGCTCTCTTTGAGCCCGGCATGACAAGGGGCGTGCTCCATGACCCCAATGTCATCGCATACCTTCTTAAACCAGACCTGTATAAAGGACGCCCTGTCTATGTCGAGATTGATGTCTCGCCGACAATTATGGCGGGCCATTCAACAGTCGATTGGTACGGTAAACTGGGCAGGACGCCAAATGCCTACATGATGAACGAAGTCGATATGCATGGCTTTTTCGATCTTTTAACAGAACGATTGGGGCGGTATAAAATCTGATGCTTTCTCAATCCAGAAATCACCAAACCCACCTCCCCTCTCACTGCACGAGTGTGCTGGAGATTAACACACAAGCGATTGCTCAAAATTACAGAACCCTATGCTCACTCCTGCCCAGAAGCACATGTGCTGCTGTGGTAAAAGCAGATGCGTATGGATTTGGCATGGAAAAGGTCGCCTCTGTTCTTCATCGGGCAGGTTGTCAGCATTTTTTTGTCTCTCATCTTGAGGAAGCCCTTCTTTTAAGAAATCTTCTCGAGGGAGTTTCTATTTATGTCTTTTCAGGCCTTCTGCCAGGGACTGAGGAAGTGTTTGTCCAAAACAATCTCATTCCTATCCTTAATGATTTTGGAATGGTTGAACGGTGGTCAAAGGTCGCTCAAAAATATAACACAAAACTCCCCTGTGTTCTTCATATTGATACAGGGATGCGCCGCAATGGGTTTGATTCTGAAGATGTAGCGAAGCTTTTTACGTCTTTTGATATCCTTGAGCTTCTAGACATAAAAATGGTGATGAGTCACCTTGTGTCATCCCATGAAAAAGATAATCCTCTGAATGAGACGCAGAAAAAAGAATTTGATGCATTCCGAAACAACTTTCCCCAAGCAAAAGCAAGTCTTGCAGACACAGGGGGGGTTTATTTAGACCCCACCTTCCATTACGATATAGCAAGAGCTGGCAAGGGATTATTTGGCCTTTATCCAAGCCCCTCTCTTGTCCCATGCCTTAAAGTATTAGCCCGTATTCTTCAAATTCGTACAGCCCATAAAGGGGAGAGCGTCGGGTATGGAGCGACTCATACGTTAACCCGAGACAGCAAGCTTGCCACCCTCGGGATTGGCTTTGCTGATGGCTACGACCGCCGTTTAAGTCAGGGATATGCAGAGATAAAAGGCTTCAAGACCCCCGTTGTGGGGCGTATTTCCATGGATTATACGGTGATTGATGTGACCGATGTTCCGGAAGCTTTGTGTTATGCTAACGGGTGGGCCGAACTTGTAAATGAACGCCTCACTCTTGATGTTCTTGCCCACCAAATTGGGACGATCTCTCGAGAACTCTCCACAGGATTTGGACCACGCCTTAAGCGGGTGTATTGCTAGCAAAAAGTTTTTGAGTAAAAAATCTCTGTTGCCTCAAGAGACGAGTCAGGTCTATAGTCAAGTCATTCGGAGCGTAGCGCAGTCTGGTAGCGCACCACGCTGGGGGTGTGGGGGTCGTGGGTTCAAATCCCGCCGCTCCGACCATTCTGGTGATTAGTTATTGGTAATTAGAATATGCTCACGCCACAGAAGGTCTTTTAATAACTAGCTTCTAATCCTAACATGCCCCTTTCCCTCCTCTACGTTACTTTTCCCACCGAGGCAGAAGCCCTCGCTATTACCCGAGAGCTTTTAAACAAACGTCTTATTGCGTGTGCGAATGTTTTGGGGCCTATAACATCCCTTTATAAATGGAACGAGGAAATCGAAGAAAGCCAGGAGGTAGCTGTACTTTTCAAAACAACCTCTCAAAAGGTTCAAGACCTTATTCAAGTTCTACAAAGTCTCCACTCTTATGAAACACCCGCTATTTTTGAAATTCCTGTGGGAAGAAGTGCTGCTGCTTTTGGTGCGTGGGTTCAACAAGAGGTGCAGTAATGGATTACACGAACTCGCTCACCTTTTTCCGATTTTGGAGAAAGAGGTGGGTCCTTTTACCGAAAAGCATCAGGAGCGCGTGATAGCCCTTGACTTTTTGCGTCCAAAATCAGGTTTTTTTAAGATACAACAACGACTTATACCATTTCGCATTCAATAGGTGGATATTCTGGATTGCTTCGCTTCGCTCGCAATGACGGAAATTGGCGTCATTGCAAGGAGCCGAAGGCGACGAAGCAACCCAGTTTTGTCTGCCACTTGATTGATAAGTGGTATTAGGTGCTGTCCCTGACCATAAAATCACTCGAAAAATACCTCAAATCTGTCGATCTTTGCGCTCCCCCACTCTCATGCTACCAGTTTTGCAATTCGCTCGAAGATCTCCTAGAATACTTCGACCACTCGAAGCATAGAAAGGAGATCTTCTATGATTTCAATCGAAACCCACCTAAAATCATAGCACGAGAGAATGTGTTTCACGCACTTGATCGTCGCATCCAGTCCCTGTTCTGCTGCGCTGCATTATCCTTAGTGGTACTGTTACCACGCAGCATAACGCACGCGGGCTGGTACCGATCGCGGCTGCACCTCGCTTTACTTGGCAACAGTGGGGATCTGCGCCCAGGCGAGCGCAAGTCAGTCGGATAAAAGTTCATGTGCTGCTTCTTGTTGGACTGTCGAGTGCATCCCGTCTGGTCCAAAAATATTCTCCTCCCCGGCTCGCCCCATAGGAAATTTCTGCATCCCTCCTCGCCCCATATCGGTCTTCTCCCCAATGGGCCTATTGGTGTGCTCCTCCCCTCCTGGCCCAATATTGGGGATCCTATTAAGAGTGGTCAGATTGCCCGCGTTGGTTTCTGTAGAGGTTAGTATCGCAGGCAATATAGCAAAAGTCCCAATTACTAACGATGTCCGGAGAAATTTTGTTTTATCCATTTTGATATTCCTTTATTTAAGTTGATAAATGCCCAATCAGATTCAGAGATGACGGGGCGGGTTAAATTCCGTGTCAGAATCCTTGGAAGGAGAAGTCACATTGACTTCTCTCAACCAATTGTGAGTCCAACACACCCAAATAAAACGATAGCATAAACCAGTTAATATTGTATTAAATGACCCCTATTTAATATTTTCACTTTTTTCCTTTTACCCCAGTTTGTCATGCTTGGGCTTAACTATGATTTGTTTTTCGTGAGAAAAAACATTAGCGGTTTACAAAAAACTTTCAGATGAGAAAATCGCAAGAAGATCCTTGACAGAGGGGCAGTTGAGGGGTAGAAAATATCCCAGTTATAAGTAAAATACGGATATATAAACTCATGAAAACCTACTCCATGAAAGCCAGTGAGATAGATAAAAAATGGCTCCTTATCGATGCCGCGGATCTTGTGCTTGGCCGGCTATCTTCCATCATTGCCATGTATTTACGTGGAAAACATAAGCCAACTTTTACCCCACATATGGATTGCGGAGATTACATTGTTGTTGTGAATGCTGAGAAAGTGCATCTTACAGGTAATAAACTTAAGGATAAGAAGTTTTACTGGCATACGGGCCATCCCGGAGGCATTAAAGAGAGAGCCATAGGCCAGATTTTAGAGGGTAAATACCCGGAAAGGGTTCTCTATAAAGCTGTTGAGCGGATGATCACCCGCGGCCCTTTGGGGCGCCAACAGATGGGGGGATTAAAAATTTATGCAGGCCCTCACCATCCGCATGAGGCTCAAAACCCACAAGCCTTAGATGTTGCTGCGATGAACCCTAAAAATAAAAGGATTGCTTAATCATGGAAAATGCTAGCCTTGAGACACTAAAATCGGCTGTTTCTAAGAAAGCAGGTGTTGCAGAAGCAGAAAAAGCGCCTGCCGTACAAAAAATTGATAGTCTTGGTCGCGCCTATGCGACCGGCAAACGGAAAAATGCCATTGCACGTGTTTGGATTAAGCCAGGTGCCGGAAAAGCAACTATCAATGGCCGCGATCTTCCCGTTTACTTTGCGCGTCCTGTTTTGCGCATGATTCTCAACCAGCCCTTCCACGTTGTGAATCGTGAAGCGCAGTATGATGTGATTTGCACAGTTTCAGGCGGTGGGCTTTCAGGACAGGCAGGCGCTGTGCGTCATGGCATTAGTAAGGCTTTAACCTATTACGAACCTGCTTTACGCCCCCTTTTGAAGAAAGAAGGCTTCTTAACCCGCGATGCGCGTGTTGTTGAGCGGAAAAAATACGGCCATAAAAAAGCCCGCCGGAGCTTCCAGTTCTCTAAGAGATAGGATTTGTCATCCTGAACTTGTTTCAGGATCCCATGACAATGAGATCTCGAAATAAATTCGGAATGACAAAGAGTGGGATCCCGTGACAATGAGTTCCCGAAACAAGTTCGGGATGACAACTAACCAACCATAGGTTTCACATGGCACTCATTTCTCCCTTTATCTTAGGCTTAACGGTTTTTGTTCTCGCCGTCTTTGTGGGGTATTACGTCGTCTGGAAAGTAACACCTGCCCTTCATTCACCCTTAATGGCAATCACGAATGCAATTTCGAGCGTTATCATCGTAGGCGCTGTGCTCTCGACGGGGGCAGCCCAAGATCTGACAACGCAGCTCTTTGGATTTGCGGCTGTTGTGATGGCTGCCATCAATATTTTTGGGGGATTTTTTGTTACCCGCCGCATGCTCGAAATGTTCAATAAAAAGAAATAGGAATAGATCTCGTGTCCTCAAATCTCTCAGCTATCGCCTATCTCATCTCTTCCGTCTTCTTTATTTTATCTCTCCAAGGATTGTCTTCCGCCAAAACATCCTCGAGAGGCTTAACGTTTGGCGTGTCAGGCATGGTCCTTGCTATAGGCACAACTCTCTATGCCCCCCTTGTCACAAGTTACGGATGGATCTTTTCTGGCATTATCGGGGGAGGAGTCATCGGGACGATTATCGCTAAAAAGATTCAGATGACAGCCCTGCCACAGCTTGTTGCAGCGTTCCACAGCCTCGTCGGGTTAGCCGCGGTCTGTGTTGCCGCAGCCGCTCTCAGAGAGCCTACGGCTTTCAGTATTGGGCAGGTAGGTTCCATTGCCCCTGGGTCTTTGGTTGAGATGGGGCTAGGGGTTGCGATCGGTGCGATTACCTTTACAGGGTCACTTGTTGCGTTTGCGAAGCTTCAAGGACTTCTCTCCGGAAATCCGCTGACGTTTAAAGGGCAACATCCCCTTAATGCTGCTTTAGGAATTGGTTTAGTTGTGATGATTGGCCTTTTCGCTGGAAATGAGTCCCATACCCTTTTTTGGCTCCTCACGCTGACCTCTCTTGTCCTTGGGTTTCTCTTGATTTTACCCATTGGAGGCGCTGATATGCCCGTCGTCATCTCCATGTTGAATTCTTATTCAGGATGGGCGGCTGCAGGCATTGGTTTTACATTGTCCAATAGTCTGTTGATCATTACAGGCGCCCTTGTTGGGGCCTCTGGTGCTATCCTCAGCTATATCATGTGTAAGGGGATGAATCGCTCAATCTTTAACATTATTCTTGGTGGATTTGGCGGAGACACCTCCGCAACCTCTCAGGGGAGTGTTGAGAGGCGCCCCTTTAAGGCAGGCAGCGCTGAAGATGCCGCCTTTATCATGCGGAATGCTCAATCCGTTATTATTGTTCCTGGCTATGGGATGGCCGTGGCCCAAGCCCAACACGCCTTGCGGGAAATGGCAAATGTACTTAAAAAAGACGGCGTGCAGGTTCGCTATGCCATTCATCCTGTTGCCGGGCGCATGCCAGGGCATATGAATGTGCTCCTTGCAGAAGCCAACGTGCCTTACGAAGATGTGCTGGAGCTTGAAGACATCAACCGAGACTTTGGTGTCACAGACGTGGCCTTTGTGATCGGCGCAAATGACGTCACTAATCCCGCTGCAAAAACGGATCCTAAAAGCCCCATTTTTGGAATGCCTATTTTAGACGTCGAAAAAGCCAAAACGGTCTTTTTTGTGAAACGTTCTATGTCACCCGGCTACGCAGGTGTCGATAATGAGCTCTTTTATAAAGATAATACCTTGATGCTTTTTGGCGACGCTAAAAAAATGTGCGAAGAAATTATCAAAAGTTTGGAAGAGTGAGGCGAGGCATTTCCCCCAAAACTTCTGTTACTAAATCAACAAGCCCTATCGCTTGAATCCCTTCTTTTAAAGGAAATTTGCTGACGCCATCATAAACCACATAGGAATGGGTAGGATTAATGTCCTTACATGCCTCATAAAATCCGCGTTCTGTTTTGGGTGCGGAAGAGCGTTTAATTTCGATGGCTATAAGACGGCGATCGGGTAGTTTGAGGACGAGGTCGATTTCCGCTCCACGCGCCGTGCGATAAAAATAAGATTCTGCACCCGATGGAAGGAAGCTTAATAGGTTATCAATAACAAATCCTTCCCAACTGGGCCCCACAATTGGATGACCAAGCAGATCTTCAAATGTGTTAATCGACAGAAGCGCATGAAGAATTCCACTATCGCGTACATATACTTTTGAGCTTTTGACCAATCTTTTTCCCACATTTTCATGCCAGGGCATCAAATAACGCACGAGGAAGAGATCTGAGAGGAGGTCTATGTAACGCCCTATGGTTTGTCCACTAATGCTAAGGCTTGCTGCAAGGCGATCCTTGTTCA
Source organism: uncultured Alphaproteobacteria bacterium (assembly GCA_963704475.1). Taxonomy (GTDB): domain Bacteria; phylum Pseudomonadota; class Alphaproteobacteria; order UBA9655; family UBA9655; genus UBA9655. The sequence continues at coordinate 1,120,517 of OY969900.1, forward strand.
AGAGTGTTCCTTGCGAATGGGCCAACATAGTCCACAATCGACGGAGCGTTTCAGCAGAAATACGAGGTCCAAATTGGGGGATATCCCGTTCAAGGTAAGTTCGAATAAAAGCTTGCCGCCACTCCATGCTAGCTTTTGGCGAGGGAGCCAGAAAACTATCGGGGAATCCCCCATTGACCCACAAAGGGTTTAACTGTGCTTGCTGAATTTCCAAACAATTAATAGGATTCATCTCAATGTAAGAAATGCGCCCCGCTAAGCTTTCAGAGGATTGGCGTAAGAGATCGAGGGAGGCGGACCCAAGAATTAGAAATTGCCCGTTTTTCCTCCCCGAACGACGATTTTGATCAATGAGACTCCTGAGAGAGCTAAATAATTCGGGAGCCCGTTGAATTTCATCCAGGATAATCAGCTTATCCCTTTGACTCGTTAGAAAGGACATTGGATCGTCCAATTTAGCCAAATCCCTGTAATCTTCTAAATCTAGATAGAGAGCGGGGCGTTTTGCGGCTATCTCTTGAGCCAATGTGGTTTTTCCAATTTGACGCGGTCCAAGAAGTCCTACGGCTGAAAAATAGCTGAGTTTTTCCTCTACAATGGATAAAATTTTACGATCGATCATGTTGTAAATATACCATCAAGTGGAATATTTGCAACATTATTTTTACAAAACAAGGCGCGTAATCAAGTAATACCGCCGTCCAACTCAGGTGATTCAATCTCCATGGATGAAAGAACCGGAGGATAACAAGCTGTTTTATAGAGATAATACATTAATGCTTTTTGGCGACGCTAAAAAAATGTGCGAAGAGATTATTAAAAGTTTGGAAGAGCGAGAGGATGACACTGCCCTCAATTCTTCTTCTCAAATTCTTTATACCACTTATCAATCAAGTGGCAGACAAAACTGGGTTGCTTCATCGCCTTCGGCTCCTCGCAATGACGCCAATTTCCGTCATTGCGAGCGAAGCGAAGCAATCCAGAATATCCACCTATTGAAGCGAAATGGTATTAATTAACTCCTGAAGTGATTTTAGCTCTGTTCCTTGTCTATCCTGATCATATTTTTGTGTGAACTTTTCCATGGCTTCTGCATCATAGATGGTCAAAACGCCCTTTTGAAGCACTGCTGCAAGGACGGCCCCCTTAAGAAAGTCATCTATCCAGTAAAAATGAAGCTCGTCCGCATATTCGAAATAGGTTGAAAAGCGCTCAGGAAACATTTTTCCTTTCTTTACAACATCCACGGGGTCTGTCTGACAAAAGCACTGGACCTTAGCACGATGCTTAAGTGAATTTATTCTATTTTCATCAGTGGAGTTGCAAAGCAACAAAATAATTTTATACTTATTGCGTTTTAACGCTTGATAAAGCTTAGCAACATGTTCGCTTGTGGATGTTGTTCCATGGGCAATGTTATACCCTTTTGAGCATGCTTCGTTCAGGAGAGTGGAGGCGATATAATTTGACCCTCCGCGCCATTTATCATACGCCGTTTGCAAAAGAACGTTGATATTAGAAAACTCACGGATTTCATTATTAAAATTACGAATTTTAAGGTTTGTAAATTCTTGAAGATACGTATTGATCATAAATTTAAGGGCTCTTTGATCCGGATCAAGATACGCAAAATTTGGCTTATCCGCGAGATAGGCCTCAAGAATTGTTGATTTGCTGGCGCCTGGCCCTCCTGCGGTTGCCACATAAATTTTCTGCTCAGCCGGCGTTATGCCTCGAAAACATAGCGTTCTGATGTTCTCAAGATCATCCCCGATAAGCTCTTTTTCTGTTTCAGAATAGTCTTTGAGAAAATTCTGGACATAGTCGGCTGGTATCAGCGAATGAGTGTCTGCCATCGTCGCTGATGCGGCTAACAAGAGAAAACAAAGTACAGACAGCGCGCCCATACAGCGCCCATAAGTAGGTAATTTTCTGATCATATTTTGTGGCCTCTAAAAGTAAGAAAGTGCTTTTTAATTAGCGGAAAAACTCTCTTTTGTCATTACTTAAGATGAACGTGGCTTTCTTTATACGTATGAATTCTTTTAGAAATAAGATGTCCTGATTTTTTCTTTGCACAACGGAGATCATAGTTATTTTGCAATCCTAACCATAACTCAGGAGAAGTTCCAAAATAACGAGCAAGCCTCAACGCTGTGTCTGCTGTGATCGCACGACGGTTATGAATAATCTGATTAATGCGCCCGACAGGGACATCGATATCCCGTGCAAGCTGATTTTGGCTTAAATTGAGGGGAATCATATATTCTTCCCTTAAAATTTCTCCTGGGAAAATGGGATCTAAACGTAGTGTCATGGTCTTCTCCTAGTGATAATCAACAATTTCAACCTCGTAAGCGTCATTATCTTTCCAAACAAAACAGAGACGCCATTGTTTATTAATTCTTATGCTATATGTTCCTCCCCTATCCCCTTTAAGAGCTTCCAAGCAATTGTTAGGGGGTGATTTAAGATCGTTGAGACTCCGTGCTTGGTCCAGAAAAATAAGCTTACGCCGAACAACCCGTTCAAGATTCTTGAACTTTGGCACTGCAATATCCTGAAACAAAGTTTCTGTATTTTTATCTGCAAAGGATCTTATCATTTATCCTTTAACGTATCACGTAATGCGATTTTATGTCAAGAATAAAGTATCTAATGAGGTAATTGCAAAATTGTAATTGCAAAATTATTTTCCCGGTTGTCATTCTCGCGCTAGAAGTTCCCGGTTGTCATCCTCGCGCTAGAAGTTCTTGATTTGCAATGCATCATAGGAACTTCATCGAGGATCTTCTCAAAAGAGGCAAGATCCTCTGTTCAAGAAAAGGTAATGTTTTCCTTCGAAAAACAAACCTTTTCTAGCCCGAGGATGACAAGGGGTGGTTGAATTTTGCAATTGGCTCTAATAATCCAAATTTTTGACAGATTTATTTTTATTAACCCCCCCCTCACCCGCTCCATACCCGTTTGACAGAGGGGCGTTTCAGCATAAGATCGGACAAGGCCCAGACAAGGGCATCAAGCCTATCGGGGGATTTTGTCGTTTGACCTGGCACATAAGCACAGAGCTGCTCTTCAAGCTTTTGGAAGTAAGTTGCATGCCAGACTTTCCCCTGTTCATAGAGGGCTGCAATCGGCTCAGCCCGCAGTGCTTTGCCGCGTGTAGCGTGGACGGCCTTATAACTGACGGACCCATCAACGGTGCGCAACAGTTGTTCAACAAGATTGCCTCCCATGTTTACTTCGGCCACAATGCGGTCCGCTTTCAAGCGATGATAGGCCTGGGTAGCGCGCTTAATCCACGAAGAAGGGGGCCCCTTTAACGAAAGGTCTTCGAGCACAACCCCGATCCCTTCGCTTGTCGCACCTGCGGCAATAATCCCCGTTTCATCACTTTTATCCCCATGGCTTACGGCGGGGTCAATACTGATAATAATCCTCTTTAAAGGAACGTCCCGGTACGCTTTCTTCGCCCGTTCGAGAAGGGTGGGGGTCCACAGACTTCCTTGTTTTTCTTCGATAAGATCGGCAAAGAGTTCTTGACGCCCTAACCAGCTTTTTTCGTAATGGTACCGCATGTACTCAAGGAAAGGTTTTGCAAGATTTTTGGCATTATCAAAGGTCGAGCCTTTTGTGATGACCACATCAGGATCCTTGATAAGATTTTTTAAAAGGGCCACCGGACGTGGCGTTGTGGTTACGATGACGCGGGGCGTTTTCCCTAATCGTAGCCCAAACATCAACTGATCCCAGACCTTCTGACTTTCTTTAAATTTGGCAAGTTCATCCACCCACGCTCCATCAAACTGAGGGCCGCGTAACGCCTCATACGCCTCTGCACTAAAGCAGGTTGCAATGGCTCCATTGGGCCATGAAAGCTCGCGCCTTGAGGGGTGATACAGAGGACGACTGCGCGGGGGATGAACGGCAAGAAGACCAGAGGGTCCTTCCACCATCACATGACGGGTATCTGTTTCAGTTTCGCCGATCAAGGCAAGCCGTCGACAAAGCCCTGTCTGAATCCAGGTGCGTAGCGTTTCTGCTCCTGCACGGGTTTTCCCAAACCCGCGCCCTGCAAGGATAAGCCATATGCGCCACTCCCCTGGGGGAGGCAGTTGAGCGGGGCGGGCGTTGAGAGACCAATTATATTGAACAGCTTCCTGGTCGCGGCGGTTCTTTTCTGTTTTAAGGAGAAGTAATAATTTTTTTTGTATCATAGCACATAACTCCACTTTTTATTTATAATAACATACAATATAAAAATTGTAAAGAATTTTAATAAAAATGGGCAATTAAATGTTAATTGTGAATCATATAAATAACTCATCTTATGCGTCGTTGCGAGGAGGGGGCGTCATGACGATGGCATAAGCTTACTTAAGAGACGTGATACTAATACGTCAGGGGATCCCCAAGAGCAGGATTAAAACTTTCTTCTTCCATTGCTTCTATAATCTCTTCTGCTTTTGTAGGATCCGGGACCCACGCAATGTTAAAGAGCGCATCCCCCTTATACACAACAGGAAGTTGCGTTCTCCCCACGACAATTCCGTTAAGATGCGCCACAACATCCATAGAGGAGGTTCCCAAAGGATCCGTAATATTTCCAATAATATCTCCCTTGCAAACCTTTTTCCCTAAAAAGCACGTACTGTTAAAAATACCAGTGTTTGGAGCTCTTACCCATTGGCTCGTGGGAGATATAATAGATTTTATTTTTGGAAGGGGCGCTTTTTTTGAAGGAATCATGCCGAGCAAGGCCATAACGCGGAAAACCCCAGATGTTGCGGTTCGAATTGCATCCTCATTAAAACGAAGCGCTTCTCCTCCTTCAAAAATAAGTGTTGGAATGCCCAATGCCTCAGAAGCTTCGCGGAGAGACCCCTCTCGAAGCGCTGATTTTAAAATAACAGGGGCCCCAAAAGCTCCAGCCATTCCTAAGGCCTCTTTGCTTTTAAAGTCACAGCGAATTTGAGGGAGATTTATGCGATTGTCGGATCCTGTATGAAGATCAATGCCATGGGTACACTTCTCAACAATTTCTTTTAAGAACATATGGGCAAGTTGTGCTGCGGCAGATCCATTCTCAGATCCTGGAAAACTTCTGTTTAAATCACGCCTGTCCAGAAGATATCGACTTTGGGTGAGCATACCAGAGATATTTACAATGGGGACTGCAATAAGGGTTCCTTTAATATATTTTATCCAAGGAGATCTAAGGACGCGGCGAATCACCTCAATGCCATTCAGCTCATCTCCATGAATAGTAGAACTAATGAAAAGACGTGGTCCAGGGCGCCTCCCATTCACAACCCTCACAACAAGATCGGAATGATGAAAAAGCGTTGCAATTGGAAGGTGAATTGTTTTTGAAACACCTGGGAGAATAAGTTCTCCCCCTATGTTGAAGGGTGGGTTTGATTCTTTTTTGCTCATCTTCTATTTCTCCTGAATCATTACAACGTCTGGGTGGGCCAAAAAATAATGGAGAGCATAATGAAGTTCTCCAAGAGATTCGGCATAGATCGTAAAAAGGGGCTGTCCTTTTTCAATAGAAGACCGCAAAGAAACATGCATATCAATGCCAGAAGCAGCGGCATCGGGAGCACCAGCCAGCTTTGCAATGCGGGCAAGAAGGCGACTATCGATACTTGAAACAACCCCCTTTTGATGTGCCGTGATAACGTGTTTATAAGGGGCGAATACAAGCTCTCTCATGCCTCCTTGTGCTTCACAAATGGCTTCAAACTTCTTGTACGCACGTCCGTCTTTAAGGTAGGCCTCAGCGGTTGAGATACCGCCACCGACAGCAACCCCTCCCCAGGCTTCTAAGATAGATCCAGCTAATAAAAGGGCTTTATTCTTTAAGTCTTGTGGGGCGTTCTCTTCGCAGCGTAAAATGGAAAGAACATCACGTGCCTCGAGGACAGGGCCAATTCCTCTTCCAATGGGTTGTGTGCCATCAGTTTGAATAAGACGAACAGAAAGGCCAATGGCATTGCCAACTTCAAGAAAAAGAGAAGCCAAAATATCGGCTTCATTTTGGAAGCGAACCTTAGCCGTTGGACCAACGGGCATATCAATCAGAATATGAGTCGCTCCCACAGCTACATTTTTGGAGAGAACAGAGGCGACAAGCTGGTTCCTGCTATCAAGATCAAGGGCGCGTTCAACTTTTACCAATAGATCATCAACGGGGCTTAAATCGACTGATCCTCCCCAGACGATGCATCCCCCTTCCTTCTCAACGACGTGTTGCATCTCTTTTACAGTAAGTGTTACAGGCGCTAGTGTTTCCATTGTGTCTGCTGTTCCCGCAGGGGAGGTAATAGCACGTGAGGAGGTTTTAGGAATTGTCAGACCAAAGGCTGCTATAATAGGGACAACAATCATTGTGGTACGATTCCCAGGAAGCCCCCCAACGCAGTGTTTGTCCACAATAGGATGTGTGCTCCATGTCAATTGACGCCCTGTCTTGCACATCGCTTTCGTCAACGAGATCGTCTCGTCCACATTGAGATCAACACACGCCGTAATAAAGGAGGACAACTGAACATCAGAATACCGTCCTTCGAGTATGTCCTGCATAATTTCTTGAAGGCCCTTATTGGTGAAGGGGTTTCCATGAAGCTTTGCTCGGACATGACTAAAGGAGGTCAAGGGATCAGCAAGGGTGACAGTGACCCTTTCTCCCTCTTTTGCACCTAGTTTTTTCCAAGCACTCTCCGAAAGTCCAATATCTCCAGGCGTGAGAAAAGGGGCATCCAAAATATCGAGGGTTGCAATGATTGAATGCGTTTGAGTTGCGATATTAATCCTCGCCTCAGACCTCAAGCCAGCGGACTTACAGAAAGAACACCCTGCACTGGTAAAAGCAATAAAATGACTGCGGGTATCTAGATTAAGGTTGACAGCTTTGAGTGTCAGAGCAGCAGAGGAAGCAATTGACGTTTCTTTTGTTTTATTGTCCATGTAATGCTGTTATCCTTGATTTTTTCTTACATAATAAAGGGGGCGCCTTTAAAAACAGTTAAGCGAACAAGCATTTAATACGTCTTCCTGAAAAAACTTGCCTTATTCATTCAGAATGTATATGAACATAGTATTAATTATAAGGATAATTAATTTTACATGTTTATACAAACAGAAGAAACACCTAATCCAGCCACGTTAAAATTTCTTCCGGGACGTCTTCTAATGGAGACGGGAACGGCTGAGTTTAAATCTCGAGAAGAAGCCGCAACCTCTCCCCTTGCCACAAAGCTTTTTGAGTGCGAAGGCGTCAAAAGCGTCTTCTTTGGGGCAGATTTTATTACGGTTTCAAAAGATGATTTCTTTGAGTGGGCTGTCCTTAAGCCTGCTATTTTAGGGGCGATTATGGAACACTTTATAACCCATCAGTCCTTGTTTTATAAAGACAGAGTTGATATATCTGATGATCATGAAGATGATCCACTTGTTCGGGAAATCAAAGAACTTTTGGACACGCGGATTCGTCCGGCTGTTGCAATGGATGGAGGGGATATCATCTTTGATAGCTTTAAAGAAGGTATCCTTTATGTTCGCATGCAAGGGGCCTGTTCTGGATGCCCAAGTTCATCGTCTACATTGAAGAGCGGTATTGAAAATATGCTTCGCCATTATGTGCCGGAAGTTCTTGAAGTCAGAGCCCTTGAAGATTAAGGAATAGATCACATGGTAAAACAAGCAAAAATTCATAATTATTTTCTTATTGCGATAGGATTGATGATTTTTTGTCACCTTTCTTTTGTCCTGTATCAAAATAGTCGTCAGGCTCCAAAAGCAAAAATTTCAGAAGCGCATAGGCCCCAAGGAGGCTCGGCTAAAGCGTTTGGTCTTGTTCTTCCCCAAGAGCGCCATTTTTCCGTAGGCAGTGTTAGAGAACTCGATGCAACCTTCAAGAAGTGCGGGTTTGATCTTCAAAAAGCAAAGACTGCAGGAAAAGCCCCGCGCCTTTATTTGTCAAAACTTCCCAGAGATATGGGCAAAAAGACAAGAGCGTCAAATACGACATTCATTCGCGTGCTGCTCCCTCATATCTTGAGGGTAAATGAGGAAATCTTGACGAATCGCACCCGGCTTTTAGCCTTGCAAAAACGACTAAAAGCAGGGGGGCACTTAAGGCAAACAGAGAAAATGTGGCTCAGTAAATTAAAGACAGAGTATCGGTGCCCCTCAACAAAGATTGAAGCGCTTCTTGTCCATGTGGATGTTGTTCCCCCCTCTTTAGCCCTTTCGCAGGCTATGATTGAAACAGGAGGGGGAAGGTCTCATGCCGCCCTTCACAAAAATTCTACCTTTGGTCATATGAGAACAAAAACAAAAGTTGAAAAATTTGAAAGCTTGCACGCAAATGTGAAAGCGTATGTGATAAATCTTAACCGACACGCCGCTTATAAATCTTTTCGACTAGCACGAGCTAAGATGCGCGCGAGTAATCAAAAATTGTGCGGGTATACACTAGCGTCGGGACTTAAAAAGTATTCTGTAAGAGGCCCTGCTTACATCCGCGATGTACAACGTCAGATCGATGCCCATGGGCTTAAGGGATATGATCACATCACGCTTGCAACATCGAGGCCTTAAGATAGTTGTTAGATAATTGGTTATCAGAAGAAGAGAAAAAATTGCAAAATTGTCCCCCAGTTTTTCATCCTCGGGTCACCACCGCTTGTCATCCTCGGGCTAGAAAAGGTTTATTTTCGTCAAGAAAATATTACCTTTTCTTGAACCGAGGATCTTGTGCGAACGACAAGGTCTTCGGTGAGGAAATTCTAGGATTTGCGTAGTCCTCTGTCTCATCTCTTGCATAAACACCACGATGTTGAGAGACGATACCCGATCAACAAATCCTGGCATTTGCTTCGCAAATGGAGGATTTGTAAGTCGGGGATGACAAAAAGTAGAGGGGTAGCCCTCCTTTTAGGAGCTGTGAGTGCCTTAGGCTTTGCCCCTACCTTTCTATGGCCCGTTCTTCTTTTTGCCTTGTGTGGCATTTGGTTTTTACTTGAACAAGCCATCAACCAAAAGACACACCTTTCAAAAATATTTTGGCTCGGCTGGTTTTTTGGCCTTGGCCATTTCACCGCGGGCCTTTATTGGGTAGCCCATGCTTTGACTGTCGATCTGGCTTCTTTTTGGTGGCTTATTCCCTTTGCTTTGCTAGGCCTTCCCGCTGTTTTGGCTATCTTTACGGCTGTTTCTTTTGTTCTGACTGCTCTCTGGCCCTATGGGGGAAGCAGTAGAGCCTTCGCGTTTTCTGCCATTTGGGTCGCAACAGAATGGGCAAGAGGTCATCTGTTTACAGGATTTCCATGGAACCTTGTGGGCTATACGTGGGGATTTAGCAATGAGATGAGTCAGCTCGCGGCCTTCGGAGGCATCTATAGTTTAAGTCTTTTAACGCTGCTTATGGCTGTTTCCTGGGAATGGGTTTGGAGTCCGCCCTCTTTAAAAAGAAAAATCATTTTCTTGAGTATTTACCTCCTTGCTGGAGGGGTATGGATCTGGGGGAAAGAACGGCTGACCCATGAAGAAGTGATTCCTTCCGCACCTTTTGCGATTCGTCTTGTTCAACCCAATATTCCTCAAACCTTAAAATGGGACCCGACCCAAAAAGAAGAAAACTTTAAGAAGCTTCTTCTCATGACGAATGCGCCTTCGTCTTTGCCCCTCAAAGCTATCATTTGGCCAGAGAGTGCGGTCTCTTTTTTTCTAGAGGACAACCTTTTTTTCCGGAAGTTGATCGCAACTACCCTTCCAAAAGGGGCGCTCCTCCTCACTGGAGGCCTCAGACGAGATGTGGACAACGTATGGAATAGTCTTCTCGTCCTGAACGATGAGGGGGAAATTGTTGCTCATTATGACAAATCCCACCTGGTTCCTTTTGGGGAATATCTACCTTTAAGAAAGATATTTGATTCGCTATTTGGAAAAGGAATAATCAAAAAAATCACAGCAGGTACCAGAGACTTTACCGCAGGGGATGGTCCTCAAACCCTTTCCCTTCCTCAAGGATTTCCTCCATTCAGTGGACTTGTGTGTTATGAAGTCATTTTTCCCAGCGCTGTGATTCATGCCCTCCAACCACGCCCCGGATGGATTGTGAATGTGACAAATGATGCGTGGTATGGCAACACATCTGGCCCTTACCAACATCTAGAAAGCGCCCATTTTCGAGCCGTTGAGACGGGTATTCCTCTTGTTCGCACCGCTAACTCCGGTATTTCAGCTGTCTTTGATGGGTATGGACGACGCATGGGAAGCCTTCCCCTTAATAAGGCAGCTGTTCTTGATGTGAGGCTCCCGTCTCCCACGCGCGCACTCCCCCCTTATGCCCGCTGGGGAGACGGTATTCCATGGGGATTGATTGCAGGAGTGTTGGGAATTGCTTGGTTTTTGAGACGAAACGAAATAAAAGAGGAAATGGGCAATCTTAACACCTGACACTTCCCCCGTCTTTGTCATCCTCGAGCTAGAAGTCCTTAATTTGCGAAGAAAATTCTAGGATTTCTTCTTCGAGGATCTCGTCGGTGGAAACAAAACAAACATAGACAAGACACAAAAATGTTGGATTGTAAGATGGGCAATTAAAAAATTTGACTTTCGTGATATATACTTTATAATAAAATATGTTACATATAAGAGCCAATTGCAAAATTCAACCAACCCTTGTCACCCTCGGACTAGAAAAGGTTTGTTTTTCGAAGGAAAACATTACCTTTTCTTGAACCGAGGATCTTGCCTCTTTTGAGAAGATCCTCAATGAAGAAGTTCTAGGATTTTCATTGCAAATCAAGAACTTCTAGCGCGAGGATAACAACCGGGAAAATAATTTTGCAATTGCCTCATAAGAATTTTTTTATTAAATCGAGTCTCAGGTTTAAATTCTATGACCTTCTCTTTGAAAGCATTGTAATTTTTAAGTCCAAGGAACCACGGAAAAGACGAAAGGAATCTTCGATGGAAAAAAGAATGCTATAAAAATTTAATAATACTTAAAATAGATGTTGCATTTTTTAAAAAAAATTCTTACATTAAGGTACAAGTTAATCAGTCCCTGAAAAAGAGAAGGGATTTTGTTTATTTTTTTCAAGTAATAGGAGAATTAAATCATGATAAATCTAAATTTAAAATCGATGACTTCAGTCGTCGTTGTTGCCTCCCTTCTCTATAGTAATACGGCTTGGGCGGCAGTGCAGCTTGATCCTAATGACGCGGCTCAGCGTACCTCTATACGTCAGATTACAGGTGTGGACCATGCCCTACCTGATGATATTAAATTCAATGAAGTCATTAAAGCTATACGTCGAATTGCTGATCCGGACATTCAGGCTGCAGGGCGCGCGATTGATCAAAATGATCCAGTTGCTCTTGCTCAAGCCTTGATTGCTGCGCGCATCTCTCTTGATGCTCCAAATGTTGTTAATGAGCCGCTTGCTCCTGAAATTGCACAGTTTCATGCGCTTCAGGATGCCCAGCTTTATGTTGCTCTAGGAATAAAGCCTGTCCGTAACTTTGTGGCTGTAAAGAATGCCCTCCCTGCTGGCAGTCCTCTTGCCCTTCTTCCTGAGGAAGCTGAATTGAACGGACGTTTAATTGCTGCACGGGTTGCTTTTGGTGCACATGTTCAGGCAAATGGCGCTGTTGCTGATGCAGGGGCTGCTCGTGCTATTCCTGCTCTTGCTGGGAGTCCTTCTTTTATGGTTCTTACTGATGATGCACTTGCTGCCACCCTACAAGAAGGTTTAGCAGTTGGAGCTCCTCTAGTCGGTCATCTTCCTTTACCTGAGTTTAAAGCTGTGCGTCGTGCAGTAGCTACTAATGCTGCCCTTAAGGTCCTTGCTGATGCTGCCTTAGAAACACGTATCATTGCTGCTCGCGCTGCTGCTGCAGGTGCTGCGGATGTTGCAGATGCACGGGTTCTTCCGGGTCTTGCTGCGGATGCTGATGTTTTTGCTCTTGGAGATGATCAATTCGCTGATTTCCTAAACTTACCGCGTCCTCCAGCTCATGTTCATAACTTTGCCGCTCTAAAAGCTGCTCTCCCTGCTGCCAACCCTCTTGCTGCTCTTCCTGAGGCTACGTTGAATAAGCGTATCATGACTGCTCGCACAGCTGCTGCAGGTGCTGCGGATGTTGCAGATGCACGGATTGTTGCGGCTCTTGCTGCGGATGCTGATCTTATGGCTCTTGGAGATGATCAATTCGCTGATTTCCTAAACTTACCGCATCCTCCAGCTCATGTTCCTAACTTTGCCGCTCTAAAAGCTGCTCTCCCTGCTGCCAACCCTCTTGCTGCTCTTCCTGAGGCTACGTTGAATAAGCGTATCATGACTGCTCGCACAGCTGCTGCAGGTGCTGCGGATGTTGCAGATGCACGGATTGTTGCGGCTCTTGCTGCGGATGCTGATCTTATGGCTCTTGGAGATGATCAATTCGCTGATTTCCTAAACTTACCGCATCCTCCAGCTCATGTTCCTAACTTTGCCGCTCTAAAAGCTGCTCTCCCTGCTGCCAACCCTCTTGCTGCTCTTCCTGAGGCTACGTTGAATAAGCGTATCATGACTGCTCGCACAGCTGCTGCAGGTGCTGCGGATGTTGCAGATGCACGGATTGTTGCGGCTCTTGCTGCGGATGCTGATCTTATGGCTCTTGGAGATGATCAATTCGCTGATTTCCTAAACTTACCGCATCCTCCAGCTCATGTTCCTAACTTTGCCGCTCTAAAAGCTGCTCTCCCTGCTGCCAACCCTCTTGCTGCTCTTCCTGAGGCTACGTTGAATAAGCGTATCATGACTGCTCGCACAGCTGCTGCAGGTGCTGCGGATGTTGCAGATGCACGGATTGTTGCGGCTCTTGCTGCGGATGCTGATCTTATGGCTCTTGGAGATGATCAATTCGCTGATTTCCTAAACTTACCGCATCCTCCAGCTCATGTTCCTAACTTTGCCGCTCTAAAAGCTGCTCTCCCTGCTGCCAACCCTCTTGCTGCTCTTCCTGAGGCTACGTTGAATAAGCGTATCATGACTGCTCGCACAGCTGCTGCAGGTGCTGCGGATGTTGCAGATGCACGGATTGTTGCGGCTCTTGCTGCGGATGCTGATCTTATGGCTCTTGGAGATGATCAATTCGCTGATTTCCTAAACTTACCGCATCCTCCAGCTCATGTTCCTAACTTTGCCGCTCTAAAAGCTGCTCTCCCTGCTGCCAACCCTCTTGCTGCTCTTCCTGAGGCTACGTTGAATAAGCGTATCATGACTGCTCGCACAGCTGCTGCAGGTGCTGCGGATGTTGCAGATGCACGGATTGTTGCGGCTCTTGCTGCGGATGCTGATCTTATGGCTCTTGGAGATGATCAATTTGCCGATTTCCTAGGCTTACCGCGTCCTCCAGCTCATGTTCCTAACTTTGCCGCTCTAAAAGCTGCTCTCCCTGCTGCCAACCCTCTTGCTGCTCTTCCTGAGGCTACGTTGAATAAGCGTATCATGACTGCTCGCACAGCTGCTGCAGGTGCTGCGGATGTTGCAGATGCACGGATTGTTGCGGCTCTTGCTGCGGATGCTGATCTTATGGCTCTTGGAGATGATCAATTCGCTGATTTCCTAAACTTACCGCATCCTCCAGCTCATGTTCCTAACTTTGCCGCTCTAAAAGCTGCTCTCCCTGCTGCCAACCCTCTTGCTGCTCTTCCTGAGGCTACGTTGAATAAGCGTATCATGACTGCTCGCACAGCTGCTGCAGGTGCTGCGGATGTTGCAGATGCACGGATTGTTGCGGCTCTTGCTGCGGATGCTGATCTTATGGCTCTTGGAGATGATCAATTCGCTGATTTCCTAAACTTACCGCGTCCTCCAGCTCATGTTGCTGACTTTGCCGCTGTAAAAGCCGCTCTCCCTGTTGGCGGTGCTCTTGACGGCCTTCCCAATGCTACGTTGAATAAGCGTATATTGGCTGCACGTGCTGCTCTTGGTGTTGCTGCGGATGTTGCAGATGCACGGGTTCTTCCGGGTCTTGCTGCGGATGCTGATGTTTTTGCTCTTGGAGATGATCAATTCGCTGATTTCCTAAACTTACCGCGTCCTCCAGCTCATGTTGCTGACTTTGCCGCTGTAAAAGCCGCTCTCCCTGTTGGCGGTGCTCTTGACGGCCTTCCCAATGCTACGTTGAATAAGCGTATATTGGCTGCACGGGCTGCTGCTGCAGGTGCAGGTGATATGAACGCTGTTCGGGCTGCTCTTCGTGCTGCGGGCCACGCTGACGTTGCGGCTCTTGACTATCCTGAACTTGCAGTTTTTCTAGGACGTCCAGCTCCTCTCACTGCTAACTTCACGGCTGTAAGAAAAGCTCTACATGCAGCTGCTGCTCACCCTAGGATTAGTGCTCTTCCTGATGATCAGTTAGATGCAGGAATTGCGGCTATTCGCGCTGCTATCGCAGGTGCTGCGAATGTTCAAATTGCGCGGGTTACTCTCGGAGCCCTTGGTGGTTTTGCTGAAGTTTTGGCTCTTGACGATCTTGTACTCGCTAAGCTCCTAAATGTACCGGCTGCTCCTCCAGTGGTTCCTGTAGTTGCCTCTCCTGCTCCTGTAGTTGCTGCTCCTGTAGTTGCTGCTCCTGCTCCTGTAGTTGCTGCTCCTGCTCCTGTAGTTGCTGCCGCTGTGACTACTATTGCACAAGGGGGAGGGACGGCGGCAGCAGTTCAGAGCGCACTGGTGAGCGCCCCTCCCGCTGTCCGCGCGGCTGTTGCAGCTCAAGTTCTGCCAACAATGCCTTTGTCAACGGCAGCACGTCGTTTACTAAGACAGTGATATTTGGAAGGGCTGCAGACTTTAAGAGGTCTGTAGCCCAACAACGTCCTCAATTGCGCGGAGCTATGCTTCGAAGACATCCGGTCCCAAAAAACTTATTCTGCAGGAATAAAACTGTAGAGGAAGTTAACTGTAGAGAGTTCAAAATTCACCTGGAGCGTCATCCTCACCTGCTCAGGAATCAGGAATGGCAGAGAACGGGTAACTCTCTATAAGTGTGAAGAATAAATATTTCCAGAATTGTCATCCTTTGGCTAGACGTGCTTGATTTTCGAAGGAAATCCGAGCACTTCTTGGTCCGAGGATTCTTTTTTGTTATCCTGAACTTGTTCAGGATAACAAAGAGGAGAGATGGAGAGATATGCCCGAAAACCTGCACCCGCGAAAGCGAGGGAGATAACTCTGGAAAAATGCCAGGTGTTAAGTTGCGCTAATAAATAAATTTTGCAACAATAGCAAACTTATTATACTGGGGCTTGATACGCGTGCTAAAAACGTCTCCTGGATTAGAGCTAAAAGTAGCCGTTGAAGCCATCTTCTGACTGTTAACACCGGTATATTCTACACCCATGATAAAATGTTGAGCGAGCAAAACATCGATACCGGCTCCCCATAAAAACCCATTGAGACGTTTTGTTTTTTGTTGGGATACTAAAGGCGAAGATGGACTAGACAAGTTAAAACTTTGCATCCACTCGGAGTTATCCCACCCTAAAATCAACTTAGGCGCTACAAGATTACAAATAACGTAACTTAGATTCGTCCGTACTTGAAGAGAGTTTCTGAGCCGTGCTTGTAAAGTTGTCGTTTCACTGAACGAATTAAGATTTGTTAATTGTGCTTTCGCACCGGACCAGTTGGCCACAAACTCAAGACCCAAACCTACGTTTCCTACACGATGCGTATATCCCACATTAACCCCGCCATCAATTCCCTTCTTAAGCGTATTATTGCTGAGAGTTGTAAGAACAGTTCCTTCGGAAACAAGACTATACCGTTGCTTCGCTGTTCCAAATCCACCCCCGAGATTACCTCCAAGATGAACGCCTTGAAAGGCCTTGGGACATGGACAAGGAGGGGGAACGGGGGCGGGTGTTTGTGCGAGAACGCTTGTTGTAGCAATCAAAGCAGCCGCAAAAGCAAAGAAAATTGGTGAATTTTTCATCTATTTTTCCTTAAAAATTTATTAAACAAAACAACCTTAAACACATTTTTAGAAAAAAAACAAAGACAATGTCACGAAAAAAAAGCCCATTTTCAAAAAAAACGTCTTTGTTGCAAAAATGCACCTTATTGTTAACTTCCCCTGCGATGCGCTAGACTTAATTCCCACATGTTATTTAAGACCCTTAACTCATGAAAAATCTTTTTATTCTTCCTACTTTTATTGGGGATTCGCTTCTGATGGCCTCTGGTATTATTGATAGGCTCAAGGATGAACCCTCTTTTATCATTGCTAATCCTCAGACTGCTCCTCTGTTTGAAGACCTGCCTAATCTTGAAAAGCTCATCGTCATGGTCAAAAAACCATGGGAAAGGCACTGGATTGACGCATGGCGTGAGACACGAGGGCAACAGTGGCATCGAATTGTTGATTTTAGGAGAGCAGGCCTCCCTTATTTTCTGAAAGCAAAAGAAAAATATGTTTGGAAAGACTCAAACACATCCCCTTTCCATATCGTTCAACAGGTGAGCCAGTGTTTTGGGTATTCGACTCCGCTTTCACCGCATCTTTGGTTTTCTAAAGAACGCATCTTTCGCACAAAGCCCTCTCGCCCTACATTTGCTGTGGCGCCGATCCCCGGGTGGAAAGGAAAACAATGGCCGTTAGAAAATTTTACCACTCTTTTAAAAATGTTCTGCAAAACTTATCCTGACGCTCAAGTTGCCGTTTTTACAGCACCGAGTGAGAGAAACCTTATCGAGCCTCTTCTGAAAGTCCTCCCTCAAGATCAATACTTTGATACAACAGGGTGGCCCCTTCTTGATTCCGCCGCCCTCATTAAAGCATCATGTCTTTTTCTGGGCAATGATTCAGGGTTGATGCATGTGAGTGCGGCCGTTGGAACTCCCACGATTGCTCTTTTTGGCCCTTCAAATGAGGCCATCTTTGGACCCTGGTCTGACAAAACGCCCTCCCCCCACCGTGTCATCAGAGGTGAGCCTTTCACAGGATGTATCCGGCAAGTTAAAGAGACGGAGAGCACATGCTATATGACCTCTCTCCTGGTTCCTCCTGTATGGGAGATGGTGAGAGAGATGTGGGAGAAAAATAAAGTTTGAGAGAAGATGGCTTACCATCTATCAATTTATAGGGAAGCTAATTTATCCTTGCCTTTCTTCCTCCTCTCCTTTAAAAAGGAAGCACTCTTTGCAGGCAAGGCCTGCTTCTCGACAAGCATAGGGTTTGTCATGAGTAGCCATAAGGAGTTATAAAATGGCATTTTATGAGATCGTCTTCATTGCACGTCAAGATCTTTCAACGGCTCAAGTTGAAGGACTCAGTGCAACTCTGACAGACATTATTACCCAGGGTCAAGGAACTGTGGCCAAAACCGAATTTTGTGGCCTGCGAACACTCGCTTATAGCATCAAAAAAAATCGAAAAGGACATTATGTTCTTTTTAATATTGAAGCCCCTTCTGCCACCGTCAAAGAGATGGAGCGCCAAATGGGCTTGAACGAGGATATCTTGCGCTCTCTGACATTAAAGCTTGATAAACTGGATTCAAATCCTTCGTCCTTGATGCAAAGCAAGCAAAGTCGCGATCGACGTCATGACTCTTTTGGCGAAAACGAAAGGGTTGAGTTTATTGCACAAGAAGGAGAAGAAAATGAGTGACCTTTCCAATCCCCGTAAGCCCTTTTTTCGCAGACGTAAGACATGTCCTTTTTCTGAATCTGATGCAATTCAGATTGATTATAAGGATGTTAAACTTTTGCAGAAATTTACGACGGAAAGAGGAAAAATTATTCCAAGTCGTATCACTGCTGTGTCTCAAAAAAAACAACGAGAACTTGTCCAAGCTATTAAACGCGCACGCTTTTTAGCTCTCATGCCGTATGCATTGGATTAGTAATTAGTAATTGGTGATTAGTAATTGGTGATTAGTGGTTGGTAATTAGAAAGTTCTAATCACTAACTACTAATAACTAACCACTCGATCGAAGAGAGATAATGACCCATTCAAAACAGATTACGATGACAGCTTTAGCTGGCTTTTTGACCGCTGGCATTGCTCTTCTACCATTACATCCTTCTTTTTCGTGGCTTGTTCTTTTTTCTTTTGCCGAGACTCTTCCTCTCTTTCTTATAGGGCTAAGCATGGGCTTGCGGCCTCTTTATGGCGCAACTGCTCTTGCAGCCCTTATGATTTTTCTAGGAGCCGGCCCTATGGTGGGGGGGCAATTTCTTTTACTCGCACTCCTTGGTCCTATCTTCCTTATCAATAGGGCGCTTTTGCATCGTACACGCGCTTCAGGAGAGATCACATGGTATCCAGCCCCCGCCCTTTTAAAAGATTTTATCCTAGCCATAGGCCTTGTAATGCTTATTGCTTTCGGCGTGTATCTCTATATAACACAGGGAGATCCTCATCTTTACGTACACAAATTACTCGAAATCCTTGATCCTCAAGGACAGATACAAGAGGCAGAGACTTTCTTCAGTAAAATTCTTCCCGTTATCCCTGGTTTATTCGCGTTGTCTTGGGGAATAACGATATTTAGCAATGGTATCATTGCGCAAGGATTGCTCATAAGGTTTAAGAAAAATGTGCGCCCCACCCCCTCACTTGAAACTCTTCACCTCTCAAAGGTCTTTTCAATCGCCTTTGTTCTTTTTCTTATTCTCTCTTTTGTAGGCGTCGGGTATATAGAAATATTGGGAGAAAATGCAGCACTTGTCCTTGCATTTCCTCTTTTTCTTACGGGTCTTAGTCTTGTCAACCGATGGATTCATAAGACATCTCATACAACCATTGCACTGACTCTCTTTTACCTGTTATTAGTCTTTCTCTGGCCCGCTCTCATCGTCATAGCGCTGGGAATTTTAAGGCCATGGATTGAAAAGATCAGCTAAAACGAGTACAAAATATACTCAAAGCATTTCAAGGAGCCCATAAACATGCAAGTAATTCTTTTACAACGAGTTGAAAAATTAGGGAAATTAGGGGAAGTTGTGAATGTTCGCCCTGGATATGCCCGCAATTTTCTTCTCCCCAAAAAAGTAGCCTTACGCGCTACAAAAGAAAATATAACTCAGTTTGAACAAGAAAAAGACGCGCTTGAAAAATTAAATCTTAAGCACAAAGAAGAAGCGGAGGCTTTGGCCAAACATCTTGAAGGTGCTATGGTTGTTCTTATCCGTCAAGCCAGCGAAGGGGGGCAGCTTTATGGATCCGTTACTAATCGTGATATCGCTGAAGCTTTAAAGCAAGATCATGTAACAAAGAACAATATCAAGATTGAAACACCCATCAAAACAATTGGGATTCATAAAGTTTCTGTTCACTTACACCCTGAAGTTTCCCTGACGATAGGCGTAAACGTTGCCATGTCAGAAGATGAAGCGAAAGCACAAGGAGAGGCAGTGACTTCTAATCAAAACTCAGGTGAGTAATTGAAATATTGATGAAAACATTAGCAAAATCTATTCATCGTGAATACCGCAGTTGGAGAGCTTATAGAAAGCAACATCTTATCTCTATTCCAGCTTCTCAAAAGAGGGTCATTAACCTTATTTCACATCTAACACCTATTGCACTGCAGGGTATGAAGAAAATAAGGCTTGGAAATCCCTTTGATGGGGGATATGTCATGATAGATGATTTCGATAATATTAAAGCCGCTTATTCGTTGGGTATTGCGGACGATGTGTCTTGGGATCTTGATATTGCAAAAAGGGGAATTCCTATTTTTCAATATGATCATACCATAGAAGGTTTGCCAATTCATCACCCCCTCTTTAACTTTAATCAAATAGGAATAGGGGCTCATACAGATAAAAACAAGAAAATCGAAACTGTACAAAAAATTATGGATGCGAATGGGCACACTGCACAGTGTAATCTTCTTCTTAAAATTGACATTGAAGGAAGTGAATGGGAAACGTTTGAGGGTCTTGATATAGAATATTTAAAGAAATTTAGACAAATTTTATGCGAATTTCATGGATTTTCTCATATTCCTGAAGAGGAATGGTATAATCGCGCTATGCGTGTTTTTAAAAAATTATCTCTTTATCATCGTGTTGTTCATGTTCATGGAAACAATTATGGGTCTTTATTAGTGATTGGAAACGTTCCTGTCCCTCAAACCCTTGAAGTAACGTTTGTGCGTATTGATCACCACGCCTTCAAAGAATCACGAGATATCTTTCCAACTATTTTGGACGCGCCTAATAATCCAGAGGCCCCAGATATTTTCCTTGGGGATTTTAAGTTTTCGTAATAAAGTCAATATTGACATGAACAATATTTCACCTTCCCAATTTGATCCAGCAAACATTGACCTTCACACAACGATTGAAAGGCTTGCCCCTCACAGTATTGAGGCAGAGCAAGCTCTTTTAGGAGCCTTACTACATAATAATCTTGCCTTTGAAAGGGTGGGAGAGTTTCTTCGGCCTGAGCATTTTTCTGACGCCGCCCATGGTCGTATTTATGAAGCTATCAGTAACCTTATTAGCCGCGGGCATATTGCCGACCCTATTACGTTAAAAGAATATTTTGACCGGGATAATGCGCTTGCGGACGTGGGAGGAGGCCATTACCTTGCTCAGTTAGCCGCAACCCTCATTTCTATCATTAATACGGAAGATTACGGACGAAAAATTTATGACTTTTACCTCAGGCGTCAGCTTATTGATGTGGGCGAGGGAATCGTTAACGAAGCCCATACCTATGACCTTGATATTATGGCAACGGATCAAATTGAGCTTGCAGAAAAGAAACTCTTTGATCTCGCAACTGTTGGTAAACAAGAACGTGGCCTTCAAACATTCTCTTCTGCCCTTAAACAGGCACTCACAAGCGCTGAGGTGGCCTACAAACGAGATAGTCACGTTGTAGGTGTCACAACGGGCTTTAAAAAAATGGACGAATGTTTGGGAGGATTTCATCCGTCCGACCTTATTATCCTTGCAGGGCGCCCCTCTATGGGCAAAACGGCTCTAGCGACAAATCTTGCTTTCAATGCAGCACGCACTGCTTTGGAGAAAAAAGAAGGGGGAGCGGTTGCCTTCTTCTCTCTTGAAATGTCATCTGAACAATTGGCAAATCGTATTTTAGGGCAAGAAACGGGCCTTTCATCAGACCTTATTCGTCGAGGAGATATTGGAAAATCTGATTTTCCACGTCTTGTAGAAGTTTCAAATCACTTAAATTCTCTTCCCTTTTTTATTGACGACACCCCAGCTCTTTCTGTTCCTGCTTTAAGAACCCGTGCCCGCCGTTTGAAACGCCAAGAAGGACTTGGTATGATTGTGATTGATTATCTTCAGCTCCTTTCTAGCCCAGGAAGAAAGAGCGCTGAAAATCGTGTGCAGGAGCTTTCAGAAATTACCCGCGGTCTTAAGGCTCTGGCCAAAGAATTACATGTGCCTGTCTTAGCTCTCTCTCAGCTTTCTCGTGCAGTTGAGCAACGAGATGACAAACGTCCCCAACTGGCTGATCTTCGCGAATCAGGATCTATCGAGCAAGACTCAGACGTTGTCATGTTTATTTACCGAGAGGAATATTATCTTTCTCGGAAAAGACCGACAGGAAGCGAGGATAAAATTGCAGAATGGGAGAGGTCTTTAAAGGCCGTAACCAATGTCGCGGATGTTATGATTGCTAAGCAACGTCATGGGCCGATTAGCACTGTTCATCTTCATTTTGAAGGAAGATTGACGAAATTTTCAGACCTTGCGGAAACAACGCATCTTCCAGCGTACACGAGGTAGAGTGCTCCTAATGAAGGATTGCAATTGATTTTAAAGACGGCTCTTGTGTTTCAAAAGTCCAAGCCTTAGGGTCGTTGAAAAGAGCTTGTAGAAGTTTATGATGCAGCCCGTGACCCGGGCGAATTCCGTAGAATTTACCAAGAAGAAGACCACCACTTAAATGCAGGTCCCCCATCACATCAAGAATTTTGTGGCGAACACATTCATCTTCATAGCGTGTCCCTTCTTCATTGAGAACCTTTGTCCCCTCATAAACGAGTGTATTATCAAGAGAGGCGCCTTTTGCAAGACCTCTCGCCCAGAGGGTTTCAGCGTCTTCTAAAAGACCAAATGTACGGGCAGCGGCAATATCTTTTGTAAAATCATCCCTCAAGGGACGAAAGACTAAATTTTGCCCCTTAAGGGCTGTTCGGCCTGCAAAATCAAAGTCGACTTCAATTTCATAAAAAGGAGATGGTGAAAGAGAGACTTTCCGCCCCTCTTCTTCAACACTAACGGATTTCAAAACGCGAATAACCTTACGCGGTATTCTTTGATCTTTGATTCCTGCGTCCGTAAGAAGACGGACAAAAAAAGAGGAGCTTCCGTCCATAATCGGAAGCTCAGGCCCATTAATTTCAATGAGAAGATTATCAATGCCACGCGCTGCAAGCGCCGCCATTAAATGCTCAACGGTTGACACAGTAACGCCTTGATGGTCTCCAATTGTTGTACACTGACGTGTATCTACAACGGTTTGCCAATTGGCCTTAATCTCTTTTCCACCCAAATCTGTGCGGATAAATGTTAGGCCACTCCCAGGGAGTGCCGGGGAAAGAGACAGAGTTACGGGAGCGCCAGAATGAACACCTATTCCTTGGCAGGAAATGCGACGAGTAATCGTCTTTTGAGAAACGTAAGGTTGCTTTTTAGCCTCGGTAGGGAGAGAAAAAAAACGAGGTTGAACTTGTGCAAGCGCCACTGCAGTATCCTTTTGATACATTGATCTAACACTAAGGATAAAATAGGACTGCGTTTTGTGCAAATCACTGATTATGACGGATTGTTACATATAGCCGGTAAATTGTTGATCTTTCTTTGACGCATTCTTAATCTATGTTAAGATTTCTTTATTAAAACAATGGCGGATACAATGAACTTTTTCCATCAGTTTCGGCAGGAAATTATAAAAGCGCTTGAAACGCTTGTGAAAAAAGATCTTCTCCCCAAAGGGCTAAATTTTGATAAGATTACAACTGAACCGCCGCGCGATCCAATCCATGGAGACATTGCAACGAATGCAGCTCTCATTTTAGCTAAGCCCACTCAAAAAAAACCCCGAGATCTTGCTCACCTCATCGCAGATGCCCTTAAATCCCTCCCTTTTGTAGAGGATGTATTGGTTGCAGGACCTGGGTTTATAAACTTAAAACTTATTCCTAACTTTTGGCATCAAGAGCTGCTCACCATTCTCAAAGAAAAGAGGAACTATGGATCCTCAACCTTAGGTTTGGGAGAAAAAATTAATCTTGAGTATGTCTCAGCAAACCCAACAGGGCCCATTCACGCAGGCCATGGACGGGTTGCGGTTGTTGCAGATGTTGTTGGCACTCTCCTCGAAAAAGTGGGCTACCTGGTGTGCCGAGAATATTATGTGAATGATGCGGGGGGGCAAGCGGAAAAGCTGGCCCACTCGACTTATCTCCGATACAAGGAAGCACTTGGAGAGCCTATTGAAGGCATTCCGGAAGGATATTATCCCGGCGACTATTTGAAAGAGGTCGGGCAAGCGCTTGCTGAACGGGATGGGCCTAAGTGGCTATCTTGTTCACCAGAAGAATGGATGGACCCATTTCGAGAATTTTCTGTTAATGCCATGATGACGAAAATTCGTGACGCTCTTGCATTGATGGGTATTGTCCACGAAGTCTTTACTTCAGAAACAGAACTTCAGCGCAGTGGCGCTGTTGAAGAAGCTATTCAAACCCTTCGAGATAAAGGGCTAGTTTACGAGGGTGTTCCCGAGAGACCTAAAGGAAAATGGGCTGAAAATTGGGAACCTCGCCAGCAGCTTCTGTTTCGCTCAACAGCCTTTGGAGATGATACGGATAGATCCTTACAAAAAGCAGATGGATCTTGGACGTATTTTGCGGGCGATATTGCCTATCAATATGACAAATTTCGTCGAGGCTACGCTCAGATGATCAATGTATGGGGTGCTGATCACGCAGGGACCGTGCAGCGTAACCATGCTGCTGTCCAAGCGATTACGGAAAATAAAGGCCATTTGGATGTTATTTTATGCCAAATCGTCCATTTTATGGAGGGGGGAAAGCCCTTTAAGATGTCAAAACGAGCAGGCACTTTCATTGAAGTCGGCGATGTCATTGATAAAGTTGGAAAAGACCCCTATCGCTTTATGATGATTAGCCGTAAAAGTGATGCCCACCTTGACTTTGATTTTCAAAAAGTTCTTGAGCAGACAAAAGATAATCCTATTTTTTACATTCAATATGCTCATGCACGTTGCCATTCTGTGATGCGTATGGCGCAAGATGTTTTTCCGGAATGGAAGAAAACACCGAGCCTGGCTTTGGAGGTATTGGACAATGAGGACGAATTGCAGCTTCTGAAACTTCTTAGCGGCTGGCCACGTCACGTTGAAAGTGCAGCTCTTGCACGTGAACCCCATCGTTTATGTTATGCCCTCTATGAAATAGCGCAGCAATTTCATATGCTCTGGAACAAGGGAAGAGAAAATGCGCTGTTACGGTTTATTCTTCCTCAAGACCAAAAATTAACGCGCGCACGGCTTGCTATGATTCAAGGAGTTGCGTATGTAATTGCCTCAGGCCTTACTATTTTTGGTGTTACCCCTGTTGAGGAGATGAGAGAATGACTTTTTCTGTTAATAACGACGACCGCCTTTGGAGAGAGCAACAAAGGACTTGGTTTCATGGAGCAAGCCCTTTGCGCTTTATGCTCCTTCTTATAGTTATTATTCTTCTCATTGTTGGCGCGTGGTATGTCTTTTTTTCAAGACCCTCTCCTCAGATAAAAGGTGAAATACCGCTTATTCGAGTGGATGAAATGCCTTTTAAAGTAAAGGCAAAAGACCAAGGCGTCCCGGGAATTGAGCATCAAGATAAGCTTATTTACGGGCGTATCCGCAATGATCAAACACCGCCTGCTGTTGAGCATATTCTTCCAGAACCTGAACCTATCAAAATGATTGAACAATATGTCCCTGAAGATGTGGAATTAGAAAAAAACGTTGAGGAAAATCCTGAAACAAAAACAGAGCCTGTTTCGCCTGAAACCAAGGATTCTGCCTTTTCTATCGAAGCGTTGATTGATGCTGCTTCAGACACTTCAGAAAAGAAGAAGGATTAATGGTCCATGAACTTGAAAGTACCACTTTATCAGTATCATCCTAGACTTACTCCAGTGTGTCATCCCAGACTTACACATCCTTCATTTTTGCAGAAAATGATAGGATATGTTGATCTGGGATCTATAGGAAAATGTTCTTACCTTAGCCTATGGATCCCTGCTTTCGCAGGGATGACATCGGTGGAAAACCTAAATTGGATTCTTCAAGTACGATGAATATACACCCCCATCCTATCATTTTTGGGCTTGCGGGCCTCTCTTTAACAGAGGAAGAAAGGACATTTTTTACGAAAAATCTCCCCGCAGGGTTTATTCTTTTTAACCGAAACATTCAAAATAAAGAGCAGCTCAGGGCGTTAACTACAGACCTGAAAAAAACCTTCAATAATCCCCCCATTCTGATTGATCAAGAAGGAGGGCGTGTTGCACGACTTAAACCTCCGCACTGGAGAGCGTACCCTTCTGCACGAGGGCTATCCTCAGAAACGCTTGAAGAAGCCCAAGCTCGCGTTCATGAGACGTATACGTGTATAGCGCAGGATTTGAGCGCATTAGGAATTACCCACGACTGTGCCCCTGTATTGGATATTGATGTTGAGGGCGCTGACCCCATTATGGGTGACCGAACGTTTAGTAAAGATCCTACACTTGTTGCAACCTTAGGAGGCATTGCCATCAAAGCGCTTCAAGAAGAAGACATCACCCCCATCATGAAACACTTGCCAGGACATGGGGCAGCTCAGTGCGACAGTCATAAGGCTCTTCCCGTTGTAGATCTTTCTGTGGAT
This sequence comes from uncultured Alphaproteobacteria bacterium, assembly GCA_963704475.1. Taxonomy (GTDB): domain Bacteria; phylum Pseudomonadota; class Alphaproteobacteria; order UBA9655; family UBA9655; genus UBA9655. Next base: position 1,146,454 of record OY969900.1, read on the forward strand.
CAGCTTGCGCCTCACTTCACACCTTTTAAAGCAAATGCCGCGTGCCCTTGGGCGATGACAGCTCATGTTGTCTATGCTGCAATAGACCCAGTTCATTGCGCAACTCACTCTCGGCGTCTTATTCAAGACATTATCCGAGGAGAGATTGGATTTAAGGGAACGCTTATCAGTGATGATATAGGGATGGGAGCGCTGTCTGGTTCTCTTGGAGAGCGTGCGAGACTGGCGCTTAATGCGGGATGTGACCTTGTCCTAGAATGTTCTGGAGAGATGAGTAACATGCAAAAAGTGATGGAAGGTATGTAATCAATGGACATCTTACTTCGTATTTTTATCTTTGGTCTTCCCATCCTCTTAGCCATTACACTTCATGAGGCTGCCCATGGCTATGTGGCGCTACGCTATGGAGATGATACGGCCAAGAAAGCGGGTCGTATTTCTTTAAATCCTTTCCGCCATGTGGATCCTATTGGCACGATTCTTTTGCCTGGATTTTTGCTGCTCTCCGGGGCGCCTATTTTATTTGGCTGGGCAAAGCCCGTGCCCGTTAATTTTATGCGTCTCCGTCATCCACGCAAAGATAGTATTTATGTCGCCGGTGCCGGCCCTGCTATGAATCTTTTGCTGGCTTTTATTTCTGCCCTCCTTTTGAATATCCTTGTTTTTTTTCCCCCTGACGTCAGCCCCCTCTTTCAAGAGATGCTAAGTATTTCGATTCTCATCAACGTTACCCTTGCGGTTTTTAATATGCTCCCTCTTCCCCCTTTAGATGGAGGTCGGGTGGCTGTGGGTCTTTTACCGGATGAGCTAGCCATTCCTCTTGCGCGTCTTGAGCCTTATGGAATGTTTATTATTTTAGGCCTTCTTTTTATCCCGCCTCTTTTTGGTATTAATATCTTCAGTTGGCTCCTCTTACATCCTATTAAGATGATTGTTGAGTTGGTGCAAACACTGGCGGGGGTTCAGTAGTCAGTGTAACGAGAGATAACGTATTGTATTGCTGCTATATCGCTACACTGCTACACTGCTACACTGACCACTAGGAGAGACTCCATGGGATTAAGTTTAAGCCATCTTTTAATCGTTTTAGTTGTTGCAGTAATGGTCTTTGGGACAAAACGGCTCCCGTCCTTTATGGCAGATCTCGCAAAGGGCTTGCGAGCTTTCAAAAAGGGCCTAAAGGAAGAAGAGGACACACCCGTCCTCCCCGTTACCCCCTCTCCGCCAGAGAAAGACGTATGAGCTTTACGGGCTGGGTAGAAATCCTTTTTGTAGGCTTGATTGCCTTTGTGATTATCGGGCCTAAGGATCTTCCCAAAGTCCTTTTTACATTTGCGCGTTTTATTCAAACCATCCGCCGTCTTTCAGGGGAGCTCATAGCTGAGTTTGAGGCGATTCGTTATCTCAAAGAGCTTGAAGACGAAAAGGTTGACAAGAATAAAGAAATCCACTGACCACCGACATACCACCCGATCATCAGCACAAGGCCGATGATCATGGCAAAAGCATAATGATACACATAGCCTGTTTGGAGACGGCATAAAATACGCCCTCCTACAAGGGATAAAGTGGACAGCCCCTCGGGGCCGAGGCCATCAAGGGTTTTTTGATCCCCATTTTTCCACAAGATAGCGCCAAGCTTTAGGGAAGGCTGCACCAAAAGTCGATTATACAGCTCATCAAAATACCAGCTTTTCAAAAGAAACGTGTAGATCCACCCAAACGTTGCTGAAAGCAGCAACGGCCAGTTTCGTGCTCCTCTATACATAAAGTAGGCAAGGCCAATGCCAAGAAGGGCCGCAAAGGTAGGAGACCATTCGACCCCTATGGCAACATGATGAGCGGCTTGAATGACCTCATCTTCAGGCAAGACAAAAACAGCAGCTCCCCAGAAAGGGGTTGTTTCCCCTACAAAAAGGTCATAGAGAGCATAGCCTGAGAAAAGAGAGCCTGCGCCTAACACCATTAAAGGAATCAGCATGGTCAAAGGAGATTCATGGATATGGCTCATTACCGCATCATTGGCTCGGGGTAGTCCATGGAATGTAAGGAGCAAAAGACGCCACGCGTAAAAAGCCGTTAGGAACGCTGCACTTACCCCAAAAATAAAGGCTATCTTTCCAACAGGAAGAAGAGAAACCCAATCTATCTCAAGGATGATATCTTTAGAGTAAAATCCTGCAAAAAACGGGATCCCTGCAAGGGCTAAACTTCCCACCCACATGAGCGCATAGGTCACGGGAATATACCTCCAAATTCCTCCCATTTTTTGGATATTATGCTCATCTGACATGGCGTGAATCACAGATCCTGCGCCAAGAAAGAGTAATGCTTTAAAAAAAGCGTGAGTTGTTAGATGAAACATAGACGCACTATAGCCAGAAAGACCCGCTGCCATAAACATATACCCCAACTGACTACAGGTCGAATAGGCAATGATGCGCTTAATGTCGTCTTGAACGCAGGCAATTGTTGCAGCCATAAGTGCCGTTATTGCGCCAACAAGGGTAATGATCTCCCGTGCGAGAGGCGCATATTCTAAGAGAGGCGAAAGACGGACAATCAAAAAGACACCCGCTGTCACCATCGTGGCGGCATGAATTAAGGCAGAAACAGGTGTTGGGGCCTCCATTGCATCCGGAAGCCAGGTATGGAGTCCAATTTGAGCTGATTTTCCCATGGCGCCAATAAAAAGCAAAATTGAGGCTAACGTAAGCGCATGATAAGAATGTCCAAGAAAGGTCAAGGTGTCAAACTGATGATCTGCCACCATTCCAAAGACAGCAGAGAAATCAACGGTTCCAAAAAGAACAAAGATGGTCACTATGCCTAAGATTAATCCTATATCTCCTATGCGATTAACGAGAAAAGCTTTTATCGCAGCTGCATTAGCTCTTTCTCTATCATACCAGTACCCAATCAAGAGATAAGAGCAAAGACCAACGCCTTCCCACCCAAAAAGGAGCTGTAAAAAATTAGGGGCTGAGACCAACGTCAGCATAAAAAAGGTAAAAAGACTTAAATAAGCCATAAAACGGGGGATATGGGGGTCATCTTTCATATACCCAATCGAGTAGAGATGAACCATAAACGAAATAAGCGTAACAATAGCCATCATCACAAGACTTAAACTATCAAGCTGCAGCCCCCAACTTACTTCAAAAAATTCCACATGCATCCACTGAAAGAGAGGAACGAGAAGTATTTCTTCTGCAAGGGCTATGTTTACAAAGAGAATAGCTGCAAAAAGTGTTGCCAAAGCCATAAAGGCACACGTTACAATCTGACTCCAAAAACGAGGGGTTAGAGCACTTACAATAGAGCCGAGGAGAGGGAGAAAAACGGTAAAAATGGCGAGTATATTCATCTCTATCCCTTCATCTCGCTCATATTATCGACGACAATGTCCCCTCGATTTCTAAAGTACACAACAAGAATGGCAAGCCCTATTGCAGATTCGGCTGCCGCAACTGTTAAGATAAACAAGACAAAGACTTGTCCGACAAGGCTGCCAAGAGCTTGAGAAAAAGCAACAAAATTTATATTTATTGCCAAAAGCATCAGTTCAATGGACATCAAAAGAACGATCACATTTCGTCGGTTTAAAAAAAGTCCGACGGCGCCAATTGTAAAAAGAAGGGCTGCAACGATAAGGTAGTGATCGAGGCTAAGGGACATGAGGTATCTCCACCAGTCGAATACTTTCTTTTGCTTGTCGACTCAATTGGTCCCCTACTTTCTGTTTTTGCACCCCCTCCCGGTGACGTAATGTCAGAACAATAGCTCCAATCATAGCAATGAATAAAATAAGGCCCGCTGCCTGAAAAACAAGAACATACTGCGTATAAAGGAGGTTCCCAAGAGCTTGGGTATTGGGAAGCTCAGTTTGAGAAAAAGAAATTAACTCCAACGCTTCCGGTGATGTTTTCCAGGTCACCACCATCAAAATAAGCTCAGCAACAAAGATTAACCCTACAAGAAATCCCATAAGGTAAAAGCGGCGTACTAGATGAGGGAGCTTACCCGTTGCTCCATTCAACATCATCACAACGAAAAGAAAAAGAACCGCCACAGCTCCAACATAAACAACGACGAGTATCATCGCTAAGAATTCAGCATGAGCTAGGATAAAAAGACCAGCCGCATTTAGAAAAGCCAAAATCAGAAATAAAACACTATGAACGGTATTGCGTGCGGTAACGACAAGCACAGCAGAACTTAAAAGAACAGCGGATATTACGTAGAAAAGAAAGGAAACACTTGTCATGTGATTTGCAAAGCTTTAACTGTTTTTTAGCTACATTCATTAGACGTGAAGATAACCTTAGTCGAATTTTTCCTCACTGTCACCTCTCCTTTCAGGAGAAAACAAATAAGCGAAGTTAATTTTGTAATTTTCTTTTTTAAATATTAACTTTCTAAATATATGTGTTATATTCCATCCGTCTTTGTTTTTATAAGGAATAAGGCCACTTTGATTCAAACCTTAACAGCAAGCTTGGAGTCCTTTTGGGACAGACGCATTCTCTCGATTTTCGCCTTTGGTTTTTCGAGCGGGCTTCCCTTTTTGCTGACTCTTTCAACACTGACAATTTGGCTGAAAGAATCCGGCGTTAACAATACAACCGTTGGCCTTTTTGTTGTGGCCACCCTTCCCTATACCTTTAAGTTTCTTTGGGGGCCCATCGTGGATCAGGTAAAAATTCCATGGCTTACCGCTTTGCTGGGCCAGCGTCGGAGCTGGGCACTCATATCTCAGCTAGGACTCGTTTTTATGTTGCTGGGACTTGGGTCAACCCACCCCGAAAATCATATTTTTGAGACAGCTCTGTGGGCCTTTGGCGTTGCGTTTTGCTCTGCCATTCAGGACATTGTCATTGAAGCTTACCGCATTGAAATCATTGATGAAGACCAAAAAGGAGCTGCGGCCACGGCCATTATCTTAGGCTGGCGCTTTGGCATTTTGACCTCAGGGGCCGGCGCTCTTTTCTTGAGTGCTACCTTTTCCTGGGCTATTGCTTACATGGTAATGGCAATCCTCATGAGTGTCGGCCTTCTGACGACTCTCTGCAGTCCCTCTCCGCGCACTATTGTTTTAAGCTCTGCCCCTCACCTTTCTTTAAAGCCAAACCTTCATAGACGTTTCGGTAACTGGTTTTTGGAAACCTATATCCCCCCCCTTAAAGAGCTTTGGGAGACGTACGATTGGCGAATTGTTTTAGCCTTTATTCTTTTTTATAAAATAGGGGATACAACTCTCAATGTTATGAACACGCCTTTTTTAGTAGAGCTTGGGTTTACAAAGCTCGAAATTGCTCACGTTGCAAAGCTTTTTGGAATTTCTGCCATGATTGTGGGGGGATTTATGGGTGGCCTTTTTTTGGGTCGTTTTGGTATCCTCCCGAGTCTCGTCATTGCCGCTATTTTTCAATTCTTCTCAAGTCTGATGTTCGTTATTCAAGCCCTTGTGGGTCACGATCTTAATATTCTTGTCATCACAATTGGAGTTGAAAACTTCACCTGTGGTTTTGGGGCAGCTGCTTTTATTGCCTATCTTTCAAGCCTTTGTAGCGTGCCGCATACAGCCACTCACTTTGCACTTCTGTCGTCTTTTGGATCTATGGCACGAATTATTCTCTCTGTAAGCGCAGGCATTCTTGCAGACATCCTACCCTGGTCCCTCTTTTTTACGTTCACCGCCGCAACGTGTTTACCCTGTCTTTTCCTCCTCATGCGGGCTGCGAATCATTTCACCTCTCGCCCATCTTTCTTGAAGGCGGCAGCACCTCTTTAAATAGGCGTATTGCTCATACATGTGAGGTAATTGCAAAATTATTCTCCCGGTTGTCATCCTCGAGCTAGAAGTTATTGATTTGAAATGCAAATCCTAGAGCTTCTTCATCGATGATCTTCTCAAAAGAGGCAAGTTCCTCGGTTCAAGAAAAGGTAATGTTTTCCTTCGAAAAACAAACCTTTTCTAGCCCGAGAATGACAAGGGTTGGTTGAATTTTGCAATTGGCTCATGTGTTTAAGGATTGCATTTTAAAAAAAAAGCCTTATATTAAAAGATGAGTTTAAAACCTCTTTAAGGATAAAAACCGCAGAGATTATGCGCTAAGCGTCAAGAAATCTAAGATGTCACCATGCCTTCTTCTTCTTCACCATCAGCCATCCTCCCTATGTAAATATCGTAAGATACCCTGCGTAAGGTTTTTCCATGTTTTTTTAAACTCGTTGTTTAACGCCCAATCATAAGGATATAAGATATGAAGAACGGCACTGTAAAATGGTTTAACCCCACAAAAGGCTACGGCTTTATTCAAATGGAAGACGGTACACGCGATGTATTCGTTCACATCACAGAGCTAGAACGCTCTGGAATTTCCAATTTGGCTGAAGGTCAAAAAGTCAGTTTTGAATTGGCAACCACCAAAGGCAAAACATCTGCTGTCAACCTCCAGTTGCGGTAGAATAAAACGTGATTAGTAATTAGTAATTAGTAATTAGAATTCTTTTCTAATCACTAACCTCTAATTACTAATCTCTAGCACTACATCTCGCAAGTAAAAGAACTTATACCGTTGTCATTGCGAGAAAGGGCGTAGCCCCTTTGAATCAACCCAGTGTAAAAACTTACTCCGCAGGAATGCCGGGTATCATCCCGAATCTTTGAGTGCCGGACTTGATCCAGGATCTTGTGCCATGGGATCCCCCTCTTTGTCATCCCGGACTTGATCCGGGATCTCATTGTCGTGAGGCCCTGAAACAATCCTCGATCGAGGTCGAGGACATGGTTCAGGACGACAGTGTTGGTTCGGATGATAGTGCTGTGCCAGATGACAGTATTATGCAAGGTCTTCAGGGTTGAGTTTGAACTAGGTTGCCTCAAAAAGCGATGCGCTTCGCAATTGCAACTTGTTGTTTATAAAGAAAAGACGTAAAGAGTAGGCTTGAGCCAACGGGAAAAAGATATCGTTCTCATTAGGAAATTTAATATAACCTCAGTTTTGGATAAGGGATAAAAATATGGTAGGCTAAGCCATTCTTAGAATTGGTAAAAAATAAGAAAGGAGCTTAGCCAATGAGATATAATATCACAGCATTATTTTTTTGCATCGATGAATTTTGCAAAGCCTATGAAGAATGGGAAAAGCATCGCCTTATTGATACGGGAAAAGAGCGCCATCGAGCCTGCGAAATGACCTTAAGTGAAATGTTAACGATTATGGTTATGTTTCACGTAAGCCCTTGTAAAGTATTTAAATATTTTTACACTGTTCATGTAGCTCATATCCATAAACAAGACTTTCCACACCTTGTCAGTTACAATCGATTTGTCCAGCTCATGCCACGCCTTTTTGTTCCCTTGAGTGTTTTGTTGAACAGCTTGTTTGGAAAGAAAACAGGAATTTATATTGCTGATCCCACATCTCTACCCGTGTGTCACAACAAACGGATTAATCGTCATCGTGTCTTCCAAGGACTTGCAGCCCGAGGAAAAACAACGATGGGGTGGTTTTATGGGCTTAAACTGCACATGGTCATTAATCATAAAGGGAGCATTATGGCTGTTAAAATAACTCCCGGTAATGTTGATGAACGAACTGTCTTGGATGAGATGACTCGAGACCTTATGGGAAGTATTTTTGCGGACAAAGGGTTTATTTCTCAGGAGCTTTTCAAAAAACTGTTTAGACGAGGCCTCAAAGTAATCACAGGGATAAGGAAAAACATGAAAAATTACCTTATGCCATTGATCGAAAAATTTCTCTTAAGAAAACGGTTTCTCATTGAAACTGTCTTTGACATCTTGAAGGTGCATATGAATTTATCTCATACACGCCATAGATCTCCTACGAATGCTTGCGTTAATATCCTTTCTTGCCTCGTTGCTTATCAATTGAGGCAAAACAAACCGACCTTTAAATTTTCAAGCTCTCTTATCCAAAACTGAGGTTAATATACCCCTCACTCGCCGCTATGCGGCGACCTCTCCCACAAGGGGAGAGGTGAAGACCGTTTATATCTTAGCGTTTTTTAACAGGCTTCCTCTATCATAATGACAGGTTCTAATTTCTCCAAAACGGCAAGCGTCAATTTTTTTCTTTCTTTTTCATCTGTTAATAATGTCTGTTCAATGATCGCAAGCGCCTCATCCACAATCTCACCCCGTAACTTTGCTTTTGCTTCCTCTTGTTCAATCGCAAGGCGCTCTTTAAATAATTTTTCTGTGTGTGCTTGAAAATGCTCAAGAGCTTGTTCATTTGATTTTTTAAATTCCACAATCCCTTGCTCCGCAAAAGCGAGTATTTCCTCAGCGCGAAGAGTAGCTTCATCAGATTTTTTTTTATAGGTCTTCAGAAGGCTCAAGGCTTCTTCCTGAAGACGCTCAGCTTCCTTTACCTGATGCGCTGCTTTTTGGGCATGCGCATCAAGAACTTGCATAAAGTAGGCATAAGCTCGTTTTCCAAGGGTCAGGAAAAGAAGCAAAAAGGCAATGAGAACCCAAAATTCAGGAGTTGAAAATATCACGGACTATGCCTCTCCTTTCGAAGAAAGACGCCTCCCAAGTTTTTCGAGGATTTCTTTGGCGAGTTCATCTTTCAATGATCGAACTTGCCCGTAGGCTTCCTGATGGGCGCGGTAAAGCTTTTCTCTTTCCAGATGGAGGAGATGACTTTTCTTATCAATGTACAGTTTCTTCTGATCAGCTATTTCTGAAGAGATAGCATGGGCCGCTGACGCATATCGTTCTTGCGCTTCCATCCGTGCATGAGCAAGTCCCTCCTCATATTCGTTCAATAGACCTTCCGCTTGTTCTCGATAAAGACTCGCTTTCTCAAGTTTTTTCTCAACCGTCTCCGCCCGCAATGTGAGAAGACGCGCGACTTTTGGCAACGCCATGGTTGTTAGAATAACGTAAAGGCTCAAAAAACAAATCCCTAACCAAAAGAGCTGGGAAAAAAATGTTGTTACATCTAGCTGAGGCATATGACTGCCTACTTAAACAAAATCAGGAACGCAATCAAAAGCGCAAAAAGTGCCACAGCCTCAGTCAGCGCAAACCCTAGAATGCCTAAGGGAAAAATCTGCTCTCGTGCAGACGGGTTTCGTGCCGTCGAGGTAATAAGGGCTGAAAAAATAAGCCCAATTCCAAGTCCAACGCCGGCCAGGGCCATCACAGCAAGGCCTGCTCCAATCATACGTGCTGCTTCAACATCCATAACGTTTCTCCTTTAATGTAAGTGAATCGAATCGCGTAAGTAAATGCAAGTTAAAATTGTAAAAACGTACGCTTGTAAAACGGCTATCAATATTTCAAAGGCGGTTAAAAGAACGTTTACAGCCAAAGGGGCAATGCCAAAAATTCCCAATGCAACTGTAAATCCTGCAAACACCTTCAACATCGTATGGCCCGCCATCATATTGGCAAAAAGCCGGATTGACAGACTGATAGGTCGGGAAAGATACGATAAAACTTCAATGGGCACAATAAGGGGCAACATATAAATCGGGGCTCCGGATGGTACAAAAAGAGTAAAATAATGAAAGCCATGACGAACGAACCCAACGAAGGTTGCAAGGCCAAAAGCGATCATCGCAAGGCCAAACGTCACAATGACGTGGCTTGTAAACGTAAATCCGTAAGGGATCATCCCTATCACGTTTCCCATTAAAATGAACATAAAGAGAGTAAAGATAAAGGGAAGATACTTTTTTGCCTGGATGCCTGCTGTTTCATCAAGAACATTCGCTACAAATTCGTACACCATTTCAACCATAGATTGCCATCGCCCCGGAATAAGACGCGCCCTCGTCGTCCCCCCTATAAGAAAAATCGTTGTCAAGACGACGGCTGCAACCATAAAAAGGGACGAGTTTGTAAATGAAATATCAACCCCTTCTATTTTTAAAGGAAAAAGAGTGTGAATTTGAAACTGATGGAGGGGATCATGCATGCAGAGGATGCTCCTTCTTTGTATGGGTTAAGGTGCGATAAACATTAAGAAATCCAGCCACTGACCCAAGGATAAAAAAGAAGATCAACCCCCAAGGGGATATACCAAACATCCAATCACTCAATAAACCCATTCCAACCCCCACAAAAACACCGGCAACAAGATCAGCCCCCACATTAAAAAACTTTCCCATTAACCTAGGACGAGACTTTTTTTGGTGTGGATCTGACTTTAATGTTTTCTTAAGCCCTTCGATACGCTCTTTTAATTTCTTTAACGCCACGTCATCAGACATTTTTTTCTCTTCATATTTGTCATCCTCAACAGCACTGTCATCCTGAACCATGTCCTCGACCCCGATCGAGGATTGTTTCAGGACCCCATGCCTTGTGATCTCGCCCAGGGCACCATTATTAAATCTCCTGCAATCTCCACAGCTTTTTATACAAGCTATCTTGGTGGATTAATGCGTTATGCGTCCCTTCCTCTACAATACGGCCTTTATCAAGCACAAGGATCCTATCCATATGTTTTAAAGTGGACAATCGATGAGCAATAGCAATAACAGTTTTCTTTTTATCTTTGATCAAAAAATTAAGGCTTTCTTGGATCAATTTTTCTGTATGGCTATCAAGAGCAGACGTCGCCTCATCGAGAATAAGAATGGGGGCATCTTTTAACATCGCACGCGCGATCGCAATGCGTTGCCGCTGCCCCCCTGACAATTTAATGCCTCGTTCTCCCACATAGGTGTCATACCCACTCGGCAATTCACTGATAAACTCATGAATGTGAGCACGTTTGGCAGCTGCGATGACTTGGCCATCCGTGGCATCTGGTCTGCCATACCTGATGTTTTCCATCAGTGTGCGGTGAAAGAGCAGCGTATCTTGAGGAATAACGGCAATATTTTCCCGCAAAGAATCTTGCGTTATAGAGGCGATATCTTGATGACTCACCAAGATATCACCCGACGTATTTTCAAAATACCTCAACAAAAGATTGACGAGGGATGATTTTCCCGCCCCTGTTGGGCCGACCAGGCCTACTTTTTCACCAGGCTTAATCAGAAGATTCAGATTTTTAAACACAGGATTTCGATCATTATACGTAAAATTCACATTTTTAAATTCGATTTCTGCCGTCTTCATGATCAAAGGCTTTGCCGTTGGGCTATCCAGATTCTGCTGAGGAATATTGAGGACCGTCAGGGCACTTTTCATATTCCCCATGGCCCGGGAAAAGGTTTGGAGTTCACGTGTTGCCCTCCAAACTTCATCTAGGATACTTGTAACCATTCCAAAGACAAACGCAAAATCACCAAGGGTTATAAGTCCTTCTCTACGCAAATGAATTGTCATAAATAAAACAAAAATAAGTATAATAAGATAAAAAATTACTCCAGCAATCTGTAATTTAAAATCATATTTATAAACACGAACCTGCTTCGGGATAAAATCATGAGAAATTTGGTCATCCAAACTTTTCAGTTCCCTCTTTCTCGATGCAAAAGAAAAAAGGGAAATCATATTGCTAATCTTATCTGAGATCTGTCCAACAATGGCATGAATACTCTCTGTCTCAACAAAAGAAAGCTTATTCAGGTTCTGGGAGAGCTTGCCCATCACGGTGACATACACCACTGTCCAAATAAAAATAAAGAGGCCCAAATATGGGTTCACCATTGAAAGGGCACAAAGACCCACAATAACTTTAAGGATATATTGCGAAAGCCCATGGTGCATCTCTGCCCAAAACTTGTCATACCCATCGAGCAATCCTTTAAGCTTACTGCTGATAGAGCCTGTAAAGTTATCTTGAAAGAAAAGATAGGAATGGTGTTGTACATAATCGTAAGATTTCACAAGAATGGATCGCCGAACATAAGGTTCCGCATTCCATTCAGCGACATTGCCGATACGCCACGCCAATTCCATCACGACTTGTGCCCCTATCAAAAGGCCAATGGGGAAGAGGATGTGACTCCACATTAAAGGCCCGGGCTCTGCCATCGTATCCAGAAAGAGCTTTATGGCATAATTGTACGCCAAAGGATAAAGACACCCGAAAAAGGGTCCCAGCAACATGATGGCATACAGCCATTTATATGGCTTGATGTGGCTCCAGAAAAAAGAAAGGGTTGAGTGTGTGTTCATGGGCGCATCTTATCCAAAAAAATATGACGGAGATAGAACAATTTATGGTAAGGTGTATATCTATGATTGTCATTGCGAGGAGGAGCGTAGCCCCTTTGAAGCAACCCAGTTCACAGATGCCGCAAGCTCGCAGAGCTTGCGACTGGTTGTTTTAAAAACACAGCCTCATTCCTGCGGAATAGTTCTTTAACTGGGTCGCTTCGCTCTTCGCAATGACGACGGTATAAGATGAAATGCACCTGAGAGACCTTAAAAATGGCGCAATATAATAATAAAAAACCACCTTTAAAGACGACAAAACCACCTGTAAAGGTGACGCTACCGCAAAAAATGCTCGCCCCAAAATTTCTTAAAAACCTTTTTATTTTTAGCGCGTTTTTTGTTTTTTTTACCCTCGCCTTTTTTCTTGTCTGGAAGCGCCTCTCTGAGGAACCACATCAGCCTGTTTCGCAAAACGTTATTGCGCAACTGACTCATGTAACAGAAAAATCACCGGAAAAAGCACCTAAAGAAACGTCAGCTGCCCTTCCACCTGAGGCTCTGCAGCCTCTTCTCGACCGTTTGGATGCCTTAGAAGCAAAGGTGAGCCAATTAGACGCTTTCACGATTTCAACTCACCTCATCGCTGTAGATCTTATACAAGGTGTTCTACACAACGTCATTTCTGTAGACGCTTTCAAAACCTTCCTCAAAAAAACACCTGAGCCCTGGGCGGCAGCTCTTCTCCCAACAATTGCTCCTTTGGAAGATATCAAAAGTTATCCTGAGCTTGAAAATCTCCTGGTGCTACCCATATCGTCAAAGGCACGCTCTGTTTGGAATCGTTTTAAAGAAGATGTAAAATCCCTTGTCTCGATTCGCAAAATAGATCAAAAAGAGAGTTCTGCCTTTGGAACACTTGAGGATGTCCAAAAAGCTGTTCATTCTCATAACATTCAAAAAGCCCTTGATTGTTTTGGAAAACTTCCCAGGCACGAGCAGCTTGCTCTGTCTTCTTGGCAACAGATGGCGCAAGATCGGCTGCTGCTTGAAACACTTTATAAAAATATTCTTTTAGAAATGGCAAAGGAATAAATAACGAATGAAGAGGATGTTCTTCCTCCTGCTGTCTTCTATCGCATTGGCTTCCCTCGGTCTTTTATATCTGTCTGACCCAGGGACGATTCAAATTATCTGGCTGGGCGTTGAAATTCGTCTCTCTGTCATCGTGGCCGGCTTTATTTTTCTTATATCTCTTTGGCTCATCGGCCTCTTACGATGGTTTCTCTCATCGCTGCTTAAAATTCCCTTACGGTGGATCTCTTTTAATAAAGAGGCTCGAGATAAGAAAGCGAATGATGCCCTTTTGGGTCTGCTCTCGTTGTTAGAGGCTGAAAATACTACGGAGGCTTTGTATTATCAAAAAAAAGCAGAAAAGTATTTAGAGAGACATCCTCTTTTTCTTTGGATATCAGGAAATATATTTGACAAAGCGGATCAACCCCTAAGGGCCGAACAATGCTTTGTAGAGCTGACAAAAAACCCCTTAACCACTTTTTTAGGCCTTAAAGGGCAAGCTCGTGCAGCGCTTCAACGGGGAGATTTTAAATTTGCTTATACTTTATTAGAACAGGCCCAAAAATGTGTTCCGACATCTCCTTGGGTTTTAAGACATATTTTAGCGCTTGCGCAGGACAATAAGGAGGAAATTGCAAAATTCGCCCGCCCCTTGTCATCCTTGGATTAGAAAACACTTATTTTTTGAAGAAAAATCAAGCGCTTATAGACCAAGAGCCTATCCCTACGAAGGCGGGGAATGACACCAAGAGAGAAAACTCATACGAAAAGTGGATGAAACTTAGCGCTTTCTGTCTAAATTCTCTGCCGCAAACTCCCAGTTGGCAAGGTGCTTGAGGAAGATATCGAGGTAATCCGGCCTACGGTTTTGATAGTCAAGATAATACGCGTGTTCCCATACATCACAGGTTAAAAGAGCTTTTTGCCCATGAACAAGCGGAAGATCAGCATTGGGTGTTTTTGTCACTTTCAATGTTCCGTCTTTATCCACCACAAGCCACGCCCATCCGCTGCCAAATTGAGTGGTGCCTGCTTGTTTAAAAAGGGTTACAAAGTCATTAAAGCTGCCGAAATCTTTGATGATTTTGTCACCCAGTTTCCCATGAGGTTCCCCTCCCCCTTTGGCGGACAGAGAGTGCCAATAAAATGTATGGTTCCACACCTGGGCGGCATTATTGAAGATACCCATTTTATCGGGCTTGCCTGCAGTCTCACCAATAATATCTTCTAACGACTTGTTTTCAAGATCTGTACCCGCAACCAAGGTATTCAAGTTTGTGATATAGGCTTGATGATGTTTTCCATGATGAAAACTCAACGTCCGTGCTGAAATATGAGGTTCTAAGGCATTTTCCGCATAGGGAAGGGGGGGAAGGGTAAAACTCATTGGGGCTCTCCTTGTGTTTATTGTTTTTGCCATGTTGTGCCGTGAGGGTCATCTCTTAACAAAATACCTTGGCTTAAGAGCTCATCACGTATTCGATCGGATTCCTTAAAGTCTTTTTTAGCACGGGCCTGATTCCGGGCTTCGATAAGGGATAAAATAAGACTTTCGTCAATGTCTGTTGTTCCTTTAAACCACGTTTCTGGGTCTTGCTGTAAAAGTCCAAGCAACGCCCCGCTGGCCTTGAGAGTGGATGCCAACTGATCTTTTTCAGCGTCAGTTGAGGATTTATGAAGACGTGTTGTAATTTCATGAAGCACAGAAATTGCAAGTGGCGTATTTAAATCGTCTTCAAGGGCAAGCTTAAGAGGTTCATAGATCTCATGTTCTTGCTTAATCTTACGTCCTCTTAAGGCGTTATAGAGACGATCCAGACTTTGACGTGCTTGTGTGACACCCTGGTCATTCCAATCAAGCGGCCCGCGATAATGAGACGACAAAAGAACAAACCGAACAATTTCGCCAGGCATTTTTTCGAGAAGCTCATGAACGGTAATAAAATTGCCCAAAGATTTAGACATTTTATCTCCATCCACCGTCAACATTCCATTATGGAGCCACACCCGTGCAAAGGTTTCAGGCCCAAAACATGCTTGGCTTTGAGCAATTTCATTTTCATGATGGGGGAAGATAAGATCGTGTCCACCCCCATGAATATCAAAGGTTTTTCCTAAATACTTAGAAGACATGGCCGAACATTCAATATGCCACCCCGGTCGCCCATACCCCCACGGACTTTCCCATCCAGGAACTCCTTGGGCAGACGGTTTCCAAAGAATAAAGTCTTGCGCATCCCTTTTGTAAGGGGCGACCTCGACCCGCGCGCCAGCAAGCATTTCCTCCTGATTACAGCGGGAAAGCCGTCCATAGGCAGGGAAACTTTTGACAGAAAACAAAACATGTCCTTGGCTTTCATAGGCATGCCCTTTGTCCATGAGACAGGTGATGATATCAATCATTTCAGTGACATGTTCCGTGGCTAACGGCTCAACATTGGGGGGGATATTCCCTAAAGCCTTCATATCTTCTTGAAAATAGCGAGTTGTTCGTTGAGTGAGGCTCGTAATATCTTCCTTGTTATCAAGGGCTGCCTTGATAATTTTATCATCAATATCCGTAATATTTCGAACAAACGTTATTTTTGGGTATAGATGGCGCAATAAACGATTCAGGACATCAAAGATAACGGGAGGTCGTGCATTGCCAATGTGCGCAAAGTCATAGACCGTTGGACCACACAGATAGAGACGTACATTCTTCGCATCTAAGGGAACAAAAGGTTCTTTTTGGCGGGTAAGGGTATTATATAGCATAAAGGGCATGGATGTTATTCTCTCGCTGTTTGAAGCCGGTTCAAGACTTTTGCGCGACCCATTAAAAGAATCAAGTCTTTTAATTCAGGCCCATGGTCTTGCCCCGTTAAGGCCTGACGAATGGGCATAAAAAGTTCTTTCCCTTTTAATCCTGTTTCTCTTTTAACGTCCTCCATCCAGAGCGAAAAGGTACTAGATTCCCAGGGTTCAGAGGGTAAAAAGTGTTCAGCTACCTCTAAAAGACCACTGTTATCGACGGGAAATGATTTATGCCCATAACAAATAACATCCCACGCCTTCACATCTTGAAATTTCGCTATGTTTTTTTGAACAAGTGTCCAAAAGGCAGGGGTGGCACCAATGATCCCCATTTCCTCAAGCCGAGGGCTTATCTCTTCAAAAGAAAAGAGCTGGAGAATTTGTTTATTCATCTGCCACAAGTCTTCCGGATCTAGTTTAGGGGATGATCGCCCAAAGGTATGGATATTAAACTCTCTTAAAACTCCTTGCACATTGATATGGGGTGTAATGGGATCTGATGTACCAAGCTTTGCTAAAATGCTCAAAATAGCCATGGGCTCAAGTCCCTGCTTGCGAAGGTCTATAAGACCCAGGCTTCCTTCTCGTTTTGAAAGCCCTTCTCCCTGACGGCCGGAAATAAGCGCCAGATGACCAAAATGGATGATATTTGGGCTGCCTTTCAAGGCTTCCATAATTTGGATTTGAACGGCTGTATTTGTTACATGATCTTCTCCTCGAAGAACATGGGTGATGTCCATCTCTAGATCATCCACAGACGTTGCAAGGGTGAAAACGGGGGATCCATCAGCACGAATTAAGATAGGATCATTCAGATGATCTCCTTGAAAGACGACCTCTCCACGCACAAGATCATTCCAACGAATATCGCCTTTTTCCATTTTAAAACGCCAGTGGGGCATTCGTCCTTCGTTTTTATAGTGGTCAATTTGAGAGGGGGTTAAAGAAAGGGCTTCTCTATTATAAAGAGGGGGCTTTCCTGCAGAAAGTTGAACTTTCCGCTGTAATTTAAGCTCTTCTGGTGTCTCATAGCAGGCATAGAGGCGCCCTTGCGCTTTAAGCCCTTCGGCTGCTCTTTCATAATTCTTAAAGCGATTTGACTGTTTGATGATTTCATCAAAGGAAAGGCCTAACCAGGTTAAGTCCTCTTGAATTTGGTCGGCATATTTTTGTTGAGACCGCAGCAAATCTGTGTCATCAAGACGAAGGATAAACTGCCCCTTATGAGCGCGTGCATAGAGCCAGGTTATGAGTGCCGTACGGATGTTTCCCAAATGCAGATACCCGGTAGGGGAAGGCGCGAATCTAAGCTTTATCATGAATACGGGACCTATCGTTGTATATTTGCAACTCTCTTAAAAGTTTTTTACAAAATTTCTAAAATTTTCGTAATCACATCTAAAAGCCTATGATATGAATGTTTTTGCTAACTTTCAAGAAAGGATATACAACATGAAGAAAGTTTCTTTATTAACACTAGCATTATCAATGACCGCTGCAGGTGTAGCAACTGCACAAGCTCCGGTTTCTAACCCTTGCCCTTGTCCAAAGGCTTTCCAAGGATTTTTCGCTGGTGGCAACACTGGATACGGTATTGGTTCTGATCAATCAAATGCAAGTTCTACCCAAATCGCTCCAAATCCAACGTCGAAGCAACTACTTTTTAAAAATAACCTAGGAATTCAAGGGTTCGATGGAGGTCTTAACGTAGGATATACCCATCGTTTTAACAACTTCGCCTTAGGCGCTGAAGCTGTCTTTAACTGGGCAAGTTCAAAAGGAAAACTTTATATCTCTACGACTGGTGCGTTCAAGCGTCAGCTTGAAAATTCCATTCAAGTTCGTGGTAACTTCTCTTACATTATTTGTAATCTTGTTGCCCCCAAAATTATTTTGGGATGGGATACGTCTGAGTGGAAGCGCACAACGGTGTTTAACGCTGGAAGCGGTCCAATTGTAAACGCTTCAACTAAGAAGCGTTTAAACGGCTTCCTTTGGGGTGCTGGCGTAGATTTCTTGCTTGCAAAGCACGTGATTGCAGGTCTTGAATATACAGGCGTTGCTTCTGGATCTAAGTCCTTTAATAATACAGCTACCTATACACCTATAGGTAGTAACACGACAACGACTACCGTATCAGGTAAAGACAAGATCATCTATAACAAGTTTGCTTTAACTGTTAAGTTTATTTACTAGACCTAATACGAAGCGACTTGTTTCTTTAAGAACCCCCGCTGCTTAAGCGGGGGTTTTTTATTGGGTGCACATAAGCTAAAGTGCTCCCAAGAACATTAATGCAATACGAGAGGCATTTGACTTATGACCACCCTTATCCTTGCAACGTGGAATGTGAACTCAATCCGCATGCGTCTTCCTCTTCTTCTCGACTGGCTCCGCCGAGAAAATCCGGATATTGTCCTTTTACAAGAAACAAAAACAACAAATGACCAATTCCCAAGAGAGGAAATTGAAAATCTTCACTACAACATCGCGGTATATGGCCAAAAAACCTATAATGGGGTGGCGATTCTCTCAAAATTTCCTCTTGAAGACATCACAGCTGGCATTCCAGGGTTTGGGGATGATCAGGCCCGGTATGTGGAGGCAGTGACAAACGGTATTCGTGTCGCTTCTGTGTACGTTCCCAATGGGATGGCGGTGGGAAGCGAAAAATACCAGTATAAGCTTGATTTTCTAAAGCACCTGTATCAGCACACCCAAACGCTTTTAACCTTTGGGGAAGCCTTTGTGTTGGGCGGAGATTTTAATATCGCCCCCACGGATCAGGACGTGTATGACTCAACTGAATGGCATGAGAAACTTTTGTGTAGCACAAAGGAGCGGGAAGGGCTCAGATCTCTTCTTTATTTAGGCCTCACAGATGCACTGCGAGCCATCCATCCCCATGAAAAAGAGCTTTATACCTGGTGGGATTATCGAGGGGGCGCGTGGCAAAATAATTTAGGCCTTCGCATTGATCACCTTCTTCTTTCCCCTCAGGCTGCTGATCGCCTACAAGATGCCTTCGTTGAGAAAACAATGCGAGATCTTGAAAAAACATCCGATCATGCTCCTGTTGATTGTGTGCTTAACTTTACACACGTACAAGGACCCTTTCTTGGGCACGCCAGCGGAACTCTAGGAAAAGAATGAGCGTAAAGGAAAAGCCCGCTATCATCAGGATGTAAAGTAAGGGACTGGAGGGGTGTTCTGTCAGCGCATAAATCCAAAAACAAATGGCGGGCGTGCTCCTTCCAAAGATCTCCGATCCAAAATTATAGCCCACACTATGGAGCAAATACTTATCAGAAGCAGGGTAAAGCTTAGCGGTCCACGGGATAAGAGCTGTACAAAATACAATTCCCCCAATCACGAGAATAAACCGCAACAGAAATATACTGACGAGAGACAGATGGGGAAGACTTGTAAAAAGAATGGATGCCCCTAATACAAACAGAAGAAGAGCTCCTAATAAGCTCTTAATCCACTGAAAATATTGAATCACTAACGCCGCAACGGCTATCAACAATCCATCCACCCAGACCAAGGTCGTTGTTTGTTGGAGTAAAGCCGAAAGAGGAAGTGATGTTGTTTTGGTAAGAAATGGGTTTAAAAAAACAAATGGTATAGAATATACGACATAAGAAAACCCATAAACGGGAATAAGACCCGCAACAAGATGGGGGTAAGTCATAAGACGTTTGAAAGTCTCTTTATAGGAAATGCTTGCGAAAGTCTCAGGGGGATCTTCTGGGGCAGACAACCGCATCCACACCGCCCACGCACCCAAGATAAATCCTGCAATAAACGGATACCTCCATAAATCTTGAGCAGAAGGAGAGAGGAGTATCATGCTACTTACAGATGAAGCGATAAGAATGCCAATCATGGTAGAACTTTGATAAAGTCCTGACCAAGAAATTTGTTTTGTGACGTCTTCCTTTTCAATGAGATAGTATCCAGCAATGGCACTTTCGCCAGCCGCACAAAAACTTTGAAAAAATCGAACGAAAACTAAAAGACAGGGCGCAAACACTCCAATCTGATAAGCGCTGGGCAGAAGTCCCATAAAACCGGTTGCTAAGGCGACACCTACGAGAGACCAGACGAGTGGTTTTAACGGCCCTTGTGAATAGGTTAATTTACTGAAAAAAAGCCCTCCAAAAGGACGGGCAACAAAAGTAACAAGGTAAACACTGTAGGCAAGGATAAGTTGATAAAGAGGCGAGAACTGAGGGAAAAATACTTCTCCCAAAACAGGGGCTAAGAAACCGTAAAGAGAAGAGTCAAAATGCTCTAAGAGGTTCCCAATGACAAGACTCCATCGATGTAAGGGGAGCCGTCTGAGTCTCGTAGGGAAGGACTCTCTCTCCATAAGTTCAGGAGATGGAGAGGGGTGGCAATTCATTTGGTTGAGCATTTCATTTTCCTCCGCTAGTTTTACCTAGATCAGGTTCTAAGGGTTGGAAAATAATCCTCTCAGCCAAAAAACGGCACCCCTAATGATTAGAGGCACTTTAAGGGAGGGGAAACGGAGGTGTCAAGTGGCCCGACTTGTCTTGTATAAGTTCATACATTCAAGTGGGAGCTGCAAAACTTGCACAATACGTATACGGTGTTGTATATTTTACTGCTATATTAACGAGGCGTCTCTGTGTCCAACAATCACACCACCCATCTTCCTACCCCTCCCCTTCCGCGTATCGTTGATGGTCTGACGCGCTATTTGCTTGAAATTAGGAAAATTCCTCTTTTAGATTCGGCAGAAGAATATATTCTGGCAAAACGGTGGCAAGAACATCAAGACCCTAAAGCAGCAGAAAGACTTGTCACCTCTCACCTACGTCTGGTTGCGAAAATCGCCAGCGGATATAGAGGATATGGATTACCCATAGGGGACCTTATTGCTGAAGGGAATGTAGGCCTTATAAAGGCTCTTCGTAAATTTGACCCCGATAAAGGGTTTCGCTTTTCAACCTATGCCATGTGGTGGGTTAGGGCGAATATTCAAGAATATATTTTACATTCCTGGTCTCTTGTCAAAATTGGGACGACAGCGGCTCAAAAAAAACTGTTCTTCAACCTCAAGCGTCTTAAAAGCGAAATGCAAACCTTAGACGAACCTGTTCTTTCTACTGAAACGATTAAAGATATCGCAAGTGAGCTTAACGTTACTGAGAAAGAAGTTGTCGACATGAGCCAACGTCTCAGTGGATCAGATCAATCTCTCAATGCTCCTTTAAAAGAAGAGGGGGGCGAGGAGTGGCAAGATTGGCTCGCAGATGAAGCGCCAGATCAAGAAGTCCACCTTATCGAACGAGATGAGAGTCAACAAAAAAATGTTCTTTTAGAAACAGCATTGAGCTCTTTGAATGAAAGAGAGCAGCTTATTATTCGTGAACGTCGCCTCAAAGAGCCACCCACAACCCTTGAAATGCTTGCTGAAACCCTTGGAATATCTCGCGAGCGTGTCAGGCAACTCGAAATCCGTGCCTTTGAAAAACTACAACAAGCCGTTAAAAAAGTGGCTATAGAAAAAAGAATATTTGAAGAATAAGTAGCCATTACATAAGTATAGACTTATATTATTATTAAAAATGCACTGTATTTTTGTTATAAATTATCGAAGGAAATTATCGCATCATATATTATTTGTCAAAAAAATGTAGTCATCATCACAGTTTTTGAAATACATCGATTATTTCCTGAAGAAGATCTTCTAAATTAACCTCTCCAACACCTATAAATCCCCATCTTGTTTTTTTTATCACAAAGGATTATTATCTTATTTATTCTGTAATACATAAGGATTTTTCAGATGAAAAAAATCATTTTTACTTTCTTAGCACTTATACAAACAACATTGTGGGCTCATGCTGACTTACGCATTAATGTAACAGAAGGAACCTTTAAGCCTATTCCCATTGCGATACCTCTCTTTAGTGGGGGAGGAGATCCTAGCCTTGCAATGGCAGCTCAAGAGATCACAACTGTTATTACGAATGATTTGGAAAGCTGCGGTCTTTTCAAAGTTGTTGATCCCGCTGCTTATATTCAATCTGCTTCCGATGTTATGAGTCACCCCCGGTTTGCCGATTGGCGCGTTCTTCATGCAGAAGCTCTCGTCGGCGGACTTTTGCGTCGTCAAGGCGACGGATTCCAAATCGACTTCCGTCTCTTTGATATCTTTACAGAATCCCAACTCACAGGCCTTTCTTTACAAACCGAACCGTCTAATTGGCGGCGGGTCGCTCATAAAATTGCCGATGAAATTTATGAGAAAATGACAGGAGACAAAGGACATTTTGATACACGTATTGTTTACATTCATGAGAGTGGATCTGAGATGGCTCGGAAATATCGGTTAGCTATTATGGACCAAGATGGGGCAAACCATCAATTTTTATCCAGCGGAGAAAACATTGTTCACACACCTCGCTTTTCCCCCGATCGAACAAAAATTGCCTATCTCGATTTTGGAAGAAACAATAAAAACCCTAACCTGCATATTTTTGACTTATCTGCAGGTCAATCAATGTCTTTGGGGGCTATACAAGGCATGAAAATGACCCCTCGTTTTTCGAATGATGGGCAACATTTGATACTTAGTATTGCTGATAAAGGGGTTACCTCTCTTTATACAATGGATTTAGGAACAAAAAAGTTGACCCGTCTTACGACATCATCAGGGGCTATTGATGTGTCTCCTTGTTATTCTCATGATGGTACAAAAATTGTATACAGCTCTGACAGAGGAGGAAAACCTCACCTCTATGTGAAAGATGTAACCGGTGGAGAAGGAACGCGCATTAGTTTTGGCCAAGGCTGGTACCATAATCCTGTGTGGTCCCCTCGCGGCGATTTAATCGCCTTCACACGGCAGCACGGGGGCACTTTTTATATTGGTGTGATGCGTCCTGATGGATCCGGAGAACGCATGCTAGATTCAGGATATCTTCTCGAAGGCCCCACCTGGTCCCCCAATGGACGTGAAATTTTATACACATCCCAATCTACATCAAACAGTAAAAGTGTCCTCGCAAGCATTGATATCGTTGGATTTAACAAGAGAAAAGTTAATATTCCGGGTGAAGGTTCGTACCCTACATGGTAGCTCTTGATACTTCTATTTAAAAAGAGTATATTGCCTCCACGATGTGCTTTAAGTCTTCCGACTAGACATGGTGCTACAAGGGCGAAAGACATCAAAAAAAAAGAAACTATTTTAATAATTTTTTAAGATTCCTTCGCTACAGTGGGGGAAACAAAAAAGGAGAAAAAAAGAATGCGCTTAAAAATTACAAGTCTTCTCGCTGCAGCTTCACTTGTGGCTGCTTGCGGACCCTGCCCTGAAGAATGCTTAACAACTACTGCAGGTGAAGGGGCATTAGCTTCAGAAGTAGCTGCTGTTGCTGCAGAACCACCGTGCGTAGCTGGATCACAAGCTGATTTCGTTGAAAATGTTGGAGATCGGGTTTTCTTCGACTTTAACAAGTCAAGTGTACGTCCAGAAGGAATGGAAACATTACAGCGTCAAGCTGAATGGTTAAAAACCTATCCTAACTATGTTGTAACGATTGATGGCCATTGCGATAAGCGTGGAACTGTTGAGTACAACTTAGCTCTTGGCGAGCGTCGTGCTAATGCAGCTAAAGAAAAGCTCATTGCATCTGGTGTTGAAGCTTCCCGTATTAAGGTTGTGAGCTATGGTAAGAACCGTCCTATCGTTGAACAAGATGGTAGCGAGTGGGCTTATCAACAAAACCGTGTTGCTATCACAGTTTTGGACTAATTAATTAGTCTTAACTTAAGCAGACAAGAGCACTGCCCGAAAGGGTAGTGCTTTTTTTGTGTTTATCGGAAAACGCTGACTAATATCAAAACCTCTGATAAGGCACCGTCCTTCTACCAAGATTAACATGCCATACTACTCTTTAGAGAGTTCTTTGTATGAGATGAGGATGAGTTTGCTCTTAATACGGCAAAATAAGCGACGCTTTTAACCCGCCATGATCTGGAGAAGGGGAGAGAATGATATCTCCGCCGTGACTCTGGGCAATATCACGGGCGATTGTTAAGCCTAATCCTACGCCCCCTGTTGCGATATTACGGGAAAGATCGAGGCGGAAAAAAGGTTTAAAAACTTCTTCTACTTTCTCTTCTGGGATTCCAGGCCCATCGTCCTCAATAGCAATCACAAGGTGATCTTTATTTGTATAAGCTGTGACCCACACCTGAGTACCATACCGTGCTGCATTATTAATAAGATTCATGAGACAGCGCTTTAGGGCATGTGGTTTAACCAGAGCAATAGGCAGAGAAGGGGGGGTGTAATGAATAACAGTTTTAATATTAGCGCGCCCACTAATCGCGTCTAAAAGAAGAGAATTCATATCTGTTTCACTTGTTTCTTCAAGTCCTTCCCCACGCGCAAACATTAAATAGCCCTCTAACATTTTATTCATTTCTTCAACGTCTTTTTGAAGTCCTTCAATCTCAGAAGAAGAAGCCATCATCGCAAGTTGAAGACGCATCCGTGTCAAGGGTGTTCTTAAGTCATGGGAGACCCCCGCTAACATGTCTGTTCTTTGGGTTAGTTGTCTTTGAAGACGCTCTTTCATATCCATAAAAGCCTGCGTTAATTTGCGAATTTCAATGGCTCCCTCAGGCTTAAACGTAGGATAAGAGCGACCCTTTCCAAACCTATCAGCCGCAATTGCGAGACGCCTCAATGGTTTAACCTGATTATGCATAAAGGCAACTGCAATAAGCAAAAAGACCGCCGACGTAATAGAAACCCACATGATAAACAGAAAAACACCTTTGCTGCAAAGACGACTGAGCGGTGTTACAAATTTTAAGACACCGCCTTTAACTTCTACTTCAATAAGAATCTCTCTTGTTTGTATATCAAACGTATAAGGCGTAAAGATTTGCTCTTTGAGGGCAATGTCAAGGGCGGTATCGTGTAAATCCTCAGGTATAGGGGAAAGTATTTTTTGCTTGGGCACAAACTCCATTCTCAGCTTAAGGTGTGTTCCTGCTAAAGATTTATAAAACGCCTCTTTAGTGGGATTTTGAGTGTAAAGCGTTGTAATAGCAGCAACTTCTCCTGCAATATTTCGCGCAAGCGCTTTAGTGACCCGGTCCCAATGGGCATCAACAAAAATATAGCCTGCGATCGTTTCGATTAGAATCAGCGGAAGAACCAAAATAAGAAGAGATCTTCCAAACATACTTTTGGGAAGATAACTTTTTAAAGCTTTAAAAGGATGTTTCACAATATATTTCATGCGTCTGGAATAAAAATATATCCCTTTCCTCGAACCGTTTGAAGATAGCGAGGAATTTTAGGGTTATCCTCAATTTTTCTCCTCAGGCGTGTGATTTGCACATCAATTGTCCGTGGATTCAATTCTCCTTCATATTCAGCAACCAAATCTTCTCGAGCAAGGGGTTTGCGTTGATAACGCGCAAAAATCTTTAAAAGGTTACTTTCAACAGTTGTTAAGGGAATAGGGATATCATTCCGTTGCAGCTGATTAGATTGCAAATTATAGGTAACCTTGCCCATGGAAAGAGTTTCAAGAGCTGTTTGAGACTGACTACGACGAAGGATAACCCGCATACGAAGTAAAAGCTCACGGGGATCAAAAGGCTTAGAAAGATAATCATCCGCTCCTTGGGTTAACCCTTTAATTTTATCTTCTGTCTCTCCCATAGCGGTAAGGAAAAGAATAGGAGACTCTTTAAGGGGTGACGGCCCATTACGAATAAATTTTGCCAAAGAAAATCCATCTTCCTCCGGCATCATCACATCTAAAATTAGGAGATCAAAATGAAAAAGGTCTATAAATCTTCGCGCATGCGGCGCATCCCGCGCGGTTGAAACAAAAAAGCCGTTTTCAACCAGAAACTTAC
This sequence comes from uncultured Alphaproteobacteria bacterium, assembly GCA_963704475.1. GTDB lineage: Bacteria > Pseudomonadota > Alphaproteobacteria > UBA9655 > UBA9655 > UBA9655. Next base: position 1,172,342 of record OY969900.1, read on the forward strand.
GCAAAAGATCGCGCAAACGTTCGTCATCATCAACCAATAAAATATGATGTTTTGTCGTTGTCATGTATGTAGTATAAAATATCTTGCCATCTGTTGTCATCCTGAACCTTTAGTCCCGGACTTGATCCGAGATCATTTCAGGATCTCGTGATAATGAGCTCTCAAGGCGCATGAGGTCCCGAAATGAATTCGGGATGACAAAGAGGACAAGGGAATTACAAAGGAGTCAGCAAATGTCAGATTATGACGTTATCATTGTAGGGGGCGGTCCAGGGGGATATGTTGCGGCCATTCGAGCAAGTCAACTGGGCTTTAAAACAGCCCTTATTGAAAAAGACACGCTAGGGGGTATTTGCCTCAATTGGGGATGTATCCCCACAAAAGCTCTGTTGCGCGCTTCAGAAATCAACCACCTTTTACATTCTCTGGATACCTACGGGTTTAAAGCTGAGAATATTTCTTTTGATTTTCAAAAGATTATTGCAAGATCTCGTGCGGTGAGCGCGCGTCTTGCGGGAGGCGTGAAACACCTAATGCAAAAAAACAAAATAACCGTTATTGAAGGAACGGCTCATATTAAAGGCCGTCAAGGGACTAAGATTGAACTCACAGTTGAGGGGAGAGACCCCCTTAAAGCCTCTCACGTTATTTTAGCCACAGGGGCTCGGGCACGGTCCCTGCCCGGTTTAGAGGCTGACGAGAACCTGGTTTGGACGTACAAAGAAGCGATGACGCCTGCGGCTCTGCCAAAATCCCTGTTAATCATTGGATCAGGTGCGATTGGCATTGAATTTGCAAGCTTTTACCGCCTTATGGGTACTGAGGTGACGGTTGTTGAAGTTCAAGATCGTATTCTTCCCATAGAAGATAAAGAGATTTCAGCTCTTGCCCAGAAATCCTTTGAAAAACAAGGGATCCAAATCCATACAGGATCGACGGTGAAGGGCCTTAAGAAAAATAAAGACTCAGTGACCGCCACTCTTGAAATTGGCGGAAAGTCTCAAGACATTACCGTTGAGCGGGTCATTTTAGCTGTAGGTATTACAGGCAATACAGAAAACCTTGGGCTCGAAAAAACAAAAGTTAAAGTTGAAAAAGGTCACATCATCACCAATGAATGGTGCCAGACAGCGGAGCCAGGCCTCTATGCTATTGGCGATGTGGCCGGCAGTCCTTGGCTCGCCCATAAAGCAAGTCACGAAGGTGTCCTCTGTGTTGAAAAAATTAAAGGCCTGAAGACAGCTCACCCAATGAAAAAAACAGATATCCCCGGATGTACCTATAGTTATCCCCAAATCGCAAGCGTAGGGCTCACAGAAGACGCAGCAAAAGCAGTCGGAAAATATGACGTCAAAGTTGGGCGATTCCCCTATACCGCGAATGGGAAAGCCTTGGCTATGGGCGAAGAAACGGGACTCGTTAAAACAATTTTTGACGGAAAAACTGGGGAGCTTCTTGGAGCCCACATGATAGGGGCTGAAGTAACTGAACTGATCCAAGGTTTTTGCTTAGCCAAAACCTTAGAGGCCACTGAGCAAGACATTATGAATACAATCTTCCCGCACCCCACTCTATCAGAGATGATGCATGAGTCGACGCTGAGCGCTTTTGGAAGAGCCATTCATTTTTAGGAATTAAACGTCGGGTGGAAATGCATATTTTTAATAAACTTCTCCAGAGAGAAAGAAGCGCTATTCTCTTCCTTAGAGCAGGCGGGGGCTGCTAAAGGTCACCCAGGGACACACGGGATCGAGATTTTAAGACCACCCCCACTAACCTTAAGAAGTCTTAAGGTGATGCTATCTTAAAGGTATTAAAAAATTATTAATCTAATTCTTCTTGAAAAATTATAAAAAATATCAGGAGCGATAATGAATAGTCCCTTGCCAACAAAAATGAAGGATGGCTCTTTTGAAGAAAGAGAGGATCAAATGATAGATGAGAGAGAACTCCTTCTTTCTCAACGCTCAAAAGATACCCAAATTTCAATCGATGAATACGTGGGACAAAAATTACGAGATTTTCGAAAAAGGGCGAACATAACCCTTTTCGATCTCGCTTTAAAAGTAGGACTTTCTCATCAGCAAATTCATAAATATGAATTGGGGCAAACGAAAATCTCAACAGGAATGCTGTATAAGTTTTGCAAAATTTTTTCTGTCACCCCAAATTGTTTTTTTGAAGGGTTTAATTTTGAAAATGCGCTCGCTCTTTCTCACCAAGATGGTGATATAGAAAACTACAAAAAAATTAATAGACTCAATTTGCTTCTTATAGAAGATAGCGCTGAGGATCAATTTCTTTTTAGGCGTGCTCTTGAAGAATATAACCTAAATGTTAATATGTATTGTATACATGACGGAGAAGAATTTTTTAATATTATAAAAACAAAATCTAATATTACACATATTCCGATGCCTGATATCATATTTCTTGATTTAAATATGCCAAAGATTAATGGAATTTCTCTTTTAAAATCAATCAAACAAAACAGAGAACTGCAATACATTCCCATTATAATTCTTACAGGCAGCATAAGTCGAAAAGATGTGATGAACGCGTATAAGAATTATGCGAGTGGTTATATTAAAAAATCTTTTGAATACGAAACGTTTAAAGAAAATTTACACATAGCCCTCACCTACTGGACAGAAGCGGTTATTCTGCCTTACCAAGCCCTGCATTGATTTTACTCAAATCAGAATACCTCTCTCCTTGTGAAGAGAGAGACTTTGAATGACGCACTTCCTTTACCTCTCCCCTTGTGGGAGAGGTCGCCCTGAAAGGGCGGGTGAGGGGCATCAGTGTAGCGGTATTACAAGAATCTAGGAATTGAAAACACCGAAGTATCCGTTTTTATTTCTGCAGCACCGCTACACTGAAATACTGATGCCCCTCACCCGCGCTCCCTTCGGGATCGCGACCTCTCCCACAAGGGGAGAGGTTAAGAAGAGCCTTTATGTCTTCAGAGTTTTTCAACAGGCTTCTTCGATCATGATGACAGGTTCTTAGTATCTTTCTTTAATGGGAATAATACATAAGCATGCAAGGAAAAGAGCTATAACAATGGACGTAAAAGCAAACGTGTACTCAGAAATAGTATACACTCGTGCTCCATTGACAATGGCCCCAGCCCAAGAAAAATCTAAAAGCCACCCCAAAAAAGGTTGGAAAATTATTCCACTGATCATACAAACCCCATTCTGGAATCCTCCTGCCGTCCCACTTGCGGAGAGAGGATTAAGGGCACTCACCATAGAAAAAGCTAAAAATTGGCCGCTTAAGAATAGTCCAGCTAAAAATAAACACCCAGTCAGAAGCCAAAGAGGCAACCCTGGCACATAATAAACAACTGATAACATAACAAGAGCTCCAATGGCTGCAATAAAAATAGTTGGTTTATACGCCTTAAGGAAATTGAGCAACAAAGGAAAGAAAGGAGAGCCAATACCCATTCCAACATACAAGGCTGAGTTAACAGCGCCTGCAGTGGTTTTATCAAGATTATAAGCAGCTATAAGAAAGGGGGGGCCCCAAATATCTGTTACTCCCGACAAAGGAATGTACATGAGAAATCCAAAAAGCGCGAGGAGCCAGCTTTGAGGTTTACGCACTACTTCAATAATGTTTGTCCAAAAACCCGTAGATTGATAAGAAATTTCACTGTCCCCGTGACTTTTTAAGATTGCCTTTCTCAAATTCTCAGGCGGCATATCTCTCACAAGCAGCCAAGCAAACGCCGCAAGGGCAAAGCCAATGAAAGAAATGAACCACAAGGTATGTCGCCAGCCATAAATTTCAACCAACCATGCCAAGGGATAACCAGCAGATACCCCTCCTATTGTTCCTAAAAGAATCGTAAGACCCACAACAAAAGACAACTTATGGGCTGGAAACCATAAACTTCCAATTTTAAAGCAGCTCAAGAACCCCACTGCTGAGCCAGCTCCAATAAGGGCACGCCCCAAAAATGCGATATAGAGGGAATCCGCCATTGAAAAAAGAAAAGTCCCTGCACTACAGACAACTGCGGCCGCAGTTAAGACGCGTCTGGGTTTAAAGAGATCCATCAGAACTCCGCCCGGAAATTGAACGGCAGAATAAGTATAATAATAAGCTCCGGTTAACATCCCTAAAGTACAAGCATCGATTTGAAAGGCAGACATCAGATCGTCCGCCATAACGCTCGGAGAGACCCGAAGCATAAATTGGTAGCAGTAAAAAAGCGCAGCGCATCCCCAAATCAGCCAACTTTTAGAGAAAGAGAGCTTAACTGGTTTAGACTGCATAGATTTAACTTTCGATAAAACCATCGTAATCTTCCTATCGTTGCCTTAAAATTTATATTCTTGAAGGAATTTGCATGTTTGTCAATGTGTTGAATGCTTTTTTCTCTTTAATTAAGGGCCGTTGCGTTTCTCAGGACACAGCCCTCTTTCTTCATCTGATTTGCAACCTCTTTCGGCATATACTTTTCGTCATGTTTGGCCAGGATAGAGTCAGCTTTAAAAAAGCCAGGTCCCTCAAGGTATCCTTCAGCAACCACCCCTTGGCCTTCTCGAAAAAGATCAGGCAATACTCCTTTGTAGGTGACATGAAGCATTTCTTTTTGGTCCGTAATTTTAAAGTGGACGGTCTCTCCCTCAATCTTTACAGACTGTAATGCCACAAGTCCTCCAACACGAATAGGATGTTCTCTATGAACATATGTATGGATAAGATCAGAGGGCGTATAAAAAAAGATAAGGCTTTCATAGAGGGACGTGAGGGTGAAAAAGGCCACTAGGCTAAGGACCCCCAAGCCTCCTAAAATAAATAATAAGCGCTGATGTTTGGGTTTCACGAAGGTCGGATCCAATGAAAATAAACCCATCCCATAAACCCGACAAGACCTATAATACTTACACCATAGGCCCCTAGAATGTAGAAAAAGTGGGGTGTGGAAAGACTCATTCCCTTGCCTCTTGCAATAAGTCAGTAAAATCCTTAAAAATCATGCAATGATTCACCATCTTTGTCATCCTCGAGTAGAAGTCCTTAATTTGCGAAGCAAATTCTAAGACTTCTTCATCGAGGATCTTATCTCCATCAACGAGATCCTCGATCAAGAAATTCTAAGATTTTCTTTGAAAATCAAGAATTTCTAAGTCGAGGATGACAACAGAGGGTAGACATGGTGAATAATTACTAGATCATACTTGTTTGTGGAACCAAACTCAATGACATCTTCTTCTCCCTCTTTCACCACCCTTTTAGTGACAGCCTCTGATCACGGAGTGCGCCTTGATAAGTTTTTAGTCCTCAACCTCCAAGGCCTCTCCCGCTCTCGTCTCTCGGGGCTTGTCACAAGTGGATATGTGAAAAGTGGGGACAAAATTCTCACAGAGCCTGCTTATAAGGTTAAAGAAGGGCAAGCGATCGAAGTTACGATCCCCCCGGCACATGAGGCCATTCCTCTCCCTCAAGAGATCCCTCTTAATATTCTGTATGAAGACAATGATGTGATTGTGATTAATAAACCGCCTGGGCTGGTCGTTCATCCTGCCCCTGGAAATCCACAAGGAACCCTTGTGAATGCTCTTTTAAGCCATTGTGGACAAAGTCTTTCTGGCATAGGGGGGGTGAAACGTCCTGGCATTGTCCATCGTCTTGACAAGGAAACAAGTGGCATTCTCGTTGCCGCTAAAAATGATAAGGCGCATCATGGTCTAGCTCACCAGCTTGCGGCTCACACCATGCATCGCGTATATCACGCTCTTGTTTGGGGAAAATTTATTCTCCCCATAGGAAGTATTGAAGGAGCAATTGGGCGGGACTTACGAAATCGTCAACGGATGACAATCAGGATGGGAGGGAAATTTGCCCGCACCCACTATAAAGTTTTAAAAGTCTTTGGAACCTTCGCAAGCCTTGTGGAATGTCGCTTAGAGACCGGGCGCACCCATCAAATTCGGGTTCATCTAACCTCTAAAGGCCATCCTCTTATAGGAGATGTCCTTTATGGGCGTCCTCCACGAGCAATACCTTCAGACCTTAAAACTTACCTGGCTCACACATGGCCAAAAGGACGGCACGCTCTCCACGCAAGTGAACTCTCATTTTCTCACCCCATAACTCATGAAAAGCTTCATTTTTCAACTGATTTACCTCAAGATATGAAAGATCTGATCGAGCACTGCAATAATATGCTATAGGTATTAATATCTAAAAGAGGCTGTCTGAGGCTCATATGCATTGAACTCGCACAATTTTAAAATGACCCTTGCAAAAAATATTTTTTTCTTTCATAGTCCTTTTTGTCCCGCTGTGGGATATTAATTTTATGGAGAAAACTAAAATGAAATCAATCGCTCTTACACTCGCTGTTCTTTTGAGCACAGCCGTTTGCGCTCAAGCTGCTGAACCTGCAGCAGAAACTAAAAAAACTGTTCTTGAGACTCCTGCTGGCGAAACAGTTCAGGCTGACATTACAGAAACACCAGAAGCAGAAGAAGTTGCGCAAAAAGAAGAAAAATAAGCTTTTTCAAATGCCCGTGAGGGTTTATTGAATTGTTTCAAGAAGGGAAATGCCACGCATTTCCCTTTTTTGTTTTGAAAATTTATGAGAAGTAACGCAGTAGGCAAGTTTTTCAGCCCCCCCTTGTCATCCTCGAGCTAGAAGCCCTTAATTTGCAAAGCAAATTTTAGGACTTCTTCATCGAGGATCTTGTTGATGGAGTCAAGATCCTCGGCTCAAGAAAAGGTAATGTTTTCTTGACGGAAAAAAACATTTTCTAGCCCGAGGATGACAAACTGAGGCTAGAGACAACAACACCAGTCAAAATTAAGCGGTCAGTGTTCTAGTGCAACTTTGTCACAGTATAAAAAAATAACATCATCTCTCATCAAAATCTCTCTTGCCAAGATTTCTTTTTTTTACCATAGTTGCGGGGCCTCATAAGAGGTCTATTATTTATGGAGAAAACTAAAATGATCAAATCACTTGTTCTTACTCTCGCTGTAGTGGGTTCATTCGCAGGCGCAGCTTATGGCCTAGATAAAACAACAACCGTCTCAACAGGCACTTTTGATAAAGGAGGAGTAGCTGCTGGTAAAGAAGAAGCTACTGAAATCGACACAAAAGCTAATGATGGATCTGGTGAAACACCTGAAACCTCGGAAAACATTAACAATAGTAAATAACCACTCAACAAGTTTGTTGAAACGTTTGCTAAGGGAAATGCTAGAAATGGCATTTCCCTTTTTCTTGACCTACAGAAAAGGGGAGTGTATTTCTTTTATATGGCAAAAAATTTACTGTTTTCTTTTATAAAAGGCCGCATTCGTGACCTATTGGGGGTTGGCTTTTTGTTGTTTTCTGGGGTCCTTGTAACCTCCCTTTTTACCTATGATCGTGGGGATCCCTCTTGGAATCTTGCCACCGATCGGGATGTCCACAATCTTTTAGGAGAAGGGGGCGCGATCTTGAGCGACCTTTTTCTGCAGCTTTTTGGCCCCTCCAGTTATCTTCTTGCTCTCTTCTTAAGCAGCCTTGGCATTTTTATATTTATGCGCCTGAAAAAGCGCTTTATTCTTTTGCGGAGTGTTCTTTTTACTAGTGGAATTATCTCGCTTCTCTCGGGCCTTTCGTTCTGGAACCAAGGAGGAGCGTTAGGAACCCTTCTTTTTCCTTGGGTAAAAAGACTCCCCTTCCCATCCCTCGGAGTGGCTCTTATTTTCTTAAGCGTAAGTTTTCCTCTTTTCTTGTTGAGCGCTGGGGTTACCTTTTCTCAGTTGAAATGGGTTTGGTCCTTTGTTCACCTAAGACCAAAATTTTTATCAAAACTTAAGCAAGGTCTGCCAATACCTTCGTTCGACCGAGAGGCAAAGGAAGTTCCTCACAATAAAGCACGCCTTCTTATGGATTATGAAAAACCTCAAAAACAAGCCCCCAAGTCAGTGCCTTCCGCGCCCATATCCCGTGAGATGGCCCCCCATCTTTTACCACCTTTGGATCTTTTGTTTCTCTCCAAAACGTCTCCTCAAAAGCTCGTCGTGGATGAAGAAATGCTTCAAGAAAATGCGACAGCTCTGGAGGCTGTCCTCAATGACTATGGAATTCAAGGAGAGATCGTCAATATTAAACCAGGGCCTGTTGTGACTCTTTATGAACTTGAGCCGGCTCCTGGCCTAAAATCTTCTCGTGTGATTGCCCTTGCAGATGATATTGCGCGGAGCATGAGCGCCGTTTCAGCCCGTGTAGCTGTTGTCCCTGGGAAAAACGTGATCGGGATTGAGTTGCCAAATAAAATGAGGGAAATGGTTCATTTGCGGGAGCTTCTTGAAACGGAAGAGTATGAAAAATCAAAGGCCCACCTTACCCTTGTCTTGGGGAAAGATATTAGCGGAGCCCCTGTTATCGCAGATTTATCCCGCATGCCCCACTTGCTGGTTGCAGGAACAACGGGATCAGGAAAATCCGTTGCGGTTAATGCGATGATTCTATCCTTGATTTACCACCTTCCCTCTGAGCGGTGTAAATTTATTATGATCGACCCGAAAATGTTGGAATTTTCCATGTATGACGGCATTCCTCATCTTTTAGCGCCTGTGGTAACAGATCCTAAAAAAGCGGTCGTAGCGTTGCGATGGGTTGTCCGAGAGATGGAAAGCCGTTATCAGGCCATGTCCAAGCTTTCTGTTCGAAATATTGAGGGATATAATGAGCGTATTTTACAAGCTAAAACGCGCAAAGAAGTGATTTCGCGCCGTGTCCAAACAGGCTTTGATCCTGAAACAGGTTCACCCATTTTCGAAGACCAGCCTCTTGCGATGGAACCTCTTCCCTTCATTGTGGTGGTGGTGGATGAAATGGCAGACCTCATGCTCGTTGCAGGAAAGGAAATTGAATCCGCCGTCCAACGACTTGCCCAAATGGCACGGGCTGCAGGAATTCACCTTATTATGGCAACACAGCGCCCCTCTGTTGATGTGATCACAGGAACGATTAAAGCCAACTTCCCAACTCGCATTAGCTTTCAGGTCACCTCAAAGATCGATAGCCGCACGATCTTGGGCGAACAAGGTGCAGAACAGCTTCTTGGTCAAGGGGATATGCTTTATATGGCTTCCGGTGGGCGCATTTCGCGTGTTCATGGCCCCTATGTAGGAGATGGGGATGTCGAAAAGGTCGTCCAATTCTTAAAATCACAAAGTGATCCTTCTTATATCGAAGATATCACGATCGATACGTCTTCGTCCGATTCTCCTTTTGAAGAAGAAGGGGGCGGGAAAGAGGATGCACTGTACCAACAAGCCCTGGCTCTTGTGTACCGAGAACATAAAGCAAGCACAAGTTTCGTCCAACGCCATTTAAAAATTGGGTATAACCGTGCTGCAAGCCTGATTGAAAAGATGGAAGAAGAGGGTATCGTCAGTGCACCCAACCACGTTGGAAAACGAGAAGTACTTGTCAGAAGAAACCAGGAGGTCGCATGAGAGAGGGGAAAAAATTTGCTGGTATTTATTTGGGAACATTGCAAAACTTGCCATTTTTTGTCATCCCCGAGCTAGAAATGCTTTGTTTTCGTCAAGAAAACATTAGCGTTTCTAGCTCGGGGATGACAAACCGGGGGATAAACTGGGGAAGAATTTTGCGGGTTGCTCATTTTATAGTTTGTATCACACTCTCTCTCACCAACGCCTATGCGCTTCCTGATACCCAAAAATTTGAAACTTACCTCAATAGGCTTAAAACCCTTAAAGGGGAATTTATCCAAATTAATAGCAATGGCCAAAAAGAAACAGGCGCCCTCTATATTTCTCGCCCTGGAAAAATGCGCCTTGACTATAATCCTCCCTCTTCTCTTTTGATTGTAGCCAATGGAAAATGGCTTTTGACCTATGATAAAGAGGCGGATGAGGCAAATTATGTCTCTGTCGAAAACACCCCAGCTACTTTTATCTTACGCCCCCACATCCGTTTTAGCGGGGATGTGGCCATTACCAGTATTATTCCCAAAGGAGAAGCAACAGAGATTTCCCTTGTTCGAACAGATGAGCCGGATACAGGAACCCTCTCTCTTGTATTCACAAATGACCCTGTTTCTCTTAAGGAATGGCGCGTTATTGATGGGCAAGGCACCGAAACGCGCGTTGTTCTTTCGAAGATACAATCGAATATCCCGCTTCCCGCTGAGCTTTTTATGATGGAAAGCCCCAATTTGATTCAGCAAATTTTTTGAGATTGAGTATACACTTATGACAAACAAAGACACCTTCCCCCGTATTGCTGTTGTTGGGTGTGGACACTGGGGAAAAAATTTAATCAGAAATTTTTACGAGCTCGGTGCTCTTTATGCTGTCTGTGATAAAGATTGTTCAAGAGCACAAGAGCTCGCCTCCCAGTACGACTGCACTGCTTTGTCAGAAGAAGAGGTTTTAAGAGACCCATCTATCGATGCCCTTGTGATTGCAACAGGAGCTTACTCCCATGAATACTTCAGTCAAGCTGCCCTTCAGGCAGGAAAGCACATCTACCTTGAGAAACCTATGGCTTTGTCCGTCAGGACAGCCAGTACCCTTGTTTCTCTTGCAAACAAATATAACCGCATTCTGATGGTGGGGCATATTCTGAACTACCATCCTGCTTTTGTGGCTTTAAAAGAGCATCTCTCAGAACTTGGGCCTTTAAAACATATGTATGCAAATCGATTGGGTCTTGGACGATTTCGAGACCATGAAGGCATTCTGTGGGATTTGAGCTGCCATGATGTGTCGCTTATTCTCGCCCTTGCTCAAACAATGCCCACCCATATACACGCTGTAGGGCAAGCCTACCTTACGCCTGACAAACCAGCATCCGCCCTTCTTACGCTGTCATTTTCCTCTGGATTAACAGCCCATGTACATGCATCTTGGCTGTCTCCGTTTAAAGAACAAAAACTTGTTGTTATCGGAGAACGCGGCATTGCTGTTTTTGATGACCGCAAGCCTTGGGCTGAAAAACTGCAGATCTCAACACATTGTCTGACCTGGAAAGAGGGACATCCTCACGCAAACAATGCCATTCAAACTCGAACCATTCCTCTCCCCGAAAGCGAACCTCTTAAGGCGGAATGTCTACATTTTCTGACCTGCATCAAAACAGGAAAAGACCCTTTAACGTCCGGTCAAGAAGGCGTGCGCGTAATAGAGGTGCTTGAGAAAGCGGAAAATACGATGCACAATTTCTTCGTTTCTTCTTAAAAACAGGCTTGTCATCTGCTCAATTTTTTTTTATTCTCTTTTCATGTTAAAAAAACACTCCTTTCATCTTTTTGTCCGCCTTATCCTCATCATGATGATGATAGTGACTGGCGTTTGCGCTAAAGAAGAAAAAGCAAAGAAAAAAGCGACACCCTTGCCAGAAATTAGCTTTGGGGAGTCGAGTGCGCCTGTTTTAATTATTGATTACTCTTCTCTCACTTGTCACCATTGTGCTGACTTTTATCTCAACGTTTTGCCGAAAATTAAAGAAAAGTATATCGAACCTGGCTATGTGCGGCTTATTTTCCGTGATTTTCCAGGAGATCAGATCAGCCTTGTAGCGCACCAAGTCGCTTGGTGTAAGGGTGAGATGAAATATTTAGATTTTGTAAAACTTATTTACTCAACCCAAGAGGAATGGCTTTCAGCAAAAGATCCTATTGCTGCTCTTAAGTCAATCGTTGTAAAGCATGGCATTTCAGCTGAGCAATTTGAAAAAGCCATTAAAAATCAAGACCTTATGGATAAGATTATTCAAGCGCGCCTTGAGGGGCAGAAAAAATACAAAATTACAGCAATTCCCACAATCGTTATTAATGCGAGAACGTATCAAAGGGCGTTAACGATGGAAGAAATTAACGACATCCTTAAACCTCTTCTAAAGCAAGATAAAAAAGAAGAAAAAAAAGCTGTCGTGAGCATTAAAGCGGGCAGGGATTGAAGAATTCTGATTTTTCCTTTTTATAAATGTTGCTAGTGGATTTATAAAAATGGCTATGTCCCAAGATCAATTAGAAGCCTATCTCATAGCAGCCTTTCCTGATGCTATCATCGATATTAAAGATTTGGCTGGAGATAATGAGCATTTTTCAGCAATCATCGTCTCCTCTGCTTTCGAGGGGAAGACTCGCATTCAACAACATAAGATGGTCTTTGACGCTTTAGAAGGCCACATGGGAAAAGCGCTTCATGCGCTGGCTCTTAAAACACAAACACCAAAAGAGAGTAAAAATGTCAGAAATTTTTAAGCAAATAGAACAAGATCTAAAAGATAACGATGTGGTTCTATATATGAAAGGGGATGAAAAATTTCCCATGTGTGGTTTTTCAAGCGCTGTGGTTCAAATCCTCAATGCCCTTAAGGTTAATTTTAAAGCGGTTAATGTTATGAAATGTGAAGAACTCCGCGAAAGTATTAAAGCCTTTACCAACTGGCCCACAATCCCTCAGCTTTACATAAAGGGCGAATTTATTGGAGGATGCGATATTGTACGTGAGATGTATCAAACAGGAGAACTTCAAGCCCTATTGGCAGAAAAAGGGATAAAGGGTTTCCCAGCTTCTTGATCTTACCACCAGACATGCTTCTCATCACATCGAAATTTGTTATGTGTTAAGGACAAAACTTCCCCGCGTCGTCTCTTCACACTCCCTCGAAAGCATGGTAGGGTTAAATAATTGTTTTGGGGGATAGTTTAGCGGTAGAACTCCCGGCTCTGGACCGGGCAACTCTGGTTCGAATCCAGGTCCCCCAGCCAACCCTTATCCCAGTGCAGGTCTGATCGCTCAGTCGAAAGATGGACATTACTATTATAAACAATAAAAAAGGCCTATTGAATGACGTCTGAAGCAACCTATTTATTCAATATTCTAGCATTTCTTATTGCTGCAGTCGGAATTGTGTTTGTCTTTCGTCGTCTGAAGATAAGTTCGGTTCTTGGCTATCTCGTTGCTGGAATGGTGATTGGACCTCATGTCTTAAAAATTATCACAAATCCGTCAGAAGCCCAGTTTTTAGGGGCATTGGGGGTTGTCTCTCTTCTCTTTACTCTAGGATTAGATCTCCCCCTTCAACGTCTTCAATCCATGAAGAAATATGTTTTTGGGCTTGGCATTCCTCAGGTCATTTTAACGGGTTTTCTTTTTACTGTTTTTGGGCTTTGGGCAGGGTTATCAAAAGAAGCCGCTGTTTTGGTAGGGGGAGCCTTTTCTCTCTCCTCAACGGCTGTTGTGTTGCAACTTTTGAATGACCGGCAAGAACTTGCAACGCGGTTTGGTCGCATCTCTTTTTCTGTCTTACTTCTGCAAGATCTGATGGTCGTCCTCTTGCTTATTTTAGCAACAAGCTTAGGCCTAGAGGGATCGAATATTCTCTTAGAATTGTCTTACGCATTTTTAAAAGCTGTTCTTGCTCTTGGTTTTATTATAGGGCTTGGCAGATTTGTTTTCCGCCCTCTTTATCGGGCAGTGGCAACGAGCGGAAATCCAGAGCTTTTTATGGGCACAACGTTTTTAGTTGTTCTGGGGACAAGTTTTGTAACTGATCTTTCCGGGCTCTCCATGGAGCTTGGAGCTTTTTTAGCAGGCATTCTTTTAGCAGAAACAGAATATCGCCATCAAATAGAAGCAGATATTAAACCTTTCCGAGGCCTTTTGCTGGGTGTTTTCTTTATGGCAGTGGGAATGGGAATAAATGTTACCATTCTGTTTGAAGAGTTTAGCCTTGTCCTAATTCTTCTATTTCTTATGGTTCTGATAAAGTTTGCCGTCCTCTTTTCCCTCTCTCGCTTTAATAGATTGCGCGTCTCTACAAGCTTCAGGGTTTCTTTTCTCCTGGCAGGAGGAGGAGAATTTGTCTTTGTTATTTTTTCTCCCTCAATTGCCCAACAATTTCTTCCCCCCGGTTTTGTAGACATTTTGTTTTTAGTAACTGCTCTTTCCATGGCTTTGACGCCACTTTTAGCCTATCTAGGAAGGCTGAGCGCAGACAAATTCCATGTTCCAGAAACGCATTTTTCGCCTAAGAGTTTTCCTGAAGAAACGGATGATCTAAAAAATCATATTATTATTGCAGGGTTTGGACGGGTTGGGCAAATGCTAGGCGAAATTTTAAATTCACGCCTTGTACCGTTTGTAGCGCTTGATATAGATATGCATTGCGTTACGGAGGGAAGAAAAAAAGGCTTTCCTGTCTTTTTTGGAGATGCAAAAAATGCTGAAGTTCTTAAAGCCGTAGGTGCAGAAAATGCAAAAGCTATTGTGATTACCTTGAATCACGTGCCCCCCTCTGTTCGTGCCGTCATGACAGTGCGTCGTCACTTCCCAGATTTGCCCGTGTGCGTAAGGGTTAAGGATCACAAACATCAAGATAAACTTATTGATTCAGGCGCGCGGCTTGTAGTTCCCGAAACAGTTGAGCCAACCATACAACTCGCCACCTCTGTTCTTCATTTGATGGAGATTCCAACCGACGAAGTCGAAAAAGTTATTGATAATTTTCGACGGCAACACTGGCTGGTGAGCGAAAAAGAGTGAGGAGAGTATTTACTTATAGATAGATAAGTGGTGCAAGAAAGCATCAACTAATCAAGGAGATGCTTTATGTTGAGCTGTAAAAACTGCGACAATCAACAAGTTGTAAAGAATGGTATTGTAAGGTCTCAACAGCGTTACAGATGTAAATCTTGTGGGTTTAATTTTGTCTTAGGGGATAAGCGTGTCAAGCTAGATACGGCTGTAAAACGAGCTTTTGCAGTGATTTTATATGCTCTGGGCAAATCATCTTATGGATTTATTGCGAAGCTGTTTGGAGTGACTCCCCCTGCAGTTCAGAAATGGCTTAAGCAAGAGGCTTCAATTCTTGAAGAGCCCCAAATTTCTGCAGAAATTCAGGAAATGGAGTTTGACGAAATGTGGCATTTTGTGGGGTCAAAAAAAACAAAAAATGGATTATCAAAGCCGTGGATCGTTCTGCACGGCGAACTGTTGCCTGGGTTATCGGGGATCGTGATTCTGCAATCTTCAAGCGTCTCTGCGACAAGGTAAAGCGTTTAAAAACCTGTGTTTTTTACACTGATGATTGGAGTGCTTTTTCATCAGTCCTCCCCCGCAAGACGTTTCATTGGCAAAGCTCATACCATTACGATAGAGCAAGATAACAGGAATACACGACATCATTTAGGGCGCATGACACGTCGAATAAAAGTTGTTTCGAAAAAAGTGGAAATGGTCGATATGACTCTGAAGCTTTGGTGCGCTTTAACGCAACCGAAAATTTTTCACGACTTGTCAACAAACAGCGATATCTATCTTTAGGTAAATACTCTCAAAACTCAATGTACAATAAATTTGTTAAAAACTTCTTAAGTCTTAAGATTTTTGTTCATGGAGCCTCATATAACGTATGCATAAAAACCTTCAGAAAACTCACTCAGCCTTAACTTTCTTTAAACCTTTTCCTGATAAGCTAAGCTCATCACTTACAAAAGGAGAGGGAAATGATTTATAAAAATTGTATTGATGCGTGCTTTGATGTCGTCAAAGCTGCTGAACGCTGTGGGTTTGAGTGTTGCCATAAAGAGTCAAAAGAATCAAAAGAATGTTCTACGGAAAAGCACTGCTCTACCGACAAACATTGTTGTGCGAGTAAGCATTGCTGCACACTATGTGCCGATGTCTGCACTCTTGTGGGTCGGATGACGGCAAGAGGATTCTGCTCAAAAGATCTCTATGAGCTTTGTGCAAAAATTTGTGATGACTGCGCCAATCACTGTGGGAAAGTTGATCACGAGTACACAAAAGCATGTGCGCTTGCTGCAAAAAAATGCGCGGATGCCTGCCGTGTATGCCACACGGATTGTCAAAAAGAGTGTGGGAAGTAATCAGTATCGCGGTGTAGCGGTGCAGCAGTAAGGAAAAATTTCTATGCCGCTACACTGCAATACTGCTACACTGCCTCTGATATGCTTGGTCTCTACATCCACTGGCCCTTTTGCCTCTCAAAATGTCCCTATTGCGACTTTAACAGTCATGTTCGAGAGAAAATAGATCAAAAACGGTGGCAAGCAGCGCTCTTAAAAGAATTAGAATATGTCGCCCCCTATACAAAACCCCACTCCTTGGTGAGTCTATTCTTTGGAGGGGGAACGCCATCTTTGATGGATCCTGAGTGTGTTGGATCTCTGATTGAGAAAGCCAAATCTTTATTTTCTTCAACAACCTCCCTAGAAGTGACTTTAGAAGCTAACCCGAGTACAGTTGAGGCTAAAAAATTTGACGCCTTTGCAAAGGCGGGGGTGAATCGTCTTTCCCTTGGTGTTCAATCCCTTCGGGACGATGCTCTTTCTTTTTTAGGACGGAAACATTCCGCAAAAGACGCCCTTAAAGCGTTGGAGATTGCAAAGACATATTTCCCTCGGTTTTCTTTCGATTTGATTTATGCGCGGCCCCATCAAACGTCTGCGTCCTGGAAGGCCGAGCTTCAAGAAGCATTACAGTATGCGGCAGGACACCTGTCTTTGTACCAATTAACGATTGAACCACAGACTGCCTTTGCAACGCGCATGAGCCGGGGAGAACAAATGACTCTTGGGGATGACCCGGCAGCAACTCTTTACCATCTGACTGAAAGACTGATGACTGAGGCGGGCCTCCCTGCGTATGAGGTTTCTAACTATGCTCGACCAGGTCAAGAATGTCGCCACAACCTCTTGTATTGGAATTTTGAGGATTACATCGGTATTGGCCCCGGCGCGCATGGAAGGATCACCCAAGATGGCATCAAGTATGCCACCTATCATTATAAGGCTCCTGAAACATGGCTGGAAGCTGTGGAAAAGAAGGGCCATGGCCTTGAATCTATGCAGCCTCTCTCAAAAGAGGAAAGACTTCAAGAAGTGACGTTGATGGGGCTGAGGCTCACACAAGGCCTTTCTCTCAAACGTCTTTTTGAGGAGACAGGCCTCACACTTGATGAGGCCTATCAAAACCTTAGTGTTCTGGAAAGAGAAGGGCTCTTATTCCGAACCCCCACCCATCTTATACCCTCCTTTGACGGACGGCTGCGCCTGAATGGATTAATCTCTTTTTTGCTTAAACCTTAATTAAACCGTCACCTTTAAAGGTATAGAAGTTTTTAGATTTGATGCCGACAACAGAAATTTTATCATTAAAATCGTATGCTTGGTCTCCTGGGTAGACGATTGTTAAATGATCAAGCTTAAGATCTTCTATGGCGATTTTCATAGATAGAGAAATCTTTGGCGCATCTGCATACTTAATTTCAAACCCTAATCGCTTCCCCTTTTGAAAGATTAAAAGATCGAGCTCCGCTCCCGATTGGGTGCCCCAAAAATAACAGTTCTCAGCACGAATGGCATGAAGACGAATAATCTCTTCAATGGCAAAACCTTCCCAGGAGGCGCCTAATTTAGGATGCCTCTCAATTTCTGCCTGAGTAGTAAGACCTAACAGAGCATGAAGAATGCCCGTATCTCGGAAATAAACCTTCGGGGATTTTACCTGCCGCTTACTTATATTTTTAAACCAGGGTGACAAAGAACGCATCATAAATGTGCCAATTAATAGATCGAAATATTTGCGCACGGTATGGTCTGATACACCTAAGGATCTTCCAAGTTCACTGGCATTGAAGATCTGTCCATGAGTATGACAGAGCATCATCCACAATCGTCTGATGTGAAGAGAGGGAATTTTAAATCCTAAGTTGGGGATATCTCTTTCTAAAAACGTTGTAATATATTCCTGACGCCAGAGAAAACTTTCTTCATCTGAGTCAGCGAGAAAAGAGCGTGGGAATCCTCCCCTTCTCCAAAGGGTTCTCATGTCACCTACTTCTCCAAGAGAAAAGGGAGTAAGCTCAATGTACCCAATACGTCCAGCTAGAGTTTCAGAGGATTGATGGATAAGGTCTCGTGATGCACTGCCTAGAATTAAGAATTTGCGAGGGCGTTCATCAATAAGCACTCGAAGAATAGGGAAGAGATTTGGAAGGCGTTGGACTTCGTCAATCACAACAAGTCCCTCCAAAGAGGAAAGAGCGATAAAAGGTTCTTCGAGGCGTGCAAGGTCGAAAGGATTTTCAAGATCAAAAAAATGGACAGGTCCATCATTAAAGTTTTTTGAATATTGACGTGCTAATGTTGTTTTACCAGTCTGGCGAGGGCCTAAAACAGCACACACAGGGTGAACATTTGTGCGCTAATTTGCTTTAAAAATGAGTGTCGTTCCATTTTACCCTGTAAATTCGTACTCTCTGTTCGAATTTACAATTCATTTCTCCGAAAGAACAATTCATTTCTCCGAAAGACAAGCTTTTTCTAGTTCAAGAGCTTGCCCCACGATGATTCATTAGCATAGGGTGGTAATGGTCTCTTGCTCTTTAAAAAGTCTCCCGCGCAGGGCTGACCTGCTTAAAACCTGAAGGATGAACCTCAAACACAGCGAGGCCCCGTTCGTTCATCCCTTGGGGTGTTAAGCGAAAGAGGCCTTCTGTTCCCGCAAATCCTTGAGAAAAAGTTAGATTTTGAGATGTATAGCCTTTATCCGCGAGAGCAATAGCAAGGGCGGTTGCATCATAGGCTAGGCTTGTAATGCGCTCAGGTGCATGCCCGTAAGCGTTACGAAAGCGGGTTTCAAAACTTTGCCGTCCCTCAGGCGAGGTTGATGCAAAAATTCCCCCTGCAAGGCCCGGAATAGATTGGGTTTCTGGGGTATCCCATTGACCACTTCCTAAAATTTTAAGAGAGTCTTGATTCCCCAGAAGATGTACGAGGAGGGCTAGATTCTCTCCTCCTTCAGGAATGAAGAGCGCCTCACACCCTTGACTTTTATACGCCTCGACTTCTGTCAAAATCGAAGGGTTTTCTGTCTGAAGATCATTTTTTGTATAATGGATAATCCCTAAAAGATGCACACTCCCTTGCGCCTCAAGACGTCTTAAAGTTTGATCCACCAGACCTCCATACTGATCATTGGGCGTTAAGGCCGCGATTTTTGTGATCCCGCGCTCTTTTGCATAAGCCATAACGCGTTCAATTTGTTGTGCGGGTAATACACCCAGAACGTACACTCCTTGCCCTGCAACGGCTTGGTCTGTTGAAAAGCAAAGAAGGTTTACGCCACGTGCAGTAAGCTGTGGTTTTATCTTTTCAACGTCAGCTGCAAAAATAGGACCTATCAACAGTTCTGCTCCTTCATTAAGGGCTTTTTGTGCGGCCTTGTCAGCCCCTTGTGCTGTATCCTGGGGTAATAAAGTAATAGAAGAGGAACCGGCTTCAAAGAGGGCGAGTTCAGCCGCTTCCAATAACCCCTTTCCAAGTGCTGCATGGTCACCTGATAGAGGAAGAAGAATTCCTATTTTATGGGACGCGGGAGCAGGTGTTTGAACGGGAGTTGGAGTTGGAGCTGGAGCAGGTGGCATTGGAGGAAGAGGAGCACTTGCCTCAAGAGACGGTGTGACGACAGGCACGTCGACGGGTGTTTTATGTCCACAAGAG
This sequence comes from uncultured Alphaproteobacteria bacterium, assembly GCA_963704475.1. Lineage (GTDB taxonomy): Bacteria > Pseudomonadota > Alphaproteobacteria > UBA9655 > UBA9655 > UBA9655. The sequence goes on from OY969900.1 coordinate 1,191,865, forward strand.
GTTAAGCCGATCATCAGGCATCCGGCAATAAGTAATTGTAGTATCCTTGTCATAATGCGTCTCCTTTTTATGATTCTATTTTTGAAAAATCAGCTACCTGATGCAGAGTCTTCCGCAAAATAGCTAACAATTGCAGGCGATTTTTACGTGTCTCTTGATCCTCACAATTGACAACAACCTTATCAAAGAAGGTGTCCACATATGGTCGAAGAGGGGCAAGAGTTTGAACAGCCGTAATAAAATCACCTTTTTGAACAAGAGATTGAATTTCAGGAGCTGTTATCTGAAGCTGCTTATAAAGAGCTTTCTCTTCTGCTGCTACAAGTTTTTCTTCCGTCAGGGTCCCTGAGAACGTACGGTTTTCTTTTTCTTCTTCAATATGTAAAATATGAGCGGCTCTTTTATACGCCGCCAAAAGATTCTGACCATCTTCTTTCCTCATCAAATGGCCCAATGCTTGCGCTCTTAAAGAAAGTTCGGAAAATGTAGGATTTTCACGGGCGACACTCAATACTGCTTCCACGTGATCATGGGGACACCCTTTTTCATCTTTAAGGAAAAACTTAAACCTCTCCAAGAGGAACAGCCATACTGCTTGCACAGCTTCTTCTTTAGATTTAACAAGAGGCGCTGGCAAATCTTCCCACGCATACGCCTTATAAGCCGCTGAGAGAGCTTCCAGCATAGAAAAATTAACATGAGGTGTCAGGGAAAGAGAAATAAGCCCCAGAGCTGCCCGCCTCAACGCATAAGGATCTTTGGATCCAGTTGGGGTAATGCCAATTGTAAAAAACCCGACCAACGTATCCAGGCGATCTGCAATGCCAAGGATAAGGCTTGTAGGTGATTGAGGAATCGCCCCCCCTGCACCCTTCGGCCAATACTGCTCTTCAATGGCCTCAACTACATCTTGGGGTTCTCCTTGATGGAGCGCATAATACTTTCCCATAATTCCTTGGAGCTCAGGGAATTCCCCCACCATCTGGGAGGCAAGATCTGCTTTAGAAAGAAATGCTGCTCTTGCAACATTTTTGGAATCAATGCCTCCTTTTTCCGCAAGATGAGACGAAAGGGTTTGCACCCGCTCAACTTTATCAAAAAGGTTTCCTAAATGCTGATGAAAAAGACGGGTTTTTAACGCCTCATTAAAGTGCTCCACCGGCTTTTTTTGATCCTGTTCCCAAAAGAATTTGGCATCTGCAAGACGGGCCCTTAAAACCCGCTCGTTGCCTATGACAATGGCTTTTCCTTGATCGGGTGCCGTACAATTGGCAATAATTCCAAAGTCGGGGGCAAGATTACCGCGCGCATCGCAGAAGGGAAAATAACGCTGATGATGACGCATAGGGGTTGTAATCACTTCTTGAGGGAGTACCATGAACTGCGGATCAACCTTTCCTTTCAAGGCAACCGGCCATTCGACAAGTCCTGTGACTTCGCTCAAGAGAGCAGCATCCTCTAGGGGGGAGAGCCCTGTCTCATGAGCGATACGAAGGACTTCTCTTTCAATAAGAGCGTGGCGTGTGTGCCAGTCCAAGATCACAAAATGGTCTTTGAGCTTTTTTTCATAATCCTTAAAACTTGTCACCGTGAATGAACCTTGGCTCAAAAAGCGGTGGCCTTGGGTTGTGTTTGAGGCCGTTACACCTGCGTAGGAAAAAGGGACGACTTCAGTGTCAAAGAGGCTTATAAAACTTCGAATGGGGCGCACCCACGGTGTAACTTGAGCGCCCCACCGCATGGTCTTGGGCCAATGAAAGTCCTTCAAGCAGGAAAGAGCAATAGAAGACAGGATCTCGCACGTTTTTTGCCCTGGAATTTTTTGGAGAGCAAATAAACAGTCCCCCTTAGGTGTTTGTTTAACAACGCACTCTTCGCGTGGGATGCCGGCTGTTTTTAAAAATCCTTCTATAGCGCCTTGAGGCGCTGTCACAAGCGGGCCCTTCTTTTCGGTTGTTTGTTCAGACGTTTGATGGGGTAAGCCTTCTACAACCAACGTCAACCGGCGTGGTGTAATAAATGTCTTAAGTGATTGATAGGAAAGACTTGCTGCCAATAGATGTTTTTCCGCGAGTGTTTTAAGCTGAGCCTCAGCCCCCGGCTGCATCCGTGCAGGAATTTCTTCAGAAAAGATTTCAAAAAGCCACTCAGCCATGGGCATTCTCCATCCAGAGGGTACAACACTGAACCGCGAGTGACCTGACGCGGCTGATGTAATTTGCGCGTTCTGTCACGCTTAAAACACCGCGGGCGTCCAACAAATTAAAAAGATGGCTCGCTTTAAGGCAATATTCATAAGCGGGCAGAACGAGCTTAGCTTCTACAAGTTGCCGTGCGGTTGCTTCTGCATCCTCAAAATGACGGAAAGTCATGGATGCATCCAGATGCTCAAAACTAAAGGCAGAAAACTCTTTTTCATATTGAAGGGCCACGTCCCCATAGGTCATGCGGGTGTCCTCTCTTGCCCCGTTCCACACCAGATCATAGACGTTTTCAAGTCCTTGAAGGCTTAAGGCAAGCCGTTCTAGCCCATAGGTAATTTCAACAGGAACCGGATCACATGCGAATCCTCCAACTTGTTGAAAATACGTAAACTGTGTGATTTCTTGTCCGTCCGCCCATACTTCATAGCCTAACCCGGCAGCGCCCAAGGTTGGACTCTCCCAGTCATCTTCAACAAAACGAATATCATGAAGGGTTGTATCAAGACCGATATGCTTTAAGCTTGCAAGATATACATCCTGTATATCATCAGGGGATGGTTTTAAAATGACCTGATATTGATGATGACGATACACGCGATTCGGGTTTTCTCCATACCGTCCATCAGCGGGACGTCTTGAGGGCTGAACATATGCCGCCCGCCAAGGCTGAGGGCCTAAAGCCTTTAAAGTTGTTGCAGGATGAAACGTTCCTGCCCCTACTTCCGCGTCATAGGGCTGCAAAATGACACACCCCTGCAGGCCCCAAAATTCAGACAGTTTCAAGATAATGGTTTGAAAATCAAGTTTCATGAGAGGATATTGCTTCATCGCTATTCTCTTGACTCTACTGTACACCTCTTTAGGGGTCAAGAGTCCCAAGGAAACTGCAGCTATTTCTCTCTTGCAAATAGAGATAAAAGCTCCTACTTTTATGTAAAGTAATTTTTGTTCTTTTTTAAGAAAGTTAATAAGATGAACATTGTGCAACGCAATTTACTGTTAGGAGCAACAACCGCTCTTGTAACCTTAAGCCTCTCGTCCTCTCTTTATGCAATGGATTCTAATGAGGAGGTTGCTTCCTCTCATCGCACTACTTCTGCTTCTTCTGCTTCTTCTGCTGCTACTGTTGCTGCTGCTCTTGATGTTGGTGATGGATGTAATGCTGGTGCACCTCTCACTCCCTCTTGTTCTGATAGGAAGGATGATTCCCTCCCTCTCGCTGCTTGTAATACTGTTCCTCTCGCTTCAAATACAGGTGCTGCTGCTCTTGTAACCCTAAGCCTCTCTTCTCCTTCATATGCACCACCTCCTAAAAACCCTGATGATAACGTTTGTGGCGCAAAGACTGTACCCCATTCCCCGCCTCTACCAACCACAAAAGATTCGGTCGAAGCGCTCGCTTCAAAGTTCTTCACTCCAGATATGTCCGACTATAGCTTCTTAGTGAGTGACGCTATTAAACGCGTTCCCGCCCCTGATCGGGATGATGTTGTAAATCATGCTGTAGGGTTAATTAATCGAGATATGAACGCACACTGTTGCTCCTTAGTGATTGATGCTGTTTCACGCGTTCACCCCCTTGATCGGGGGGATGTTGTAACTCACGCTTTAAGGTTAATCTCTCAAGATATGAACGGACCCGCCCGCGCAGCTATAATTGACGCTGTTTCACGCGTTCAACCCCCTGATCGGGGGGATGTTGTAACTCACGCTTTAAGGTTAATCTCTCAAGATATGAACGGACCCACCCACGCAGCTATGATTGACGCTGTTTCACGCGTTCAAGCCCCTGCTGATCGAAAGGCTTTTGTAACGTACGTTTTAAGTTTAATCACTCCAGATATGAACGCAGGCACCCGCATAGCTGTAATTGACGCTGTTAAACGCGTTCCCGGCCCTTATCTGGGTGATTTTGTAACGCACGCTTTAAGATTAATCCCCCCAGAGATGAGGGGGTACTGCCGCTCCAAGGTGATTGATGCTGTTTCACGCGTTCCCCCCCCTGATCAGGATGATGTTGTAACTCACGCTTTAAGGTTAATCTCTCAAGATATGAACGGACCCACCCACGCAGTTATGATTGACGCTGTTTCACGCGTTCAACCCCCTGATCGGGGGGATGTTGTAACCCACTCTTCAAGGTTAATCACTTCAGATATGGATGCATGCGACCGGTCGGATGTGATTGCCACTGTTTCATGCGTTCAACTCCTTGATCGGGGGGATTTTGTAACGTACGTTTTAAGTTTAATCACTCCAGATATGGACAGACACGCCCGCGCAGTTGTGATTCACGCTGTTTCACGCGTTCCCCCCCCTGATCAGGATGATGTTGTAACTCACGCTTTAAGGTTAATCTCTCAAGATATGAACGGACCCACCCGCGCAGTTGTGATTGACGCTGTTGCAGGCCTTCAAGCCCCTGCTGATCGAAAGGCTTTTGTAACGTACGTTTTAAGTTTAATCACTCCAGATATGAACGCAGGCACCCGCATAGCTGTAATTGACGCTGTTAAACGCGTTCCCGGCCCTTATCTGGGTGATTTTGTAACGCACGCTTTAAGATTAATCCCCCCAGAGATGAGGGGGTACTGCCGCTTTAAGGTGATTGATGCTGTTTCACGCGTTCCCCCCCCCGATCAGGATGATGTTGCAAATCATGCTGTACGGTTAATTACTCAAGATATGAACGGACCCACCCGCGCAGTTGTGATTGACGCTGTTGCAGGCCTTCAAGCCCCTGCTAATCGAAAGGCTTTTGTAACGTACGTTTTAAGTTTAATCACTCCAGATATGAACGCAGGCACCCGCATAGCTGTAATTGACACTGTTTCACGCATTCCCGCCCCTGAGCTGGAAGCCCGTGTGACGCGTGCACGCAACGAAATCAACTTACCTAGTAATAATGCAGAATTTGCAATCGAATTTGCAAGGCGTCTCATACTAATCTTAGAAACACCTTTAAATACCCCCATCCCTCGCGTGAATGAAGAGATGGCAGCCATTGCTTTTCGAGAAGGCAAGTGGACGGGGGGCATCAGTATACATAAGAGCGATCGTGACAATCGAACAAAACATGCTTATCGTGAGTTATGGAAGAAAACAGGTGAGTTACCTCCTGAAGAGATTACCACTTTGTACGGGGACTTTTTTGGGTATTTAATAAGCTTTAAAAGCGCACACATAATAATGAGCTTTAAAAGCACACAGAAAGAAAGTTTTGAGGAAGAGAGTGAGAGTTTTGAGGAAGAGAGTGAAAGTTTTGAGGAAGCTTGGGAGGCATTATTTTCAGAAGATCATAGAGAAGAGAGTGAAATTTTTAAGAAAGCTTGGAAGGCATTATTTTCAGAAGATAGTAGTCAGGGTTACGGTGGATTCTGTGTAGGTCGAATTACAAATTTTGGCCTCGACACGACCGGTCAGGAGGTCCTCGCTCGCTTATGGAAGTTTGCAACAACGTATGAAAATCTAATAAATCGAGACAACACCCAAAAGGACCGTGAGAATCTTAAATACGCTATCATCGCTGGTCTTGCTCGATCGATTGAAGAAGGCGGTATTGTTACGTGTCGCCCGGGACAGCTGCAACGTTTAGCCGTTGCCGTCTTGCAGGGGCATCTTCCTGACGTAAATGTGGATGGAATGGACTTTGGTGCACCTACAGCAGCAGGGGGAGCGGCTGCCGCTGCTGCCGTTGCTCCTGCGTACGAGGCCCCGACAGGACTCGCTCTGAATTTATTCCTACAACATCCTGCACAACAAGAAATAACGTCATTGCCCGCCCTTGAAGCAGCTGCACAACATTGGCTTGCTGAAAATCCTAATGTAAATCGTGAACGATTCATGGAAGAGTTAAGGACGTACTGGAATAATAGGGGGGTATAGGAGGAAAATAATTTTCCAATTTTCTCTGGGATAATTGCAAAATTATTTTCTCAGGTGTCGTTCTGAACTTGTTTGAGGATCTTCTTGACAAAGGGATCTCGAAACAAATTGGAGGTGACAACTCAAAAATGCAATTACAACTAAGTAACCTGAGTTTTGGATAAGAGATAAAAAATATGGTAGGCTAAGCCGTTCTTAAAATCGCTAAAAAATAAGAAGGAGCTTAGCCAATGAGATATAATATCACAGCATTATTTTTTTGCATCGATGAATTTTGCAAAGCATTCGAAGAATGGGAAAAACATCGACTAATAGATACAGGAAGAAAGCGTCACCGATCCAGTGACATGGCCTTAAGCGAGATGTTGACAATTATGGTTTTGTTCCATGTAAGTCCTTGTAAAGTATTTAAATATTTCTACATTGCGTATATCAAACAGGTGCATGGAAAAGAGTTTCCAAACCTGGTTAGCTACAATCGATTTGTACAACTCATGCCGCGTCTTTTTGTACCTATGTGTGTCTTGTTGCAAAGCTTATTTGGAGAAGAGACTGGGGTTTATATCGCTGATCCAACGGCTCTGCCTGTGTGTCACAATAAACGGATCAATCGTAACCGCGTCTTTAAGGGACTTGCGGCACGAGGAAAAACGACCATGGGTTGGTTTTATGGATTTAAGCTACACCTGGTAATTAATCACAAAGGAAGCATTATGGCGGTTAAAATTACCCCGGGTAATGTTGACGAGAGGACCGTCTTGGAGAAAATGACGAGAAATCTCAAAGGAAGCCTTTTCGCTGACAAAGGGTTTATTTCTCAGGAACTCTTTAAAAAACTATTTCAAAGAGGATTAAAATTAATCACGGATATAAGGAAAAATATGAAAAATTATCTTATGCCTTTAATTGAGAAGCTTCTCTTGAGAAAACGTTTTCTTATCGAGACAATTTTTGACATCCTTAAAATTCACATGAACTTATCACATACGCGACACAGATCCCCTATGAACGCTTGCGTTAATATCCTCTCTTGTCTCGTCGCATATCAACTCAGGCAAAATAAGCCAACTTTTAAATTTTCATCCCCTCTTACCCAAAACTGAGGTTAAGTAAGTACGTAAGCGGTGTCTCTCAAGGAATGGCGTATTTGAATTTCCCTTTAGTACGATAGGTGGACCCAGAGGCTCAGTTCCTCTAGCCCAATCGAACCATCCAGATGGACGTCTCCAGAAATCATTGTCAAGCCATATATCATGATGGCCTTTGTATTGCGAGTTGCTTTTTATCGCTGCGACGACGTTAGGCGGAAATACGCTTGGCGTAGAGGCAAAAGTTATGAGTTTCACAGAGATATCTTGAGGCAGGTTGCGTTGATCCAAAAAGTCCGCCATTGCAAGAGAGGCCTTAGCCCCACCAGAGCAGTGGCCCGTAAAGACAAAGCGTTTTTTACCGCCGTCCTGTAGTCTTTGTAATTCTTTTAACAATTTCTCTCTTATGGGCGAGTAATAGAGAGGGATACCTCCGTGACATTCACGGCCATTATATATTGTGTTCCATCTACACAAATTTACGAAACCTGAGCAACCATCTGTGCATCCCGGGAAAGCAACGTATACTGTGTCACTTGTGGTTGCAATGAGAGTGTGTGCAACGGTGTCATCTGGACCAATCTCTGTGAACTCTGAGAGCATTGCGTCAGTAGAAAGGTTCGTTTTGATCTTATTATAGTGTGCTCCACTGAGAAAGGCTGTGTCAGCACCAAAAGACTGTGCGTAAGCAGCGCCTGAAGTACGCGCAGCCATGTCTATAATTTTGAGTTCTTCATCGTTGAACGGATTAGCGTATAGCGGAGCCGTATGAGAAAAAATGAAACAGGAAAGAGCGAGCAGTGAGTAAATTAAGTGCGTCATAATAAAAATCCATAGTTAAAATAGTTCTTACTTCTTACATAATGGGAAATATTTTTGTCCATTACAAGAGCATAGAGAGGTGTGTGGTAAATATGACACGGATTGAGTTTGAAAGGAGGCCATAAAATTACTTTTTCAGGTGTCGTCCTGAACTTGTTTCATACCATCTGTCAATCAACACATAGATAAAGTATAATACCCTCATCAATGGATGGGGCGCCCTATGGGAATACATAAGAACAAGGCAATAAGCCAAAGTGAGCTGGAAGAGTTAGCCACACTGGCAAAAACGGTTAATGAGGCTGCTGATTTAAAAAGAGTACAGTGTGTTTATTTTTCGTGGTCTTGGTTTTTCTGTAGAGAAAATCTCACAAGCCACACAATATTCTCCTGATTACGTCAAAAGTATATGGACGCTCTATTTCAAAGGTGGGATAGAAGCCCTCAAGATCAAACCTCGTGGAGGACGTCACCGTTCGCTCTTGCCCCTCGATGAAGAGAAAGAATTGCTGATGCACTTTACCCACTCAGGCAAAAGCGGGACAATGCTTGAAATTGGGCCTCTACATAAAGGCTTGTGCGAAAAAGTGGGGCGTAAAGTTGGAGTTGTTTCCGCGTGGCGTTTAGCCAAACGTCATGGATGGAGAAAGATCGCCCCTCGCCCCGAACACCCGGGTCGCCACACAAAGACGGCTCAATACTTTAAAGTTTTTTTTCCCACAGCTGATTGAGGAAATCAGGCTTGAGGCCAAGGAACGAGAACTTCCTTTGCGCATCATGTTCCAAGATGATACCACTTATCAATCAAGTGGCAGACAAAACTGGGTTGCTTCGTCGCCTTCGGCTCCTCGCAATGACGCCAATTTCCGTCATTGCGAGCGAAGCGAAGCAATCCAGAATATCCACCTATTGAATGCGAAATGGTATGAGGCTCGCTTTGGAAGGATTACGGACCCAAAAAGATGCTGGGCACCTTATGGGTGCAGGCCTCATGTCCCTTCACAGATTGTAAGGGAGTACACCTATCTTTTTGGAGCCGTGAGTCCTCAGACGGAAGATCAGATTATCTTATTCTACCCGCCCCGAATCACGCTAGTATGACAATCTTTTTGGAAGAAATTAGTAGACGCTATCCCAATGAGTACATTTGCATATTTATGGATGGGGCTTCAGCTCACAGCCTTAAAGGACTTAAAGTTCCTGACAATATGGTCATAGAGAAGATACCTCCCTACTCCCCTGACGTAAATCCAACGGAAAACATATGGCATGACATCCGGGAAAAATTCTTCGGTAATATCGTCTTTGATTCCATTGGAGCTGTGAGAGATCGGCTGACAGAGGCCGCTCTTGCTTATGAAGCAGATCACGCAAAAGTTAAATCAATCGTCGGCTGGAACTTGATTTTATCTAGTCTTTGATTGAAAAATGGTATCAGACACTTAAGTTTAGCGAACTGTTCCTCCTATTTTAACTAAATTTTATTTTTTAATCCATAATTCGGGTTATTAGTTTATCATTTAATGCTTTACAGAAAAAATTACACAGATATATAGGAAAATCTCTCTATAGAAATTCATTGTCACTTGATAACTTACTCAAAATAGGACCTTTATGATTTGTATTCAATCGCCCTGGCTCACATCCGAATTAAAGTTGAGCCCCACGCATAGCCCGCAGCAAAGGCTTCGCACAAAATAAGATGACCTGGTTGGATGCGGCCATCTCGGACCGCTTTGTCTAGGGCCAGAGGAATAGAGGCTGCGGATGTATTCGCTTGCTCGGCACCGGTATGGACAACTTTTGTGTCTGACAGTCCTAGCTTTTTTGCTGTTGCGTCGATAATACGTTTATTAGCCTGATGCGGCACCAGCCAATCAATCTCGGTTTGAGAAATATTGTGCGCCTTTAAGATGTCTTCAACCGCTTCTTCGAGTCGATTGACTGCATTACGGAAAACCTCTTTCCCGTTCATTTTTATAACACCTGGGATTTGGGTTGTGCTAGGCCCGCCATTCACATAAAGAGCGTCATAGCCTGTGCCATCTGTGCGGAGAAGGCTGCCCAAGATTCCTCGATCCGTATTCGATTGCGCTTGCAGAACAACCGCCCCTGCACCGTCCCCAAACAAAACAGCTGTTGTTCGGTCATTCCAATCCAAAAGGCGACTCATGGTTTCAGCCCCGATCACAAGAGCGGTCTTGACCATGCCTTGTTTAAGGTACGCATCTGCCGTTGCAAGAGCAAAAATAAAGCCACTACAGGTCGCCGATTGATCAAAAGCAAATCCTTTAGACATCCCCAGTTTTGCTTGAACGCGGGTTGCAGATGCCGGAAAGGTATGATCAGGCGTTGAGGTAGCTAGAATGATCATATCAATGTCTTGGGATGTTAAATGAGCGGCAGCGATGGCCTGCTGAGCGGCCTTCACCGCTAGGTCTGACGTATATTCGTTCGGCGCTGCAATATGTCGCGCATGAATCCCCGTCCTTTCCACAATCCATTCATGGGACGTGTTGAGATGTGAAGAGAGATCATCATTTGTTACCTTTTTTTGAGGAAGATAAGCACCTGTACCCAAAATTACAGATCGTAAGCTCATTGATTAACGACCTTAGAAGGGGACGTTTCTTCTGAAAATTCCTTAAGAAAATGCTGATTCATCTGAGAGGTTATCATGTCAACGGCAAGGTCCACCGCATGGGCAAACCCAAAAGCATCCGTTCCGCCATGACTCTTAATCGCAACGCCATTGAGTCCTAACCAAAGGCCCCCATTGTAACGACGATAATCCAGACGCTTTGAAAGCTTTCGTATCATCGAGCCCGCCAGCAAATAGCCAAGTTTGGCCCTCCAAGAGCTCTTAAAGGCTTCTTTTACGGAATACATAGCCATATGCATAATTCCTTCCCCTGCTTTTAAGACCACATTTCCTGTAAATCCATCCATCACCGCCACGTCAACTGTGCCGCGGGTAATGTCATCTCCTTCGATGAAGCCATAAAAATTATCTTGAATAGACGAGGCACGAATAAGATCAGCAGCTTCCTTGATTAGGGGACTGCCTTTTATGTCTTCAGAGCCTACATTAACAAGCCCAACTGTGGGGTGTGGTAGTCTCAGAACATGGCGGGCAAAGAGCTCTCCCATAATGGCAAATTGCTGAAGATTCTTCGCAGAACATTCTACATTTGCTCCTAAATCTAGAACAACTATTTCACCCCGTAAGGTGGGTGCAAGGCTTGCCAAAGCAGGCCGTTCAATGCCTGGCATGGTTTTCAAAATGGTTTTTGCTAACGCCATATAAGCGCCTGTGTTCCCAGCAGAGATAACTCCTTGAGCCCGCCCTTCCGCAACTGCTTTGATCGCTTGACGCATGCTAGAATTTGGCAAGGTACGTATCGCGGCACTAGGTTTTGTCTCTGGTGTAATGACTTCGTCACATGGGATAAATGTAACTTTGTCTTTTAAGACTTTTTCAGAGGCAAGCAAAGGCTCAACCACTTTTTTGTCGCCATAAAGAAGAAAATGAACAGAAGGATAACGCTGTGCAGCAATCGCAAGACCTTGGATCACCATTAAAGGGGCTTTGTCCCCCCCCATTGCATCAACAGATAGCTGGATTGTCATTTAAGACCCTCCCCTGTGCTGAAAATTCAGAGTCAAGCAGCAGTCGCATCTGCTGTTTGTCCTATCACTTGACGGCCCTTGTAGTGACCACAAGAGGGACATAAATGATGAGGACGCTTACGCTCACCACAATTCGGACACTCAACGCTTCCAACGGGTTGAAGTGTATGATGCGCGCGGCGCATGCCACGACGCGACGGAGATGTTTTTCTCTTAGGAACTGCCATTATTACTACCTATCCTATTTGTGGATGTATCCTCTTTGTTTACCCTAAAAAAAACAGGACAGCAAGAGTTTACGTACATCGGAGAAATTGCAAGATTTAACCATCTTTATCATCCTTGGACTAGAAAAAGCTTTTTTTCTAATAAAAACAATAACTTTTTTTGGCCCAACGATCTAGAGAGCCAAAGAATCCTCGGATCAAGAAGTGTTAAGATTTTCTTTGAAAATCAAACACTTCTAACCAGAGGATAACATCTGAATAAATTTTGTAATTACTACAGTCGTCAAATTTAGGTGATCTTAAGTATTTTATTTATGATGTACTGTCTCTTTACAGTGCATTCCTCTTGGTCCACAAGCAGCACACGGCATTGATGATGTCACAGTGCATGAGGTACCGTTCTGTAGGTCGTCAAATGTAGGATCGACGCACCAGCTATTACCATGTGGCATTGTCGCCTCCGCAGCACACGAGCTACCAACACAGGAGGAGCTTCCTAGTACGTAAGACCTACACGTGGCGTGGTTTTGAATGTGTCCTGTTTTTGTAGCGGATTGGAAGAACGGTGCAGATTTATCGCTATAGGAGTCCACGCAGCACCCTTGTCTTGCTATACTGGGGGAATTTATTGCAACTTCAGAGAGGAGTAAGGTGGAAGCGATGAGGATTAAAGTATTTTTTTTCATAGTAGTTTTCCTTTAGGTTATTTGACACGCATCACTTTTTCATAAAAAAGTTAACATTTTCTTAAAATCTCTGGGGAACAGAAAAGCTTTTGCGTTTTTGACATGAACCTGGCAGAGTACTGATTACTGACCTGATCCTAATACCTGGCCCCTGATACCTGATATGGACACCCTTCCTCTTTTAAGCATCACAATTTTTTTACCGCTTCTTGGCGCACTCATGATTTTTCTGAATTGGGCCAATACGGGAAATAATGCCCGGTGGGTTGCGTTGTGGACGTCTCTTGTAACTTTAGGCATGGCCTTAATTTTGTGGAAAAATTATGACCCCACTCTGTCCCAGTTTCAGCTCGAAGATAAATGCCGATGGATTCCTCTTTTAAGTGTCGATTATCATGTCGGACTTGATGGGATCTCGATGCCTTTTGTTTTGCTTTCAGCCCTTCTGATCCCAATTTGTATTCTCTCGAGCTGGACCTCTATTCAAACCCGCGTTTCTGAATATATGATTGCTTTTCTTATTCTTGAGACACTCCTGATTGGCCTTTTTTCAGCGCTTGATTTTGTCCTCTTTTATTTATTTTTCGAGGGGGTTTTGATCCCTATGTTTTTTATTATAGGTGTGTGGGGGGGGCCGAATCGGATTTATGCGGCTTTTAAGTTTTTTCTTTACACCCTTGTTGGGTCCATTTTGATGCTGTTGGCTATTCTCTATGTTTATTTTGAAGTAGGGGGAAGTGATATTCCGCTCGCTCTAACGACGGCCTTTGATCCAAAGGTTCAAATTTGGCTATGGCTTGCGTTTTTTGCCTCTTTTGCTGTGAAAACGCCTATGTGGCCGTTCCATACGTGGTTGCCTGATGCCCATGTGGAAGCTCCCACAGCAGGATCCGTTATTTTAGCAGGCGTTCTTTTGAAAATGGGGGGATACGGATTCTTGAGATTTTCACTTCCCATGTTTCCCGAAGCCTCTGCTTATTTTACACCGTTTGTCTTCACTTTAAGCATTATTGCCATTATCTATACGTCTTTTGTTGCTTTGGCTCAGACAGACATGAAAAAGCTCATCGCCTATTCATCTGTTGCCCATATGGGCTTTGTAACCCTTGGAATATTCACGGTTGATGCTCAAGGTGTTCAAGGTGCGATGATGCAAATGATCAGTCATGGTCTGATTTCAGCCGCTCTCTTCTTGTGTGTGGGGGTTGTGTATGAACGCCTTCATAGTCGAGAGATTGCAGATTATGGTGGTCTTGTTCACCGTATGCCCCACTATGCCGTTGTTTTTATGTTTTTTATTCTGGCTTCCCTGGGCCTGCCAGGCACAAGCGGGTTTGTGGGAGAATTCCTTGTATTGCTCGGCGCTTATCAAGTGAGTACGTCTGCAGCAACTTTTGCCTCTTTGGGCCTCGTTTTAGGAGCCGCTTACGCGCTTTGGCTGTATCGACGTGTTATATTAGGAGCTCTGGTGAAGCCAACACTGAAATCAATGTCAGACCTTAATTGGCGAGAAAATCTTGTGTTCGCCCCTCTCGTTGGGGGGGTCTTCGTTTTAGGTATTTACCCCGCCCCTCTTTTGACGCTGATTGATATGTCTGTTGCACATATAATCGATCAATATAACATTGCCCTTGATTCAAACGATGACATCATAGAGCGTCATCAAAAATTAGATGTGGCTTTAAATTCAGTTTCCTAAAAGCTCTTTGTAAATGGAGATTGTTTTTGATTCCATTATTTTTTGATCATACTTTTCTTTAATCCGCACTCTCCCTTTTTCTCCTATCTCATCAAGACGTTTTTGAGGGAACGTCATTATTTTATCCAAAACGTGAGCCAAAGCATGAGAATTACCCGGTGGCGCCTCCCAGCCGGTTATTCCTTCTTCAATAACTTCTTGAGCGGCTCCATGAGCAGAGACAACGACAGGTTTTTTCATGGCCTGCGCTTCGGCGACAACGCGTCCAAAGCCTTCTGGAGCTAGGGAAGGACACACAACAATGTCTGCAAGTTGATAAGCAGCAGGCAGGTCATGTGCTGGGGGAATCCACGTTACCCGATCAGCAAGGTTTAAAGATGCGGCATACTTTAAAAGGAAATCTCGATAGTCTTCCTTTCCTTCAGCAGAGCCTACAAAGATGAGGTGTATGTCTTTCTCTTTCATTAAAGAGAGGGCTTTAATTAAAATATCTTGTCCTTTGTTCTTGCTTATTCGCCCAGGTAAGAGAATGAGTCGTCTTTTTGGGGGAGTATTCCATGTTTTTTTTAAAAAATCCAAGCGTTCTTTAGAAACTGCATGGGGATCGAAGATCTGAAGATCAATGCCTCTTTCAATGAGGCGAATTTTTGAGGCCTCAAACCAAGAGAAATTTTTGTATTTTTCTAGAATATGGTCTTGGATAAAGTGAGAAATAGCAATGACAAGATCCCCTTTGGCCATTACCGAATTGTAAAAAGTTTTTAAGATCGACTTTGACGCATAGGCTGCATGATAGGTGGTAACGAACGGCACATTTAAAGCCCGAGCAGCCTTGTAGGCACTCCAAGCAGGACCCCGAGACCGGGCATGTACGATATCAACCTTTTCATCGATGATAAGTTTTTTGAGCAACGTCGCATTTTTTAAAATTTGGAAAGGATTTTTTGTTTTAAGGGGAAGCGTTCTAAATTCTATCCCCTTTTCTTTTATAGTGTTCTCATGCGTTCCTGAAACAACAATGGCTCTTCCCCCTGCTTTTACAATGGCTTTTGCAATGATAATCGTTTCAATCTCAACCCCACCACTGCCAAGTGCCGGAATAACTTGCAAAATGGTGGGCTTGGTTTTAAATGAAGGCGAATAAATTTCAGACAATATATCGCTCCTAGGTGAATACGTTAAACATTAATTGACAGAACGCTTTATGGCTAGATAAATTTAGCTTGACCTTAGATCTGCTTTCGCTGTTGCACAGCCTTGGCGGATAAGAGTATATTCCTGGTTTATCAGTCTCTTTGTTCTAGAGTTGGTTTGTGCGCTAAAGCTGTATTGTAACAGCAAAGACTGGAGGGGTGGCCGAGTGGCTGAAGGCGGCGGTTTGCTAAACCGTTATACGGCGAAAGCTGTATCGTGGGTTCGAATCCCATCCCCTCCGCCATTTTTCAGGGATTTTCGTAAGTAAAATTTCTACATATTTTTTCCTTTCATTAATACAGTTTTAACTCGCTGAACTCAAAGTTGAAATGCAACTTAGTTGAAGAAGTTAGATAATACGGGCTTAGCATCAAAAAGTAACGAGTTAAATTTTTCGATGGGAGTAAGAAACCCGAGAGATTTACGCGGTGTGTTGTTAATATCGTTTATAATCAATTCAATATCCATATCTGTATAATCCTTTTCTTTAGATCCTTTAGGAATATCTCGCCGGATAATTCCGTTTGCGTTTTCAACACCGCCTTTCTGCCAAGAGGAGTAGGGGTCGCAGAAATAGGTTTTATCTTGGAGAGATTTCCTGAGCAACATATGCTGAGCAAACTCTCCTCCGTTGTCAAAAGTCATTGATTTTCTTGATTTTTCAGGAAGGTCTTCCAATATATTTTGAATGGCTTCTTCAACGATATCTGCCTTTTTTTGAGGCACTTTTTTAGCCAAGACAACTTTCGAGATGCGTTCATAAAGAGTGACAAGGGCTCCCTTATTACCTGCAAAAATGACCGTGTCTCCTTCCCAATGGCCAAACTCCTTGAGAAACTCTTTGGGTCTTTCATGGATGGAGAGACGATCAGGAATGAGGGAAGCTTTGGCTTTGCGGCAGGGCCTTTGACCTCGTTTTCGTTTTCTTCGAACAAGGTATTGAATAAGATTATGTTTTTTTCCTTCTCCATAAATCCATTTATAGATGGACTCATGAGAGATTGTGTGCTCAAAATTTTCTGTCTTCAAGCGCCCTGCGATCACTTCTGGCGACCACCCCATAGCAAGATGGTCAACAATCGTGGTCTGCAGGACCTTGAAGCGCTCGATCTTAGATCCAGGGCAACCTCGTCGCTGCTGGGCTAAAACTTGAGCTTTATCAGGAAGATAAATCCCAACATTAGAATCTGTATTTTGCTTCAATTCCCGAGAAATTGTGGATTTGTGAACCCCTAAAATCTTGGCAATTGTCCCTCGAGATTTACCTCCTGCATGCAGGAGGTAAATCTCTGAACGCTTCTCTTGCGTTAAATGTTTGTGTGTCTTTCCCATAGCAACAGTACCTTACCATACTGTTGCATTTCGTGTTTGAGGTTAGGCTCCACGATGCTATTATTTGATATTAAGGACACAAAAGAGTCGTTAAGTGATTGTGTCAATAAACCTTGTTATACCCCTCGCCAATGGAAAAGCCTTATTAATCAAGGGTCTTAATGAAGGAAATGTTGTATTTTTGTAAGGAATTATGTATAAATGAGGGATGAGAATTGAGCTAACAATTAAAGAAAAAGAAGAACTTGAATCACAGTATAGTAAAGAGAGGGATCGCCGTGTGGCGGATCGTATCAAAGCGGTTTTGCTGAATGCAGAGGGATGGACGCAGAAGCAAATCGCTCAAGCGTTGAGGATTCGGTACGAGACGGTTCAAGATCATCTCAATGATTATCGGAAAAACAAGAAGCTTAAGGGTGAGAATGGAGGATCAGAAAGTCATCTGCCCCTTCAGCAAACCGTAGAACTCATCCAGCACCTTGAAGTCAATACGTACCTCAAAGTCGAGCATATCTGTGCTTATGTCCAGCACGTCTACGGTGTGGGATTCACCGTTTCTGGCATGACAAAATGGCTCACTCGCAATAAGTTTTCTTTCAAAAAGCCTAAAGGAACGCCAGCAAAAGCTGACCCAGATAAACAAGCTACCTTCATCAAATATTATGAAGATCTCATGAACACTCTACCTGAAGATGAGCCAGTTGAATTCTTGGATGCAGTGCACCCTACAATGGCAACAAAAATAACATATGGCTGGATTCGTCAAGGAAAGAAGAACGACAAACTCATTAAAACAACTGCTTCTCGCTCTCGATTGAATCTTTTGGGATCCCTTAATCTAGAAAGCATGGAAATCGCCATTGCGACTCATGAAACGATCGACAGCAAAGCTATGGAAAAGCATTTTGCTTCTCTGCGGAAGAAATATCCGAAAGCTCCAAAGATTCATCAGATTTTGGACAATGGGCCTTATAATAGAAGCCAGGAAACGAAGGAAGCCGCTAAAAAGTATGGAATCTTGCTGCATTACTTACCGACCTATAGCCCCAATCTTAATCCAATCGAACGCGTCTGGAAGGTTCTGAACGAATTCACACGTAATAACAGAGTCTTTACAACTGTGAGCGAGTTTAAAACAGCCATTTTTAAATTTTTTCAGGTCACGTGGCCTGAAATATCAGCGTCCTTGGTCAATCGTATCACGGATAACTTTCAGATCCTCAATAAGGCTTCTTGATGTCCGAGGGGTTCT
The DNA here is from genome assembly GCA_963704475.1 of uncultured Alphaproteobacteria bacterium. Taxonomy (GTDB): domain Bacteria; phylum Pseudomonadota; class Alphaproteobacteria; order UBA9655; family UBA9655; genus UBA9655. The sequence goes on from OY969900.1 coordinate 1,209,884, forward strand.
CTAATTGCGCTTACGTCAAGATACATTTCCTAACTTTTTGTCTAGCTTTTTCATTGAGTTAGAGTTTTATAAAACAATATCCATGGTTCTCTTCGTGGTCTTGTTTGAAGAAGATTTTATTTTCTCTCCGCCCCATCATAGTCTTCGAAAGAAACAAGCGAGGCAATGTTGATACGACCTCTTAAGGGTCATCGTGAATACGCCTTTACTTATCTCATCGGTTTTGTTTTACAAAACCCTTTCTCAAAGAATAGTCCTTGAAAAAGGCCTGCCCCCTGCTACCGCAGGGATTTCCCACTCTCTTTTTTTGAGAGAATTTTCTGTCCTTTACTTCAAGCCGCCTTTTGTACTTCGGTATTGCTATATCTAAAAGATTCTCCCGTGACCAACATCCGATGCATAATCACGGCCAATTTGCGGCCTACAGCCATGGCTGCTTTTTTAAAGCCATGTTTTTTCTGTATCTTGAGTCCCCATACTTTTAAAGAACTCCATGTGCTAGTACGTGTTAGCAAAACAGTGCTAGCTTCTGTCAATAATTTGCGAACCGCTTTTGATCCGCATCTGGATACCCTGCCAAGCTTTACGGTCTCTCCACTCAAATACTGCCTCGTGGTCATTCCATAATAGGCTCCAACCGTTTCTGATTTTTTAAACCGCGTGGGGTCATCCATATCAGATTTGTAGGTCATGGCAACAACCATTCCGACCCCTGGAATTGTCATGAGACGTTTTACGGCTTCATCTTGTTTACAGAGTTGGTTCAACACCTTGTCCAGTTTTTTGATTTCTTCATGCATAGATTCAAAGCTTTTGAGAAGACTTTTTATACCTGTGTGCGCCTCGGGAGACACATTGATTAAGGAGTCTCGAGTTGTTGCCCCAAATCTCTCATTGCTGACTTCCCCTAGACGTATCCCAAATGTCTTGAGGAGACCTCTGATCGTGTTCTTGAAAAGACCTCTGCTCTCAACCAAAGTTGACCGGGAACTCAAAAAAATTCCAATTGAGTCATCTTCATCGCTTCGAATATTTACGAGCTTATAATGATTGCACCTCATCGCATCCGCTATTCCCCGCGCATCATTCTTGTCCGTCTTGTTGACAGTGACAGATAAAATCGCTGCCATCTTGCGAGCATCTATACGTATCGCTTTGACGCCTCGCTCAAGGAGTCCTTTCGTCAAATATTTACTCAAACTTCCCGTTTCTAACCCGACTTTTTCCAACTCAACTCCGCTCTTTGAAAGCTCTTCGTGGATGGCTAGGGAATCTGTGGAGGCTTTGCTTTCAAAAATCCTTTTACCCTCTTCGTTCAAAACGCATATATTTGTTACTTTCATACTCACATCTAATCCTGCATAATACTTCATGGAATGTCTCCTTTTTTTGTTATCGATATCAAAAATTTGAGCCTCTGCTCTAGGAGACATTCTTCCCTATCCAAGGGAGAAGCGCAATTACACTATGTATAATAACTATTTTTTCAGCTAAGAAAGGCCCTCATGAAGAGAGTAGGGAGGGCTTTTCTCTTTACTCTTCTGATTCTAACTCTGCTATAAAAAACTCATTAAGTCTGCAGTTGTTTAAAAATATTCTCTTATCTTTCAGGGTTAGAGAATCATTCAACACAAAAGGTTTTCTATGGTTAAGTCGATTATTCCCGATATCATGGTTCACCTTAGAGTGGAGCGCAAACTATTAAGCTTAGTTTGGATTCTAGCAATATGTGGTGAGTCTTTTAGAAAATAAACTTTAGTAAGGCATAAAGCCTGCTCAAAGCAATGAATAGCTTGCGTTTTCAAGTCTTTTGATTGTTTTTTTCCTTCCTCTTTCATTGGGAGTGTTGCTTTTTTTACATATACTTCTGCTAAATTTTCTAAAGCAAAAAAAAGGTCAGGATGATTACTATTTTGAAATATTTTAATAGCTTTATTGATCAAATCATCGGCTATTTCTATATGCCCAGCCATAAGATGAACGTACCCTAGATCTTTTAAAACCCTGGCTGTTTCAACGTGGTCTTTACCGTAAGTACTTTCAAGAGCGACAAGACTTTTTTCAAAAAATTCTTTTGCATTTTCAAGGTCTTTTAACTTTAAAAAAACGCTCCCCAAGCGTGCTAAAACCCAGGCGCCTTCAAAAGGCGATTCAGATAAATTCTCAAGAGATTTTTGAAGAAGCTCTTTCGCTTTTTTGTATTGACCTAACCCTTCATAAGTATGTCCCAAACTTGCTAAAAGCCAAGCTGCTCTCATATGATTATCTGGAAAATTTTTCTTATAAATCTGAAGGGCAGTTTCAGCTAAATCTTGAGCCTCTTTATACCTCTCAAGGTCATTTAAAGTACAAGCTAAATATATAGCTGCCCATGCAATTCTAAAATGATCCTTAGGAAGAGACTTCTTATAAAGAACAAAACCTTGTTCAAGCAATACTCTAGCCTTCTCATAATATCCCAAACTTCTATAAACTTTTCCTAAATCAACTAAATTGCGAGCAAATCCAGAATGATTCTCAAGAAATTTATTTTTAAAAATAGAATGTGCCTGCTCAAGAATATTTTTAGATTTCTTATATTCTCCAATATCTCTGTATACATTACCTAGATATGTTAGGTGTAAAGCAATTTTTAAGTAATTATCGGGAAAATATTTTTGGAAAGTTGCTACACTTTGGGTATGATATTTTATACTTTTCTCTCCATCTCCTAAAGCTATGTAAACAGATGCTAAGCAGGATAAAAACTGAGCAAGTTTATTTGGATTTTTCCTATTTTCATCTAATACTCTAATGGCTTGTTGTAACAAGGCTTCTGCTTTTTTATGATGATTTAAGTAGAAGTAAATAGAGCCTAACTCTCCTTTTATTAAAGCTCTCGAAAGGGGGGTGAGAAAGTCATCATGTTTTAGAACTCTTTCACAATGGCTGAGCATAAAAGACATTTTGAGAACATCTTCTTTATGCACCACATCAAATATATATTTTTCTAATATATCAATAATATGTTGAAATTTAGATTCATCTTTTTTTAAATCTAGTTCTTGCGCGAGGTGAGCTAAAATAATACTTTGTGTACTACGATGAAGTGAAAATGTCGAGTTTTCAGCGGCAGCATGCAAAGATTCGTTTGTAATAAGAGAATATTTTTTTAAATGATAAATAAAATTATCAACGATGGTTTTATCTTTATAGCTCTCCAACAAAGCTCTTGGAATATCCTGTGAATCAAGAAGACTGATAAATAAAAGAAGATCTCGGAAATCTTTATGAGCGGTAATAATATTTTGCAAGGAGAGAACAATAATTCCATAACGTGTTTTTGTGTAATTTCCAGCTTCTTTTAACAAAGCTTCTTGTACGGTTTCAAAGTCCTTATTGTGTTTCTTTAGATTTTCTAAATAAGCAGCATAAGGGAGATTAGCGGCTTTGAGATAATAAGCAGCAACAGACACATCAAGTGGAAAAGGAGGTATATCCTCTAAAAATGTTTTAACTTCTTCTGTTGGCACTGTTGTAAGTAATTGTTTTGTTTGATGATTCATAATCTTTGTAAAAAGACTTAGCTTTTGATAAGGAGTAAGCTCGCCTGTAAGAATCATATGATTAACACGCATATTATTTCCAATGGTACTGTCTCGCGTTGTGAGAAGGATCTTTCCATTTCCCCATGTATTAGTATCTTGTGGAAACCATTTTTGAATATCTGAAAATTTTTCTACGTTATCAAAAATAAGAAACCAGGGTGTATATAGCCTCAGATGATCTTTAACAAATTGAATAACTTTTGTTTCTCTGATCTCTGATATTTTGATATCCTGTATTCCCCGTAGGATTTTTTTGTCTGCCTCTGTCTTTGCAACAGCCTGAGCTAGATTTTCAAAAGAGAGTTTTATGCTTTCAATCGTTTCTGCATTTATTTCCCAAACAACGGGAAGATTTTGAGAATAAGCATAATCACGCGCGAGTGTTGTTTTTCCAGATCCCCCAGCCCCTAGTAAAGCAATTGTTCTAATCTCATTTATACTCTGGGCTTTGAATTCATTTTTTATCTGAGCAAGAAGATCAGGGCGTTCGAGAAAAACATGTTTTGCGGGCAACACAAAGTCTGAGCGAGCTATCAGTTGATTGGTGTTTTTCTCAGGGTGATAAAAAAGAAAGGAGCCATATCCTACCAAAGCAAAAAATCCGATAACCGCTAAAAACCACAGTCGTTTTTCTTTCGTTATAAGTCGCGTTAATTGGTTGGAAGTTTGTTTCCGTGGCCTTTGTGTTTCGATAAAAGCCAACGGGTTAATACGACCATAATGTTCACGCAGTAAAAATAAATACCCAGCCCGCTCTATATAATCAATAACACCTTCTCGAGAGTTGCATTCAATTTTAAGCATTATATTATAAATATGGTTTTCTACGGTCCTCGCGCTTAGAGAAAGGAGCACTGCGATTTTTTTTGCAGACCTTCCATGAAGAAGACAAGAGATAATATCAACTTCTCGAGATGTAAAAGGAATAAGTTCTACTGCACGATTTGAATCTTTAGGCTTCGTATTTGAAGAGTCAGAATTTTTCATAAGCTCGGACATCTTTTTGTTTCTCACACAGAGTGATTAGTGAAACTTTATCTCTTTTTCTCAAGAAGAAAAAGCCTTGATTTCATTGATTCTAAATTAGGTATTTTTTACTCAGTTATGGATATGAGTATATTTTCTCCATAGAAAAACTTTTTTTGTTTGCGTTAACTTATCTTCTAGCCCATTGAGCGTGATGGGCCAGAATAAAAAGTATCAAAGAGATACATAGGCTCCCTCATTTCAAAGCAGCCTCTTCAACGAGCTGAGTGAGCTATATTTATTGAGAATGTTAATTCTAAAAAATATAGGATATCGTTTTATGATAGATGGAACTTCAATACTTAGAAACTATCCCTTATCTCTCAATCAGCAAGCTCTTTTTGTAGATATATTACTTAATCCTGAAGGAACAAATTATGACTATTGTTTTTCTTATGAAATTAAAGGGAATTTGAATGTTTTTCTATTTAAAAAAATATTATACAATGCTGTTCAGAAACGAAGCGCTTTTTATACTTCTTTTAGTGAAAAGGAAGGAATCCCTTATCAGGTCATTCATGAAACACCTGAAGAAGTGCTTCATGTTATTGATGCTCAGGCTCTTACCCAAGAAGAATTTTGCGTTCTCTTTAATGAAAAAACCACTATCCATTTTGGATTGAACGACTACCCTCTTTACAAATTTTTTCTAATAAAACGAAACGAAAACCACTTCTTTTTCATTATGAATTTTCATCACCTCATAATGGATGGTGAATGTCTTGAAGAATTGCTTTATGAACTCTCAAGTGCATATAATAATTTTACAAAATACCTTTCAGACACAGAAGGGCAAAAGCCACTTAGTATTCAAGATTGGTTACATTATGAAAATTCTATTGATAAAAAAGCTTTTTCTAAGAGTGTGTCTTTTTGGAATGAGTATTTAAAAGAAGCTGAATACAATTATTTTCTTACACCAGTTTGCTCTAACAAACGTTCACATCTCCCCGTAATTCAGAGTTTTTCTTTTCAACTCTCTCGTACTTTTTCTCAAGACTTAAAGATGTTTTCAAAAAAAACCATGCGGAGTACTATTTTTAGAGTACTCCTTTCTTCTTATTATGTTTTGTTAAACAAATACACAAGAGAAAAAGACATCACTATTTGCTATCCAGCAAATATTAGACCTTCTCAATTAAAGTCTCTCGCTGGTTATTATGTTGGAATGCAACCACTGCGCATCCAAATAAAAAAGCGTGATACTTTTCAAGAAGTTTTGAGTGAAGTAAATAAATCAATTAGCCTATCTAAGGGGATGATTCCATATGTTTTCACATATAAAAGACAAAAACTTAAATACAGTAATATTTATTTTGGTAAGGCTAATTTTTTAAAATTTTCTCTGCAACTGAAAGACGTATCCGTAAGTTATATAAATCTAGAAAAGCCAAATTCTTCGATGGATTTATCTTTTCTCTATGATGATGTAGGAGAACATATTGAATTTAAATTTAATTACAATGCATTAAAATATGATAAAAAATTTATTGAAAAATTATGCACACATTATAAACTCTTAATAGAAGAAGTTATACATAAATATAAAGATCCCGTTTCTTCTCTTAAGCTCCTCACAAAAAAAGAAAAGCATCTCATTCTTGAAAATTGGAATAACACCCAATACGACTATCCAAAAGAAAAACAAATCCATCAATTATTCGAAGAGCAAGTCCATAAATCTCCAGATGCAATTGCCGCAGTATTTGAAGGAAAAGAGTTAACATATAGTGATCTCAATGAGAAGGCTAATCAACTCGCTTACCTGTTAAGAGAGAAGGGTATAAAGCCAGACAGTCTTGTTGCTCTATGTGTTGATCGCTCTTTGGACCTGATAATTGGACTTTTAGGGATACTTAAATCTGGAGGAGCGTATGTACCTCTTGACCCTAGTTATCCTCAAGATCGACTTGAATTTATGCTTGAAGATACAAAATCTTTGGTTTTGATAACGCAGAAACATTACCAAGAGAAATTTAAAAATTATAAGGGAGAGGTTATACCTTTAAATGAAGAATGGAGAAAACGCACAAGAAAATACCAAAAAGATAACCCCTCCTTAGTAGGCACTTCATCAAACCTAGCTTATGTTATTTATACCTCTGGCTCCACTGGAAAACCAAAAGGAGTGCTCATCGAACATCAAAGTGTTCTAAATTGTTCATCTGCAATTATACGTGCAATTGGAATTAACTCTAAGGATACATTTTTGGCAGTAACATCACTTTCATTTGATGTTTCTGTACTAGATTATTTTATTCCCCTATTAGTTGGGGGCAGGGTTACGATAGTTGATCATGATGCACGGAAAGATCCAGTAAAGCTAATTGAGATTCTCTTAAATAACGAAATCACGTGTATGCAAGCTACGCCTACAGTATGGAAAATGCTGGCTGATAATGGTTGGCAAGGACACAAGAATTTTAAAATAATGACAGCTGGGGAAGCACTGTCAATAGATTTATCACGCTCACTCCATAAACGTGGAGATTTGTACAATATATATGGCCCCACAGAAAATACTATTTATTCAACAATATATAAAATTGATCAAATCAATGTAAAATCTGCAGTTCCAATAGGCAAACCGATAGGGAACACGCAGGCATATATTTTAGATGAAGCAAAAAATGTCGTACCAGTAGGTGTTGCAGGAGAGCTTTATGTTGGGGGTGATGGGTTAGCAAGAAGATATTTAAATCGTCCCGAGTTAACTCAAGAAAAGTTTGTGACAAATCCATTTAGCCAAGACACCTCTTCAAGACTTTATAAGACAGGGGATCTTGCGCGCTACTTACTTGATGGCAATATAGAATATTTAGGTCGAATTGATGAGCAGGTGAAAATACGGGGATACCGGATAGAGTTGGGAGAAATAGAGTCTATTTTGAATGATCATAAACTTGTGGATCAAGCTGTGGTGAATGCAAAAGAAGATGATCTTGGACAAAAGCGTTTAATAGCTTACATCGTCAAGAAAAAAAATCAGGGAGAAGGAAGAAGGGAAGGAGAAACAATACAGGAGTTACGAAAATATTTAGAAGGCAAACTTCCTGATTATATGGTACCAAGTGTTTTTGTATTTATAGATGCTATCCCCTTAACACCAAGTGGAAAGATAGATCGTAAGTCTTTGCCAGAATCAGACCTAGAACAAAGGGCACTTATAGATGAATATGTTTCTCCAGAAACAGAATTAGAAAAGAAAATCGCTTCTATCTGGTCTAAGTTCCTTCATATAGATAAAATTGGCATTCATGATAACTTTTTTGAACTTGGTGGCAATTCTCTTTTAGCTACTCAGATTATTTCACGCATACGACGTCTCTGTCAAATTGAATTGCCTTTAAAAGATTTTTTTAAAGCGCCTACGATTAATGAAATCACGAAGAAGTTTGAGAAAAAAGATAAAAAAATTCAGAATTTTTTACCTCTTATTCCAAGAGTAAGAGAAGGCAACATCCCTCTTTCCTTCGCGCAACAGCGCTTATGGTTTATTGACCAGTTTACGCCCGAGACTCCTCTTTATAATATTCCGTTAGTTCTAAAGCTGAAAGGTTCTCTCCATCAAGAAGCGCTCAAAAAAGCCCTTCAAAGTATTCTCAATCGTCATGAAGCTTTGAGAACGATTTTTAAAGTGAACGAAGGAAATCCATTCCAATTTATCCAGGATACTTTATCGATAAATCTTTCCATCGTTGATTTGCTCTCATTAACAGGAGAAAAAAAGAGAGATGAAGCTCAAAACTATATTGAATCTGAAATTCTTAAACCTTTTAAGCTGGACGAAGGGCCTCTTATAAGGGCTGCCCTCATTAAGCTTAAGAAAGAAGAGCATCTGTTTGTCCTTACCCTCCATCACATCATTGGAGATGGCTGGTCAATGGGCATTATTGGACAAGAAATATCAGAGATTTATAATGCAACCTGGGTATGCGGTTGACTCCACAAGCGAGACACCCTATGCAGCTGTATCCACTAAGCCTCAACTGCCGTTAGTAGTTTAGCTGGAATTGGGTCTATTTCAAGCGCTTGTTGGATTAACCTATAAAACAGTTTTCCTCTCGAGTTAGATGTCCTTCGATTAAACCTAAAGGTAAATTCATCCAAGTAATATGGCAAATTTTTGTGATTAATTGCACCGTGAAGCGTGCCCATTAGCCATCGTTTAAGTAATGCAGCAACAAGATGGGCTTGCTCGATTAGATCCTCATTCTTCACGTTGCGATTAACTATCTGCAAATGCGTGTATCCAAGCTTACTTAATCCGCTATATCCAGCCCAGCCATCGGTTCGTATTGTGCTACCCATCTCAACCATCTGCTGAACGGTATTGTCTAACACCGCACCGGAGGCATTACTGATGGGAGCCATTCTAATGCGTCCAATGCCCCATTGGGTCTCTTCCGCTGCTATTAAAACCAATGTTTTTCCCGTCGCTCCACGCCCTTTTTTGCCTGGTTGCTCGCTGCCAATCATCGTTTCATTTATTTCAATGGTGCCGCTCAATTTATCGCGCCCAGGCCTCACCATAGCTCGACGTAGTTTATGTAACCATTCCCATGCCGTATGGTAGCTGCCCAATCCAAGTGATTGTTGCAGACCACTGGCGCTCACGCCATTCTTTTGGCTCACAACATACCAAATGGCCTGGAACCACAATCGAAGAGGCTTATGTGTGTCTTGGAAAAGTGTATCGACAATCACTGATCCTTCGTATTTACAGGACTGACAACGATAGAGTCCTCGGCCTAATTTTAAGGCGCCTCTCGCGGAGCAACGCAAGCACTGATATCCATGGGGCCAGCGAATCATTGCCAAATAATCCAAACAGGCTTCCTCATCTGGAAACATGTTCATGAGTTCAACCGCATCTTCAGGGTAAGTTTTCATATCATGAAAAAACTACAAATAATGCCAAGTGGAGTCAACTGCAAAATTTTGTCAGTTTAGGCTGTTTGTGGAGTCAACCGCATACCCAGGTAATGCAATTTTAGAAAATCGAGACGCTAAGCTACCTTCTCTTTCAATTCAATATGTTGATTTCACTCTTTGGCAAAGAAAATATCTAGAAGAGAAAGGGAAAAACTATCGGAAGCTTCTTGCATATTGGAAAGCCCAGCTTAAAGGAGCTCCATCAATGCTTAAGCTCCCAACAGATTACCCAAGACCTCTTATACAAAGTTACAAGGGGCATCATAGAAGCTTCTCTCTTCCTGCAGAGCTAATAAAGAAACTAAAAGAGCTAAGTGAAGAGGTGCAAGGGACGCTCTTTATGACTTTGCTTTCCGCCTTTTATACCTTGCTTTACCGCTATAGTGAACAAGATGACATTGTAGTCGGCATTCCGGTCGCTAACCGTAATCAAGAAGCAATAGAGCCCCTAATTGGTTTTTTTGTAAACACTCTAGCATTAAGAACAAATCTTTCCCAAGACTTGAGTTTTAAAGATTTTCTTAAACAAGTTAGAAATAAGACATTAGAAGCTTATGACCATCAAGACTTTCCCTTTGAAAAACTAGTAGATCATTTAAAAATTGAGCGAAGCCTTTCATATGAGTCCCTTTTTCAAGTAATGTTTGTCCTTCAAACTGCAAACAGAGAGTATCCTTTTAGCTTGAAAGAAATAAAAATAGAAGCTCTAGATTTCGAGTATCCTCTTGCAAAATTCGATCTAACTCTTAGCCTTACAGAAGAAACAGACGGAAGGCTTAAAGGGTTTTTTGAATACGCTACTGATCTCTTTCAAGCTAGCACCATTGAACGAATGATCCGGCACTATCAATATCTCTTAGAAGATATCGTCGTACATTCAACAAAGCCTCTTTCTCAGCTTAAGATGCTAAGCCCTGGAGAAGAACAGCAAGTTCTTACTGATTGGAATGACACTCAAAGGAGTTACCCAGAAAACAAGACAATTCACGAGCTATTTGAAAAGCAGGTAGAGCAGACTCCTAATAATATTGCTGTTGTATATGAGGATCAAGCCCTGACTTATCAAGAACTTAATCAAAAAGCAAATCAGCTTGCTCATTATTTAAGGGAGGAGGGCATTCAACCTGATACACCTATAGGAATCATTAGTGAACGCTCTCTTGAAATGATCGTGGGTGTCTTAGGAATTCTGAAAGCTGGCGGAGCTTACGTTCCTTTAGATCCAAGCTATCCTCAAAAACGACTATCTCATATTTTAGAAGATACTCAAGCTTCCTTTCTTCTTATTCAAGAGAATGTTCTAGATAATTGTCCTCGAACAAAAGAAAAAGTAGTTTTCTTAAATAAAGAACAGGATAGATTTAGTGCTTATCCTATTACAAATCCTTCTCCCATTACCAAATCTCATCATTTAGCCTACATCCTTTATACATCTGGCTCTACAGGAAATCCTAAGGGAGTTATGATCGAGCATAAAGCGGTTAACAGGCTTGTAACGAATCAAAATTACATTTGTTTTGATTCTTCTGTGACGATGGCACATATGTCAAATGTTTCCTTTGATGCTGCTACCTTTGAAATTTGGGGTGCATTACTTTGTGGAGGGAGATTAATTATTATTCCTAAAGAAGTCGTTCTTTTTCCTGAAAAACTAGATTTTCTTTTGAAACATCACAACATAAATACTGCCTTTTTAACAACCGCTCTTTTTAATCGTCTCCTTGATGAAAATTTGAATATTTTTAGAAAAATAAAATATTTAATGGTGGGAGGAGAGATAGCTGACTCTAAAAGAATAAAACAACAAATTGATGCGAGAAATACAGAGAATTTTATACACGTCTATGGCCCCACTGAATCAACAACTTTTAGTACTTATTATTTATTGAAAGATAGTGAAAGCTTTAATGATAATGTTCCTATAGGTCGTCCCATAATTAATACTCAAATCTACATCCTCGATTCAAATTTGAGTCCTGTACCAGTAGGAGTTACAGGAGAGATTCATATAGGAGGTGAAGGATTAGCAAGAGGGTATCTTAACCAATCAGACTTAACAGCGGAAAAATTTATCTCTAATCCCTTTCAAACAGAAAAGGAAAGAAATAAAAATAAGAATAGTAGGCTCTATAAGACGGGAGATCTTGCTCGCTATCTGCCAAACGGCAACGTTGAATTTATTGGACGTATTGATCATCAGGTAAAGATTAGGGGCTATCGTATTGAGTTAGGAGAAATAGAACACATTCTTCTGCAGCACCCTCAAATTAAAGAAGCTATAGTCATAGCGAGAGAAGACATACCTGGGGATAAAAGGCTAGTAGCTTATCTTATCTTTCTAAGAGATACTCTTGATGCAGCAAAACTAAGAGTCTACTTGAAAAAGAGCTTGCCAGAGCAAATGGTTCCATCTGCCTTTGTAGCTCTTGAGACTTTTCCTTTGACAGCAAATGCTAAAATAGATCTGAAAGCCTTACCTGCTCCTGAATATCAAAAACATGAAAAAACTTACGTAGCGCCTCAAACAGAGACAGAGAAAATATTATGTGAAATTTGGGAGAAAGTATTAAAAATTGAGCGAGTAGGAATTTATGATAACTTCTTTGAATTAGGGGGGCATTCTCTCCTAGCAACCCAAGTAGTTTCTCGGCTTAGGTCTCATTACCAGGTCGAACTCCCTCTAAGGGAATTTTTTAAAACACCAGTTGTTCTTGAACTTGCAAAATGCATCAAGCTAGAAAGTATGAAGCATGGTACATTACCTCTCATTCCTCAGCCAAGACAAGGAAGAATACCACTTTCTTTTGCTCAACAACGTCTTTGGTTTATTGATCAACTGAATCCTCAAAGTGCTCTTTATAATATCCCTTTGGCTTTAAAACTAAAAGGTACTCTTAATTTAAAAGCTCTTCAAAGGGCACTCAATAATCTTATAAAGCGTCATGAAGTACTCAGAACTTCTATTAAAATACATGAAGGAAAGCCATATCAAGAGATTCGCTCTACCCTAAAGATTAATCTATCTATAATTGATCTTTCTTTTTTAAAAGGAAAGGAGCAAGAAGAAAAAGCTAAAGAACATATTCAAAAAGAGATCTTAAAATCTTTTAATTTAGAAAATGATCCCCTTATAAGAGCAAATTTAATTAAGTTAGCAAAAAAAGAACACATTTTTCTTCTCACCCTTCATCACAGTATTGCAGATGGGTGGTCAATGAGCATTTTAGGGAAAGAATTATCAGAAGTGTATAATGCAGAACTTAAGGGTTTCCTCCTTCATCTTCTTTCTCTACCTGTTCAATATGCTGATTTCACCCTTTGGCAGAGAGAATATTTAAAAGAAACAGGAACAGTTTATCAAGAACAGATAAGCTATTGGACTGAGCAGCTTAAGGGAGCACATACTCTTTTAGAGCTGCCAACAGATCACATGCGTCCTGCTATTCAAAGCTATCAGGGGAAACAAAAAAGTTTCAAATTTTCCTCTTCTTTAATTCAAAAACTAAAAACCCTAAGTGAAGATCAACACACCACGCTTTTTATGACTTTACTTTCTACTTTTTATGTTTTTCTTTATCGTTACAGTGGGGAAGAGGATATTATTATAGGTTCTCCCATTGCCAACCGCAATCGAGAAGAGATCGAGCATCTTATAGGTTTTTTCGTCAATACTCTAGCGTTAAGAACTACGCTTTCTCCTCAGGCAAGCTTTAAGGAGTTTTTAGCACAAGTCAAAGAAAAGACTTTGAGTGCATATGATCATCAGGACCTTCCTTTTGAGAAACTAATAGATGTACTTCGTATTGAGCGTAGCCTTTCTCATGAGCCTTTATTTCAGGTAATGTTCACTTTACAGAATGCAGAAAGAACTATCGAGCTAAATCTTGATGGAGTAACAAATGAAGAGGTTTCTTTTGACTATTCGATCGCTAAATTTGATTTAGCCCTGAATTTAATGGAAACACAAGAAGGCTTACAAGGTTCTTTTGAATATGCAATTGACCTTTTTAAGGGATCAACCGTTGAAAGGATGATCAAGCACTATAAGCGTCTCTTAGAAGATATCGTTGCACATCCAGATAAAGAAATCTGCCAACTTGAGATGCTTACAAAGCAAGAAAAAAAGAAAATTCTAATCGAATGGAATAGGACTCAAAAAGAATACTTTCAAAATAAGCTCATTCATCAGTTTTTCGAAGAACAAGTAGAAAGAGTGCCTAATAATATAGCTGTAGTGTATGAGGGCCAAGAATTGACTTATCAAGAACTTAATGAAAGAGCGAATCAACTTGCTCATTGTCTGAGAGCGCTCGACATAGGACCAGATGTCTTTGTTCCTATTAGTCTTGAAAGATCTCTCGAAATGGTAATAGGTCTTTTAGGAATACTTAAGGCTGGGGGTGCCTATGTCCCTCTTGACCCATCTTATCCTCAAAATCGTCTTAATTTTATGCTTGAAGATACGAAAGCTCCTATTCTACTGACGCAATCTTCACTCAAAACAGTATTTAAAGATTATCAAGGAACAATTCTCTTGCTTGATGAAGATTGGAAGCAAATCAATCACAACCCAACGTCTAACCCACCTATTATAAATTCACCCCATCATCTCGTTTATCTTATTTACACTTCTGGTTCTACTGGAAAACCTAAAGGAGTGATGATTGAGCAAAAAAATTTAACAAACTATTGTAGGTGGGCTATAGATTACTATGGCATCACAAAAAATGATAAAATTCTACAAAATGCAAGTTTATCTTTTGACCTCTCTATTGAAGAAATCTTCCTTGCTCTTTTAACTGGAGCAAAACTTGTTTTGCCTACCCTAGACAATTATAAAGATCAATCTTCTTTTGTTTCTCTTTTAAATAAGGAAGAAATTACTGTAATAGATATGGTCCCTTCAGCAATACAGACATTTTTGGGTCAAAATAAAAATAATGCACTCAGCTCTCTCAGGTTAATAATTTCTGGAGGAGCTGAGATTAGCCCTTCTATTAAGAATAATGTAGTGAAATACATTAAAGATATAGACTTACATAATTCTTATGGGCCTACAGAAACAACTATATGCACAACAGTGTTTCATTGTACACACAATGCGTCTTGCGAACGAATACCCATCGGCAAACCTATCTGGAATGCCTCCTTATACATCTTTGATCCATATTTAAACCCTGTGCCTATAGGAATAGCAGGAGAGCTCTATATAGGGGGAGATGGACTAGCGAGGGGGTATCTTAATCAAGAAAAACTGACTGCAGAAAAATTTATTCCTAATCCCTTTCAAACAGCAAAGGAAAGACGGAAGAGTAAGAATACAAGACTTTATAAGACAGGAGATCTTGCTCGCTATCTGCCAGATGGCAATATTGAATTTATTGGACGTATTGATCATCAGGTAAAAATCAGAGGTTATCGCATTGAGCTAGGTGAAGTAGAATTTGCTCTTCTGCAACACCCTCAAGTAAAAGATTCTATAGTCATAGCAAGAGAAGATATACCTGGAGACAGAAGATTAGTCGCCTATCTTGTGTTACAGAGAGAGAGTCTTACAATAACGGAATTACGCTCATACCTAAAGGAGCGGTTACCTGAGCACATGATCCCCTCCACATTTGTCACTCTTAAGACTTTTCCATTAACTGTAAATGGTAAGGTAAATCGACAAGCTCTGCCATCCCCTGAATATCAAATAAATTCAAAAGATTACGTAGCTCCTCGAACGAAAGCAGAGAAGATATTGTGCAAAATTTGGCAAGATCTTCTAAAAATTAAACAAATAGGAATTCATGATAATTTTTTTGAATTAGGCGGTCATTCTCTTTTAGCTGCTCAGCTTACTTTTAAGATCAAGGAAAAATTAAATTTATCTGTTCCATTACGAGAATTTTTTAATCAATTAACAATTGAACGATTAGCATCTTTTATAGAAAAGAATGAAATCGGGAATCTCTCAATAAACTTAAAAAAATCAATTGAAGAGGATATAGCGCTTGAAAAAAAATTTTCTTACAGAGAAAGTAGGTCCTTAGTTGTGGATAGCTCACAATCTATCTTGCTCACAGGCGCGAACGGATTTGTGGGGATAAATTTGCTTAAGGAATTGATTTCTAAGACAAAAGGTAAAGTATATTGTTTAATTCGCGCCAAAGATTACCTACATGCCCGTGCGCGCCTTAATGAAACTATATCTTACTATGAACTTGAGTCTCTGAAAAATGAGCCTAGAATAGTTCCTCTTGCAGGAGATCTGTCCCAACCTCAGTTAGGTTTAAATAGTAGCTTGTTTAAGAGCCTTGCTAGAGAAATTGGCCATATTTATCATAATGGAGCCTTTGTCCATCATATTTACGATTATTTTCAACTACGAGCTTCAAATGTTTTAAGTACAATCGAACTTCTTAAATTAGCCGGACAAGAGCACCCAAAACATTTTTCTTATATTTCCACATTATCAGCAGTTTTTGATTTCGATCAACAAAACAGAGTTTTTTTAGAACGCTTCCCAGAGACGGCGCCTCAAGGAACAGAAGGGGGCTATTCTATAAGCAAGTGGGTGTCAGAAAAAATATTATCAGAAGCTAGTCAAAAGGGAGTTAATATTTCTATTTACCGCTTGCCCCAAATTTTGGGAGATAGTTTAAAGGGCATCAGTCCAATTGATAAAAATCACTTCATGCTAATGATTAAAGGATGCATGGAGATGGGTTTTGCTCCAAATATTGAGAGAACGCTAAATGCACTTCCCGTTGATTTCGCAGCAAAATTTGTCGTAGATTCATCTCTTGCAACAGAATGGCGCAATAAAGTATTCAATCTGAGCTCAGCTTCTTCACCTTCTTTTACTCAAGTATTTAACTGGATTAAAGAGTTTGGTTTTGCATTCTCTGTAATTTCTTATAAAGAATGGAAAGAACGCATAGCTTCCATATCGGAGAACAACTCTTTTTTCCCTCTTCTCCCTTTATATTTGGAAAGCTCTGGAGAAAAAAAGGATAGCAAAGAAAATTTAGGCGCTATTTATGAAAATAAAAATTTTTTAAACTTTCTATCTGCAAGGGGAATTTTTCATCCAAAGGCAGATAAAAAACAATTTCGCATCTATTTTAAATATCTTCAATCACAATTGAGGAAATAGTGAAGTGTGAAGAAGTTGATTGATTTCTTTTTCCACATATTTCATTATCATCCGATATAAAAATTGTCTGAAATGTGTTAAAAGACCCTCGGCACAATAATGTCAGGAGTGTAAAATACAAGTTTTACTGGTCTTCAAAACCCCCATATGATGAGATTCTTTCAATTTAGTTGGAGGGCAAGCATTTTGTTCTTGCCAAATTTCAGTGCAATAGAGTTTGATATCTTTCGAGAAGGGGCTGCAAGGTCCATAATCTTTCTTTGTTTTTGTCAAAATAAAGGAGCCAATTGCAAAATTGGAGAAACGAGTGGAATTATTTTTTCAAAAAATATGAAAAATATTTAAAAAACAGCAGGTAACCTTCTGTAATTGTGGTTTAATGGAGTTGGAAAAAAAACAACCAATTAACCCAAAAACAAAAGGCTCCTACATGAAAAATTTATCACAACATTGGAGCACCATTCAAGCCACTCTTTTTCCGATTTTGGAGAAAGAGGTGGGTCCTTTTACAGAAAAGCATCAGCAGCTCGTGATAGTCCTTGAATTTGCTCGCGTTGACGCTTTCATAAAAACCTATTGGAGATGTGTTGGTCGACCACAAGAGGATCGTGCAGCGCTAGCTCGGGCCTTTCTTGCCAAGGCTGTGTATAATTTTCCTCGCACAACCTCTCTCATCGACCGCTTGCACTGTGATCCTGTCTTAAGGCGTCTGTGCGGATGGCAGACGCGCTGCGCGATTCCTTCTGCTTCAACCTTCTCAAGGGCCTTTGCGGAGTTTGCCAAATGTGAGCTGAGCGCTCGAGCCCATGAAGCCTTTGTGCGAACCATTCACTCTGAACGCTTAATTGGCCACATCTCTAGAGATGCCACAGCCATTGAGGCACGCGAACAATCTGTAAAGACCTTTACCCCAAAAGTATTACCAAAGGTTAAGCCAAAAAAGAGAGGACGTCCTAAAAAAGGGGAGACACGCCCCAAGCCTGATCCAACGCGTTTAGAGCTTCAATTAAAAATGACCTTATCTCAAATGCTCACTGATCTGCCGAACGCTTGTGACTTTGGGACAAAAAAGAACAGCAAGGGATTGAACGTCAAATGGAAGGGCTATAAACTTCACATTGATACGGCAGACGGAGATATCCCCATCAGTGCTATTTTAACCTCAGCCTCTCTTCATGATAGCCAAGTGAGCCTTCCTCTTGCAATTTTAACACATCAACGGATCACAAACTGCTATGATCTGATGGATGCTGCTTATGATGCAAAGATCATTCGAGAGCACAGCGCATCCCTGGGACACATAGCTTTGATTGATTTTAATCATCGCCATCCAACAGATGAACGTTGCTTTGCCCCTCATGAGGAAGTGCGCTACAAGGAGCGTAGCGCTGCAGAGCGCGTCAACAGCAATCTCATACCATTTCGCATTCAATAGGTGGGATATTCTGGATTGCTTCGCTTCGCTCGCAATGACGGAAATTGGCGTCATTGCGAGGAGCAGAAGGCGACGAAGCAACCCAGTTTTGTCTGCCACTTGATTGATAAGTGGTATCAAAGATAACTTTGGCAGGCGATTCATTGCTGTAAAAGGCCATGCAAAAGTCTTTTCTCAACTGATGTTCGGCCTCTTGGCCTTAACAATCCTGCAAACGGTGCGTTTGCTTACCTGAATCTCGGGTTAGTCTCGTTTTTTTGGCACCCAAAAAGCGCAATCTCGAAAAAGCGCCCTCTCTCTTTGCGTCCAAAATCAGGCTTTTTAAGCAGCTTACTACTCTCTGCAATAGTTAATGGCAGCATGCTCCCTTGGCAGGGAATGCAGGATTTGTTCACTAAATAGGTAGAAATTATTTCCACTATATCTCCTCTTATGAAGGATAGATGCGTCAGTCAGTGACACATTAAAGAATTTTACTGTTCCAGCAATATTTATTAAAGTCCTTTGTCATTTACCTTTTCATAAACGGTCGAACCCCAAGTAAAATGTAAGGGCCGCAAAGAAGGCCCCTCAACAAATAAAGCGCTTGCATACCCAGGAATATCGTCAAAACAGTAAGGATAGATTACCTTGTCATTTTTTAACAACCTGCCACTTTGTTGTGATTTTGGTTTGTCACTTGCTTTAGCTCTGGCCTCAAAAAATGCAGGTGTTTCTCGAGTTTCTAACCATCCTTTTCCTCCAGCTTTTAAAAAAGCTTCTTTTGAAGCCCAGTGTTTAAAGAATGAATTTCTCTTCCCCTCAGAAGAAAGGTCATCCCAATAAAAAAACTCTTCTGCAGAGAAGACACTTCGTGCCATATCTTCTAACTCAAGATTAGGATCGATAAACTCTATGTCAATGCCTACCTCATATCCTTGTGTAAAAGCGTATAATACATAATCTTCTGAATGAGAAAGATTGAAAAATAAATTCTTTTCTTGTGGCAAGCAAGGTTTTCCCCAAAGGCCATACAAAAACTCTATTTTTTCTGGGTCTTCTCTTAAATATTTTCCCAACAGACATCGGAGAATACCTCGAGAGATTGCATATCTTTTTTGATCTTTAGGAAATCTAAACTGGCTTGCTTTTTCCTTCTCATCCTGAGACAAGAGAGAGGTAAAATAAAGAACCTTATTTTCATTTTCTGACAAGCAGGCAGACCAGACATGCGCTTCTTCAGAATTGAGAAGAAAAGAATCTTTTGAGTGCATTTCTAACCTAAGAGTTATATCGTAAGCATGATAGGAACTTTTCTATTCTAAAATGAATGATCATATAAGAACAAGTGCCTGCCTTATTTAACAACAGGCATTTTAGAATTTTTTCCCTTCATCTCTTTTAATTGTTGCAAGCCCCGTTGCACCCATAAGTCTTTTTGAAAAATCTCTCCCTCAACAACCATTTGATTAAACATAACAAGACCGTAAAATAGAGAAGAAACCTCACTTTTTTGTTCAAGATCCTTTTGCAGGTCTTTTCCTAAAACAATGCCAAAAGTTTCGAGCAACCCGGATTGCCCAATAAGAGAGCCCAATTGGATCAACGATTTCGTTCTTTTTCGCCGCATCTCATGGGAAGAAGCTTCAAGATTATCCATGATTCTGACTCTTCTTCGCTCAGCATGCAGGATGAGTTGGGAGAGATGATGAATCCTCTTGTTTAGGACTTGCAGAAGAAGAATCGCGAAAAGAATGAGAGCTGTCTGTCTTCTCCTCTCTTTCTCTTTTTGGCTCTTTCTGTTCCTGCCTCTTTTTTCCTTCTGGCTTCCATGCTTTTTCCAAAATCTTCAATGCCAGGTCAGTTGAGAACTCCGTGTTAAAGATCTTCTGAGTTTCTTTTAAAAAAAGAAGAGCTTGTTGAGCTTGTAATTTTTCTCGTCTCTTTCTGAGCTGAGTGATTTTTTCATCAGCAAGAATAAGCCTTTGGCTCACTTGAGAGACTTTATTCGTATTTTGCGTCTCCGTTGTGATTTTCTGTTCTATGTGCGCTTGTTTATTATGCGCTACAAGGCTTGGATTTATTGGTTTAGTTTTTTCTCTCATACGAATTCACTCTTTTTTAGATTGCCCGGGTTGATTCCATAGGGACTTTTTATACTTCATCTTAACACTAATTTTTATTGTAGTCAATAAAATTGATATCAATTTTATCTTAAATATTTTGAAAAATGTTGTTTTTATATTGAAATTATGATAAATATAAGACCGTCTTGGAGGACAGCATTTATGTCCGACAAGCGCGCTTACATGTTGCTGATGCAACATAGCTCTCCGGTGCACGCACCTCGGACCATTATGGGTTTTTTCGAATGTGATTTTGACTTAGGAGAGCACGGATAAAAGATAAACATTTAAAGTTTAAGGAAGCACATTAGCCGTGGCTTTGTTTCATTTCAGTGCAAAAGTCCTTTCTCGCGGTACGCGAAGTACGGTGCGCGCGGTCGCCTATCGTGCTGGAATTGAGTTGACGGATACACAAACAGGCGAAACTTTTATTTATAAGAATAAGGATGTACAACATGTAGAACTCGTATTGCCGAAGGACGCGCCTGAGTGGGCAATCGAAATTCAGAAACTGATAAAGGAGGATCGGCAGACCGGCATTCAAGCTTTATCTGAAAAAGCTGAAGCAGCGGAAAAAAGAATTGATGCGCAGGTTTGGCGTGAATTCGAATTTTCCCTTCATCGAGAACTAACTCCTGAGCAAAATATCGCTTTAGCGAAAGAATTTGTCGAAGATCAGATTTCTTCACGTGGCATGGCTGCATTACTTAATTTTCATTTTGATAAGGATGAAGAAACTGGAGAAGA
This sequence comes from uncultured Alphaproteobacteria bacterium, assembly GCA_963704475.1. Lineage (GTDB taxonomy): Bacteria > Pseudomonadota > Alphaproteobacteria > UBA9655 > UBA9655 > UBA9655. The sequence goes on from OY969900.1 coordinate 1,230,860, forward strand.
AAAACCACATTGCCATGTTCTTGTTCCAACACGACGGCTTTCAGAGAATGGCTTTCATGTAAAAAAAGAAAATGATTGGAACAAGAAAGCTCTTATTTTTGAACTCCGGGAACAGTGGGCGGCGTATTCCAACTTTCACCTGAAGCTTCATGGTCATGATGTGCGTATTGACTATCGATCTTATCAAGAACGGAGGATTGACATTGAGCCTCAACCAAAACGAGGAGCAGGGGTTTTAGAGATTGAAGAAAAAGCAAAAGCTTTAGGGGATAAAACGGAAAACGCCTTTGCCACAGAGAAGGCTCAAGCCTTTCATGCTGTTCAATTGCGCAACCTCTATCGTATTCTACGCCGTCCTGAAGTAATCTTTGACATTATTTCAAGACATCATGCCACTTTCATGTGGGGCGATGTTCAAAAAAAGCTGCATCAGTATATTGATGATCCGGCTCTCTTTGAAAGAATGGATGCCAGGTTAAGAAACTCGAATGAACTCATTCTTCTAAAATGGGAAAACAGAAAGGCAGAAGGTGAAGTTGCTTTAGAACAAGAAGAAGCTATTTATACAACACGCACTCTTCTTAAAGCAGAACGGTCTCTTCTTAAAACCGCTGAGGCTTTAGACAAGGCTCCTAGCCATGAAGTTGGAGAACTCTTTATCGAAAATGCCATTCAAAAAGGCAACCAATCACTTCATGATAAAGGAATTCTAGATGGTCTTTCTCAAGACCAGCTCCAGGCCATCCATCATTTAGTTAAGCCTGGCCAACTCAAATGCATTGTGGGAATTGCAGGAGCAACAGCCCTTGGCGTTTGCCAAGAGAGCTGGAAAGCGCAAGGGTATGCTGTTTATGGTCTAGCCCCTACAGGGAAAGCGGCTCAGAATCTTCAACAAAGCGGGATAGAGTCCACCACTCTTCATAAGTTCCTCAAAAGCTTTGAAGAAGGAAGATGCCATTATAAGCCAAACAGTGTTCTTGTCGTAGATGAAGCTGGGATGGTGGATGTGGAGCGGTTCTCCGCCCTTCTTGGAGCTGTTAAGCATTTAGGAGTCAAATTGATCGTTGTTGGGGATGGAGCACAGCTTCAACCTGTTGAAGCCGGTCCTGGATTTAGGTTGATTACAGAGCGTATTGGGAAATCAGAATTAAACACGGTCATCCGTCAACGAGAAGAGTGGCAGAAAGAAGCGACACGCTTGTTTGGAAAGCAAGAAACTCAGCAAGCTATTCAAGCTTATATGGACAAGGGTCATGTTCACATCATTGAAGAAAAAGTCCCCTCTCTTTCTGATGCCCTTGCAACGAATGATCAAGAGAAGCTTAGACAACTCTCTATTATTTCCACGCGCGTCTCAGCTCGCATCTATCGTGAAATGATGAGGGATGCAGAGAAAGAAAACGAGAGATCTGGGGAAAGTCCTTCTGCTTCATCATCCTCTTCTTTCCTCATTAAAGACCATCAGGATTACATGACCTATCTCCACTGGAAAACTGTTGAGAAGGCAACAGCTGAGTATGGGGTTAAAAAGAACAGCGCTTTATCACAAGAGATTTCCGTCAGAAATGACACCAAGGAAGCCCTGCTGAAAGCTTGGCATGCATCTCTCCACGATCAAAATGCAGACAAGGATGAAGGAAAAGCCCCCCTTATGTTGGCCTTTAGCAACAAAGATGTTTCTGATCTTACTATCAAAGCACGCCACTTGCTGAAACAATCCGGTCATATTCAAAAAGAGGAATTTCTCTATAAAACTAAAAAAGAGATAGAGGATGATTTTGGCAGAAATTCTAAATCAGGGGAAAAGCTTTCCTCCTCAGATTACTTGAGTGTTGATGCGCAATTGATGACTCAAGATGATAAGCTGCTTACAAAACTCTTTGCTCGTCTTTCAAATGAGCTTAAAGCCATGGGGGCTGTTTCAAAAGCAGCGTTTCAGAAAGTTGCCGATCACTTTCTGGGCATTCAAAGAGACAAGGACATCAGGGCCCCCATACCCACATACCAAAGCGTTCGAGAAGAAGAGCGTGCAGAAAGGCTTTTAAATGAGTGGAAGAATACAAAAGATTTTTTGGTATCCCCCTCTCTTGAAAGAGAAGCCGACGTCAAAGAAGAAAGAAAAGAACATGGAAAAAACAGACTTATTTCTCATAAAGAATATAAATATCAGCCTAATGTCCCATTTGCACCCTCCTCTCAAGAGGTAAAACAGGTAGTTGAGAGAAATCTTCCGCAAGATTTACGTAAGGCGATTCAACATCGTGACCACACTCATGGACACACTCAAAAGCTGGAACACACACCTTCTAAGAAAACAACTCGCGGGCATGCACACCATCGAGAGGCAGAACGCGCTCATGAAGAATACCAGAGACGCCTTGCTTTTGAACAAAGAGCACGTCAAATCGAAAGAGAAGTAGCCCGCACCAAAGCAAGAGACCTTTCACTTTAAAGTGTACCTTCGTATTTGCTAAAAAATAGCGACCTGTTTTTATCTCTTCTGTGCAAAGAAGTTGATTATAATCATTTTTCACAATACAATTCTATTAAAGCTAAAATTCACGGATGGAACTCATTTTTCATGGAGAACGAGGTGTATAAATTATCTTCACATCCTGTAATTCTTTTTCAAGGAAGGTCACTTCCTGAATCGGAAATGTGGCTTGCAGGATATTCTGCTCTTATTGAGGTTTTTGATCTCAAGGTGCCGCTTCCTGAAAAGCTTGCTGCTATTAGCCAGCGTCATAAACGGTATGAGACGGGTGCGTGGTCTATCTATACACCTCGCTATAAGCCCGAGGATACGCTTGTGGCTCATTTGACCTTTGCCCTTAAACATGAAGGCATTGATCTTACTGTTCTTAAATTATTATTTCAGAAAATTGACCAGCAAACGATTGAAACCTGGGTCCACCAAGAACCTACAAGTCAATACAGCCGGCGCATCTGGTTTCTTTATGAATGGCTTATGGAAAGGTCTCTTGATCTTCCTGACCTCAGAATAGGAAATTTTATCGATCTTTTAGATCCCCAAAAGTATTATGTGGCCTCTTCTGAAGTTTCCAAAAGACATCGTATTCGCAATAATTTGTTGGGAGTGCGAGAGTTTTGTCCTTTCCTTCGTCGAACAGAAAAGCTGGAGAAATACATTAATCTTCGCCTCAATGAACGCGCTCGTGAGGAAACAAGAGCCATTCATCCAGATGTACTGGCAAGGGCTGCAGCTTTTTTACTCCTAAAGGATTCAAGAGCGTCCTTTGAAATAGAAGGAGAGCATCCGGGAAAAAGCAGGACAGAGAGGTGGGGAAGAGCTATTGGGCAAGCGGGCCTCGCGCCTTTAACTCTTCAAGAGTTAACGCGTCTCCAAAAAATTGTTATCGAAGATCAACGTTTTGTTCCTATGGGATTGCGCAAAGAAGGGGGATTCATCGGCGTCCATGAGAGATCAACAGGAACGCCTTTGCCGGATCATATTTCAGCTCGACCGCAAGATCTTCCTTCTTTAATGGAAGGATTAATTGAAGCATATCAGAAGCTTAAAAAAGGGCCTCTTGATTCTATCCTTTGTGCGGCTCTTATTGCGTTTGGTTTTGTTTTCATTCACCCTTTTGCAGATGGAAACGGCCGCCTCCATCGCTATATCATTCACCATATTCTGGCAGAAAGTGGATTCGCCCCTTTTGGCATTATATTCCCTGTCTCAACAGTTATTTTAGAGCATATTGATGCCTATAGGTGCATCCTTGAATCCTATTCGCGCCCACGACTAGAATTTATAGAATGGAAGCCCACACCTGATGGGAATGTTGAGGTGCTGAATGATACAAAAGACCTGTACCGTTATTTTGATGTGACACATCAAGCAGAATTTCTTTATGAGTGTGTCTGGCAAACGATCGACAAAATTCTTCCTCAGGAAATTGGGTATTTAGAAAAATATGATCAATTAAAAACTGCCATTCATGAGAAGTTTGATATTCCCAACCATCTCACCGATTTACTTATTCGCTTTTTGCATCAAAACAACGGCATCCTTTCGAAAAGAGCTAGGGAAAAAGAGTTCAAGGCCTTTTCAAAAGAGGAATGTCAGGATTTGGAAGAGATGTACAAAGACGTCTTTCAGTCTGCTTAAGAGATACACCTAACCGCCGTAGAATTCATTCAGGAATTATGCGACTTTTTCTTTTTAGGGGGATTGACATTTATGGAAAAGGTGAGAAGATAAAATTCCCTAGTAAAATTTAATAAAAAAAATAAAGGAATTTTAACATGCAGAAAACGTCACTTCAACCATTAAAAGTTATATTAATTAGCTGCTTAGTGGCATCCAACGCCCTAAGTCCTACGGGAGTTTTCGCCAATCCCCCAGACCATCCTACAAGCGACAAACCTAACAATGGTCTTACCAGGGTTCAACAACGAGAGCCAGGCCAAGAGAGAAGCCTGACGGTGCGCGTTCAAACACACCATACTCCTTGCCAAAGTTGTGACGGAGAAGGAGAAAAAAAAACAACGTCCCAATGTGTAATGAGCAATGTTAAGCCCTTCGCTTTTGCTGCTGGTGCTGTAGCTGCCGCAGGTCTCTTTGTTGGGTTCTTTTCATACTTAAAACATACCTCAGGACCCAAACAAAAACTTGTAGACCGTGATCTAGCTCCTGCCTCATAAAGTACCGCTTCCTATAGCGTGTCACCAATGGAGGGGTGACGCGCTATAGGGCAAGGCTAGGATAAATAGGCGAGGCTGGTCGTGGAAAAATGAATAGATTAGCCACCTCCTCATAATATTCCAAAAAGCCTCTAACCTATATATGATTAGGGCTTTTCTGCTTTTCTTTAGCGCACAGTCTTGGTGCAAAATAATTCTCCTCAACTGCTCAGTCTTACCTTAACTAGATAGCGACTTTTAACATGAGGCTTTACAGAAGGATCTTCGAAAGGTCCAAAAACATACCATTCCATGGGACACTCATGGGACAGTTGGGGACAAAAAATGATAACAAACCAACATAAACGACAACTGATACTCGTCTCAATCAGTTGATTTCGTTGATATAATTTGTTAGCATTTATTATCAGTTCAACGCCTTAAGCGTTTGCTAAACCGTTATATGGCGAAAGCTGTATCGTGGGTTCGAATCCCATCCCCTCTTTTCAGGGTTTTCTGATAAGAAAATTTCTACATATTTTTTCCTTCCATTAATACAGTTTTAACTCCACGATGCTATTATTTGATATTAAGGACACAAAAGAGTCGTTAAGTGATTGTGTCAATAAACTAAGCTGCCCCCCATAAAATAGAAAATGAAGAATCAGTCTTATCCAAAAGTACGTGTCTTAACCCGTCCTCTTATCTCTGATTTTGAGAGGAATTACTGATTACTCCGGCTTCGGATAACTCCCCGGATACGTAACTTTAGAGCCCTCCGCAGGTTTAGGCGGCAGCTTACGTCCACAGCTTGTTAAACAAAAACAGGCTGTAAGAAGAACGGCGGTTAGAATTTTAGATGGCTTCATTTTTTATCCCATGATAGAATATCAATTTAAGGAAATATTAACCACAATTGAAAGGAAAAATCATGTCCTTTTGGAAAAAGAAAGACAATTTAATTATTACAGGCCTTGTGGCGATTTTTTTTGTAGGGCTTGGCTATTGGTATGATCTTTGTTGTGTGCGCGCTGCATTCCCTACCTTTTCTACTAAACCCGTTACTATTTTCCAGATTCCTTTTATTGATGCCAATCAGAAATCGCTTACGCTTGAACAATTTAAAGGAAAGCCCCTAATCATAAACTTTTGGGCAACCTGGTGTCCCGTATGCGTAAAAAAGATGGGCACCCTAAATACTTTTGCAAAGAAATTTCATGACCAAGGAGGAGAAGTTATCACTATTTCTGAAGATAATGGGTTGGACACTGTTAAGGCTTATTACGCCCGCCATGGCTATAAAAACCTTCCTATTTATCTAGACAACTCAGGACAACTTATGGGCGCCTTAGGGGCGAGTGGTTTGCCGACATCAATTTTTATTGACGCACAAGGAAACGAAGTAGGCCGCATTTCTGGGGGTATTGATTGGGAAAGCCCCCAAGTCATACAGATGGTCAACAAATATTACGCCATTTTCAACTTTTAGAAGGCGTTGGAAGACATAGCAACCTGATATAATATTGTGTTTGAAAAAGCCAATAAAAATAAGAGGAAGCTATGTCTATAGAAGAATTTATCATAACGGTCTATTGTGTGATAGATGATTTATCAAAAGAAGCAATGGGACAGAAGAAGCTCCGGCAACGTGGTTTTGAGCCAGATTTATCTGATAGTGAGGTTGTTACAATGGAAATTGTTGCCGAGTTTTTAGGAATTGTTACAGATAAAGGAGCGTGGGAGTATTTTTAACCATTGGAGAGACTTGTTCCCCAAATTGGGATCACGTGCAAATTTTGCCAAGCTCCAATCTATGGAGAGTCAAACAGATGATTCATAAAAAGCTAGCGAACCAACCGGGTGCCTTTTCTGATTCTCTTCACATGGCGGATGGTTTTCCAATGCCGGTGTGCCATTTCAAAAGAGCCTATTTTTCGCATATTTAGGGGTGAGGAGGCTGCCTATAGCCATTGTGCTTCTAATACCACTTATCAATCAAGTGGCAGACAAAACTGGGTTGCTTCGTCGCCTTCGGCTCCTCGCAATGACGCCAATTTCCGTCATTGCGAGCGAAGCGAAGCAATCCAGAATATCCACCTATTGAATGCGAAATGGTATAAAAATGAAAAGTACTACGGTTTCAAAGGCAATGTCCTCATTAACTCCGAAGGTACTATTACAGACATAACAACGACAGCTGCCAATATTGATGAGAGAGATTCCTTGTGGGATGTGGCTAAGGAAATAGAGGGAATGATCATTGCAGATAAAGGATTAATTGGGAAAGAGTACCAAGATGAATTGCGTCAATATACGGGGCTTAATTTTACAAACTGCCGTTCGTTCCAATATGCAAGAGCTTCGTCCTCAGAGATTCATTAAGTGACTGGTCTCCACAAGGCGTCTCGTTGAGACAGTCATAGGACAGTTAACAGAACGTTTCAATATTGAAAAAATACGGGCACGTAAAATATAGTATCTCACAAATCGTATCACAAGAAAAATTCTATCTCATACTGTATGTGTATTTCTAAATAAATTACTCGGGAATTCCCACTTGCAATTTGAGTCCTTGATTAATTCATGCGAAAGTTGAGAATGGCGTTATAATTGTGTAACAACAGGCACTTATGCGTGCACAGCACCAAAGTCTTCGTAGGACCTCTGTATCAACTCTAAATGCAGACTCCAAATATAGTACCAGCATAGGGCAGCAATAGGATTTCGACCCTACTGTACCTTACCTCACACATTTGCAGCCCTTGTGTCATCCGTAACGTTGAGGATTTCCTCATAATATCTCGGAGCCTATTGAGGCAAAAGCGTTGCGCCCGTTTTTTTCCAATCAGCTAGAAAACTAGAAAGTCCTTTATCGGTTAAGGGGTGAGAATAAAGCGCTTGGAAAACTTTGGGGGGAAGCGTCACCACATCTGCCCCTGCAAGAGCTGCATCGACCACATGAAGCGGGCTCCTGATGGAGGCCGCAAGAACTTTTGTGTTAAAATCTGGATAATTTCTATAAATCTCAACAATTTGATGGATGAGCGCCATGCCTGACTCTCCCAAATCATCAAGACGACCAATAAAAGGCGACACAAACGTCGCTCCCGCTTTTGCCGCCAAAATGGCTTGAGCAGCAGAAAAACAAAGGGTCACATTGACGGATATCCCCTCTTTTGTGAAGGTATGACAAGCTTTCAGTCCCTCCATGGTTAAGGGCACTTTGATAATCACGTTCGAGGCAATTTTTGCTAAATACCGGCCCTCACGCAGCATCCCCTCAAGGTCTGTTGCAATTACTTCCGCACTCACAGGGCCAGGAACAAGATCACAAATCTCAGCAATCACATCCTCAAACCGCTGTCCGCTTTGCGCGATAAGTGTCGGATTCGTCGTCACCCCATCTATAAGGCCTGTAGCCGCAAGAGCCTTAATGTCTGCAACATTCGCCGTATCAATAAAAAATTTCATACTGTCCTCTCAAAGTTTACACAAGCATGCTTAAGAATAATAAAAACAAATACACAATGGAAAAGAAGAAAAGATGGAGTCCCTCTTTAGGGTCAAAGGAACCCTTTAGCTTAAGTCCCAGTCTTATCAAAATAAGTCCTAACACGCCCGCAACACTGCCATAAAAAAGACCTAACTCCCCCAAAAAGACAGGAAGAAGCGTTAAAGAAACGAGGGCTATACTATATAAAAGAATATGATTTTTTGTTGTATCACACCCCGCAATCACAGGCAACATGGGAACATTTGCACGCCTGTAGTCTTCATTTCGATAAAGAGCCAACGCCCAAAAATGAGGCGGCGTCCACAGAAAAATAATCCCCCATAAAATCCACGGCAACAACGCCGTTTCATTCATCACGGCGGCCCATCCAATAACGGGGGGAAGCGCCCCTGCCGCACCCCCAATGACAATATTCTGAGGGGTACAGCGTTTAAGCCAGACCGTGTAAACACCCACATAAAATAAAATCGCAAACGCTAAATAAAACGCAGCGCATGAATTCACAAACGTATACATCCCCCCCACAGAGAGCCCAGCAAGCGCAAGCGCAAAGAGAAGGGCATCTTTGGGGTTAATTTTTGCCTGCGGGAGGGGACGCCTCTTTGTGCGCTCCATCAGCGCATCAATGTCGCGCTCATACCACATATTCAAAGCCCCTGCAGCGCCACTCCCCATCGCAAGACAACAGATGGCTATGGCCACCTTATAAAAAGGAATATGACCTGGGGCTACTAAAAGCCCCACAAGGCCTGTAAACACAACAAGCGACATCACCCGTGGTTTGAGGAGGGAGAAATAGGTTTCTAGTGTGGGTAAGAAAAAAAGCTCCTTAACTCGATTCATTAAATCGTTCTTTTAATTTTGCATAAGTTTTCTTCATCACAGGATAGTATGAATTTAAAATACTTTCGAATACTTTTTTTGCTTCTTCTTGATGATATATATGAGACGTTATATTTCTATTGTCTAGCATCTCAAGCCAAATTTTTTCATCATTAATAAGCTCAAATTGATAGGCTTTTGCTAAAACATCTCGAGGGGTTGTCGTATTAACTTTTTCATAAGCAAGAAACTTTTTTAAAACCTTCCAGTAAAGTTCAATGGAAAACTCAAAATATTGAATAGCTGCGGCTTGTAAATAGTCAGTTGTTTGAAGATCAGGAAGTTGCAAGACTTCTTCAAGCCGTTGGATGAATATTCCAAGGGAAATAAAGTGTTGCCACCAGAATTCTTGTTTCATGTGCATCGTTCCTTTTTTCACGACACCCGCGGCTGCGTTTCAAACGTATGAAAAGGGGGAGGAGATGAAACCATCCATTCTAAAGTTGTAGCGCCTGCTCCCCACGGGTTGGCGGGAGCTTTCTTCCCCCACTTAAACGCATAAAAAACAATGTAGGCAAAGAAAAGTCCTGCACAAAACGTTATGACAGATCCCACAGAGGCTACATAGTTCCACCCGGCAAACGCATCGGGATAGTCAGGAATGCGACGCGGCATGCCAGCAAGGCCCAAGAAATGCATCGGAAAGAAAATAATATTCACGCCCACAAACATAAGCCAAAACTGAAGGTTTCCCATCCATTTTGGAATCATGTGTCCTGACATTTTTGGGAACCAATAATAAAACCCTGAAAAAACGCCGAAGAGAGCGCCCATCGAGAGAACGTAATGAAAGTGCGCCACCACAAAATAGGTGTCATGCATTGCAATATCGACCCCGCCATTAGCAAGGGTAACGCCTGTAACGCCGCCGATGACAAATAAAATAATAAAGCCAATCGCATAAAGCATAGGGGTTTCAAATTTTAAAGAGCCCCCCCACATGGTTGCAATCCAGCTAAAGATTTTAATGCCCGTAGGTACCGCAATGATGAGGGACGCTGCAGAAAAGTAAGCGTTCGCATTCACATCCATCCCCACCGCAAACATGTGGTGCGCCCAGACAACAAACCCAATAAATCCGATCGCAACCATCGCATAAACCATGCCTAAATATCCAAAAATGGGTTTGACAGCAAAGGTTGATATCACTTGGCTTATCACCCCAAAGGCTGGAAGGATCATGATGTAAACCTCTGGATGGCCAAAGAACCAAAAGAGATGTTGAAACAACAGGGGGTCACCTCCACCGGACGGCTCAAAAAAACTTGTTCCAAAGCCGCGGTCAGTTAACAACATGGTAATCGCCCCTGCCAAAACAGGAACAGCCAGCAAAAGCAAAAAGGCCGTCACCAACATGCCCCACACAAAAAGAGGCATTTTATGAAGGGTCATGCCAGGAGCGCGCATATTCAAGATCGTCGTAATAAAATTAATGGCCCCTAACACTGAGGAGGCGCCCGCTAAATGAAGGCTCAGCAACATAAAATCAACCGCTGGATCAGGATGCCCCGTACTACTTAAGGGGGGATAAAATGTCCATCCCGTCCCTGCGCCTGACCCCACAAAAATTGAAAGTGTGAGCAAAATAAGAGACGGAGGCAGCAACCAAAAACTAATATTATTCAGCCGGGGAAACGCCATGTCGGGAGCGCCAATCATCAGGGGCACAAACCAATTTCCAAATCCCCCGATGAGGACAGGCATGACAAAGAAGAAAATCATCAACAGGCCATGGGCCGTAATGACCACATTATAAATTTGGAACTGCTGGCCGGACAGAAGGGTCCCATGAGGATACGCCAACTGCAGACGAATCAAAAGCGAAAGCACTGACCCAAACAGCGCCCCAAAAGCCCCAAAGAGAATATACATCGTCCCAATGTCTTTATGATTGGTCGACAAAATCCACCTTCGCCATCCGGTGGGATGATCTTCATGAAGGCTATCTGCGGTTGCTACATAAGACATGACTTTACTCAAGAGATTCTTCTTCAGGGAAAAAATCCTCATCCAAACACTGCTCAAAGGTAAAGGGACATACTGCGGGGAATTTTTTCTTCTCAATTCCCGTCTCTAGTGTCGCTAATTTTAAGGCATCCTCATAGGCTTCTTCAACTTCTTGAGGGATAACGGGCTTCAAACTAGGATTTTTCTCAATGAGCCGTGCAATTCTAAGTCGTTGCTCAATAAGTGTGCGCTTCCAGCTATTCCCACGCAATCTTGGTTGGTATTTCCATTTTAAAAGATGACACAAAAGCGTCGTCAACCGACTCCCCAGTTCCCCCCTAATGCTGCCCCCCATATCGATCAGCTCCTCCGTAATATGATCCATATCCACCTCTGAAAATTTCTTCTGATGTAAAAGAGAAATATTATGCATAAGCCATCCATAATAATCTGTCTTATGCTCTTCATAAAGTTTTGTATTCATCATTAATCCATTATTTTTCAAGAAACTCTCCGTCTGGAAAGAAAGTCTGATCTAAGCATTGTTCAAAAGTAAAGGGACAGATGGCGGGAAATTTTTTCTTCGCGATACCCGTTTCTGTCTTAGACAAAGTCAGAGCATCCTCATAAGCCCTTTCCAGTTTTTTTGTTATTTCATACTTCAAACTAGGATTGTCTTCCATCAACCGCGCAATTCTAAGTCGTTGTTCTGCCAGTGTGCGCCTCCAGCTATTTCCACGCAACCTTGGTTGATATTTCCATTTTAAAAGATGACACAAAAGTGTTGTCAACCGACTCCCCAGTTCCCCCCTAATGCTGCCCCCCATATCGATCAGCTCCTCCGTAATATGATCCATATCCACCTCTGAAAATTTCTTCTGATGTAAAAGAGCAATATTATGCATGAGCCATCCATAATAATCTGTCTTATGCTCTTCATAAAGTTTTGTATTCATCCCTATAACTCCTTTTTATACCTTTTTTATTGTAAAACATTCTTAGAATAAAATCAAATTTTCTAATTGCCCATTTGCTTTTTTGATTCTATCCATTTGTCAAACTGAGCCTTCGGGACGGCTTGCACAACAATAGGCATAAATCCATGCTTCATACCACACAGTTCTGAACATTGGCCGTAATACACGCCTTCTTTTTTGACATTAAACCAAGTTTCATTGAGTCGCCCTGGAATGCTATCTTTTTTGACCCCAAAGGCGGGCACGGCCCAGCTATGAATAACGTCTGTTGAGGTCGTCAAAACGCGAATATTTGTGTGGGTTGGAACAACAAGCCGGTTATCCACCTCAAACAACCGCAACTGCCCTGGCTTAAGCTGATCTTCCGGAATTAGCGTACTGTCAAAGCGAATATCATAATCCGGATACTCATAGGTCCAATACCATTGATTCCCAATCGCTTTAACCGTGAGCTCTGCTTTTGGTGTGACATCCATCATATAGAGAAGCCGAAAGGAAGGAAACGCAATCACGGCAAGAATCATCACTGGGATAATCGTCCACACAACCTCTATCAAGGTATTATGGGCTCTTTTTGATGGAATTGGGTTTTTTGAAGCGCGAAAACGAACGATAACATAGATAAGAAGGACAGCAACGACGAAGACGATCCCCCCCTCAATATAGAGCAAGAGGGTGTGGAAATCATAAAGATGCTCCATCACAGGTGTAGCAGGGGTTTGAAAATACATCTGCCATGGCTGCGGCTGATCAGCCATCCCTTGGGTTGAAAGAAGTAAGCAGAAAAGAAAGAAGAAGAACCGCATGATCATTCTCATTATTTTTGGATATCATACGAAAAAGAGGGGTTCCTTCTCAAGAAGATTCCTAGTGTCCTCTGTTTTTTGCAACAACAGAGTGACAGCTGTGATAAATAATAATAGGATGTCCCTTATCATCTTAAAATAAATGAACATATAATGCTGCGTATTGGTTCTGTTGAGTTGCAAGGTAATGTTATTTTAGCGCCTATGTCGGGTGTGACGGATATGCCTTTCCGTCGTCTTGTTAAACGACAGGGGGCTTCCCTTGTGATTTCTGAAATGATCGCAAGTCAGGCCATGATTAGGCACACACGCCAATCTCTCTTGATGGCGTCCCATACGCCAGAAGAATACCCTATGGCTGTTCAGCTTGCAGGATGTGATCCGCATGTAATGGCAGAAGCGGCAAAGCTAAATGTGGATAGAGGGGCGACACTCATTGATATCAACATGGGATGCCCTGTTAAAAAGGTTGTGGGGGGGCATGCGGGATCCGCTCTCATGCGCGATGAGGTCCATGCCGCTAAAATTCTAGAAGCAACCGTGAAAGCTGTCCCCATCCCCGTGACCCTTAAAATGCGAACAGGCTGGGATGATCAAAGTCGTAATGCGCCTCGTCTTGCAAAGATCGCAGAGGACGTGGGAATCAAAATGATTACCGTCCATGGACGAACGCGGTGTCAGCTTTACACAGGAAAATCTGACTGGGCCTTTATCCGCACCGTCAAGGAAGCTATTTCCATTCCTGTGATTGGGAATGGGGATGTGACAACGGTTGAGGATGCCCAACGCCTTTTAGAGATGTCAGGAGCTGATGGCGTAATGGTTGGACGGGGATGCTACGGACGCCCTTGGTTTTTGAACCAGGTCAGTCACTTCCTTAAAACGGGTGAGAAACTTGCACCTCCTTCTTTGATGGATCAAAAAGATCTTGTCTTGGACCATTTTCAAGATATGTTATCTCATTATGGAGAGTCTACGGGGCTTTTAATGGCACGTAAGCATATTGGGTGGTATAGTAAGGGATTAACTGATTCAACTGACTTTCGGGTTGCCATTAACCAAACAACAAATCCCTTAGACGTACAAAATCTTATTGAATCTTTTTATGAAAAAAATATGAGTCAAGACATACTATACTCAAAGGATTTCAAGGAACGGAGGTTGCGCCCGAGCGGTGAGCCCGATGAGTGTAGTGAACTACATGACAGAGGACGAATCCCGACGGGCAACGACCCCGGAACAGACAAGGCAAAGAGTATATGAACGATTTTAATAAAGAACTTTATGCTCTTGGCCTTCAAGGCGTCATAGAACGGTATGTCTCTCATTTCTTTGATCTACACGGAGATATCTTACCCGCAGACGGGCTTTATCCTTGCCTAATGAAAGAGATAGAAAAACCTTTAATCCAAGTGACGTTGAAACGACTCAAAGGGAATCAAGTAAAAACCGCCAAACTGTTGGGCATTAACCGCAATACGTTACGACGGAAAATTCAAGACCTTAATATTGCCTTTGAGGCCTCCGGTGATAGTTAAAAAATCATTTGATCATCTGAATGAATGGGCAACCCGCAACCAGCTTGGGCGAAAGCTCCTTGGTCTTTTGGTTGTTGGCTCTATTATTTCAGTTATTGCAACGTATGTGACGCTCACAAACTCACCTCCTTTTCTGAAAAATAAAAAACTGTTGATTTTTTTATTAAGCGTTGATTTTATTCTTTTATTAACTCTCGCTGCGATCGTTGCTAAAAATATCATTGCGTTGTGGGTTGAGAGAAAAAGTGATCAGGCCGGTGCCAAGCTTCACGGGCGAATTATAGCAATTTTTAGTCTTTTGGCTATTACCCCTACCATTCTTGTTGCAACTTTTTCAGCTATTTTCTTTCATATCGTTATTCAAAGTTGGTTTAATGAGCGCGTCGAAACAGCAATCGGTGAATCCATTGCCGTTGCAGGCGCTTATCTAGGGGAACACCAAAAAGTTATCAGCGCAAATGCACAAGCCATCGCTGCAGAACTTGCGCCTGTTCTACAATATTCAACACCCCCTTCAGAGGTTATGGATCAGAAGCTTACGGAACAAACGCAAGTACGAGCACTGGACGAAGCTATTATTTTTAACGGGAAGATGCAGGTTTTAGGACGCTCTCGTTTTTCATTTTCTCTCGATTTCGAAGAGATTCCAGCAAGTGATTTAGAACATGCAAAGACAGAGCCCGTTATTCATACCAATGAAGACAATGACAGGGTCCGCGCCCTGGTTGCCATCAATCCACATACGTACTTACTCGTTGGCAGGCACGTTTCCCCCACTGTGTTAAGTCGAATTGAACACGCACAAAAGGCTGCTCAAGAATATGAAAATCTTGAGGCACAGGGGTCGAATCTTGCGCTTAAATTTGCACTCATTTTCGTCGGTATTGCCATTTTATTGCTTCTTGCAGCCGTCCTTGGAGGATTTCTTTTTGCCAACAAGCTCACACGCCCTATACGTCGCTTAATTCAAGCTTCAGAAGAAGTCTCTAAGGGGAACCTGTCCTTTCATATTCCTGAAGAAGAAGGGAACGATGAATTTTCGTCCCTTGTGTCTTCGTACAATCGCATGACGACCCAACTTGAATCCCAGCGGGAACAACTCGAAAGGCGCCGTCGCTTTACGGAAGCTGTCTTAAGCGGCGTTTCAGCCGGTGTTATTGGACTAGATGCAAAAGGAAGGATACGCCTGCCCAATCAAGCTGCAGCCAAACTATTAGGGGTTGATTTAATACATAAAATAGGAAAAAAACTTACAGATATTATTCCTGAGACGACTCCTCTTTTTAAAGAAATTAAGGAGATGAAAACTGATTTTATTGAAAAACACGTCCTGATCACCCGAAAAGGACACAGCCATACGCTTTTAGTCCGCCTTTCTTTGGACAAGCAAAAAGAATATGTCATAACATTTGATGACATCACGCAATTGCAATCAGCCCAACGAAAAGCCGCTTGGTCAGATGTTGCTCGCCAAATTGCACATGAGATTAAGAATCCTTTAACCCCCATTCAACTTTCAGCTGAGAGATTAAAACGGCGGTATTCAAAGCAAATCACGCAAGATGCGGAGGTCTTTCAAAATTGCGTTGATACAATTATTCGTCAAGTTGACCATATTGGACAACTTGTTGCTGAGTTTTCTTCTTTCGCACGTATGCCTGCACCCCATCTTCAAGTGGAAGATTTAGTCCCCCTCTGCCTTGATGAAATCTTTTTACAACAACATGCCCATCCTGGCATAAATATTGAGTTTGTGACTTCTTTAAAAAAGCTTCCCTTCACGTGTGATCGAAGACAGATGGGACAAGTGCTAACCAATATTATTCAAAATTCTATCCAAGCGATAGAAGCTAAGGGAGTCGATTCTGGTCATGTGGAAGTCTCTTTAAAAACTGAAGACCAAAAAATAATTTTGAGTATTCTAGATGATGGCATCGGTCTCCCTCCAGAAGGACGAGAGCGACTCACGGAACCTTATGTCACTTTTCGTGAAAAAGGGACAGGACTAGGGCTTGCGATTGTGAAGAAAATAATAGAAGATCATGGAGGGGCATTAAGTCTACAAGATAACCCCTCGGGAGGAGCTATGGTTCAAATTGTGTTTCAGAGGAAGTAGTCAAATGGCTCAAGATATTTTAATTGTGGATGACGAACCGGATATCAGAGAACTTGTGTCAGGAATTCTGAATGACGAGGGGTACACAACACGCGTGGCCTCTACAGGAGAAAAAGCTCTTGAAGAAATTTCTCTGCGGCAGCCGAATCTTTTAATCCTTGATGTATGGCTGGGCGATCCTCAGTACGATGGGTTAAAAATCTTAGGGCTTATAAAAAAAACAAACCCTGATCTCCCTATAGTGATGGTTAGCGGACATGGAACTGTTGAGACAGCCGTGGGCGCCATTAAGTTGGGTGCCTATGATTTCATTGAAAAACCGTTTAAGACAAATCGACTTTTGTTAGTCGTCTCACGGGCGCTTGAGGCCGCAACCTTACGGAAAGAAAATCGTCATCTTAAAGAAGAGATCATTCCTCCTCAAATGATCGGGACATCCTCCGTGATGCAAACCATTCGAAAAACGATTGAAAAAGTAGCTATTGCGAATAGTCGCATTTTGATGATGGGACCTGCAGGCGTTGGGAAAGAACTTGCAGCCCGTGAAATTCACACTCAGTCCAAACGTGCTTTGGGGCCTTTTTTCGTTCTTCATTGTTTAATGGATTCAGAGACGTCTATCGACGATATTCTTTTTGGAGTTGAGGCAACGTCCACGTCTCCACGTAAACTTGGCCTTCTTGAACTCGCCCATGGGGGGACTCTTTTTCTTGACGAAGTAACAGAACTTCCCCTTGAAACTCAGGGAAAACTTATTCGTTTTCTTCATGAACACACGTTTAAACGGAAGGGAGGGGCTCAAAAAGTAGCCGCTGACGTTCGTATCCTTACAGCCACAAAACAAGATATAAAGGTATCTATCGAGAAAGGACTTTTTCGAGAAGATCTTTACTATCGCCTGAATGTGGTGACGTTAGTACTTCCCCCTTTAAAAGAGCGCCTTGAAGATATTCCAGACCTTGTCACCTATTTCGTAGAGCGCCTCTCCAAACAAGTCGGTGTGCCCAAGCGGCAGTTTTCAGAAGCCGCACTCGCCTGCATGGAAGCCTATCAATGGCCAGGAAATATTCATGAATTAAGAAATGTCGTTGAAAGAGCTCTTGTTTTTTCACCGGCCGCAAATGATGAAGCGGTGACCCCCGATGAGCTCCCTCCTGAAGTAAGGGGAGAGAAAGCACCCTTGCTTTCACAGGGCGATGCCCCTGATTTTTTGTCTATGCCCCTACGTGAGGCAAGAGAATACTTTGAACGGGAATATCTTCTGGCACAAGTTCAGAAATTTTCCGGAAACATTTCTCGGACCGCTTTCTTTGTTGGAATGGAGCGGTCTGCCCTCCACCGGAAACTACGTCAGTTGTCTGTGGAGAGGGAAAAGAAAGTTGAGGAGTGTTAGGGACCGTAATGGTTATTGTATTATGGCTTCCACTTGATATTGCACCCTATACTCGGTTTTTGGTTATCAGGGATAGGTTCTCCTTTTAAGAGACACTCTAAAGCGGCTCTCAGGTCTTTACCCGTTACAGGAATGTCATTGCCAGGGCGTGAATCATCAAACTGCCCTCGATAGACGCATTTTAGATTTTTATCGAAAACAAAGAAATCTGGTGTACACGTTGCATGATAAGCTTTAGCAACCTCTTGCGTTTCATCATAAAGATAAAGAAAGGGAAAATTTAAGTCTTCAGCTACTTTTTTCATATTTTGAGGAGAATCATCAGGATAGGCCTTCGCATCATTTGAATTGATAGCAACAAAAGTGATTCCTTGAGGAATATACGCATGGGCGAGAGTGACGAGCTCTTTTTGAATATGTTTTACAAAGGGGCAATGATTGCAAATAAACATGATCACTGTTGCGCTTGCAGACTTTGCTTCCGAAAGAGATATTGTCCTCCCAGACACAACGTCCTGTAAGCTGAATTCAGGCGCACGGGTGTTGAGAGGAATCATATGCGAGGGAGTGATAGCCATTTATATCTCCTATTTTTTTTGTTTTATGGTAACGTTAAAAGAAGCCTACCCAACCTTTTTTAACTGAATAGCAGGGTAACGCGTAATTCAGTGTAAAGGATAGTTGTTTTTTTGATGAAATGTGATAGAACTATTTTTAGGGAGTTACACACTTATTCTCAATGTATTACTTGCAAGAATGGCAGAACTTTTTGATAATTATGTGATTCAACCAACCGCCAACAAAAGGAACCTCTGATGGATAAGCAAAAAGCACTGGAAGCCGCCCTTGGGCAAATCGAAAAGGCCTTTGGAAAAGGGTCAATTATGCGTTTGGGAGAGCGCGACAGTGTTGTCGATGTGTCTTCCGTCTCCACAGGGTCTCTCGGCCTTGATATCGCCCTTGGCATTGGAGGACTTCCTAAAGGTCGGATCATTGAAATTTATGGACCAGAAAGTTCCGGTAAAACGACGCTTGCTTTACATGTTGCCGCTGAAGCTCAAAAAGTTGGGGGAACGTGTGCATTTGTGGATGCAGAACATGCCCTTGACCCTATTTATGCCCGCAAGCTCGGGGTTAATACGGATAACCTGATCATCTCCCAGCCGGACTCAGGGGAACAAGCCCTTGAGATTGCAGACACACTCGTTCGCTCAGGGGCTGTAGATATCCTCGTCATCGATAGCGTTGCCGCCCTTGTGCCCAAAGCAGAACTGGAGGGCGAGATGGGAGATTCCCATATGGGCCTTCAAGCCCGCCTCATGAGCCAAGCTTTGCGCAAGCTAACTGGATCCGTTTCAAAGACAAACTGTATGGTGATTTTCATCAACCAAATTCGGCAAAAAATTGGAGTAATGTTTGGCAATCCAGAAACCACAACGGGGGGAAATGCCCTCAAGTTTTATGCCTCTGTTCGTCTTGATATTCGCCGCATTGGAGCTCTTAAGGATAAGGACGAGGTTGTCGGCAACCAGACACGGGTAAAGGTTGTCAAAAACAAGATGGCTCCTCCCTTTAAGGTCGTTGAATTTGATATTATGTACGGCGAGGGAATCTCAAAAATGGGTGAGTTGATTGATTTAGGAGTTAAAGCAGAGCTCGTTGAAAAATCAGGTTCCTGGTATTCTTATAAGGGGCAACGGATTGGCCAGGGACGGGACAACGCACGTCTCTTTTTGAAAGAAAATAAGGCCGTTGCTGCTGAAATTGAAGCCGCCATTCGCGCAAACATTGCTGTTGTCAGTCAAAGTCTTTCTGTGGGTGAGAGCGCGCCTGTTGCTGAGAACGTTGAAGAAGAAGCCGCTTAAGCTTTTACCTCTCCCCTTGTGGGAGAGGTCGCGCTCCCCCATAGGGAGCGCGGATGAGGGGTATATTTGAATAAGCTTTTATATTAGTTTTTTAGAAAAAATAACGTAAATTAAGTCAATAAAAAACCAAGTGGAGATGAGACTGATGTACTTAAAGAGATGTTCTTAAGTACCCCTCACCCGCCGCTTTGCTGCGACCTCTCCCACAAGGGGAGAGGTAAGAGAGGTCTTAACCAATGACAACAACTGCTGATATTCGCTCCTTCTTCCTTGAATACTTCCAGAACCGGAACCACACAAGCGTTCCGTCAGCTTCACTTGTGCCCGCAAACGACCCCACCCTTCTCTTTACAAATGCGGGGATGGTTCAGTTTAAAGACGTGTTCACGGGCCAGGAAAAGCTTGATTTCACAAAAGCAGTCAGCTGTCAAAAATGCATCAGAGCGGGGGGAAAACATAATGACCTCGAAAACGTAGGTCATACAGCCCGTCATCATACCTTCTTTGAAATGTTGGGAAATTTTTCGTTTGGCGACTATTTCAAAGCCGAAGCCATCGAATTTGCTTGGACTCTTCTCACCAAAGAATGGGGTCTTCCCGTTGAGAAGCTCTTCATCACAGTGTATTCAGAAGATGAAGAAGCTGCACGTCTGTGGAAACAAATTGCCCATCTTCCGGATGAGAAAATTATCCGTATCTCCAATAAGGCGGAAAACTTTTGGACCATGGGCGACATAGGGCCCTGTGGACCTTGTTCAGAGATTTTTTATGATCATGGCCCGCATATCCCGGGCGGCCCTCCAGGAAGTTTAGACGCAGAGGGAGACCGGTTTGTTGAAATCTGGAACCTTGTGTTTATGCAGTATGAGCAGATCAGCTCGGGGGAGATGATTGCCCTTCCCAAACCGTCTGTAGACACCGGCATGGGGATGGAGCGTATCGCTGCCGTTCTCCAAGGGGTTCACAACAACTTTGAGACAGATATCTTTAAGGCGATTATTGAAGAATCTGTTGCCATTACCACCATAAAAGCAAACGGCCCCGCTCAAGATTCTTACCGGGTGATTGCCGATCACTTGCGGTCCAGTTGCTTTTTGATGGCAGACGGCGTCCTCCCCAGTAACGAGGGACGCGGGTATGTCTTAAGGCGCATTATGCGCCGTGCCATGCGCCATGTGCAGCTGTTAGGATACAAAGATACGCTCATGGCAAAGCTGGTCCCCACCTTGCTTGATAAAATGGGCCACGCTTACCCTGAGCTCAAGCGCGCAACCCCGCTCATTATAGAAACCCTTCACTTGGAAGAAGATCGTTTCCGTCATACCCTTGAAAAGGGATTGAAACTGCTGAAAGAAGAATCCCACAAAGTGAAGGACCTTTTGCCCGGAGACGTTGCGTTTAAACTCTATGATACCTATGGGTTCCCTTTGGATCTGACCCAAGACGTTCTGCGAGAAGATGGCAAATCTGTTGATGTCAGTGGCTTTCAACAGGCCATGGAGCGGCAAAAGATGGAGGCCCGTGCGGCCTGGGCAGGATCAGGCGAAACAAAGACCGATCGCATTTGGTTTGATCTCCGCGAGAAACTGCCGCCCACTGAATTTCTCGGCTATAAAACGACAACTGCAACCGGACGTATTGACGTTCTTCTGAAAGAGGGACACGAGGTCCCTGAGGCTAAAACAGGGGATGTTATTACGCTCCTTGTGAACCAAACCCCTTTCTATGGGGAATCTGGCGGTCAAGTGGGGGACACGGGCGTTATTTCAACGGCAACCGGACGTATGATTGTAGAGGATACCCACCGTAAACTCGGGGATCTGATCATCCATATAGGCCGGGTAACTGAAGGCAGCCTCAGCCAAGGACAGACAGCTCAGCTAGCCGTTGACACCCAGCGCCGCGCTCTTATAAAGGCAAACCATTCCGCCACCCATCTTCTGCACAAAGCCCTCCGCAAGCGGTTAGGAGACCACGTAACGCAAAAGGGATCCCTCGTTGATCCCTCCCGGCTGCGGTTTGATTTTAGCCATCCAAAACCCTTGAGTCCTGAGGACATCCTTATCATTGAGAAAGAAGTAAACGCGCAAGTGAGGGCAAATACACCCGTTACCGTGCGCCTTATGACGCCTGAAGCAGCCACAAAAGAAGGCGCTATGGCCCTTTTTGGCGAAAAGTACGGGAAAGAAGTGCGGGTTGTGTCCATGGGGGACGAGGCTCATGCACCTTTTTCGATTGAACTGTGTGGGGGCACGCACGTTGAGCGCACAGGCGATATCGGGTACTTTAAAGTACTCTCTGAATCAAGTGTTGCAGCGGGAGTCAGGCGTATCGAAGCCGTAACCGGCCCTGTGGCTGAAGAGCTTGCTTTGATGCATCAACAAACGGTTGCTCAGCTTGCGACCTTGCTTAAAGTCTCTCCTGCTATGCTCTCAGAAAAAGTCACCCAGCTTTTGGACGAACGGCGCTCCCTTGAGAAAGACATGCAGGCCCTTCGAAAGCGTGCTCCTACGTCAGGCGCAAAAGAAACCCTCACACCAGAAAGTGTGAACGGGATTCCCCTTTTTAAGCGTCACCTCAAAGACATCCCTGCTCAGGATCTAAAAGCCCTCGTAGATGAAATGAAACGTGAGTTTAAATCCGGCATCTTTTGTGTCGCAAGTGAGCTGGAGGACAAAGTATCCCTTGTCATTGGCGTAAGTGAAGACCTTCTCCCACGATTCAATGCCGTTGATCTGATCAGAGCGGTTATCCCTGCCATTGGTGGAAAAGGCGGCGGCGGCAGGGTCGACCTCGCCGCTGCTGGTGGATCAGATAAAGAGGGGATAGAGACCCTTTTCGGGCAGCTTGTCCTTGCAATTGAGCAAAGGGGAGAGTGAGAGTCAGGGATCTGTTGTCATTGCAAGTTCAACAAATTCTTGTCGTCCTCGAGCTAGAAGTCTTAATTTGAACTCAGTGTGCAGGTTTTAGCTTTGTTGTCATCCTCCTGCTTGATTTTTGTAGAAAATCTTAGCATTTCTTGATCGAGGATCTTCTCGCGATATCGTAGAGTCCTACCAAGATCCTCAAGATAAAAAGAAAGCCGGCACCTCCCAGCTCTGCTGAACGATACTGGCTTTTGCCTTATTTCTTAACACTCTCGCAAAGTGACCTGCTATTCATCTCCTCCAGCAGCAACTCTTGCTTTTTCCTCATTCTGTTTTTGAACAAGGAAAGCTTGAAGGAGATTTGCATATGCTCTCGAGTCTCTTAAATCAATAATGCGACCTTCTACTCTCTGCTGAATGGGTTTGAGATGCGCTCTAATACCTTCATAAAATTCATCTAATGTCCTAAAAACTGTGCTGCGATAGGCATCTATAAGTGCGTCAACCCCCGCCTCAAGAGCTAATTGACGCCTTTGAGGTGCTTGCTCGGTTTCTACAAGAAGTCTCTCTTTTCTTTGAGCTTTCTCAAGTTCCCGTTTCCTCGCTTCTATTAGTACTACGGGAAAGGAATTTGGATTATTACAATTTGCTATTTTAGCTTCAAAATGTTTTATCCTATCGTTTGAATCTCTAGCATCTATACCATCCCATGTATTCATACCCGCAGCACGTGCTTGTGCAGTTGTGGCACACCATTTCTCTTTAACCGCTAGTTGTTTATCAATCTCACGCTGGTAGGGAGCACATTCTTCTTCTAAAGCCCGTTGCGCGGCGCGCAGTTCTTCTTGTTCAGTTTGTGTAGCCTGAGCAATCCGTTGTGACATTTCACGGTCCAGCTCGGCTAATTTTTCGCCATAATGTTGACGTCTTTCGTAGGTATCAGATCGTTTTGGCTTTGGCATTAATGCGTTGGCTATCTCCTCGGCTTCATTCGGTGAAGGAAAGCGACTCCAGCCATAACTAAGGAGAACTTCAAATGGTCCAATCTCAGGGAGTTTTAGGCTGTTCTCAAATTCTTCCTGTTCTAGACAGTTCCAACGACGGCCTTTAATACATGGGTACGATGCAGCCCTTTCTGGAGTGACTGCTCCAGCATCAGGGTATGACTTTCGAGCATGCTCTGCTTCTGCGATTTCCGCAGCTGTTGCGGCTCTTACTACTTTTACAGTCCCACTATTAGCTGCAGGAGCCCCGTCATCCGAAACCATCGCAACAGCTGACTGGCTTAAAAGAAAAAGCGCACTTGCGCTTGTTAAAAGAAGTTTAGTTACATTTATATTCATCATCATTCCCGATATAAAAAAATTAAAATAGTTAACTATAGAAATTTAACTCTCTCACTTAAAATGTAGTATTTGTCTTTACGTTTGTCAATCCTCTCCCTATATTTTTTCCAATCAGCTGCCAGCCCCGTTCTTATAAAAACAGGGCCGACACTGAGGATGGGGATAAAGAAAGGGGAAAGGATTATTTCTTTCTGTGTCTCTTGAAAACTTCCCTAACAGCATTCGTCGCAACATGCGCAGAAGTCATCAAATTTTTTACCGCAGGGCCACGCGCCACATCCGCAACCGCATGTCCAAGGTCATGTGCCACAGGGACTACTGCATGTGCCCCATCCTTAACGGCATCTCCTACTACTCTTGCCGCTTCCTTAACCACAGGGACTGCTTCTTCTACTTGACGAACTACTCTTCCTACCTCACGGTTAAATCTCTGTTCGACAGTCAGAGATGCCGGCTGTGCTACAACAGAGGCTGGGGCAGGAGCTGGCTCTACTACTACAGGGGGTGGTGCTACAGCAGCGGCGGCAGCAGCCTCAGGCTCAGCTTCTTTCTTTTGTTGAGCTTCTACTTGTGCGGCAAGAAGAGCAGCTTCAGCCTCAATTTCTTCTTGTTGTGCTGCGGCTGTGCGTGCTCGTGCAGCAACTAGTCGTTGTGCCGCTTCATCTGCTGGGGATACCCCAGTGGTACCAGGAACACTTCCAGATGCACGGGCAAGATGCGTCGCCTTATTATCGCCTTCTCTTGGTGTCCCTGGTGGGGTTCCAGCCCCCACTGGCTGGTTTAAAAGAAAAAGGGCACTTGCACTTGTTAAAAGAAGTTTTGTTAACGTCGTCTTCATGGTTAAGTCCTCCTGTATCAAGATTGAGTTAACTTAAAAAATTAACTAGCGCTATCAACTTAGCTCTATCATAGATGTGGTGCTTATTTATTATGGTGTCAACTCACTCCATAACATTTTCTTTCCACATGGACAGAGTAAACTGTGTCAACTAATTTACTCACTTGTTTTATAAAAAAATTATTGATATTTTTAGCTGTATTCTTCGTACTTGAAGATACCGGTAGGCTACCATTCTGCGTCATCCCTGGGAATCCAGGGATCCCCGATCAACAAATCCTAGCATTTTTTTCGAAAATGAAGGATTTGTAAGTTGGGAATGACAAATTGTATTATTTAAAGAAAAGCAATAGGAGACGATAATCCATGGAAAACGAATCTATCGCACACCTTGAAGAGCTTTCTGTTGGACACCTTTTACAAGAAGCGCGTATCGCGCAAGGCATTAACCTTGAAGACGTTGCTGAAAATTTGCGCATTAACAAGCGCATCCTCGCACAGCTTGAAAGTGACTGTGAAACGCTTGTGTGTGACGTCTATACCCTCGGATTCATAAGGTCTTACGCTCAATTCTTAGATTTAAATGCCACCGTCCTTATTCAAAAATTTAAAAACCAAACAACCCAACGTTCTTCTCATTTTTCTTTTCCAACACCCCTTCCAGAGCAAGGAACGCCTAATCTTCGCATTCTTTTTTTGTCCCTTTTTGTGCTTGCACTTGTCGGAAGCTTTGCGGGATACACATGGTGGAAGATGCTCCCTAAGACTCCTCAACAAAATCTGACGGTTGTTCGCCCTCCTGGAGCGCCTGCTCCACCTGCTGTACAAGAAGTTATAATACCTCCCACAGAAGTTATTTCCCCAAACCTCACAACGCGTCTTCAAGCAAAAGAAGAGACGTGGGTTGAAGTAAGAAATGCAAAAGGGGAGATTCTTTTGCAACGTCTTTTCTATCCCGGAGAAAGCTATACATTTGAAAATTCTCAACAGCTTGTTTTAAAGACAGGTAATGCACAGGGTATTGTTCTTCAATCTGGAGAGAAAACACTCTCCTTTCCGGGAGAAGAAGGGGAAATAAAAAGTGGCATTTCTCTTGACCCACAGATGTGGTCTAAGAATGCTCCTGGAAGCGAGCCCGAATGAGTCTCCAGCTTGTCATCCTCGGGCTAGAAAAGCTTGATTTGCATGGCAAATCCCAGCATTTCTTGACTCGAGGATCTTTTGGCTCTCTAGATCCTCGGATCAAGAAAAGTCTTTGTTTTTCTTTAAAAAACAAGCCTTTTCTAGTCCAAGGATGACAAGAGGTGGTGTATTTTGCAATCCCCTCTTATACCTCTGAATTTGAAGCCTCCCTCAACACCATAACCCCTCCGCTTGCAGTCGCTGTCTCAGGAGGCGCGGATAGTCTTGCCTTGTTGCTGCTTACTCACAAATGGGTCCAAGAAAGGGGGGGCGTATTATTGCGCTAACCGTTGATCACGGGTTGCGTCCTGAATCTGGAGCAGAAGCGCAGCAAGTTCAGGAGTGGGCCTCACAACGAGGGATTGAGCACGTTATTTTGCGGTGGGAGGGGGAAAAACCCCTCTCCGTTTCTCAAGAAAAAGCGCGGGATACCCGCTATCAGCTCCTGCTTTCGTGGTGCAAATCCAACACTATTCCAACGCTTCTGCTCGGTAACCACCAAGAGGATCAAGAAGAAACGTTCTGGCTACGCTTAGCCTCAGGAAGTGGTCTAGATGGTTTATCAGGAATGAGAAAGCAATGCGTAAGAGAGGGAATTACGCTCCTTCGCCCCCTCCTCACCTTTAAAAAAGAGCAGCTCAAAGAAGTATTGAGAGTTGAAAATCAACCCTGGATAGAAGACCCGTCCAATGAGAATCCTCGCTTTTTTAGGGGACGATTTCGAACATTCTTAAAGGAAGAAGGTCTGTCGTTCCCTCGCCTTATAAAAACGATGGAAAAGCTTCAAGAAGATGCGGATTTTATCTGGGTAAGTCTTCTGAAGGCTGCCAAAACAATTCTTGAGCATCATGAAGAAGGATATATAACGCTCCACACACACGCGTTTGAAGAGCTACATCCTGCTCTTGCTAAACGGCTTATTGCCTTGTGTATGCAGTGGTTTTCAGGATCAATCCATCCACCTCGGTCTGAGCAAGTTCAAGGAGTTATGGACAAACTCAAAACGGGGTCTCCTTTTACTGCGGGGGGGATTTATTGGTTTCATCAAAAAGGGAAAATCTATCTTTCCCGGGAGCTTTCTGCAATTCAAGGGCCCTTACCTCTTTGTCATCAAGAGTGTCATCCCGGACTTGATCCGGGATCTCATTGTCATGGGGTCCTGAAACAATCCTCGATCGAGGTCGAGGACATGGTTCAGGATGACATCCTCTCGTGGGATAACCGCTTTTTTATTGATGCAGAAATTAAGAAATATCTTCCCGCAGAAGCCTTCCTCACCTCTTTAACATCAGAATTAAGGAAGGATCTCACTCTCACAACAGAGATCCCCCGTCGCCTTTTGCCAACGCTCCCCGCTATTGTGGTAAAGGGGAAGGTTGTCGCCATCCCTCACCTCTGCTACACTACTCTTAGTCTTGAAAAAGATTTAAAAAAATTTATTATCGCAAAGCCCCTCTTTCATAGTTTATTAAGATTCACTATATAATCTCTATACACCTTTAACCTAAGAGTTTTGATCGCATGAACCGTAACCTAGCCCTTTGGATTATTATTGGCCTTTTCTTAGTGGCCATTTTTAATTTATTTCAGTCTCCTCCTGCCCAGAAGCACCATACAACGATTGATTATTCAACTCTTTTGCAAGATGCAAAGGAAGGAAAAGTAAAGGACGTTTTAATTAAAGGAGATACGGTTACGGGTCAGTTAAATGATGGCAGTACGTTTTTATCCATAACACCCTCTCATGATACTCAACTTGTGAACAAACTGTTAGAAAGTGGCGTTCGCATTAAGGCAGCACCGGTGGAAGAAGAAATGCCGGGATTCTTACAAATGATTCTCTCTTGGCTTCCCATGATCTTACTGGTTGGGGTCTGGATTTATTTTATGCGCCAACTCAATGGGGGAAATAATAAGGCTATAGGCTTTGGAAAGTCTCGAGCTCGTCTTCAAGATGATAAGGCAAGCCAAGTCACATTCCAAGATGTGGCCGGCGTTGAGGAAGCTAAACAAGAATTGGAAGAGGTTGTCGAATTTCTTCGAGATCCTCAGAAATTTCAGAAGTTGGGTGGTAAAATCCCGCGTGGTATTTTGCTTATCGGTCCTCCCGGAACCGGAAAAACACTTCTCGCACGTGCTATTGCAGGCGAGGCAAATGTTCCTTTCTTTACGATTTCTGGTTCTGACTTTGTCGAAATGTTTGTTGGTGTCGGCGCAAGTCGTGTCCGAGATTTGTTTGAGCAAGGAAAAAAGAATGCTCCGTGCATCATCTTTATTGATGAAATTGATGCCGTTGGGCGTCATCGTGGGGCCGGCCTTGGGGGCGGCAATGATGAGCGAGAGCAAACCTTAAACCAACTCTTGGTCGAAATGGATGGATTTGAGGCAAACGATGGGGTTATCCTTATTTCAGCCACAAACCGCCCAGACGTCCTAGACCCTGCCCTTTTAAGACCAGGTCGATTTGACCGGCAAGTTGTTGTTCCAAATCCAGATGTGATGGGTCGTGAAAAAATTCTCGCGGTCCATGCGCGTAAAGTTCCCCTTGCAGCAGACGTAAACCTTCAAGTGATTGCACGCGGCACCCCCGGCTTTTCCGGAGCAGACCTCGCAAATCTTGTGAATGAAGGGGCCCTTCTTGCTGCTCGCCGTAATCGGCGGACCGTCTCTATGGCTGAGCTTGAAGAAGCCAAAGATAAGGTGATGATGGGAAGTGAGCGTCGATCGCTTGTTATGTCAGAAGAAGAGAGGCGTTTAACCGCCTATCATGAATCTGGCCACGCCGTGGTTGCCTTTCATACCCCTGCCTCAGATCCGATCCATAAAGCAACCATTATTCCCCGAGGCCGCGCTCTTGGAATGGTGATGCGTCTGCCAGAAGGCGATCAACTTTCTATGTCACTGGAACAGATTTATGCGGATCTTGCGGTTGCAATGGGAGGCCGGATTGCGGAAGAGATGATTTTTGGCCCCAATAAAGTTACAACAGGCGCTTCTTCTGACATTCGCATGGCAACCCAAATGGCACGCAGAATGGTAACGGAATGGGGAATGAGCGAAAAACTGGGCCCCATCACCTATGGGGAGAACACCCAAGAGGTTTTCTTAGGACATTCTGTGTCCCAACATAAAAGTATTTCCGAATCCACCGCCAACCTGATTGATAGTGAGATCAAGCGTATTGTAGAAGAAGCGTACACGAGGGCTGAGAAACTTTTGACCAAACATAAAGATGATCTTGAGCTTCTCGCTCAGACTCTCCTTGAATATGAAACCCTCAGTGGAGATGAAATTAATGTGTTGCTGAGAGACAGAAAATTTAACCGCATCAAATCGGCCTCTGGGCCAGACTTGCCCCACTCCTCTTCAATCCCCTCAGGAGGCGCAAAGAAAGCGACGCAGAAGCCAAGAAAACGAGCTTCAAAGACCACTCCTGCTCCTCAGGTGTCTTGAGGGGACGTTGTTCTTATAAGGAAGTAAAAATACACCCTCCCTTGTCATCCCCCGCCTTCGCGAGGGCAGACTCTTAGATAGAAAAGGCTTGTTTTTCGAAGAAAAACAATTACTTTTCTTGATCGCGGATGACAACCGGGGAAATAATTTTGCAATTTTCTCTTATGTCAACACCTCCCGCTGGCGTTTTTCAAAGTCAGAAGCTGAAAAATCTATGATCAGCTCTTCAAAAAAGCGATGCCAATTTAGTTCCGCCTTAAGGCGCATAAAAACTGAGCCAAGCCCCACAGCCGCTCTGTCCATAAAAACAAACTCACGCGGAGGACGCACGCCTCCTTTTTCTTTTAATTTAGTCAAGATTGCTCCGGCAACTTGCCGACCCTTGACACCTGAATAGGTTTCCTCAATCGGCCGTACGCAATCTTTTAAAAGAGGGTCATATAAAAAATGTGCCCAGAGATTTAAAATTCCTATTAACTCCTTATCAAGATTTGCAAAACCCCACGTACGGTAGGCATGAACAGCCAATTCCTCATCTTCTGTCTGAAGCGCGCGATACAGATCTAAAATTCCTTGAATGAGAGGAGCTTCAAAAACACGAATACACCCAAAGTCAAGAAGGTTGAGCTTCCCATCCCTATTCCAAGAATAATTTCCTAAATGGGGATCGCCATGTAAGATGCCATACTGATAGAGAGGATAATACCACGCCTTAAAAAGACATGTTGAAATCTCATTACGCATCTCTTGAGGGGCGTCAACAAAAGCCAAAAGCTTATCCCCAGTCAGCCATGTCATGGTAAGAAGACGAGAGGTTGTGAGCTTATCAAAAACGCGCGGAACTTCAACAAAGGGAAGCCCTTCGAGCATTTTTCTAAAAATCTTTATGTTTTTTGCTTCTTGCAGGTAATCCAATTCTTCCCACAAACGGTCTGCAATTTCTGCCTGAAGATTTTTAGTATCCAATGCTCCACTATAAAACTCAAAAGATTTTAAAATCACCTTCAATTGATTTAAATCAGCCTCAACAGCGGCCCCCATCTCCGGATATTGGAGCTTAACTGCCAAAGCAGTCCCTTCATGATCAACGGCGCGATGGACTTGCCCTAATGACGCTGCCGCAGAGGCTTCCTTGTCGAATTCCTTAAACTCCTGTCGCCACTGAGGACCCAGTTCTGCTTGCATCCGTCTTTTGACAAACGGCCATCCCATCGGTGGTGCATTGGACTGGAGCTCAAGAAAAGCGTCCGCATATTCTGAGGGCAAAACATCAGGAACTGTCGCAAGGATTTGAGCAATCTTCATCAATGGCCCTTTCAGAGTGCCAAGGGTCTGTTTCAGGTCTTGCGCATGCTGTGGGCCGTCGATAGAAAGCCCCAGGTACCGATCCCCAGAGAGACGCATCATGAGCCCTCCCACAGCTGCTCCGACGTTGGTATAGCGTTTCAATCGACCCGTGAATGAATTTTCTGTCATTGTGTTAGGTCAACCCTCAAGGCTTTTCTTCCGGATGAAACAAACGTGGATCCCAAATGACATCTTCTTGTTCTGATGTTGTAATCAGTGTGAAATCTTGATGATCTGGATTAATCATAATATTTTTTTCTTCCATAGCGATCACAGAAGGAACGATAAGGGCAACAGTTCGTTTTGTTTTAATCCACGCGTCCCCATAGTTGCGACTTTCAATCATATCTGGGAAATTCCATCCAGGAATATCATCCGGAAACACCTCTTCACTTTCAATTGAGTCAGGAATATAAATCTTGATGAATTGGTGTGTGTTAGGAATGTCTCCTAACCGTCCAGAATTTGCAAGTTTTTCGAGCATCGCCCCTGCAAATGAATATGCTCCATGGATGATGCGATTCCCAGGGGAATTCCAGCGAGCGCCATAAAGAGAGGCTCCAGCCCCATCAAACAGAGGATGCCGTTTGTCTGCGATCCTAAAGGCAACAAGCTTTTTTTTAAAGAGGCAAACCATAGAAAATTCCCCAAAGAAGCTCCTCAACTTGCCTGGCCCCCAGCTCGCTAAAGGCCACTTCAATGGGTGGTCTATTTTTGAAAAAAGGATGGGGCGTGATTAAAAACTCTTTTGCCTTCTGTGCGTCATTCCATACGTGGATCGCTGTTGCAATAACCCGTGCAAGACGTTCTGTTTTCTCGCTTTCTTCAAAACTAAGATATGTTTTTCGTCGCTTATACGTCCCCTCTGGAACGACTTGATAGATAAATTGATAACGATTGCGTTGAGGCGAAAGGAAGCTCGCAATATTCTTTAACGCCATCTTCGGGAGGCCTTCTTCAACATTCTTTTCAAGGTCAAACAAAGAACGAATGGGTTTATGAAAGACCTTTTTTCCTCCCATAACTTCTGCAATTTTTAAGGGTTCAATCATGATAACCTCCATCAAATGATTCTTACATCATGTATCATATGATGCAAAAAAGCAAGCTATTTATCATCTGTTGTCCGTAACACGTGATAAGACCTTTCTTTCATTTGCGGAGAATACCCTCCCTAATATACGCATATATTGCGGAGATTAGAACCTACAGGTATCTGATGTTGTGATCAGTGTGAAATTGATTATCCGAGTTAATACCACTTATCAATCAAGTGGCAGACAAAACTGGGTTGCTTCGTCGCCTTCGGCTCCTCGCAATGACGCCAATTTCCGTCATTGCGAGCGAAGCGAAGCAATCCAGAATATCCACCTATTGAATGCGAAATGGTATAACAAAACAAAATACGAGCTCGACAATGGTTCTAATATATTATATATCATATATTGGAACGTTCCAAAATGAGATCCTATGAATATTTTAACAAATCGCCAGGATCTATATGGCTTTATATAAACTGATGGGTGGCAAGGGCGTTAACATAATCTTAATATTTCCTGATCATACTGGGTTCAATGTCTTTCCATAAAAGGCATCTGAGGAAGAATTTTAATAAGGAAATATCATGCAAAAAAAAATCTCTCGGAATTCCAGCCACATTTTAGCTTTTCTCGGATATACTTTTATTAAAAGATAGCTAGCTTAGATTCGGGACTTAGCTGATGGTCAGCTAAATCAGCAATTAAACCAAAATCATAAACGAGGAGAATCGATATGTATAAACAATTATTCCAGACATCTGCAATCCTGTTAGGCTTAGGTGTGGCACTGGGGTCCAGTGTGCAGGCGGGAAGAAATCTTCCCCCAGAAGAGGAGGGCGTGGTGGCAACATATAGGCTTCCTACACCAGAAGAGGTGACCAGCGCGGTAGCAAGAATAAATGTAGCAACTAGACCGGGGCCAATGGGGCCCACAGGCGGCGACATACAAACCTTACCTTCACAAAATATCCGCGGGTGGGAGGTGAGTTATTCCAGAGCGACTACTGATGACAGGACTTTGGTTCCGCCGCATCCACACTGCACAATGAATGGCACAAGCGTAAGCTTTGACAAAATTCAGGACGTTCCCAAGCGCACAATAGCCAGAGTAACTTATGGTTGCGATGCGGGATGGCATGTGTCCTCTCTTAGAGATCTCCCAGGATGGGGGTGGAGTTGGACCTCACAGGGTGGTCTCCAACAACACCAACACTAGACAATCAATGTGTACAACTACTTCAGACGCAGACCAAAGGGAATGTTGACCGGTCGTGCTATTGTGACCAGTATAAATTACGGTGCTCGTAGATGTACATCTACGAGCACTTTCACTGGCCTTATTTTAGATCACTAACGCTCCCTTCAATCTGCGCAATTCTTAAAATATTTGTTGACCCCGCCACTTGAAAAGGAATCCCAGCGGTCACAACAATTGTATCCTTAACGCTTGCAAAGCCTATCGCCTGGCTCAGACGGCACGCATCTTCAACCACTTCTGAAAAAGAATTCACTTCCCGACTTTTCGTTGAGTGAACACCCCACACAAGCGCCAGCTTCCGAGCGGTTTCTTGAGAGGGGGTAATAGCAAGGATCGGCGCTTCTGGGCGTTCGCGAGCCGCTCTTAAGGTCGTCGTTCCTGTCGTTGTAAAGGTTACAATAGCCGCCGCCTGAAGGGTATGGGCCACCTGGCGTGCTGCCGCCGTAATCGCACCAGACGGGGTGGGAAGAGGCAAAGGTTGGGCGGCAGTTTGCATTGTTCTGTAAAAAGGATCTTTTTCAACGTAAGTAATAATCCGGTCCATCATCGCAACAGACTCAACGGGGTACTCTCCAGATGCCGATTCTGCAGACAGCATGACCGCATCCGCTCCATCATAAATAGCGGTTGCAACATCTGACGCTTCAGCCCGTGTTGGTGTGGGAGATTTCACCATAGAATCCAACATTTGCGTTGCCACAATCACTGGTTTCCCTTGTTCACGACAACATCGAACGATGCGTTTTTGAATGCTGGGCACTTCTTCAGGCGGCAACTCAACCCCCAAATCCCCTCGGGCCACCATAATCGCATCTGAAAGACTAACGATGTCTTCCAAATGATCAATCGCCAAAGGTTTTTCAAGTTTAGAAATAATGCCAGCCCGATTGCCGATCAGCTCTTTTGCCTCCTGGACGTCTTGTGGCCCTTGAACAAAGGAAAGGGCAATCCAGTCCACGCCTAAGTCAAGTCCAAAGGCGAGATCTACTCTATCTTTTGGTGTCATAGGTGAAATCTTTAACGCAACTGTTGGCACATTAAGGCCCTTTTTATCAGAAAGAGACCCTCCTGTTATCACCCGCGTTTCAATACGTGTGGGCGTCACCTGGTCTACTTGAAGGCGAATTTTCCCATCATCTAACAAAAGATCAGCTCCAACTTTTAGCGCTTTAAAAATTTCCTCATGGGGAAGAAAAACACGGCCCCCATCCCCAGGGTTTTCTCGCGTATCAAGAATAAATGTCTGACCCTCTTTCAATGTCACCGTCTTCTCTTGAAAAGATCCAATGCGCAATTTGGGGCCTTGAAGGTCCAGTATGATACTAATAGGTCTTCCGAATTTTTTTTCCAAAGCACGGATAATGGTATGACGCGCGCGGTGGTCTTCATGACTGCCGTGAGAGAAATTCAACCGAAAGGCATCCACCCCCGCCAAAAAAAGGTTCTCAATCATAAGAGCCGTCGAGCTGGCAGGCCCAAGGGTTGCTATAATTTTAGCTGAGCGTTTCCGACGCATGGAAGATTCCTTAAAATAAATGTTTCACGTGAAACAGGTTGTTGAGTATAAGATATCCAAGAGTCCATTTTTTACAAGGGGAAATCCTATGAGCGATATTGGTGGCATTTCATCTACTCAATTAAAATCATTTATTGAGCGCATTGAGCGTTTAGAAGAAGAAAAAGCAGCGATTGCCGAACACATTCGTGAGGTTTTTGGTGAGGCAAAAGGAACGGGGTTTGATGTCAAAATCATCCGTAAGGTCGTCAAAATTCGCAAAATGGAAACCCAAGAACGCCTTGAGGAAGAACAACTGCTGGATCTTTACCTGTCAGCGTTGGGAATGAAGGCGGCCTCAACAGAAGACTGAGGGTTATCCATTACAGACACACGCTTGCGTCCAAAAAAGAAGAGAAAGCGCGATCGCCCACATGATGCACCCTATCAAGAAGTCCAAAATTTTCCACGCCAGAGGCTTTTGAAAGAGGGGGGCTAAATAACGCGCGCCATACCCTATCGTAAAGAACCAAGCAAAAGACGATAGCATGGCCCCTAACGCAAAGAAAAGGCGTTCGGGAGCTGGAAATTGAGCCCCAATGCTTCCCAAAAGTACAACCGTATCCAAATAGACATGAGGGTTTAAAAGGCACACAGCTAAGACAGTCACGAGCGTCATTTTTAGATCGGGGCGCGCGCGGCTTCCGTCTAAACGTAGAGAGTCTATCTTAAAGACGGCACGAAAAGACCGGAATCCATAGTATATCAAAAAAGCTGCCCCTCCCCACCGGGCTAAAGACAGCAGCACCATATTTGAGGTTAAAATTGCTCCAAATCCCCCAACACCTACGCTAATTAAGGTAGAGTCAATAAGAGCGCAAACAAAGACTGTGGCAAAGACATGGTTCTTGAGAATGCCTTGTTTGAGAACAAAAGCGTTTTGAGCGCCAATCGCAATAATTAATCCCGCTCCTGTCCCACACCCTTCTAAAAATGGCACTATACAAAATTCATTCATGGCTCTTTTATCTTCTAATCTTCCGCATCAATTCTTCATGAAGAGCCCGTTCTTCTGGGGTGGGGGCATGAGAACGAGGGGGATAGGATTTCTTTTTCCTTTCCCCTGTTTCATTAAAATTCTCCGCGGAAGAAGACCCAAAAGAAAGTGTCGGCTGTTTTCCCCCAATCAATTCAAGGTAAACTTGAGCCAACAGCTCCGCATCAATCAGCGCGCCATGCTTATCGCGTGCCTTCGTATTCACATCAAATCGCTTACACAAGGCATCCAAACTTGCGGGAGACCCGGGAAACTTCTTCCGCGCCATCGGCAAGGTATCAATGGCCCGATGAAAGGGAATTTCTGGCAATTCTTGCCATTTCAATTCTGCATTCAGAAATTTCATGTCAAATTTTGCATTGTGAATCACAAGGGGCGCTTCTTCGATAAACTCTAAAAACGAGCCTACCACCTCTTTAAAGGGTGGATGATTTTTTAAAAAATCAAAGGAAAGGCCATGAACGGCAAAAGCATCTCGAGGGACTTCTCGATCGGGATTAAGATAGGTATGAAACACACGCCCAGTTGGGACATGATTGATCAGCTCTAAGCACCCAATTTCAACAAGCCGGTGGCCTTGGCTTGGCTCAAATCCGGTTGTTTCAGTATCAAGGACAATTTCTCTGACCATAGGAGCGCCTTTTCAAGGTTGTGGGCCATTTTCCCGTCCAGGACGGGGGCGTTTCTTTTGAAAGATGAAAAAGAAACTCTTTAATCTTTTGTAAGGAACTTATCCGACTCCGTCCAGTGGAGATGATAAGGTCTGCATGTTTTCTTCTTATTTCATCTGTAAATTGATGAGATTCAAGCTGTTTAAACCGTGTCTCTGACATTCCCCCTCGCTTCAAGACCCGTTTTTTTCTTAAAGAATAAGGAGCTTCTGTCAACACAACTCGGTGACAATATCGATCAAGGCCCACCTCAAGAAGAAGAGGAACATCGAAAACAACGATGGGGGTATTGAGCTTTTGATGATGTTTTAAAAACATTTTCTGACGCTGAGCTAGTTTCGGGTAAAGAATCCCCTCAAGAAGCCTTAACTGCCTTGTTGATCCCAATACAAGGTTTCCTAACAAAATTCTATCAATTTTTCCATGGATAAAAACATCTGGCCACAGATCTTTTATTTTTTTTTGAATCTCTAGATCTCCCTCAAGAAGAGCGTGAACCTCATGATCTGCACAACACACGGGAACGCCTAAAGACAAAACCTGCTCAGCAAGGGTTGATTTCCCAGACCCCATGGCGCCCGTGAGTCCTATAATCCACATGCACATAACCTTGGGGATAATTTACGGTGATTCTGTGGATAAAATGTGAACGAAACGCCGTCCTGCCCCATCAATGTGAATAAGAGAGAGAACTCCCTCAAATTATCCCCTTGGGGATTCTTTTGTACAGGGGTGTGAATAGTTTGTTGTTTCATTTGTTTTGCCTTTAACAAACAACCTGTTGTAGAAGTAAGTCTTCTGGGGATATCTCATTGGATAAAAAAGAATCCACATAATTCACTCGACACACTACAACCATTACCTTTATTTATTAATAAATTATTAAGAAGAAGAAAGAGGATATGTCAAAAATTTTAGATCTCTTTCAAGGAAAAAAAAGCTTTTCTCCCCCCCTTTGGTTTATGCGCCAGGCAGGGCGCTCTTTGCCAGAATACCGTGAAGTTCGGAAATCTTGCAAAACATTTCTCGATTTGTGCTACACGCCAGATCTTGCAGCAAGAGTGACCCTTCAGCCAGTTGAACGCTTTACTCTAGATGCAGCTATTTTGTTTTCCGATATTCTAGTGATCCCTGATGCGCTTGGACAAAGAGTATCCTTTGAAGAGGGGGTAGGGCCGCGCCTTTCCCCGCTTCCTCTCTCCTCTTTTCAAGACACCCTGTCTTTTAAGACCTTTTTTGAAACCCTGGCGCCTGTATATGAGGCCATTCATTTGGTTAAAAACAACTCAACGCCTCTCATCGGGTTTTCTGGTGCTCCTTGGACCCTTGCTCTTTATATGCTCGAGGGAGAGGGAAGTCGTGATTTTGGAAAAGCAAAACAACTCGCCTTTCAAGATGAAGACGCATTTTCATCTCTTTTGGCCTTTTTAACTGAGGCCATCTCTCTTCATTTGAGTCATCAAGTCAAAGCCGGTGTTGATATTGTCCAGCTTTTTGACTCTTGGGCAAGCCATTGTCCGGCCACCCATTTTCAACGATGGGTTGTAGAGCCAACGCGAGAGATTGTGGCAGCGTTGCGGGCAGAATTTCCTACGCTTCCTCTCATTGGGTTTCCCAAAGGAATCGGAGGAAATCTTTTAAAGTATGGGCAAGAAACCGGTGTGTCTGCCCTGGGCTTGGATGCAGGCGTTCCTCTGCTGTGGGCCGTGCAGGCGCTTCCAGATGAGTTAATTTTTCAAGGAAATCTGGATCCCCTCTTGCTTGTAGCGGGGGGAGACGCGTTGAGACGAGGAATTGAGTCTATTCATCGAGAGATGAACGGGCGGCCCTACATTTTTAATTTAGGTCACGGTGTTCTCCCCCAAACCCCCGTGACTCATATAGAGGATTGCGTCAGATGGGTGAGGGCACTTGCGTGAAAACAGTAAAGAAAATAGCAAAAAAAAAAGCAGTTGTGTTGTTGA
Source organism: uncultured Alphaproteobacteria bacterium (assembly GCA_963704475.1). Lineage (GTDB taxonomy): Bacteria > Pseudomonadota > Alphaproteobacteria > UBA9655 > UBA9655 > UBA9655. The sequence goes on from OY969900.1 coordinate 1,269,063, forward strand.
ATCTTGGGGGCCCTTCTTCTGAAGAGGAGATCTATCCTTTTTTGTTTAGCCTTTTCTATGATCCAGCCATTCTGTCCCTTCCCAATCCTTTTCGTTATCTTTTGGCAAAATTTATTGCGTGGCGTCGTCTTTCCAAAGCGACAGGCATTTATGCCCCTCTTGGTGGAGGATCTCCTCTTTTAGCCAACACAAAAAATCAAGCAAAGGCTCTGGAACAGAAGCTGGGGGAGGAATATCGTGTTTTTGTAGCCATGCGCCATGCTCCTCCATTTATTTCCGCTGTCTTTCAAGAGGTTATGGCATATGCTCCTGATGAGATCGTTCTGTGTCCTTTGACGCCGCAGTATTCGACAACCACCACCGGGTCTTTTTTGAAAGCATGGGAAAAAGAAGCGCGTTGCCGTACACCCTTCCCCACCAAGGCGATTTCTTCTTATCCAGCTCTTTCAGGGTTTATTGAGGCCCTTAAAGACCTCACCCTTCCTTACTATAAGGAGGCCTTAAGATATGGCACGCCGCAGGTGCTGCTCACGGCCCATGGACTTCCTGAAAAAATCATCAAAAAAGGGGACCCCTATCAACGCCAGATCGAAGAAACCGCAGAAAAACTGCGAGAGGCGCTTTCCCTACCGGAGGCGCGCTTGTGTTATCAAAGTCGCGTCGGGCCGTTGAAGTGGATTGGCCCGTCCCTTGAGGAGGAAATTTGTAAGGCGTCCAAGGCTAAACGCCCCCTTGTTATTGTGCCTATTTCTTTTGTATCCGAGCATTCAGAAACCCTTGTGGAGCTTGATATTGAGATGCGTGATTTTGCCTTGGAAGAAGGCTGCCCCCATTATGGGCGTGTGCCCACGGTGGGTGTTCATCCGTTGTTTATTGAAGGGCTGAGTTCAGTTGTCAGGAGCCAGGGATCAGGATGACAACAAAAAACTTTTTGCGCCCTTAGAGAAAGGCCCTATAATGATTCCTGATCCCTGATAACCTGATCCCCGATATTCATGCTGTCTGACTATTATTTCCCCCTTCTTGCTCTTCATCTTTTAGCCGTGATCGGGTGGATGGCGGGGTTGCTTTATCTTCCGCGGCTTTTTATTTATCACCTCGAATTTGAGGTGGGATCAAAGCCGTACCTTGTGTTTTGTACCATGGAACGGCGTCTTTTAAAAATCATCATGCTTCCCTCCATTCTATTGACCTTTCTATTTGGGATCCTTTTAGCTTTTTCGGCTCAGACCTGGACGTCTCCTTGGTTTCATGTGAAGCTTTTGCTTGTCGTTTTGCTTGCAGGATTTCATGGATATTTGTCACGGATCGCAAAAGGCTATGCAGCTGGAAAAATTCCGTCTCTCTCTCGAAAAACGCTTGTTGTGTTAAATGAGCTCCCCTTTATTCTTGCAACCGCGATCGTCTTTTTAGTTTTTCTGAAGCCGAGATTTTGAGTGAACCCTCCATGGGACAAGCCCCGTGGTACCTTGGTCGTCAAAGGCGAGGACAAGCTGTGTGTGTAAAGTTTTAGTTATTTCAATGTGTTTTTGTTTTTATATAAATTTATGTGCAATTACATCTTGAAAAAATTTTTATTTTTCTCTAAGCTCTAGATTAGATACGTTATCTACATTAAAAATTGAAACTTTATAGGTGATAAACATGAGTAATTCTATCAAAATAACTTCTTTCGTACTCTCCTCTTTTCTGCTTGCATCCACTGCTTCACTGGCGATGGATGATGACAATAACACAAATACAGTAGCGCCAAGGACAACTTTTTACGACGAGACAGCTGAATTTTTCCATCGAACAGATGTACTCATGAACCCATCAAGACAGAAAGTCTTAGCGGCAATCAGAGAATCCATAGAAGACGGGACAACTGGGGTTGCATTTCAACATGAACGCAATGATATTGGAATATGGAAGGCCGAGATACCTCTCGATATTCGTCTTAAAATAAAAGATGTTCTGGGTTTACAGGAGGCGGGTCAGTGTTTTGATGGTAACTTTGTACCTGGAACTGCGGTCCCAGTCGGCAAAGTTGTCGAGGATAATAATGGCAAGCCTTGGAGCGATGAATGGGAGGTGACAACTGTGTATCGTGCGTTCGACACAGAGTATCGTTTTCCGCGCGAAATCGGCAGACATACGGTTGCAGACATAGTTCTGAAAGGTCGCTTTGGTGGTAAGGGGAATCATCTTATTAGAGTTTCCCCAACGCAACACTGCTCCTTCCGAATAGAGGAAGAAGTGATAAGAGAAGAAGAAGCAGCAAGAGTTGCTGCATCAGTAAGAGCTGAAAGAGTAAGAGAAGTAAAAGCTGCAGAAGAAGAAGCAATAAAAGCAATAAAAGCAAGAGTTGCTGCAAAAGCAGAAGCAGCAAGAGTTGCAGCAGAAGCAGAAGCAGCAAGAGTTGCTGTAGTACAGGCAGAATTAGATAAGACGTGGGATCCTTTTAAATCGATGGGTAATCCCCCCGAATCCCCTCAAAAAATGAGAAAACTAGTAGTAAAAGGTAATAGCAATAGAAGTAGCGAAAATAGAGCTGTTTTGACCAGAATTTCAGGCACAGACTATAGCAACTGGAGAAAAGCCTGGATAGCAGCTTCTAAATAGTCACTGAGAAACTCCACGGGCGTAAGCCCGTGGTCTCTTTTCTTTCGCACTTATTTTCCTAAAATTATGAGTCGATGCCTACCTTCCTCATAGGATTGTGAGGACCATGAGGACTACATCCTTGAGCTTATGCTCAGTGAAGTGCTGCCAGGCATGTTACTTCTAGGCGGTGAAAGTCTTTTTCACACCGTGGAAGTCGGAAGTGTGAGCCTAGACAAGGGTGTCCATCGTGAGCTGTTATAGAAGGATAACCCGGCTCTAGACGGAGACGCCCAATAACTTTTGAGCATGATAGTTGCAATTTTCAAATTATTTCATTTTCAAATTATCCATTTGACGACTGTCAAAAAAAGTGATACTAGCGTCTCAGCTTTAAACATCTAAGTTGTGTATTATCAATCTCATGTTAAATTTTGCCCATTTGATGGCAATATAAAGGATAAGGCCTATGTCTGTAGAAAAACTCCCCCAAAAAGAACCCCAATTTTCTAAACTTCGCTCAGCTCTGTGGCCGATTCAAGGGTCAGAGATGAAGAAATTCTTGCCCATGGGCTTGATGATGTTCTTTATTTTGTACAACTATACGATCTTAAGAGACACAAAAGATACGCTCGTTATTGGATTTGTTGGGGCTGAATCTGTTAACTTTTTAAAGTTTTGGGGTGTGATGCCGGCGTCTGTTCTTTTTGTCGTTTTATACACAAAATTGAGCAATATTTTTTCAAAGGAAAATCTGTTTTATGTGACGATCGTTCCTTTTATCTTGTTTTTTGGCGCCTTTGCGCTTTTCATTTATCCAAATAGAGCTATCCTCCACCCAAGTCATGAAACAGTGGTTGCCTATCAACAAGCGATTCCTGCGTTACGGTTTATTTTTGCTCTTTGGGGAGATTGGTCCTACTCCGTTTTTTATATTATGTCCGAGTTGTGGGGCACTGTTGTGATTGCCTTGCTTTTCTGGCAATTTGCTAATGAGATCACGCGCACGACGGAAGCAAAGCGCTTTTATCCCCTTTTTCCCTTGATTGGAAACATCTCCTTGATTCTATCTGGTCAAACGGTAACCTATTTGTCCGATATCCATCACAAATATCCAGAAGGTGTTGATACGTGGGGCATTAGCATCAATTACATGATGTCAGCCGTTGTTGTAGCTGGCATTGCGACAATTGCTCTTTATTGGTGGATGAATCGAAATGTTTTGACAAATCCTTTGTACTATGATGCAGCAGAGAGCAGCAAAAAAGTGAAGAAAGAAAAGCCAAAACTCTCCATTATGGAAAGCTTTAAATACATCTTGTCTTCTCCTTATCTTGGCTACATCGCTATTTTGTTGATTGGCTATGGAATGGCGATCAACCTTGTTGAAGTTACCTGGAAGGGGCAGATCAAATTAAACTATACAGATATGGGCGGTATGTTCCATGCGAATGATTATAGTGCCTTTATGGGGAATTTCTCGACCTTTACAGGAATTGCGACCATTCTCCTCATTTTAGCCGGTAAGGGAATTGTACGCAAATACGGATGGTTTACAGGGGCCGTTTTGACACCAATAGCTCTTGGAATTTCTGGTTTTTTGTTCTTTACGTTCGTAATATTCCGTGAAGACCTTAATTGGTTCACCATTGCGATGGGAGCAACACCCGTTTTTATGGCAGTCATGATCGGAGCGGGGCAGAATATTTTAAGTAAGGGTACGAAATACGCCCTCTTTGATCCGACAAAAGAAATGTCTTATATTCCGCTTGATCAAGAGCTCAAGGTAAAAGGTAAGGCTGCCGTTGACGTCATTGGCGGTCGTTTAGGAAAATCGGGTGGGGGATTGATTCAACAATTTCTTCTTATTGCGGTGTCAACATCGGCAACACAGATTAGCATTGCTCCTTACACATGTACGATGATGGTCGTGGTTATCCTTCTTTGGATATTTGCGGCCGCTAAATTGAGCAAGCTTTACACCCAGAAAGTCGCTGAAAAAGAGCGCGAGGCGAAAGCAGCGTAACAGAGAGTAATGAGTGGTCAGCAATCATTTATCAGAATTCTTTTTTTCTAATAACTGTTTGCTGATTACTGATAACTACCTGAATTTCATTAAAATTATTCAATTGAATTCCCCTGCATAACCTGCCTAAACTCAACAGTTGTTTTAATACAAGGAAGGATACGTCAATGACTTTTGCAAAGACGATCTCTCATAATGTGTCACTATCTTTGGAAAAGGTTGTTACAGGACAACCGAGTTTTCGATACTGGAGATTGCGTATTCTGTATGCAACTATTATTGGATACGCCGCCTTTTACCTTGTGCGCCAGAACTTCTCTATGGCTATGCCAGGAATCATGGAAGAATTTGGGTATTCTAAAATTGAAATGGGGTGGATTGCCTCTGTGTTTTCCATTGTGTATGGCGCAGGAAAATTCATCAATGGATACCTCAGTGATCGATCGGATGCCCGTTATTTTATGGCCACCGGTCTTTTCTTATCAGCAATTGTTAGCTTTTGCATGGGGTTTGGGTCAGGCCTTATCTTTTTTGGCCTTCTGTGGGGGTTCAATGGGTGTTTTCAATCCATGGGATGGCCGCCGTGTGCTCGCCTCATTACCCATTGGTTTAGCCCTAAAGAACTGGGCTCTAAATGGGCACTGTGGGCGTCGTCCCATCAAATTGGAGCCGTTGCGATCTTTGGATTAGGGGGCTTTCTCATTGAACAATTTGGCTGGCGTTCAGCTTTTATTGTGCCGGCCTTTTTTTCTATGGGGCTTTCGTTCTTTTTATTTAATCGCCTTAGGGATACGCCTAAGGAAGTAGGCCTTCCCCCCGTTGAAGAATATAAAGGAGATGTGACCCACGTTTCACATCATTATGATAATCGCATCACGATCAAAGAAGTCTTCACAACTGTCTTAGCCAATAAACTAGTTTGGTATATGGCCATTGCGAATATGTGTCTTTATATCCCTCGCATGGGTATTTTCTTTTGGGCGCCTACTTTTTTAAAAGAGTTTAAGGGAGTTACTCTGATTACTGCAGGTATGCAGTTGGTTTCCTTTGAGATTGCGGGCCTTGTTGGGGGAATCATGGCTGGGTGGATTTCTGATAAATTTTTTGGAGGAAGGCGTGGGCCCATTGCAACTCTCTTTTTAATTGGTTTTTGTCTTGCTCTTCTTATTATATGGAAAGTACCGCCAGGGTATCCCCTTCTTGATACAATGATGCTTATTATTGCAGGCTTTTTATTGAACGGCCCCCAGGTGTTGAATGGCATTGCAACCGCTGACTTTGCCTCAAAACGCGCTGTTGGTGTTGCAACAGGTGTTACGGGAAGCTTTGCTTACATAGGCTCGGCTATTGCAGGCGTTGGAATAGGATCCATTGTTCAAGACTATGGCTGGGAAGGTGGATTTATGCTCTTTATCTTTGCCGCTCTCGTTGGGGCCTTCTTCTTTGCCTTAACATGGAATAACAGAGCAAAAATTCTTGATGAAAAAAGTGAGGAAGTCGACGGCCCTTGTTAGATTAAATTGCATTTTATCCCTACTTAAAATTTATTTAGATAATTTTAGCAGGGATAAAACAAGATATAAGGTGTGGGATTTAAATCGAAAAGGAATTCCCACATCCGCATGAGCTACTTGCATTTGGATTTTTAATCTGAAAGGACGCGCCAATTAATTCTTCCACGTAATCAATCTGGGCGCCTGCGAGAAGAGCAGCGGAGGCCTCATCAATCACAACCTCTACCCCATGCTCTGTAAGCACCTGGTCATCTTCATGGCGTGTGTCATCAAGTGAAAAGTTATACTGAAAGCCCGAGCACCCCCCTCCTGAGACCAGAACGCGGAACATCCAAGAACTCGCCTTGGGCTCACCTTTTATCAGGCTTAAAATCTTTTTTGCAGCGTTTTCTGTAAGGGTTATCATTAAAAAATCCATATAAGAAAAAATTTTATATACTCAATTGAGCGAATTACGCCCTCAGTCAATCACCCTGCGCAAGGCATCGTCCAAGGACAGCTCTATTGTTTCTCCAGTTCGGCGATTTTTAAGCTCGCAACAATCGGTTTTCTCGCTTCGGGAACCTATGATGATTTGCCAAGGAAGGCCAATGAGGTCCATATCCGCAAATTTTGCCCCTGGTCCTTTTTCTCGGTCATCATATAGTACCTCAATTCCAGCTTGAAGGAGCTTTTGGTAGAGGTCCTCACATAGCTTAGTACATGCTGGACTTTTAATATTTAAGTTCAACAATCCCACTTTAAAAGGCGCCACACTTTCTGGCCACCGAATGCCCGCCTCGTCATGGTGGGCTTCAATAATAGCTGCCACAAGGCGTGAGATTCCAATGCCATAAGATCCCATTTCAACAGGGATCTGTTTTCCGTCCGCACTTGTGACGTAGGCTCCCAGAGGGACGGAATATTTTGTGCCAAAGTAAAATACATGTCCTACCTCAATGCCGCGAGCTGTCTTAAGACGCGCTTCAGGAACTGGGCAGGTTTTCGGATCATGGAGCTCGTCGGCTGCCGCGTACAGGGTTTGAAGGCGATCTAGGGTTAAGGTATTGATATCCAGCGTTTCAAATGCTTCATCATAGAAAATCTCACTTTCTCCCGTCTCAGCCAAGATTTGAAACTCATGGCTGAGATTTCCACCAATCGCCCCTGAGGAGGCTCTTACGGGAATTGCTGTCAAATCCATACGCGAAAATGTCCGGACATAAGCCTCCAGCATAGCTTGGTAGGAGGCTTTCGCGTTTTCCTGGTCAAGATCGAAGGAGTAGTTATCTTTCATCAAGAATTCACGTCCCCGCATCACACCAAAACGAGGGCGAATCTCATCTCGAAACTTCCATTGAATATTATACAAACGCTTTGGTAGATCGCGATAACTTTTAATAAAGCGGGAAAAAATATCCGTAATCACTTCTTCTGCGGTAGGGCCATAGAGCATCTCGCGTTCATGACGATCCTTCATGCGGAGCATTTCTTTGCCATAATCGGCGTACCGGCCACTTTTCTGCCATAATTCTGCGGGCTGAATTGTGGGCATCAAGACTTCGAGACTGCCGGCCCGATCTTGTTCTTCGCGCACAATGGCTTCGATCTTTTTAAGAACGCGCAAGCCCAGCGGGAGCCAGGTATAAATTCCCGTCGTTACTTGCGTGATCATTCCCGAGCGTAACATCAGACGATGAGAGGCAATCTGCGCCTCTTGAGGCGTTTCTCTTAGAGTGGGGTAGAAGTAAAGTGAAGAGCGCATTGTTTGAATTCCAAATATAATTTTAATATTTTACATTTATCATAATACATATTTTTTTGAAACACGTCCAGTTTTCTAATTGCCCATCTAAATTTATTCTTGCCAATAGCGCGTTCTAACGTTTTAATCCCCTGTATGAGCGCAAAAGTACACATGATCGCCCCTCTTCTTCATCGGGGTGTTTTAGAAATTCAAGGGGAAGACAGAGCAGCCTTTCTTCAGGGGCTTATTACAAATGATATTTATGAGGTCACCCCAGCGCATGCGATTTATGCAACGTTGCTCACCCCCCAGGGGCGGTTTTTATACGATTTTTTTATAAGCGAACAGGATGGGTCATATTTTCTGGAGACAGAAGCCTCAAAGCTTGAGGCCCTTTTAAAAAAGCTCAGCCTTTATAAATTACGATCAAAGGTGACGCTTAAAGCGTATCCTGACCTTAAGGTGTATGTTCTCTGGGGCACTGATATCGCACCGTCTCTTGGTTTAAAAGAAGAGAGAGGAAGCGCTTGCGATGGTGTGTTTATGGATCCCCGCTTGGTTGAGCTTGGGGCTCGAGCCATAGGGGAAGTCGACGTTCGAGACTTCCAGATGGCTTCTATGGAAGAGTATGATTACCATCGCCTGAAGTTTGGCATTCCTGAAGGCGGCCAAGATCTGATTCCTGAAAAATCAATCCTTCTAGAATCAGGTCTGGACGAACTTCACGCTGTCAGTTGGACAAAGGGGTGCTATATGGGACAAGAGCTGACGGCTCGCACAAAATATCGAGGCCTCGTGCGAAAGCGCCTTTTTCCCCTTGTCATAGAGGGAGAGCCTCCTTCCTTTGGGGCAGACATCTTTAAAAATGGAGTGACCGTTGGCGAGATGCGGACTCATGCAGGGTCACTTGGGCTTGCCCTCCTTCGTCTTGAAGCGTTTGAGGGCCCGGGTGACTTTATATGTGAGAAAGCGATCCTTAAGCCCTATCGTCCTTTTTGGTTTTAACCCTTACTTTTATCCCTTATTTCGCCAGTTTTTGCACGTGCGACTACTCACACCATGGCAATCTACTCCCGCATGTTCCTTCTGGCTTCTCACAACTGCTATTCCCCGGGTTTATGGACATCCCTTGAGGACATTTACCGTTTTGTTTACAATAGGTTGCACAATGGTCGCTTTCCACGGAAACTACCTTATTTTCTCTGCAGTCTTTGACACAACATCCTTGCCGATGAAACGTCATTTCCTTTGTTATTAGCGTTCCTGGAGTATGGGGTAGTGAACATAAACATGCGCATTCTCCCGTGGGCTTTGCTTGTGTGTGCTCAATATACAGGGCAGAGCTCGCAAAAAATCCCAAAATTAGAACTGATGTTCGAAGCAAGTTTGTATACATATTATGTTTCCTTTTTTTGAGTTTATCTCCAACTTAGTCTGACAGTAGTTTTACAAGCTCTAGTTAAAAATTCGTTAGAACTATTCAAGGGCTACGATTTCTTTAAAGGCATCAGGGAGAAGGTGGGTGAGGAGAGTTGTGATATATCCTTCCGTCCCTTTATAAATCACAAGCGTTTCAGGCGTACTAAATTCTGAGATAACCTGACGACAGGCTCCGCAAGGAGCGCACGGAATATCTGCCTTTGTTGTGATGGCGATCGCCTTGATTAAGGCCCGCGGCCCTTTTTCTGAAATCATTTTAAAGATCGCCGTTCTTTCTCCACAAATGGTAAGTCCATAAGAAATATTTTCGACATTACAACCCGTAAAAAAGTCTCCGTTTTCTGTCAAAATTGCAGCGCCTACGGCAAATTTAGAGTAAGGCATGTAGGCGTTTTTCTGGGCTTCCTTTGCAAGGGCAATGAGTTTTTTTTGTCGTTCAGGTGTAATCATTTTAAGCTTCCTTTCAAAGGGTGTTGCTTTTTAGTGACAGTCATGGTTTTGATAACAACAAGAAATCCTTCACTTTATTGCCAAAAATAGTAAATCTAGTTACAGATCAGTTTATCGTCCCGAATTTATTTTGGGATCTCATTGTCAAGCAGATCCTGAAATAAGTTCAGGATGACAAATCGTAACAAGAGGATAAGAAATGCGTCAAGCGTCAAGCATTGCTCCAAGCAAAACTCTTTTTGGATTTGCTTTATTCTTTCTCAAAAAGCAGTGGCTAAACCTTGCGCTTACTCAAGCCCTCTGGCTTGCTTTTGCTGTAGATCAAACCATCTTTCCTCTTATTTTTGGAAAAATTGTTGATGGATTTTCAACGTATGTTGGGGTACGAGCAGATGCATGGGGGGTTCTGAAAGGCCCAATTCTTTCAGCGATTGCTATATGGATTGGCATTGAAATATCTTTTCGAGTTGGCGGGTTTTTGATGGCGTCTTCTCTGCCTAAACTTGAGAAGCAGATTCGTATGTATATGTTTTCTCATATGCAAGACCAAACGCATGCCTATTTTTCTACCCACTTCGCAGGGAATATCGCGACAAAAGTTTCTGATATGGTCGATAATATCAGTCATGTCTTGTATCTAATGATCACTCTCTTTATTCCTGTTTTTTTAAGCGTCCTTATTGCAACGGTTATCTTTTACCAATTAAATCCTTTGTTTGCCTCTATTCTGCTTGGGTGGGCTTTAATCCACATAGGGGTTGGCGTTGCCTTTGCTTCGCGATGTGCTTACTATTCTAATGTTCGTTCCGAAACCCGCAGTAGGCTTAATGGTCTTATGGTAGATAGTTTGACAAACTATCTTGCTGTTAAGATTTTTGCAAATAAGCGATATGAGCTCAGCTATGTCGGGTCTCTCCAAAGAAAAGAGCAAAAACAAAATAAGCAGCAATTAATTTACATTGAAAAGATACGCATCCTTTTAGGGCAGCTCTGCTTTTTCGGACCAGGGCTTCTATTAAATGGGTATGCCTATTGGTGTTGGACACAGCATCTTATTTCTGTGGGTGACATTGTTTTGATCTTCAATACCTCATGGAATATTATCATGATATTGTGGTGGACAAGTCTTGAGCTTCCTACTTTTTTCCAAGAAATAGGTATTTGTCAGCAAGCGTTAACAATCCTGCAAGATCCTATCGCGCTGAGCGATGCAGAAGACGCAAAGCTCTTAAAAGTACCCCGTGGGAAAATCCAGTTTCAAAAGGTCCATTTCCATTATAAAGGAACGGCTCCTCTTTTTAGCAATAAATCTGTTGTGATTCAGCCAGGTCAAAAGGTTGGACTTGTTGGCTATTCGGGAAGCGGTAAAACAACGTTTGTTAATCTTATCCTTCGTCTTTTTGATATTCAATCCGGCCATATCCTTATTGATGGACAAGACATTGCGTCTGTGACACAGGAAAGCCTCCGTAAATCTATTACGCTTATTCCTCAGGATCCAAGCCTTTTTCATCGGACATTGATGGAAAATATTCGCTATGGGCGTCCAGACGCAACGGATGAAGAAGTCATTGAAGCAGCGCAAAGGGCCTATGCGCATGAGTTTATAAAGGATCTTCCCCACGGCTATCATACGCTTGTGGGGGAGAGGGGTGTAAAGATCTCTGGGGGACAGCGCCAACGCATTGCCATTGCGCGAGCTATCTTAAAGAACGCGCCGATCCTCGTTTTAGATGAAGCAACAAGTGCGCTTGACTCCTTTACAGAAGCCCACATTCAGACAAGCTTTGCAGACCTTATGGAGGGCAAAACAACCATTGTGATTGCTCACAGGCTATCAACTCTTTTGAACATGGACCGTATCATTGTATTTGATCAGGGAAAAATTGTTGAAGATGGGACGCATACATTCCTCCTTGCAAAGGGGGGTATTTACCACTCTCTTTGGAAAGCACAGTCACGGGGTTTTTTGCCAGATACGCCGGGGAGCAATCAGTAATGAGGGGGCAGTTTTTTGTCGGATAATTTTGCAATTTCCTCTTCCCCTTAACACAATCTTAACCAGCACCAGATTATCATGTGTTTTGAACAAACCAGGAAATATCAAAATGCATAAAACAAAATTTTTTCTGCGAACATCGTTTGTAATTGGGTTTATCGCTATAATGCATACGTTTCTAGGGACAGGTACCGCAGTGGCGGGTGCCTGCTACTGTGATACGACGGCGTTGGTTATCAGCAGCTCACAAGGCCCTCACGCTTACCTTCAGAAAAAAGGTCATGGAGCGTGTTGCTCGCCGATAGAGGATCCTACCACGTTAAAAAGCTGCGAGGACCTCTGCAGGAGGACGTTGGGTAAGAAGTGGAAGAAGAACCACGATTTATTCACGGCTCCATCAGGCCACCAATTCGGCTCTTGCCCTAGTGAGTGGCAACCGTGTGTGAGCACGAACCACTGATTACCGACCACCACCAGCACGTTTCTTGATAAAAAACTGCTTCAAAAGATGCGCGCATTTTTGCTCTTCCAGCCCCCCTATAATTTCAGGAGTATGGTGACTTGAGGACGCATTGAAAATCTTTGCTCCATGATCAACGCCTCCTCCTTTAGGGTCGTAAGCGCCAAAATAAAGGCGACGCAATCGAGCAAATCCGATGGCGGCGGCACACATAGGGCAAGGCTCAAGAGTGACATAAATATCACAGTCTTCGAGACGTCCTCTCTCTTTTTTAAGACATGCTTGTTGAATGGCAAGCAACTCGGCATGAGCTGTTGGGTCTTTGCGCCTCCCCATTTCATTGTGCGCTGCTGCAATGATCTCTCCTGAAAGGGAGTCCACAATAACGGCGCCCACGGGCACTTCCCTTAAGGCATAAGCCTTTTGGGCCTCGAGAAGAGCATAGGTGAAGGGGAGTGTTTTTAGCATGACGTTTCAGTGGTGTTTTAAATTAAAATATCATATAACATGCCTAAGGAATTTATGAATCCTTCCCTTTTCTTGTTAAGGGTAAAATTAATTACTCAGAGGTCATTAGTTTATGTTTTCACAATCCTCTTCAGAAGACCCGATTTTTTCAAAGCTTCGTACCATCCTTTGGCCCATCCAAAATAGTGAACTCAAAAAGTTCTTGCCCATGGGACTCATGATGTTCCTGATTCTTTCCAATTATACCTTGTTGCGCAACATAAAAGATACCCTCGTTGTGACGGCTCCAGGCAGTGGGGCCGAACTTATTACCTTTATAAAAGTATTGGATATTCCCTGTTCCGTCCTTTTCTTTTTTGTTTATGCGAAATTAAGCAATGTCTTGAGCCGTGCAGCTCTTTTCTATTCGTGCCTTGTTCCGTTTCTTATTTTCTTTGTCGCTTTTGCGCTTTTCCTCTATCCCAACAGGGACTTATTGCATCCTGGGTTGGAGGCGATAGAAGCGTTGCAAGCGACGTATCCTCATCTCAAATGGTTTATTAAACTTTATGGACTCTGGTCTTATGTTATTTTTTATATCGTCGCAGAATTTTGGGGGAGTATTGTGATATCCCTCCTTTTTTGGCAATTTGCAAATGAAATCACCAGGATTGGGGAAGCCAAAAGATTTTATGTGCTCTTTCCTTTCCTTGGTAACCTTTCTTTGGTTTTGACAGGAATTTTTGGAGAATGGCTCTCTCGTATTAGTCGAGTAACGGGGGTTGATCCCATGGATGCTATGATCTCTTATGCTCTCATAACTGCTATCTTCGCAGGACTCGGAATTAGTCTCATTTATGCCTGGATGAACAAGTACGTCTTAACAGATCCTCTGTATTATGATGCGGCTCAAAAAAAAGAAGAAGAAAACAAACCGAAACTTTCTTTGAAAGAGAGTCTCGCTTATCTTTTTTCATCAAAATATTTAGGATTTATTGCAGTTCTGCTCCTGAGCTATGGCATTGTCAGCAATTTTATCGATATTGTTTGGAAAGGCCAGGTGCGCGCTTATTTCTCTCATCCGAATGATTATTTTGAATTTATGTCGCGCTTTTCCTTCTGGACGGGGATTGTAACCCTTATTCTTGTGTTTTCAATCAAAGGCATTGTGCGACGGTTTGGCTGGTTTACAGGAGCTATCATTACGCCAACCGTTTTGTTTGTCTGTAGCCTCTTTTTCTTTTCCTTTGTACTTTTTCAAGAGAGTTTAGGAGATATTGTTCTCTTCTTTAATGTGACGCCCCTATATATGGCTGTTGTCATCGGAACGGTGCAAAACGTTTTTAATAAAGCGGCAAAATATGCGCTCTTTGATCCCACCAAGGAAATGGCCTATATCCCGCTTGATCAAGAGCTTAAAGTGAAGGGTAAAGCGGCAGTGGACGTTATTGGGGGACGGTTTGGTAAATCAAGCGGAGGTTTCATCCAGTCATTCCTCCTAACTGTTACGGCCGGAAGCCTGATGACGATTGCTCCCTATCTTCTTGGCATTCTAACTATTGTGAGCTTAGCCTGGATGGGGGCAGTGAGTGGCCTCTCGAAGCTCTATAATGAGAAGGTGAAGAAATTGGTGGCTCGTTAGGTTTTGTGAACAAAAACTGAGTTTAGGATGACAACATAAATTCGAGAGGACACTGGTGAGATGGATAGTTGTGATCGTTAATCACTCTTTAACTCTTTCTTCTTAAACTCAGTTGTCATGGGATCTCTCTGTGTCATCTCGGACTTGATCCGGGATCTCATCATTATGGGGTCCTGAAACAAGTTCAGGATGATGGTGTGGCCCAGAACGACAACTCTAACAAGGAATCTCATCATGGGAAAAATTGCAGAATCGTGTCTAAAACAACTTTTTCTTGATGCGAGAACGTATAGTAAATGGCAAGATCGGCCTGTGACGCTCGAGACATTGCAAGATGTGTATACGCTTATGCGATTGGGCCCAACGAGTGCTAATTGTACGCCTTTGCGCATTCTTTTCCTAACCTCAAAGGCAGCAAAAGAACGACTCAAACCTCATCTCGCTCCTGGAAATGTAGAAAAAACGATGCTGGCTCCTGTGACAGCTCTTTTGGCGTATGACCTTAATTTTTATAAGCATCTTCCTTACCTCTATCCGTTTGCAGATGCAAAATCCTGGTTTGAAGGAAAGCCTGAATTTTCTGAAGAAACAGCCTTTCGGAACAGCAGCCTCCAAGGGGGATATTTTATTTTGGCAGCGCGGGCCTGTGGTCTTGATTGTGGACCTATGTCTGGTTTTTCGGCTGAGGCAGTAGATAAAGAATTTTTTCCCGATGGTCGGTGTAAGTCTAATTTTCTGTGTAATTTGGCGTATGGGGATCCCAGTGGCCTGCCCGGACCACGGGCGCCACGTCTTTCCTTTGACGAGGCCTGCAAAATTCTTTAACAGATAAAGTTACCTCTCCCCTTGTTGGAGAGGTCACGCCCACAAGGGGCGGGTGAGGGGTATTGATTAGAAGCTAATGATTAAGCTATTAGTTACTAGAGTTTCCTAATCACTAATAAATCAATGATCGATATCTTAAATACCCCTCACCCGCGCCACTTTGTGGCACGACCTCTCCCGCAAGGGGAGAGGTGATCATGGTACCCATTCTGTTGCCTGTGCCTTTAAATAATCTTTTTGATTATACTTATGGGGAGGGGCTTAAATCCGGAACAGTGGTAAAAGTTTCTTTCGGATCCCGAGAACTCTATGGCGTTGTGTGGCCTAAGAGCGCCCCTTTCCCAGAACCGGAGGTTCAAGGGAAGCCCTCAAAACGGATCTCTTACAAGCCACTTCTTACCGTTTTTGAGTCTATACGTCTCCCGGATGTTTCTCTTAAATTCATTACCTGGGTATCTGAGTATACCATGACGCCTCGTGGCCTGATTTTGAAGATGGTACTCCCTCTTCCGGAGGTTGTTGAAAAAGACTTAGCGCCACAAGAACTCCTTAAGGAGGCCCCTCAAAAACCACAGCTCTCGACAGAACAACAAGATGCGGCTGAAGTGCTGAGAGAAAAATTAGAGACGCAGACGTTCCAGACTGTTCTTCTTGAAGGCGTCACAGGATCTGGAAAAACAGAAGTTTATTTTGAAGCGATAGAGTTTGTTTTGGAAAAAGGAGGACAAGTCCTTGTTCTTCTTCCTGAAATTGCTCTCAGCACCCAATGGTTGCAACGCTTTAGGGTTAGATTTGGGTTTGAGCCTGCTGTATGGCACTCGGATTTACCTCTCGCTCAGCGAAAAAGAACGTTGCAATCTCTTTTAAAAGGGCATGTTTCTGTCCTTGTGGGGACGCGTTCGGCTCTCTTCCTCCCTTTTTCTGATCTTAAACTTTTGATTGTGGATGAAGAGCATGATGGGTCTTACAAGCAAGAAGAAGGCGTTATTTATAATGGGCGAGATATGGCCGTAGTGCGGGCCCGGTTGAGTCAGGCTGTGTGTATTTTGGCGTCTGCAACCCCGTCTCTTGAAACAGAATTAAACGTCCGCACGGGAAAATATGACAATATTCACCTTGCCTCTCGGTATGGGGGCGCTGAAATGCCAGAGGTGACGCTTTTGGACATGCGAAAAGTGAAGATGGCGTATAACACGTGGATTTCCCCCCCTCTTCGCACGGCGCTTGAAGAAACCGTGCAGCGGGGAGAACAAGCGATGCTTTTTCTGAATCGCCGCGGCTATGCACCTTTAACTCTTTGTCGAAGCTGTGGGGATCGATTGATGTGCCCGCAGTGTAGCATCAGCCTTGTTCATCATAAGTCTCAAGACACGCTTCTATGTCATCATTGTGGATATACGCGGGCCCAACCTCGTGCCTGCCCCGTGTGCCTGGAGGAAGGCACCTATAGTGCCATTGGACCTGGTGTTGAGCGTATTTTTGAGGAGGTCCAGACTTTTCTGCCATCAGCTCGGTGTGCCCTTCTTGATAGTGATCATTTAACAACTCTCAAAAAAGTATTTGAATGCATTCAGAAAATTCAAAATCAGGAGGTGGATATTCTGATCGGCACGCAAATTATGGCCAAAGGCCATCACTTTCCGAATCTAACCCTTGTGGGGATCATCGATGGAGATAGTGCTCTTTCTGGGAGTGACCTGAGGGCTTCTGAAAAATCTTTTCAACTGCTTCATCAGGTTTCAGGACGGTCGGGGAGAGAATCCAGAAAAGGGAGCGTCCTTCTTCAAACGCACTTGCCGGAGCATCCCCTCATGCAGGCCTTGGCGCACCAAGATCGCACCCAGTTTTTTTCTTTGGAGTCAGAGCAAAGGTTGCTTCATGGGTTCCCGCCTTATGGGAGGTTGGTAGCCCTTATTCTTTCAGGAAAAAAAAGTGAAGAGGTTCAAAAAGCAGCGCGTCTTTTGGCCAAAACGTTTCCTCTAACGTCAAAAGCGGAGCTTTTAGGCCCCACACCAGCTCCCTTATCTTATTTAAGAGGGCGACACCGGTGGCGGCTTCTTGTCAAGACACCAAAAGATTTTGCACCTCAACCGTTGCTGAAGAGCTGGCTTTCGAGGACACCTTTGCCACTGTCTCTCAAGCTTCATATCGATATTGATCCTTATAGCTTTTTTTAAGAAATTCTGTTAATTTTTTTGTATTTCCATGTCGTTAATGAGGACTCTATGGCTGGCCATTCACAATTTAAAAACATTATGTATCGTAAAGGTGCGCAAGACGCCAAACGCGCTAAGGTTTTCACGAAAATTATTCGAGAACTGACTACGTCTGCTCGCATTAGTCCTGATCCTGAGTCAAATGCGCGCCTCCGCCAAGCCATCATTGCGGCACGTGGCGCCAATATGCCGAAAGATACCATGGAACGTGCCATTAAGCGGGGAGCTGGGGGTGAAGACACGACCGATTATGTTGAGGTTCGCTATGAAGGCTATGGACCAGCAGGCGTTGCGGTCATTGTGGAAGCCTTAACGGACAATCGCAATCGAACTGCAGGGGAAATCAGATCTTCTTTTACCAAGTATGGGGGTAACTTAGGGGAAACGAATAGCGTTAGTTTTATGTTTGACCATATAGGGAGCATTCTTTACCCTAAAGAAAAAATTAAGTATGAGGCTCTTTTTGAAGCTTCTTTGGAAGCCGGCGCCCAAAATATAGAAGACTCTGATAAAGGCTATGAGATTGAATGTTTACTTGAAGATTTTGTTGCAGTGCGGGATGCGCTCATCGCAAAATTTGGGGATCCTGAACGGGCGGAGCTGACGTGGAAGCCTCAAACAACAGCGCCGGTGGATGAAGAAAAAGCAACCTCATTAATGAAATTAATCGACGTTTTAGAAGATAATGATGATGTTCAAGCGGTGTTTACGAATGTCGAAATGTCTGATGAGGTCATGGCAAAGTTGACGGAAGAGAAGTAAGGTGATGTTATGGCCTATATAAATCCCCGCGTTGACATTGCTTTCAAGAAAATCTTTGGTGTTGAAGAGAATAAGGATCTTCTGATCTCTCTTATTAATTCTATTGTGAGTAAAGAGGACCAGGTTTCTGACGTCACGCTCTTAAATCCTTATAATCCGCAAAATTTTGGAGGTGATAAGTTCTCAATCTTGGATATTAAGGCAAAAGGGGAAACGGGTAAGCGCTTCAACATCGAAATCCAGCTCACTGATTCCGCAGATTATGACAAGAGAGCGCTTTACTATTGGGCGAAGCTTTATACGGAACAGCTGAAAGAATCGAACGGTTATGCGTTGCTGTCAAAGGCCATTGGAATTCATATCTTGCATTTTACCTCAATTCTGTCCACGCCAAAATACCATAATGTCTTTCATATTGCGGAAAAAGAAACCGGGGCACGTTTCTTTAAAGATCTGGAGCTTCATACCATTGAGCTGACGAAATTTTCCAGCACACTCCAAGACGGTCTGCAAGATATGCTGTCAAAGATCAAGAACTCCCTTGATGTCTGGGTTGCCTTTCTCACACGTCATGACCTGCTAAATAAAGAGAACCTCCCGCCTTCTCTTGATACGCCCGCCCTTAAAAAGGCACTAAATGTTTTAGAAGTGATGAACTTTAAACCTGAGGAACGTGATGCCTACGAAGATCACCTCAAATGGCTGCGGGACACAACAAGTGCGGTGGAATACTCTGAAATAAGAGGGGAGATAAGAGGGGAGATAAGAGGGGAAATAAGAGGGGAAATAAGAGGAGAAGCCAAAGGAAGCGCGAAAGCCACGAAAAAGATTGCTAAAAATATGTTTGCTCGAGGTATAGACTTAGACACCATAGCGTCTGTCACGAGTTTATCCTTGGAAGAGCTTCAAGCCATCCTTGAAGTATAATGCGATGAGCATCCGTATTTTAGGCTTAGATCCTGGTTTACGTATCACGGGATGGGGGATTATTGATGTAATGGGGTCAAGCTTAACACACGTTGATCATGGGATTGTTACCTCAAACGATAAAGATCCTCTCCCCACACGTCTTACATGCTTGTACACGCAGTTGATCGATATTATTCAAGCGTATGCTCCTCATGAAGCGGCTGTTGAGGAAACATTTGTGAATAAAAACCCTGCGTCTGCTTTAAGGTTGGGAACGGCTCGAGGAGTCGTACTTCTTGCCCCGGCGTATGCAGGCCTAATGGTCGGAGAATATTCTTCTACTAAAGTCAAAAAGAGTGTGGTAGGGGTCGGGCATGCTGATAAAAGCCAAGTGGCTATGATGGTGGGTCATCTTCTTCCCAAAAGTGGAGGAGTGACAAAAGATGCGGCAGATGCGCTCGCAGTTGCAATTTGTCATGCTCATCATCGGGTCTTACGCTGTCATCCTGAACTTGTTTCAGGATCTCATGCCGTGGCTCCTTATTATCAAGGGATCCCGAAACAAGTTCGGGATGACAATTTAGGATGACGTCATGATTGCAAAGTTAACAGGACTGATTGATACCATTAGCGATACCTTTCTTATTTTGGATGTCAGGGGAGTTGGATACTTGGTTTCTTGTTCAAGCCGTACGTTAGGGGCGGTTGGACACAAGGGAGAACAGGTGACTCTTTTCATTGAGACAGTCATGAAAGAGGCAAGCCTCAGCCTTTATGGGTTCCAGAATACAGAAGAGCAGACCTGCTTTCGTCTTTTGATCACTGTCCAAGGGGTGGGGATGCGCATGGCCATGGCCCTTCTCTCTGCACTATCGCCTACCGATATTTATCAAGCGATTGGGGCCCAAGATAAAGACTCTTTAACACGGGCAGACGGGGTGGGGCCAAAATTGGCAAGTCGTATCATGGGAGAACTTAAAGATAAGATTCCAGCACATACAAGCTTGACTGCAACCCTCTATACCCCTTCATTCGTACAGTTCCCAAGCCTTGAAGATGCAACATCCGCTCTTATTAACTTAGGCTACAGGCGGATTGATGCCTTAACAGCTGTGAGCAAAGCTCAGAGCCATGTGGGGGAAGACGCCCCTCTTAATGAGCTGATTCGCAAAAGTTTGAGTCTTCTCGAAAGGAGTGGCACATGACATCCTCTCCCCGCCTCGTTGCGTCTGAAGAAACGTTAAATGCTCCTGAAATCAATCTCCGCCCCCAACGCCTCGATGAATTCGTCGGGCAAGCGCAGGCGCGCACAAATTTAAAAGTCTTTATTGAAGCGGCCAAAATAAGGCGAGAAGCAATGGACCATGTGCTATTCTATGGCCCTCCGGGACTGGGAAAGACAACGCTTGCTCAAATTATGGCCCGCGAGTTAGGGGTTGGATTTAGGTCCACGTCTGGCCCTGTCATTGCCCGTGCAGGCGATTTGGCCGCGTTGCTCACGAATCTGCAGCCCTTGGATGTTTTGTTTATTGATGAAATTCATCGCCTCAATCCAGCCGTTGAAGAAATTCTATACCCCGCGATGGAGGATTATAAGTTGGATCTAATGATTGGCGAAGGCCCTGCTGCGCGCTCTGTTCAAATTGATCTTCCCCCCTTTACACTTATTGGGGCAACCACAAGGTCAGGCCTTATTTCTTCCCCACTGCGCGATCGTTTTGGTATTCCACAACGATTGATTTTTTATACACCAGAGGAACTGCAAGATGTGTTGTTACGGGGCGCGCGAGCCCTTCAAATGCCTCTTACCAAAACAGGAGCCATGGAAATTGCACGGCGGTCACGGGGAACGCCGCGTATTGCCCTTCGGCTTCTCCGACGTATTCGTGACTTTGTCATGCATGCAGGCGACGCGGAAATCACAGCTGCCGGGGCCGATCGGGCCCTCAGACATTTAGAGGTGGATGCTCAAGGTTTAGATGCGATGGATCACCGCTACTTGAAGCATATTCTTGAGCATTTTGAGGGCGGCCCAGTAGGCCTTGAAACCCTTGCAGCCGCTTTGGCAGAAGAAAAAGACACAATTGAAGATGTGATCGAGCCTTATCTTCTCCAACAAGGATATATCCAACGCACCCCGCGAGGGCGTGTGCTCACAACGCGCGCTTACGAGGTTTTTGGCCTTGAGGTGCCGTCTACGCTTATAATATGTTAACGGGGCGCTGCAGGTGACGCGGCAACCTGAGTCGCAATTACTTCAAGCCCGAAGGGCCCATAGTCTTTTTTAAGTCTATTCCATAGTTGACCGTTAAAACACACATAATGCGTTAATTTCATTTAAATATTTGGCAAATCTGGTTGTCATAAAAAACTCTCTTGCACAGAGATAACAAAACGCATATTTTTATATAAATTATACCATTTACAAAAAATAAATGATATAATATGCTGGTCTTCAGGAATAACAAGAAGGTCAGCAAATGGCACGTCCCCTCCATCTCCCCCAGTACTTTGAGAAAGAAGATTTTAAGGCTCTATACAAGACTCATGGCCAGAAGAAACAAGGGCTGAGGCTGCTGGCTCTCCGGTATATTCAGGAGGGTAAGAGCGTAAAAGAAACGGCCTCATTGCTTTTGAAAACGGAATACACGATTAGAGAGTGGATCCATTTATATGCGGAAGGAGGTATTGATAGCTTGCTATCAATTCGTCCAGGCAGAGGGCGGAACTCAAAGCTTTCTGCTCTTGATGAGGTTCAGCTCAAAGATGAGATTGCGGGCCTTACGGACTCTTTAAAAGGTGGGCGCTTAAGAGCCGAAGACATAAGGGGTCTTATTCAATCGAAATTTAAAGTGGAGTACGGCCTATCAGGCATATATCCCCTGTTGCATCGATTAGGATATTCCTGGATTACAGCAAGGTCGGTTCACCCTAAGGCAGATAAAAATCTCCAAGATTCTTTTAAAAAATGAGTTTAGCTCACTTGTTTTAGAAGCCATTCCAGAGGGGACCCCTTTGGATAAAGTGCAGGTTTGGTTCCAAGATGAAACCAGAATAGGACAACAGGGATCTTTGAGTCGCCTGTGGGCGCAAAAGGGCACAAGACCTCGCATTGTTAGACAGCAACAGTTTATGTACCAATACATCTTTGGAGCTATTTGTCCTGAAGCGCAGACAGCAGCTGCCATTATTGCCCCAACTGCAAATGGAGAGGCGATGCAACTTCATCTTGAAGAAATATCTCTTCATATTCCGATCGGAAAGCATGAGGTAATCATTATGGACCGAGCAGGTTGGCATATCAATCAGTTGCTTCGAATTCCAGAGAATATCAGCATTCTTTATCTACCTCCTTATTCTCCTGAGTTAAATGCACAAGAGTCAGTTTGGAGGGTTCTTAAAGACAGATTCTTTAATAATCGAGTTTATCAATCAACCGAAGAAATAGCAGATATTGCCTGTAAAGCTTGGAATACATGGATAAAAAATCCAAATGAAATCGCGTCCCTTTGTCAGCGAAGCTGGGCTAAATTATGCTAACTATTTTTTATAAATGGTATTATATTTATTGTAGGATATTAATATGGAGATTGTGAAACGAAATTTATTTTTAAAAGTAACAACTGCTCTTGTTGTTTTGAGTCGTTCATCTTCCCTGTATGCCTTACCTCCTCAACACGATAGAGAGCACTCTGGTGGCAACTCACATACTGTTTCTCATTCCTCTCCTCCCCCCCTTTCGCAAGGGTTAGTCGAAACTCCAGACGCTCTTGCTAATCTTACGAGAGCCAAGATGAGAGTTGAGAACCGTACGTCAGAGATTGATGATGCTGCGGCTTACCGGCTTTTAGAAGATGTCAGCAACAACCCGCAGGCGTCCATGACTGCTCGCGTGGGGGCTGATTATCTGAGAGCCAAGATGAGAGTTCAGAACCGTACGTCAGAGATTGATGATGCTACTGCCTATCGGCTTTTAGAAGGTGTCAGCAACAACCCACAGGCGTCCATGACTGATCGCGTGGGGGCTGATTATTACAAAGCCATAATGAGATTTTATAACCGTACGTCAGAGATTGATGATGCTGCTGCTTATCAGATTTTACAAGGTATTAGTAACAACCCGTAGGTGTCCATGACTGCTCGCGCGAGTGCTGATTATGCGAGAGCCAAGATGAGATTTTATAACCGTACGTCAGAGATTGATGATGCTACTGCCTATCGGCTTTTAGAAGGTGTCAGCAACAACCCACAGGCGTCCATGACTGATCGCGTGGGGGCTGATTATTACAAAGCCATAATGAGATTTTATAACTGTACGTCAGAGATTGATGATGCTGCTGCTTATCAGATTTTACAAGGTATTAGTAACAACCCGCAGGTGTCCATGACTGCTCGCGCGAGTGCTGATTATGCGAGAGCCAAGATGAGATTTTATAACCGTACGTCAGAGATTGATGATGCTACTGCCTATCGGCTTTTAGAAGGTGTCAGCAACAACCCACAGGCGTCCATGACTGATCGCGTGGGGGCTGATTATTACAAAGCCATAATGAGATTTGAGAACCGTACGTCAGAGATTGATGATGCTGCTGCTTATCAGATTTTACAAGGTATTAGTAACAACCCGCAGGTGTCCATGACTGCTCGCGCGAGTGCTGATTATCTGAGAGCCAAGATGAGATTTTATAACCGTACGTCAGAGATTGATGATGCTACTGCCTATCGGCTTTTAGAAGGTGTCAGCAACAACCCACAGGCGTCCATGACTGATCGCGTGGGGGCTGATTATTACAAAGCCATAATGAGATTTTATAACCGTACGTCAGAGATTGATGATGCTGCTGCTTATCAGATTTTACAAGGTATTAGTAACAACCCGCAGGTGTCCATGACTGCTCGCGCGAGTGCTGATTATGCGAGAGCCAAGATGAGATTTTATAACCGTACGTCAGAGATTGATGATGCTACTGCCTATCGGCTTTTAGAAGGTGTCAGCAACAACCCACAGGCGTCCATGACTGATCGCGTGGGGGCTGATCATCTGAGAGCCATAATGAGATCAGAACCGTACGTCAGAGATTGATGGAGCTACTGCTTGTCGGCTTAGAGGGTAGGCAACCCGGATGCTTCCGCAGATCAGCGTAAAGATGCTGAGAATGCGATAACCTTTATCAAATCGTTGGCCGGATCAGAAGTTGATACTGATGCCTATCAGCTTTTATAAGATGTTCAGCAATTCGTAGGCGTGTGCTCACAACGCGCGCTTACGAGGTTTTTGGCCTTGAGGTGCCGTCCGCTTTAGGCTCTCTCCACTTTTCGACATCCTAGGATTAGAAAAGGCTTGTTTTTCAAAAAAACAACGATCGCCGCCTTCGCAGGGGAAAGCTTTTCTTGATTGGAAGATCCTTTGGCTCTCATCCTATCCTCTAAAGACGCAAAGGATGACAAAGGTGCTGAATGGTCCCTACGCAATAATGTCGGGAAGAACTTTTGTTTTTAAGTGGAGAATTCTATCTTTTAGATACAACTTCTTTTTCTTTAATCTTTGGATAGCAAGTTGATCATGTTGAGGGTTTTCCGTAAGACGTGCGATCTCGTCATCTAAAGCGCGATGCTCCGCATGGAGTATATTTAACTTGTGCTTTAGCTCTTCAGGCGTCATCATCTCTTAACTCTTTCTTAAGAATTTATCTTATCAAAATTTTTTGATAAAATCCGCACTAAAGTAAGAAGCGATTGATTAAATGAAGAAAATTGGCATATTAACAAGTGGGGGAGATTGTGCGGGGCTCAATGCAGCTATCCGCGCTATTATATTAAGGGCCATTCAAACCTATGGATGGGAAGTGTATGGCCTTCGTCAAGGAACCCATGGACTCATGCGACGGCCCGTCGATGCGGAGAAGTTGGATCTTTCTTCATGCACCGAAACCCTTCTACGCCGTGGTGGGACAATTCTTGGCACCACCAATAAAGGAAACCCTTTCGCGTATCCCTTTGCGGACGGCACACTCAAAGATATTTCAGAAGACATCATTGAGGGATATCATCTTTTAAAGCTGGATGCGTTGATCGGCATCGGAGGCGACGGAAGCCAAGCGATCTTGAGGAAACTTGCTCAGCAAGGAGGGCTTAACCTCGTCACTATTCCTAAAACCATTGATGATGACCTGAGCCATACAGAACATTCCGTTGGATTTATGACCGCGGTCAATGTAGCGACAGAAGCGCTTGATCGGCTTCAACCCACGGCTGCAAGCCATGACCGTGTTATGATTTTAGAGGTGATGGGGCGCGATGCAGGTCATATCGCCTTAAATGCTGGTATTGCAGGAGGAGCGGATATTATTTTAATTCCTGAGATTCCTTATAAAATGAGCGCGATCGCTAAGAAAATAAAGCTTCTACAGGAAAGTGGGCGGAATTTCGCCCTTGTTGTGGTTTCAGAAGCCGTGGAGATGGAATCTGGAGAAAAAGCTAAAATTACAGATCAAACAGGTGCAAGCCGTTACGGAGGCATATCCCATTATCTTGCTAGTCGCATCACAGAACTCACAAATGCTGAAACACGATTCACAGTTCTGGGACATGTGCAGCGCGGTGGACAACCTGTTTTCCAAGATAGGATTCTTGCCTCTGTGTTCGGTATTCATGCGGTAGATCTTATTGCCCAGGGCAAGTTCGACTGCATGGTTGCTTGGAAAAACCGTTCGGTCGTCGATGTCCCTATTCAAGAAGCAATTGAGGGGTATCAAGCGGTCGATACGGCAGGTATTCTTGTGAAAACAGCTCGTGGGCTTGGAATTTGCTTTGGTGATGAAGAATTTTAAAATTTTTAGTTTAAGAAAAGAGCAACTTATGCTTGAATGCCTCATTAATTTTATGAAAGGTGAAACCCTATGACTGGGCCTTTAATGCCGAAAGCCACCGCTATCTGGTTGATCGACAATACAACTTTATCTTTTGAACAAATTGGGACTTTCTGCGGGTTACATCCCCTAGAGGTACAAGCGATTGCTGACGGAGAAGCGGCCATTGGAATGGTCGCCCATGACCCTCTTGCGACGGGAGAACTGACATTTGATGAAATTGAGCGCTGTCAAGCTGATCCAAGTGCTAGCCTGCATTTGTCTCCCATACCCCAAATTGGGAAAATCAAAAAAAGAGCAAAATATACACCTCTCTTCTTACGTCACGCAAAGCCAAATGCTATTGCTTGGCTTTTGAAGGAAATTCCTCTTATTAAGGATGGGGAGATCATGACTCTTCTTGGAACAACAAAAGCAACTATTCAGGCTATTCGATTAAAAACCCATAAGAATATAAGCGAGATCAAGCCACAGAGTCCTGTTCATTTGAGCCTCTGTTCTGTCGAGGAGTTGAACAAGCTTCTCCAAAAATATAAGGAATGACGGCAACCTTAGTTCTTACACTCCTGCTGGGTGGGGCGATGATCGCAACAGTTGCTGTCTTAGGCCTTGGTCTTTTGACTCTCTTTAGACGTGGAAAAGAAGCTGAAGTCCGAAGCAATAAAATGATGCAACTTCGTATTTTGTTTCAAGCCGTTGCCATTGCCTTGTTTTCGCTCCTTCTTTTCTTTAAGGGGAAATAAAATTATGGTTCACCTAACACGCATCTATACCAAAGGGGGGGATAAGGGAAAAACCTCCCTCGGCACAAAGACAAGGGTTTCAAAATCTTCGCTCCGTATTACAGCGATTGGGGAGGTGGATGAGGCAAATGCGTCTATTGGCCTCGCACGCCTTTATGTAGCTGAGGAGATCGACCGCCTTTTATCCCGTATTCAAAATGATCTCTTCGATTGTGGTGCGGACCTTTGTATTCCGCAAGAAGAGGAGGACGGCCAAGAAAAAAGACAAAGCTGCCTCCGTATTCAGCCGCCTCAAGTAACAGCGATTGAAGAGGCGATAGACCTCTACAATAAAACTCTTCCCCCTCTCACATCCTTTGTCTTACCTGGTGGAACATCTTTAAGCGCCACCCTTCACCTGGCACGCACAATTGTCAGAAGAGCAGAGCGAGCCGTCTGTGTGTTAAACGAGCAAGAGCCGCTTAACCCCATCCTCATTCACTACCTGAACCGTCTTTCAGATTTACTCTTCGTTCTTGCCCGCTTTGCCAATCATCAAGAGGGGGGGGGATGTTCTATGGGTGCCGGGGGGGGACGTTCTTGAAAAGAGAAGCGCAGAATTTACACGACTCACGTAAATTTCTATTTCTAATTAACCTGAGCTTTGGATAAGAAACCTATTTTTACAAGAAAATACAGATAGATAACGTCATTGCGAGGAACGAAGTGACGAAGCAACCCAGACAAGAACTTATTCCGCAGGAATGAAATTGTGTAAAAAACTTAAAAAAAAGCTATAAGCCCTCCGGGCTTGGTTATTTTACTGGGTTGCTTCGTCGCTTACGCTCCTCGCAATGACAGAACTTGTTGTTTCTAAAAATAAAATTAAAAGCTTATCCAAAATTCAGGTTAAGTATTTCTTTGCAATTGTTGTTTTACCAACTTGGCGAGGTCCAGATAAAAAAAGAGCTTGTGTGTTGTCATTAAAGTGATCTTCTACAACACTTAGATAGAGTCTTCTCATTGTTTATAACTTGTGTGATTGACATTTATAACTGCGACTATTTCATAGCAGCATATCGAAAAAGTCAATCCTTTTTCGATATGGACATCGAGAAAGTCAAGTTGTCGATACTCAAGACATCATCTCCGCGCTTCCATTAGACACTTTCAATTTGATGGGTTATATTCTCACCTGACTGTAACCTTTAAGAGAATCCGTATATGATTGAAAAAATTGGAATCGTTGGTGCCGGAGCTATAGGGGCAGGGGTTGCCCATGGGTGTATTCTGGCCGGCTATTCTGTCTTTTTAAATGACGTTTCTCAAGAGGCTCTCTCTACAGGTCTTGCAACAATTGACCGGATGTTAGAACGAGCTGTGGCCCGCAATAAACTGATGATTCAAGACAAAGAAGAGGCTCTCCACCGCCTTGAAAGCAGTGTCGCCTTAAAAGGATTTGAGTCATGTGATTTCGTGATTGAGGCGATCACAGAAAACGAAGAGATGAAAAAGGCTCTCTTCAAAGAGCTTACCTCTATTCTTTCTCCTCAGTGCTTTCTTGCCACAACCACGTCGTCTCTTTCTGTCACAGCTTTAAGTCAGGCAACGAATCGCCCGGATAAATTCATTGGCATGCATTTCATGAATCCTGTGCCCCTCTCCCAGCTTGTTGAACTAGTGTGCGGACTTACAACATCTCCTACAACTTTTAAAGTCGCAACAGATGTCATCAAACGTCTTGGGAAAGAAGCGATTGTTGTAGAAGATTATCCTGGATTTATTGTGAATCGCATTTTGATGCCTATGATTAATGAAG
This sequence comes from uncultured Alphaproteobacteria bacterium, assembly GCA_963704475.1. Lineage (GTDB taxonomy): Bacteria > Pseudomonadota > Alphaproteobacteria > UBA9655 > UBA9655 > UBA9655. The sequence continues at coordinate 1,297,472 of OY969900.1, forward strand.
CAGTGCAGGCTCTTTTTGAGGGGGTTGGAACAATAGAAGCCATTGACAAAGCCATACGCTTGGGCACAAATTACCCTATGGGTCCTTTAGAGTGTGCGGATCTGATCGGTCTTGATACGGTTGTATCCCTTTTGAACGTTTTGCACAAAGATCTAGGACATGTTAAATATAAGCCCTGTCCTTTGCTCATTAAATATGTGGAGGCGGGATGGCTGGGACGCAAAACAAACCGCGGCTTTTATGATTATACGGGGGAACACCCTGTGCCATCGATGAGGAAACCTTATGACATCTCTTGAAACCATGAGTTTTGAAGACGCCCTTCGCGAACTTGAGGGAATTGTGCGTCGCCTGGAAGAAGGGAAAACAAGCCTTGAAGAGGCCATAAAAGCTTACGAGCGAGGAGCCGCCTTGAAAGTCCATTGTGAACAAAAGCTAAAAGATGCTCGTCTTCGTGTTGACCAAATTGTGATGGGGCCTGATGGGGCAGTTACAATAAAACCAAGCGACTTTGAAGGCTGATTGGTTTTCTCTGGTTTATAATCCTCAAATTACCCTTTTTTCGGGCTAAAGTGCTCTGGATATTTATTCGGAACTTTGGCCCACATTTCAGCGTCAGGGAGAGGGTCTTTTTTGCGTGTAATATTCGGCCAAAGTTTGGCGTACTCTCCATTGATTGCAACCCATTTTTCCATACCCTGGGTTGTATCAGGAACAATGGCTTCAATCGGACATTCCAGCTGGCACACCCCGCAATCAATACATACCTCTGGATCAATGACGAGCATGTTTTCCCCTTCATAAAAACAATCGACAGGGCATACTTCGACACAGTCCGTGTGTTTGCACTTAATACATATATCAGTCACAACATAAGTCATCGTGGGTCCTTAAGGTATTATTCAACAAGAGAGTCAAGACTTACTTTCAAGACGTTCGCAAGCTTTCGATATACTTTTAATGAGGGTTCTCTTTTATTTGTTTCAATTTGGCACAAGAAGGGAACGGAAATCCCTGCATCACTTGCTAATTTTTGTTGAGTTAAATGTCGATACTCTCGCCACACTTTTAAATGATTCTCACCCTGTAAAAGCCTGTCAACTACAGACAGGGGAATATTTTCTGTCTCGTCACGCATAGCGGTTTTATAATCTTGTATATCAGAGAATTCTTCAAACATATCTAAAAGAGCTTCATAGTCATCATAAGGAAGAACAGCAAAAGCAGGCTTTCCCCCTTCTTTGATAATTTGAGGCTTATGAAAATGTGGAATATTCATTGATAAATATCTCCGCGTACAGTAATTTTAATAAATAAAATTTTGAGGATATTGTTGTCAATATGGTAAATAATGAGCCAATGACCAACCTGTAGCCGATACCCCTCTATATTCTGCAACTTTTTAACATTATTATTGAGGGCATAAGGGTTCTTTTTTAAAGCCTCAATTTTAGTACGTATGAGATGTGCTTGCTTCCGTGGCATTCTCAACAGTGTTTTAAGGGCTACTGGCTTAAATGTAATCTCACACATAACATATTAACTCATAGCTAATATTAAGTCAAGAAAAATTAGCATGTATTTCAACTCAACAATAAACTATCATCATCGAGTTCAAGGCCACTGGCTTTGTGGAAGAGGTCTAAAAGATCTGCAACCGTAAGGCCTTTACGGGCGTCTCCTCTCACATCAAACACTACCCGTCCTTCATGTAGCATGAGGGTTCGATTCCCCAAGGCAAGCGCTTGGTGCATGCTGTGGGTGACCATCAAGGCCGTGAGGTGATTTTCCGCGATGATTTCTCGTGTAAGGTCGATAATAAAGGTCGCTGTTTTAGGGTCAAGGGCTGCGGTGTGCTCATCAAGGGCCAGGATTTTCATAGGCTTTAGAACAGCCATAATCAAGCTAACTGCTTGTCGTTGGCCGCCGGAAAGAAGTCCAATGGGAGAGCTCAGTCGATTTTCAAGACCAAGATTTAACCGGGAGAGTTGTGCTCGAAAAATTTCACGATGATCCTTATAAACCGCCCATTTAAATGTCCTTTTTTCTCCCCGGCTCATGGCAAGTGCGAGGTTTTCTTCGATCGTAAGATTCGCGCATGTTCCGGCCATTGGGTCCTGAAAGACTCGCGCCACATAAGGCGCTCGCTTCCAAGCAGTAAGCGCCGTTACATCTTTATTATCAATAGAAATTGTTCCTTTTTCGGGGAAACTGTCTCCACAAAGCGTATTGAGAAGGGTTGATTTTCCAGCCCCGTTGCCGCCAATCACACAGACAAAGTCGCCTTCTTTAATATCAAGTGTTACCCCTTGCAAGGCCTTTTTTTCCATAGCGGTGCCACGGTTAAAGGTCACTGTTAAGTCATTAAGACGAATCATGGCTGACTCCATGAGGTTTTAAAATCAATGATCGTTGCTCTTAACCTCGGCGTGATCATAGCAATGCCCACAAGAATAGCCGATACCAGCTGAAGATCGGAGGATTGAAGCCCTAAAAAGCCGGCGTTCAGTGCCATGGCTGTGACGAAACGATAAAAGATCGACCCAATAATACAGGCGATAAGGGCCGTTATGATGATTTTGGGATTAAAAAACGCCTCTCCCACAATGACGGCTGCAAGGCCGGCAATAATTGTCCCAACGCCCATATTTACATCTGCAAATCCTTGGCTTTGGGCAAAAAGAGCTCCCGCAAGGGCTATCAATCCATTACTGAGCGCTAGCCCAAAAAGAATTTGTTTGTTTACAGCGATGCCCTGCGCTTTAGCCATACGGCTATTGGCCCCTGTTGCGCGCATCGCTAATCCTTTTTCTGAGCTTAAAAAACAGTAGAGAATCACCAAAACAATTCCCGTCACAACAAACATAGCAGCGGGTAGGGTATAAGAATGAGAGTAGGGAAGATTCTCAATAGGTGTGAAAATCGTATTCTCTCCTAACAGCGCGATATTGGGACGTCCCATGATTCGTAGGTTAATCGAATAAAGAGCAGTCATCGTTAAAATACTGGCGAGCAGGTTAAGGATGTTCCACCGCACACTTATCCAAGCTGTCGTAAGTCCTGCTGCCATACCAGCAAGAATAGAGCCGAGTGTTGCAATCCATGGATTGATCCCAGAGACGATCAGGATGGCACACACGGCAGCCCCTAGGGGGAAGCTTCCATCAACTGTTAAATCTGGAAAATTCAGAATACGAAATGATAACAGAACTCCCATAGCAACTAAGCCATATAAAAGGCCCATTTCTACAGCGCCCATGAATTGAATGAGATTCATATCTTAACCTCTACTCAAAGCATTTTAAGGCTTGTCCTCGAGAAATCGAGGAACTGGGCAGACGCCCGAGTGGTGAGCTCGAGGAGCGTATTCTTATACGTGACGATGGGTGAATCTCGATGGGCTTTGAGCCCGGAACAGACAAGGCGAAGAGTATCCATGTTTCCTCCCGAAAGGTTTAATAAAAATGCGCTTTTTCCCTTACCGTTTCTGGAAGGGTGATGTTGAGCTTCTGCAACGCATCTCGGTTGATAAATATATCCATATGCTCAGGAGATGCAATGGCAATTTCTGAAGGATCTGTCCCCTCTATAATTCTAGCTACCATTTTCCCCGTTTCGGCCCCCATCTGACGATAACTATAGCCTAAACACGCAAACGCGCCGGCTTCAACAGATCCGCTATCGGCTGAGAAAAGTGGGAGATTATGTTTAATAGCTATTGAAGCAACTGTTTGCATAGCTGAAACCAGCATATTATCCAAAGGTATGTAGAGCGCATCCACCTTTCCCACCAGCTGTAAAATAGCGGCTTGAATGTCTGAGGACCTTGTTGGCGTAGATTCAAAAATAAGCAGTTCTTGCGCTTTTGCTGCTTTTCGAATGGCGTTCATAGACGTCGTAGAGCCATTGTCTCCTGGATTATAAAGAACTCCAATCCTCTTAGCCTTTGGAAGGAGTGTCTTTATAAATGCCATCTGTTCTTTTATAGGAGGCGCATCCGTAACGCCTGTGATTTTATTTTTGTCGTCTTTGAGGGAAGAGGCAAGACCTGTTGCATAGGGATCTGTTACCGCACTGAACACGATGGGAAGGGCATCTCGACCGACAGCCTTTACAATCGTTTGAGCCGAAGGGGTTGTGAGAGCCACAATAACATCTGGTGCTGGTTTTAACCCTATAAACTTACGAGAAATTTGCGTGGCTATTGCGGCATTGCCTTGAGCATTTTCAAAGGTAACGACGAGATTTTTGCCGTTTTTGTATCCTTTGTGTGCGAGTTCTTCCAAAAGACCTTCACGCACCGCATCCACAGCTACATGCTCAACGAACTGGGTAATAGCGATATGCTTGGGAGGAGACTCTGCGATGATAGGAGAAATGAGGGTAAGCGAAAGGGTGAGAGTTTTGAGTGTATTTTTTAAGAGGGTTGAAGTCGACATCGTTTTATCCTATTTTCAAGTGGAATCAAAAAGTTAAGGGTTTTTGAGCTTCCGCTTCTAAATCGAAAATAGGTCATACCTGCCTCCGTTAAGTCAATTTACCAATAAGCTATTTTGCCTTACCTTAACGCAGTGTGCAAGTTTTTTTAGGGGAGAACAGCTCACATCCAGGGTGATTCAATGCAAATAAGTAAGATGTTATGTTTCGGCCTTCGTTAATTAATCAGCCAAATACTCAACAGTCCCCATGCAAACTCCCGGCCGTAAGTTTTTTGAGCATGTTGGTATAGAGTTTCTCCGTGACAACGTCCCCTGATTTTTATACCCTACTGTCACTTCATCAAAGTAAACTGGAACGCCATGCAACCTCTCGCCTCACCCTCTTCTCAAACCCCTATGATGGCTCAGTATTTAGAGATTAAAGCGCAGTATCCTAACTGCCTTTTGTTTTACCGGCTGGGGGATTTTTATGAGCTTTTTTTTGAGGATGCGCTTCTTGCCTCAAAGGCGCTTGATATTGCCTTAACGCGCCGTGGCAAAGCAAAGGATGGCGAGGATATTCCCATGTGTGGTGTGCCTGCCCATGCGGGGGATCACTATCTAGCGCGTCTTATTCGTCAAGGCTATCGGGTGGCAATTTGTGAGCAAACGGAAGAGGCTTCCACGCGAAAAACAAAAGCGCCATTGGCGCGGGACGTTGTACGGGTGATAACGCCCGGAACGCTGACGGAAGAAAGCCTTTTAGAAGCTTCTCAAAACAATTTCCTTACGGCCCTTGTGCCAGGCAAAGGCGGCACCCTTGGGCTTGCCTCCATTGATATTTCAACGGGGGATTTTTTTGCTGAATCATCAAGTCTTCCGCTTCTTGAAACCGTACTGGCTCGGTTGAGGCCGGGCGAGCTTCTTCTCCCCGATTATTTTCTGAAAACCCCTGAACTTTATGAGCTTTTTCAAGAGATGAAAAAGCGCCTCACGCCCTTGCCCGCAAGTCGATTTGATGAGCAAAATGGCCTTGAACGCTTGAAAACTCTTTATGGTGTGGAAACACTTGAAGCTTTTGGGGAGTTTAAGCCTCCAGAAATTGCCGCCTGTGGCGCCCTTGTGGACTATATTCGGTTGACCCAAAAGAAGGATATTCCCTCCCTCAAACCCCCAAAGCGTCTGAAAGAAGGAGGACGACTCGAGCTTGATGCGGCAACCCGGCGCAATTTAGAGCTTCATCTCTCCCTCTCTGGAGAAAAAAGGGGAAGTTTGCTTGAGGTAATTGATTGCACCTCAACGCCTATGGGCGCGCGCCTTCTTTCCCATCATTTAAGCGCACCATTGACGGACCTTCCCACCCTTCAAAAGCGTCTGGCGTGTGTGGATTTCCTTTATGAAAACCTTGAGCTTTTAAAAGCCTTGCAGGCTGTGTTGCGGTGTTGTCCTGATCTTGAACGCCCTCTCTCGCGGTTGACGTGGGGACGCGGAGGACCACGTGACCTTGCGGCTCTTAATCGTGGGCTTACCTTGCTTCCCGATATTCAAAAGATTTTTGAGGGCTCTGATCTTCCCGCTCCCCTCACGGCTACGTGTAAGCGGTTGGGATATTATGAGGAGATGACCACACGCCTGACGCGCGCCCTTAAGGATGAGCTTCCGCCCCTGGTCCGGGATGGCGGGTTTATTCGCCCTGGTTATCACCCGCCCTTAGATGATCTTTTGGCTTTGAAGGAAAATAGCAAAGGAGCGCTTGAGGAACTGACGCAAAAATATATCGCAGAGACGGGGATTTCCTCCCTTAAAATTAAGCATAATAATATTGTGGGCTATCATATAGAGGTGACTCATCTCCATAAGGATAAACTGGGCCCTTCTTTTATTCACCGCCAGACTATGGCAGGGGCTATGCGGTTTACAACGCCTGAGCTGGCTGAGTTGGAGAAGAAAATTATTGGCGCGTCTGATCAAGCCTTGGCACTTGAAATGCGTCTTTTCCAAGACCTGGTTGATGAAGTTGTGGGCAGAACAGCAGAAATTATTGAAACAGCTCATGCCCTTGCGGCCCTGGATGTCTCTGCTAGTCACGCCTCTTTAGCGCGGACAAAAAATTATACAAAACCGCTTCTCGATGAAACCTTAGCCTTTGAGATTGAAGAAGGACGCCACCCCGTTGTGGAAGCGCTTCTTCCCTCCACCACGCCATTTATCCCCAATACATGTGTGCTGACGGGGCTGTGGCTTCTTACTGGGCCTAATATGGCGGGCAAGAGTACATTCTTACGCCAGAATGCGTTGATTGCTTTGATGGCGCATATGGGGATGTATGTGCCCGCAAAACGAGCGCACATCGGGATTATTGATCGCATCTTTAGCCGCGTAGGGGCCTCTGATGATCTCGCGAGAGGTCGCTCAACGTTTATGGTTGAGATGACGGAAACAGCAACTATCTTGAATCAGGCCACACCTAAAAGTTTTGTTATTCTGGACGAAATTGGGCGTGGCACCGCGACGTTTGATGGACTCTCTTTGGCGTGGGCGTGTGTTGAGCATTTGGTTCATGTCAACCAATCCCGCTCCTTGTTTGCGACCCATTATCATGAACTTACTGCGCTCGATAAAGCTTTACCGGAGGTGAGCTGTTATACGGTAAAAATTCGTGAATGGGAGGATCAGATTGTTTTCCTTCATGAAATTGTTCAAGGAACCGCTGATAAATCTTACGGCATTCATGTGGGAAAGCTTGCGGGGCTCCCCCTCTCTGTTGTGAAAAGGGCCGAAGATGTCCTGAAAACATTAGAAGAGACAAAGTCCAAACCAACCCTTGCCTCGGCACCCCTCCCTCTTTTTCGGGAAGTGTATAAAGCCCCCAGTCCTCTTGAAAAGGCGATCAAGGATATGGACCCAGATGGGTTGTCGCCCAAAGAGGCGTTAGAGAAACTTTATGCGTTGAAGAAGATGCTATCACAGCGCTCTCGGTGAGAGCTTTCTCTAGTTCAAGGAAGACAAGAGTTGGAGAAGTTTTGAGTTATTTCATATGAAACAATTTTAAGAAAAAATGAAAATACTACCCTACCTAAAACTTGCGCGGCTCCATCGTCTCCATGGGGTGTGGCTTGTGCTCTTCCCCAGTTGGTGGGGAATTGCTTTAGCAAGCCCCACAAACCCTCCCTTGTTTCTTCTCTTTCTTTTTGCTCTAGGAGCAATTCTGATGCGGAGTGCAGGATGCATTTATAACGATATGATTGATAAGGATTTTGATGCAAAGGTCAGACGAACCGCAACACGTCCTCTTGCGGCCGGAGAATTAACCGTTAAGGAAGCAACTCCTTTTCTTATCCTTCTTTTGTCTGGGGCAGCCTTGATTCTTTTGAGCCTTCCCCTCCCTGCCATCATCACGGGATGCATCGCTCTTCTTTTTATTTTTCTTTACCCTTGGATGAAACGCATTACCTATTGGCCGCAACTTTTCTTAGGCATAACATTTAATATGGGACTTTTGATGGGGTGGTTGAGTCTTTCTCCCATCCTCTCGCCCACTCCCCTTCTTTTTTATGGCGGGGCCATTTTATGGACCCTTGGGTATGACACAATTTATGGGTTGCAAGATATTGAAGATGATCTGAGGGTGGGCATCAAATCTTCTGCTATTGCCGTCTCTTCACATCTGAAACCCTTTTTAAGCATCGTTTATGGAGGGGCATTTTTCCTATGGGGAGTGGGGGGATATGTAGCGCATCTTAAAGGGCCATTTTGGATCTTTTGGGTGCTCATTATGGCTCAATTTATGTGGCAAATCCTTACGTTACAACAAGACATCCCTTCCAATTGTTTGAAACGCTTTCAGTCCAATACCTTCGTTGGAATCCTTTTGTTTCTTGGCATTGTATTTTCGCGTGTTTTACACTAGTAATTATTAAATGAAATTTTTAGATCTGTTTTCTGATAAAACGACCCTTTCTCTCGTGCGTCGCTTATGGCGTGAGCATATTAAAGTTTACCGCTGGCCTATTGTCGGGGGGCTTTTGTGTATGACCCTTGCGGCTGCAACAACGGCGATGCTCGCAAAAATGCTACAACCCCTGTTTGATGATGTTTTTATGGCACGCAATGAAGCCATGCTCTTTCAGGTGGCTTTTTTGGTTTTAGGGATTTTTATCCTTAAAGGGCTTTCGAGCTTTGGGGAATCCCTTAGCATGATTTATGTGGGGCAAAAAATCATTGGAGATATCCAAAAGCGTCTCTTCGATCACTTCATTACGGCGGATCTTGCCTATTTTCATACCCGGTCAAGCGGAGAGATAGTCTCTCGTTTTACGAACGATGTGAACTTGATGCGGAGCGCTGTCACCACAACGTTGACGAGCATCGGTAAAGACACCCTGTCTCTTTTTTTTCTCATTGGCTTGATGTTTTACCAAGATTGGCTTTTGGCCGTTTTAGCCTTTTTTGTTTTTCCCGTGTCGATTCTCCCCATCGTAAAAATTGGTCAGAAGATAAGAAAAGTCTCCCTAAATACCCAGGAAGAAATGGGCGCTTTTACGATTTTTCTGCATCAAGTTTTTCAAGGCATGCGTGTCGTAAAATCATATGGTATGGAATATTATGAGAAAAAACGGGCTCATCTTCTGATTAACACTCTCTCCCGGTTGAATATTAAAGCAGGACGTGTACGTGTGGCGTCCCATCCAATTATGGAAACCCTAGGAGGAATTGCCATTGTCATTGTCATCCTTTACGGGGGAACGCAAGTGATTGCAGGGAACAGAACAACAGGGGCCTTTATTTCCTTTATCACAGCGCTCTTGTTTGCTTACGAGCCTCTGAAACGCTTGGCAAATCTGAATGCAAGTTTACAAGAGGGGCTGGCAGCCGCATCGCGAATTTTTACAGCCCTTGACTTAAAACCAAAGATCGTAAGCAAATCAAAAGCTCTTCCTTTAGACGTTCAAAACGGGGAGATCATCTTAGATAACGTGAGTTTTTCATATCCTAATGGCAAGAAAGCACTTAAAAATATTTCTCTTCAAATTTCAGCAGGAAAACGGATCGCCCTGGTGGGGCCGAGTGGATCTGGAAAGTCAACGCTTTTAAATCTAATCCCCCGTTTCTATGAGGTTTCTGAAGGAACAATACGTATCGATGGTGTTGACATTCGTACCGTCAAATTAAGCTCTTTGCGCGCTCAGATTGCCCTTGTCAGCCAAGAAGTTATTTTGTTTGATGATACCGTTAAGGCCAATATTGCATATGGGCGATGGGATGCTGGGGAAGAAGAAATTTACACGGCTGCAAAAGCTGCTGCTGCTCATACCTTTATCAAGGCCCTTCCTCAAGGGTATGATACAATTGTGGGAGAGCAAGGGGTGCGCCTTTCCGGCGGTCAGCGCCAGCGACTCTCTATTGCTCGAGCTATGCTTAAAAACGCCCCTCTTCTTTTACTCGATGAAGCAACCTCTTCCCTTGATACGGTTTCTGAGCGGCAAGTCCAAGCAGCCTTGAATCGTCTCATGGAGGGACGCACAACGGTTGTGGTCGCTCATCGTCTTTCTACTGTGAGAGATGCCGATATAATCTATGTGATTGAAGAGGGGGAAGTCTCAGAAAAAGGAACGCACCTTGAGCTTCTAAAAAACAATAAAACATATGCAAAACTTGTAGATCTTCAATTTATGACAGATACAATACCCATTGCATCTTGAGGCTACTGATATATATGAGACTTTTAAAAATAGTACGCAAATCATCGGCTGTTCGCTGGCTTGCCGCTTTTCTCATCACTACGTATGTAAGACTCGTATGGCTTACAAGTACGTGGGAGTTTTTAGGCAAAGAACATCCAGATCCCTATTGGCAGCAGAACAAACCCTTAATTGGGTGTTTTTGGCACGGCCGCCTTCTGATGATGTTTAAAGTATGGTTTGGAAAGCACCCCCTTCATATGCTGACGTCAAATCATGCGGATGGTAGAATCCTCGCACAGACAATAGAAAACTTTGGCTTTAAGGGGATTGCAGGATCTTCTAGTAAAGGTGGGAGAAAAGCTTTTTTAGCAATCGTAAAGATTCTGCACCTTGGTGAATCTGTAGGGATTACCCCTGATGGGCCACGAGGCCCACGTTACACGGTCAGCCCCGGGGTTATTCGTATGGCGCGCCTTGGGAATGCCGCGATCTTACCAGTAACTTATTCCTCGACAAAGGGAATTTTTATGAAGACTTGGGATCGATTTTTTCTGCCCCTTCCTTTTGGGAAAGGGGTTTTTATATATGGTCCTGTTTTTGATGTTGCAGGGTCTTCTAAAAGTGAGGAAGACTTGTGTCAAGAACTTGAAACTGTGCTGAGAGATCTAACGAAAAAGGCAGATCTTTATTGTGGATGGAAAGAGCCATGAGTATTCTACGCAGCGGATATTCTGGACTTTCTTGGGCGAGTACGCCCTTTGTTTTAGGGTACTTAAAATGGAGAGCCTTCAAGGGTCATGAAGATAAAAATCGCTTAAAAGAACGTAACGGGGTGGCGAGTATTCCCCGCCCCAATAAGCCTCTTGTATGGGTACATGCTGTAAGTGTTGGAGAAGCCGTAAGTGCTCTTACCCTCATGCAGGCTATTTTAAAAAAATATCCTGGAATTTATGGATTACTCACAACAACCACAGTTTCTTCAGCAAAAGTTATTCAACAAAGATTGCCAAAAAATATCATTCATCAATATGGCCCCGTAGATACACCGCCCGCCATCAATCGTTTTTTAAACCACTGGCAACCTGATCTTGCTATTTGGGTGGAATCAGAACTGTGGCCAAACCTTATACACCAAACGCAAGAAAGAGGGATTCCAACGATTCTTTTCAATGGACGAATGTCGCCTAAAAGTTTCTCGAATTGGAAAAAAGTAAAAGGGATGATCTCTCCTCTTTTGAAGCGGCTTTCTTTATGTGCCGTACAATCAGAAGATCAAGCATTTTTTTTCAAAACCTTAGGAGCTACGTCTATTTCCATTATGAACAATGCAAAGATGATGATGACGCCCTTAAGGATAGATCCTAAAAAATATGCAGCTCTCAGACAAGAAATTGGGTCTCGTCCACTTGTGTTTGCTGCAAGTACCCACGCCGGAGAAGAAGAGATTATCATAGCGGCCCATAAAACGCTCAAACGCGACTATCCCGATCTTCTGACCATTATAGCGCCCCGTCATATCAAGAGGGCACCTTTTCTATATAACCTTGTTTTAAAAGAAGGCCTTGCCGTGACGTTGCGTACCATCCCCTCATCCTTGGAGGGCACGGATATCTATATTGCAAATACCTTAGGAGAGATGGGACTTTTTTATGCCCTTTCTCCTGTTGTTATTATGGGAGGCACTTTTGTACCCACAGGAGGGCATAATCCTATTGAAGCCGCCCAATTTGGATCTTTTATTCTTCATGGCCCTCATGTATTTAATAATCCCCAATTGTATGAGGCGCTTGCGGCTTTGAACTTAAGTCAATGTGTTTCCGATCCCGCTTTTCTTGCCTCTTGTCTTCGACCCTGGCTTGATGTGCGGAAAGACACCTATGAAGAGCCGCAAAGCCTTAAAACGTACCGAGAAGAAGGTTTGCGTCATTTAATGATCGAGCTTGCCCCTTATTTAAAAACATTGAGAAAAGAAAGAGGATGAAAACGCCGTCTTTTTGGTATACGCCTCCTGGCCTGCTTTCATCCCTTCTCCGCCCTTTGGGTTGGCTTTATGGGAAGGGGGGGGAAATATACCAAGACTTAAAAACCGCTCAGCATTTTTCGATCCCCATCATTAGTGTCGGAAATATTATCTGTGGGGGATCGGGCAAAACACCTGTTGCTATTGCTCTGGCTAAGCTTTTAAAAAAGAAAGGGTTTAAGATTCACTTTGTTACCCGCGGGTATGGAGGAACAGTCCAGGGCCCCATAAAAGTTATCCCCTCTCTTCATACAGCAAAAGAGGTTGGGGATGAGCCTCTTCTTCTGGTGCAACATGCCCCCACATGGGTTGCAAAAGATCGCCGTAAGGGCGTCCAAAAAGCTGTAGAGGAGGGAGCAGAGCTTGTTATTCTAGACGATGGCCATCAAACGTCAGGTCTTCATAAGGATATCTCACTTGTGGTTGTGGACCTTGTGCAAGGCTTTGGGAATGGGTGCGTTCTTCCCGCAGGGCCTTTACGAGAAAACCTTGAGGAGGGGCTTGCCCGTGCTACCGCCATTATTGGTGTGGGAGACGGAGATTTTGCCACCCCAAAACCCTTTTTTAGAGCTCACACTATCCCTCGCCCTTTCTCGTTCTCATCCCAGAAGGTCGTGGCATTCTGTGGGCTTGGCTTCCCCCAGAAGTTCTATAAGAGTTTAAAAGAAAGCTGCGTTAACGCTGTTGCTACAAAAAGTTTCCCGGATCATTATGCATACACGGAAAAAGACTTGGAGGAGCTTCAAAAATTAGCAAGAAGCCTTCAAGCAACGTTGGTCACAACGCGCAAAGATTGGGTAAGATTGTCACCTTCGTGGCAACAAAAGGTTCAGGTCTTAGATATTGAGATTCAGTTTGAGGACGAGGCTGCTCTCCTTGACTTGTTGCATTCCATTGTCAACTTTTCGATTTAACGTTAAATATAATGAGCAAATTGCAAAAGTATCCCCCGGTTGTCATCCCGAATTTATTTCGGGACCCCATGCCCTGGGAGCTCATTGTTACGGGATCCCTCGTTTGTCACCCCGGACTTGATCCGGGATCTCATTGTCATGGGGTCCTGAAACAAGTTCAGGAGACAGTGTTGTTCAGGATGACAACAAAACAGATGACGCCTGAGTAAGAGAAAGAAGAAAACGTGAAACGTCGTATCCTTAAAAACATCCAGCACCTTTTAGAAGCCATAGGCGCCTGGCCGACATTCTATATTTTCCATTATCTTTTACCCTTTAAAGTTAATTCTAACCTTATGGGATGGCTTGGGCGCACTATTGGGCCACGCTTAGGCTTAAGTCAAAGGGCCCGTACAAATCTTAAAAAATGTTTTCCCTATCTCACACCTCCTCAAATTGAAACAATCGTTGAGAGGATGTGGGACAATTATGGCCGCCTTATTGCTGAATACGCCCATCCTGAGGCGTTTTGGGATGGAAAGAGCTTACACAATATTGAGATCAAAGGCATAGAACACCTTAAACAGCTTCAAAATGATGGAAAACCAGGCATTATTTTTACAGCTCACACAGGCAACTGGCAAATGATCACGCTTGCGGCCCAATCCCTTGGATTTGAACTCACTCAGATGTATAGAAGTGCCAATAATCCATGGGTGGACCACTTAATGCTTTACTGTCAGAAATTGGCCGTCAAAAATGTGATTACAAAAAAAGGAGGGGGACCAAAAGACCTTCTCTCGCTTATCAAAAAAGGAGAGCATGCACTTCTTCTCATCGACCAAAAAATGGGAGAGGGACTCCCAGTTCCCTTTCTTGGCCGGGATGCCATGACAGCGAAGGGAATAGCTCGTTTTTATCTTAACCAGAACTGCCCTTTATTGCCGGCTCGCAGCGAACGGCTTTCTGCATTTTCCTTTCGCGTTACGTTTTATCCTCCTGTTGAGTTTATCCCTCAGGGTGACCAACAACAAGATATGTATAACCTTCTCCTGCAGATCAATACGATGGTCGGAGACTGGGTTATAGAGCACCCCGAACAATGGCTTTGGCTCCATCGTCGGTGGGATAAATGAAAATTTTGGCCATTGATACAGCGGGATGGAGCGCTTCTGTTGCTCTTTGGGAAGATGGATGTGAGCTCGCATTTGAAGAAAATACCCAAATGCGAGACCAAGCAGTTATTTTGCCTGGTCTTGTGGAAAATGTCCTAGAGGGTTGTCATCTCAGACTTGATCCGGGATCCCATCGGCATGGGGTCCTGAAACAAGTTCAGGATGACAGTGTGGTTCAGGATGACAACTCCGTACAGCTTATCCTCGTCAATAGAGGGCCTGGGTCTTTTACAGGGATTCGTGTAGGTCTTGCTTTTGCCAGAGGATTAGCCCTAGGATTGGCCGTTCCTTTAAAGGGGATTGATAGCTTTATGGCAACATATCAAAGCCTTAATGTGACGGAAGACGTCCTTGTCTTGCTTGAGGCCCATCGGCAGGATGTGTTTGGACGGCTTTTCCAAAAAGGACTTCCCCTAGATCCTCACAGCCTTACGCGACAAGACATAGAAAAGATCCTTGAATCCCCAACACCCCCCCTGCTTGGGGGAAGCGGGGTGCATCCTTTTTGTGAAGGACTTGTCTTTAAAGAAGCCCAATCCTCGTGGAAAGGGGCTCAAAGACTCGCTTATGCGTTTTTTAAAGACCAAACGCTGGCTCTCGAGCCTTCTCCCTTTTATGGCCGAGAAGCAGATGTAAGTTTTTCTGTGTCTTTTTAGTAAGTTAGATATCTTTGCTTGCCAACTACCCCTTCACTCCGTTAGATGAGGGCAAAAGTTTTTTAAATTTGGTAAGGAGTCAATGTGACTGCAGCAACTCAAACTTTTGATTCTATAAGTGTTCCTCAAGCAGGAAGTTATATTAAACGGGTTATCTGTTCATGCATGATTGGCAATGCTCTTGAATGGTATGACTTTGCTCTTTATGGGTATTTTGCCACAACCATTGGGCAACTCTTTTTTCCAAAATTTAGCTCCTTTGCGTCGTTGATGGCCACATTTGGTATTTTTGCAGCTGGATTTGTAATGCGTCCTCTGGGGGGCATTATTTTTGGCCATATTGGCGATAAAATCGGACGAAAAACGGCATTGCTGTGGTCCATTTATTTGATGGCTATCCCCACAACTTTACTGGGTCTTCTCCCTACCTATGAACAAATCGGGTGGCTCGCGCCGCTTCTGTTAACTTTTATTCGCTTGGCTCAAGGACTTTCTATGGGGGGTGAGTTTACAGGGTCGATGATCTTTGTGGTCGAGCACGCAGACAAAGGTAACCGAGGCCTTTACGGAAGTTGGGTTGTATTTAGCCTTCTCCTTGGTATTTTAGTAGGTTCGGCAATTGCCACAAGCACCTGTTATTTTCTTTCAGAAGAACAGCTCATGATGTGGGGATGGCGGATTCCTTTTCTCCTCAGTATTGCAGGGGGGCTTGTCGGCGTTGTCATGCGCCGTACGGTGAATGAACCTGAACAATTTGCCCAAGCTAAAAAGAAGCATAAAGAACACTCCACGCCCCTTTCTATACTTTTTAAGGACCATTTATTCACCATTGTGTACGTTATTATTATTGAATTTGCCCTTTCCATTGGCTTTTATCTGATTGTAACTTTTATTAACAACTTTCTTACAGCCCTTCTTCATTTTGGTAAGGTTGAAAGTCTGATGATAACCACATGCAGTATGATAGCTATGGGATGCGCCATCCTTATCTCGGGGTGGCTTTCTGATAAGATTGGCCGGAAGCCTCTCTTGCTCCTAGGGACACTCGGGTTTGTTTTTTTCGCCTACCCCCTTTTCCAAGCTCTTGAAGTATCTTTTACAACAGCTCTCTTCGCACAAATGGCCTTGGCGCTTATCTTAGGCGTTTTCTTTGCACCTCTTCCCGCTGCTTTGGTTGAGCTCTTCCCTATAACGGTGCGTTATTCCGGGCTTTCAATTGCCCACAGCATCAGTATGGCTATCTTTGGGGGAAGTGCGCCTTTAATTGCGACGGTGCTGATTCAAATGACAGGGAATAACGCGTCCCCTGCCCTTTATTTAAGCGGCATGTGCCTTATTTCAACGATTTTTCTTTTATTTATGAAGGATCGATATAGGTCAGAGTTGGTTTAAAGCGTAGTAAACACACCCCTCTCCGCAGAGAGGGCCGTTTTCTCCCATATAAGGCTTGCAGTTAGAATTATGGGGGCCGCATGTCCCTGTTTCACAGCTTCCTTCATCTGCATCGCAAAAAAGGCAGCCATCTTGCATGCATTGTCTATAAAAGCAGTCAAACCGGGCTTGAATGGGGATGGGAAGTTTTTCCATAATGACTTGCCCCTTCTCATTAAAACGAAGGCGAACAAGGTTATATTTTTTCTGCAATTTTTGTTTATCTTGTTTTTTTACTTCCCATTGACGATAAAAGCGAAAGCAGACCTCTTCTGGAGCAGGATGATGTGTAGGGAGAGTATACGCAGCAGATTGCCCCACCGATAGAAAGACAAGACTTTTAAGAATAAGATTCTTCACACGCTTCTCCTTTTTGAGAGAAGTTATTTTCTTTTAAAAATGACATACTTAAAAAGATAAAAAAAGAGTTAAAATCTATGGTGCTTCAAAAAGAGATGTCCTATAACAGAAGAGCAAATATACTCAAAGATTTTAAGGAGCCGAGATTGCGCCTAAGTGGTGAGCCCGAGGAGCGTATTCTTATACGTGACCGAGGACGCATCCCGATGGGCTTTGAGACCGGAACTTGAAAGGCGAAGAGTATCCACATCTTTAAGGAGGACCCAATGGCTGGCAGTGTCAATAAAGTCATTTTAGTAGGAAATTTAGGCAAAGATCCAGAAATTCGGATGACCCAAGAAGGGGTAAAGATTGCAAATTTCTCTCTCGCAACATCTGAACAGTGGCGCGATAAAAATACGCAAGAGCGTATTGCGCGGACAGAATGGCATCGCGTTGTCATTTTTAATGAAAAACTTGCAGAAGTCGCTGAAAAATATCTCCGCAAGGGATCAAAAGTTTATATTGAAGGCCAGCTTCAAACCCGTAAATGGACAGATCAAACGGGCCAAGAACGCTATACAACTGAAGTCGTTGTGCCTCGGTTCCGTGGCGAGATTACCATGTTAGACAGTGCGAAATCTCAAGGAGGGGGAGATGACTATGGCTCATTTGAAACTTCTTCTTCCGCACCGCGTGAAATTGCCGCGTCTTCTGCAAGCGATATTGATGATGAAATTCCGTTTTGAGGGCTGAGAAGGTGTTAGGGCGTCATTGCGAGGAGCTTTGCTCCGAAGCAACCCAGTGCAAATACTCAAGCCCAAAGGGCTTTTTATTTGCCTCATTCCTACGGAATAGTTCTTTGACTGGGTGGCTGCGTTGGGGCTACGCTCCTCCTCGCAATGACGCCGGAAAAAGCTAATTTATTTACGAGACATGCTACTAACTACTGATTAAAAAAAGGTCCACTAATGCAAGAAACACCGCCCATTCCTTTTGTTAACCTCGAAGAGGAAATGAAGAATTCTTATCTCGCTTACGCCATGAGCGTAATTGTGAGCCGGGCCTTGCCTGATGTACGAGATGGCCTAAAACCCGTCCATCGCCGCATCCTCTATGCTATGCATGAATCCGGGTTTGATTACAATCGCCCCCACCGTAAATCTGCTCACATTGTGGGAGGGGTCATCGCAAAGTATCACCCTCACAGCACCGAAGCCGTCTATGATTCTATGGTCCGTATGGCCCAGGACTTCTCCATGCGTTTGCCCCTTATCGATGGACAGGGAAACTTTGGCTCCATGGATGGAGATCCCCCCGCTGCTATGCGGTATACAGAAGCACGGCTTTCAAAGCCGGCCCATTACCTTTTGGAAGACATTGAAAAAGAAACCGTTGATTTTCAACCAAACTATGATGAATCAACGAAAGAGCCCACCGTCCTTCCCTCACGTATTCCTAACCTTCTGGTCAATGGCGCAGGGGGTATTGCGGTCGGTATGGCCACAAATATTCCTTCTCACAATCTAGGGGAAGTCATCGATGGCGTTTGTGCTCTTATTGATAACCCTGAGTTAACCCTTGAAGAGTTGATGGAATATATCCCGGCGCCTGACTTCCCAACAGGCGGCATTATTATGGGGAAGCGCGGGATTTATAATGCTTTTAAAACAGGTCGCGGCTCTCTTGTTATTCGAAGCCGTACTCACATTGAAACACGTCAGAAAGACAGAGAAGCCATTATCGTCACAGAAGTGCCTTATCAAGTTAATAAGGCTAAAATGGTTGAACGCATTGCAGAGCTTGTCAACAATAAGGAACTTGAAGGCATTAGCGATCTAAGGGATGAATCAAACCGCTTAGGCGTTCGGGTTGTGATTGAACTCAAAAAAGATGCGATCTCTGAAGTTATCCTGAACCGTCTTTATGCGATGACGCCTCTTCAAACCAGCTTTGGGGTAAATATGCTTGCCTTAAATGGTGGACGCCCTCAACAAATGGGCCTGAAGCAAATCCTTGAATGCTTTATTCTTTTCCGGGAAGAGGTCATCACCCGCCGGACGCGCTTTGAATTGAACAAGGCTCGCGACAGAGCGCATGTATTGGTCGGTCTTGCCCTTGCGGTAGCAAATCTGGATGACATGATTCGCCTGATTCGTAACGCGCCTGATCCTCAAACTGCACGAGAAGAAATTTTAGCCCGTGCCTGGCCTGTTCATGATGTGGCCCCTCTCATTCAGCTGATTGATGAGCCGGGCTATCCTGTTGTGGATAACACTTACAAAATGTCGGAAACCCAAGCCAGAGCCATCTTGGACTTAAGACTCCACCGTTTAACAGGTCTTGAGCGCGAAAAAATCGCCACAGAGCTCAATGAAATTGTCGAAGAAATTAAAGAATACCTCTCTATTCTAGCCTCACGAGATAGGCGTCTTGAAATTTTACGCACTGAACTTCTTGAAATCAAAGAAAACTATGGGACCCCCCGGCGAACAACCATTGAAGAAGGCGAAGGCAGTGCAGATGAGGAAGACCTTATCCAACGCGAAGATATGGTCGTCACCGTAAGCCTCGGCGGCTATATTAAGCGCGTTCCCACAAGCACTTATCGGGCTCAAAAGCGAGGGGGCAAAGGCCGGTCCGGTATGGCTACTCGCGATGAAGATGCGGTTATGGATGTCTTTGTTGCCAATACCCATACTCAAGTCTTGTTTTTTACAACCACAGGCCGTGTGTTTGGCATGAAGGTCTATAAGCTTCCTCTATCAACACCTCAAGCGCGTGGGAAAGCCATTGTCAATATTTTGCCTCTTGAAATCGGGGAGAGCCTTTCTACAGTCATGCCGATGCCGGAAGATGAAGCGCAGTGGGAGAAGATGCACATCGTTTTTGCAACCTCCAAAGGTCATGTACGCCGTAACGCCCTTTCTGACTTTACCAATATCCGCGCCAATGGAAAGATTGCGATGAAGCTTGAAGAAGGGGAAAAATTGATTGCTGTTCATTCCTGTGATGAAAGCAATGATATGTTGCTCACAACCCGAGAAGGGCGGTGCATTCGCTTTAGCGTCACAGATGTACGTGAATTTGCAAGCCGCTCTTCGACAGGCGTGCGGGGTATTCGCCTTGGCAAGGCCAATGAAGTTGTCTCGATGTCTATTTTACGTCAAATTGACTTTACCATTGATGAGCGCGATTCTTACCTAAAACAAGCAGGACGGTTACGTCGAGATGAAGAATTACCCCTTATTATTGAAGAAGGCATTCCTCTTCCCCCAGAACGTTTCGAAGAAATGGGGAGAGCTGAAGAATTTATCCTGACCGTCAGTGAAAAAGGGTTTGGAAAGCGTTCCTCCGCCTATGAATACCGGTGCACAAACCGTGGCGGCCAAGGCATTACCACAATGGATGTCACCTTGAAAACAGGCAAAGTAGTCGATTCCTTCCCTGTGAAGGATGACGACGACATTATGCTTGTGACAAACACAGGCCAACTCATCCGCTGCCCTGTCCATGATATTCGCATCGCAGGCAGGCGCACCCAAGGAGTTACCCTCTTCCGCGTCGGTGCAGGCGAGACGGTTGTGTCTGTGGCTCGCCTGAGGGATGAGGATGAATCTGCTTCTGATGAGCACAGCCCGGTGGACCTCTGAGGGAATTGCAAAATTCACCCCACTCTTATCACCTTGGATCAAGAAAAATAGTTGTTTTCTAGTCCAAGGATCTAAAAGAGTCAAAGGATCCTCGTAAGGAGGCGAGGACGTCATTGCGACCGAAGCGCGAAGCCAAAATCAGTTTATCCGTTATTTGATTGAGAAGTGGCACCATAACCCAATAACCATCTCAGTGAGCTTGAGCTGAACCATCCGTAACCACCTTCTGATACCTCTGTGTTAATGGGGAGTTGATCTGTAGGTAATGATTTTGAATCAGAAACACCAAAATCTTCTGCGGCTAAAGCGTCTGAATCAGGACTGGGGAGTGGTGTTTGAGCTGGAGCTGTAGTTACTGATCCTGCGTCAGAAGAAGTATCGGAGGAGATTCCAGCCGGAGCTGTTGATTCTCTGTTAGGAGCATCGGCAGATAGTTGAGCGGCATCTGGAGCGGCATCTGCCGCCTTTGTCTCTTCTTGAGTAGTCCCCAACAATCCGCCGGCGAGGACAAACCTTACAAGGTGCGCCCTAGCAATTTTTTGTGGATTCGATTGTTTCCCTCTCTCTGAGTCAGGATCCTCGTCGTGGACTGCTTGAGCTGGAGCTACTCCTTGAGTTGCAGCCACTGATCTTGGGCTAAAAACAGTGGGGCCGTTGCCTGGAGCTGGGGGGGGAGTAGTATTATCAGCAGTAGTGCCCGTACCCCTCCCGAATAACCAATTGAAAAAGCCCGTCGTAGTCGTTTGTGATAAATTCTTTTTTTCCCCTGGTTTTTTCCCTAGTCTTAGCGATCTCAAGACACTTGTTGCTACCTCTGAGTCGTCTACCTCTGAGTCGTTTTCTTCTACCGCTGAGGCAGAAGCTGGAGCTGTAGCTACTGATTCTGTGCCAGAAGCAGCAGTGGATTTAGGCACGTAAACAGAAACTGTCCCTTTTTCCGGATCAAGCCCAGCAAATATCGATCCAGGGGGCAATGAAAGCATTGTAGAAACCTTCACTGTTCCATCATCTGACCGGCCCATTAAGGTGATTGCATCCCCTTTTTTAGCCCCAATAGAAAGAACTCTCCCAATCCTAGGATCAGTACTAGGCTGAATAAAACCAACTCTATGAAACCTCACTTTTCTAGATCCATTAGTGGCAGGTTTTGCTTCATCGGATTGCTCATTATTTTGGGTAGTTTGGGATCGAGCTTCTTCTCCAGTGTTGGATTCACCAAATTCTCCTGGAGGAGCTGTGTGAGCAACATCTGCAGGGAACGGTGCACCACCATCTTCTTCCTTAGGGGGAGCAACATCATTACCAGTCGTTTTTTGAGAAGCAATTACCATGCGTGGAATATCCAGCTCCTCTACCATTGCAGATACATCTTGAATCACCGCAACACTCGCCAAAGCCAGAAGTGCTGTGTGACATCGATATTTTCTTGAGATCTTTTTTAACATGGTAAGATTCCTTATGTGACAACTATAGGTCGACATTAATGTTAAATATAATAATATAATTTATATTAATAATGTTAATTAATATTTAAAAATAAATTTTTATTTTTGATTTAAGCGAAGGCTCAGGAGGAAGGATGATTTGATGCAACTCGTGAATTCAGGAAGAGGTTTTGACAACGCGTTTTGAAGGCGCTATATCTTTTAATACCCCAGTTTGTCATCCCGAACTTGATCCGGGATCTCATTGTCACGGGGTCCTGAAACAAGTTCAGGATGACAAAAGGGGGAGGATGACAACTTATTGAATAATTTTAATTTGCTCAAAAAGGTATTCTTATGCAACTTAAAGATCTTCCCAACGTTCTTCCCCTTTATGCCGTGCCAGGGGTTGTCTTATTGCCTCGGACGCAGCTTCCTTTGATGATTCAGGGATTTGAAGAACAAGCCATTGTAGAGTATGCCATGCAGACAGGGCGACGGTTTCTTGGGGTGGTTCAAGAAAATCCGGGAGGGGGGCATTTCCAAAAAGGATGCGTCGGTCGTATTACAAACTTCCGAGAAGGTCCGCGTGTATTTATTCTTCTGGAAGGGCTGTGCCGGTTTAATGTAGATGAAGTTGAAAAAGGTCTTATTACAAAGGCACGTGTAAACTATGAGGGATATGAAAAAGATTTATTAGAGATATGCTCCCCTGATCCGTTCGTTAATCGTCCTCATCTTTTGAAGCTTTTAAAAGAATATTTACACGATCAAGATATTTCCGCCAATTGGGATGAAATTGATCATGCAAGTGACGACCTTATTTTAAACTCTCTCACAATGGCGTGTCCTTTTGGCCCTCTTGAAAAGCAAGCACTTTTGGAAAGCTCAACTCTTTCTGAACGGTGCGATATGATGATAGCGCTAATGGAGATGGCGCATGCGCCTTTCCAAGGTGACCGCCCCGTCCTTCATTGAGAGAAATATGAAACAAAACACGCCTCCCCTCAACCCAAAGCTTTTTAACATGCTTGCATGTCCTCTTACAAAAGGTCCTCTACGGTATAATGCGAAAAAGCATGAACTGATCAGCCTGAAAGCAAAGCTTGCTTATCCTATTCGAGACGGCGTTCCCATTATGCTTGTTGATGAAGCGCGCGCCTTAGAGGAAGAGAAGTAGTGTTTCAGTGTAGCTGTGTTTATTATTAAAGATTTTAATAAAAGGTAAATCTTTGGTATTGAAAAAATACTACTCTTCTGCCTTTCTGCTTTTCCAGCCTACTGCTACACCGCTACACGGATACCCATCACCCGCCTCTCTGAGGCGACCTCTCCCACACGGGGAGAGGTGAAGGAACCTGAATTAATGACATGTTTTAAGTCCTCCGTTTTCACAATTCCCTCCGGATGTTCCTTTTTGGAAAGCCTTGCCCGTGGGCTGTTAAAAGAGGTGGAACATGATCCCGCCTATTTGAGTCACATGGAGATTTTCCTCCCCTCACGGCGGGCCTGCCTTGAACTCAAACGCGCACTTGTCCGGCAAAGAAAAGGGCAGTGTTTGTTGCTCCCCAAGCTCTCTCCCTTAGGCGATTTGGATGAAGATGAAGAGCTCTTAAGCTCTCCTCAAGATGATCTTGGATTAAAACCCCTCATCCCCCCTTATCAGCGTCTGGGGCTTTTGGCAAAACTTATTGAGGATTACTTACGAAAGGCAGCCCTCCCCTCGTCTCCTGCTCTTTCCTTTAAACTGGCGAAAAGTCTTATTAAGCTTATGGATCAAGCGGCTATTGAAAATGTACCGTGGGAAGGACTGGTGCACCTTGTCCCCTCTGAATTTGCTGGCCACTGGCAACTTACCTTAGATTTTCTTGAGATCATTACAACCCATTGGCCCCGGATTTTAGAAGAAAAAGGGGTTGTAGAGCCTTATGTGCGTCATCATCAGCTCGTAGATCTTTTGATTGTGCGTATGCAGCATACCCAACCCCACCACCCTATTTTGGCTGCAGGATCTACAGGGACAATGCCTGCAACAGCGCGTCTCCTCCAAGCGATCGCGTCTCTTCCCAACGGTGCGGTTATTTTACCAGGCCTTGATACGTCTTTGAGTACAGAAGAAGCGATGACGCTTTCTCCCTGTCATCCTCAGTATGCACACACACAGTTTTTGCAAAAGGTAAACCTAACACCACGCGATATCCCTACCTGGCCCGGGATTGAAGGGGAGTCTCCTCATCCGCGTGCGGATCTTTTGGCTCAAGCCTTAAAACCTTCTTTTTCTCTTGCAGAAAAGCCATCCGCAAAAACCTTGGATGATGTGTACTTGATCCCTTGTGCATCTCCTCAAGAAGAAGCTCTGGTTATTGCAATTTTATTGCGCAAACAGCTTGAGATTCCTCATCAACGAGCAGCCCTTATTACTGCCGATTTAAAGCTTGGAGAACGGGTGAAGGGTGAACTGAAACGGTGGGGAATTGAGATTGATAGCTCCTCAGGAGAGCCACTCGATCAAACACCCCCAGGGGTTTTTTTGAAATTATGTGCAGAGTATGCCGCAACACCGGAAGATCCGGTGGTGCTCCTCTCTCTTTTGAAGCATCCGTTGTTTCGAGCTGGTCAGCCGGTAAAAGAGTTGCGGAAAGAGGTACGTACCCTTGAAAAGAAAATGCTGAGGGAGAGAGACTATTATGAATCTGGAGTACTGCGTGCCTTGCAGCCTCTTGTAATGACGGGGAAAGATCCTCGTACACTTTTCCATGCTCACCGAGAGATGGCAGAAAGTCTTTCAACGGACGATCAGGGAGTTTGTCAGCTTTGGGACGGAGAAGCAGGCAAGGCATGGAAGACTTTTTTTGAGACATTGGAAGGCGCTGCTTTAGACTTTCCTCCCTTTTCACTGACCGACTATCCGGCCGTTCTTCAAGAGTTATTTCGAGGACAAAGCTTTCGGTCCCATCTTCAGAAACATCCTCGCCTTTCTATTCTTGGCCCTCTTGAGGCACGGCTTTTCCATGCAGATGTGATGATTTTGGGGGGGCTGAATGAAGGAACCTGGCCGCCCACGATTGACATGGACCCTTGGTTGAATCGGCCCATGCGTTTGGAGTTGGGTTTTCCTTCTCCGGAGAGGAGAATAGGTCTATCAGCTCACGATTTTAGCCAAGCTTTTGCCAGTTCAAAAGTCTATTTAACCCGTGCTTTAAAAGTGGACGGAACACCCACATTGGCCTGTCGCTGGGTAGAGCGCCTTGAGACATATTTAAAAGGCTGGGGTCTTTTACTGCCTCTAGATCTTAGAGTTTTGGAATGGGCGCGCCAGCTCGACCTTCCGGAGAAATACCATGTTGCTGAGCCTCTCTTACCAAGACCCCCCGTGGAAGTCCGCCCTCGTCGTCTTTCAGTCACGCAAATTGAAACATGGATGCGCGATCCTTACGCCCTCTATGCGCGCTCAATCCTCTCTTTATTCCCCCTTGATCCCCTTGATGCATCCGTCACTGCAGCTCGATTAGGAACTTTGACTCATGCAATTCTTGATCAGTTTTTTAAAGTCTTTCCTGATCCTTTTCATCGCGATGCCTTGAGAGGGCTTCTTTGGATTGGGAAAACCCTTTCTGAGCCGTATGAGGATAACTCAAGCATGCGCCTTTTTTGGCAGCCCCGCTTTGCCCAACTCGCAAAATGGTTTATTGAGACAGAGCAGCGCACCCGGCTTCCCGGGACCAAAACCTTTACGGAAATTAAAGGGAAGATGACTCTTGAGACGCCTTATGGACCTTTTGAGTGTACCGCAAAAGCAGACCGCATCGATGTGCTGCCCGATGGACGCTTACGCATTATTGATTATAAAACGGGCGTTCTCCCCAGTGACCAAGAAGTTATTCTAGGATTTTCTCCTCAACTCCCCCTGGAAGGAGCGATCGCACTTCAACAAGGGTTTGAAGGCATTCCTGCGGTAGGGCTTGAAAGTCTTCAATTTTGGGGAGTCAAAGGGGATATGAAGGGGGGTGTTGTCAAAGCCATTCCTGGAGATCCAAACGAGCTTGCTGCAAAAGCACTGATCGGTCTTCACCGAATGATTTTAGTGTTTGAAAATGAAGCGACTCCTTATCCTGCACGTCCCGTTCCTTCTAAGGCATTGCGGTATAATGATTATGCACAGCTAGCGCGTCTGTCTTCCGTCTTATGATTTGATACCATTTCGCATTCAATAGGTGGATATTCTGGATTGCTTCGCTTCGCTCGCAATGACGGAAATTGGCGTCATTGCGAGGAGCCGAAGGCGACGAAGCAACCCAGTTTTGTCTGCCACTTGATTGATAAGTGGTATGAGGAATAATTTCCCAGTTTTCTCGTGTGCACATGTTAAGTTGTGTAGTACAAGAACCAGTATGATCCGTCTTTATGTAAACTCTTTCCTTGGTGAGGACTTCCAGATTTCTTTGGAAGAGGCGAAAAGCCATTATGTCCAAAAGGTGATGCGCCTTAAAGAGGGAGATGACCTTCTTCTGTTTAATGGGACAGATGGGGAATGGCGCGCAAAAATCATTGCAACGCTTAAAAAGTCCACCGCCCTTCTGCTCCTTTCCAAAACCCGCCCTCAGCACTATGAGGGAGATATATGGCTTTTGTTTTCCCCCTTAAAACCAAAGCGGCAAGCGTTTTTGGAAGAAAAAGCAACGGAGTTGGGGGCATCTTGTCTGTGGCTCGTTCGTTGTGAGTACACCTCTGTTTTAAACGTAAGGGTTGAGAAGATGGAAGCCCATTGTATTGAAGCGGCTGAGCAATCTGAACGCCTTACGGTGCCTGTGATAAAACCCTTCACTGCTTTGTCGGATCTCCTCTCCACCTGGCCCAAAGATAGAACCCTTCTTTTTGGGGATGAAACGTTAAGCGCTCCCTCACTGGCGAGTATTTCCATTATTCCTGAAAATCGTTACGCTTTTCTTGTCGGGCCAGAAGGAGGGTTTAGTTCCATTGAGCTTGCCCTTTTGAGAGACCATCCAAACGCACAAGGAGTGACCTTAAACGCGCATATTCTGCGAGCCGAGACGGCAGCGCTGGTGGGGCTTTCTTATCTTCAGCTCAAGAAATTTTAACCTCTTTGTCTTCTAATCGAAAGGCAATGACGAGCGTTTTGTGGATATTTCCTTCCTCAAGAGTCCATGTTTTGACAGCTGCTAAGGCTGTGTCATCCAGAAGAGAATGCCCTGAACTTTTGCAAAGGCTGACATCAACAACCTGCCCCTCTTTGTTGGTTCTGACTGTCAGGCAAACGGCTCCTTCTTGGCCCCGTTTACGACAAATCCACGGGTAGGATGGAAGAGGTTGGTGCGGAGTGATCCTGGCTTTTGCAGGCATGACTCTTGTGTTATTGTCTGTTTTTTCCAGGTTATCAGCCCGAACAACCTTGTCATCTTGAACAACCCTGTCATCCTGAACTTGTTTCAGGACCTCATTGTTGTGGGGTTCCAAATTGTCATCCCGAACTTGTTTCGGGATCTTGTTGTCATGGGGTCCTGAAACAAGTTCAGGATGACAGGGTTGTTCAGAATGAATATCCACCCAAACCATCTCAAAAACAACGGGGTTTCCTAAAAAAATCTTTAAAAAAGAGGGGATCAAAAAATAGGCTATGCTTCCATGAAGCCCAAGCGACAGCGCAGCTGAGAGGACAAAAGGATTCTTTAATTTACTCTTATGTTTCATGTTTTTGCCTCAATGCCAAAAAAGACGGCTCGCCCCCGTGAACCATATCCAAAAACTTCTTCAAACCGCTTGTTTGTGATATTTTCGAGGCGAAAAAATAAATTTGCATTTCGACTGACATCATAAGCGCCCCCTATGTTAACGAGTCCAAAAGGAGAAAGTCTGCGATGTGTGACCGCATCTTGTCGGCTGTTAACGTAGTAGCCTTGAATGAAGAAGGAAAGCTCCGAAAGAACGCGCCACTGAATCTCCTCGGCCACCTTAAAAGAGGGAATCAAAGGAGAGCGTATTTTCTGAGGAGAATCCTGTGACTGGGTTAAGGTCAAGGAAGTCTTCATTGTAAGAGGTTTGAATGGGGTGAGAGACAAAGCCATTTCAAGTCCTTTTGTCAAACGATGCCCCCCATTGACTCTCTGAAAAACGAATTCTGAAAGTTGAAGGGACTGGGTGATGTGATCGATTTTCGTTAAAAATCCCGTCACACTTGCTTTTGCTTGTGTGTCCCAAAAGAGCTGATCCATGCCGACTTCAACGCTTTGGCTTTTTTCTGGTTTTAAAAAAGGATTTGGGATTTGCCAAGGGGTTGTTTGAAAGAGATCGGACAAAACAGGGGGTCTAAAGTTGGTCCCAAAGCTTGTCCTCAAACATGTTGTAGACGTGATTTTTTGATCGGCCCCAACATTAAACGTGAGGTAATTTCCTAAAAACTTAAAGTGATCCCCGCGGATCCCCCCTTTTAACTCTGTTTCCTCAAACGGTTTAAAAATATTAATCAAAAAAATCCCCCCATGGGAGCGGGTGTGAAGAGCAACCTCCTGTGCCCGCTCTTGCCCTCCTTCAACGCCACTTATAAGGGTGTGCCAAGGATTAATTTTAACGTCGTTGCGATAATTCAGCAGAGGGTGCTCTCCAATTGTAAGATTGCTAAAAGAGGGGGTGTTTGTTTCACGCTTGGTTCGCGCATAAGAGGCTTTAAGCGAATGGTCCCACACATCGTTTCCCCACTTATTATCAAGGTTGCTGAGAAGTGTTTCTGTTGTGCTAAAATTTCGTGCTTCAAAGGGAAGGATGAGATCTCCCACCATTTGGGGGTTATCAAATTGAACCTTGTCCGTTCCATATCTGATGAGGCCTTCCACTTCCCAATTATCTGTCACAGCATATCCTACACGAGAAGAGAGGCTTCCATTATGATAAGAGTCACTCATACGATTTCCATGGAGGGGATTAATAAAAGAAGAAGGCCCACGCTTGAATCCTGCCATTGTAAGGGAAAAAGTAACTGGACCCTCTTCCCCTTGAGTGCCTAGGGTCCCATAAGCTGTACGAAAACTTCCCCCCTCTGCGTGGGCTTTTAAAGAAGGTTTGCCGTGTCCCCGTTTAGGGATGAGTTGAACGACCCCTCCCAAAGCCCCTGGGCCATAAATCAGAGCCTGAGGGCCAGG
The DNA here is from genome assembly GCA_963704475.1 of uncultured Alphaproteobacteria bacterium. Classification (GTDB taxonomy): domain Bacteria; phylum Pseudomonadota; class Alphaproteobacteria; order UBA9655; family UBA9655; genus UBA9655. The sequence continues at coordinate 1,326,319 of OY969900.1, forward strand.
TAGGATTTCAATTTTTTCAAGATCTGCGTTAAGAAAATTTGAAAGATCTGCGCTGTTTCCAGAAGCCGGATCATTGATATAAATCCCATCCATAAGCACAAGATTTTGAGAAGAACGAGCGCCCCTTATGGTAAAATCAACCTCTCGACCTAAGGGGCCGAGGGAAACTACATTTGTACTTGGTGTATAGGGCAGAGTTTGTTGAAGAAAAATTTCTTGATAGGTTTCAATCTCTTTAGCTGTAATTGTTGTTTCTTTTCCGCCTATAGATTTATTCGTGTCCGAAAGGGCGGGTGCGGTGACTTCATAGACGGGGTTTGCAAAGGCAGAGCCCCCAAAAAAAAGAACATAGGCAAGAAAAAAACGAAAAGCCATAATGACCCCGCTAGAGTTGTCCGACAATTTCTTGTCGTCACCACTAACGATAGGTCGTGACTTTTGACGCGCCCCGCGCAAAAGACTGGTGACTCGTTATGGCAGGTCTCCTGACTTGGGCCTCATTACCCGGATCTCCCCCTTCCCGAAGCTAATTTTCAGTGGGTTTATGGAGTGGGTTCTTCCCTTACAGTTACGGGGGTAGTCACGGTTTCACACCGTGTTCCCTCTTAGGCATTTCTGCACCATATCTGGGTTAAGGAATAAGTTGTTTGAGGGGGGAGGTCAAGAATTAAAAGAGAGGGTTAGCGAGAAGGTATTAGTTGTTTCAAGTGCCCTGGGTATATACGTACTTTGCCTCGAAAAAAAGTTTCTGACGTTTACGAAATCTTAATTTTCATTAATTAAACTGTCGGGAAGTCAATGACCTTCTAGTGATGATCTCCTGTGGCAAGATTTGAAGACACACTATAAAAAAGGAAGATAGATATGTATAAACTACTGCAGGAACTCAAACCCTTTAGACTATTGCCAATAACGCTCCCTTTAACGGTGTTGATGCTCGTAACTGCTTCCGATAAGGCCCATGCTCAAAACCAATTCATACTCTTTGCCTGCGCAGCACACTGTCCAGCAGAATGGCCTCCTGGTGGATGCTTCCTGATGACTCAACCCCCCTGCACTGTCGACCGGGAGGGTTGCAATAAATGCATCAAGACCTATAATGATGCCTTGAGATTCCAAGGTTCTGAAAAATGTAAAATATTTACTGGTGATGTATCGGAATGCATATAATAGTTTACATCCTGAGGGAGAGATGTAGTGAATTCTTATCAAATACTGAAGCTACTCTAAACACACTGCATATCGATCAATTTTTTTCTCAGTAGCGTTTCTAAAATAGACAAAGGCGACTTTTCAGGAAAATACATAGAAGGAACGGGCAAATAGAAAGTTTGCTCAAGCAAAAATTGACCTGATAAGGCAGCGTGAGATGCTTGATCTGTCATCACAACCCATGTACTTCCACTTGGAAAGGAAAACTCCTCTGCATGGGCTTGCTGTTGATACTGCAGGTCTGCTTTCATCGCGTTATGCAATTGCAGCATGATGAAATCATAGGGTGTACGGTATCCCTGTAATGCCTAATTTCTGGAGCAAGATTGGAGGAATCCAAGCGCGATGAGAGAGGGACGGGACAAAGTGTTGAGCAACTTGCTCAAACGGTTCTCCAAGACGCCAAACACGTGGTTGCCCATGGGGAAATATTTGAAAACACCCGCAATAATCGACGCCCTTGCACAGGTTGAGAGGCAAAAGCATCCACATGAAGGCGAGTGTCATCTTTACGATAAGAAGACGCTTTGCGCTCCCTCACGTCTAAGGGGCGGAAGCTTGTTTTTCCCCACTCTAATGAATCTGTATAATAGGGACATAAAGATTCTATCAAGGTTCTGGCAGATTGAGCAAAACGCAGCATCATTTCCTGGAGAACGGGCGTATCTTCTCTTACAGCATGTCCTTTAAGACTCTGGGTTTGGGGATTAAAGCTAATGTTTTTTGATTTGGGGGCTTGGCTCGTTGGGGTGAGAAGTTTTTCCTCAGCTGGAAAAAGATCGAAGGCAAGGTGCGAGAGAAAAAGAACGCGCCCCTGTTCAATACTTTCTAAAAGAGGATGCTCTCGTTGTTTTGAAAGCGAAAAATGCCACTGTTTGTCTTCTAATGTTTCCAACATTTATCGATTTCTTTCATTCTACACAATCATCCGTAGCTGACGATTCATAACCGTTAACATTGCAAAATCAACTGTTGAGGCATTCATTAAATCAGAAAGGGTTGATTCCACCGTTGAGGTGGAAAGAATATCAGGAGTAAGTGTGCCATCTTCCTTAAAAAGGCTGTCTAAAGGTTTTCCAGCTATTAAGACTTTTTTTGTGAGATTTCGTTGGTTCAGATAGAGTTCTTCAATAAAAGAATTAGCTGCTCCTTGTTGCCAGTGGGTTTCTCCAGAAAGGCCTACGGCCGCCTTACGCAACCACTCAAATCCTAATTGTTGACCTAAGGCAAAATAAACCTGTGCAACTAATTTAATAGGAAGAGAGAGTTCCGTGCTTAGGGTGATGATATCTGGCGCCGAAACAAGGGGTTCTAAAGAGAGGAGTTTTTGGCTTAAAATGGTCGGCAATCCAAGGTGTTCATACTCGCGACATTTTTCTTCATAAAGTTTCCGAGTGTGTGGCGTAAATAAGTCAAAAAGATCTTCCTTTAAGCTATCAAAATCCGGCTTAAAGGTATGCAGAAGTGTGTCAAGATCCTGCTGAATATTCCCAAAACGGAGAAACCAGTCTATGAAACGTTTCATGTTCTCATAAATAGTTAGCAGGAGAGTTTCTTGGAAAGAGGGGGGGAGATTTTCTAGCGTTTCTAGATCCTTCCAAAGAGAATAAAAATCAAGGAGTTCTCTTACAATTAAGTAAGCGCGTGCAACATCTGCACCCTCAACATTTGCTTGACGTTTCATCTCATGAATAAAAGTTATTCCCATATGATTAACAATACTGCTGGTAAAAAGAGTAGCTATAATTTCCCGTCTTAGGGGGTGGTTTTTAATTTCTTCTTCATAAGCGTTTTGAAGCCGCTCAGGAAAATAATTCATGAGTCTTACATGCAAAAGTTTAAGATCTGGAACCTCTGAATGAATCAGCTGGTTTGTGAGGGATATCTTTGCATAGGCGAGTAGAACAGCTAATTCAGGACGCGTAAGGCCCTGCTTGTCTGCTATACGACGTGCGATTTCTGTTTCGTCTGGAAGATGTTCAAGATCACGATTTAAAAGCCCCTCTTCTTCTAAATCTCGCATTAAGCGCGCTTGTTCATCCAAAAGACGAAGTCCTTGGGTTCGAGTAAGACTAATCGCTTGAGCTTGCGAAAAATTATCCTTTAGAACGAGCCGTGCAACATCATCCGTCATGTGATGAAGAAGAGCATTTCGTTTCTCAAACGTAAGGCCATTTTTAGCCATTACTTGGTTCAAGAGAATTTTGATATTAACTTCATGGTCAGAGCAATCAACACCTGCAGAATTATCAATAGCATCCGTATTAATTCGGCCCCCTCTTTTTGCATACTCGATCCGGCCGAGTTGGGTAACGCCTAAATTTGCACCTTCTGCAATCACTAAAGCGCGGACCTCACCTCCATTAATGCGCAGGGCATCATTCACGCGGTCTTTCACATCATGGGAGGTTTCAGAAGTTGCTTTGATATACGTTCCAATTCCGCCTAACCAGATAAGGTCAACGGATGCTTTTAAAAGAGCCCGAATCAAGTCTGTGGGCGAGAGATAATCATTGTGAATCCCAAACAGAGCCTTTATTTGAGGGGTTATAGCAATGGATTTGGCTTGACGATTAAAAACCCCACCCCCTTCAGAGATGAGAGAGGGGTTATACTCTTCCCAAGTAGAAGAAGACAGATCAAAAAGTCGTTTTCGTTCCTGATAGCTTTTTTCTGGATGGGGAGCGGGATCGATAAAAATGTGGAGGTGGTTAAAAGCTGCGAGAAGTTTTAAATGGCGTGATAGGAGCATGCCATTCCCAAAGACGTCTCCAGACATATCCCCAATTCCTACAACCGTGAGCTCCTCTCTTGTTGCATCTCGCTCCATTTCACGGAAATGACGCTTAACTGACTCCCACGCTCCGCGCGCTGTAATTCCCATTTTTTTATGATCATAGCCTGTTGAACCGCCTGACGCAAAAGCATCTCCTAGCCAAAAATTATACTCCGCTGAAATTTGGTTGGCGTAATCAGAAAACGTTGATGTACCCTTGTCTGCCGCCACGACTAAATAGGGATCCTCTTCATCACGACAGATAACTTCTTGGGGAGAGACGATAAGTCCTTCTTGAATCGTATCCGTTAAATCCAAAAGCCCGCGCATCATGGTTTGATAGCATCTGATCCCTTCTTCGTGTAAAGAGCCGTCAGACGGGGGTTGTTTTATAATAAACCCACCTTTTGATCCGACGGGGATAATAACTGCATTTTTGACCATTTGGGCTTTCATGAGTCCCAAAATTTCTGTTCGGAAATCTTCCTTGCGATCGGACCAGCGAATGCCGCCGCGTGCGATTTTTCCGCCGCGTAAATGAATGGCTTCAACGCTAGGGGAATAAACAAATATCTCATATTTGGGGCGAGGAAGAGGCATCTCATCAATGGCTCGGCAATCGATTTTAAAGGATAAATAGGGTTTTGGCTTACCCTTTTGGAGCTGATAGAAGTTAGTTCGAAGGATTGAGCTGATGACATTAACAAAGTTTCTTAAAATGTATTCTTCATCAAGACTCTCGGCAGAAATCAACAAATTCTTAATGTTATTTAAAATTTCTTCTCTTCCCCTGTTTCGGTCCTCTGTGTACTGGAAAGAAAACTGACAGACAAAAAGCTGCATCATTAAGCGACAAACAAGAGGATATTTTGCAAGCGTTTCTTCCATGTAAATTTGGCTGAATGTTGCTGAAAGTTGACGAATATATTTTGCAATGGCGCGCATAAGTCCACATTCGCGCCAGTTAAAATTTGCTTGAATAATGAGCTTGTTAAAACCGTCGTTCTCAACATCTCCTCGCCAAATACGGTCAAATCCTTCTAAGAAATTATTTTTGACGCGATCTAAATCGATAGGATCTTTTGTTCGGGTTTGCATCTCAAAATCATGGATCCAAATTTTCTGAGCATCGATGCGCGTTACGATGAAAGGAATTTCATTTAAAACACTTAGATGCATATTTTCTAGAACAGGCAGGATGTCAGAAAGAGACAAAGGTCCCGTCACAGAATAAATCTTAAGTTTGAGTTGGCTTTTGTCTTGGTCCTTTTCACGGCTTAAATTAGCCTGTAGGCGATTTTTAGAGAAGGCTTGGTTTATTTCAAGTATATCAGTAATAGCATCCGATATTGAAAATTGTTCTTGATACCCTTTGGAAAACCCTTGACCAAACCATTCAAAAAGGTGCAATCCCTTTTCTTCACCTACAGAAGCAAGAAGGGCATTCCGTAGTTCATCCCGCCAGGTGAGTGCGGCCTCTCTCAGTGCATTTTCTATCTCATTATGGTTAAAAGTGAGGGGTCTAAGAAGGTTGATCGTATAATGAATCCGCGCAAAGGCAAGCTCTCCCAATTGAACTTGCCAATTTGTTAGTTTTCCATGAAATTTTTTCTCAAGAATTTCCTCAATTTTGCGCCTTAATTCACTATCATACCTTTCCCGAGGAATGTAGACGAGACAGGAGACAAAGCGCTCAAACTTATCTGGCCTAACGAAAAGAGTAAGCCGCTGGCGATTCTGGAGTTGAAGAATAGCCATGCTTGTGTCAAACAGCCAGTCTTCGGATGCTTGAAAAAGCTCATCTCTTGGGAAGGACTCGAGGATATGAATAAGTGTTTTTCCATCATGCCAGTCTTCAGAAAAACCAGAGCGAGTCAAAATATGCGAGACTTTCTGCCGAAGCAGAGGGATATCGCGTACACTTCTTCTATAAGCAACAGAGGTAAAAAGACCAATGAATTCATAGAGTCCAACAAGTTTTCCTTCCTCATCAAACTGCTTGATTGTAATAGAATCAAGAGGGTCCCGCCGATGGACACGAGAAACTTGAGTTGTTTTTGTAATTATAAGAGGAGGGGATTCAATAATATATCGTTGATGAGCAGGGGTAAGATTAACACCCCCAAGAATTTGGAAGATTTCTTGTTTTAGGGGGTCTTTTAAAATACCGAGGCCGCTTTCAGAAATAAGGCTGTGCTTGACTTTTTTTTTGTCTAGGATCAGTGAGTATTCACAAAAACCTAAGAATGTAAAATGATTATTCTCAATCCATTCAAGAAAAGAAATAGTCTCACTCACCTCTTCTCTGGCAATAGGAGGTGGATTTTTCTTCATGCTTACGATTGCTTTTTTGAGATGGTTCTGCATGGGGATCCAGTCCTCAACAGCAAGACGGACATCATCAAGAGTGGCGACAAGCTCATGGGTCAATATGTTCATCTTGTCAGGGGACAAAAAGTCTAAAATATCACACTGAATGAAAGCTTCCTGGGGGGTATTTGTTTTTTTAGAGGTTCGTTTTGAGACACTTTTTAGCATATGCAGTTTATCTCGTTCCACTTGCATGACGGGGTGAATGACGAGATTAATCGAATAGCCTAGGCTATTGATAACCCCTGTAACTGAGTCCACGAGGAAAGGCATGTCATCCGTGAGAACCTCTACAATCGTTTGAGGAAGAAGCTTGTTTTTTACCTTTCTTTTTTTTGTGTATACACGGATTTTTGATTGCCCTGGAACTCTCTCCTGACTAAACGTCCACATGTCAAAGGCGGATGCTTCTAAGGCTTTTTTTGATGTCTCAATCAGATCTTCTAGAGGGACATTGGCATAGTAAAGATGCGCAAACGTTTCTGCAGCTAGTTGCAAAGCAGGGGATACACGTTGCTTTAGCTTGAGAGCAATATATTCCACAATTGTTTTTTTATCTGCGATTTTAGATATAGCCATCTTCTCTCCTATCATTTCAGTATGCCAAAAAAAAAGAACAAAAGCTAAGTATTTAATTAGTGATCTGGAAAGGATGTCATAGGCGCTGGCGCGCCCGAAGGGATTTGAACCCCTGACCTTTGCCTCCGGAGGGCAACGCTCTATCCAGCTGAGCTACGGGCGCATGTGGTTTGTAAGCTAACGTACAGTTAGCAGAATCTTTTAAGGCTGTCATTAAAATAGGTTCTCTATTTCCATTCGTCTTCTTTTCCCTTAAAAGAAAGAGATGAGTATATCAGAAACACAATTTCGTAAGATCCTTGGCCTTTTTCCAACAGGGGTGACCGTTGTGACGGCCTCAGCGGGTGAAGGGAAGGATATTGGAATCACGATTAGCTCTTTGACGTCTCTTTCTTTGAATCCGCCTCAAGTCTTATTTTGTCTTTCTAAAAGTTCAAAAACAATGCCTATCTTTAAAGCCGCACGGCATTTTGCGGTTAATATCCTCACTGAGGATCAACATCATCTTTCCGATGGGTTTGCACGCCACATTCCTTTAGAATGGGAAAAAGTAGAAACCCATCGCCATCCTGAGACAGGCTGCCTTTTGCTGAATGATGCTCTTGGGTATATCATTTGTGAGAAAGGGGTTCTCTATGAAGGAGGAGATCATGAGATTATCATTGGACGCGTCATTGATTTAAAAGAAGCCCCCCCCGCTTTGCCGCTTATTCGTCAAAAGGGACAGTATTTAACGACGCAGTCGATTTGAGGGTGAAGCTATTTTTTGTAATAAGGAATCATGGTGTAGATGGTGCAAGAAAGAGAGAAAAGGATGAGTAAGTCTCGGCATTCAGTTTATGTGGAAGGTAAAAAATCTTATTCTTGGTGTACGTGTCAGTTAAGCAAAAACATGCCTTTTTGTGATGGTTCTCATCACGGAACAGCATACAAATCCCTCAAATTTTCATGTCTTCGATCAGGTGAAATGGATATTTGTGGATGTGGAAGTACATCGAGTGCACCATTTTGTGACAAAAATTGTTTTAACGCCGCCGCTCAACAAGATGTCCTTGATCAAAAATAAGAATTTTCAGAACGGCTCCCTTTTCATTATAGCTGACAAACTCTCCCTGACGTTTTCCTTGAACATAGGTTCCTGAAGCGAAAACAGCTCCTGAGGGGTAATATACAGTCATTTGTCCCTCAAGGCGATCTTGGTGATAGTGAAGAATCTTTTTAACACGTCCAAATTCATCGTATGCCACATAAGGGCCTTCCTTTTGTCCTTGGTTGAAATGAAGCTGTGTACGTACCAAGCCATTTGCATCATGGAATGTGGTTTCTCCATGCAACTGACCTCCATGAAAATGAGTACGCATACACGTCCCGTCTTTTCTATAAAATTCAGCAGGTCCATGGAGGACCCCGTTTTGATAAGTTGCGCGGTGGTTTGTTTGCTCTCTGACCTGGAGTGCCGGAGTCTGAACCGCCTGCTCTTCTCCCTCTGGTGCCGTAGTATCAGGCGGAAGTTCTTCTGATATAGGGCTGAGTTTTTCTATCATAGGACCATCGGTATTTGACCATCAATGGTGACAAGTCCCATAAGTTCGATGGTTGCTGCTGTTTCAACAATCGAAGCTCCAGCGGTGAGTTCAAGAGCTGCCCCAGCTGTTATGGCGGCATTGGCGCCTGCGGTGAGCTCGACAGCGGCACCTGCAGTTATTGCCGCATCTGCTGCAGCTGTGATTGTAACGGCTGCGCCCGCTGTGATTTCCGCTGCTTCTCCGGCTGTCATGGCAAGAGCCGCACCCGCTGTTATTGATGCCTCTGCGCCAGATGTGAGTGTCAGAGCCGCACCCGCTGCTATTGCCGTATCCGCTCCCGCTTTGAGGGACATCGCACCCCCTACGTCCGTACTCAATGCAGCGGCTGTCTTTATATTCACCCCTTTTGCGGCATCAATATTAAAAGTACCTGTGCATTTGACAGACATGTTGCCATCAACATCAAAGCTTACATTGCCTTTCGTACAGGTAACCGTGATATTTCCCTCCATCAGCTTAATTGAATAATTTCCCTTATCAATTTGTAGGGATTTATTTCCTTTTGTTAATTTTACGCTGACATTGCCATCCGTTAATTGGAGGGAATAATCACCCTTATCGATATGAATGGATTTATTCCCGTTCTTTAATGTTAAACTGTCATTACTTTTGTCGCCGGAGCGTTTTTCAAGATGTTCTTCTTTGGACTGAAGTGTAATGGTTCGGTTGCCGCCAACAACCGTAATTTCCTGGTTGTTTTGGACAAGAACCTTTAAATCTTTTTGAGCATGGAGATAAATCTCCTCCTCGCCCTTTTTATCTTCAAACCGTAACTCGTTGTAGCCTGGTTCTGACTCTTCGCCTTTTTTAGATGTTTGAGTTTTTATTGTTGCTTTTGTTGGGTGACCTGGCAAATAGGGGGGCTTGTGGTCCCCATTATAAACGGATCCTACAACCAGGGGCTTATCTGGGTCCCCATCAATGAAGGATACAACTACCTCTTGACCTACACGGGGGGTAAATAATGTCCCCCAGGTTTGTCCGGCCCATAGGGTTGCAACGCGAATCCAGCACGAGGTTGAATCATCGTTTTTTTCTGAGGGATCCCAGTGAAATTTAACCTTAATACGACCGTATTCTTCCGTATAAATTTCTTCGCCTTTTTTCCCCGTCACTTTGGCTGTCTGTGTGCCATAGATATAAGGTTTTGGGGTAATGAGAGGTGCTTTAAACGGAACAGTGGCTGGAAAGGCCCGATAGCTATTTTCATAAAGGTGCTGGCCTTCTTCTTCCGGCACACGTCGCGCTTCATGGATCACTTCCATCAACACGTATTCTAAGTTTGCATCCTCTCGCGGGTGCTCTTTCAAGTGGAACTTGTATCCAGCAAGAAAGAAGGGAACAGTTGAAAGGCCTTCCACCATTTTTTGAGATCTTTCTGCGGCTTGGAGCTTTACCTTACTTAAGCTATCTCCACGGCTTTGTTTGTCATAAATTTCCTCATAATCCGTGAGATTCCCTCCCCCACTCGTCGAATTTCCTGTAGCAAGGGCTTTAAGCTGCGTTTGAGGCGTTAGATAATTATAACTCTTCAGTGTGTTGCTTTTAGGAACAATACGCTGTGTAATACAGCAAGAACTAACACGTAGCATAACCTGGTCCATAACGGCACTATCATGAAAGTTTGCAGAAGCAGCATGAGGACACGGATGATGCGCTGCTGGTGCATCTGCCAGAACAAGGGTATGATTGTCTTTCGTTTGCTGAAAGAAATAAAAAATCCCCTCTCTCTCCATGAGTCGTGAGATAAAATTAAAGTCTGTTTCATTATATTGAACACAAAAATCAAGGGGAGCCTTGCCAGAATGTGTCACCTTATCTGAATGAGGAATTTGGTGTTCACTCAAAACATGTTTGATGATGTCAATGGCGGACTTGTTTTGGAAAATACGACATTGCCCAGAAAACGTTAAAAGCCAAAGTTTAGGGTAAAGAATCGCTTTATAATTTGTTTGATATTTTAGGGGTTTAAAGGGTGTGTCATCTTGTTCAAAACACCCAATAATTCCATTGTAGGTACGGGTTTCAGATCCTATTTTAAGAGAAACCGTTGCGCTTTTCCCCATCAATGAGCTGAAATTTACAGTACGACTTTCAGATGTCATGAAAAGCGTATATTCAAACAGAGAAGATAGACGTTCAATGCCTCGGAAACTTTGGAGTGTAAAAGTCTCAGAAGGTGTTTTGACATCTAAAAAGACTTTATCTTTCTGATCCGGCATCTTTATTCCTTTTTTATTTCCTGCCGCCGTCAACTGCTTTTTTTGGAGTTTTCGAGAATGAGTATGCCGTAAGCAAAGGTATATTTCAAAAGCTTTCTGAGCGTAATCCTGACTTCTTAAATACTAATTCTATATTTACTCTATACTTAATTTATACAATTTATTTACTGTATTTAACAAATAATAAACTATTTTAATTTATTATAAAAGTATAGAGAATATTTTTGTATATGGAGTACGATGATGAAAAAAATTATATTTGCACTTGGAATGACAACCTGTTTAGAAAACATCGTGTTAGCAGGCGCTGATTCAAATGCCCTTATGACCGCAGACTCTCTCCATAATCTAATTGCTCAGCAAGCAAAAAAAACAAAGAATATTCAACACACCTCTTTTCGGACGGGGATACCCGCCTCGCAGGGGATATCCGCCTCGCACTTACTTGAGACGAGAGGAGAAATGCCAACAGAAAACTCTTCTCATAGAGCATACACGAATTTTGCACATACCACCTCAACCGTAACTCATAGTGACAGCAGAAGAGATACGCACAGTGATAATGATAAGCAACTTGTAGCTCCAGTTGTCACTTCTACAGCACAGTCTTCTGTCGTTCCAATGACGCATTCAAGTAGTTTTTCTTCATCTGAAACACATGTATCTGCTACGAAGCGGCATCCGTCTGCAGCGCAGAATGAGATTTTTTATGCTACGCAACTTAGCCCTACAGAGCAGATTTCTGCAGCACAGCCCTCTGTTGGCTCTACGCACTCACCTGATTTTAGTACCAGCCACGTTTTAACATCAGCTGAGGGGGGGGTAATTCATCACGATGATAGCAATTCAAGGGGACGTATTACACGTCAGGACAGTTTTGGGACAACACCATCAGAAGGTAGTCGAGCACAATCGAGTCCTTCAACGCCGAGGTCTAATAGGCCTCCCCTCGTTTCTTTTTTGAGGGGGAACGACAACGAACTACCATCTCCCACAAATGATAGAGGTGCTCCTCCTCCACAGAGAAGAAATACACTAGCGGGATTAGACTTAGCAGGTCTTCCAACTCATATGGGGTCTCGTACAGGGTCAGCAGTAGCCTCTGCGTTACAAACGCCTCGAGGTGGTACACCAGGTAGGGCCCCACAACGTGCTGATAGCAATGTTAGTAGTATTAGTACATGGACATCAGTGTCATCAGCGGCAGCAATGTCATCAGCGGTAAGTATCAAAGAGGAGTTCGTGGTAGACCCAAGAAGAGGCCAACCACGAACCCCTGCGGGAGCTGCTGTTGTAGCGAGTGACAGCACAACCCCCTCCTCCTGGGCATTTGTTGGTGAGGAGCACGAAGGACAAATAAGCGGCGCAGCTAAGGGGCGGAAAGATGATTCTGATACAGATGATGCTCCTCCTCCTGGCGCTCCTCCTGAACGCAGAAGTACACTGCGACAAGAAGACCTAGCAAAACCAGGAGGAGGTCCTGGTGGTTTTTTGCGTTCTATCGCACAATGGTGGAACTCTACTGCTAACGACCATTCTGCTGATGGGGCAGTTGCTTCTGGTGGAGGACTTTCTGTTTTCGCTGGGGGAAATCCTGTTGCTGCTGGGAGAGGTCATGCCGGTATGGCATCTTCTTCAGGAAATGGCCAGTCGAATGCAGCTCCTGTTGTTGCGGCTTCTTCCCCTGCTCATGCTGTTGCTAGTACCCCTGATCTAGAGGGTTGGTCCGATTTGGAATCGGGTGGAAAAACTCCTCCTTTATTTAATAAAAGAGACGACGGAGCAGATCCTCTTCCTGATTCCGGTGGTTTTGTTGGTGGAAATCTTTTTGCGAATGGGGGCGCGGCTCGAGATGATTCGGGGACTCCAAGCGGTTGGAGCAGTAGTAGTATGGCAGATAACACGGGTGGAGCAGGAATAGCAGACGCAGGAAATGATTCTAGTGGCGGTGGAGCAGGAGGAGATTCTGGCAGTGGTTCTGATGGAGGTGGTAGCGGCGGTGGAGCTGCCGGAGGAAGTGACGCTGGTGGTAGCAGTGGTGGAGCAGGTGGGGGGAATGATGGAGGTGGTAACGGCGGTGGAGCCGGTGGAGGAAATGATGGTGGTGGTAACGGCTCTGGGGGCGGCTCAGGGGGTGGTTCTGATGGAGGTGGTAGCGGCGGTGGAGCCGGAGATTCTGGCGGCGGTGGAGCAGGTGGAGGAAATGATGGTGGTGGTAACGGCGCTGGGGGCGGCTCAGGGGGTGGTTCCGATGGAGGTGGCGCCGGCAGCGGTGGAGCAGGTGGGGGGAATGATGGAGGTGGCGCCGGCAGCGGTGGAGCCGGAGGAAATGATTCCGGTGGTGGTGGAGCTCCAGGAGATGGCGCCGGTGGTGGAGCACCAGGAGGAGATGCTGCTGGTAATAATAACAAAGATGGTGGTTGCGCTATAGCGTAGGCACTCTCATCCACCCCGCTGTTCGAGGGTAAGGAGCTGAGCTTTGCGCTCTACTCCTCCCCCATAGCCACCTAAAGCGCCATTCGTATTGATGACGCGGTGGCAAGGGATCAGAATGGCTATCTGATTTGCACCATTTGCATTGGCAACGGCTCTATAAGCTGAGGGTTTTTCAATTCTTGCAGCAATGTCAGCATAAGAGCACGTTTGACCATAAGGAATTTTTCGGAGTTCTGCCCACACACGCATCTGAAAGGGAGTTCCAAAAGACAAGAAAGGAGTAAAGAATTCTTGTAATTTTCCGTCAAAATATTGGGTTAATTCAGCCTCAATAGAGCGAATGGGCTCTGCGATCCCTGGAACAATGGTTGATTTTGTTTTGTGCTTTAAACGCTCAATTCCCCGCTCCAACCCGCGGCGACCCGCAAATTCTAGAAGATAAAGGGCGTCCTTATCCCCAATCGCAATCATCGGCCCAAATTTTGTGTTCAACTGCGAGATGTTAAGAACATGACCTGGGTTCTCTAAATGCGTGGATGCTAAGATACGAGAAATCATTATTTTTTGCCTTTCATTGGATTGGACTTCAACAAACAAAAAGTATTTTTAAGATCAGAAATGCGTTTACTCTTCATTTTTGGATCATACACAGCGCTTATGCCACTGTTCCAAATGGGATTTGGCCAAGCTTTGTCATGATTATACCGCCCAACAATATGCACATGAAGTTGAGGCACAATATTGCCAAGACTTGCAACGTTAAGTTTTGTGGGTTGAAAAAGATGGCGCATTACGTGGCAGCTCAAGACAATTTCTTGCATAAGTACCTGTTGGTCGCTTTCGCTTAACTCTAGGATTTCAGAAATTCCTTCATGGTGAGGGATCAGAAAAATCCACGGAAACGCTGCATTATGAGAAAGGCGCACGTGGGATAGCTCTAAGTCTATAATAAATGTGGAGTCAGATTCAAGACGGGGATCAAGGATCAAGGAGAATCTCCATTATTGTTTTCTTTTGAGGAAATTGTAAAATTAGTCCCTCGGTTTGTCATCCTCGATCGAGGATTTCTTAGCAACACCTTGGAGCCCAACCAAGATCCTCGATCAAGAAGCTCTACGATTTTCTTTGAAAATCAAGAACTTCTAAGTCGATGATGACAACTGAGGGTTAAAACCTACATACTGCGTCTCTCTTCATAAAATGTTAACCTTTTTCATGATATCACTCGCCTATGTACAGAAACAACGAGAGAATTGTCATGAAATATTTTTACCTCTTTATAGGCTTTATCCTATGTATGGGCCCTCTTAAGGCGGTGGATCTTTCTTCCTGCCATCAAAACTGTTTTAAAAACAAATTAATCTGTAATCAGCAATACGGCCATACGGTAAATTCTTGCGACAAGCATCTCATGGCGTGCAAGGGAAGCTGTAACAGTGGAAAACCCCAGAATGCCTATTATAATCCTTCTCTTAAAGTTGCTTTTAATCCAATCCTTGAAGGGAAGGACGTGTTGAAAAAAGTTCTAGGCGGGTAAGTTTATAGGTTGCGCCCATAATCATGAGGCTTCCCACAAGGGTCCAGAAAGTGGGAACTTCTCCAAAAATAAGATATCCAACCGGAATGGCAAAACACATCCGCGTGTATTCAAACGGCGCAAGATAAGATGGGTTTGCATATTTTAAGGCCGTTACAGAACAATATTGAGAGATAACCCCGACAACTCCCACAGCCATGAGCACTATAAGATCATGCGATGATGGCGTTTGCCATACGCTGAAGGCAACCAAGCCTGCAATGAGCGTTGTGACCGTATTGGCATACAACATAATCGTTAGTGTACTTTCTGTGCGCGAGAGCATCTTCACACAAATAATGGACAAGGCCGCAAAAAGATTGGCTAAAAGCTCAACCCATACTCCGAGTGCAATCGACACGTCATGGGGTTGAGTCATCACAAGGACTCCCAAATAGCCGCACACAATCGCTCCCCACTTTTGATACGAAATGGATTCCCTTAAAAATATCATGGCTAGAACTGTTGTAAAAAGCGGCCCCGTCATGCCAATAGAGGTTGCAAGGGCAAGGGGGAGGTGACGGTAAGCGTAATAAGCGCACGCCATAGACGTTCCCACACATATAACGCGCGTGAGGTGGAGAAGAGGCCGGGATGTTGTAAATCCTTTTAATCCGGCAGATAGAAGAAAGGGACTAAAGAAAACCAACCCGAAAAAATAGCGCATAAACAAAATAATAAGGCTATTGATGTCGGGGGAGAGGGTTTTTGCCAGGCTCATCGCTGTGCTAAAGCTCAAGGCCCACAGGAGCATAAACCCTGCTCCTATTAGCTTAGGAGATCTAAAGCTCTCTATGAGAAGACGACGAATAGCTTCCATTATATCCTCCCTGTAGAGACAACCCGTAAATAGAAAATCATAAGCCGCGTCGTCATTGCGAGGAGCGCTTGCGCGACGAAACAACCCAGTTAAAAAACTATTCCAAAGGAATACATCTTTTTTAAGTGAGCGGTCTGAGAACTTGTCTTAGACTAAAACCGTTGTATGTCCCCCGGACATACGTTGTTGCACTGGGTTGCTTCGTCGCGCAAGCGCTCCTCGCAATGACGAACTTACCTCTCCAGCACTGCCTCGTCTACACTTTGAAACGCTTTGAGGCGTCCACACAGCTTGTCTATCAAAATGGCAAAGGCACCATTGGACAAAACGTTCGACACGGTAATAAAAGGATCGCATAAGATATAAAGAGTTGTGAGAAGGCCCCCCATCGCATTTGTAAGTCCAAAATGACTTTCTAAAATAGGAAGCAACACAATTACCTCTCCGCCTGGAACTGAGGCCACGCCATACTTTGCAACCACATAATACATCGAAAGAAGCAAAAAAGTTGAATAGCTCATCGCATCAAAACCATTGATGGCATAAACGGCTGCGATCAAAATAGGAACTCCGACAGAGTCTCCCACATGATGAATGTTGGTTGTGGCCGGGATGACAAGCTGGGCTATCGATTTATTTTTTGTATTTTTTTCTGCAGCTTCCAACGTCAACGGCATGGTTGCTGCACTTGACATCGTGGAAAGTGCTACAAGGCCTGATGGGAACACATTCCTTAAAGATGTTTTTATATCTTGGATATTCCAATAATTAGCTTTGATATAAAAAAGTAAGGTTGTTACAGCTTGCAGCACTATAACAAGTCCAATCACAGGACCGTACCCTGCAAACATCTCGATTAAAGAGTCATCATGCTGAATCTTAAATAAGAATCCAATGACATAGAGTGGGACAAGGGGAATAAAGATCTTGGTTAACCCTGCCTGAACATTGTTTTTTAAGATATTTCCCCACATGCTAAGCTTTTCATTCCCCCAAAAAGCTCCATAAAGTCCGACGAGAGTCCCCAAAAGTAAAGCCATATCTGTTGTAATAAGGCGGGGATAAGGAATCACAAAGAAAGGCTCAAGGTGAGGCAAAACATTTGCTGTTTGCTGAATCGCATTCGCTGCATGATAGCCCATCAGCGGCAATACAAAATCCCCTGTAAAATATCCCAGTTGGAGGCAGACAAAGTTTGATGTCGTCACAAGACCTAAGATTATGACAATGAGAAGGGGCGCCTTCTTTTGAAAGGAAGAAAGGCATGAAAAAATAAAAGAAAATACGATAAGAGGCATACAAAAGACAAGCGTGTCTTTCATGATAATACTGATTGTAAAAAAGGCACGTTGCACCTCTTCGGGAATAAGACCTCCAAAAAGAATAATTAAAGGAATTGCAATCCCTATTTTAATAATCAGACCAAATTCTTTCATAAGTCCATTTTCCTCTTAAAAGTTGTAGCTTGTCTTTTTCTTTCTTTTTAGCGTATATATCATAGATTAAAAAAAATAAAACAGTCTTAATTAGGAGATAGGAACGTGAAGCGCACTTTTCAACCCAGTAATCTTATCCGTAAACGTCGCCATGGCTTTCGTGCACGTATGGCTACCGTTTCAGGACGTAAAGTCATTGCCCGTCGCCGTGCAAAAGGACGTCATCGTCTTAGTGCCTGACCTCTCCCTAGAAAAGCTGACAAAGCGCTCAGAGTTTTTAGCTGTTGCAAAGGCAGGGCTCAAGTCGGTAACACCTGCCTTTATTGTTCAAGCCCATAAGCGATCTTCTGAAGAAAGCAGTCGTTATGGCATCACAGCTAGCCGAAAAGTAGGGAACGCAGTGAAGCGCAACCGCGCAAAAAGACGCCTTAGAGCTTTAATAAGGCAGACTTTTCAGCTAAAAAATAAACCAGGCACAGATTATGTTCTGATCGCGCGTGCAGAAGTATTGCGGCGTAATTTTGCTCTCATGGCTCAAGAACTTGAGATCGCCTTGAAGCGATTAAACAGTTAAACACCTTGCCTCTCCTCCGCAGAATAATATATTCTGTCCTATGAAAAAGGGAGGGACGGAGGACATGATCACAAAATTTTTAGACCCAAAAAATGACCTTGCGTTTAAACGGATTTTTGGCACAGAACGAAACAAAGACATTCTGATCCATTTTCTTAATGATATGTACGGGCGCACAACCAATCCTATAGAGGACGTCACTTTTTTGAAGACGAATCTTGATCCGAAGATTGCTTCACAGCGAGAGAGTATTGTCGATGTTTTATGTCGCGATACCTTAGGCGAGCATTTCATTATTGAGATGCAGGTGTCGGATGAGCCTGGCTTTGTTAAGCGTGCCCAACATTATGCCGCCAAAGCCTACATTGAGCAGCGGGATAAAGGGATTGGCTATAAGGATCTAAAATCAGTTACATTTATGGCCATTACAAGCTATATCCTCTTCCCCGATAAAGCTGATTATTTGTCCCATCATCAGGTGCGGGATGTAGCAACAAACGAGCATGATCTTAAAGATTTTTCGTTTACTTTTTTGGAGCTTCCAAAATTTAAGCTTACAAAAGACCAGCTCACAACGATGACACAAAAATGGGCGTATTTTTTCAAAAACGCGAAGGAAACCCACGAGGCAGAGGTGGAAGCCATTGTTGGCGCAGATCTCATCCTCAAACGGGCGTATGAAGAACTCAACCGATTTGGGTGGTCGCAAGAGGAGCTCCGTGGCTATGACTCTGTGGATATGAAAAGAGAATCTGACAAAGCTTGCCTCTGGGGCGCTGAAGAAAAAGGCTTGCAAAAAGGCCTTGCGCGGGGACGGAAGGAAGGAAAAAAAGAGGGAATTAAAGAGGGGATCGCAAAAGGGATGGAAAAGGGTATGGAAAAGGGCAGAAAAGAAATTGCTAAGGCACTGCTGAAAAATGGCATGGATGTCGAAGAAGTGGCTAAAATAACTTCTCTTCCCTTGGAAACGATTGAGCTGTTGAAGATAGAACAATAAATGCGATTTTTTGTAGGCATCCTTTTAAAGTCCCTTATTTACATCTATCGCTTTTTTATTTCTCCTCTTCTCCCACCCCGGTGTCGGTTTTTGCCAACATGCTCTGTGTATGCTCTTGACGCGCTAACGCGTTATGGTCCATATCGGGGAAGTATTTTAGCGTTAAAAAGGCTTTGCCGCTGTCATCCTTGGGGAGGACATGGCTTTGATCCGGTTAAAGAAGAGGAACCATGAGCGACCAAAAAAATTTATTTATTGCCATTTTCCTGGCGCTTGCGATTTTATTAGGGTTTCAGTATTTCTTCCCCTCTTCTCCTGATCAGAGAGTTGAAGCGCCATGCCCTCAAGTTGAAAAGCAACCTACTCCTCTTCAGGCTGTACCGACTATAACACGAGACCAAGCTATACAAGCCGTTCCCCAACGCCTCCCCCTTCACACCAGTAAGATGAAAGGATCGTTAAACCTTACAGGAGCACGCTTTGATGATTTAACGCTCACAGCCTATCATGAAACCGTCAACCCACAGAGTCCTGAAATTACCCTGCTCTCTCCTGCGAGCTGTACATCAGCCTATTATGCTCGTTTTGGGTGGAGCCCCCTTCAAGGGATAGCACTCCCCGATGAGAACACTCTATGGAAGACAAATGACACGACTCTCACAGAGCAGACCCCCGTTACTTTAATGTGGGACAATGGCCAAGGGCTTCTTTTTCAACAAACAATTTCTGTTGATGAACAGTATATGTTTACCATTACCCAAAAAGTAACAAATACGACTGCAGGCCCTGTTTCCCTTACCCCACACGCCGTATTAAACCGGGGGGGCGATCCTAAATCATCGGGGTTCTTTATTCTTCATGAAGGCCCGGTTGGCGTTTTCGAAGGCAAACTATCGGATCCAAGCTATGACGATATTGCAAAAACTGGGTCTCTTGAAAATCCAAAAGCAAAAGGGTGGTTAGGGTTTACGGACAAATATTGGCTCGCGGCTCTTATCCCTGATCCTTCTGCTCCTATGACGTCTTCCTACACCCGCAAAGGGTCAGGTGAGGCAACCCTGATGACGGCCACCTATCAAAGAGATCCTCTCCCTATTGCTCCTGGGCAAAGCCTTGAGATCACGGATCATTTTTTTGCAGGGGCTAAAGTATTACGCCTCCTTGATGGGTATCAAGAAACGCTTGGGATTAATCACTTTGATTTAGCTGTTGATTTTGGGTGGTTTTATTTCCTTACAAAACCTATTTTCTATGCCCTTGAGTTCCTCAAAGATATTTTAGGAAACTTTGGGCTTGCGATCTTAGCGCTGACTGTTTTGATTAAGCTTGTCTTCTTGCCGCTGGCCAATAAGTCCTATCAATCCATGGGAAAAATGAAGGCCTTACAACCAGAAATTGAAAAAGTGCGCGAAAAGTATGCCGATGACCGCATGAAAATGAATGAAAAAGTCATGGAGCTTTACAAGCAAGAGAAGGTCAATCCCTTGGCGGGGTGCTTGCCTATGGTTGTTCAGATTCCTGTGTTCTTTGCCCTTTATAAGGTCTTGTTCGTCAGCATTGAAATGCGCCAGGCGCCATTTTTTGGATGGATTCATGATCTGTCAGCGCCAGATCCGACGACGGCCTTTAACCTTTTTGGCCTTATTCCTTGGGACCCTCCCTCTTTCCTCATGATCGGTGCGTGGCCATTAATGATGGGATGCACAATGTTTTTGCAGCAAAAGATGAGCCCCCCACCGGCTGATCCTACGCAAGCTAAAATGTTCCTTTTGATGCCCATTTTCTTTACCTACCTTTTGTCCCAATTCCCTGCAGGGTTGGTGATTTACTGGACATGGAACAACGTCCTGTCTGTGGGACAACAGTGGATCATTATGAAGCGCGCGCAGAAGAAAAGTGCCACAAAACATGCTTCAAGATCTTAAGGAATTTGCCCGGTGGCTTTTTACCCAAGATTGTGTGTTTATGAGGGGGGTAGACAAAATCGCCTCTCTTCCCGAGGCGTCTTTTCCTGAGATTGCCTTTGCAGGACGCTCAAATGTGGGAAAATCAAGTCTTATCAATGCTCTTTTGGGGCGCCTGCGACTTGCGCGGGTCTCTCATACCCCTGGGCGAACCCAGCAGCTTAACTTCTTTCTTCTTGCCAATCGATTGGTTGTTGTTGACATGCCGGGGTATGGGTATGCGGCTGTGTCAAAAGAAAAACTAAAGGTATTTTCAGGCCTGATACAAGACTATTTAAAGGGACGAGTGCCTCTTAAGCGGGTCTTCTTACTGATTGATAGTCGTCATGGGATCAAACCCCCTGACGTGATCGTGATGGATATGTTAGACAAAGCGGCTGTCTCTTATCAAATCGTCCTCACAAAAGAGGATAAGTGCACGCAGGCCCACCTTGAATCACTCCTCTCTTCTTTAAGAGAAACCCTTAAACGACATCCTGCGGCTTTTCCAGAGCCTCTTTTAACAAGTTCTGTGACAAAAGAAGGCCTTGCGTCATTGCGAGAAACAATTGCAGAGCTTACAATTCTTGCATAGCTCAAAAGCCTTTAAGAACAACGGAAGGCCTTACAAAGTCCCATGAAGTCCTGTTTTTTGGTCAAATCAGGAGGAGGTAAAAGAGAACGAGTCACAAAGATTTTCGAGATGTTCAAATACTTGGTTTGTTATGAAAGCACGCGCCTATTCTGCCCTCTGTGTCCTCGCCTCTTACCTCTGGACCCTGATTCAATGGATAGTGTTTTAATACCAATGATAGTGTTTTAATACCATTTCGCATTCAATAGGTTGATATTCTGGATTGCTTCGCTTCGCTCGCAATGACGGAAATTGGCGTCATTGCGAGGAGCCGAAGGCGACGAAGCAACTCATTTTTGTCTGCCACTTGATTGATAAGTGGTATAAGATGTGATTCCAAACACTATCCTTGAAGAGCGTTAAGGGTATCATTTTTTTATAGAGAAAATGTTGAGAGACAGGAGGTAATTGCAAAATTATTTTCCCGGTTGTCCTAGAACTTCTAGCTCGAGGATCTTCTCAAAAGAGGCAAGATCTTCGGTTCAAGAAAAGGTAATGTTTTCCTTCGAAAAACAAACCTTTTCTAGCCCGAGGATGATAAGGGTTGATTGAATTTTGCAATTCCCTCACAGGTCTAAAAATATCAGATATTCGAATATAAAGTATTTTTTAAACTCTTTAATGCTTGACTTCCAAGAAAGATGGATCTTTAGTGAAAAAAAAAGATAAGAAATATGATGAAGCTGTTAAAGATAAAAAGACAGCCACGTGAAAGATTCAATATCATGAGTGCAAGGAATTGTTGTATAGTATCTCACAGTCTCGGGGAAACGCGCCAAGATGGGGAAGGGGAAGAAAAATGATCCGATTATTTTTCTTTCAAAAGTTCTTCTCTCAAAAACATCTGCTGGTTGCCCTTCGTTCTTTTGGGACCCGCGTTCTGTGTTGGCTCCTTATCAGTTCAATTCTTGCCTCTGATTTAGCCTATGCGATGCAAAAGCCAGGGCTGGGGCAGCACGCGGATGATGCATCAGGTGTCGTTGTCCCCCCCTCAGTTCCAGTTCGACGCCAGGATGCAGCTGCATCTGCTGCAGTACCTCCTCTTCCCGATAGTTCTACCTCCTCATCGAGTCGGCGTTTTCTCCATGATACAGCAGAGGAGGGTACGTCTCTTGGTATGAGGTCCCCCTCAGGAGTTGCGGTTGCAGGAGCTGCGGTTTCTGGAAGTGAGAGTGTTCCAGTCGTGGCTATGCTTGCAGCAAAACTAGAAGATGCCGCAAGACCAGCAGATGCTGCGCAACAAACAGATGTCGCAAAACCACGAGGGTCTTCTGACGAAACAACCCCAGAGAGAAAACCATCTCCGCCAGGATCTGGATCAGGGTCTTCAACACCTCCTGGGGAAAATCCTTTGGCACAACGCACGTCGTCAGGGACTCCCACGCCACCCGGTGGATCATCTGGGAACGAATCATCAACTTCTCACCCTGTTGGAGTACCCGCCACCGCTCAGCCTCTTCCTACAGCATCTGCCACCGCTCAGTCTCTTGTGGAGGTCGCAAGAGCTGCGTCTCTTGCCTCTGCACCTCCTCCTGTGCCTCTTACACCTGCAGCTGGTTTAGCTACTGGGGTGAGTCAGGGTGATAAAAAAGTACCCACTCCACAGAGGGCCCCTCTAGACCCACATCGCCCTTCTGCAGCTCCAGCAAATGAAAACACCTCCTCTCCTAATCTTGAGATTCCAAGTAATTCTCGTTTTTCCGCATCTGTAGTGCAGAGAACGCATATCATCAATGACGACGATCCGGGGGCTTTAGCTCGGGGAAATGAAGATAGCGATACGGACACTGATCCTGATTCTGAGCTTGATTGGGGGGGTATAATCTATCCACGTGGCCCACGTTCTGAAGCTGGCCATTCGTCTGCTGCAGAGGGAGGAGATGAAAAAACTCCGCTTCTTCCTTCTGCGTCTAGTTCCGCCCGTTTCATGCAGGAAGGCCAACGTCTCGTCGATGAATATAACCGTCTCAAAGACGTACACGGAGAAGATTCTCCGGAAGCGCTTGAAGCTAAGCGTCTCATGGATCAATATTATGCCATAGATAATTCGGAGGGATCCGGGGGACGGAAGCTTGGACCGAACCAGGGGCGCCTGAATGATGAACAGCTGAAAGAGCTTTTCGGCAGGCTTCATAACTTCGACCCGAAAACAGCTGAATTCTTACGCTACGCTAAAGACTCCATCATCGATGGTACGTTGACCAAAAAACAAATGGCGGCTCTGCTCTTTGCCATAGTCATGGGAGGGGGGGCAGGGGCGGCGGCAGCGGCTCCATTGATGTATTCATTAGCTTATTTTAGTAATGAGTTTAAGGAGGGTAATTTATTAGGTTCGATCCTTCCGTTCTTCGTAAATGTAACCCAAGCTCTCGATGCCATGTCCCGTTTAGGATCGAACGCGGTGAGGATAGCACGTCCTGATTCAGAGGCCTTTTTGATGCCTGTGACGTCAGCTCATCGATGGGTGAGATGTGTAGCCCTCGGATTAATCGTTTTAGCCTCCACGGCTTTGGCAGTGCTCCCCCTTTATTATCTCTATGAAGCTCAATTTAAAAATATGCTTGTTGCCAAGAGTAAAGGAGAAGACGTCACGCCTATTGAAATTTTCCTCTACATAACCGCTCCTGGATATCTATTGTACCATATTGTGGCCCATAGTGGCTTTCCCGGTGTGAAGTGGGCACTTGAGATGGTGAAGGAGATTTATTATGCCCCTTTGCGTCAAGCAGCGCCCCAAGATGAAAAGATGCGTAATGAGATTTCATGGCGTCTTCAAGATACGGTCCGTCTGTTGAATCACCTGTCAGATGGGGAGATCGATCAATTCTATACCCTCCTTTTTGAGCGACGGGTTGAGGACACACCCCATCTTCGGTCTTTGTTAGACGGATCGATATGGCAGTCAAGGGGGAAGGTTTTTTACACCGTGGAAGAAATTAACCGTTTGACAAAGAAAGGCGTGTTGCGGCCACAAGATGTTGAGCTAACTGAAGAAGAAAGAATCGCCCTTGCCTCTGCTTTGCGGAAGAAACAACAAAATCTTCAAGCTGATCCTGTGATCGGCTCGCTCTTGAAGAAATATGCAGAAAAACGGTCTGAAGAAGCAAGAGTTACCCTTGCCGCTGCGTTGAGACAGAAGAACCAGAACTTAAAAACTGATCCAGTGATCGGTCCCATACTTAAGAGATATGTAGAGAGACGTCAGCAGACCGAATCTAGCTTTTCATTAGACGAGGCTGAGAGAGACTTGATTCTAGGTAGAATAGAGGTCGAATGTAGTTTTTCATTGGACGATGCCGAGAGATACCTGACTCAAAGTCGTGCGCTCACCCCAGATGAAATAGGGGCCGCAACTCAAGCCCTCTGCGTTTGGTATTTAAGACCAGGGGCTGTGCTTACACCGCGAGAAATGGAGCGTCTGACCACAAAAGGTTTCCTTACGGATCAAGATAAGGAAATGACAGATGAGGAAAGACTTAAGCTTGCGCAAGACATGAAGGAGGATGCGTGGAACGCCGTCCTTCAGCGTCACCTCGGCCGCCAACACCAGTTTGTGTCTGTAGAGGAGCAGAATAAATACTTTGCTAAGAGTCGCACGCTTAAAGAAGAGGAAAGAGAAGCCGCTCTTCAGACCCTTATCACTCAAATGGAAGCCATGCGGACCTTAGGAGTCATTTCGGCCTTTCACGACGAAAATTACAAATCCTTTCCGCAAGCCCTGCCACAGGAAAAGATCCATGATCTCTCCGATAAGGTTGCAACTACTTCAAAGGCACTGTCCGTTGTTGGGAAAGCGGTCGCTTTTTATTGGTTGTTTAATGGGTTTTTAGCAACTCCAAATTTCGTAGAAGATCCTGCGACATCTGCGAGCAATGGGAATACAAGTAATGCAAATACAACGGCGGGCAATATGACAGTCAGTGGAAACGACGCACCTTTACCAGGCCCTGCAGGTCACTTCATTGCGGCGGTGCTGACAGTGGGTGAAATGATTGTTCTAGGGAAAATTGAGAAGAACGGTGTGCGGAACTTTTTCTTCCGCCTGATGGGGGGGAAGGACCTCAACGATCATACCTCCCACCCCTTCCCCCGTATGGCGATACGGATCCTTTCTGGTCTTGTCGGGGCGTTTAATACCCTCCCCTTTTTAATCTTAGGGATGAAGGCAACGGAAAGTTGGGGAGATAGCCCTGGGGCAATTGTGGGAAAAATCCTCCTGCTTGCCCCTTACGTTTTTGCAGATATTTTCCGGAACATACGAAACTATTTAGACCCTTATCAAGCCCTCCTTTCTGCGTTTGAGAAAGTATGGGCGAAGATATATGGCAAATGTGGGTGTGGGCCTACTTGTGAGCCGTCGTCTGGATATAAGCGGGATACGTTGAAGGCGATACTCATTGCTATCTTGGAGCTCTTTGGAGATGCCGCCTGGGAAGTTGTCAGAGATCTGAATAAGTTGATAGGCTCAAAAGCCTTAAGGGGGGGAGAGCAGAAAAACCCCGGTAGGTTTCAGACGGCAAGAGGCGCTATAGAATGCGACGATAGTCACCCCGTCCTTGGTACGTTGGTAGAGGCTTTGAAAGCGACAAACCGAGTGCCACCAGAAGACGGATTTTTAGAGTTAGACGAGGCCTCACGAGCGTCCTTTGAGTCCTTAATGGCTACCAAAAGTGGCACGAGGGTGCAGGGAAGTCAAGCTGCCACTTACGGAACTGGGACAACTGCAGCTACTAGTACAGGGGCACAAACACCCATAGCCGTTTCTCCTCTTCCTGATGGGGACGACCAAGCAGTCCTGAGTCAGTTCCAAGAGCAGCGCTCACAGGCTGCGGAGCCGCCGCTGACGTTGTGTGAGAAAGGAGCTGCTCGTTGGACGCAATTTCAAGAGGAGATTGAGACGCAGGGACTGTGTGTTGTTATGAAAGCATACGCCTATTCTGCCCTCTGCGTCCTTGCTTCTTACCTCTGGACCTTCTTCCAATGGATAGCGCTCTAAAACAGATCCCTTGGAGGTCTGACTTTAAAGTGCTATCCGTGAAGAGCGATGGGTTTCCTGTCTTTTGAGGAGACCTCTCAAAGGTTCTTGGTACAATATCCATCCATGCATGTATTAGCGTTCAATGAAGAAGGACTAGCGACTTGATCTCCTGCTTTAGTGTGAGGAGCAGCTGCTGTAGAAGCAGGTGCTATGTCTGCTGCATTCACAGCCCCAGTCATTGCAAATCCTGCGAGAAGGGCGAGAGCTGAAAGAGTTGTTAAGTTGAATTTTTTCATGATATTTCTCCTTTGTAACAGTTGTAACGCGTAAATTGTAAATAATTTCCATGACTTAAAAATAATATTTTATAGCCAATAAAAACTATCTCTTTTATATTATATGTCATAAACAGTTAATTATTTGCTAATACTAAATTATAATTTTGAATTTTTTTTTGAAAATTTTCGGAAGTAGAAAGCTTTATTGCGGGGGGACTTGCTATCCATCATTTGTGCACTTTTGTAACTGGTGCCTGCATCATAGATCTTGGTTGCGGGGGCAGGATTTGAACCTGCGACCTTCAGGTTATGAGCCTGACGAGCTACCGGGCTGCTCCACCCCGCGATAAGGACTAGAAGGATCAAAAAGCTATGTGAACCTAGGAATGTCTACCAATATTCTTTATAAATGTCGAGAGGTTTTTAATTTTTTAATTTTAGAGGTTTTTAACTCAGTGTCACTGTTTAAGAAACATTGACAAAAATCATGATATCGCTGAATACTGAGCCTTAGAATAACTTCTTGTGTGTTTAAAGGGTAACCTTATGAGAATAAACTTAAGTATCGTTTTATTCGTGAGCTTAGGCCTTATGGGTTGTGCTTCCGATTACGAGTATGAAGAAATTAAAACAGGACCAGAAGTAGATTCCAAAGAAAAAGGAGTAGGGAAACTTTTTGGTGAAGATACCCTTACTTTTGGGAGAGGGAAGAAGCGAAATCAAGAAGATGCGGGTATTTGTGTAAATAGTTATTTATGGCGAGCGAGTCTGGATACTATTTCTTTTATGCCTATTGCGCATGCTGATCCTTTTGGGGGGGTCATTTTTACAGACTGGTATTCTCCAGCAAGTTCTCGGGAACAGTTCAAGATCAATATCTTTATTCTTAGCCGTGCCCTTCGGTCAGATGGACTTAAGGTTAGTATTTTTCGAAAAGAAAAGAATTCTTCTGGTCAATGGGTTGATCAAGTCGTTGATCCCCAAACCATCACAGAGTTAGAGAAAACGATTTTAACCCGTGCGCGTCATTTTCGCTCAACGGTTGTAAAGTAAGGTTTCCATGAGCCTGCGCTATAATTTTCGAGAAAATGAGCAAAAATGGCAAAAAGCATGGGCTGATGCCTCTCTTTATAAAGCCAAGAACACCTTTCCTAAATATTATGTATTAGAAATGCTGCCCTATCCTTCGGGGCGCCTTCATATGGGGCATGTGCGTAATTATACGATTGGGGATGTCATTGCCCGCTATAAGCACATGTGTGGCTATTCGGTGCTCCATCCTATGGGGTGGGATGCTTTTGGGTTGCCTGCTGAAAATGCTGCGATTCAACAAGGAATACCACCCGAAGCTTGGACGTTAGAGAACGTTCGTCTTATGAAAGAAGAGCTTAAATCTTTAGGGTATTCCTATGATTGGGACAGGGAAATTCTGACCTGTTCTCCTGATTATTATCAATATGAGCAAAAAATCTTCTTAGATTTCTTAAAGCAAGGCATTGCTTATCGGAAAGAATCTTTTGTGAACTGGGATCCTGTTGAAGGAACAGTGCTTGCGAATGAGCAAGTTATTGATGGAAAAGGCTGGCGTTCAGGGGCTGCTATTGAGCAGAGAAAACTGTCTCAGTGGTTTTTTAAAATTACAGATTTTACGCAAAGTTTGCTTGATGATCTTTCTCATCTCGGCCAGTGGCCCGAGCAAGTCAAAACTATGCAAGTGAATTGGATTGGGCGTTCAGAGGGAGCTCTTGTTCGTTTTCCTGTTATTGAAAAAGAAGAAGTGTTAGAGGTTTTTACAACCTGTCCAGAAACTCTCTTTGGGGCTTCTTTTTTGGGAATTGCACCTGATCATCCTTTTGTTGAAAAACTTGCTTTAGAAAATCCAGCCTTACACACTTTTATTATTGAATGTAAAGCCCATAGTGCAACCCAGAAAGAGATCGATACCGCTGAAAAAAAAGGATTTAATATAGGTCTTACGGTCCAACATCCGCTTTTAAAAGATCAGACCCTCCCCCTTTATGTCGCTAATTTTGTGTTGATGGACTATGGAACGGGGGTTGTTTTTGGATGTCCTGCCCATGATACCCGTGATTATGACTTTGCCGTTAAGTATGACCTCCCTATTGTTGCTGTTATACAAAGTCCTAAGGGGACTGCTTTACCTTATGAAGGTTCGGGAATCCTTGTTAATTCAGAGTTCCTTAATGGGCTCACCAGAGAAGAAGCCAAGAAAAAAATCATTCACCATCTGGTGGCCAAAAAATTGGGATCCCCAAAAGTCACCTATAAGCTTCGTGACTGGGGTGTGTCACGCCAACGCTATTGGGGATGTCCTATTCCTATTATCCATTGTCCGAGCTGTGGTATTGTTCCGGTTCCTGAGGACCAGCTTCCTGTTATTTTGCCCGTGGACGTCACTTTTGATAAGCCGGGGAATCCTTTAGATTTCCACCCCACTTGGAAATATGTTTCCTGCCCGACCTGTGGACAGGCTGCAATCCGCGAAACGGATACCCTTGATACGTTTGTTGATTCATCCTGGTATTTTGCTCGGTATTGTTCTCCTCAGGCTTTTGAGCCCATTGATCGAGAAAGCGCCGAGTTTTGGCTTCCCGTTGATCAATACATTGGAGGGATTGAGCATGCCATTCTTCACCTTTTGTATTCACGGTTTTTTACAAAAGCGCTATCGCGCTGTGGGTATTGGACACTTTGTGAGCCTTTTCAAAATCTTCTCACCCAAGGAATGGTATGCCATGAGACCTACCGCGATCAAAGTGGGTTATGGCTTTATCCACATGAAGTGGAAAAGCGTGACGGACAATTTGTCAAACGCACGGACGGAACGCCTGTAAAAGTAGGACGTTCGGAGAAGATGAGTAAATCCAAGTGTAATGTGGTATCTCCGGTAAAAATAGTCGAAGACTACGGAGCAGATACAGCGCGGCTTTTTGTCCTGTCGGATAGCCCTCCCATACGTGACTTTGAATGGACAGAGGCTGGCATTGAAGGCAGTTGGCGCTATTTGAATAAACTATGGTATCTTGTAACTTCCTCTTCTGATGTAAGGAAGGTGTCCTTTTCAGCCATTCCCGTGTCCTTTACAGAAAAGGCCTTAAAGCTGCGTAAGTTGACCCATAAAACGATATATCACGTTACACATGACATTGAAAAGTTTCATCTTAATCGGTATATTTCTCATTTGCGTGAATTTTCCAACGGCCTTGAGGAATTTTCTTCTCAGGAGAACTCAGAGAAATGGGCTCTTTTTGAGGCCCTTACAACCCTTGTGCTCCTCGCGTCTCCCGCGGTTCCCCACCTCGCTGAAACGTTATGGGGGGAACTCGGGCATAAGCCCTTTATTTTTAATACTCCCTGGCCAAAAGCAGACTCCTCTCTTCTTACAGAAGACAGAATGACTCTTGCTATTCAACTGAACGGGAAAATGCGTGGAACCCTTGAGGTTTCTTCTGATTCAAGCGAAGATGACATAAAGTCTCTTGTTTTAGAGATGGCATCAATTAAAACACACCTTAAGGATAACCCGTTGAAGAAATTTATTTATATACCTGGAAAGGTCGCCAATGTTGTGGCATAAGCTCGTTCTTATATCTTTTTGTTTTTGTCTTGGTGCGTGTGGATTTCACCCTCTTTACACATCAGGTAAAAACACGTGTGAGGTAAAGTATCCTCTTAAAATTGCAACGATTCCTAATCGAGAAGGGCAAATTTTAAGAAATCATCTTGTTGATCTTCTCACGCCTAAGAATCTTTCTTTAAAACCAAAATATACCCTTGAAGTAAAACTTACTGAGGTGCCGCTGGATCTAGGAATCTTAAAAGATGAAACAGTTAATCGAAAGCAAATTACAGTAACAGCGGATATCGTTTTGCGGGATTCAAAAAATAAAATTATTTATGAGCATACGGCTATAGCGATTAACTCTTTTGCAATTTTAGGACAAAATTATTATGCTGACTTTGTTGCTGAAGAATACTCGAAGAAAGAAGCCCTTCGTCTTCTTGCAGAGAAAATAGAACTTCTTGTCAGTATTTACTTAGATAACTATGGCAAAAATTAATTTTCCAACATTGTTTCAAACGTCTCTTCGAGAGTATAAATTTTTCTTTATTTTTGGAAATGACACTACCGTTTTTGAGAGGAGCATTTCTTTTTTAGAAAAGAAAATCTCTTTTCCTTTAAATATAAAAACAGAAGCGGATCTCTTAAGTTCATCTTTTTTGCAGCCTTCTCTTTTTGACAACCCGTTTGAGCCTTCCCTCACTCTTGTACAAAATATTACTGATAGAATTGCAACTCACATAGAAAACCTTAAAGAAGGTTTCTTTATTTTTACCTCAGAAAAAGCGCGTGCACAATCAAAGCTTGCAACATATTTTGCAAATTCTCCCCAATCTCTTGCAATTGCGGCTTACGGGTCGCCTCTTCTTCTTTCTGAATTTAATCACATGACAGAAGAAATGACTCTTTCAAGGTCATTTAAAGAGCAGCTTTTTAAAGCCTATAAGAATGATTACAGGGGATTGAAAGAGAATCTTGAAAAAATAAAGCTCTTTGGAGATGTTCCCGAAACCTATTGTGAGCTCTTTTTAGATACTTCTTCTGTTTGCGATGAGTTTACTCTGCTTCGGAATGCTTGTCTGTTAAAGGACGAAAAGAAAATTGTCGAGGCTTTTTTTCTCATTCTTCCCTCAGATCTTATTTCTTTTTTAAGAATCCTTACGCGATCATTTCTTACTCTTTATGAGCTTAAGATATCCCGTCCTCCACTCTCTTGGCAAAAGGTCTTCTTTAAAGATCAGCCTCTGTTTGAAGCCGCTTTATCTTATTGGGAAAAGAAAGAAATCCAAATTTTTTTGGAAGGATTGTTAGCTCTTGAAAAAAAAGTTAAGCATTCAACCTTTTTACTTCCTCAGGTTTTTCAAAGTCTTTTAAAAATGTTTCACGTGAAACAATTGTTTAACTCCAAATTGCTCTCGCAACAGTAGAAGTCTTAGGACTCAACTGATTAAATTTCTTTATGAGACTATCTAATTCGGCCGGATTTTTAAAAGAAAGAGTAATTCTTCCGCCGCCCCCTTTTAAAAAAAGCTCAATGGGGCATCCCAATAAATTTGATAATTGATTTTGCAAAATCTCCTTTTCAGGATTCGCGAGAGGAGGAGTGGATTCTTCTTTTTGTTTTGTAAGTGCTTCAGCCTGACGAACACTTAATTTTCTAGAAATAATCATGTCTGCGATTTTTTCTGGATCTTCTAGCCCAATCAAAGAGCGACCATGTCCCGCTGAAAGTTTTCCAGTTACTAAATATTCTTGCACTGTTTTTGGTAAGGTTAAGAGGCGTAAGGTATTTGCAATATGACTACGACTTTTTCCTAAAATATGAGAAAGGGTCTCTTGTGTGTGATGGAATTCTTCTGCTAAACGGTGATAGCCTTCAGCTTCTTCAATAGGGTTTAGATCTTGACGTTGAATGTTTTCTAAAAGACCAATCTCTAAGACTTCTTTGTCTGAGAAATTTCGTACGATAACTTGTATGGTATCAAGGCCAGCTATTTTTGCAGCTCTCCATCGTCGCTCTCCTGCAATAAGCTCATATTTTTTATTGGCTATTGACGAAACACGAACTAAAATAGGTTGTAAAACTCCTTTTTCCTTAATAGAAGAGGCTAATTCTTTGAGGTCATCTTCAGAGAAATATTTTCGGGGCTGAAAAGCTCCTTTTTCAATAGACTCTAAAGGCAATGTAAGGACAGATTCTTCTTTTTGTGTTGGGTCTAGAAGAGAGGATAAGCCTCTTCCTAGGGCATTTTTTTTTATGTCAATCATGCGGCTTCTTCTCCTTCTCTAAATAAAATTTCTTTTGCTAATTGAATATAAGCTTGTGATCCTTGGCATTTTAAATCGTACAGAATCGCTGGCTTTCCAAATGATGGAGCTTCAGCGACACGTACATTTCGAGGAATATGGGTTATGTAAACCTTCTCTTTCAAGTGATAACGCACGTCCAGGGCAACCTGAGCGCTCAGGCTACTCCGATTATCAAACATCGTCAAAACAATTCCTTGAAGATCGAGATGAGAATTAAAATTTTTACGAACCTTCTCGATCGTATAAAGAAGTTGGCTCAATCCTTCCAAAGCATAAAATTCACATTGAAGAGGGACAATGACTTTATCTGCTGCAACAAGAGCATTCAAGGTCAAAAGGCCTAAAGAGGGAGGGCAATCAATAAAAATATAATCAAAGGGTGTCTCTAAAGTTTCTAGGGCTTGTTTAAGACGGAGTTCCCGTGAGGGCATTCCCACAAGTTCAATTTCAGCTCCTGAAAGATGGAGATTTGCAGGCATCACATAAAGACAAGGAATGGTAGTTTGATGAACAGCCTCAAGAAGAGGAATCTTATCAATAAGGACCTCGTAGCTTCCTTTAATCGTTTTTTTTTCTATAATTCCAAGGCCTGTTGTGGCATTTCCTTGAGGGTCAAAGTCGACAACAAGATTTTTTTTTCCAGTAGCTGATAACGCTGTTGCAAGATTTAGAGTAGTCGTTGTTTTACCGACCCCTCCCTTTTGGTTTACAACGGCAATTATTTTAGTCATTTTTAAGAGATCCTCCTAGGGCGGGATATTTTTAAGATTCTCCCCTTAGAATCTGTTAAACTCGGAAAAATTTCAAGATGAAAATTCCAATTTCTTTTTGCCGCTTTAATTTCTTTATCTACTTCTTTTCCTTTTAAAAAAAAGCAAATGGACGTTTCCTTCATCAAGGGGAAAGCATAGTCTAAAAGACGAGGAAGAGGCGCAAGTCCTCGTGCTGTAATAATATCCGCTTTAAGATGAGGAAGGGCTTCAATGCGAGATCTTAAGATTTTTACAGCTGAAAATGTTTCACGTGAAACATTTTCTAAAAAAAGGCATTTTCTGAGGTCTGCTTCGACAAGTGTCACTTCCAAGGCATCTCCTTTGCAAATTGCCAAAACAAGCCCAGGAAATCCGGCCCCACTTCCTAAATCAATGAGCGTTGATCGTGTTTTAGGAAGATAAGGAAGAAGTTGAAAAGAATCTTTAAAATGGCGTTCCCAAAGGTGAGAAAGGGTCGAAGAAGCAACAAGATTTATCTTGCGTTGCCAGAGCTCAAGAAGAGCTTGATACGTTTGAAGATGAGGATTTGTTTCTTGATTTTGAAATTGTTTCACGTGAAACAATTTTGCCTTTAAGAATTCATAGAGTCAAAGAACTCGGCATTATTTTTTGTATTCCTCAGCTTTTCAAGAAGAAATTCCATCGCATCCATTGTTCCCATAGGCATCAATACACGACGCAGAACCCACATTTTAGATAAAAGATCTTTCCCGACCAAAAGCTCTTCCTTACGTGTTCCCGATTTTGTAATATCAATTGCGGGGAATGTCCGCTTGTCAGAAAGCTTGCGATCCAAAATAATTTCAGAGTTACCCGTCCCCTTGAACTCTTCAAAGATAACTTCGTCCATACGAGACCCTGTGTCTACTAAGGCTGTTGAGATGATCGTGAGTGACCCTCCTTCCTCAATATTACGAGCCGCTCCAAAAAATCTCTTTGGGCGCTGGAGAGCATTTGCATCAACTCCTCCCGTTAATACCTTTCCTGAAGAGGGAATGACCGTATTGTAGGCTCTGGCGAGACGTGTAATGTTATCTAAAAGAATAACAACGTCATGCTTCAATTCAACAAGACGTTTTGCTTTTTCAATAACCATTTCAGCCACTTGAACATGGCGCGTGGCGGGTTCATCAAACGTTGAGCTAATCACTTCTCCTTTTACGGAGCGTGCCATATCCGTTACTTCTTCAGGACGTTCATCAATCAGCAAAACCATCAGAGTTACTTCGGGATGATTGATTGCAATGGAATGAGCAATATTTTGCATCATCACTGTTTTTCCTGATCGAGGAGGCGCCACAATTAAAGCGCGTTGACCTTTTCCTATGGGAGTCACAAGCTCAATCACTCGCGGTGTAAGATCTTTGTATGTGGGATCATCAAGTTCAAGATTGAGCTTTTCGTCAGGATATAGAGGAGTTAGGTTGTCAAAATTAAGGCGATGCTTGATCGATTCTGGAGGTTGACCGTTGATCGTATTGACTTTTAAAATGGCGAAATATCGTTCTCCATCTTTAGGAGCACGAATTTCCCCTTCAACCGTATCCCCGGTCCGCATGGCAAATTTTCGCACCTGGCTCGGAGACACATAAATATCATCAGGTCCGGGCAAGTAATTAGCTTCGGGAGATCGAAGAAAAGCAAAACCATCCTGTAAAATTTCAACAACGCCCCCTCCAAAAATTGTTTCTCCTTTTTCGGCCATGGTTTTAAGAATTGCAAACATCATATCTTGTTTGCGGAAGGTACTCGCATTTTCAATATTAAGATCTTCCGCTAAAGATAAAAGCTCAACGGCCGTTTTAGATTTTAAAGTTTTCAAGTTCATAGATTTTTAACTCGGGGGATTTGAAAGAGAATATATTTACTCATAACAAGTTAAAAAAAAAAACACAAGATCAATTTTTATTCTGTAAGCGCACTTACTCTTTAAGAAAGGTGAAAAGGAGATTTTCACGAATGAGAAGCTTTCTTTAAAACCTCATCAATGTCAGAATACATGATAATTTCTGTTACAAGGGAGTTCTTAACTCTTAAGAGGGTAAGGCCATGATAATGGAAGTCCTTGTTCGTTGGAGCAAACCCTTCAAATTCTTTTTTTAACACTGCATGGGCGTGCCACTGATGATATTCCAGTTCTAAAGTTGAACATATATCAAAGATTTCATAATGTATTTTGCAAGTAGAATCTCTTTCAAGAACATGGGCTATAACCGCTTCTTTTCCATGGATTTTGATGAGATTAAATGTGTAAGCAATATTCTGATCAAATATCTTTTTGGCGATTTCTTCATCACCTGTATTCCAAAAATTCTGATATTTTTCACTAAAGGTCATCTCTAAATACACCCTTTTTATCCTCTGAGTAAATTTTACAATTCACTTCTCTTATTCTTCATTAATATGAAAAAAGTTAAAATTTCATACCATCTACCTAAATTTCTTTTGTTTTCAACATATCCTCTAAGTGGTAAAAAGATAAAAGACTGGCAAGAGGCATAGGAAAATCCACTAAATCAGAATACTTCACCCACTTTATGGCTTGCCCTTCTGCACCATAAGGGGTTCCTGTCCAACGGCGACAGAGGTAGAAAGGCATGACAAGATGAAAAGATTCGTAAGGGAAAGAAATAAAGCTTAAAGAGGTGAGGTCTTCTTCTTCCACGTCAATGCCAACCTCTTCTTTCAGTTCGCGGATCAAGGCCTCTTCCGGTGTTTCGCCTGGTTCTATTTTCCCTCCGGGGACTTCCCAAACGCCAGCCATGCTTTTTCCAGGAGGACGTTCAGTCAATAAAAGCTCCCCTCTTTCATTAACGAGAACAGCGGAAACAGCCCAAAGAATGGGCCGATTTAAGGACCTGTAGTGGCTCAGGAAGTCTTTTCGAGACAGCTCATAGGTAACTCCAAGCTTTGTCCCTTCATATCCTAAAGAAATGCAGTCTTTTGTTCCCGTTTGGTGGAACCCGAGTCCTTCAAAAATACGGCGGGAGGCAATATTATCCGTGAGCGCAGTTCCAGAGAGAATATTCTTTTGAAGGACGAAAAAAATAAACTTAATAAGGCTTCGAGCGGCCTCTTTTCCATAGCTCTGTCTCCAAAATTCGTGGCCAAGCCAATAACCTAATTCCTCTTTGTACCCTATAACACCCATAAATGTTTGATCTGCCCGTCGAATAATGGCCAAGCTCAAGCCTGTCCCTTTCTTAAGGGCTTCTTGAGAGGAGTTAATAAATGTATGGGCATCTGCCAGGGTATAGGGATGAGGAAGATGCTGAAGCCTTTGCGCAACGCGGCTGTCATTTGCAAGGGTTGCCATGGCGTCTGCATCTTGTACCTGTAAGGGCCGTAAGATAAGCCGTTCCGTTGTAAGAGGAAGAAAGGAACGATTCAAAAGAAAATCCGGGATCATAGTTCTTCTTTCTATATTAAAAATACCGTTTAACTATAAGTTGTGCCCCTCATGAGGGCAACACATTGAGAGGATAAAAGGGGTGAGCTCCAATTAATTACGATCCTTAATAAAGAAATAACCTTTTTGTGCTACGCTCTTGTTAATCAAGGAGGAATAAAATGAAGAAGCTAGGATTTATAGTCGCTTCACTTCTTGTACTAGGTGTTGTATCAGAGGCGGATGCACAACAAACTGCTTCTGATCCTCCGAAGAAGAGATATGGCGAGAATGGCGGTGGTATTGGACCGGAGTGGACATGGCCAAAAGTCCAAATCATAAACGAAAAGGGACAGCGTTCACAAACGCCACAGGAGCCAACAGAAAACCAGGAACTAGTTATCGTTATAGAGTAGGAGAATTATCTTATGAGACATCACTTAATACCCATCCACAGCAGGCGGATTATTTCAGATCCAATGCATTTCTTACGCCGAGAGATTGACCGGATTTTTGATTCAAGTTCCTTCCTTGAAGGAATAAAGCCAGAGTTTGAGGTCAAAGAAAACAAAGATGGCCTTCACATCACGGCTGATCTTCCAGGAATTGAGGAGAAGGATCTCAATATTATGCTGGATCATGATATTTTAACAATTAGTGGGGAGAAAAAGTTGGAAGAAAGTCATGAGGGAGAAACATATCACATCAGTGAACGCTCATATGGGTCTTTTTCTCGATCTTTAAAGCTTCCTTTTAGTCCCGAGGAAAAGAAAATTTCTGCCTCCCTCAAAGAGGGTGTATTGAAGGTTATGATTCCTCGCCCTACAGAGGTTAAGCCCAACGTCCATAAGATTCATCTTCAGAAGTAGGTTTATGGTGTCATCCTGAACTTGTTTCAGGACCCCATGACAATGAGATCCCGGATCAAGTCCGGGACGACAACTGAAGGTTTTCTATTATATAGTCCTGAACATCTTCTCTTAAATAGGGGTGCATGGGTAAGCTCAGCACATGGTCTGCAAGAGTTGTACAAACTGGCAAGTCCCCTTCCCCAGCTGTGGGATAGGATTTATAGGCTGTTTGGCGATGTAAAGGCTTCATATAGTAAACCACTGTAGGAATGCCTTTTTCTTTAAGGGCGTTGATTAAAGCAGCCCTATCCACATGTTTTGGTAAAACAATGGTATAAATAGCCCATGTTGACATCGTGTTTTCTAAGATAAAGGGAGGGATAACACTTTCTTTTAAGGCAGTACTATACCGCTTTGCGATGTGCTGTCGTTTGATCAGTTCTTCTTCAAAAATAGTGAGTTTTTCAAGAAGTATTGCGGCTTGGAGCGTGTCGAGGCGACCGTTGATCCCGATCCGAATGTTGTCATATTTATCTGATCCTTGCCCATGCACGCGCAGGCTTTTTATAATTTTGGCAAGGTCTTCATCATTCGTAAAAATGGCCCCCCCATCCCCGTAACAGCCTAAGGGTTTTGCAGGGAAAAAACTTGTTGTGGCTACGTCCCCAATGTTTCCGACCTTTCGTCCTTTATAACTTCCGCCAAAAGATTGAGCTGCATCTGCCATAACCCAAAGCTTATGCGCAAGGGCAATCTCTTGAATGGCATCATAATCTGCAGGTTGCCCAAATAAATCAACAGGGATGATGCCTTTTGGATGAAGTCCCAGCTTCTTTGCTGTTTGAATTCCTCTGAGTAAGCTCTGGGGGTCCATGTTGAAGGTGTTTTCAAGACTATCAATAAAAATAGGCGTTGCACCGACCAAAACTACAACTTCAGCTGTTGCAGCAAAGGTGAAGGAGGGAACAAAAATCGCATCGCCCTGTCCTATCCCTTTTGCTCTTAAAACAAGCTGTAAGGCATCCGTTCCATTTGCGCAACTCAGGGCATGCTTTACGCCACAAAATTGGGAAAGACGCTCTTCAAGCTCGCCCACTTCCGGGCCCATAATATAGATCCCATGATCCAGAACACGTTGCATTGCCTTGTCAATTTTTGGTCGTATCATGGCTTGTTGCGCTTTTAAGTCAATAAAATCAATTTGTTCTGTCATTCGTTTGGTCCTTGTTGTGTTATCTCTGGCACCTAATTTCTGCTATTTCGTAAAAATTGAGAAGTAAACTTTTGTAACTAAAAGTTGCTGTGCTAACATGCTCAAAAACATAAAGGATCAGAAGTGGACATACCAGTCTCCCATCTTTCAGAAGAAGAAGCCATCAAAGAGCTTGCCCGTCTTGCAACGCTTATTGCTTATCACGATCGACTTTATTATCTGGACGATCAGCCAGAAATAAGTGATGCGGACTATGACAACCTTCGTCTGCGGAATGCTGAAATTGAAAAGAAATTTCCTCATCTTATCCGCGAAGATAGCCCAAGTTTAAGGGTAGGGGCCCCGCTTCTTAGTCCCTTCAAAAAGGTGTCTCACCTTAAAGAGATGCTTTCCCTTGATAATGGCTTTGAAGACCAGGATGTCTATGACTTTATGGATCGTGTTAGACGATTCCTAAACATTTCACGTGAAACACCTCTTGAGCTTGTTGCTGAACCTAAAATAGATGGGTTGTCCTCAACCCTTGAATATCACAAGGGCCGGTTTGCTTTGGGGGCGACCCGCGGCGATGGTTTGGTAGGAGAAGACATCACGCTCAATTTAGCGACGCTTAAAGACATTCCCAAAGATATTAAAGCGCAAGATTTCCCCCCCCTGACGGAAGTTCGTGGGGAAGTGTACATGCGTCATGAAGATTTTACGAATATGAATAAAGAGAGAGAAGCGCAAGGTCTTCCTTTTTTTGCCAACCCTCGTAATGCAGCAGCTGGCTCTGTCCGCCAGCTTGATCCGCAGATTACAGCACGCCGTCCGTTGAAGTTTTTTGCTTATGCTTGCGATGACTATACGCCATTTGCTGTCCAAACCCATTGGGAGTTTCTTGAAAAGCTTAAAAAATGGGGATTTGTTGTGAATCCCCTTGCAAAGATCTGTCACACCCCAGAAGAGGTACTGGCCTACTACCACGAGCTAGAAGCTAAGCGCTCGACCCTTCCGTATGATATTGATGGCATTGTTTATAAGGTGAATCGCATTGACTGGCAAACCCGGATGGGATCATCAACGCGGGCGCCGCGCTGGGCATTGGCTCACAAATTTCCTGCACAAAAGGCTGAGACACAGTTGAACGATATTCTAATTCAAGTGGGACGTACAGGAACCCTGACTCCAGTGGCAGTTCTTCAACCCATCACTGTGGGAGGTGTTGTGGTTGCGCGTGCCAGCTTACATAATGAGGATGAAATTGCCCGAAAGGACATCCGTGTGGGGGATACAGTCATTATTCAGCGCGCAGGAGATGTCATTCCTCAAATTGTAGAGGTTGTTTTAGAAAAAAGACCAGCGGGCGTAGAACCTTTCCTTTTTCCCCACACATGCCCTGTCTGTGGATCTCACGCTATTCGTCTGCCCGGAGAAGTTGCACGAAAATGTATAGGGGGCCTTATTTGTAATACGCAAGCAGCCCTCAGGCTGCGCCATTTCGTCTCAAAAGATGCGTTTGACATTGAAGGGTTTGGCTCAAAACATGTGGAAGCCTTTTATCAAGAAAGGCTCATTCACACACCATCCGATATTTTTACCTTAGAAAAGAGAGATAGCGAAAGTCTAACTCCCTTGAGAACGCGCGAGGGGTGGGGAGAGCAGTCTGCTCAGAAGCTTTTTAAAGCCATTGAGATGAGGCGAAAAATTCCGCTTCATCGGTTTATTTATGCTCTTGGCATTCCTCAAGTTGGCCAAGCGACAGCAAAGCTTTTGAGTCACCATTATATGACGTATACGACATGGGTTGAGGCTATGAAGGCTGCGAAAAATCAGACAAGTAGCGCCTATGAAGACCTCATGTCCATTGAGGGGGTGGGGCCCAGCATTTCGGCCGATCTTATAGCGTTTTTTGATGAGCCGCATAACCTTGACGTGCTTGAAGCCCTTTTAAAAGAAGTCACTGTTTTGGATGAAAAACAACGAGAAGTGAGCTCAAGTCCTATTGCAAACAAAACCATTGTTTTTACAGGGACTCTGATGCATATGACGCGTCATGAAGCCAAAGTGCGTGCTGAGGCAAAAGGTGCTAAAGTGGCAAGTTCCGTAACCTCTAAAACAGACTATGTTGTGATGGGAAAAGATCCAGGATCAAAGGCTAAAACAGCAAAAGAGCTTGGCATTAAGGTTTTGAGGGAAGAAGAATGGTTAACTCTTGTGGAGTGAATGCTAACGAATTTCTGGCTTTTGTCTTCCTGGATTTATTTAGGGCTCTCATTGTCAAAAGATCTTGAAATGATCCAGGATAAAGTTCGGGATCAAAGGTTCAGGATGACAGTTTTCTTGATATGATGTATGATAGAACTCATAGTCAAAAATAGAATAGTGATAAGGTCAAGAAATCATGAGTTGGTTTACTACTTTTGTGCGACCAAGGGTTAACGCTTTGGTGCGTAAGCAAGAAATCCCCGACGACCTCTGGCATAAATGCAACCAGTGCGAACAAATGATCTATCACAAAGATTTGCTCATGCATCTCTATGTGTGCCGTCATTGTGGGTATCATATGCGTATGCCGATCAAAATGCGCTTTGAGACTCTTTTTGATGAGGGAAAATATAAACGCCTTTCCTTACCAAAAGTTCTTGCAGATCCCTTGAAATTTAAAGATTCAAAAAAGTATAGTGATCGCCTTAAAACAGCTCGTGCGGAGAGTAAAGAGGACGATGCCCTTCTTGTGGCAGAAGGCCATATGGGGGGACATCCAGTCGTCCTTGCAGCTCTTGATTTTTCCTTTATTGGAGGATCCATGGGGATGGCCGTCGGAGAAGGGTTGGTGAGGGGGGCTGAACGCGCTGTTGAGCTTAAAGCCGCTTACATCACGCTGCCAGCTTCAGGGGGAGCGCGTATGCAGGAGGGGATTTTTTCTCTTATGCAAATGCCGCGCTCTGTGATTGCTGTTGAACACGTCAAAGAGGCGGGGCTCCCTTATATTACAATCTTGGTTAATCCTACTATGGGA
Organism: uncultured Alphaproteobacteria bacterium; assembly: GCA_963704475.1. GTDB lineage: Bacteria > Pseudomonadota > Alphaproteobacteria > UBA9655 > UBA9655 > UBA9655. The sequence goes on from OY969900.1 coordinate 1,367,855, forward strand.
GGGGTTGCAGCGTCTTTTGCAATGCTAGGAGATATTGCAATTGCAGAGCCAGGAGCTCTTATCGGCTTTACAGGAGCACGCGTGTTGCAAGAGACAATTCGTCAAGAACTTCCGCCTGGGTTTCAAGAGGCTGATTTCCAGCTTGCCCATGGAATGGTTGATATGGTGACGCCTCGTCAAGATCTCCGCAAAAAGGTGATCAATATTTTGAGTGTAGTAAGGGGATAATGACCCATATTCGTCTTATAGCCCCCTCATGGCATTCATCAAATCAGGATGTGGCTCTTACAAAGAGCTGTCTTGAAGAGGAAGGGATGCAAGTGAGTGTTCCTGATAATTTGTTGGGGAAGGATCTTTTATGTGCGCATCAGGATGATGTCCGCCTCTCTCATCTTAAAGATGCCCTTTCAGATCCATCGGTTGATATCATTTGGCTTCTGAACGGAGGGTATGGGCTGACGCGGATTATCCCCGATCTTTTGAATATGAAAAAGCCAGAGAAAGAAAAACTATTTATTGGGTTTAGTGATGGGTCTGTTTTACATCAGTTTTTAAATCAATTTTGGGATTGGCCTTCTCTGCATGGACCGGCGGCACGTCAACTGTGGAAGAAAACAGTCGGCGTTCAAACAATACAAGAAACGCTCCGTATTTTGAAAGAAGGGCTGGATTCTTATAACCTTCCTGCGTGTACGCCTCTTAATGCCCAAGCAAAGCAAATGCCTTTTCTTTCAGGGAAAGTTGTGGGCGGCAACCTTTGTCTGGCAACCTGTAGCCTAGGGACGCCTTGGCAAATGAATGCTGCGGGAAAAATTCTTTTTTTTGAGGATATTGATGAAAGAGGGTATCGCGTGGATCGCATGCTCATGCATCTTCAGCAAGCGCATGTTTTTGACCGCGTGAAGGCTATCCTTTTTGGTGATTTTGTGAGGGGAGAGGAGGCGGATGGATCCTCTTTAGTAGAGCCTGTTTTGAACCGTTTTGCAGAAACGATTGATCTTCCGGTTTTTCGCTTGAGCGGCTGTGGCCATGGAGAGGAAAATTTTCCACTGCCTTTTAATATGCCCCTTCGTCTTTCTGTTGAGAAGACCTAACCTTAGGTTTTGCGAGCGACGTAAGCTCAAAAAATGGCTACCAAGGAAACCAACCACAACAGCTACAATCACAATCGTCAGAGTTCTCTGGAGGGTGCTCCCCAGCATTCGTGGGGAGAGGAGGCTCCCCAGCATTACCCCCTTCAGTATTGGACCCAACGTCGTTGTATACTCCTCCCACATCACTTGCATTCAACAACTCTACTGGACGTTGTTCGAGGGGAGTTGGAGGGAGGATATTCTGTTCACGGGCAGTCTCCTCTGCAAAGGCGATGATCTGTTGAACCGGACAGCGAAGAGCAGTGATTATAACGTTTGTACGAGCATCTTCATCCATATCTCTTTTGAAGAAAATGTAAGCATACTTGGCAATGGCGTTTGCACGAGCAGTGATATTTTCAGCCGAACGCCTGAATGCTTTCACGATGATAGATGAACGATTGCTGTCACTCATACCCCGAAAGAGGGGATAGACACTCTCACGAATAGCCCTTACACGAGCAGTGACCTCTTCAGTCGGAAGGTTGAATGCTTCCACGATGAGAGATGAACGATTGCTGTCACTCATACCCCGAAAGAGGGGATAGACACTCTCACGAATAGCCCTTACACGAGCAGTGACCTCTTCAGCCGGAAGGTTGAATGCTTCCACGATGAGAGATGCACGATTGCTGTCACTCATACCCCGAAAGAGGGGATAGACACTCTCACGAATAGCCCTTACACGAGCAGTGACCTCTTCAGCCGGAAGGTCGAATGCTTCCACGATGATAGATGCACGATCTTCATCACTCATACCTTCTTGCAAGAGAACGGAAATATGATCAAAAATTACAGTTACATGGTTAGTGATCTCTTCAGCCGAATGCTTAAACTCTTTCGTTATGATATCGACAAAATCATTCACATTCATATCTTCTGAAAAGAGAGGCAAGATCTGCTTTTTAATGACCTCTGCACGAGCAGTGATCTCTCCAGCCGGAAGATTGAATGCTTCCTTAATGATAGAGGCACGATTTCTGGCACTCATGCCTTCTAGAAAGAGCTCATGGACATCCTCACAAATAGCCTTTTCACGGGCAGCGATTTCTTCCACCGACAGTTGCTGCGCTACAGCTGTAATAGAAGCACGATCTTCATCACTCATACTTCCAAAGGGGGCATGAGCAGTAGGGGCCTGTGTACGGGGAGTTGTATGGCGAGAATCGTCGTCATCATTCGCAGCATGAGGCATGTTCATCATGGCAAACGCAAAAGAGGTTGTAGAGAGAAGAGACACAAAAAACAAAATTACTAATTTCATACTAAAACATCTTTTTAATCTCTCCGGGTTAATTCCCAGCAGCTTGCTGCGGTCTGTCTTCTAGAGCAGGCCGATCCGAAGGAAAAATTCCCGTAATACTCCGTTGGCTTGTCACGGAGATAGGGAATTTTAGGTCTGCGTATTTATTCATGGAGCCTAATCTGGGTGCGTAGCCTCTACTTTCTTTTCCTTTTTCACATCTTTTGGAATAATAACCCCAGAAATGCGCTTACTGGGCCCCTCGCACTTCATATGAGGAGGACAGGGGAAGATTTCGGCCAGGTTTGTTTTTAAGTTTGCTCGTCCATATTCCCCTTGTATGATGTTTTCTCCTTGGGTGACTTTGACATTACCAAAAACTTCCACAAGTTCTGATTTACCGAAATAGGTGCCTCGATCTCCTGTTACAATGCCATTGGGGCTTGAGGCTAAGACATTTCCGAAGGCGTCTATGCGGTCAATTTCTACCTTTTTGTTTTCCTCTTTTACAGGCTTAAAATAGGCAACAAGGGTATCAGCTGTGACAAGTTGTTTCCGTAAGGATATGTCGGCAACAGCATGTCCTCGCGCAATGCCTTTATTGTCTGTATGCCAATATTCTATTGAGTCTTTGGCAGTGAGTGTTTCCTTTGGGGTAACGATCTTCAGATTTCCCCCTGTCATTAAAACACGATCGAGAATGACATCATAATGGGCATGCTCTCCATAAGCCGTCTCTGTCGGAGTTTCCATGCGGACATGTCCATCAGCGGTCACAGTTGTAATGTCACGATCTTTTGTGAAATGTACCGTCAACACATCGCCATAGATGATTGAGGTGCCTTTCTGCGCTTTGGCAAGACCAGTTGCGATACAGGTGTTAGTCGTTTCATCGCACACAACAGATTTGTCTGCGTCTATAATAAGCGGGGATTTATCTTTACTGCTGTTTAAGTGTTCTAGGATTTGGGCGTAACAGGGGGTGAGGGGCATCGCGAGGAGAAAAGCGGTCCCCGCGCAGGCGAGGAAGTAACTTAGGGGAACGCCCCTTAAATAAATAAGCTTATTTCCTCGTACCGTAGGATAAGGGCTTCTACTTAAGAAATTTGCTATCATCATGACCCAGCAGCGTTAATAACAACGCGTGAAGGGCCTTTGAGGGTGATGACCTTTTGCTTGCCTTTAATTTCTATCCGAAATCCATCTTGACCTTGCAAGCTACCTTTAGGTCCTTCTCCCTGAATAGGCATATTGCCTTCAATAATTTTCGAATCTAGAGAGACGTTCGCTTTTTCCGTTTTTACTTGATATCCATCCGTGCTCGTTAATGTCACGTTTCCGCTCAATTCCAAGTTCTTTCCTTGGGTATCATACGCTCCTTTTGTGGCACTAACATTCAACGTTTCCCCCTTGGTCATTGTTAAAGATCCCTCAGGGTTTTTAAGGTCTGCAAGATGCTCTGTGCGTTGCTTCGCCCATTCCGCTTTGACTTGATAGGGCTGCTCTTTGTTATCCGTTGAGACGTACTCTGGATGGGTCATACGATTTTCTTGTATGTCAGGCTGAGATGTATCCAAGAGAGCCACTTCTTGATGGTCGTAAGAAGAAAGAATATAGGGTCCTCCAATCGAAAACCCAAGGATGAGAATAATTCCAAGGGGCAGTAAGACCTTCATGAGGCTTACATAGCGAGAATATTTTTGAAGGGAGGGATGAGACATCTAGGCCACCCCTGCTTTTAAACAATCATGAAGCTGTAAAAGACCTATAAGATCGCCTGTAAATTCATCGAGCACGAAGAGGTTTGTGATGCACCTGGGTCCTTGATTCATTATTCTTAAAGCTTCAGCCGCTAAAGCGGACGCAAAAATTGTTTTAGGAGACGGCGTCATAACATCTTCAACTCGTTGACTTAAGAGGGTTGCATTCATGTGGCGGCGGAGGTCACCATCGGTAATAATGCCTATCAGTTTTTTATCTGATCCCAACACCCCGATGCAGCCGAACCCTTTCTCTGTCATAGCAACCAAGGCGTCAGACATGAGCGTATCTTTTGACACAAGAGGGAGATCCTCATACTTACGCATGATATCAAAAACATGAAGAAGTTTTCGCCCCAAAAGACCTCCGGGGTGGAGATTTTTAAAATCTCTCTCAGAAAATCCTTTGCGTTTTAATAGTGTCACTGCCAACGCATCACCAAGGGCAAGCATTAACGTTGTGGATGTAGTCGGCGCTAATCCCATAGGGCATGCTTCAGGGCAGGGGGGAAGAAGAAGCGTTACAGAGGCTGCTTTTGCAAGCGTACTTTTGGCGTTCCGTGTTATGGCAATAAGAGGGATATCAAACCGCGTAGCATGGTTGAGAATATCTGAAAGCTCTGGTGTCTCTCCAGAAAGAGAGAGTACAATGAGAGTGTCTTGGAAGGTTAACATGCCTAAATCCCCATGACTAGCTTCAGAGGCATGCACAAAAAAAGCCGGCGTTCCTGTGGACGAAAAAGTAGAAGCAATTTTATTCGCTATATGTCCACTTTTTCCAATTCCTGAGAGAATCACACGCCCCTTTGTTTGCATCAAAAGACGCGTGGCATCTTCAAAAGATTCATCGAGGCTCATAGCAAGTTGATGAAGCGCTTCTCCCTCAAGGGCTAAGACGCGTCGCGCCTCTGTGAGGTCATCGTGAGGGGTCTGATAGGATTCAGCAACTCTCGCAAGGGTAATATTTTTTGTCATAAATTATTTATACCTTCCTCAAACGATTCCGGCAAGTTACTTATATTATTTATTCCAATAACGGAAACATTTTTCTTTAAAGCGTAATGACCGGGGTGAGGAGTAATAATATAGAGATGATCAAGCTGAAGGTCAGCACAACTTATCTGCATCGATTTTGTAAGCGTGGGTTGATCAGTTAATTTTATTTCAAACCCTATCTTGCGACCTTCATGGAGCACTAATAAATCCAGTTCAGCTCCTGAATGAGTCGCCCAAAAAAAAGAATTTTCAAAACACTCAAAGTGACGTTGGATCATCTCTACCCCAAACCCCTCAAACGAGGCGCCTACTTTTGGGTTATTTTCAATATCATCTTGAGGTATTTGAAGAAGTCGATGCAAAAGACCTGTGTCACGTATATAGAGTTTTGGGGACTTCACTTCTCGTTTGGATAGATTGGCATGCCATGGCTTAAGAAGCGTAATCATAAAAGCTCCCTCAAGGGCAAATAAATACCGCTTAAGTGTGCGTTGATCAATGCTCAAACTTGCTGCTAACTCTGCGTAATTAAGGAGTTGTCCATGGTAATGGGCAAGCATTCTCCATAATTTGCTGACAAGAGGGATGTTCATGGTTAACCCCAAAAGGGCCAGATCACGTTCCAAAAAGGTCTTAATATATTCATCCCGCCACCGCTGAGAGAGAGAAGATGTGTTTGCCAGAAAAGACTTGGGAAATCCCCCTCGTTTCCAGAGCAACGGCCAATCAGAGACCTCATCGAGAGAAAAAGGAGTCACTTGATGATATCCAATTCTTCCCGCTAACGTTTGGGAGGATTGGTGAATTAAATCACGCGATGCACTCCCTGTGATTAAAAACTTCTTATTTTTATCTTCATCTACAAGCACACGAAGAATAGAAAAGAGATCTGGCCTTAACTGAACTTCATCAATAATAATCAGTCCCTCAAGGTTTTGGAGCGTAAAGAGAGGGGCTTCTAGTCGACTTAAATGCGTAGGATTTTCACAATCAAAGTAATGATGAACAAAGGGCTTTCCGTACTCTTTTGCAAGTGTTGTCTTGCCACATTGACGAGGCCCCAATAAAGCACAAACAGGATGAATTTCAAATTCTTGAGCTATCTTTGTTTGCCAATGGGTACGTGGGACTGTCAAAGGCGGGGCGTCCTCATTTTAAATACCTTGAAAAAATAGCATCTGCATGTCACTTTTTCAAGGTAATTTTCAATGCTGAAAAATATCAACCTCGTTCCATCCTTGGATATCGAGCTCACACCGTGCAGGAATAAACTCAAAGCAGGACCGTGCGATTGATTCGCGGCCCTCACGCTTGAGAAGTTCTTGAAGAGCAGCTTTAAGGCGGTGAAGGTAAAGAACATCTGTGCCAGCATACTCCATTTGCTTTTGGGAAAGCGTATCAGCTCCCCAATCGGATGTTTGTTCGTTCTTTGAAATTTCAACGTTAAGTAATTGTTTGCAAAGGTCTTTCAAGCCATGTTTGTCCGTAAACGTCCGTGAGAGGCGGGAGGCTATTTTTGTACAAAAGATAGGAGCCGTCTCTACTTTTAAGTAGTACTTCAGAATCGCATAATCAAAGCGGGCAAAATGAAAAATTTTTTCAACATTTTTATCCGTCATAAGAGCGCGCAAATTGGGGGCTTCATAAGAAGATTTGAAAGGGAAATGGACAAGATGACAGTTTCCATCCCCAGCAGAAAGCTGGACAAGTGTTAGCCTATCCCGCGGGATGTAGAGACCCATGGCTTCTGTGTCCACAGCAACAGAATGACCGAAATGTAGTCCGTTGGGGAGGTCTCCCCGGTGGTAATAAAGTTTCATACTATCTTTCTTTTTTTTATATTTTTGGTGCCCAGAAGAAGACTCGAACTTCCACGAACAATTGTCCACTAGAACCTGAATCTAGCGCGTCTACCAATTCCGCCATCTGGGCTTAAAATGTCATCTTGAACTTGTTTCAGGATCCCATGACAATGAGATCCCGAATTAAGTCCGAGATGACAATACTTACTGTCGTTAAAGGGCTTTAGGGCAAAAGTCAATTAGGTTCTGAAGATGGGAGGGCATTTGCGTTTGTCTTCCTCATTCGAAATTTTTTCTTAAATCTTTCATGAGAAGAAACAAATGAAACTCATCCAAAGGAGAAGATTCAAAGCCAAATTTCTCATAAAAACGTTTTGCAGTCTCATTCTTAGCCTTCACAACAACTGCCCTAAGCCCTGCTATTTCACTGGCATGTAAGCACCGTATAAAAGCATCTTTGAGAAGAGCTTTGCCAAACCCTTTCCCCTGAAAAAGTTTATCTATGGCCAACCGCGCAATAAGAATAATGGGAAGAGGGTACCTTCCAGTGCCCATTTGTATTCTCTCTGCAACATCTTGAGGAGAAACCGACCCATAGACGAGACTATAATAGCCAATCACTCTCTCCCCCCCATCAGACAATACATAGGTTCGTGAGACGTTACTCGCTTGTGATTGCCAAGCGTATTTCTTAAAAAAGTCGTTAAGTTCGTGATTTCCACAATCAAAATTGTGCCCTACATGTCCTTTGTGTAAGATAGAAACACGCGGCATCACTTTTACTTTTCAAGAATAGTTTTTTCAGAAGCCAACTTCTTAAGAGGAATAATCTCTCGCGTTGGAGCATCAAGAGCATTGCAAAACTCTTCCCACTTTTCTGCCTCTAAGAAAAAATGACATTGTTCAGCGATGACTTTTTCAGCCCTCTCTATAACGGTCCTCATAATGAATTCCGAAGGAGTCGTATGCTCTATAGCAGCCGCTTGTTCTATCAATCTCTTTCTTTGAGGAAAGAGCCTCAAATTTAGACGTGCACTTTTTGTAGAATCAGAAAAATTGTCAAGGCGTACCATTTTTAACTCCATCGTTTCTTTTTCTATTAATAGAATACACGATAGGCATCCCAATGTACATACAAATAATGAGCGTACTGACGTCTTCCCCCTTGCATTTCATCTTTTCTTTGATTACGTACAAATAATATAAACTAAAAAACGTAAAATTAATATGGCTCTTTTAGATATTTTAACTGTTCCCGATCCTCGTCTTCGAGAAAAGTCCCTTCCCGTTGAAAAAGTAGATCGAGGCATTCGTACGCTTAGAGACAATTTATTTGAAACACTCTACCACGTTAATGCGGCTGGACTTGCAGCGCCCCAAGTTGGGGTTCAAAAACGTGTTGTTGTTATTGATGTAGGGGAGCAGGATAATACGCCTTCTAAACCTCTTTTTATGGTCAACCCTGAAATTCAATGGGCTTCAGCCACAACCCAGGTGACAACAGAAGGCTGCTTTTCCGTCCCCACATTTTTCGAGAACGTTGTTCGTTCTCTAGAGATAAAAGTGTCTTATCTGGATGAAAATAACCATCCCCAGCTTTTATCCGCAACCGGCCTTTTGGCAGACTGCATCCAACATGAAATCGACCATTTGAACGGCGTTTTATTTATTGATCATTTAAGTGTCTTGAAACGAACCCTCATTTTAACAAAAATTCGCAAAAGGAAGTAATTTTACCTCTCTCCTTGTGGGAGGGGTCGCACCCACAAGAGGCGGGTGAGGGATAGAAGACAAAGAGTTATCAGTAAAAATAGAAAGGAATCTCAATGTTTCAAATGCTAAGAAAAACTTATAAAAATTCAGCTCTTTCAGCTGTTCGTCTGATTACTGATAACCAATTACTGATAACTGGTAACCGATTACTGATTACTTCTACCCCTTACCCGCCGTGTTACACACGGCGACATCTCCCACAAGGGGAGAGGTAATATGCCGCGCATTGCTTTTATGGGAACGCCTGACTTTGCAGCCCATATGCTAAAGGCCTTACAGGAGGCTCACTACCCTATTGTCGCCGTTTATACCCAGCCCCCTCGTCCATTGGGGCGCGGATATAAAGTGACGCCAAGTCCTGTTCAGACCTTGGCAACATTGTATGACATTCCTGTGTTTACGCCCTCTTCTTTAAAAACAGAAGATGCCCAAGCTCAGTGGAAAGCCCTGAATTTGGATATTGCAGTTGTTGCGGCCTATGGGCTGATCTTACCGCAAGCGATTTTAGAGGCTCCTCGACTGGGGTGTCTAAATGTTCATACGTCTCTTCTGCCCCGGTGGCGGGGGGCGGCTCCCATCCAACGGGCCATTCTGGCAGGGGACCTGGAATCTGGCGTGACAATCATGAAAATGGATGTGGGCCTTGATACAGGAGATATGCTGCTTACAGAAAAGGTTGTCCTTGAAGATAACATCACAACGCCACGTCTTTTGGAAATTTTGACGAATGTAGGGGCAAAAGCGCTGTTAAAAGCGCTACCCCTCTATCTCGAAGGAAAACTGGACCCCCATCCCCAACCCCAGACAGGTATTACCTACGCAGAAAAGCTCACAAAAGAAGAAGGACGGTTGGACTGGACGCTGCCCGCATCAACCCTTGAACGTAAAGTGCGCGCTTTGACCCCCTGGCCAGGAACGTGGTTTAAAATAGGCCAGGATCACATCAAAGTCCTTGGGGCTATTGCTTTGCCTCTCTCGTCTTCTATGCCCCCAGGAACGGTTCTTGATGATCAATTCACCATTGCCTGTGGGACAGGCTCTTTGCGTCTGGTACGTGTTCAAATGGCGGGGAAATCTCCTCTTGCTGCTTCTGAATTTTTAAGAGGGTATTCGTTGCCCAAAGTTCTCGCCCATGAGACGCTTTAAACTTACCCTTGAATATGACGGCACATCCTTTTACGGATGGCAACGACAGACGGGACTGCCGACAGTTCAAGGAACGCTCGAAGACGTTTTTCTTGATTTCTTAGGGGACCCTGTTGTCGTGTGGGGGAGTGGGCGAACAGATGCAGGCGTTCATGCCTCAGGCCAAGTCGCGCACGTGGATATTTCTAAAGATTACACGCCCTTGGCCGTTCAAGGGGCGTTGAACAAGCGCCTCCGATGGACTCCCATCAGTATTTTGAAGGTTGAAGAAGTCCCCACTGATTTCCATGCGCGCTTTTCCGCAACGTCTCGCAGCTATACTTATACAATCCTGAATCGCAGAACACCCCCTGCCCTTGAAAGACACAGGGCCTGGTGGGTTATCCCTCCGCTCAATGTTGACCAAATGTCACAAGCTGCCTCGTTTCTTCTGGGTTGTCATGACTTTACGTCTTTTCGGGATAGCCACTGCCAGGCGTCTTCACCGGTGAAAACCCTAGATGTTTTGAGCATCAAAAGAAGGGGAGAAAGCATTTTCTTCACTGCACAAGCGCGTTCCTTCCTGCATCATCAGGTGCGCAATATCGCAGGAACCTTAAAACGCGTCGGCGAAGGGGCTTGGTCCCCTGAAAAAGTTAAAGAAATTTTGGACGCTCGTGATCGCCGTCAAGCCGGACCGACCGCCCCTCCCCAGGGCCTTTGTTTGACGGGAATAGGGTATGAGACATAAATAAAAATTACTTGACTTTATACAATAATACATAGTATATATTAAATATATAAGGTATTAATTATGAATAAAAATTCAACAATAATTATTTTGATAAGTACAAGTGCTATTTTGTGTGGTCAGCAAGGGGTGGCGAATCCACCAGGAGAAGAACCATTGTCCGTGCCCGTGCCCGTGCCCGTTCGTGGCACTGATGTAGCATATAGCTCTCTATGGGGCTTTAAAGAAGATAAGACATCAGCAAGAAAACCTGAAGCTTCCCCACAAAATGCAGTAGTAGAGGCCGAAAAACTATTTGCCCTCTTTCAAAAAATCGCCATGGCTGCCGCAGAAAGACTCGAACGGGCTCAAAAAAACGTCTCCACTCTCTCCGCGCTCTTACAACAAGACATGAATGCCACAGGAAAAAGAGGTTTTATCCCAGAAGATCTTCTTTGTGCCAAAAGAATTGCCGAGGTATTGCGAGTAGATTACGAGAATAGTAGAACCTTCGCCGAGAAGGCAAAGAAAAATATTGAGGACTTACGAGCACAAAAAGCGCATTATCAGCGAAGCGTCGAGGAGGACACAAAACACACAGAAGCCAAAAATAACTCCCGGGTCACCTTAAATGCTGGTAGCTCTCCTCCTCAGAAGATAGCATCTCCTATTTCTGCGTTTGACCCCGGGCCGTTTTTGAGGGGTGGCGTCCCTACTAAAACGGAAAGTGCAGCAGTAAAGGCATTATTAGACGCAAGCAAGAGATTACGCAACTCATCATTCGGGCCATCCTCTGACAAAGAGTTGGAAATGGGCAATTAGAAAATTTGCTACCCCTCCTTTTTTGTGAGATAATAAATTATATCATTGAGAGAGGAGGTCTTACATGGTTTTTATAAAGCATTCACGGGGACGGCCGCGCTTGAATCGTCAAGAGAGTGATAAAGGCACCCCAGAACTCCAACAAAAACGCGAACACTTAAGCGGGGCAGATCCCGCCCTTGCAGAATCCTTGCTGGGGGTTTTATACGCTCGTCAACTCATTAGTCGGCCGCTTTATGAAGCGGGCTGTTTCTTTGGAGAATTAGGATATCGCTTTAAGCCCTGTTTGGGCTATGCGTTTCGCAATCGCAGTCATGTGCTTTCCGTTCAGTTTGGACGCTGTACACAAGAGCGTGACTCTTTCCTAACAGAGCGTGAAGAAGAGAAGCGAACAAAGGCCTGGAGAAAAGCTTTGGCCGTCCTCCAGGAAACAGGACCTGCGTCTCAGAAAGCTGTTTTGAACGTCATCTTTTGTGATCAAGATCTTTATAAAGAGGCGGTATGTTTTCCTCAGACAAGAGACATAAAAAATCTACAAAAAGGACTGGAACGGCTGGATCTCTATTTTAAAGGAGAGTTAAGAGGTACTGTAAACAGGCAGCCCGATCGGGGGTTAATTCTTTCCCAATCCACCAATCTTCCACAGCCTTTAGCAATGCCCCCACCGCCTGCCCTTCTTGAACCCCCTGGTTTAGAATATCATTCCCCGTAAGCGGGAAGGGAGGAACGGCCCATGGATCAAATAGGTGGTGTAGATTTTGCAGCGCCTCTGTCCCTTCTTTCAAAGAAAGAAGAGAGGACGCAACATTTCGCGCTGTTTGTAGATACGCGAGTGCAAAGGTATTCTCTTTTCCCCAACGGTAGGCCTGATGTTTGAAAGACGCTGGCGTGATGGCTTTATGTGGTTTCAGCAAAAAGGAAAGCATTTTCTGCTGAGCATTAGAGAGACGGAGATGGGCTTTAATCTCTTTTAGATCGGGATGAAAGGCCGCAAGGCGCAAGAGAGCACACGGAGAACGTCCGGTCTCTTTCTCAAGGGCTACAAGCGCCTTGATCTCCTTCCCAGCATGGGGATGAAGGATATAGGCCAGCACACCTGTCTCCTGCATAGCTTTTAGGGTATAAAGGGGGGAGGGGAGTTCTAGAATCTTTAGGAACTCCTCTGTCACCCGCTCACGCGCAAGATGGGGGAGATGGGATGCGTACTGTGCACAAGCCTTGAGGCCTTCTTCGTTATACGGCTCCTGGCCAAAGCGCGCAGAAAATCGGAAAAACCGTAAGATACGCAAGTAATCTTCCCTGATACGTTGGGACGCTTCTCCAATAAAACGAACGGCGTGATTTTTTAAATCGTCAAGCCCCCCCACAGGGTCAAAAAGCTGCCCATCTTTATCCGCATAGATCGCGTTAATGGTAAAATCACGCCTTTTGGCATCCTGAATCCAATCATCTGTAAATGCGACGTGGGCTTTGCGCCCAAAGGTTTTGACATCCACTCTTAAGGTTGTGATTTGATAGGGGCGTTTGTCAATGACAGCCGTGATCGTCCCATGGTCAATGCCTGTGGGAAGTGCTTTAATATGATTCGTTTTTAAAAAGTCGAGAACCCAGTGAGGATCGCGATCAACGCTCAAATCAATATCATTAACGGGAAGTCTTAAAAGACCATCCCGAACAGATCCCCCTACAAGGCGTAGAGTTACGCCTTCTTTATCAAAAAGATCAAAAAGTGTTTGCAGAGCCGGCAGAGATAACCAAGGGGCGGTAAGAGAAGGCACGTTATATCACCTATTGTGGAGTAGCGTATTGATAGGAGTGAGTATTATACCCAATCAACTGAAGATACTGACTTAATCCGTTGTTATCTCACGGTGTCATCCCAGATTAACACATTCTTCATTTTCATAGAAAATAGTAGAGTGTGTTGATCTAGGATCCATGGATCCCAGCCTTCGCAGGGATGACACAGAATGGTAGCTTATCGGTATCCTTAAGTACGAAGAGTATATCTTAAAATCCAACATTTTTTCAATGGCGATACTTTTATTCAAAAATCAATTAAATTTTACTTAATATTTAAAATAACTTTAAACGATACTTCTTGACTATTTAAAATAGTGAGACTATTGTTTCGCTCTTACATAGAAATAGGAGTTTATTATGTTAAAAAAGAGTGTTTTAGTTATGAGCGTTTGTGGAATTGCCGTAACCCTGGGATTAGGAGTGGAGGCAGGTTCTGAGGGAGATGAGAACGAGCAAAGAGTAGGTCCTTCTCTGGGAGTTGCTCAGAAAAACGCACCATTCGAATTGTCCAAGGATAAAGAAACAGCTACTGCTTTTAACAGTTCCAAGACAGAAACAGTAGTGGACAGGCGTAGAGTAGGAGTTGCTGCGGTGGTAGCAACTAAGAAAAGAATGATACAACCTACCCTAGTTAATTTTTGTCCTAGTCTAAAGGCTGCAATTGACAGAAGTACCGCAAGGAAAAAAGAGGCAGATGCACGAGAAAAAAAAGAGGCGAGAGAAGAAAGGGAAAAAAGATTTGCAAAAATCCGCGAGGATATACAGGCCCGGTTTGGAGCTCACAAATAGCTCACAAAACATACTAGTACAGCAACTATTTAATAATGTCCATCAAGACAAGACGGGCTAAAGCTTTTTCAGCTTTAGCCTGGCATCATCAGTGGTAAACTGCCAATCAACAGATGAGGCGTCCTTGTTACGTTGCTTTAGCCATGCGCTTGTCTCGGTCAAAAGAGTATCTCGATCTGGAATGCGCCGATCTAAACATTGACGGCTTAAATGGCTCATACCATTTCGCATTCAATAGGTGGATATTCTGGATTGCTTCGCTTCGCTCGCAATGACGGAAATTGGCGTCATTGCGAGGAGCCGAAGGCGACGAAGCAACCCAGTTTTGTCTGCCACTTGATTGATAAGTGGTATCAGCTCTATTCCCGCCATATTGAGCCAACTTCCATGTTTGGGGGTGTAATGAATTTCCAGCTTGTCCAACACTCTTTTGGCCTCAAGAGGTTCAAACTCTTCATGTAAAGAAGAACCTGTGTGGGTATTGAGATTATCCAGCACAAGGACTATTTTTTCAGCTGTTGGAGTGGGGGTGTTGATTAAGGCTGTGCAGCTAGATTGCCAAGTCAGACCATTTGACTTTAAATCCGCGAATTTTCTCCATCTGCTTCCGATGTGCTTCCGGAGTATTTTAAGAGGGTTGATAAGGGGAGAAAAATACCTTATTTTCCATGGTGGGCGCTGTGGGAATCGAACCCACGACACTCTGATTAAAAGTCAGATGCTCTACCAACTGAGCTAAGCGCCCGAAACTCTGGGTGACAATATAAGCATCTTTAAAAGAGGTCAATCTCCATTCACACGTTGTGTGCAGATTCAAAACATTAATGACTTTTGAAAGAGACAGAGTGAAACTCAAACAGATTGAATTCACACGCAATATGATCCTTCACTTCTCTAACAACGTCTTCTGAAAAATAATTTCATGACGAAGGTTCCAAATGCCTAAAAGATTGGTCAGCACAATAAGACCACCTGTAAGGCTCATAACAGTGACCGCATGACATTGTTCAAAAAAAGAAAAAGTAATAAAACAGCTTGCTGCAAAAACAAAATAAAGCCGCCTTCCCCGCATTGGAAAAAGCCACTGCATGGCCTTTTCTCCTACCGCAAGATACGCAATGATCGTTGTATATCCTGCAATAAAAATAAGAATAGCCATAAAAACAGAGGTGTAAGGGAAAAACTGAGATAAAGCTGTGGAAACCGCATGACAGGCTTCCACATCTGTTTTCCAAAGGCCCGTGACCAAAACAACGAGGATGCTCATCGTACAAACAAGCATATCGGTTGCAACGCCAAAGATTGAGAGACACGCTTGGGGAGCAGGATCTTTTGCCTTGGATTCACTCTGAATAATTGAATCATACCCCATGCCTAAATCTCCGGAATAAACAGCCCGTGCTGTTCCTAGCTGAAGAGCCATCATCATACTGCTTCCAACAAATCCCCCAACAGCAGCATGGCCCGTAAAGGCAGATTCAAAGACATCTGCTAAAACACCAGGAAGATCAAGAATGTATGTACCAATGATATAAAGGCAAGCAATGACATATCCCACAATAAAAGGGGGCATAAGAGCCGTTGAGATATTCGCAAGGCGCCTGATACCTCCAAATCCTCCATAAAGCGACAACGCAAGAAGGCACCCCACAACAACGGGGCGATGGAGAGAAAAGGTGTCTGCAAAGACATCAGCTACAACAAGAAATTGTGCAATTTCAACACCATAGAGTGCGAGCAAGATGCAAAAAATGGTAGGGACAACACGACTAAGGGTTTTATTAGAGAAGGCTTTTTGCAAATACACCATGGGACCGCCGTGATGGCCTTCTCGGCCATCATCAACACGAAACTTCATCCCTAAATAAATTTCAGCATACTTGATCACCATTCCACAAAAAGACGCAATCCAAAGCCAGAAAAGAGCCCCCGGGCCTCCGGCTGTGACAGCGGTGATCACGAGGACAATATTACCAAGTCCCACCATCCCCCCAACGGAGGCAAAATACACACGAAAGGGGTTAATACCCTCACCTCCCTCAGCAGATTTTTGAACGGCCTTGATCGTGCGAAGGGGATGGGCAATGACTTTGAATTGATAAAAATTAGACCGGAACGTCAAATAAATACCCATAAGGGTGACAAGAGTAAAGCCAATGTAACTCCAATAAAAAGATTCTATGGCGCTTAAAAAGCAAAAAAGAGGGGTAATGTTAACCATAATAAATCTTTCTCAAAATAATGGGCGATGTTAACCAGAGATTAACTTTTTTTACGTAAGGTCGTGAGAAGAAATCACAAATGCATGATACCGGATCACCGAAATCAAATGTATGTGGATTTATCGATCTCGTAGTTAAGATAGCAGAGGTCAAACATCATTAACAACCATAAAGGAACATGAAATGCATAAGAATAATTTGAAAAAATATAAAGTTATTGGGATGGCCTTCAGTATGGGGCTTCTCTGTGGTACCTCTTTCCTATCTACTGATGTAAGCGCACAGGAATGCGTGAACAGTATGGGGGTAAGGCACGCCCCCGGGCCTGGTGGTGACTGTGGTGGGCGCGGCTTCCGCCTTGTGGAAGCACCAGTTGCTAAACCAGCTGCACCAGTTGCTAAACCAGCTGCACCAGTTGCTAAACCAGCTGCACCAGTTGCTAAACCAGCTGCACCAGTTGCTAAACCAGCTGCACCAGTTGCTAAACCAGCTGCACCAGTTGCTAAACCAGCAGTTGCACCAGCAGCGCCAGTTGCTAAACCAACTCCACCAGCTGAGACACCACCAGCTGCCGCTCCAGCTACAGAGCCAGCGACCGCTCCAGCGGCAACGCCAGCGACCGCTCCAGCGGCAACGCCAGCGACCGCTCCAGCGGCAACGCCAGCGACCGCTCCAGCGACAAAGCCAGCGACCGCTCCAGCGACAAAGCCAGCTACAAAGCCAGCTACAAAGCCAGCTACCGCTCCAGCTACAAAGCCAGCTACCGCTCCAGCGACAAAGCCAGCTACCGCTCCAGCGACAAAGCCAGCTACCGCTCCAGCTACAAAGCCAGCGACAAAGCCAGCTACTGCTCCAGCGACAAAGCCAGCTACCGCTCCAGCTACAAAGCCAGCTACTGCTCCAGCGACAAAGCCAGCTACAAAGCCAGCTACCGCTCCAGCGACAAAGCCAGCTACCGCTCCAGCGACAAAGCCAGCTACAAAGCCAGCTACTGCTCCAGCGACAAAGCCAGCTACAAAGCCAGCTACTGCTCCAGCGACAAAGCCAGCTACCGCTCCAGCGACAAAGCCAGCTACAAAAAAGAAGTAATATTACCTGGAAGTGGTGCTATCTCGGTAGCACCATCTCTTCTTAACCCCTCGTCATGCGATCGTTTGGTAGCATGAGGGGGGTGTTAAGGGGAAGTAAGTTTTCCCCCTCCAAGAGGCTTTGTGGATAAAATTTTTAATTTTATTTTTTAGAAACAACAAGTTTTGTCGTTACAAGGGGTGTGACACGCAACGTGGCCAATCCAAGACGCAAACACAGCTCAAAATTTTTAAAATGCAGTATTCAAACCGCGGCCAGTTTCATTTTCGTCCATGGTCCCAGGTAAATCATATGTTTGAAGAAGACTCACCCCTTCATAGTAACAATCTCTATTACCTGGATTTTCTCCGTTAAAACTGGACAGGCAGCGGGTTCCGACAAATTCACCAACTTTACTCCCCGCATTCAGGCTTCCCTCAAAGGCGATGAGCATTACGCCCCCATATAGAATTTTTTTAAACATTTTTTTCTCCTTTTTCCCTAAAATATCCTGTTTTTAAATCTTCCTCGAACTCGGTAAGCCATGTCCCAGACCCCGCTCGACTTGTGTAGGTTTTTGATTTCTGAGATTTTACATGGGTCGCTTGCGTTGTGATAATAATAACATACTGAATGTCATTTATA
Source organism: uncultured Alphaproteobacteria bacterium (assembly GCA_963704475.1). Taxonomy (GTDB): domain Bacteria; phylum Pseudomonadota; class Alphaproteobacteria; order UBA9655; family UBA9655; genus UBA9655. Next base: position 1,385,766 of record OY969900.1, read on the forward strand.
TCCATCAGGCTTTGATCTTCCCGCACTCTCAAGACGAAATGATGGGGTTCATGGCCGTAGGTCTTTAAAAGAGCATGGTACGCCTGACTCTCTTGTTCAGAGAGGAGATTATTTTCATCAAGAATTCCCATAAGCCTGTCCTTATAAAAAATTAACTAATCTTCGGCATGATTAGAGTTTCAAAGGGAGTTTTATGGCAAGTTGAGCACTTATCCCCCTTGCAGGAGGGGAGAGATAAAATCTGCGCCTTCTCTTGGGCCATAAGGGGGAGAGAAAAGGCTCCTAACAGGACAAATAAAATAAAGTACATGATGCCTCTCTATAATCATTTCATAATTTTAATTATTACATATTATAGAGAGATTGTCAATAATTATTACTTGTTATCAGCAGTTCCCGCTGAGCTTGGAGATGGAGGTTTTAAGCCATTTCCTTCGGGTAATTTTCGCACAGTTTTTCTATTAGAACCCAATTCTTCTGCGGTGTTTGACGATTCTCCTGCGGGAATTGCTGACTTGTTATCCTGAGGGGTATTCGTCTGTGGAACTCCTTCTTTCGTAAGTCTTTTGGCTTCTGCATGAGGATCGATAATATCGCTCTTGGATTGCTTTATACCTAAGGTCTCAAGGACAATATTTTTCTTTGAAGCCTCCTGATGATACTCTTTATCTATTTTCTCGCGAATATCCGCCTGAGGGGTGCCCGCCATTTCAAGAAGCACCGTTTGTCCCGGACTTGTGCCCCCCGTCTTTGTGCTCTCCATCTTTGTGCTGCCAAAGAGTTCTTTGCGTTTAGATTCCATAGCTTTTACATCCTGGGGACGAGGTGTACCAGGCTGTGGTTTGGGAAGAACAAAAAAGTCTGGTGGCATATCAAGCGGTTGAGTGCATGGCATAACAGCAAATTCATCAGGGGGATCTCGTTCTATTCCCAACGTTTTTTTGACAGATGTGCACCCCTGCAACCAGAAACAGGCTGACAAAAGACTAAGGGTGACAAGACGGTTGAGTTGACTCATTTTTATTCCTCACATAACTTTCCAAAAGTAAAAGACAAGCGCCCACAGTGATGGCGCTATCAGCCACATTAAAGGCGGGGAAATGATACCCTAAAATGTAGAGATGAACATATATAAAATCAAGGACAGCCCCATAGCGGAGGCGATCGATAAGATTACCCATTGCTCCCCCAATAATCATGCTGAGACAGATCAGCAAAAATTTATCGGTTGTACGCCACAACCAAACCCCAAGACATCCTGAAATGCTTAGGGCCATAAGGCTAAGGCAGAGGGTTCCCCAGAAGGAATGGGCTTTAAAAAGGCCAAATCCAATTCCTGGATTCCAGGTTAAGATGATATCAAGAAAAGGCAAGATAGAAATAACCGAAGGGGGATTCATCACATCATAGTAAATCCATGCTTTTGATCCTTGATCCACCCCAACAACCAGGCACACAATGAAACAAGCAATCATGAGACGATGGGACGGAGTTTGTGTCATTACATTAGTTCCAAGCGGTAGTGGTATACATCTCGTAAATAACTCATTTTATGCCGTCGTCATGAAAACTATAACAATTCGATGATGCTTTTTCTAGAAAAATTAGCAGAATGTCCGTAGCACATGATATGACAGAGTTAATTAGCACTCTGTTTGACCGATTAAGATGGACTATTTCCCGAGTTACCGACTTTAGTCGATGACAATAATCGGAGATATCCTAAAATGTCCACACAAAGTTTGACACTAACAAGAAGTTGATTTTGTTTTGGTCCCCAAATAAATTTTGCACAACGGGAAAACCAATGCCTAACTGTCCAGTAAATTTTGGCGTAGAAAACCATAGAGAAGGGGTAAGGTATATAACATTACCTCCTGAATTGGGATCAGTCCCGTAGTTATATTTTGTTTTTCCAGTATACGTACCTGTCATTTCGAGAAGCCCCGCAAAAATATATTCTTCCGCGACACTTGAAAAATTTTTCCCTACTCCTGCCTGATAAAGTACTGAGGTGCCTATGGTTCTCCCCTCACTTCGGACCCCAATGTTGACTCCTTCAGACATAAAAGCCCACCACTCTGTATAGGTACGATTGAAAGTTGTTCCTAGAAAAAAGCTTGAAGAGTTAGAACCAGTAGGCAATCTTCTTTCTACAGATGATCCACTAGGAATGGTGGCATTTGTGACGATTGTCATTTGTTCATCAAATGCATTCGTCTGATTTGTATAAGGAGCATATTCAAACTGTAGAAGCAAATCTTCTAATCCTGATGCATGCTCATCACCATCTTTATCGTTGATGGCTATTGGCATACTAAACAGAACGGAAAGGTCATCTCGAATTCCATAGATGCTGGTTGGGATAAATTCGGTCGTATGTGCATTGGGTCCCTGATATCGTGTGAATGGCGCATCCACTTGAAGTATACCCTTGTTCAGAATAGATTGCCCAAAGCTTAGTAAGTTCCCAGGCTGTTGAGAAGAAGCTAATGCAAAGTTGCCAACAGGTGGATGTATCCGTTTGTTTTCTCTTCTACCGGCCTGTGCGGTTTTCATAGAGGTGATGGAGAGAATGATTAAAAAAACGAGAAGTGATAGACTGCTTTTGGTATTTACATGTCTAATTAAGTGTTGGATCATAAGGTTTTCTTTTTTCACTTTTTAAGATCTTCTTATCTTTCTTCAATCTGCGCTATGTTTTTTTATCGTGAGATGGGTAGTTCTGAATGCACCAACGTGGCAAAGTTAATAATATTTAAAATGAGATGCAACTGCTATATTACTCCTCTCGCTACTCAAACGTTATGCTAGAAGGAATGGCTCTTGAAAATCGGCGAGAGAGGAGGAGCATCTCGCTTTTTGAAGCCCCCTCTTCAAACACAATCATCAAAACAACGGAAACTGGTTAAGAGATCATTTGTTTAGCCTAAGCCTCTTACTTTTTACCTAGCAAGCTGCGGGAAATTAACACGGAGAGATTAAAAAATTTGACTTCTCCAACATTTTTCTATATTATATTAATATAACGTTAATTACAAAGGAGATAAAATATTATGGCCGTATTAGTTGGAAAAGAAGCCCCTGCTTTTAAAGCAAAGTGTGTAACAAAAGCGGATGTAAAAGATATAGAATTAAAAGATTATCGGGGAAAATATGTTATCCTCTTCTTTTACCCCCTCGACTTTACTTTTGTGTGCCCCACTGAGCTTCATGCTTTTCAAGAAAAGCTAGAGGATTTCTCAAAAAGCGATTGTGTTGTCTTAGGATGTAGTGTGGATAGTCACTTTTCTCACTTGGCTTGGCTAAACACGCCTAAAGAAAAAGGCGGGATCCACGGCGTTGCTTATGGTCTTCTCTCTGATTTAGGGGGAAACATTGCAAAAGCCTATGATGTTTTAAATTCAGACGGTATTGCTTATAGAGGTCTTTTCCTGATCGACCGTGAGGGGATTGTCCGCCACCAAGTGGTGAATGATCTTCCATTGGGACGGAGTGTAAATGAAGCTTTACGTATGCTGCACGCTCTTCAACACACAGAAAAGAACGGAGAAGTATGTCCAGCCAACTGGACACAAGGTGTTCGAGCCATCAAGACAACGACGGAAAGCGTTGCTGAATATTTGTTGGCTTCCAATGGGTAGGATTACCCCTCCTCGTCATGCCAACAAAGGTACTGCAGGGGGACACATAATCCCCCACTTTTACCCAAAAAAGCTTCCAAAAGCGATTTTGTTTGATTGGGATAATACGCTTGTTGATACATGGCATGTGACCTATTCTGCCCTCAGTACGGCTCTTCAAGAGCTGGGGCGCGACCCTTTGACACCACACGAATATTCAAATCAACCCCATCTTTCGATGAGAGACTCTGGAAAGCGACTCTTTGGAGATGATGTTGAAAAGGGAGAAAAAATTTTTTATGAGGCCATAAAGAAGCTGCATTTGGAAGAACTTGTTGTTTTTGAAGGCGCGGAGCCCCTGTTAAAAAATTTAAGGAGTCGTGGCCTATATGTTGGTGTTGTCAGCAATAAAGATGGCACCTTTCTGCGTAAAGAAGTGGCTCACCTGGGCTGGACAGATCATTTCCATCAAGTCATTGGATCGCGAGATGCGGAAGCAGATAAACCCTCTCATCTTCCTGTCTTAGCCGCGCTTAAAGCAAGCACAATAAATCCGGGGCATGATGTCTGGTTTGTTGGAGATTCTATCGTAGACGTTCAGTGTGCCCGAAGCTCTGGGTGCATTCCTCTTGTCGTGGGAGAAGGAACGGCGGCTTCTGAAGCAGATGTCATCTCTGTCAAGAATTGTGATGGCCTTGCCCAACTCATCAAAAGTTTGTAGACAGTTTAAAGTTTTTTTATTCGGTTGCTAACGAAATTTTAAGACCATCCCCCTTAGAATAGAAGAATAACTCATGGAGAACCAATAACACGAACGAGAAAAAGGGGTGAACCTATGGCCTTGTCAGAAAAACAAAATAATTTACAGGACATTTTCCTCAACCAATTGCGAAAAACAAAAGCTCCTGTAACGCTTTTCTTAGTAAATGGCGTAAAGCTTCAAGGAATTGTAACGTGGTTTGACAATTTTTCAGTTCTCTTACGTCGAGAAAGTCATTCCCAACTTGTGTATAAACATGCTATTTCAACGGTCATGCCTGTGAATCCTATTCAATTATTTGAAGAGGATGAAATATTTGTCGAGATAGACCTGTAAAGAATTTTATTTTTATGCCCATTAAAATAGCGCCGTCTCTTCTATCTGCTGATTTTGCTCGACTAGGAGAGGAGGTTAAAGCTGTTGAGCCCTATGCCGATATGATCCATCTGGATGTTATGGATGGTCATTTTGTTCCTAATTTAACATTTGGACCGCCTGTTATTGAAAAACTGAGGCCTTGGACAACCCTTCCCTTTGACGTGCATCTTATGATGATCCCATCTGATCTTTTGCTTGCGAATTTTGCAAAAGCAGGGGCGAATACGTTAACGATACATATTGAAGCGGGACTTCATACGTATCACACCTTGCAAAAAATAAAAGGCTTTGGCTGTCAGGCCGGGCTTGCGCTTAATCCTGGAACATCTGCTGATCTTCTTAAACCTTATTTACATCTTGTGGATTTAATTTTGGTCATGACCGTAAACCCTGGATTTGGAGGGCAATCTTTTCTAGAATCGCAAGTTTCAAAAATCAAGCAAGTCCGCTCCCTTATTGATGAAGAGGGCTTTAATATTGCTCTTGAAGTTGACGGAGGAATCTCCCCCACAACGGCCGCTAGAGTGATTCAAGCAGGCGCTGATATTCTCGTCGCAGGTAGTGCGATTTTTAAAGGTGGCCCCAGCCATTATGCTGCTAATATTCAGGCCTTACGAGAAGTAGCCTTGTCTCAGTCTAGCTGAACTTCTAATCGTAAAAGTCTTCTCTGGACTGCAAGAAAAGGGGAACAAAATAAATTTTTAACCCATTGTTTTTTCTTATTTATATATTTCAGCAGGGATTGCTGAACATAAGAAGAAAAATATTAATCAGATGTTAACTCTTTTCTTGTTAAAAAGGAGAGGAAAGATTAACTCTTACTAAAATTTAAAAAGCTATGCTATTCGTCAGAAAATTTGCCAAATCATAAGGAGAAAAAAATGCGCATTCTACTCGTCGAAGATGATCCTTCTGCTGCTAAAATTGTTGAACTTGCTTTACGAGGAGAAGGATTTGTTGTTGATACAACTGATCTTGGGGAAGATGGGCTTGAGATAGGAAAACTTTACGATTACGATCTTATCATTCTCGATCTTATGTTGCCGGATATGGACGGGTATGAAGTTTTAAGACGCTTCCGTGCGGCCCAGATCGCAACACCTGTTCTGATTCTTTCAGGTCTTAATGAAGTATCAGATAAGGTCAAAGGGCTCGGTTTTGGAGCAGATGACTATCTCACCAAACCCTTTAATAAAAATGAGCTTTCAGCACGGGTTCAAGCGATTATTCGTCGCTCCAAGGGTCACGCAAACTCTCTCGTTCATACAGGTCGTATGGTTGTTAATTTGCAAGCCCATACGGTTGAAATTGATCATCGCCCCATACGGTTAACACGGAAAGAATACGCCATCTTAGAACTTTTATCCCTCCGCAAAGGGTCCACTCTTACAAAAGAAATGTTCTTGAACCATCTCTATGGAGGAATCGATGAACCCGAACTTAAAATTATCGACGTCTTTATTTGTAAGCTTCGCAAGAAACTTCTTCTTGCTCTTGATGGGGTAAATTATATCGAAACTGTTTGGGGACGAGGATATGTTTTAAGAGATCCTGACAAAAACGCTGGGCCTTCTACGTCTTTCCTTGAGAAGGTAGCGTCTTAAGATCTAACGCAAATGGTGTGAGTCGCGCCTAAACGACCTCTCGTCCGGTTTTTCTTCGTTCCCATTTCACAGACACGATAGAACCGGTGAGGGTCCTTAAAGAGTCCCATTCATCATAAACCCCTATAAGGAAAATACAAATTGTCCTTCCCTTAACCAAAAAGGAAAGCTACTCTTTCTTTTAAGATAACGCGCTTAAGAAAGGATACGCTATGGCGGTAAGGTTTTTTACTCTTTGTTTAATGTTTCTCTGCCTTACAGGGTGTGAAAAATCTGCAAAAGAAGGAGAAAAAAAACCTCTCATCGTTATTATCTCACCTGACAATCCCCCCTTTGAGTTTAAAGAAACAGCGCACGATGGGGATCAGGTTGTTGGGTTTGATGTGGACGTTGTGAAAGAACTGAGCAAACGTTTGGGACGCCCCCTTAAAATTGTCGAAGCAGATTTTACCTCTCTTATTCCCTCCCTCCAATCGGGACGTGCGGATATGGCTATTTCTGAGCTCGCTCCAACGGAAGAAAGGCGGAAAAGCGTTGATTTTTCTGATATTTATTATGTTAATAAATCTTCTTTCCTTGTGCCTGAAAACTCACCGCTTACGTCAGAAAAAGACTTAACGGGTCAAAAACTTGGCGTACAGCTAGGAAGTATAAACGAAACATTAGCGCGCAAATGGGCTGAAACTATACCCGCTCTCTCACTTACTTCTTTAAATAAAGTAGGAGATCTCGTTCAAGAACTTAAGAACGGTCGTGTGCAAGCTATTCTCGTAGGAGATCAAGTCGCACGTAACATTGCGCGTTCAACACCAGGGGTAAAAGTAATCACTGTGGACTCATCGGGGGGAAATCTAGCCATCGCCTTTCCAAAAGGCTCCCCCTTAGTTGCGTCTGCCAATGAAGTTCTCAAAGGAATGAAAGACGAGATCGCCCACATAGCTGAGAAGTGGTTTTCGCGCTAGTGGAGCATTCCACAACTAATTGCTCCTATCCATGGGCGTCATTTCGGCTCTCTAACGCTCACCTTTCAGCTCTTGATGAGAGCCTAAATCCCGGAATGACGACGGTATGAGATTCGATGTTCAGTGAATTAGGCCATTTTTTTTTAGCCTTTGCACTTGGATTTGGGAGTGTGCAGGTTATAGCATCCTTTTTGGGGAGTCTTGTTCACGCTTCTGTCAAAGCAAGCAGAAGAAAATGGCAAACCCTTGGTCGTGTTGCAGCATATTTGCAGGGTGGGTGTATGGGCCTTGCGTACCTGACACTTATTGGGGCCTTTTATTTTTGTGATTTTTCTCTTCTGACCGTTGTGCTCCATGATCATACCCAACTCCCGTGGTATTATAGATGTGCTGCAACCTGGGGAAATCACGAAGGATCCCTGCTACTTTTTGTCTGTATTTTATCAGGCGTTAGTGTTGTCTTTGCGGCTTTTCTTCAAGGTCCTATAAGAGCACGCGCTCTTGTCTTTCAAGGGCTGCTTTTGGTTCTTTTCTTAGCTTTTTTATTGATGACATCTAATCCCTTTGTGGCTCTTCCTTTTGCCCTTGCGGAAGGGCAATCCTTGAATCCCCTCTTGCAAGACAAGGGCCTTCTGATTCATCCCCCTCTCCTATATCTAGGATATGTGGGATTTTCAGCCCCTTTCTCCCTTGCTTTGGCTGCGTTGTGGGGAGGAGAGAGTCAAAAGGAGTGGACAAACTTTGTGAGACCTTGGGTTCTTTTGGCGTGGGGATTTTTGACAGCCGGCATTACTCTTGGCAGCTGGTGGGCGTATTATGAATTAGGTTGGGGAGGATGGTGGTTTTGGGACCCGGTTGAAAACGTTTCCTTAATGCCTTGGCTTGCAGGAACGGCGTTGCTCCATACGCTTTTGACGGCAAAACTTTACCGCTTCAGTCTTTTTTTCAGTCTTTTGACCTTTGTCTTAAGTCTTTTTGGAACGTTTTTGGTACGGTCTGGCCTTATCACCTCTGTTCATTCGTTTGCGCAAAGCCCAGGGCGGGGGCTTTTTATTTTAAGTTTAATAGGAATGATCGCAGGTTTTTCTTTTTTTATGTGGGTGTGGAGAGCCCCCCGTCTTACAGGTCAACCGCTTGATCTGTTTTCTCGAGAAGGGTCACTTTTTTTAAACTCTCTCCTCCTCTCTGTAGGGCTTGCGACGCTCATTCTTGGCACTCTTTATCCCTTGTGGAGTGAGGGGATGGGATGGGGGACCCTTTCCGTTGGCGCCCCTTACTTTGAAAGGACGTTTATTCCCTTGATGCTTCCTCTTCTTCTTCTTATTCCCCTTGGATCACTCTTAAGACATAGACAAGAAGCACTTCTTCCTCTTTTGGCAACGCCTCTAACTGCTACCTTAGGAGCGCTCGTCTTAAGCTTATATTTTCTTTATCCTACGTCTCTCTTAGCCTTTACAGGCATTATCCTCGGTGTTTGGATTATGACGGGAACGTCTTACGCATTTTTTAGGAAACGCCTTTCATCAGGTGCTTTTCTTGCTCATATGGGGGTTGCGGTGTCCCTCCTCGGGGTAAGTGGGGGGGGAGGATTTCGGAAAGACGAAACGCAAGTTCTTGGTCTGCTTGATACAATGAATAAGGGAGGAATAAACTTAACCCTTGCACATGTTCACCAAGGGCGAGCATCTACCTATCTTTATGAGAGGGCAAAAATTACCTATCCCGGAGGGGTCTTAACGCCTGAAAAAAGGTTGTATCAGCCCCAAAATTCCCTTCTCAGTGAAACAGCCATTGGAACGAATGGGCTACGTGATCTTTATGTAACTTTAGGCCCCTATCAAGGAGCCAATCGGTGGCTGATTCGCGCCTCACTTATTCCCCTTGCCCCCTGGATTTGGATCGGAGGAGCGTTAATGGTTCTAGGCGCAGGTGTCTCTTTTTTCAGCGGGAGAAATCGGTCTTTTTTTCGCCATTGCTAAATTCTGCGGTTCCATTGATAATTAATTAATGCTGTCATCCTGAACTTAGCACTGTCATCCTGAACTTGTTTCAGGACCCCATGACAAGGGGATCCCGAAATGAATTCGGGATGACAGTAGTAAACAATCCGAGGAAAACCCATGCCTAATTTTGAAGCAATGCGCCATACGATGGTCCAATGTCAGGTTCTCCCTGAAGGAGTTAGAGATCCTCTTCTCATTGGGGCTCTTTTAAAGATTCCCCGGGAGAAATTTGTTCCCCATCAGCTGGCATCATTAGCGTATATGGATGCAAATTTTCCGATTTTTAAGGGGCGCGTTCTTTTAAGGCCAGCATTTCTTGCGCGCCTTTTGGCGGCGTGTAACTTTACCTCATCCGATAAAGTTCTTTATATTGCTTGTGGAACAGGATATGGGCCTGCACTTCTAGGCCACATGGGGCTTCATGTTATTGCGGTTGACATGCAAGATGTCTTGACGCAAGAAGCTGAACGTATTCTTTCCGATCTACAGCTCATGTCCGTAACAGTCATGCTTAGTTGCCTTGATGAAGGTTGGAAAAAAGAAGCGCCCTATGATGTGATGATAATTGAAGGAATTGTTGACTTTATTCCAGATGCTCTTGTCTCTCAATTAAAAGAGGGAGGAGAAATTGCAACTCTCATACAAGATAAAAATCATGGCAATAATGCTGTAAAGTATGTAAAGAAAGGAAAAGCTCTTACAGAAATTTTTCTTTTTGAGGCTTATGGGCCACACCTTGAGGCCTTTAAAAGGCCAAAATCATTTGTTTTGTAGTGTAAAAAGAAATTATTTTGTGTATGGTGAAATTTAATTACTAGATTAGAGACGATATATAAAAAAATGAACTTACCAACCCTTCTCCTACTCTCAAGTGTTTTTACGTGTTCCTCTGCCTTTGGCGCGGCCCCTCTTTGTCCAAAAAAAGTTCAAGGAAATCCTTGCCCTTGTCCAAAAGAGATTCAAAAAAAGACATCTCTTTGTCCTCAAAAGGTTCAAGAAAATACAGCACCCGTCTCATTGCAAGAAACGCTTGAACTCACTTATATGCAAAATGCTGAACTCGATGAAGCCCGCGCAGGATTACGTGCCAAAGACGAAGACCTCTCAGTCGCCAATGCTGATTGGCGCCCCAGTCTTTCTGTGATAGGCAACCAAACCAATGATAATCACGAACCTATTGGGGCAGGAATTAAGTATCATGAATTTCGCACAGACTATACAGCAAGTATAGAACAAAATGTTTTTAAAGGTGGTGGAACCGTTGCCAATATTGAAAAAACTGAAAGCGAGGTCTTTTCTCAACGAGCGGGGCTTTTTGTCAAAGAACAAGATATTCTTCTTGATGCCCTTAAAGCCCACACAGCTATTATTGCAAATCAGGCTATTGTTCATAATCAAGAAGAGAGAAAGGCCTTTGCCCAAAAGCGTCTTGAGAACGCCCAAGTCCGTTATAACGTTGGAGAAGGAAGCCGAGCAGATGTCGCGTTTGCTCAAGCAGAGTTTGAGCAGGCAAGTGCTGCTGTGGTAAAAGCTTTAGGAGATCTTGAAATTTCTAAAGCTAATTATTTGTATCAGGTGGGTAGCGCTCCAGGGAAACTGAGACCTGCAACTATTATAGTAGGCGTTCCAAACTGTTATGAAGAAGTGCTTTCGGTTGCAAAAGTCCGCCATCCTGCGATTACGCAAGCAAAATACGCCCTTGAGGCCGCTAATTATAATGTCGATCTACAGATAGCCCCTCTCCTTCCAACGGTGGATGTTCAAGGCCGTTATGGGGCTGATCGGCGCGGGGGTACAAACTATCCTCCTCCTTGGAATGACAGAGCTCAACAAAACGCATCCGTTTTAACGACTGTGAAGGTTCCTATTTATCAACAAGGTATCCCGAATGCAAAAATTCGTCAGGCGTATCAAACCGTTGGGCAGCAGAAAGTCGTCCTTGTGAAAGTTACACGTCAAGTGGGACAGGCGGCAAGAACAGCATGGGAACAATTGATAGTGGCCCGTGATAACGTTAAGCATTTCTTAGCCCAAGTTGCAGCCTTAGAGGTCGCTGTTGAAGGGGCTGTTGAAGAATACAATGTGGGTATCAAAAATATTGTGGATGTTTTCGTAGAAAGAGATAAATTAGCTAACGCCCAAGATAACCTTGCAAATGCTCAAAAAGCTCTTGTTGACGCAAACTATGGGGTCTTGCAAGCCATGGGGCGCTTGACAGCATGTGATCTAAAACTCAACGTTAAATACTACGATCCAGATGCTTATTATACGAAGTATAAAGAAGAGTGGATTCAGTTCTGGCAGGGAGAAGACCTACGTTATGTTAAGGAGAAAGTTAAATGATAGCAGAGAAAGTAACGCCTGAACCTTCTATGGACGAAATTCTAGCCTCTATTCGCAAGCTTATTGCGAACGACTCAAACCATCAAAATACTCCACCTCAGGACGCGAACAATGAAGAAGACGTCCTAGACTTAACGCATTGTTTGCCTGAGGAAACGCCTCAGGAAACCTGTTCTTCTTCTGCAAAAATCGAAGAACAAAAAAGAGCTTCCGATGAAAAGAAAGCAATGCGTCTTCCCTTATGGGCCGAAAATATAAAGACTCCGTTTCCTTTTTCGCAGCAAAAGGAAACCTCTCAGGAAAATCCTCTGGGCAACAATAGGGATGATAATCTTCTTATTTCGCAGTCAGCCGCATCTGAAACAGCTCAAGCTCTGCGCACCTTAGCTCAACTAGCTCAAGAAAAGCACCAGTTATCTACGTCTTCTCTGGGAGGAGGCATTGATGGTCAACTTATTGAGCATCAGTTGCGTGAAATCTTAAAGCCTCTTTTAAAAGAATGGTTAGACAGCAACTTACCTCTCCTGACACGCTGGGTCGTCAGTGAGCAGGTGGAAAAGATAGTACAGCAATATGGCTTGACTTCTTTGACGCAGAAGAAATAAACTATTTTCTTGCAATACTCGCTAAGTTCATCAATGACAAGTGGGATTAAGCTTGCAACACCTTCGAACAATCTCTAAATACCACCTTTCAAAACAAGGCGACGATAATCTTCTAAATCGCCTTCATAGGGTTTTACCTTTTGATGCGCCACAAGCCACAGGCGGTCCATGGTAGAGGCCAGAAGATCCGTATCATGGGTAATTAGAATCACAGCCCCTTCAAAGGCATTTAACGCCATCATCAGCGCCTGGCGAGATTCCATATCCAAATGGTTTGTAGGTTCATCCAAAATCAGGATATTAGGTTTTTCCAAAGAAATCATCGTAAAATTAAGGCGCGCTTTTTCGCCTCCCGAAAGATTTTTAAGTTTCACATCCGCAAGGGGCCCTGAGAGACCAAACCGCGCTAAATGCGCCCGTGCAAGCGTCGGTGAGAAAGACGGTGCCTTTCGAAGAACATGTTCAAAAGGCGTTGCGTCTTCATCAAATTCTTCTAACTGATGCTGCGCAAAGTATCCAACCTTCAATTTCCGAGAACGGCGAAGCTCTCCTGTTTGCGGGGAGAGACGCCCTGCAATAAGCTTCGCGAACGTGGATTTCCCATTCCCATTGGATCCTAAAAGGGCGATGCGATCTTCTTCATCAATACGCAAGCTAAGGCCTTTCAGGATAGGTTTGCCGGACTCGTACCCCACACTAACGTTCTCCAAGACAAGCAATGGCGGAGCCAGCTTCTCCGGCTGAGGAAACTCAAGTTTGACTTGCGGATCTTGTGCAACATCAGGAAGCTGCTCCATTTTTTCAAGCATTTTCAAGCGGCTTTGGGCTTGCTTGGCTTTTGTTGCCTTTGCGCGGAAGCGATTAACAAAGGCCATCATATGCTTACGTTGCGTTTCTTGCTTAACGTGCTGAGATTTCAAAGCTTCCTGTTGAAGATGCCACGTCTTTTCAAAGGTGTCATAATTCCCTGTATAAGAGACGATTTTCCCTGTATAAAAATAGAGAATACGGTCACACACCGTGTTAAGAAAATGGCGATCATGACTCACAATCAAAAGACTATGCGGGTAGCTTTTAAGGTAATTTTCAAGCCAAAGAGAAGCTTCCAAATCCAAATGGTTTGTTGGTTCATCCAAAAGCAGCCAATCTGGTTTTGAAAACAGCAACGATGCAAGAGAGACCCTCATACGCCACCCTCCTGAAAAGGTAGACAGAGGAGCTCGTTGCATTTCTTCTGAAAAGCCAAGACCGCTTAATATTTCTGCAGCCCGACTTTCAGCTGTAAAGGCATCGATCGCAATCAATTGATCATAAATATCGGCTATATTTTCATGTTCCGCCCCCTCTTCAAGGCGTGCCATGAGCTCAAGGCGCCTCTTATCCCCCGCCATTACCGTTTCTAGAGGGGTAAGAGATCCCCTTGGAATCTCTTGAGCGACATGCCCCATACGCACCCGCGCTGGGATGTCAACTCGCCCCTCATCGGGAGAGAGAGTTTGAAGCAGAATCTTAAAAAATGTAGATTTTCCAATCCCATTTCGCCCTACAAGGCCATAGCGATGACCTTCGTTAAGGGACAGAGAAAGATTTTCAATAAGGGTCCGTCCGGCAATGCGAACAGTCAAATTTTGAAGTTTTATCATGATAAGAAGACCTTAATTCTGTGTGAAGACAAGACATATACGCTGAGTCATTCAAGTTCCGAGAGCGTTGCTCATCAGGTTCCTTGAAATCCGTTGAGTACAGTTCAGAACTACCAGCTTAAATGGTAGGATTGAGTCGTCTTTTTAAACCACCATTATGGTCATAGGCTCCATGATATAAATCCTTTAAAATATAAGAGGGACGTCTAAAACAAGAGGAAGCAGAAAAACCTCTAATACAACTTATCAATCAAGTGGCAGACAAAACTGGGTTGCTTCGTCGCCTTCTGCTCCTCGCAATGACGCCAATTTCCGTCATTGCGAGCGAAGCGAAGCAATCCAGAATATCCACCTATTGAATGCGAAATGGTATAACTAGAGGGCACAACACCCTTCAAGAGATTTTACCCATCCTACGCAAGAATTCTGCGACATACCTCTACAATTTTACCATTATCATGATAACAGCATTTTCTACAAAAATCAATATTTTTACAAACTAAAATTTATTTTGACTTGCCCCCTCTCATTGACATAAATTTAATAAAATTTTAGGGAGGTCTTAGCCCCGGACATTTTTGTCTCACCGAGGCTAAGAGGGAGGATTTATGATGAAAGAGAGCCTATCTCAGGCGCCTCTTGCGCACGCTTTAGCGGCAACCCTTGTGGAACGAGGGATCTTGTCTCTTGATCAAGTTGATGTCGCGCAAAAAGAGCACCGTCATACAGGAACTTCTTTTGAAGAATCCCTCTTAAGCTTAGGGTTTATCAGTGAGGGCGCTTTAGCCGAAGCTCTTGCCTGTATGAGTGGCTATGAAAGGGTTAACCTCGAACACACTCTCTTTGATGCGACGTTAAAATCGCTTATTCCCCGTGAGATTGCTGAGCGATATTCCTTCATCCCTCTTTCCTTGGAAGAGGGAGTCCTGCGGGTTGCCCTTGCAGATGTGTATAACCTCCAAGCTCTGGATTTTTTGCGCCACAAGATCTCGACTGTCAGGGACGTCATCCCCCTTATTGCTCCTGAGTCAGATATCCTTGAGGCGATTGATCGATATTATGGATATGATCTATCAATACGAGGGTTGTTGAAAGAGGTGGAAACATCAAGAAACCACCTCAATTCTCAAGATGATCGAATAAACCCGACCATTCGGTTGGTGAATGCCATTTTAATGGACGCTATTAAACGTCAAGCTTCCGATATTCACTTTGAGCCAGAAGGCGCGTTTATGCGGCTGCGGTATCGCATTGATGGGATATTGGCCCAAGTCTGTACCCTTCATTCTTCCTATTGGCCCGCGATGTGCGTGCGTCTTAAGGTGATGGGAGAGATGAACATTGCCGAATCTCGTCGTCCCCAAAATGGGCGCATGACCTACTATGTGGGCCCAAGAGAAATTGATCTTCGCCTTTCGTCTCATCCCACTGTTCATGGAGAAAATATCGTTGTTCGCATCTTGGATAAAGGTCGCTCTCTTCTTCGTCTGGAGACATTAGGATATTCGAGTGATGTTATGTCTTACATTAAACAAGCCTTAGATCGACCGGAGGGTGTTTTTATTATCACAGGCCCTACGGGGTGTGGAAAAACAACTTCCCTCTATTCTCTTTTGAGTTATATAAGCACTCCTGCCCTCAATATCATGACCTTAGAAGATCCTGTCGAGTATCAACTGCCGCTGATGAGGCAATCTGATATCCGCGAATTAGGGGGCATGGATTTTGCCGAAGGGGTGCGCTCAATCTTACGGCAAGACCCTGATATTATTTTAATTGGGGAAATCCGAGATTCTCCGACCGCTCAAATGGCGTTGAGGGCGTCGATGACAGGGCATCAGGTGTTTTCAACCCTTCATACGAATGATGCCTTGGGAGCTATTCATCGTCTAGTTGATTTAGGGCTTTCACGGATTATGCTGGCAGGCAATCTTTTAGCTGTTGTCGCTCAACGCTTGTTGAGAAAGCTGTGCCCCGCATGCAAAAAAGAAAGAGTGATGCTCCCAGAAGAAGCGACTCTTTTGAGATGCGACAGTCTTACGTCTCTTTTTACACCACAGGGGTGCAACGCCTGCCGAGAAACAGGGTATCAAGGGCGTCTGGCCGTTGCAGAAATTTTAAAGTTTGATGAAGACATAAATGATCTTTTAATTGGGAACGCTCCCAGATCCGCTCTTAAAAAGAAAGCCCTGGAGAAGGGGTACATTCCCCTTGCACTTGATGCGCGCAACCGTATCCTTAAGGGTGATACAAGTCTTGAGGAAGCCTTGCGTGTGATTGATTTACGGGAGGCTGGATGACCCTTTATCGCTACCGTGCTGGAAAGGAAGGAACGCTTCATCGGGGTGTTGTGGAAGCGTCCTCTCCCCTTGATCTTAAGCTTCGTCTTCAAGAGCTTGGGCTTTCTCTGATTACCTATTCAAGAACCCGCGTTACGTTTCAAGACATTTTTTCGCTGTTTTCGCACAAGATAAAAGCTCGCACGTTGATGGATTTTTGTGTCCATTTGGAGCAATTTGAAAACGCAGGGATTCCCTTAAAAGAAAGCCTTGAAGACCTTACGGACACGCAAGAAAATCCTCTTTTTAAAAAAATCCTTTTAACCGTGCTAAGGGATGTAGAAAGAGGTGTGTTATTTTCCAAAGCCCTTGCTAAGCATCCTTCCAGTTTTGACTCTATTTTTGTGGGGCTCATCAGCGTTGGCGAAAAAACGGGTCGCTTGTCGTTTGTACTGCACCACCTTATCACCCATTTGAAGTGGGAGGATGAAGTCTATGCCAAAATTTTTAAAGCTCTGCGGTATCCACTCATTATGGCTGGTTTGCTTTTCATCTGCCTTGTGATCTTAATGGGTTTCTTTATTCCGGAGCTCGTTTCTTTTATACTGAGTTTTAGGGGAGAGCTCCCTCTTTCAACCCGTATTTTGATTTCTGTTTCTTCTTTTTTATCCGAAAATATTTTGCTCGTCCTCAGTGGAGGAGGCATTGCTTACGCCCTTACCGTTGCCTTTTTAAAAGGTCATCCAAAAGGCGGCTTATGGAAGAGTCAGATGGGAGAGGCGTTTCCCCTTATTGGTCCTTTGCGCCGTAAGCTGGCCCTGTCCCAGTTTTTTCATCTTTTCTCTATCATGGTTGGAGGAGGCGTTGATAGTCTGCAGACTCTTTCTATTGCTCAAAAGTCTTTAGGGTCAAAAGCATTGAAGGAGACCCTTGCAAACGTTGAGGTATTGGTGAGAGAGGGACACACACTTTCCTCAGCCTTTGAAAGAACATGTGTTTTTCCACCTATGGTAATACGGATGATCAAAGTTGGTGAGAAAACAAGCTCTCTTGAACACAATCTTGTAGCTGTAAAAGAGTACTTTGACACAACATTAAGACGACAAGTAGATCATCTTCTAGGGCTACTTGAACCACTTATGCTTCTGATTGTTGGCTTGATTATGGGATGGATTGTTATAGCTGTCTTTTTACCTCTCTACGAAACGTTGACGATGGTGGAGTACTGAAGAATGATTCAGCGCTTTTTTGTCGTTCCTTCTACTGTCATCCTGAACTTGTTTCATACCATTTCGCATTCAATAGGTGGATATTCTGGATTGCTTCGCTTCGCTCACAATGACGTAAATTTACGTCATTGCGAGGAGCCGAAGGCGACGAAGCAACCCAGTTTTGTCTGCCACTTGATTGATAAGTGGTATCAGGACCTCATGACAATGGAATCCCGGATCAAGCCCGGGATGACGTGTAGGGGGACCCCATGACAACGAGATCCCGAAATAAATTCGGGATGACAAGAAAGGGGAAGACAATCATCTACCTTACCGACGACGACGTTATCCTTTATAAAGGGGCCTCTGAAAAGATCTGTGTTCTCCAGGGATCATTTGAAGATAGCTGTCCTATTCTTGAAGGCCACCTTGAGCCAAAGGCTTCATTGTATCTTCTGATCGATCGAACCAACCAAAATATTCATGAAGAAAAATTACCCCCCCTTCCGTTTTGGGATCGAGCCCGTTTTCTTTTTCACAAAAAAATTGGCTGTGCTTCTCAGGGAGGATTTGCGAGCTTTCGCTTTTTGAAGGAAGGAAAAGATTTTTACTTGAGATGGGTCCATATTCCACAAGATGATCCTATAGCGCCCTGGATTTCTTGGGTCAAAAGTCGCGGGAGCTCTGTTTTCTTTATGGCACTTGAAGCACAGCGCGTTTTTGATAAACGCTCAGTTTCTTCGAAATCTTACCGTATGCTTCAGTACCTTTTACCGTCTCAAAAAACGCGTCATAGCATTTTTAAGGGGAACCGCCTTTTGCTGACGCGCGTATCCCAAGAGAAAGAAGAAAGTCAAACTTCTCTTCATTTTTTAAGCCGTAACTACCCGGACATTCATGAAAATATTGAGATATTGACTCCTTCTTTCACCTTTCTAATCGATTCCATCTCTTCTCAAAAAAAATCCCTTCTTCCCTTAAGGTCAGCGTCTTTTTCAAAAAATAGGTGGGTACACCAAGGAATGGGAGGACTTCTTATCGCTACTTTTACCTGGGTAAGCGTTGACGTCTATAAAGGCATTCAGTTCAAAACTGATGTCCTCCCGCTTTTATCTGAGGTAAGATCTTTTCAAAAATCAGCCGCAGCGTTTAAGAAAAAATTATCTGGCACAGATGTTCCCCTATTGCGGATGGCTTTGGAACAATATGCGACCCTCCAAGCAAACCGACGAGATCCTTTAAAAGACTTTAAAACGCTCTCACATGTGTTAACCCATCACCCTGTGCGTCTTGAAGACGTAACCTGGCGTCAGGGAGGGCAGCTTGAGATTATCCTCACAGTTCTTATAGAAGAAACTGCACGAGAGACACTTGTCTCGTGTTTTGACAGCTTTCTTGATTCGCTTCGTAAGGCTTTTCCGCAAGGGCAGGTGAGGGTGGAGAAAGCTCCTTTTAACAGTTCTCCGCACGAGGTTTTCAAGAGTACTTTTGAGACAAACTTCCCGACGGCTTCTGTAAAGATTGTGATGCCATGAAGAGTGAAATTTTCTTAAATATCGCCTTAGGAGCTGGGTGCTTTTGTATTCTCTGGGCTGCCTATGATTTTCGAACAACACAAGAACATGAAGCGATGAACGTCATGGAAGAAAAAATTCTCCTTCAACGAGAGTGTCAGAATATGAAGCAAGATCTTACTTTTTTAGAGACCCATCAAAAAGAGATGAAGATACTTCATAAAAAAGGGTGGTTTTCTCCCTTAAGCCGCTTGATAGCAGGAGAATTTTTACAAAGTTTGAGGTCACGTTTCAGAAAGTTATCCTATCAATTTGAGCCAGAAATACTCAAAAGTATAGGTGATATCTCTTTTAAAGTAACGCAGATTTCTATTGAAACAGAATCCTTTTTTGATCTTGAGGTGTATGGATTCATTGATACCCTCTCAAAGAAATTCCCAGGCATTCTTCTGCCCCAAGAAATTACACTCACCCATCAAAAGGATAATCCCACTCTTATTACAGGAAAGCTTGTTTTTGATTGGGTAGCCATGGGGGAGAGGGGAGAATGAGAGAGAAACACCTCTGCTCAGCGCTATCTCGCTATAAAGTTTTGCGTAAACACATTAAGGACCTTACCTCTCTCCTTGTGGGAGAGGTCGCGTTGCGAAGCAGCGCGGGTGAGGGGTATCGGTGTAACGATGTTGCAGTGTTACAGAATCTAGGAATTAGAAACACCGAAGTACCCGTTCTTATTTCTGCAATACTGTCCCCCCCTCACACGCCGCTTCGCTGTGACCTCTCCCACAAGGGAAGAGGTAAAGAAGTTCTGCGTCACCCCTCTCACAAAGAGAGAGGTAAAGAGCCCTGTGTCCCTGTTTTCTTCTTTTTCCTTTTGGACATCTTTGCTGGGATTTCTTCCCTCTTCGCAATGACGACTTCAACCCTCGCAACGACACCGAATGCGGTGCTGCATTCCTCCCTTTTCTTTCAGGAAGAAGAAATAGCTCATATTCATGAAGACAAGCGCGATGCCTTAAAATTTGGTGAAATTAAGTTATTCGCCATCCTTTATACCGATGATCAGCATTGGTCTTTGTGGATTAACGATAAAATGATCCACCCTGAAAATATGCACGACCTTATGGGAGTTCGCATAAAAAAAGTGACCCCTGATGAGGTCACTTTTTCTTATATTTCTTCAAAAAACGCGGGGGTAAAAACATTTACCCTGCGTCCCCATCCCGCTCCAGAGTATCCTCTCAGAAAACGAGACGTGACCCTACAACAAACGCATTAGCACGGTTTGTTGGAACAGGCCCAGTGTACTGACCTGAGGGCGCAAGCAATGTGTTAAGGCGATTTGCTTCAGCTGTTGCGGCTGGGTTCTTCATTTGAAAATTTGCATATTCCAAATAAACAATCATTCCTGGGACAAGCTTGTGGTCAACAGCAGCTGAAACTGCTTTCGTTATAGATTTTGCACGGACGAAATTAGAGGTTACCCCACCACCCAGTGCATTTCTCCAAGCATAATAATATCCTGTGCTGAACTTTGTTGCTTTCCAAGTGTAGGAAAGACCAAAGTCTGCGAATTGACCTGCATTGGAAACATTCTGCCCCACAAATTCATGAGATTTTCCATTGTTACCATATTCAGCACTGAACCCAAAGTTAGAATAAGAAAAGGTGCTGCCTAAAGCAAATGAGGCGACGTTCTTTCGATTGAGTATTGTAGCATATTCAGGATGAGCACGTCCAAAAATAGACGTGGCCGAAAGAGCCGCCTCAAGACCATTGCAGAACTTGTGGATAAAGTTTACGCCGCTGGCAATGTTATCCGTATCAAACGGCTTTTTTGTTGAGTCAAGACTTGTGATTGAGCTAACGGTTTCTTGGCCCTTATGTTCCGTGCGAGGCGTATAGCTCACACCAACCTGAAACCCCTTCCATCGAGGGGTAAGATAGGTTAATTTAGTAGCACGGCCGGCGTCTCCCACAAGATCAGGAGACACTAATGTGCCGGTTGTATAATTGACAGCACGAGTCATGTCTCCGTCAACAAACTCTGTTCCTCCCCATTGATCCCATCCACCAAAAGCCATTGTGGATTGCACACCATACGTATCCCCTGCGAAAGCCTTACCCCAGTGTCCTTCACCGAAGATGTAGTCTTCACGGACGGTTTTCCCCGCTGCCGGACTCCCATCAAGAACAACAGCAAGGCCATACGACGTCCCACAATCTGTTTTTGTGTCAACCGTAAATCTTAAACGGGAGTTATCCACTGTGAAAAGCTGACCTCTTCCATATTTATCAACTTTTGCAGGATTATTGATTCCTGAGGTAATAGGTACTCCTGAAGCAAGACCTGAAGATTGAATCTTTTTATGGTTATTAAAAAACCATGAATTGAAGGACGTTTGACCAGAAATTTTGAGTTGTGGGCCGGTAGGTATAGGAGGAGAGTTTTTTTTATCAGCTTGAAGAGGGGCGACATAGGCCATAACACCGAGAAAAGTCAGTGAGGCAAAAAAAGTACGTATCATATTTTCCTCCAGATAAAAGGGATCTTAACATTAGACGTGGACAAAGACGAATTGCTCTTCTATAAGGGACATTAAACTGCCATTTGTGCAACAATCTTTTCGCTCAAAATAAATTATTCAGAAGAGGTGTGACGCGTGCGCCACAGTTTATTATGTTAGCTTTACATCTTCAAATTGAAGACCCTTTTTTTTCTGAGGCGCTTGAGGAAATTCTTCCTCAACTAGGCGTTTTTGTAACAAATAATGAGAATGAATGCGATGGAATTTTAAGCAGCTCAAAGCAATCTTCAACTGATCTTCCCGCCCTCAACATTTTAAGCCTTCCGAGGCCCATCCGCCTTTTAGATTTTATCTCACATCTTGAGAACCTTCCCTACAGTCAAAGTCTTACTTTTTCGCATTTTTCCCTAAATTTAAGAGAAAAAATTCTTAAAAATTTAAAAACTCAAGAAATGTATCGCTTAACTGGGAAAGAGTGTCAATGTTTGCGTTTCCTTCATCAACATAAGGAACAAGAAATCTCAAAAGATAGGCTTTTAAAAGAAATTTGGGGATATCACCCGGATACGACAACCCACACGCTTGAAACACATGTTTATCGCCTGCGACAAAAACTTGAGGAAAATCCAGCCTCTCCTCAAATTCTGCGTAACTGTACACTAGGATATGTATTCAGTGTAGCAGTGTAGCAGTGGGAATTGTTGTCACCTTAGTCTTGAAGAAAACACTATCACATTTCTCTCGGTGAAAGCATAAAACCATAGAACGACAAAGAGTAGTATTGGAGAGTAGAGGGTACATTTTTCAATATACTCTTCTACTTTCCCTTAGGTGCATTTAGTTTCTCTCGTAACTTTTTGCCACCTTTAAAAAAAGGGACATGTTTACCTTCCACCTCCACCTTTTCTCCAGTACGAGGATTGCGACCAAGGCGGCGCTCTCGATACCGTACGGAAAAAGCCCCAAACCCACGAAGTTCGACGCGGTGTCCTTTTGCTAAGGCATTACCTATTTCTGAAAAAATGATATCAACGGCTTTTTCAACTTTCCTCATTGAAAGATCTGAAAATCGATGGCTTAGTTTTTGAATTAACTCTGACTTTGTCATGGTAGCCTCACTCTTGACCTATTTTAAGATGATACTCTTTTCTGGGCGTCTCGACAAGCATTGTCACACGTTCAACAAAACGCGCTCCGGATTTTCGAGGCATTCCTTTACACGACTCAAGAAGGTGACGGCTTCTCTTCCATCGATGATACGGTGATCATAGGAAAGAGCCAAATACATCATAGGACGGATCTCTATTTTTCCCTCAATAGCAACTACCCGGTCTTGGATTTTATGCATCCCCAAAATCCCTGATTGAGGGGGATTTAAGATAGGCGTCGACATCAAGGAGCCATAGATCCCCCCATTGGAAATAGTAAAGGTTCCTCCTTGTAAATCCTGCATTGAAAGTTTGTTGTCACGAGCTTTTTTTCCAAGCTCTGCAATTTCTTTTTCAATGTGTGCAAAGCTTTTTTGATCAGCGTCTCGTATGACAGGGACCACAAGGCCTTGGGGGGTTCCCACCGCAATACTAATATTATAATAGTTTTTATAAATGATCTGATCGCCATCAATCTCTGCATTTACATTCGGGATTTCTTTTAATCCCACAAGACAGGCCTTCACAAAGAAGGACATAAACCCAAGCTTTATGCCGTGTTTTTTCTCAAAGGCATCTTTGAGCTGAGTTCTGAGGGCTATAATGCGGCTCATATCCGCTTCATTAAAGGTGGTAAGAATAGCAGCCGTGTTTTGAGCTTCTTTTAACCGCTCTGCAATTCGCCTGCGAAGGGAACTCATGGGCACGCGTTCAATACGGGTATCTATTCCTTGGCGTGACTCAGATTTTGTTTTTTCTATAGGGACAACCGCTTCTGCGACTGTAGGTTTTGGAACCTCTACTACGGTCAGCTTTTCTTTAGGTCTTTCTTGAGATTTCGGAAGCGCAGCCCCTTCTGTAACGCGCCCGAGGAGTGTGCCTATCTCAACCGTTTCCCCTTGTTCAACAAGAATATCAGACAGAACGCCTGTTGCTGGCGCCCCCACCTCAAGGGTGACCTTATCAGTTTCAAGCTCGACGAGGGGTTCGTCTTCTGCGACCGCATCTCCTTCTTTTTTAAGCCATCGCGCAATTATTGCTTCTGTAATGGATTCTCCCATCGGAGGTACGATAATTTCTTTTTTTTGACTCATTTTTTCCTCACGTTCAAATTAAGAGCTTGTTTGACAAGAAGATCTTGTTCAAACGTATGACGGCTTAAAAGACCAGTGGCTGTTGAAGCAGATTCGGGGCGACCGATGTAAAGAGGACGGGATATCTTCATCTTTACCTCAGACAGGACAGCTTCTAGTCGTCGATCTACAAAGGTCCACGCACCCATATTTATAGGTTCTTCCTGACACCACACCAGATCTACTCCTTGATAAGGCTTTAGTATTTTTACAAGCGTTTCATGGGGGAAGGGGTATAATTGTTCAAGTCGCACAAGGGCAATATCTTTAATTTTATTCTCTTCCCGTGCTTCTAATAAATCATAATAAACCTTTCCAGAGCATAAAATAACCCGCGACGCTTGCGGTAGCGAATCAGGGATAACGTCCTGAAAATAGCTTCCCGTCTCAAAATCTTTTAACGTGGAGACGGCATGCTTATATCGGAGAAGCGATTTTGGTGTCATCGCAATTAAAGGCTTGCATGACGAGGAATGAATCTGTCGACGAAGCCCATGAAAGAAATTCGCAGGGGTTGTACAATTGATCACTTGCAGATTGTCTTGGGCACAGAGCTGTAGATACCGTTCAAGCCGTGCGGAAGAATGTTCTGGCCCCTGGCCTTCATAACCATGGGGCAAAAGCATAACAATCCCGGATTGTCTCAGCCATTTAGCTTCACTAACAGAGACAAACTGATCGATGATCACCTGGGCTCCATTAGAGAAATCTCCAAATTGGGCTTCCCAACAGACAAGAGCCTTTGAATCTGCGTAACTATATCCCACTTCAAAGCCAAGAACAGAGGCTTCAGCGAGGGGGCTATTCCACGCTTCAAAGAGTGCTTGTTTTGACGAGAGGTGGTTGAGAGGGATATATTTCTCTTCATTTTCCTGATCAATTAAGACCGCATGGCGTTGGCTAAATGTTCCCCTTTCCACGTCTTGGCCGCTTAGACGAACATGATGGCCTTCCCATAAAAGGGACCCAAATGCAAGGGCTTCTCCCATCGACCAATCAAGAGGATGAGTGCCCATAACCATATCACGACGCGCAGCAAAACCCCGCGCAAGTTTGGGATGAAGATGAAAACTCTTGGGCACTTGGCTTA
Organism: uncultured Alphaproteobacteria bacterium; assembly: GCA_963704475.1. Classification (GTDB taxonomy): domain Bacteria; phylum Pseudomonadota; class Alphaproteobacteria; order UBA9655; family UBA9655; genus UBA9655. Next base: position 1,410,590 of record OY969900.1, read on the forward strand.
AGGCAGTACCGATTTCAATAAGTATTTCTTTATCTACACCTGTCTGTATTTGTTTTCTTTTTTCAAGGGGTTCTTCCTCTATTTTAGGGGATTCATAGGTTGCGGATTCGTGAAAGTCTTTTTGGAGTTTCTCTTCGATTGTGCGGCGAAGAGTCGAGAGTTCATCTTCCCCCATAACCCCCTCATTCTTTAATTTTTGGGCGTAGAGATTACCAATAGAGGGCATCACTAAAATCGCTTTATACATCAATGGTTGTGTAAAAGAGGGCTCATCCCCTTCGTTGTGACCAAACCGCCTGTAACACACAAGATCTATCACCACATCTGACTGAAATGTTTGACGGAATTCAGCCGCAAGGCGCATGACGTTTACAACGGCTTCCACATCATTTCCATTCACATGAAAGATGGGCGCTTGAATAATCGTGGCAATATCAGAGCACGCTTGAGATGACCGCTCGTCTTCAGGATTCGTTGTGAAACCGATTTGGTTGTTAATAATCACATGGAAGGTGCCCCCGGTTTTGTATCCGTCAAGACGAGAGAGTTGCAGTGTTTCGGCCACAATCCCTTGACCTGAGAACGCTGCATCTCCATGAAATAAGAGCCCCATGACTTTTTCGTGAGAAGAGTCTTTTAAACGTGTTTGTAAGCCCCGGACATTCCCAACAACAACAGGATCGATAGCCTCGAGATGAGACGGGTTGGAGAGCAAGGAAAGAAGCATTTTTTTTCCTTGAAAATCTCGCTCTACAGAAGCTCCCACGTGGTATTTTACATCCCCGGACCCTGACAGAAGAGAAGGGGATTGGTTTTTCCCTTGAAATTCAGTGAACACAGATGTGTAAGATTTTCCCATAATATGCGTGAGGACATTAAGACGTCCGCGATGAGCCATCCCCATAACAACTTCTTGTACGCCTAACTCTGATGCTTGTCTGAGGATGGCTTCGATTCCTGGAATAAGACTTTCCGCACCATCAAGACCAAATCGTTTTGCAGCTGGGTACTTTTTATGTAAAAACTGTTCAAACTCCTCTGCTTCCAGAAGGTTTTTAAAAATTTGTTTTTTTGACGCACCCTCTAGAAGAGATGAGTTTAAGGGTGGAGCGCCTTCGTTTCCTTCAATACGACTTTGAAGCCATAGTTTCTGCGCTGGAGCTTGTATATGAAGGTATTCAACCCCAATTGATCCACAATAAATTTGACGGAATCGTGTCACAAGGTCTTGGAGTGTTATCTTTGTCACCCCTCTCCCCTCATCAATAAAAAGGGGACGATTTTCATGTGTTGCTATAAATCCATAGGTTTCAGGGTCAAGCTCTGAAGGGAGGGTGGGTTTCGCAAGGCCTAACGGATCCAGATTCGCTGCTTTATGCCCGCCTGAACGATACGCATGGATTAACTTCATCGCCCGAAGCGAGTCTAAGACTGCATCTTTGTCGAGGGAAGTTGCCGTTTCCTTATCTCTGGAGGAGAATGGTCCTTCCTCCCAGATGGGGGGTGTCAGGCCCTTTAAAATATTTTCTTCTTCGGGCTTCAGGGTTGAAAAATAATCTCGCCATTCAGGACTGACAGAGACTCTATCGTGAAGATAAGACCCATAAAGAGAGAGTATATATTGAGCGTTTTCCCCCGTAAGAAAAGACAGGCTTTCATCTGACCATGAGGGAGAAAGAAAGGAGAGCGTCATATGAGTTTCTTAATGTTATACGTATCTAAAGTTATATGTGTAGTTTACAGATTTTTGGAAAAAAATCAAATTTTGAGATTGACCAAAAGAAAGATGTTTTGCAATTCTCTCAAAAGTATGATATTATTTTATTAATTAATAATAAGATAAAGGAAATGTATTATGACAGAACAGCAAGCAAGAGTTTATGTCCATAAACTGCGTCAATTTTATACCGATATCCTTGTCTATGGAGTCGTCAACTTAGGGTTGGTTCTTATTTGGGCTATTTCAGGGGGGGGGTATTTCTGGCCTATTTGGGTTATTATTGGATGGGGTATCGGCCTTGGCGTTCATGCTTTTTCTTTAGGTCTTATTCCTCAAATCAATGCAGCCATTCCTTTCATGACATCTGAATGGGAAGACCGAGAAATACGTCGTTTAATGGAAAAAGAAAAGAAGGATAATGAAAAAACAAAAGCGGTAGCGCCGATAGAGATAAAAATATCATCAGAAAAATCACACGTTAAAAATGTAGGACGCAAAAAAGCCCCGCGTTAAAATTTCTCCCCAGGGTGGATTCTTTTTCCACCCCTCTCCATTTTTATTGGACAAACAACGAAGGTGAATTGCAAAATTCAACCAACCCTTGTTATTTAACGCCTTCGCAGGGACAGGCTCTTGGACTATACTCTTCGCACTTGAAGACCTCGATTTTGTTTTCCATTGGTGTCATCCCTTTGAGGACAGGAATCCAGGGTGAGATAAGAACGTTTACCTATAGATCCCAGATCAACACATTCTACCATTTTCGTCGTTTATGAAGAATGTGTAAATCTAGGATGACGAATCAAATCGGTACTTTCAAGTGCATTGGGTATAGAACTTTTCTTGATCAGAGGATCTAAAGAGTCATACCACTTATCAATCAAGTGGCAGACAAAACTGGGTTGCTTCGTCGCCTTCGGCTCCTCGCAATGACGCCAATTTCCGTCATTGCGAGCGAAGCGAAGCAATCCAGAATATCCACCTATTGAATGCGAAATGGTATCAAAGAACCTCGAATCAAGAAGTGTTGATATTTTTTTGAAAATCAACACTTCTAGATAGTAACATGATAATCAGAGAAAGAATTCTGCAATTACCTCACCCTAAAATTGGGCGCTCCGCCCCATTGATAACAATGGTTCATTCTCCCTGTTCTGCGCACTTCGTCAAGGCGCTAACAAGAGCTCCTGCACAAGAAGAATATGTGCTGCTGCAATCCGTTCTTTCATTAGGACACTTGTTTAAAGCAGAAATAAGAGAACTTTGGTGATTGGTATAACACCCTCTAGCAACGTCCGCCGATTCACCACAGTGCGATTTCAATGCTTTTTTGTGAAAATCTCCGAGTTTCTCTTGTACACAAGTAGGAGTGGTACAGCTCCTTACACAACCCATGAAAGCGTCATTTGCATTTCTTGTACAGTCCGTCGCATTTCGTTCGTTGTTCTGGATAATCAGCTCCCGCGCCTCCGCAGGAGTAAGAGCAGGAGGAGCAGGAACCACTGCATTAATGGCTTGAGCCTGCAGGAAACAGACGAGGGCGCTTACGGTCAAGAGTCGCAAGAGAAATTTCGTTTTCATCGTTTTTTTTCCTTATGTAAGAGTTTCTAACAGCTATCAAACAGCTTTGATATTACCTATGCATCACGCCTCAAAAAACTTGTAGTTCATTTTCATAATTTAGTCGAAAAAGATTTAAATTATAGTTAATATTCATTTATTTTTGCATTCACCCGTTAAAAAGTCTTTGCTTCTGTAAAAAACGATCTCTACAAATACGGAGGGCAACCAGGGCAATTATACCATGACCTCATGCTCTCTTACAAAGAGAAGAAGCTCTTCTCTTAAAGAAGGAGAATACTTTTTCAAAGCAGATGTCATAAAATCCTCAGCTTTTTTTAAAGGCAGGCTCAGGATCATCTTTTTAAGAGACCCAGAAAAAGGTCCTGAAAGTGAGAGAGAACGATAGCCGATCGCGAGAAGAGCCATGGCTTCGAGAGGATTTCCTGCCATTTCCCCGCAAACATTAAGAGGAATATTTTTTGCTGCACATGTTTTGCATATTTTTTGCAAGTACCTTAAAAACGGGCTCGAGAGAACGTCATAACGGTTTGACAGCTGAGGATTTGTGCGATCACACGCATAAAAGAACTGGAAAAGATCATTTGTTCCCACAGAAACAAAATCTATGTCTTCGGGAAAGCTATCCAGTTGGTCTACCAGCGACGGAACCTCAAGCATAACGCCACAAACAAGAGAAGACGGGAGCTGTTCTTGATTGTCGCGCACTTGATTCCATTCTTGTTCAACGTGACGGCGCGCTTCTTGGTATTCTGCAATATCGGAGACCATAGGAAAAAGAAGATGCAACGGCTTACCAATACTTGCATGCATAAGGGCTCGTATTTGCTGATAGAAAAAGTGCGGTCTATCAAGAGAAATACGGATTCCTCGCCATCCTAAGGCAGGGTTTTCGTCCTGAGATCTCCCCATGATCTTATCCCCCCCCATATCTAATGTACGAAAGGTAACAGGACGTCCTTTGGCGTGGTCTAAAACCTCTTGATAGATTTCCGTTTGAATATTTATGTCAGGAAAATTAGAACGCATCATAAAAGGAATTTCGGTGCGGTATAGACCAACTCCTTCTAAATTGCATCCCTCTAAGTACTGCAAATCAATAGGAAGTCCTGCATTTAATGTTAACGTAATGGGAATTCCCTCACGCGTTTGGCAAGGCTTATCCGCTAGTTCTTTCGTTAGGCTTTGGTTTTTCTTAATATGAACAATTTTTTCTCGGGCTTTTTGAATGTCTTCAGTCGTCGGAGATAGAATAACGACCCCCTCTTTTCCATCAACAATCAGTTTGTCCCCTTTGTTAACGTGCGTTAAAAGGAAAGGAACGCGTCCAACAATAGGAATGTCAAGAGCCCGAGCAACAATGGCAACATGGGCCGTATGCGACCCTTCTTCTAAAACAGCCCCCTTAATAAAGCGTCGATCATAATCCAGGAGTTCTGCCGGACCTAGATTATAGGCTACGAGAATGGCAGATTCAGGAAGATCACAAGCAACGGCTTCTTTGCCGGCAAGGTGTCTCAAAAGGCGGCTCGCAAGATCCTCAAGATCAGCGAGACGTTCTTTCAGCATTTGATCTCCTATGTGAGCATAATGCTCACGGGTATAGCGACGGACTTTTTGGACAGCAGATTCTGCAGTTAAACCTTTTTGGATATAATTTTGAATTTTCCGAACCCACCCTCTATCGGTCGCAATCATACGATAGGATGCAAGCACGTCTTGGGTCGTTTTTTCAAGCGATGGATTAGACTCTACAAGCCGATCAATAGATTCGATCATCTCGCGAATTGCCGTTTTAAGACGTTCACTTTCTTTTTTTGTATCAAAAGAAAGGGTTATCTCTCCCCCTATGTGGGGGCGATGAATTACAGCTGTTCCAACACCTACACCTATATTGAAAGCCATACCCTTCAAAGTTTGCGATATCATGCAGGATCCTTTGTTATGCATGAACCAATCGCGACAAAATAGACTGTTTAGCTTGCAAAAGCAGTTCTTCCATAACCTCTTGAGTGGATTGCTCTCTCGTCACCATTCCAACACTTTGTCCTGCCATGAGGGACCCCCGCTCAACATCCCCCTCAATAACAGCTCGTCTGAGAGCACCTGCCCAAAAATGTTCAATTTCTAGCTGAGCTTCCTTAAGATCTAATACCCCGCGGTCAACTTTCTCGATCATCTCTTTTTGGTAAGTGACAAAATCTTGAGTCGCTTGGTTTGCAATAGCTCGGACAGGAATGACAGGAAATCGAGGATCAATTTGGGGAGAAATGATTGCATCCCTCGCCTGTGCCTTCATAAAAGCTTTTTTAAATTTAGGATGAGCAATGGATTCAGTGGCACACACAAACCGCGTTCCCAACTGGCAGCCCGCAGCCCCCATTTCAAGGTTTGAGATAATCGCCTCACCTCTTCCGATTCCACCTGCCACAAACACAGGAATCTCAGTAACATGGGGGATAATTTCTTGAACTAAAACACTTGTAGAGACTGGGCCAATATGGCCACCAGCTTCCATTCCTTCAATGACAAGCGCATCAACGCCAAGCTTAAGAAGCTTTTTTGCGATAACAAGCGCAGGGGCAAAGCAAATGGCCTTTAAGCCATTATCTTTAAGCCGTGCAATTGCTTGAGCAGGGGGCAATCCTCCCGCAAGAACAACATGGTTAATGCCTGTTTCGACACACACATCAATGAGCTCCATAAGTTGAGGGTGGAGCGTAATCAGATTTACCCCAAAGGGATTTTGAGTGAGAGCTTGAGTTGCTTGAATTTCATCACGTAAAAGAGAAGGGGACATGGCACCAGACGCAACCACTCCGAATCCTCCCGCATTAGAGATGGCGGAAACAAGATTTCGTTCGGAAACCCAGGTCATGGCCCCCCCTAAAATGGCATATTTCACACCTAAGAAGGTTTGTCCGCGGGACCATAATTTATCTAACCGATTTTGAGCTGATAGCATTTTTTCCTCTTTTCTCTGGGCCCACTCTCATCATCCCAAACTTGTTCAGGATGACAAACTTATTGAGCAAGATGAAAATGACACATGGTGTGAATTCTGCTACACTGCATAACTTGAATTTAGTATAAGAGCAATATGAACACGCGTAATTTTATCGAACTTGAGCATTTTCAAAGTCTCAGCAATACGTGGTGGGATGAAAAAGGACCCCTTCGACTTTTACATGAAATTACCCCTCAGCGCATAGCTTTTATTAAAGAAAAAGGGGGCGTTCATTTTCATTTACCCGAGAGCACTCATAACTTTTTTCAAGGTCTGCGCATCCTTGATGTGGGGTGTGGAGGGGGGATATTATGTGAACCATTAGCCCGTTTAGGAGCTGATGTTACAGGTATTGACCCGGTAAGAGAAAATATTATCCAGGCCAAAGCCCATGCAGCGGCATGTGAGCTTTCTATCACCTATCTTCCGCATGCTATTGAGGATTTGCCCGCAGATCTTCCCCCCTTTGATATAATCATTGCCTCTGAAATAATTGAGCATGTGAACAATCCAGATGAATTCTTAAAGTCTTGCGTTGAGCGCCTGACACCACGCGGAGGGCTATTTCTTTCGACCTTTAATAAAACCCTAAAATCGTATCTTTTTGGCATTCTTGCCGCAGAATATATTCTTAAATGGGCCCCCCGTGGAACACATTCTTGGGGAAAATTTATCTCTCCCCAAGATCTTTCTCAAAAATTGACGGCTTTGGGACTTAGAAGTCAGGAGATTACAGGTCTTCGCTTTTCCCTCCTGCAAGACGAATGGCTTTTTTCATCGTCAACAGACATTAATTATTTTTTGTGGGGAGCTAAGGGGGAATAAAACAACAGCTGATGCGCGGAGAAATGTGTTAAATGGGCAATTAGAAAATTTGATTTTTATTAAAAAAAGGCGTAATATCATAAATATAAAGTCGATTATGTGTGTCTTGAAGAAAGTAGCCGTATATGAAACATCTTCTTATGTCTTTAGGATTTTTATCTTTGTTTGGCAGTACTCTACAAGCAGCCCCCATCCTTTACAGTATTGCAAATCCAACCAATGCAGGGGAAGTTAGCCAAGTTGAAGGCATTAAAGCAGCCCTAGAACTTTACATCCCAACTGTGTCCTTTGAGTTTCTAGACGCAAGAAATCCTGATGTCATCGTGCAAACAATCGCCAGTGCTCTAAAAAACAAGCAAAAAGTTATTGTTATAGGAGCGGGGGAAGACGGCATAACGGGGGGTCAGCATTTAGTCCCTCATCCCAATTTGATACTTTGTCTCACCTCTCATATGGTTTTAGAAAGATATAGAGACCCTTCTCTTTTAGAAAAAGTTGATTTTATTGCGCTTCCCACTCATGCAGTTTCTGCTGAAGACAAACACCTTATAGGGCCAAAGCTTATTGAAACAATTGGCGTTTCCCATAATCGGAATATTCCAACTATTGAAAAAACGTATCAGAAATGGAAGCAAGAATTGCCTTCTTGTCCTGCTTATCTCGGCGTTATTTTAGGAGGTGATGCACCAAAGCCCTCACCCGCGAAAGGGATGAGGCGGTTTACACAAGAAGATGTGGCTAGACTTGCTGCCTACGTTTCCCAGCGTGCAAAGGCCACAAAAGAGTGCGTTGTTATTCTCAACGGCCCTCGTACAGGGAAGTATGATGTCGATCAAAAAGAAGTTTCCAGCGTTCATCGCGAGGGTCGCTCAGATCCTTTAACAGAATTTTTTGTTAAAACATTGAAAGAAAATGGAGTTCAAGCAACACTTTTTGATTTCCAGCACAATACCCCAGAAAATAAACCATGGGTCCGTCCTTATAATTCTTTTGAGCTCGTTGCTGGTGCCATAAGAACTCATGAGGGGCTTCTGCTTGTTCCTGGCGAATCAACCTCTATGATTTCCGAAGCTATCGATACTCTTCCCCGTGGGAAAGTTCTTGTTTACAAGAATGGCGCTATGAATGAGGTACATGCCGCCCACGTGGCAAGCGAGCTTGCAGTAGGGCGGATCTCTATCCTTGAAGACTATAGCAAAATTATAGAGTCTACCCCTTCTTCTCAAGGACCTGCCTCCAGTGCTGCGCAGCTTATTGCTCAAAAAATAGGGGACGCGGCGAGAAGAAAATGGGGGCCTAGGTAAAAGCAAACACTCCATGCAAAAACCACTTCTTGAACATCTTATTGAATTGCGCTTTCGTCTGATGATAGCTCTTGTGGCTCTTGGAGCTGGAATTGCGGTGAGTTATCCTTTTGCGTCTTCCTTATTTCAGTTCCTTACGGAACCCCTTTGGCAAGCTATGGGGAAAGAAGCCGGAAGACGCCTTATTTATACGGGTTTGACAGAGGCTTTTCTTACCTACCTCAAAGTTTCCTTTTTCAGCGGCTTTGTCGTGAGCCTCCCTTTTATCATCTGGCAGATAGGACTTTTTGTAGGGCCGGGGCTTTATGCTCATGAGAAAAGATTTTTCTGGGCTATATCTGTGACAAGTCCCCTTTTATTTGTGATGGGAGCGGCACTTGCGTATTATGTTGTTTGCCCGTGGGCCTGGCAATTTTTTCTCAGTTACGAGATGCCGCCTTCTCCGTATGGGTTATCTTTACACCTCGAAGCGCGAATGAGTGAATATCTCTCGCTGATTCTGAAACTGATCTTGGCGTTTGGTCTTTGTTTTCAGTTACCCCTTGTTATTTTGGGTCTTTTTAAACTGGGGATTCTGAGCCTTGAGACACTCACCCATCATCGAAAATATGCTTTTCTGATAATCGTTATTATTGCGGCGGTGATGACACCCCCTGATATCATTAGTCCACTCAGTTTGATTATTCCTCTTTACGCTCTCTATGAATTATCGATAGGGTTAGTAAAACTCTCGTATTACAAGAAGGATGTTGCACATGCTTGATATAAAATGGATTAGAGAAAATCCGGAGGCTTTTGATACCGCTTTAAAAACACGTGGTCTTGAGCCGCGCGCGCAGGCGCTTATCGTGCTTGATGAGGAACGACGTGCCAAAATTCAAGCGGTTCAAGACATGCAAACCCGCAGAAATGGGTTGGCAAAACAGATTGGGGAGATAAAACGTGTGGGGGGTGACGTTGAGCCTTTAATGAAGGAGGCCAGCCTTTTAGGTGATACACTTCCGAAAGAAGAGGTGACTTTAAAAAATCTTGAAGAAAATTTCATCAATACGCTTGCGCTTCTGCCTAATATTCCCAGCTCTGATGTACCGCATGGCGCGGATGAAAAGGATAATGTGGTTATCCATACGTGGGGAAAACAACCTTCTTTTTCGTTTACGCCCAAGCAACATTTTGAGATTGGGGAATCTCTTAGATTAATGGATTTTGAAGGCGCAGCTCAGATGTCAGGCGCTCGTTTTGTTGTCCTTAAAGGGAATCTTGCGCGCTTGGAACGAGCTCTGGCAGCATTTATGCTAGATGTTCACACATCAGAGTATGGGTATACGGAAATATCCCCTCCTTATCTTGTACGGGGAAACGCCATGTATAGGGCAGGACAACTGCCAAAATTTGAAGAAGAAGCTTTTGCGACCACCAATGACTATTGGCTTATTCCAACGGCAGAAGTTCCCCTAACAAACCTTGTAGCAGAGGAAATTTTAGAGGAATCCGCCTTACCAAAGCGATTTGTAGCGTATACACCATGCTTTCGCTCTGAAGCGGGGTCCGCTGGAAAAGATACGCGTGGCATGATTCGCCTCCATCAATTCTCTAAAGTAGAGCTTGTAAGTATAACAACCCCCGATAAATCAGAAGCGGAGCATCAGCGCATGTTAAAGGCTGCAGAATCCATTTTAGAGCGCCTGAATATCCATTACCGAACGGTCGTGCTGTGCACAGGAGATATGGGGCTATGCTCCCAGAAAACCTATGATATAGAAGTATGGTTACCGGGACAGAAAGCCTATCGAGAAATCTCGAGTTGCTCTAATTTCGGAGACTATGCAGCTCGCCGTCTGAATACCCGCTTTCGCGATGAGGGGAAGAAAAACCATTTGGTCCATACCCTTAACGGATCAGGTCTTGCAGTGGGGCGAACGCTCGTGGCTGTTTTAGAAAATTATCAACAAGAAGATGGAACTGTTCTCATTCCTGATGTATTAAGACCATATATGAGGGGAGAAACCCTTGTTAAAACATAATATGCATTACCTCTCCCCTTGTGGGAGAGGTCGCCGCACAGCGGCGGGTGAGGGGTATCAGTCACTAGCAATAAGTAATTAGTAAAAATATAAGAGGAATACAATGTTTCGAAAATTTAGAAAAATCTATAATAAGTCAACACGATCAAAAACTAATCTAATTGCTAATAACAGATTATTTATTACTAAATCTCCTCACCCGCCGCTGTGCGGCGACCTCTCCCACAAGGGGAGAGGTATAAAAATTTTATTATTCTGCAGTTCGTTGATAGTAGGAAGTGCTCTCTGCGCCGCTCCTTCCAAAGAGATTGTTGTCGCTCCTGATGATACGGTATACGGCATTGCTTATGAACAGGGAATTCTTACGCGCTCTTTGATTTCTGCGAACAACCTTAAACCACCTTATGCCCTTGTTCCTGGACAAGTCCTTGTTATTCCTGCACCAAATGATCACATTGCAGGGACAGGAGAAACCCTTAAAACCATTGCTGAAATGCATGGCGTTAACGTTGATGTCCTGGCCCAGGAAAATAGTCTTTTACCCTCTTATAATGTCAAGCCAGGCGATGTTCTTCTTATCCCGCCACGTGATACGGAATCACTTGCAGCCGTTCTTGCGCCGACACCTTCAGAAATTACGACAACGTCTCTCGCTCCCTTACCTCTTGTTAAGGTCAAGCAAGAAACGCCTCCGGCACAAGTACAAGTGCCAATAGCAGCTCCAGCTCCGGGATTACCCGCAGAACTTGCCGACGAACTTGCGCGTGAACGAGGAGAGAAATCTGATTCAAAACCCCAGCTAATGGGTAATTTAGCTAAAAAAAATGAGGGCGCACCTATTGGAGGACACCTGACTCTTGAGGAAGAAAAACCAACAAAACAAGAGAAAAAGGTCGCTAAAAAAGAAGAAAATAAGAAAGAAGAAAAAAACAAAGAAGAAGATAAGAAAAAAGAAAAAAATAAAGAAAAAGAAAAGAAAGAAGAAGAAAAGAAGACCACGTTTATCTGGCCTGTTTCGGGGACTGTAAGTAAAAAATTTGAGTCCGGTAGCCATGATGGCATCAACATAGAGGTTGCGGAAGGAACTCCTGTAAAAGCCGTTATGCCTGGGGAAGTTATGTATGTAGGGAATGAAATCAAAAACTTAGGTAATCTAATTCTTCTCAAACACGAAGACGGCTACGTCACGGCTTATGCCTATCTCTCTAAAACTCTTGTAAAAAAGGGAGAGACGGTCAAACAAGGGCATATCATTGCAAAATCAGGGAAAACAGGAGATACTTCAGTGGCGCAATTGCATTTTGAAGTCAGAGAAGGAAAAAAACCCATTGATCCTTTAAGTAAGCTGAAGAAGTAAGGGAGTAATCAGGAGGGAGTACTTATAAATTTTTCGGTTGACGAAAAGGGAATTTTTCTGATTACTCTCCATAACAACTAAAAAAGAGGACACTATGTTTACAAACGCTGCCCATGCTCAATCACTCGGATCCATTGTTGGATTTGATATTATGTCGCTCGCACCCCTTGTTCTTATCTTTGCTGTTTTCTATTTTCTTCTTATTCGCCCTCAACAAAAAAAAGGGCAACAACAAAGAAATATGCTCGCGGCTTTAAGACGCGGCGATCGCATTGTCACAAATGGCGGAATCATTGGCCTTATTACGAAGGTTGTCTCTGATCAAGAACTCGAAGTTGAAATTGCACAAAATGTAAGAGTGAGAGTTGCCCGTGCTATGGTTGCAGATCTTCTGTCAAAAACAGAACCAGTATCTGAAAAAGTGGAAGAGAAAAAATCTATCCCTGATAAAAAACCTGTAGCAAAAAAAACCATGGCGAAGAAATCTGTGGGGAAGAAGACGGGGAAATAATTTTTATGTAATTATTCAAGAAGTTACCCATCTGTTGTCATCCTCGAGTTAGAAGTCCTTAATTTGCGAAGCAAATTTTAGGACTTCTTCATCGAGGATCTTTTTGGAGGAAGCAAGAACCTTGGTTCAAGAAAAGGTAATGTTTTGCCTCACGGGAAACAAACCTTTTCTAGCCCGAGGATGACAAGAATGGTGAATCGTTACAAGTAGGAAGAATATACTATGATCCACATCCCTTTATGGAAAACTCTGCTGGTTATCGGTGTCTGTCTGTTAGGTCTTGTTTTTGTGATGCCTAACTTCTTTACCCGCACTCAACTCGACAGTTTTCCCGCGTGGTTTCCTAAAAATAAAGTGGTTCTCGGTCTTGACTTACAGGGGGGGGCTCACTTGCTTCTGGAAGTTGACTTTGAGACAGCTCTTGAAGAGCAAATGGTGACACTTGCAGAAACTGTAAGGACTGTTCTTCGCAAAGAACGTATCGGGTATACGGGTCTTACAGCAAAAAAAGATTTTGTTATCTTAACATTACGCAATCCACAAGATGCTGAAAAAGCAATTCCTCTTATTAAAGAAGCCGACCATGCCATAGAGTTTCTTACAACTCCCGATGGCCGCCTCACTTTGACATTAGATGCAGCCACCCTCCTTACCCGAAAGAAATCTGCTCTGGCCCAATCTATTGAGATAGTGCGCCGTCGTGTAGATGAAATGGGAACTGCAGAGCCCTTTATTCAACAACAGGGAGAGGACCGCATCTTGGTTCAACTGCCTGGTCTTCAAGATCCTACACGTATTAAAAATCTTCTTGGAAAAACCGCCAAGCTTCAATTTCGATTTGTCGATAGCTCTGTTGTCGCTGACCCAAAAAAGCCCACACCTGGCAATGACGTTTTAATTGAAGAGCGTAAGGGAACCCCTAGCTATTATGCCGTAAAGAAGCAAATTATTGTGAGCGGAGAAAACCTTGTTGATGCGCAACCTGGATTTGATCAATACAATCGCCCCCATGTGACCTTTAAATTTGATAGTCTTGGCGCTAAAAAATTTGGAGACGCGACAAAAAATAACGTGGGCCAAATCTTTGCCATTGTTTTGGATGATAAGGTCATTAGCGCTCCTCGTATTAATGAGCCTATACTAGGGGGCAGCGGCCAAATTACAGGATCTTTCACACTTCAAGAAGCGCAAGACCTTGCTCTTCTTATGCGAGCAGGAGCCCTTCCTGCACCTCTTAAAGTTCTTGAAGAGCGAACAGTAGGCCCTGGGCTTGGAGCGGATTCTATTGCTTCAGGCGAACGCGCAACGATTATTGCCATTGTTTTTGTGGTGGTGTTTATGTTCGTTGCCTATTCTTTTTTTGGAGCAATTGCCAATATCGCAGTTCTATTTAATTTAATTCTTTTATTTGCAGCCCTTTCGTTAACCCAAGCGACACTAACCTTACCGGGAATTGCGGGTATTGCCTTGACAGTGGGTATGGCGGTGGATGCGAACGTTCTTATTAATGAAAGAATCAAGGAAGAAATTCGGTTGGGCCGAAAAATGTTGAGCGCGATTGATGGGGGATATAGCAGGGCTATGACAACGATTATTGACTCAAACCTCACCACATTGATTGGGGTTGGCATTTTGTATCATTTTGGTACTGGCCCGACCCGTGGATTTGCGGTCACAACGTCTCTTGGAATTGCTATTTCCATGTTTACGGCCATTACCCTAACGAAGCAAATTGTAGCCTGGTGGCTAAATTTCAAACGCCCTACCCGTCTTCCGATTTAAGAGAGGTTTTTTTATGGGACTCCAGCTTATTTCTTACAACACAAACTATGATTTTGTGAGTAAAAAAAATGTGATTTTTGGCGTTCTTATTGCCATCGCTCTTCTGTGTTTAGGCTCAATTTTTATTCAAGGATTTAATTATGGAATTGATTTCAAAGGGGGACTTCTCTTGGAAGTTCGCACAATCGGTGCAACAGATATTGGAAAGCTTCGTTCTGACCTGAGTAATGGGGTCGTGCACGGGGAAGTGACGCTTCAAGAGTTCGGAGCCCCTAATGATATTCTCATTCGTGTTGAGCGCCAACCCGGTGGAGACGCAGCGCAACTTGCAGCCCTTGATAAAATTAAGGAAAAACTTGGAACAAGTGTTGAATATCGCAAGGTCGAAACGGTTGGCCCCAAGGTAAGTTCCGATCTGATTCGCAATGGTATTTATGCGGTCTGCTGGGCGCTGGTTGCAATGCTTGTGTACATCTGGTTTCGCTTTGAATGGCAATTTGGAGTGTGTTCGTTCATAACACTTGCCCATGATGCTCTTATGGTTCTTGGCCTTTTTTCACTTCTGCAGCTCGAATTTAATGAAACAACGATTATTGCTGTTCTGATAACGGTCACCTATTCCATCAATGATACAGTCGTTATTTATGATCGCGTCCGAGAAAATTTGCGAAAATTTAAGAAAATGCCTCTTGGAGAGCTTATCAATCGAAGTATTAACGAAACCCTTTCTCGAACGATTTTAACATCAACAACGATGCTTCTCTCTCTTTTAGGCCTTTATTTCTTCGGAGGCCCTGTTATTGCAGCCTTTAGCCTTCCCATCATCGTGGGAATCACTGCAGGAACAATTTCTTCCATTACCGTTTCTGCGCCTCTTCTGCTTCATACGGGGCTGCGCCAAGTAGTTAGTGATCAGTAAATCATGTATTCAGGTATCAGTGATCAGTTAAAAAATGCAGAAAGAGACTCCTAACAATCCGCGATTATCGCATCGTAGCCTTTAAAAGGCTTTTAGTTTGAAATAACAAAGGGTTACCCCAATACCCTGACTGATCACTGACTACTAATTACTTTCTTCATTCCGTTAACGATTTCGTAACTCTTTTTTGTGACAATGCGGCCTCTCAAACGAGACAACTCATAAAAAAGGAAGAAAATCATGACCACAGAACACTTAAAAGAACTTCTCAACATTACAACCCAAGTCTTACCATTCTTGATGACGACGGCTTTATTTATTGGCCTTGCCCATTCGTATCGCCATACCTTATCTCCTCTCCACACTGAGAGTGCAGCTGAATTGATTAAACTCAGCTGCAATTATTTACCTTAAGGCAGGGGAGTAATCAGTGGTCAGTATTCAGATTTTCTAGCTTCCAACTATTGCTCTCAAATTACGTTTCAAATCATGAAAAGCTATGCTATAGGAAGGGTCAGTGATCATAATCACTGGTTTCTGACCACTGATTACTGACAACTAAAAGCGGGCGTGGTGGAATTGGTAGACACGCCAGACTTAGGATCTGGTGGCGCAAGCCGTGGGGGTTCAAGTCCCTTCGCCCGCACCAAAAGGACTATGCAAAAAGAAAAAGAATTATTAAGGTTTTCAAAAAAAATTTTTCATAATGGGCTTGTAACAATGAGAGAAAAATATGCATATTAAAGAAACACTCACTCAAGACTTAAAACACGAATTTGATGTTACAATTCCAGCTTCTGATATCGAACGCGATATGGTTACGCATTTGGAACGCATTGGAAAGAAAGTCAAGATTCCAGGATTTCGCCCGGGGAAAGTTCCTCTTCCTCTTTTGAAACAACGTTATAAAGCAGAAGCACTCAAAGATGTTATCGAAAGCTGCGCTGACAAATCTATAAAAAAAATAGTTGAAGACAATGGCTTCAAACCGTCTTTAAAGCCAAATGTAACACTTAAAGAGTATGAAGAAGGAAAAGACCTCATCTTATCGATAAGTTTAGAAATTCTCCCCACCATTGGTGATATTAATCTTGAGGGATTCTCTTTTGAAAAGTACGTCGTCAAGGTTCCTTCTAAAAGAGTCGAAGAGGTTTTGGAGATGCTTGCAAAGCAAAATCGCGAAGGCCGTCCTCTTCAAAAGCCGCGTAAATCTAAAAAAGGCGACATCGTTATTATTGACTTTAAAGGATTTGTGGATGGAGAGCCCATTGAGAGAGGAGAAGGCGTTGATTATTCCCTTGAATTAGGATCAGATTCTTTTATTCCAGGCTTTGAAGATCAACTGATAGGGGCCGAAAAAGGGGAGGCCGTGGAGGTCAAAGTTACTTTTCCCAAGGAATATCAGGATGCACGCTATGCAAATAAACCCGCTCGTTTTGACGTAAAACTTAAAGATATTCATGAAGTGGATGCTGGCGCAATTGATACAGCGCTTGCAAAAAAACTTGGGTTTGATTCTCTTGAGGCCCTGAAAGAAAAAGTTGAAAATAATTTGTCGCATGAATATGTGGCGCAGAGCTTTATGAATACCAAGCGTCAGGTCTTAGATGCTTTAGCAGAAAGATTTGTTTTTGATGTTCCTCACAATATGGTTGATCTTGAGCTTGATAATATTTGGTCACAGCTTCTGGAAGAATTAGGCATTGATCGAAGTAAGGCTGCTAATATTGATGGAAAAACTTTCAAAGAAGCTACAGGAAAAGAAGAAAAAGAGCTTCGTAAAGACTACGAAATTATTGCTGAGCGTCGTGTGCGTTTAGGCATACTTCTTGCAGAGATCGGAAATCGCCATAAGCTTGCCGTTTCTCAACAGGAACTGATAGATGCGCTTACTGCCCGTGCTCGCGAATTCCCCGGGCAAGAACGAGAAGTGTTTGATTATTATCGTAATAATGAATCGGCTTTGGCGACTCTTCGTGTTCCTCTTTTTGAAAACAAGGTTGTTGAGTTTATTTTAAGTCACTCAAAAATCAAGGAAATACCCGCAACACCAGCAGAGCTTGAAAAAGTTTTGCTGCGAGAGGAAGAAACCGCTGCGGAAAAGATTTCTACGAAAGCAAAAAAAATGAAGCCCCATACATGTGGAGATGAGACATGCACCCATTAATGAGTAACTTAGTTCCCATTGTTGTTGAACAAACAGCGCGTGGAGAGAGATCTTTTGATATCTTCTCGCGCCTTTTAAAAGAGAGAATTATCTTCCTCAATGGCCCGATTGATGATGGGGTCTCAAGTCTTGTCTGCGCGCAGCTGCTTTTCTTAGAGTCAGAAAATCCTGATAAAGACATCCATCTTTATATTAATTCTCCAGGAGGTGTTGTGACCTCGGGTTTTGCTATTTATGACACTATGAATTATATTCGTCCTGATGTTTCAACGCTTTGTTTTGGCCAAGCAGCTTCCATGGGGTCTTTTTTGTTAACAGCAGGAACAAAAGGCAAACGCTATTGTTTGCCCAGTGCACGCGTGATGCTTCATCAACCTTTAGGGGGATTCCAAGGTCAAGCTTCTGACATTGAAATTCATGCGCGAGAAATTTTAGAAATTAGAGCGCGTCTCAATAAAATTTATGCAACGTGTACGGGGCAACCACTTGAAGTTATTGAAAAATCAATGGATAGGGATAATTTTATGACAGCCAAAGCAGCTCAAGAATTTGGGCTTATCGATGATGTTGTTATGAACAGACCCTTACCTCCCGAAACAAAAAAAAGTGTGTAATCCATTCCCATACTTTGAAGATTTATTAACTTCTTTTTGATAGAGTTTTGTATGAATCTCAGAAGGAAAGGATTAAAGGAGTGAGCTATGACAAAAAAAACTGATGAAAATTCTAGAGGGTCACTCTCTTGTTCATTTTGCGGAAAAACCCAGCATGAGGTTCGTAAGCTTATTGCGGGTCCTTCGGTCTTTATTTGCGATGAATGCATTGATTTATGTATGGATATTATAAAGGAAGAAAACAAAGGTCCTCTTCTTCGTTCCCCGGATGGCGTTCCCACACCAAAGAAAATATTCGACGTCCTCAACGATTATGTAATTGGCCAAAGTAATGCTAAAAAAATATTGTCCGTTGCTGTGCACAATCACTACAAGCGTTTGGAACATGGAACGCGTTCAAATGATGTAGAGCTTTCTAAAGCTAATATTCTTCTCGTGGGACCGACGGGATGTGGAAAAACACTTCTCGCCCAAACATTGGCGCGGATTATTGATGTGCCTTTTACAATGGCAGACGCCACAACTCTTACGGAAGCAGGCTATGTAGGAGAGGATGTAGAAAACATTATCCTTAAGCTTCTCCAAGCAGCTGATTATAATGTAGAAAAGGCTCAGCGGGGTATTGTCTATATTGATGAGGTAGATAAGATCTCACGCAAATCAGATAATCCCTCTATCACGCGTGATGTTTCAGGAGAAGGCGTTCAGCAAGCCCTTCTTAAAATTATGGAAGGAACCATTGCCTCTGTCCCTCCTCAAGGAGGCCGTAAGCATCCTCAACAAGAGTTTCTGCAAGTTGATACAACAAATATTCTTTTTATCTGTGGGGGAGCCTTTGCGGGAATTGACAAAATAATTTCTGCTCGGGGCCGCGGATCATCCATTGGCTTTGGCGCTGATGTAAGGGGCCCGGAAGACAGACGTGCCGGAGAAATCCTCTCTGAGCTTGCCACGGAAGATTTGTTGAAATTTGGCCTCATTCCTGAATTTATTGGTCGTTTACCCGTTATTGCAACGTTGAGTGATTTAGATGAAGCCGCGTTCATCCAAATTCTCACTGACCCTAAAAATGCACTCACCAAGCAATATAGACGCCTCTTTAATATGGAAGGGGTTGAGTTGACCTTTACGGAGGGCGCTCTTAAAGCGATCTCTCACAAAGCGATCGACCGGAAGACAGGCGCTCGCGGGTTAAGATCCATCCTTGAAGCGATTCTTTTGGATACAATGTTTGAACTCCCCACATTAGAGAATGTAGAGGAAATTGTGATAAATGAGGAAGTTATTCACGATAAGGCGTCTCCTCTTTTGATTTATGGGTCTAAAAAATCTAAAAATGCAGAGGCTGGAAAAAGGTCGTAAACATTATCTTGAGAGCACAAGCCCCTTATTAATAATATCTTAACCTTTATCTTGTAATATAAATACAACCGAAATCTAGGAAAGGAAGAATAAACATGTACAAAAAATTACTCAAAACCACAGCGCTTTTAGGTTTGTGTGCTGCATTTGAAGTCCCTGCCGTAATGGCTGATTTAGTGGCCCCACCACCGATTCACAAGATTAACGAGATCCCTCCCGCTGCATGGGATCATGACAACCCGTTGGGCGCGTCAGGTAAAGTCTATGGATGGAAAGCATCTATTGAGTTCGCGGGTGTCACCTGGCGTGTATTTGCTACTGGAAGAGACCTTGCCTTGTTCAAACCTGATGCGACCCAGGTCAGGCCGCTCTCAGATCCCACGAATGACCATCTAAGAGCTGAATACACAACGGGTCTAGGATCAAAATACCCCATTACGGTATCTGCGCCAGTTCCTCCTGGTAAAAAGTGTGTAGTAGAACATGAGAAGAAGTTATGGCAATGTACCTAACATGGCATTGACTGCAAGTATCAATTAAGTTCTCTTTTACCTCTTCCGACCAAGAAGAGGAGAGGTAAAAAATCACTCTCTCAATTTTCCGCGACTGTGTTCTGGAGAATAGCTGTGATAATTTTTGATGAAAATTGCTTGGTATTTCCAGAAAAACCAAGAGCGATTTTGTATTATTGGAAAGCTTGAGACAATCACTTCCTACACTCATGCTGACAAAACATTTTCTGCTGAACCTTGGCAAGATACTCGGCTCTAAGCTATGCTAATGCTTTCCTGCGGAAAAAAAAAGCATAACTAGGGCCGAGTATGACAAACATCCCCAAAACAGAAAAAATATCCGATAAGAAAAAGAAGGATACCCATTGGAAACACGCCATGTTATTCCCATCCATTAATCCTATTGCATTTAAAATAGGACCCTTAACCATCCGTTGGTATGGCCTTGCCTATGTTGTGGGCCTTTTAGGATGGTGGCGCTATAGCCTCTGGCTCACAAAGAAATTCTCGACCATCACTCGCGAACTCATTGACGATTACCTTGGCTGGGCGGTAGTAGGCGTCGTTCTGGGAGGACGGTTGGGGTATGTCTTCTTTTATAAGCCCTTACAGTATATGGCAGATCCCCTCAGGATTTTTCAAGTTTGGGAAGGGGGGATGGCCTTTCATGGAGGGCTTTTAGGCATTATTATTGCCACAGCCATTTATACGCGGCGTCGGGGAATTGGATTCTTAAATTTTTCTGACTTAGCTGTATGTGGTGTGCCCATAGGCCTTTTTTTTGGGCGGCTTGCAAACTTTATTAATGGAGAGCTTTTTGGTCGCATTACAGATGTTCCGTGGGGAATACGCTTCCCGTATGGAGGGCCTGCCCTGCGCCATCCTAGCCAGCTGTATGAGGCTTTTTCGGAAGGTGTCCTTCTTTTTATTCTGCTCTTCTATGGCGCGCTCTTTACGCGGTGGCCTCTCCGACGCGGGCTTTTAACAGGTATTTTTTTGAGCGGGTATGCAGTCTCTCGTATTCTGTGTGAGTATTTCAGAGAACCGGATGTCTTTTTAGGGTATTTGATCGGTGACCTTACCATGGGACAAATTCTCTCATTTCCTGTTTTAGGATTTGGCCTTTTTTTAAGCATTCGCGCCCTCATGCGGGAAGAAAATGCTTGAACCTCGTCTCAGACAAGAAATTCAAGAAAACGGTCCTCTCTCGCAAAGTCGGTTTATGGAGCTTTCTCTTCAAACCTATTACGCAACCCATGATCCCCTAAAGGATTTTACAACCTCGCCTGAGGTGAGCCAAATGTTTGGAGAACTTATTGGATTATGGGCCCTTGATCTGTATGAAAAACTTGGTAACCCTTCTCATCTTACGCTTGTAGAATTGGGGCCGGGAAAAGGAACGTTGATGGCGGATATTTTAAGAGTCGCCAAAGTGTCCCCTGCCTTTTTCCACGCTCTGGACGTGCATCTTGTTGAGATAAGTTCGCTTTTAAAAGAAACTCAAGAAAAATTCGTTCATCATCCAAAGCTGATATGGCATGAAGATTTCGATGATATTCCAACGTCTTGCGATCCAATCATCGTTATAGCCAACGAATTATTTGATGCTCTTCCCACAAATTGCTATGAACGTAAAGACAATAGGGTGTACGAAAGATGTATAGGAATGAAAGAGGAAAATTTTTCATTTGTTTGGAAGCCTCTTCGGGAAGATCAAGGCCCCAGCCACCTCTGGGAAGAAAGTCCTGTAGCGTGTGCCCTCATGCAAGATATTAATACTCGCCTTTTAAAACAATCGGGCGCTTTTCTTTGTGTCGATTATGGTTATGAAACAGGAGGGGGAGACACTCTTCAGGCTCTTTTTGACGGGAACCCCTCACACCCTCTTTCCCATGTGGGAGATGCAGACTTGACGTGCCACGTCAATTTTGGGCAGCTTAAAACGTTAAGCACAGAACAAGGGCTTGGAACGATGGGTCCTTTGCCGCAAGGCCACTTTTTAAAAAGCTTAGGAATTAACAAGAGAGCTGAGATGTTAAAACGTCACAATCCTTCTCAAAGAGCAACAGTGGAGGCAGCCTATACACGTCTAACCCATCCTCAACAAATGGGGGATTTGTTTAAAGCCATGGCTGTGTTTTCGCCCCTCTCATTAACCCCACTAGGATTTGAGCCATGAAAGTAGAATGCCCCCAACTGTCGCACTTTCCTCATCTGAAACATGCCTTTTTCGGAGCGCCTTCTGATGACCATCAACCGATCAAGCAAACAAAGGAATTTCCCTTTCCTCTTGTGACTCTTAAACAAGTCCACGAAACGCACGTTGTGCACGTGACAGAGTCGTGGATTAAGGAGAACGCTTCGAACTATGATGAAGATTCTCGGTCTTCGTTGGATCAAGATACGAAAGCACAAGGAGATGGACTTGTGACAAATCTTAACGGCATTGCCTTGGGTGTCTTTACGGCTGATTGTGGACCCATTCTTTTTTATGACCCCAGTTCCCATACCATTGGAGCTTGTCATGCGGGATGGCGTGGCGCAAAGCTTGGTATCATTCAAGAAACACTGAAAGCGATGGAAAGCTTAGGTGCAAAACGTTCCCGCATTTATGCAACATTAGGGCCAACCATTCAGCAACAAGATTATGAGGTAGGGCCTGAGTTTCCTGATGTGATAGGAGAAATATATGAAGATTATTTCTATCCTTCTAAAAATCCGGGGCATCATTATTTTAATTTACCCCTTTATATTCAGGACATTCTGATCAAAGAAGGGCTGTCACACGCTCACGATCTAAAGCTTAATACATTTTCTGGGGAATTTGCAAGTCGCAGACGATTGTTCTGCCAAGGCACAAAGATCTTCTCGTGTAATCTTTCTGTGATTGCAATGAGTTAAAATTTATGATAGTTTCCTACACATCCGGTCATAATCAAAACGACAAAGAGTTTCCGGAAACTCTTAATTTAATGAGGAATACAAAATGAAATCCACACTTTATGCGGCAATGATTGCAGCAGTTGCGTTTTCCCTTGCAGCTTGTAAGGAAAAAACAGCAGAACCAGCGCAAGAAGAAACACCAGCAACAACGACGGAAGCACCAGTAGAAGCACCTGCTGCGGCAACAACGGAAGCTCCAAAGACAGAAGAAGCTCCTGCTCCAGCAACAACAGAAGAGCCAAAGACAGAGGCTCCAGCAGAGGCAAAGACAGAAGCTCCAGCAGAGGCAAAGACAGGAGAAGCTCCTGCAGCTGCTCACTAAGCTTTTCGAATAGTGATATTTATTAAAGAGCCCTGCCTTTGGTGGGGCTTTTTTATTACCCGTTATTTTTCAGCTTGCCTATGTTGTCACCCTCAACTTCTCCAGTGTCATCCCAGACTTACTCATCCTTCATTTTCGGAGAAAATGTTAGGATGTGTTGATCTGGGATCCATGGTGTAGTAATGAGTTCCTAGTAATTACTAGAGTGTGGATCCCTGCTTTCGTAGGGATGACACTGGAGAGAAACCCAAATCGAGCGCTTTAGTACGATGGGTATAGAAGTTTTCTAATAATTAATGATTAACACACCAAGGTTGACGTGAAACTCTCTTTAAATTCTCAAGATCGTTTAAATACTTCAACGGATGAATCGTCCCGCAGAAAAAAGAAAAAGGGCCCTCCATCTCCTCCTCGCCCCCCGCGCAGGATAAGAAAAAATTGGAAATGGGGTCTGAAATGGTTTTTCATTCTCCTTATTTGGGGTTCTTTTGGGATAGGACTTTTTGTTTTGTGGTTTGGCTATGATTTGCCCGACATTACAAAACTTACCCACACCGAACGACGCCCGAGTATCACAATTCTTGCAAAAGATGGGACAAAGCTTGCAACCTATGGGGATTTGCATGGCAATATGGTGGACCTAAAAAAGCTTCCTCCTCACGTCATTCAGGCCCTGCTTGCCATTGAGGATCGACGCTTTTATTCCCATTTTGGGGTCGATCTTATAGGACTTATCCGCGCGGTTTGGATCAATTATCGCGCAGGGCACGTGGTGCAGGGCGGCAGTACAATCACTCAGCAGCTCGCTAAAAACTTTCTTCAATCAGAAAAACTGTACACCATAAATGATCGCTCGTTACGGCGAAAAATTCAAGAAGCCCTTCTCGCTGTGTGGCTTGAACATAAATTTACAAAAGATCAGATCCTGACAATTTATCTTAATCGCGTCTACCTAGGGTCGGGAACGTTTGGCCTTGCGGCCGCCTCTCAACATTATTTTGGAAAAAAACCACAAGATCTAAGCCTTTATGAAGCGGCCGTTATTGCAGGACTTTTAAAAGCCCCTTCAAAATATTCTCCCTCAACCAATCCCCAGCTAGCGGACCAGCGGGCGGCGCAGGTTTTAGAGAATATGGTTCAAGAAGGGAACATTAGTTCTGACCTCAAAGACGCCGCACTCGTATTTGCTTCCTCGGCCTCTGGAACCTATCAAGGGTCTGCGATTCGATATTTTACCGATTGGATCGTGGATCTTCTGGATAAAAAGGTGGGACTGGAGGATAAAGATCTTATTGTGACGACAACCTTAGATCCTTCCCTTCAACGCCTTGCTGAATCAAAGCTTACTCAGGTTTTGGAAGAAAAAGAAAAAGTGTCCCATGTGTCCCAACTGGCCCTTGTCTCAATGAGCTATGATGGCGCTGTCAGGGCTCTTTTGGGGGGAAGTAACTATAAAAAAAGTCAGTTTAATCGGGCAACCCAAGCACTGCGTCAACCGGGATCTGCGTTCAAGCTTGTGCTTTATTTAAGCGCTCTTGAAGCAGGGATGTCTCCTCAAGAGTATGTAAGTGATTTACCCATTCGGTTTGGAGGATGGAAGCCAAAAAACTATAAATATGAAACCCGTGGAGAAGTGACTCTTCAAGACGCCATGGCGTATTCCGCCAATACTGTTAGTGTGCGCTTAGCCCATAAATTAGGAGTTTCTCACATCATTGAGACAGCGCACAGGTTAGGGTTAACCGCCCCTCTTCCGCGTGACTTGACGATCGTACTCGGCACAGGTGAGACAACACTTCTTGATTTAACCGCAGCCTATGCTGTTATTGCACGTGGAGGGGTGTATATTCCACCGTATGCGATTATTAAAGTGACTGATCGTGAGGGACATGTCCTTTATACCCATCGACCCGTCCTTCCTCAAAGAAGAGTCGATTCTTCTGTTGCGCGTTCTTTAACTCACATGCTCCAAGCTGTGATGCGCTATGGAACAGGCCGAAAAGCTGCGATTCCTGGGTTCTGTGCCGGGAAAACGGGAACAAGCCAAGTATATCGCGATATGTGGCTCATGGGCTTTACACCCTCTCTTATCACAGGAACATGGGCTGGAAATGATGATAACACCTCTATGAAACCGGACGCAGGAAGTCCCGCGGCGCGACTTTGGCACTTGTATATGGCTGGAACACCTTATCATCCTCCCTGTCATCCTGAACAAGACTGTCATCCCGGACTTGATCCGGGACCCCATGACAATGAGTCTCAAGGGCATGAGGTCCTGAAACGAGTTCAGGATGACAACTCAGAAAATCCTGATGCGTCGTCAGGAGGCTTGCTTGAGGGGCTTATTGAGAGGTTGTTTTAAGGAAGTCGTTTCCCCTTTCATGAAGTGTTGTCGACATAGGGCGATGTAGCGGTCATTTCCCCCGATTTCAACTTGGGCACCTGTTTTGACAATCGATCCGTCTTCAGTAATACGAGCATTCATTGTTGCTTTTTTGCCACAGTGACAAATTGTTTTGATTTCAGAGATGTCTTCCGCCCAGGCTAAAAGATATTGGCTTCCTTCAAAGGGTTCGCCCTTAAAATCGGATCGTAATCCATAAGCAAGAACAGGAATTTTGAGCTCATCAACAATACGGGTCAGATCAATGACTTGGTTTTTTGTTAGGAATTGAGCTTCATCCACAAGGACGCAGTTCACCCTATTTTTTTGTATATAATTATAAATATATTGAAAGAAATCGAACGAATTTTGAAAGGGAATCGCCTCCGCCTGCAGGCCAATGCGCGAAGATATAACCCCTAAAGCATGGCGTGTATCGATTGCGGGAATAAAAAGAAGCGTCTCCATCCCCCGTTCTTGGTAATTATAATTAGATTGCAGAAGCGTCGTTGTTTTGCCTGCATTCATAGCTGAATAATAAAAATGAAGCTTTGCCATAGGGATGCCTATCTGTTGGACCATCAAATATTTTTCTACTATTGAATATTTTCCCGTTTTTGTCATCCCTCCAGTGTCATCCTGAACTCGTTTCAGGATGACAAGTGGGTGTTCTACCCCACATGCAAGCGTCGATAGCTTAAAGCTTCTGCAATGTGGGTACTTAAAACTGCGTCCTCTCCTGCCATATCGGCAAGCGTTCGCGCGACCCGCAAGACGCGTCGATAGCCGCGAGCTGAGAGTTTAAAAGACTCAGCCGCTTTTTTTAAAAGAACAAGGCCGTCCTCATCTGGCGTTGCAACCTCGTCTAAGAGTTCTCCGTCCGCCTGGGCATTGAGGCGAATCGTTTTTCCTAGAGCAAGGTAGCGCTTTTCTTGAATATCTTGTGCGCGCTTAACCCGAACGGCCACGACGCTACTTAGCTCTCCGGTTGAGGGGCGTGTTAACTCGAGAGGTGAGACGTCTTCCACTTCTACATGCAAGTCAATACGATCAAAAAGAGGACCTGAAATTTTGGATTGATAATCCTGCGCACATTTAGGGGCACGCGAACAAGCACGGCTTGCATCCGCGACATACCCACAGCGACAGGGGTTCATCGCAGCGATAAGCTGGACTTGGGATGGATAGGTCACGTGCGCATTGGCGCGGGAGACGACCGTTTTTCCTGATTCAAGGGGTTGACGAAGGGCTTCCAACGTCCCGCGTGCAAATTCAGGGAGCTCATCTAAGAATAAAACGCCCCTGTGGGCGATGGAGACTTCTCCCGGGCTTGCGCGCAATCCTCCCCCTACAAGAGCTGGCATGCTTGCTGAATGATGGGGATCTCGAAAGGGGCGTGTCCGAATCAATTTTCCTTCGTTTAGCTTTCCTGCGAGACTGTGGATCATGGTTACTTCTAAGGCTTCTGCAGGAGTTAAAGGGGGTAAAATGCCGGGAAGGCGTGCCGCCAACATAGATTTTCCAGAGCCAGGGGGTCCTAACATTAATAAATTATGGCCGCCTGATGCTGCCACTTCCAGAGCTCTTTTGGCTGTTTCTTGCCCCTTGACGTCCCGTAGATCAAGGGCTTTTTGAGGACTTTCTTCTTCCATTAATGGCTCAGGGGGAGAGAGAACTTGCGTTCCCTTAAAATGGTTAATCAGAGAGAGAAGAGAGTCGGCACTTAAAATTGAGATGTCGCCGGCCCACGCGGCTTCTCCGCCACAGGCTTTTGGACAAATGAGTCCCTTTCCAAGGGAGGCGGCATGAATAGCAGCCGGCAATACGCCAGAGACGGCTTCTAACCGGCTATCCAGGGAGAGCTCTCCGAGGGCGATATACTCAGCAAGACACTCGGCGGGAATAACCCGCATAGCGGCTAAAAGGCCCAATGCAATGGGAAGGTCATAATGACTCCCCTCTTTTTGCACATCTGCGGGGGCTAAGTTGATTGTAATTTTTTGAAAGGGAAGGGAAAGCCCCATGGCATGAAACGCCGAATGAACGCGCTCCCTTGACTCGGCAACCGCTTTATCGGGAAGGCCTACAATTGTAAACCGATTCATTCCCGATAAAAGTTGTGCTTGCACATCAATGGTGATGACTTCTACCCCTTGAAACGCAACGGTATTAAGACGTGAAAACATGATTTTCCTCCCCTCATGTTTGTTATTACTCTTTGTCATCCTCGAGTTAGCTATGCGTTGTTTTTCGTAAGACAAAACACTAGTGGTGCATCCCTTAAGCCGAGTCGTCATTGCGAGGAGTGAAACGACGAAGCAATCCAGTACAACGAACTTATTCCGCAGGAATGAAACATAGCTTTAAAATTTAAAAAGCTGTAAGCCCTTCGGGCTTAAGTATTTCACTGGATTGCTTCGTCGTTTCACTCCTCGCAATGACGATTTGCAATTCCCTCTATTAATTTTGAGGCATTCCTCCCACCTCTATGAGATTTACAACTTTTCTTACGCCTGAAATTTCACGCGCATGATTTATAACTTCGGTCATTTCTTCTTTTGTTGGAGCTGTCCCAAAGATATAAATAACCCTATCATATGTATGCACCAGATAATTTGGAGCGTAGATCTCTTGATCAGCATACAAATAGGCTTTGAGCTTCGTTGTCATCCACGTATCACGTGCATCGTCTAAGAATGAATCATCTTCTTGGATATTCAGCCCGTCAATGACGACCTTCACACCAGGTACATCCTTTGCAATGGTTAGGGCCGCTTGCTTTGTTTGCTCATTCGGAACAATTCCCGTAAGAAGGACGCGTCCTTTATAAATGGTAAATCCAACCCCCGTAAACTGATAGAATGGGGTGAAAAAGGCTTCGTTAAGTTTGACGCGTAAGACTTGATCGGCTGCAACACCAGAAAGCCCGCGATCTTCCACGGCACTCATACCAACGGTTCCAATTCCCCCAACAATCGGAATCGCACAACCTGAAAGCGCAAGAGGAAGGCATAGGGCATATTTTCTTAACATAGGGTTCTTCCTTTCAAAGATTTTTATGTGGGATGAGTATAACTTGCTTTTAAGGAAAGTGAACGAAAAAATGTGGGCGAGTTCCAGTACAAGCTGTTCCGTTCTTATTTTTAAGAACAGACTTTTATCTTAACACCCTGTCTAAAAATTGGGGAACTCCCCAACTCCTTTTGTCCTTAATTCTTGAGAAGACTTGTATCTCCACAAGAGAATTTTTCTGTACTTCCTGAAGGAAGCTCCAAAAGCAAGTAACCATGGGTGTCAATCCCTCTAGCAATCCCGGTTGTGACTTTTGCAGACGTATTGACAGACACTTGCTTTCCCATCAAGACATCATACCGCACCCATTCCAAAAGGAAGGGGGCCATTCCTTTTTCAAGAAAAGCATCTAGACCTTTGAGAAGAGAGTGTATGATGTGTCCAACCACAACATTACGATCCTCCTTTATATTTAAGATATGCTCCAAGGAAGTCCAAGGTTGCTCAACATCTGTAAGAAGAACATCTTTCATGTTTACATTGAGTCCTATACCAATAATTACCCTGCAATTTCCGTGGGCTTCCGCAATGATGTCGATTAAAATCGCTCCCATTTTTTTGTTATTAACATAAATATCATTTGGCCATTTTAGGAAGATATTTAACTCTGGATATAAAGATTCAAGCTCTTTTACAACTAAAATGCCGACAATTAAACTTAATCCAGAGATTTTACTGATATCTTTATTTAAAGAATAAATAAAGCTACAATATATATTCCGCCCAAAAGGAGACGTCCATGCTCTTCCCAAACGGCCTCTCCCCTTCGACTGATGCTCCGCAAGACAGAAATAGGGGGTGGGTAATGACGGTTTCTCTCTTAAGTAATCATTTGTTGACGGAACACTCTCAACTATCTCAACCGTTACGTTTGGATCTTTTATAAACGCTTCGATTTTATTTCTGTCTAAAAGCAAAAGCGGAAAATTCAACTGATACCCTTGATGCCGAGAACGTATATCTATGTCATACTTTTT
This sequence comes from uncultured Alphaproteobacteria bacterium, assembly GCA_963704475.1. Lineage (GTDB taxonomy): Bacteria > Pseudomonadota > Alphaproteobacteria > UBA9655 > UBA9655 > UBA9655. Next base: position 1,439,975 of record OY969900.1, read on the forward strand.
TAACCGTTGGATGCCCTTCCAGACGGCTGTGCGAGAAATAGCCAAGGTTTTTGCAATATCAGTACCGGTATGAACTTTACAATCATTTAAAATGCTAACAATTTTTAGAATTGTAGATGGAAGTGGATGAGCCATATTTTTTACGTTTGCCTTTGTTTGGAAGAAGAATTTTTGGAGTCATTTTGTAAAAATGAACCTATTTTCAAAACTTTTCAACTCCTTAATATTAGCACAGCGACCTATCAATTGAGCTTACATTTACCATTATGATAACTATAATGCCTACCATAAAATAGAACAGTAGTCAGAGGAGAGATTCATCTCTAAATAACAAAAAAGGAGAGAATCGAAATGAAGACACTAAGCTGCCTTCCTTGTCAAAAACACTAATACCATTTCGCATTCAATAGGTGGATATTCTGGATTGCTTCGCTTCGCTCGCAATGACGGAAATTGGCGTCATTGCGAGGAGCCGAAGGCGACGAAGCAACCCAGTTTTGTCTGCCACTTGATTGATAAGTGGTATAAGCAACTTGTTGTGCAAAATTATTGCGAAAAATATTTTCTATCTATTTGTTTTTACTTCTTTCTTGGGGGGGACCGGAAACGGCTGCTTTTTTTATACTCTTCGCCATGTTTGTTCCAGGATCTTATGTCTTAGGTTTGTGGACAAATTTCTTCTTCTATGGCATCTTGTGATAGAAGTTCTTGATTTGAAAAGCAAATCGTAAAAGCTTCTTCACTCGAAGACTTTTTCGACTGAAGTAAAGACCTCGGGGAATAAGAACAACGGAGCGCATGCATGTTTTCAACTTTCGAACGCTATGTCGCGTTTCGGTATTTAAGGGCTCGGCGACAAGAGGGGTTTATCTCTGTCACCGCTTGGTTTTCCTTTTTAGGGATTGCCTTGGGTGTAGCGGCTTTGATTATTGTTATGTCGGTGATGAACGGGTTCCGCTATGAGCTCCTCACCAAAATCATTGGTATGAATGGACATTTAGCAGTCTATAGCCAGACAGGTTCTTTGCCTGATTTTGACACCCTGACGCAAGAGATCAAGAAGATTCCCGGCATTACGGGGGCGAATCCTCTCGTAGAAGGTCAAGCGATGGCAACCGCTCATGAAAATGCAACAGGCGTCATCGTTCACGGAATGCAGCTTCATGACCTGAGTACGCGGAAAAGCATTATAGATAATCTTGTTATGGGACGTATGTCCCTTTTTGACCGTCCGAACACAGCGATCATCGGGAAACGTCTTGCAGAAAAGCTGGGGTTGATTTTGGGGGACAAAATGACCCTTGTCGCTCCCCAAGGGAATTCAACCGCTTTCGGCACCATGCCCCGTACCCGAACTTTTGAAATTGCCGGCATTTTTGATGCAGGGATGTATCAGTATGATTCAACCTTTGTTTTTATCCCCCTCTCTTCCGCTCAAAAATTTTTTCAATTGGGGGAAGGGGTCACAGGCATTGAGATTTTTACAAAAAATCCTGAAGACTTAGGGACCTATAAAGACGAACTCCGCGTATTGACACATGGCAAAGATGTGAGGATTTTTGATTGGCAACAAGCCAACCAAGATTTTTTCAGCACCATCACCGTTGAACGGAATGTGATGTTTATTATTTTAACACTCATTATCCTGGTCGCGTCTTTTAACGTCATTTCAACCCTGATCATGCTGGTCAAAGATAAAGGCCGTGATATTGCCATTTTACGAACAATGGGCGCCACCCAAGGCATGATGATGCGGGTCTTCTTTATTGCAGGGTCTTCCATTGGCGCCTTTGGGGCCTTTGTGGGCGCTCTCTTTGGCCTTCTCTTCTCTTGGAACATTGATCGGATTCGAAAATGTGTAGAATATTTATCGGGGACAGAGCTCTTCCGGCCAGAGATTCGCTTTCTTTCCAAGCTCCCTGCACGTGTGGATCCGCAAGAAGTCTTCCTTGTCATTGCAATCGCTCTTCTTCTAACATTTTTGGCGTCTTTGTACCCTGCGTGGCGCGCCTCTCGTCTCGATCCTGTGGAGGCTTTGCGATATGAGTAACCCTGTTCTTTCTTTAAAAGCGTTAAGACGCACATTTCATCAAGGACCCGAAGTATTGCATGTCTTGCGTGACGTCACCCTCGACCTTTATCCGGGTGAGGTTGTGGCCCTTGTTGGACCCTCAGGATCAGGAAAGTCAACATTGCTTCAAACAGCTGGCCTCCTTGAAAAGACTGATGGAGGAGACGTTATTATTGATGGGAAACACTGTTCTCATTTAAACGATTCAGAACGGACCCAAATCCGCCGCAATGTTTTAGGCTTTGTCTATCAATTCCACCATCTTCTTCCTGAGTTTAGTGCAGAAGAAAATATTATCCTCCCTCAACTCATCGCGGGAAAATCGTATCAGGAAGGGAAGGCGCAGGCGCAACATTTATTAAAAGAAGTTGGTCTATTAAAGCGCGCTTCCCACCGTCCTGCACGCCTTTCTGGAGGGGAACAACAGCGCGTTGCGATTGTGCGCGCGCTCGCCAATCAACCCAAAATTCTTCTGGCTGATGAGCCTACAGGGAATCTTGATGAGCAAACCGCCTCATTTGTTTTCGAGAAATTGCTTCAGCTTGTCAGGGAACAAAATCTCGCAGCGCTTATCGCGACCCATAATAGAGACCTAGCCCAGCGCATGGACCGGATTCTTGTTCTTCACGACGGACATCTTCAGTAACCTGATGTCATCCCGAATTCATTTCGGGATCCCATGCCCATGGGGTCCTGAAACAAGTTCAGGATGACAGTGTGTTTTCAGGATGACAACTTACTGGATGATGGCTTCATTTTATCAAACCGGGGCATCGTCGCACAGCCATCGTGCGAGATCCCCTCTCTCTTTAAGACTTTCTTGATCGTTATAAAAATAATCTTTAAATCGAGAAAAAAAGACTGATTTTGAACATACCATACATCTAAAGAAAATTTTTCTGGCCAAGTGAGGTCATTCCTCCCATTAATCTGAGCCCATCCCGTCATACCTGGCTTCACAAGATGTCTCTGATTTTGCTCTTTTGTATAGAAAGGAAGGAACTCGGGCAAAAAGGGCCGAGGGCCCACAAGGCTCATCTCTCCTTTCAATACATTAAAAAACTGTGGCAGTTCATCAAGACTCAGGCTCCGTAGAAAATGGCCCAAAGGAGAAAGCCTTTCTTCATCCGCGTGCAAAACTCCCCTCTCATCTTTTGTCTCAAGCATTGTCCGAAACTTATAAATCTTAAAGAGTTTTTGATCTTTTCCCGGACGCTTTTGTATGAAGAATATAGGCCGTCCCATCTTAAGATAGATAAGACAAGCAATAATGATCATAGGAATAAAAAAGATAATAAGACCAAGTAAAGAGCCAAAAATATCGAAAAAACGCTTTGGGAAGGATTTCCATTTGCTTTGATGTAACATACCGCAATGCCCTACTCGTACCAATTTTCTCTTCAGATTTTATGCGGAGACTTGAGGGAGACGCAAGGGAAAAGTACAACAGACATCGACTGTTCCATGAACTGTCGCGCGCCTAATGCGACAGTTCAATGGTCTGACGACGACCTTACATGTCTTCTTATTATTTCTGCAATGTTACAGCTCTGACAAAATTGCAAAAACGCCTTGTAACAGATACAGCAACAACACTTCTCGAAGGTCATGGAGGTCCACGTACCTTTGAGTCTGCTCGAATCATCAAATTCTGGCGGAGACTTTTCTTTGGAAGAAATTGTTTCGGAATGAACTCGCATGTCCGAATTGACATCTCTGTAGAGATACTCTTTCGAGCACATATTTTTAAAACTTTAATTGCGTCCCAATGCCTCTTTCCCTACACTTACACCACTAATTCCCATCGCAAAGAAGGATGAAGCCGTGACAAAATCTATTACTCTTATTGAAGGCGATGGCGTTGGGCCTGAGGTTGTAACAGCGGCGCGACGCATTATTGATGCAGTGGGTCTTGATATTACCTGGGAGGTTGTTGAGGCCGGCTCAAAAGTATTCAAAAAAGGCCTTGCAACTGGTGTGCCGCAGGAAACGATAGCGTCTATTACGCGCACAAAAACTGTTCTCAAGGGACCGCTTGAAACCCCTGTAGGGTATGGGGAAAAAAGCGCCAACGTAACGCTTCGGGCCTTGTTTGAGACCTATGCCAACACACGCCCTGTGCGGCATATTCCAGGGCTTTCTACACCTTTCAAAGACCGCGCCATCGATTTGGTTATTGTCCGCGAAAATGTAGAGGATCTCTATGCGGGAATTGAGTACCTCCAAACGCCAACTGTCGCAGAAGCCCTCAAACTCATTACGCGCAAAGGGTCTGAAAAAATTATTCGCTTCGCCTTTGCTCTAGCCCAAGCAGAAGGGCGCCGCAAGGTTCATTGTGCCACAAAAGCAAATATCTTAAAGTTGACGGAGGGACTCTTTAAGAAAACATTCGAGGAGGTAGCAAAAGACTACCCCGACATTGAAGCCCATCACATTATTATTGATAACTGCGCACACAAGCTGGTCACACACCCAGAAGACTTTGATGTCATTGTCACAACAAACCTCCAGGGGGATATCATCAGCGATTTGGGGTCCGGCCTTGTGGGTGGACTTGGTGTAGCTCCTTCCGCGAATATTGGAGATGAGGTTGCCATCTTTGAAGCAGTCCATGGCTCAGCCCCTGATATTGCCGGGAAAAATAGTGTCAATCCAACGGCCCTTATTCTTGCCTCTGTTCTCATGCTTAGGCACCTGAATGAATTTACCGCCGCCCACCGTATTGAACAAGCTCTCCTCTATACCCTCGGCGTCCAAAAAGCGCTTCCCCGAGACCTGGATAAGACATCTCCTCTGACCACCACAGCCTTTACTGACATTGTGATTAAAAACTTAGGTCAAACGACAACTTTTTGGCCCCACCAACCCTACAAACCGTTGCAGATGCCGCAGATCCACATTGGGGATGAAAATATCCCCAGAAAAGAGGTAGGAATTGATCTTTACATTGAAAGTACCCTTGATGCTAACACGTTAGGAAAAAGCTTGGAAACACTTGCTCTTTCCTCTCCCTTTACTTTGAAGATGATCTCCAACCGCGGTGTTCAAGTGTACCCGCAAATTGGGGGACTAACGTCTGACACAGTGGATCATTGGCGCGCAAGATTTTTCCTTAAAGACAAGAATCACACGATCAAAGATGCGGATATCCTAGAACTTATTCGCAACGTAGGAGAAACCCACCGCTGGATGCATGTTGAAAAGCTGAATGAATTTAATGGCGCTCCTTGGTTTACAAAGGCTCAGGGAGAAGAGTAGTCTAGTTGTCAGGGGCAGGTCAGGGTTTGTCATCCCGAACCCACAGTGTCATCCTGAACTTGTTTCAGGACCCCATGACAATGAGATCCCGAAATAAATTCGAGATGACAACTGAGGAATTACAACTGACTACCGATCACTGATAACTATAATGCTCCATCCCCGTTCCTTCATTATTTTCTCTCTTATTCTTATCATGGCCTTTATCGGCCTTGGGAGCTGGCAACTTATTCGGAAACAAGAGAAAGAAACCCTGATTAGCGCCTTGGAAGAGGGACAAAAAAGGCTTCCCGAAGATGTGGACGCGCTTGAGACACCTACTCTGTTTCAGCCCTTGTTTGCGGTTGGTCATTTTCTGAATCGCCCCCCCTTTTTCTTATCTGCAAAAACATACCAAGGGAAAAGTGGCTTTTACGTTCTCGATATTTTTCAGACACAAGAGGGGAAGTATCTTTTGGTGCAAAGAGGGTGGTCGCAAACACAAACCGTTTCATCTCCTGTGGGGATCTTAAAAATAGAAGGTATCGCGCGTGTTCCTTCGACGCCCACTGTTTTTCAGCCTCAAAATACGCCCCCGACCTATTTTTGGATCGACCTCAGTCTCCTTTCAAAAGAAGTGGGGGTTCCACTTCTCCCCTATTACATTGTCACCAAAACATCCTATGATCCACATACTTACCCAACCGATCCCGTTCCCATGCCCCGTAATCATCATCTGGAATATGCCATCACGTGGTATTCCCTTGCATTTATCCTTATGAGTATGCTTTTCTATAAAAATAACCTCTTCAAAAAAAGGAGAAAACGTGACGATTCAACTCGAAACACTTGAAAATGGACTCCGAGTTATAACGGATGACATCCCTGGTATTGCCAGCGCTAGCTTAGGTTTATGGGTAGAAGTAGGCTCTCGCCATGAACCAGCAGAACTTAATGGAATATCTCACTTTCTTGAGCATATGGCTTTCAAAGGGACGACAACCCGCAGTGCTAAACAAATTGCAGAGGAAATTGAAAATGTGGGGGGCCATTTAAATGCCTACACCTCACGAGAAAATACGGCCTACCATGCCCGTGTTTTGAAAGAGGACGTGCCCCTTGCCATAGAACTCATTGCCGACATTATTCAAAACTCTACCTTTGAAGAGGCAGAGGTTGCGCGCGAAAGAAATGTCATTCTTCAAGAAATTGGCCAAGCGTTAGACACACCCGATGACGTTGTTTTTGATCATTTTCAGATGACAGCTTTCCCGAATCACCCTTTAGGCCGTCCTATTTTGGGTCCCCCAGATATTGTTCGTAAAATTTCAGGGGAAGATTTAAAAACGTATATGGGGCGGGAATATACAGCGTCTCGTATGGTTTTTGCAGCAGCGGGCGCCATAAATCATGAGGAAGTTGTTGCGTTAGTTAAAAAGTGTTTTTCAAACCTTCCTCAGCATGAAGTCAAAGGATATGAAAAGGCAACCTATCAAGGAGGGCATTTCTTTGAAAAGAAAGACCTTGAACAAGTCCACATTTTGATAGGGTTTGAGTCTTGCCCTTACGGGCATCCGGACTATTTCCCGCTGGCTGTTTTTTCAAGCCTTTTAGGGGGAGGAATGTCGTCGCGCCTTTTCCAAGAAGTCCGCGAAAAACGGGGGCTTGTGTATTCTATCTCTTCCTTTAATTCTGTCTTCCGAGATGCAGGAATTTTTGGAATCTATGCAGGTACAGGAGAATCGAAAGTTAAGGAGCTCATCCCCACTCTTAAGGGCGTGTTTGAAGACTTTTCAAAAACACTCCAAGACTCAGAAATTGAGCGTAGCAGAGCCCAATTTAAAGCAGGGCTTCTCATGGGCCTAGAGAAAACCTCTGCACGCTGTGAACAACTTGCACAACACATGCTCATTTATAACCGCCCCATTCCTTATCAAGAAATCATTGATAAGGTGAACGCGGTGACACGTGAGGATCTTATTTCCATTTCCCAACGCTTGATGATACGAAAGACAACGTTTGCAAGCATAGGGCCGGGAGAAGAGGCGAGGTGGTGATTATAATTTACCTCTCCCCTTGTGGGAGAGGTCGTCCCCGAAGGGGGCGGGTGAGGGGGGGTATGAAGGAACACTGATGATGCAGCGCACAGGGTCTTAAAAAATGGATTTGCAGTTGTGTGTTTTTAGAATAAGGATGTATTAATTTAGATATCCCTCACCCGCCGCGTTGCGGCGACCTCTCCCACAAGGGGAGAGGCATTCATCATCACAAGGGGTGGTGAATTTTGCAATTCACCCTATACCTACTTCAATTCAACCTTTGCTCCAACAGCTTCAAGCTTTTTCTTGATTTCTTCAGCTTCAGCCTTTGGTGTAGCGTCTTTCAATGTCTTTGGCGCCCCTTCAACAAGATCTTTCGCTTCTTTGAGGCCAAGTCCTGTGATTGTCCGAACTTCTTTAATTACTTCAATTTTCTTATCTCCAGCAGAAGCTAAGATAACCTCAAATTCTGTTTTCTCCTCGGCAGGAGCTGCATCTGCCGCTGCTCCGGCAACCGCTGCTACTGCAACAGGAGCCGCAGCGCTTACGCCCCACTTTTCCTCAAGCATTTTGGAAAGCTCTGCCGCTTGCATCACGGTGAGTTCAGAGAGTTGTTCTACGATTTTTTCAAGATTTGCAGCCATGGTAAGTTACTCCTTTGTTAAATGTTGTTAAGTTGATTAGCCTTTTTGGCCATAGGCGGAAATGACACGTGCCACTTGGCCAGCTGGCGCCTTCAAAACGCTCGCAATACGTGTTGCTGGTGCTAAGAAAACACCTATAATCTTTGCGCGCAAGACGTCCAAAGAAGGAAGCTTTGCGAGAGCATCGATTTCTTTAGGAGTTAACAGCTTCCCATCCAGGACGCCTCCCATGATTTTTAATTTCTCATTAGTGTTAGCAAAAGTCGTCGTCACCTTTGCTGCTGCCACAGGATCTTTTGAATATGCAAGGGCTGTAGGGCCTTTGAGCATATCATACAGGCTTTCACTGGGAGTTCCGGTAACACTCAAGCGTATGAGTGTATTTTTGGCAACTTTATAGTGAGCTCCTGCATCCCGCATTTGACGCCTTAGGTCAGAAACTTCTGCCACCGTAAGGCCGGTTTGTTGAGCTACAATGACGAGGTTTGCCTCAGTTAGACCTTGCCGCATTGAGGCTACAAGTTGCTCTTTTTCATTCCGATCCATAAGGTCACGTCTCCAATTGTTAGAGTGTAATTAGTGATTAGACGTTAGAGATTAGAAAATTCTAATGACTAATATCTAATTCAGGGGATGGCAAATTGGGAAAGTAACTTTGCAATTTGTTCTCCTCTCTATGTAAGGGGCTATGTTAACATAACCTTTAAACGTCTGGCGTAAAGCCTACAGTCCTTACAGTCTTTGACAGGTTGAGAGAGGGGTTCCCCTCTCCTAATCTTTTGCTTATCTGTACTGTGAAACGTTTCTTAGATTTAAGGCGCTTCACAGTCTGAGTTGCTTACATATTAATATACGCCCGTTGAGGCGGTGTCAAATTGTTTTAATCCTACAAATCCCCAATATCCACACACACGCTGGGGCCCATGGTGGAGGAAAGAGATATCTTCTTCACAAACGATCCCTTTACACCCGTTGGCTTAGCTTTCAAAATAGCATCCACAAAAGAGCGGATATTTTTTTCAATATTTTCTGCAGAAAAGCTTGCCTTGCCGACGCCAGCGTGAACAATACCCGCCTTATCAGCCCGATATTCCACTTGCCCTCCCTTCGCCGCTTTAATAGCTTCCGCTACATCCATCGTGACAGTCCCTAATTTGGGATTAGGCATCAACCCTCGCGGCCCTAAGACCCGCGCCAACTTTCCAAGGAGGCCCATCATGTCAGGAGTTGCAATACACCGATCAAAATTGAGTTCCCCTGCTTGAACCTTTTCTGCTAAATCTTCATCTCCTACGAGCTCAGCGCCTGCTTTACGGGCTTCTTCAGCTTTGGGGCCCTTAGCGAACACAGCCACGCGAAGAGTTTTTCCTGTCCCTGCGGGAAGCTGGGTTACTCCTCGAATATTTTGATCCGATTTTCGCGCATCAATGTTTAGATTCATTGAGATTTCAATCGTCTCATCGAACTTAGCTGTTGCGCGCTCTTTAATAATCCGAACGGCCTCTTTGACTGGGCAAGAGGAGAGAGCCTCAAGACCTTCATAAGCTTTGCGTATACGTTTTCCTGTCATAACTTTACTCCACAACCTCAATACCCATTGACCGCGCTGACCCCTTAATCATTTGAGAAGCCGCTTCAATGTCGTTTGCATTTAGATCTACCATTTTGGTCTTTGCAATATCGTGCACCTGAGCCATCGTTACTTTACCAACATATCCAGCACCCGGTGTCGTTGACCCCTTGGCAAGCCCTGCTGCTTTTTTCAAAAAATAACTGACAGGGGGCGTCTTGCTAATAAAGCTAAACGTCCGGTCTGCGTACGCTGTGATTACCACAGGAATCGGCATCCCGGGTTCCATATTCTGAGTCTGGGCATTAAATGCCTTACAGAATTCCATAATATTAAGCCCTCTCTGACCCAAAGCAGGGCCTACGGGAGGGGAAGGGTTCGCTTTTCCTGCAGGAATCTGCAGCTTAATGTAACCTACAATTTTCTTTGCCATTTTACTCCTCTTTAGTAATCAGTGCTCAGTTGTGAGTAATCAGTTAATATGAATCATGCATATCTTCAAGGACTTTACCTTACTGACGACCGACTACTGATTACTGACCACTAGCTATTGTTTCTCCACTTGAACGAAATCTAAATCTATTGGGGTAGATCTTCCGAAAATAGAAACAGAAACTTTTAAGCGCTGTTTATCTTCGTCCACTTCTTCCACAATTCCTGAAAATGAACTAAATGGCCCTTCACTCACACGGACGGACTCACCAATTTCAAACGTTACCGTTGATTTCGGTTTTTCAATTCCTTCTTGGACTTGGGCTAGAATTCTGTCCACTTCCCCTTGAGTAATAGGCACAGGCTTTCCCCGCGCCCCTAAAAAGCCAGATACTTTTGGCACGTGGCGTACAAAGTGCCAAACCTCATCTGTCAGGTGCATTTTAATGAGAAGATACCCTGGAAAAAATTGCCGCTCAGAGGTGACTTTCGCCCCTTTTTTAATTTCCACAATTTCTTCGGTGGGCACCAAAACCATTTCGATTTGATCGTTAAGACCCTTTTTTTCCGCTTGTTCGCGGATATACTCTGCAACCTTTTTTTCAAATCCTGCATAGACATTCACAACATACCAACGGAAGATTTCAGTCATGGTTTATGCTCTCAGTCCTAAAATTAATGATACTCCCCAGGAAAGGCTACGGTCTACCACCAAAAAGAAGATGGCACAAATAAATACCATTATAAATACCATAATGGTGGTGACAATTGTTTCCTTCTGTGTTGGCCAGGTAACTTTGTTTATTTCCTGACGCACTTGGCGAATAAATTCAAAAGGCGATGTTTTAACCATAGGTGTTTTCCAGATTTATTTCCCTCTTTCTTAACAGGGTTTGAGGAGAAATACAAATATTTTAAGAGAGCGGCACAATCTTGGCAGGAGTGAAGGGACTCGCCCCCCCAACTTCCGGTTTTCAAGACCCGCAAAATATTTAATGGGTCGTGACCAATAATAAAATATATCAATTAAACCAATCAATTGTGTGCTTACCCTTATTGCCACTGATGCAGATTTGTTAGCATTTTTTATCTCCACCTGTCCCATGAGTGTCCCTTGACTACTGCTCTATATTAATTGATTGCAAGTTGGTACAATTAATCGTATTGAATCACCCTGACTGAACCCGCACACTCCAAAAAAACTTTTTGCAAGGTAGAGGAAAATGTGTATAAGGATTTTAGAACACGCGGGTGTAGCTCAATGGTAGAGCTCCAGCCTTCCAAGCTGGCTATGAGGGTTCGATTCCCTTCACCCGCTCCAGAGTAGTAATTAGTGAGTAGAAAATTCTAATTACTAATTACTAAACACTAATTACTATCTACAGGAGTGTAGCTCAACTGGCTAGAGCACCGGTCTCCAAAACCGGGGGTTGGGGGTTCGAGTCCCTCCACTCCTGCCAATGAAATCAACGATTTTTGAAAAACACTCTTTTCATCGCGGGACACTCATGGGACACTAGAGGGCAATGATATAGCGTACTACATGAAGTGCGTTCTCAGTCTTGCGAAAGAACATGGACTGATTCCTAAGGTTCAAAAGATCCTATGCAGACTTTTGCAGCCACTTATCCCGATTATGAATTTACGCAGGCGGGGCCTGCGCAAATTACATGGTATCATAACCAAACTATTCTTGATAAGGTCTCGGACCCAACCCAACGCGCTTGGTATATTAAAAAAACTATTGAGAATGGTTGGTCTAGAAATGTGCTTGCCCTTCAGATAGACAGCCACCTCTACGATCGAGAAGGAAAGGCGATAACCAATTTTCAAGTACGCTCCCTTCAAACACGTCAGATTTATCCCAAAGCCTCTTTAAGAGTGAATATAATCTTGAGTTTTTAGATATTAGCGAAACTCTTCATGAGCGTCAGCTTGAGGATAAGCTTATAGAGAGCATCCGTGATTTTCTCTTATACCATTTACAAAAAATAAATGATATAATATGCTGGTCTTCAGGAATAACAAGAAGGTCAGCAAATGGCACGTCCCCTCCATCTCCCCCAGTACTTTGAGAAAGAAGATTTTAAGGCTCTATACAAGACTCATGGCCAGAAGAAACAAGGGCTGAGGCTGCTGGCTCTCCGGTATATTCAGGAGGGTAAGAGCGTAAAAGAAACGGCCTCATTGCTTTTGAAAACGGAATACACGATTAGAGAGTGGATCCATTTATATGCGGAAGGAGGTATTGATAGCTTGCTATCAATTCGTCCAGGCAGAGGGCGGAACTCAAAGCTTTCTGCTCTTGATGAGGTTCAGCTCAAAGATGAGATTGCTGGCCTTACGGACTCTTTAAAAGGTGGGCGCTTAAGAGCCGAAGACATAAGGGGTCTTATTCAATCGAAATTTAAAGTGGAGTACGGCCTATCAGGCATATATCCCCTGTTGCATCGATTAGGATATTCCTGGATTACAGCAAGGTCGGTTCACCCTAAGGCAGATAAAAATCTCCAAGATTCTTTTAAAAAATGAGTTTAGCTCACTTGTTTTAGAAGCCATTCCAGAGGGGACCCCTTTGGATAAAGTGCAGGTTTGGTTCCAAGATGAAACCAGAATAGGACAACAGGGATCTTTGAGTCGCCTGTGGGCGCAAAAGGGCACAAGACCACGCGTTGTTAGGCAACAACAGTTTATGTACCAATACATCTTTGGAGCTATTTGTCCTGAAGCGCAGACAGCAGCTGCCATTATTGCCCCAACTGCAAATGGAGAGGCGATGCAACTTCATTTGGAAGAAATATCTCTTCATATTCCGATCGGAAAGCATGGAGTAATCGTTATGGACCGAGCAGGTTGGCATATCAATCAGTTGCTTCGAATTCCAGAGAATATCAGCATTCTTTATCTACCTCCTTATTCTCCTGAGTTAAATGCACAAGAGTCAGTTTGGAGGGTTCTTAAAGACAGATTCTTTAATAATCGAGTTTATCAATCAACCGAAGAAATAGCAGATATTGCCTGTAAAGCTTGGAATACATGGATAAAAAATCCAAATGAAATCGCGTCCCTTTGTCAGCGAAGCTGGGCTAAATTATGCTAACTATTTTTTATAAATGGTATTATTAACAGCCAGGAACTACGCAACCTATATTCGTGATCATTGGCTCATTGAAAACGGACTCAACTATGTCAAAGACGTTAGTTTCTCTGAGGATGCATCCAAACGTCATATTAATCCAACCATTTTCTCCACGTGCATCAGTCTCGCTCTCAATATTATTCGAAAAAATTTCAACTTTAATTCTAAAAAATCACCTTCAATAAGAGGAATACTTATTGAAAACGCCATGAAAATAGACGCAGTATTTAAACTGGCTACTTAATTAATTGTATCGAATCGCCCTGCGTAATCAGGTAGTTTTCGGCAATTTTTTGAGGACGACGCTTGTCTTCTCAGTACGCTTCCTGTCCTGTTTTTCGTGTTTAACAGGGCGTCTCATCATTGAACGACCAGCAATTTCCGCTGCAAAACCGCCAAACACCGCAGAAGAATTGGATTCTGGTGAAAAAACTAGTGAAAAATACCTCTGCAAAATGACTAAAATCCTTCATCTCCAGTCTCAGCGGGAATTGCTGCTATTTACTCAAGGGAGTGTCTAACTCAGGATCTTTGCGCTCATCTCTCGTTAGTCTTTCCATAGTGCTTCGTAGCCTGCTTTTGTATCATCATGAATTTTCCTTCTCCCTTTGCTGTTTCCCCTATTGCAAACCCAGCCGAAAAAAGGTTTCGCTTAGTTGAGGTTTCGGAGCTGTGATCCTCCACCCTATTCGTTACCCTAACACACACGATTTCTCCTTCAGGAGTCCGGCAGCCTCACCTCATGCCAATTTTCACCATTTCCTTAGTTGTTGGGGGCTCTAGGAACAACGGCAACGGTCGGGGCCCCTGCAACGGTGGAAGCAACTCTACCTGCAACAGCGGCAGCAGCATCTACAGCGTTTGCAACAGCAGTGGGGACACCTGCAACGGTGGTAGCAGCTCTGCCTGCAACAACGGCAGCAGCTTTTACAACCTCTTCTCCTCTATGCAGATACATACTTGTTGGTGAGTGGACATCCGCACCAGGGATAGCATGTGCACGTGCGTAGTCGGTGAAAAATTGTCTAGTCATCGCCTTTGCTATATCGTCACAAGCGAAGCACCACGATAAGCACTCCTTCGAGCTACAGCAAAAAAAACCAAGAACAGACCCTGTGGTGTCTGTTTTAACCCTGCGCGCAGATGGATGCATTCTTTTTATTCTCTCTATTTCTTCGGGTAAAACCAACGGCTCTGAAAGCACTCTGCGGTGACCATCGGTTCTTCCTTCTTGAGGAGAGTTCCATGTCGCTTCGCAAGCTCGCAAGGCAGTCGCTAGCGTTCTAAAGTTTTCATCACCATAAGCTGTGGGTGCATTGTGCTTAGGAGGTGCCCAACAATCCGGCGAATAGGTTAGTACGCTCAAGCTACTATAGACCAACATAAGTAATGTTCGGAGAGTTTTTTTCTGCATGTTTATTTTCCTTTCTATTATATTTATTAAAAAATTTGACAATTGTTACTCTCTGACAGGAGAGCTACGCGTTTGACGCGTGGATCCACAAGGCTTGGCCTATAGCTTCAGAGTTAATCGCAAAAGTTGGTGACGGGGCATATTAAGCAGCCCTCAGTTCATCAGAGGAGATGATTTCGCAACCATCCTTAAATTTGACACCAGAAATGAGCTTTGGCAATTGATTTTTTCCATCAAGTTTCCGCCAGGATTTCTATGCACTTTTGATCAATTTAAACACCATAATCATGGCCGTTTCTCGTGCAAGACACCCTTCGAACGCCTTGTTCTGTGCTTGACCGTTGCAAAAGTGCTTTCAATAGGGTTTGTAGTGCGAATATGCTTCCAATGCTCGGCAGGAAAATCGTAAAAGGTGAGCAGGTCAGTGCGATCTTTTTCAAGACAATCTGTCGCTTTTGGATACTTGGCTTTGTATTTCTCAAGGAATAAGTCAAAGGCTTTTGTGGCTTCCTCCTTGCCTTCAGCCATCCATATATTGTGCAAATCTGCTTTCGCTTTGCTTTGCATGGACTTGGGCATTTTGTTCAACACATTGGCTGTCTTATGCACCCAACATCTTTGAACACGGGTTTGAGGAAAAACTTCTTCCAAGGCCTTCCAAAAGCCAAGAGCGCCATCTCCAACCGCAAGCTGAGGGGACACGGAGACCTCTCGCTTTGAGATCAAGTAAAAGCTCTTTCCAACTTTGGGCGTTTTCCCGATATCCATCAAGAAAACCCACCAATTCCTTCTTTCCCTCAGGGGTTGCCCCTATAATCACCAGCATACATTGCTTCTCAACCTTCATACGAGCTTGAAGATAAACACCGTCAGCCCATAAGTAGACGTAGTTTTTGCTTTCAAGGTTTCGGAGGCTCCATTTCTTATAATCTTCCTTCCACTCCTTACGTAAGCGAAGCACTGTATCTGCAGAAAAACCTATAGCATCCTTGCCCAGCAAAACAGGCATCACATGCGAAAAGTCTCCAGAGGAGATTCCTTTCAGGTAAAGGTAAGGCAAAGCCATTTCAGCACTTTTACTTCGTCTGACATAGGGAGGAAGAAGTTGGGACGCAAAGCGAATCGCATCTGGAGAGCCATGTCCTTTGCGATCTCGTGAACGTGGCACCTTAACCGGAATGGCTCCTATTCCTGTGACGACCTTTCTTTCAGGCAAATGACCGTGTCTGACTATTCGTTTGCGTCCGTCTTCCAGTTTCTCTGCTGAGTAACCTTCCAAAAAAGTCGCAAATTCGGCCGCCACTTCTGTCAAAACAAGATTCTGGGCTCCTTGTTTGAGAATTTCTGTCAGTTGATCACGAAATTCTCCTGGTTGAATCAATTCAACTACATTATCTTTATCCATGGCGTATCTCCTTACTTTGTTAAGGTTGAGGGTTGCTTATTTCCCCCTCATGATACGCCACTTCTATTGTACCCCGTCTAATGCCCCCAAGGTCTTCCCGGACCACCTGGGTGGATATTTTCCGTAGGATTAAGCCTGCTTATTTCTCTCACTTCATAATCAGCCACAGTATTTTGACCAGTATTTCCATGAAATGTTGTAACTGAGACTATGTCTCCTCTTCTGATAGTACCTGTTCTCACATGGGCTGTTACACGCTTATCAACATCGTTTGACGATCCTACATACCGACATATACCATTTCGATCAAAAACTCTATACACACCTTTCTGAGCTGGAAGGCGTTCAGTAAATGGGTCATATTCTGGTGGACGTCCTTGAGGTGGTGCCCAGGATTGAGTGGGGAGGGAAAGAATCAAGATTGTCATCATGACTAATGTCTGGAGATATTTTTTATGCATTTTTTTTGTCCTTTATTAGAGGAAAGATAATTAGAGGAAGTACTAAAATGCGCCCAGATTTTCTAGTTTATTGAGAATCTCTAGCAGAGACTTTTTGACCATAACGCAACTTCGTATTCTCTAAAGCTTTTTCCTGTGTTTCTTTAATCGAGTGTTTACTCAACGTTCATCTTCTTCTAACTCAATTAAATGTCAAGGTTCCATTTTTTTTTTTGCAACGCAGTCCCAAAACCGGGTGTAGGACCACCTGCGGCAGAAAACTGCAGCTGTTTTTATTCTTGCATGGATCCTATAACAGCAACAGAAGCCGCTAACCCTTTAAATAGGCCACATAATTTTTTTTGAGCTTGGCGTTCCTCATAGGGTACAGGGTCAAGTAGCCTGGGGGCTACACCCATTCTTCTGTGCTTTCGAACATCTTCGTGATACCCCTTATCAGGGTTCCATACATATATTGGCGGCGCATCATCATCAGGGTCTGAGTCACTATCACTGGTTGAAGCACTTGATGTGGCTGACGAGGAATCGTCATCTGAATCCGCGTCACTTTGGCTGCTTGATTCACTTGAAGTTGATGAGGCTGCACCGGATGCGTCGACGTTGGATTGTCGCCATCGCTATCTTCACCATCAGATCCGTGAGTTGCTTTTGATTTATTTGTCATAGGGTTTCCTTTTTTTATTACCCCTCCGGTGATCGCAAATCAAGATTGGAAAGACCTTATCAACCTTTATGAGGTTTCAAACCGTGTTTCTTCTCTTATTTACCGAGAAATGGCCCGAGAGGTAGAAAAGTCTAAAACCCCATCCCTCATTCGCGACCATCACGACTTTGAACGATACCTGAGGTGGAAAGATTTAGAAAAGGACTCTACCACGCATATTCTACAAGAAGGCACAGCCTGTAAGGCCATTCTTGAATCCCGCTTTCTCGATCCCACTAAAATGGCCATGCTTCTTGTGGATAAAAGCCAAGCGCTCTCCCAGAAACAAGAAGAAGCAAGAAATATTCTGAAAAAGTGTGGTCTTGACGCGCTTGTGGGTCTTACAAAGCCAAAGGGTCACGCCTCTCTTGAGGTACGACAAGAGACCACTGCAACTTTGATTAACGCATGGCACACGTCTTATCAACAGTCCCCAGACAAGTACTCTCTTATGCTTGCATTCAGCAATCGGGATGTGGATTCTCTTAATGCCCAAGCGCGCTTTCTTTTAAAAACCTCCGGCCATCTTGAGAAACAAGAGTTTATCTACACAACCAAGAAAGAAGTCGACGATGATTTTGGCAAAAAGCACATTCTTAAAAAAGAAAAAGAATTTTCCAAAGGCGACAGAATTGTCTTTACGCGCAACAATTACGGATTAGGTGTTAAGAATGGAACCATGGGAACCATTACAGCGCTGACCCCTCACAAGATTCAGGTGAGGGTGGATGACGAAACAGCAAAAGCAAAAAGAACAGAAGAAAAACTAGAAACAACAAAAGAAAACAATGTCTCCTTTGCCCCCACTCTCAATCCGTACTTTGATCATGGCTGGGCAATTACCATTCATAAATCTCAAGGAACAACGGTTGATAAAACCTACGTTCTGGCATCATCTGAAATGAACCAGAATTTTGCCTATGTGGCTATGACCCGCCATCGGGAAGACGTCCAGGTCTTTGGGAGCTCTCTTGATTTCTGGAGAGCCGAAAAACTTCCCGATATGCTCTCAAAATCAGGAGAAAAGCTTGTTGCAGCGAATTACTTGGATGCAACTTCCCTTGAAGAACGTATGCACAAGGAAGAGACCCTTCTCACAAAAATAGTTGAGCGTGTTTCTGACGAATTGGATGCCATGGGGGCAGTTTCTAAACGTGCCTTTTGGAGTGTGGCAGATCATTTCCTGGGAAGGGGGTCAAGAGTCGAAGTGGCGAGATTTGAAGGGTCGAAACCCTGCTATTCGAGTAAATTCTGAAACATTCTCAAAAGGAGGGCTTCGAGAAGAAACCAGAGCCGAAAGCTTGCGGATGGAGGCAGAAAGCTTGAAACAGGCAACGACAAACTTGAAGCACGACGTCCCAAGCTTGAAGTATGAGGAAGACAAGCTTCGGCAGGAAGGAATAAGCATGAAGCAGGAACGGACTTTCAGTACGGAGAAAGTCATCGCCTCCTCCCTTACGGACAGTCACAAAGAAAACGGCATTCCACGCCATTCCTTCGATGCGCTTAAAGCATTTTGCGAAGACAGGCTCCGCAAAGTCATGGAAAAAGAAGGAAATGAGCTGACTCCTGAAAGAAGACAGCGCTTCTCAGAGCAGGCAGAAAAAACAGCCACCTATCTGCTGCATAGCCATGTCCTCAAGGGACGCATGCCGACAGAACAAGAAATCTCGGCTGCCTCCTTACGCGCCAAGTATGAACTTAAACGTATTCCTGAAATCCGCGAGGAGATCATCAAGGGGTGGCATCTAAATGACAATTTCAAAGAAAGTGAACGCATTCTTGCCCATTCAATTGCGGAGAGAAGAGCGTCCATTGAGGGACGTCTTTTCCTGCAAGCTAAACAACAAGTGCTAAGGACCCCATCAAATATCGAAGCCCTTGCGCAGCAGGAGCTCAAGGAGCATCGAACCCAAACAGATTCCTTAGCCTACAAATTAGCGTATACCCATTCTTCTGCTGAAAATATCTTGTCTTCAGAGGCCGCTCAACACTGTACCAAAAATATCTTTCGGTACATGGAAACGCATGGAGAAAAACCTTCCGAGACCCAAATCGCCACCATGATGCAGATTGCACAAACCCTTGAACACAGGGACTATACCCAGCTCTATCACTCAACCAATGCTCATGAAATCGACTTCTTCCGGCGTCATGAAGCGGATAATCTCTTGAAGCAGATGTCTGACCCTGGTAATACTCATGAGCTCAGTACTTACCCTGGAAGTATCCATGAGTTTCGAGATAAGGTCAGTCAGTACTTGAATCATATCGACAAGGTCGCTCTTCCCCATGATCTTTATGATGGTCATGATTTGCCCTGCCCTGCCCTGCCAAGACCTTTAAGGCCCCTAAGCCTGTTATTTCTCACGAGGTCGAGCATGATCATGACAAGGGGTTTTCTTTGTAAAGAGATCTTTTTAAGTTGTTTTCTCCCAGGAAAGGACTGAGATTGCATGATTGTGTGGTAAGCTGCAGCGGCGATATCTTTGTATAGCTTGATCCAAGAATTTATTCACATGCACCATTCTAACGCATACTAAATTTTTTTTTATTCCTCGGTAAAAAATCCGTGAAAGATAAAATGATCCCTTATTCCGCCACTTCTGACAAATTATGGGGTTTTACGAGAAACAACATTCAACACATTACGTATTTTTTACGTACGTATTTTTCGCGGATATAAATCGTACAATGATCCACTTATTATAAAAAATATCAGAGACGTGTCGGTACTATTAGAAGTTAGTGCTTGACCTCCTCTTCGAAGTTGCCGGCCCGTGTAACAAACCACTCTCTCATCTCTGACACTGAGAGGGCAATAAAAAAAAGGAAAGTTATCATGCATAAAAATTTACTCTGGACATCAGTTCTAGCTTTTGGGCTTCTAACAATTTCAGGCCACATGAACATTGACGCAATGGCCGGGGACTGCACCTGTAGTTGCAACAATGGCCAATTCATCGACCAAGGGTGGGAGGATAGTTGCCAGACTGTATGTCCCGCTCAGTGTAATATAGCCTGCTCATTCGATGGCGGGTTAGACAGTTGGAACTGTGAGTAAATGTGGCTTCAGGATGAGTGAGGGCGTATACAAGCCCTTGTCACCCCAGATCAAAGCACACCACTGCACGAAAGGATTGTGAGAAAGTCACTCCAGCAGCATCAGGAAAGTGGAAAATATATTTTATACAATCAGAGTCACGTCGAGAGCTTAAAAGACCAAAAATGAAACTTTTTAGAAGCTTCCGGTTCGTGAAACAAAACACTCTCTCATCTCTGACACTGAGAGGGCAATAAAAGAAAGGAAACAATATGTATACAAAATTACTACAGACATCAGTTCTAGTTTTTGGATTTCTAACAATTTTATATTCCATGAACGCAAACGCGGATGGGACATGCGTGGCTGTGTGCGCGGGCGGCATGTACACGGAGCTGCCTGTGCCAGGGCCCTTCTGCACAGCAGACTGCCCGGGGATGTGTCATACCTTCTGTGATGAGGCTGATGATGGGGGATGCTCACAATGGGCCTGTGAATGACCATTCGATTGCATCTACACTGGTGTGGCCCCCAGCGGGCCCACCTTAGACTAAAAAAATACTAGATGACTACCTATCGTATGACCTCTAAAAAACGACCGCTACTCGCACATAAAAAACTCAAATTATGACGATACCCGTTGCAAAAAAAACAAAATGACTAAAAAACTTAAAAAAATTATACCAACCCTGTTAATGATTTTATCTCTTGGCTGCAACTTGAAGGTTCAGGCAATGCAAAATTACGAACAAATGGATACATCTACTCATGTCCAACGTAGCGGTTACTCACTGGACACAACATCAGGCCGACCAGAAACACCTTGGTATAATAGAACTGTTTCAATGAAGACATTGTTATTAACATGTGCGGATTACATTAGGATGTACTTTGAGCCCATTAAGAGCACAAGTGAGTGCTCTGGAGCTGGATAATACCTACCTTTCTTACTGTGCCAACATGAATTACCATGCTGTCGGGGGCTTGTGTCCACTGAGTGCCAATGACACAGGGCGTGTAGGTGGAAACTGTACGCCAAATCCCCGGACGCGATACATCATATGGTGTGACCCTAATGTTGCTCCAGTAAAGCCTGGAACGGCCAACACATGCTCGATATTGAAATATTAAACCTCAGATATGCACTTGCAGCGGAATGGGCCAAGGTTTTTGTGAAAAATAATTGATGACAAAGTGTCTCATTCTTACGAGCTGAGAGAGAACAAGAGACACCGAGGGGGAAGGTTTGGATGAGATAGAGAGAGACACCATAGACAACAAAAATAGCATATGCATGGATTTTGTGTAGTTAACTGGAGTCTCTTTCTCAAAAACAACAAAAATCTTGGAAAAAATTAGAGAAATGAATGAAATAATAAGCAATAAATATTCTTCTCAGAATCTTATGATCAAGGTAAGCTTTCTTTTGCTCGCCTCCGCTGTGATTCATATAAATTCTCTCTATGGCTACTCAACTATTAGTACTGTTTACCGTGAACCTGTGATACATGGCCACACCAACCAAG